>NZ_JAJONE010000001.1:3495000-4865854 GCF_024700075.1 Hymenobacter sp. J193
AGTGTAGTCTTCATTATTTCAAAGCGGTACAGCTTGCGGCTTATTATCAGTGTCTGTTGTTCGTAGTACTTTAGCAGCGTATGACATTCGCGTATCCAGGTTTTCTTTGGGGATTGTTGGCACTTGCCATTCCCATTGCCCTTCACTTATTTGAGCTTCGGCAGCCCAAGCGCGTAGCCTTCACTAACGTGGAGTTTCTGCGGGAAGTGAAGCTAGTGACAGCCCGGCAACGCAAGGTCAAGCATCTGTTGGTATTGCTGAGCCGCATTGGGCTTATTATCAGCTTGGTATTATTATTTGCTCAGCCGTTTATTCCGGCTCCCTTGTCGGCTGCGCTGCCAAGGAATGCGGTGCAGGTAGCTGTGGATGTCACGCCCAGTATGCAAGCCGGGGTAGAGGCTGAGCAGTCTGCCTTTGAGCTAGCCGTCGAGCAGGCGCGGGAGCTGCCGGCAGCTTATCCCGCTTCAAGTCGCTTTAAACTACTAAACAACTCATCTTACTCGGTAGCCGGGGCGGCGTTCCGCAGTGCGGTAGATCAGTTGCAGATTAGCGGAGAAGCTAGCTCTATGGCGGCCGCTTTGGCGAAGACAAACAGTGCAGGCAGAAACCAGCAGCTGTTTTTGTTTTCTGACTTTCAGAAAAGCGGCTTTCCCCGCAGTCAGCTGCAAAAGTTGGATAGCACCACGCAGGTATTTCTGGTGCCGGTAGCGGGTGTTGCCACGCACAATGTGTACGTGGACAGCGTCCTGTTGAATGATGCTTTTGTGCGGAGCGGAACCGATGTTACTCTGCAGATACGCGTGCGCAATGGCGGCAAGACTACAGCGGAGAACAGCCAAGTAAAATTGTTTGTCGGCGACCGGCAGGCGGGGGCGTTTCGGGTGACGGTGCCGGCCAATGGGCAGGCTACGCTGGCGGCGCGCGTTCAGCTTACTGGCAACGCTACGCAGGAATGCCGGGTGGAGGTGGAGGACTATCCGGTTACGTTCGACAATACCTTCTACTTCACTTTGACGCCTTCCCCCGGATTCTGATTACGGATATTACCAGCGGAGAATTGCCAGCCACTCAACGCCTGTACAGCAATGAATCTTTGTTTGCGTACACGCACAGCCGGGGCGCTGGTGGAGGTAGCTTGTCTACAGCGCAGTTGGCTTTGGTGCAGGAGCTGCCACGCATTGAAGTGCAGGTGCGGGAACAGCTGAAACAAGTGGTACAGCGGGGTGGCTCGGTAGTGATAGTGCCCCCGGCTAACCCGGGAGCGCAGGCATCCTACACGGAGCTATTTCGGGAACTGGGCGTGGGGCCCGTGCAATGGGAGCCGACCTCATCGGCGCAAAAGCCGCAACGCAGGGAAGTAGCCATGCCTAGTCGGCAAAATCCGTTTTTCCGCGACGTATTCGGGCCTCAGCAGCGGCAGGTAACGCTGCCCAGTGTAGCACCGGTGTTGCGGTGGGCCCGGTCAGGAACCGACATTCTGAAGCTGCGCGAGGGGGAAGGTTATTTGTCGGGTTTCCAGAGTGGGCGGGGAATGGTGTATGTGTTTGCGGCCCCATTCAGCGGGGAGTACTCCGATTTTACCGCGCATGCGCTGTTCGTGCCAGTGATGTACCGCTTGGCTATGCAGAGCTACCGTAGCACCGAACAGCCAGCCTACCGGCTCAACCAAGGCAGCATAGTGGTGCCCGCGCCTCCGGCGAGCAACGCAGCTGAGCAGGTCGCCAAGTTGGTGAAGGACAGCCTGACGCTTATTCCTGCCCAGCGCACGGTGGCGGGAACCCTGCAGCTGGATATTCCACCAGGCATGCGGGAACCAGGTTTCTACACGCTGGAACGCAATGGCCGCAAGCTGGCTACGCTGGCTTTCAACTTTGATAAGCGCGAGTCGGAGCTGGCGCACTACTCGGCGGATGAGCTGCGCCAGATGTGGGCCGGCAAACCAAACATTCAGGTGTACGATGCCAGTGCCGGAACGTCGGTGGCGGCTCGTTACCGGGCTGAACGGGTAGGTACTCCTCTATGGCAATACTGCGTGGTAGGTGCGCTGGTGTTTCTGCTGGCTGAAGTGCTGTTACTGCGCTTTGGGACGCGGCGGCAGCCAGCAGCCGGCCAGCCCCTGGCCGTTTAGGTTGCGGAAGTCCTCGTATCTTGCGCCCTTTCACGTTGGCGTTTATTTTGGAGTCTACCACTGCTGTTTCTTCCCGCCCAATGGTACGCACAGCCGCGCTGTGCGGCGTCCTTACCGGGGCCTTGTGCTTTCTGTGGGTGCTGTTTCTGTACAAAACCGGCAACAACCCCTACGGCCCCAAGCGCACCCTGTCCGACTTTTTCCCGCCCATTGCGGCCATCCTCAGCCAGGTGTGGCTGCGGCGGCAGTACGCGCAGGGACCGGGGCTGGCGCGGGCGGTGGGCGTAGGCCTACTGACCACGCTGCTGGCGGCTGCCGTAGCTGCTACGGCTTTGTATCTGTTTGCGCAGGCAGCGGGCCCGGGCCTGATCGAGCAGCACCTGGCTGAAGCGCATAAAATGCTGGCCGCCGCCAAGCCGCTGTACGCGAAAGAAGCCAACGGCCTGAAACAGTACGAAGCCACCTTGCGCAATCTGGCGCACACGCCGGAAGGCTTCGGGCAGGATGAGTTTCTGAAAAAGCTGTTGCTGGGAACGATAGTCGGTATACCGGGGGGAATATTTCTGCGGAAATAAGACAGGATTTTGTTCCTTTAGGCTCGCACAATCCATTCCTGACCCTCACAACCTTCACAACCTCATGGAAAACACAACTACGCTCGTCACGCCTAGCAATGCCGGTATTCGCTATGGTCTGATTACGGGTATTGTCACAGTTATCTATTCGTTTGTGCTCATGGCCACTGGCCTGGAGCAGCAGCCCGTACTGGGCTTTGTAACGTTTGCTATTCTGATTGGCGGTATTGTAATGGGCCACCGGTACTATAAGCAGCACAATGGTGGCTTTATGAGCTATAGCCAAGGACTTGGAATAGCCGCCGTTATGGGTGCGATTATTGGAACCCTGAGTGGGGTATTTCGCTATATCTACGTCAATTTCATTGACTCGGGCTACAGCCAGAAAGTGCTGGATACTACCCGGGCCAAAATGGAAGCTGATGGCAACATGAGCGACGAGCAAATCGAGACGGCTATGGAATGGACAGCCAAGATGATGCCGACTGGCCCCTTGAGCATCCTATGGGCTATTCTGGCCACTGCTTTCTTTGCCTTCCTGCTTTCCCTCATCATTTCCGCCATTACCAAGCATAACCGTCCGCAGTTTGAGTAGTAAGCGTTTGCCGCAGCATTTTCCCGTTGAGTTGTCCATCGTCGTTCCGCTGCTGAACGAAGCCGAGTCGTTGCCGGAGCTCACGCGCTGGATTCACCGCGTTCTTGCCCAGCACGGCCTCACCTACGAGGTGCTGCTGATTGATGATGGCTCCACGGACGACTCCTGGGAGGTGATTGAAGACCTCGCTCAGGAGGACGTGCATATACGCGGCATCCGCTTCAACCGCAACTACGGCAAGTCGGCGGCGCTGGACACGGGCTTCCGGGCCGCGCAGGGGCGTGTGGTGTGCACCATGGATGCCGATCTGCAGGACTCCCCCGAAGAGCTGCCCGAACTCTACCGCATGATCACCCAGGACGGTTACGACCTGGTGAGCGGCTGGAAGAAAAAGCGCTTCGACCCCCTCAGCAAAACTATTCCCACTAAGCTCTTCAACGGCGTCACGCGCTGGCTGTCGGGGATTCAGCTGCACGATTTCAACTGCGGCCTCAAAGCCTACGACCACCGCGTGGTGAAGGCCGTGGAAGTGTACGGCGAGATGCACCGCTACATTCCCGTCATTGCCAAGTGGGCCGGCTTCCGCAAGATTGGCGAGAAAGTAGTGCAGCACCAGGAGCGCAAGTACGGCACTACCAAGTTCGGGCTGGAGCGCTTCGTTTTCGGCTTTCTGGATTTGCTCAGCATCACCTTCGTAAGCCGCTTCCGCAAGCGCCCCATGCACTTTTTCGGCACGGTGGGCACGCTTTCCTTTCTGGTGGGCATGCTTATCACAATCTGGCTGGTCGGGGAAAAATGGTACCTGGCCCTGCACAACCTGAAAGCCCGCAGCGTGACGGACCAGCCGCTGTTTTTCCTGGCGCTGGTGGCCGTGATAGTGGGCGTGCAGGTATTTGTGGCGGGCTTTCTGGCTGAAATGGTTTCCCTTAGCGGCTCCCGCAAAAACCAATACCTGATTCGGGAAAAGCTGAATCTGAATTAGAAAAGAAAAGCCAGAACGTCATTCCGAGCGAAGCCGAGGAATCTCGCTAGTGTAGTATTTACCATTACAACATCAGCACGCGAGATTCCTCGACTACGCTCAGAATGACGGGCGAGTGTAAACTAATAGGAGGATATGAACGTCGTCATCATCGGGCCGGCGTACCCGCTGCGGGGCGGGCTGGCCACGTACAACGAGCGGCTGGCCCGCGCTTTCCGCGAAGCCGGCGACGACGTGCGGCTGGTGACGTTTTCGCTGCAGTACCCCAACTTCCTGTTCCCGGGCCAAACGCAGTTCAGCACCGAGCCCGGCCCCGCCGACCTCTCCATCGACGTAAGCATCAACTCCGTGAACCCACTCAGCTGGTGGAAAGTAGGGGAGAAGCTGCGCCGGCAGAAACCCGATCTGGTGATATTTCGGTTCTGGCTGCCGTTTATGGGGCCGGCGCTGGGGTTTATTGCCCGCCGCATCCGCCGCAATGGCCACACCCGCGTGGTGGCTATTACCGACAACGTCATTCCCCACGAGAAGCGCCCCGGCGACCGGCCGCTCACGCGGTATTTCCTCTCGGCCTGTCACGGCTTCGTGACGATGAGCCGCGCCGTGCTGGCCGACCTGCGCCGCCTGCACTTCAAGCAGCCGGCCCTCTACCGCCCGCACCCGCTCTACGACAACTTCGGCCCCATCAAGCCAAAAGCCACTGCCCTGTCCGCTCTGGGCCTTGATCCGCAGTTCGGCTACCTGCTGTTCTTCGGGTTTATCCGTGCCTATAAGGGGCTGGATATCCTGCTGGAGGCCTTTGCCGATGCACGCTTGGCTCGGCTACCTATCAAGCTCATCATAGCCGGCGAGTACTACGAAGATGCCGCGCCCTACGAGGAAATCATCCGCCGGCACCACTTGGAAAGCCGCCTCATCCGCGCCACCGACTTTATACCCAACGAAAAGGTAGCCGACTATTTCTGCGCCGCGGATATGGTGGTGCAGCCCTACAAAAACGCCACCCAGAGCGGCGTATCGCAGATTGCCTACCACTTCAGCCGACCCATGCTGGTCACCGATGTAGGTGGGCTGGCGGAGCTGATTCCGAACGGCGAAGTAGGCTACGTGGTGCCGCCCACGCCCCAGTCCATTGCCGATGCCTTAGTGGATTTCTACGAGCACCAGCGCGAAGAAGAACTCACCGCCGGCGTATGGGCGAAAAAGAAGGACTTCTCTTGGAGCGAGATGGTAAAGGCGCTGAAGGAAGTAGCAGGGTAAGTCGTTTAATGGCTTATATTTACTAAAAGACGAATCCTTTACTCTTAGTGAAAATGGCTGCTTGCCGCTTCCGTTATATAGGCCTGATTGCAACATGTTGGATTGGTACTATACTACCAACAACGGCGCAAACAGCCCTGATTGCTCACCGCAGCCACAGCGGCCGTTTGGCTACGTTTGAGCCTGCTATAAATGACAACTTTGGTCTAGTAGCAAAGCCATACGAACAGCGGATAGATGATACTCCTGATGCAGAAGCCAACGCTGTAATTTGGGTATCGGATTCCACGGTATTGGTTGAGAAGCTTGGCGTAGCAGCCTATACGCTTCAGCACAGCGCCTACCCCAAGCTCTTAACTGGAAACAAATTAATGCTGGCTCTGAAAGCCCGTTTTCCGCGGGCTACGCTTGTTGGCTTTGCCAAATCAGAGCAACGGAAGGCCCCGAAACAACGGAAAGCCACCAGTCCGCAAATGCCGGGAAAGGCCGCCCCGAAACCAGCTAAAGCCACCGTTGCCGCCGTAGTCAGGCGGGAGCCCCCAGCCAGCCAACCGCCGCAGCCGGCTCCGGCAGTGACCCGGCCAACAACCCGGCGCATTACCCTCCTGGGACTCACCGCTATTCTGACGCTGACATTCCTAGGCTGGCTGCTGAGCGAAAAGCCGCGCCCCGCTGCCAACAATGCCTTGGCGTAAGGGCTTACCCGTAATGGGCCTGCGCTGGCTGGTTCTATTCCTGGGGACCACGGTGCTGGCTGTGCCTTTCTTCTACTGGCTGCTTCCCAACTGGGGGCTAGGCCATCTGGCTATGCCGCTGCTGAACAGGATAGCCCAAGCGGTGCTACAGCCTCCTGCGACAGGGCTAACGCTGCATTCAGATACCCTGGGGCTCTATCTGATGGTTGGCGGGTTGGCAGTGGCCTCAGCCGTTGCGGCGCTTATCTGGACGTTAAGGGCTGGGCAGCGTACCGATTCTGCGGCTTCACTTTGGTACTACCTGCACACAGGGGCAGCGTGGTTTCTGGCGCTGCACCTGTTGATCTATGGCTTCGACAAGGTATTTAAGCACCAGTTTTATCTGCCGGAACCGAATACTCTATATACGCCCCTGGGCTTTCTTACCCCGGACATTGCTTATTGGAGCTTATTGGGCGCCGTAAGGCCGTACACTATTTTTCTGGGCCTGCTGGAAGTAGCTGCGGCACTGCTGCTGCTATGGGGACGGCTGCGGCTGGTGGGCGGCGTGGTGGCGCTGGCAGTGCTGGCTCAGGTAGTAGCCCTGAACTTCGGGCTGGATATATCCGTGAAGGTATGGTCGTCTTTCCTGCTGTTGCTGGCTTGCATAGTGGCCGGGCCGGCGTTGCGAATGGGGTATGCTGCTTTAGTAGAACGCCGTTGGCGGCCAGCCTTTCCGCAGCGGCCGGCTCAGTGGCAAGGCCGGTGGGTGGGCGGCTTGCGCGGCCTGGGACTAGGGGTGTTGTTGGTGGAAGCTACTGGCGGATTTGTGCAAACGGCGAGTTTCAATGACGACCGGCAGAAGCGCCCGTTGCTGCACGGTGCGTATGTGGTGGCGCGTCAGGCTACCACTTCTGCTACCACATTACCCCGGCGCGTATTTGTACATCGAAGAGGCTACTTCATCCTGCAGTTCGAAGACGAGCAACTTTACGACTTTCGTCTTGCGTATCTCGCCGGACAACGCTTGTTGTTGCGCGACCACGAAGACCAGCTCGATACCCTGGAATTCCGGGTTGCAGGCAACACAGTGTACTTCCAGGGATATTTGCAGGGTAAGCGGGTGGTGTGGCGCACCCAGCGGCTACCGTGGCGGCAGTTGCCTCTGTTGCAAGCCTCACCTCATTGGACAACGGAGAGTTACCGACAGGACCGATAGGCTGGTAACCATCAAATAGAATTACCCCGGTACACTCGCCCGCACTGCCTCGAATACCTTCTCTGCCGGCAAATCCTCCATACAGCTGGTGCCTAGCTGGCAGGAGCCTCGGTAGAAGCACACGCAGGGCTTGTCTGGCTGCACTAGCTGGCCGCGGCCGTAGAGGTCGAATTCGTAGGGGTTGAAGATGTTGTTCATCAGAATGGTGGGCTTGCGCAGGGCAATGCTGATGTGCATGGCCATGGTCACCTGCGTCACGATGCCGTCCATCTGGTGCATGAGGTTGATGAACTGGGACAGGGGGAACGTGCCGGGGTAGGCCGCGCCGGTGGCAGCGTGCAGGCGGCGGTTGCGCTCCGCTTCAGCCTCGCCGCCCAGCAGCACGGGCGCGTAGCCGGCCTGCTGGAGCTGCCCGATCAGTCGGGTCCACTTTTCGTCGCTCCAGAGGCGCGTGGTCCATCGGTCGCCGCAGCCCGTGTTCAGGCCGATGCGGGGCTTGCCGGTAGGCAGCTGGCTCCAGTCGTAGCCCTTGTCTTCGTGGGTGTCGAACACGTACTCCTCGCCCCGAAACTCAAAGCCGCACAGCTCGAAGATTTCCTGCGCGTAGGGCTTCTGATTCTGCAGGCTCAACTGGTCGAACACGCCGGTGAGGTACTTGTGCGCGGCTTGCTCGTTGCCGGGCCAGGCCACGCCGTACTGCGGGTGCAGGCGGTAGCCGTACTTCTCCGCAGCGTGCACCGAGTCGGCCAGGGCGCAGGCTTCCTTGTCTTTATCGAGGTTGAAGAGGACGTCGAAATCCCGCTGCTGCAGGTGCAGCACCGAGGCTAGGTCCAGCTTCAGAACCTCATCAATCTCGCCCTGGGGCAAAATGGCTGGCGTGAGCGTAATCCAGGTGATTTTGGCCTGTGGATACTCCTGCCGCAGCCGCCGCAGCAGGGGCGTGGTGCGGATTACGTCCCCAATGGCCCCGAGCTTGATGACGAGCAGGCGCTGCTGCACGGGCGCGTACACGGGGCAGTCCTGGCACTGGTAGCCGTGCTCCTTGTTGGGGCGGCAGGGAATATCACCGCGAAAATGGCGGCAGTCGGGATGAACGGTAACGCCGGAGAGCTGGGGCATCAGGGAATAGAGAATGAGCCGGTAAAAATAGCAGACCCAAGGCAGACAGCCGAAAAGACTGACCGGTTGTTTGGGCCAACCCCCACCTTGTTACATCTTTTTTGTTACATTTTATTTTGTAACAGAAAAAGATGTAACAGTCCGCGCTGCACCATGCGTAAATTTTCCCGCCACCGTGCTCCTTCCCCTCACCAGTCGCTGCTGAAAGCTATTCAGGCCCACTTTGGGCTGACGCAGGAGCAGCTGTCGCAGGTACTGGATGTGTCAAGAGTAGCGCTAAACCAGTACGATGCGAAGGGCAAAGCCCGCAACCTGCCAACGACGGCCGTGCTACGGTTGCTGGCGTGGCAACAGCTGTTACCGGCCCCGCACGGTCCGGCTCCTACGCCGCCGGTGCCTGTCGTACTTGCTCCACTGCCCGCCGCCGACCGGGAAACGCTGGATTTCCGTCGACGGGAAATTGCCTTGCAACAATACCGGCTGGAGCAGAAGCTGGCGCAGTGTAGGGTACATCTGGCCCAGGCTCGTCTTCGGCAGCAGGCGCTACCCGCCCTTCACGTGGCCTTTTCCCCGGCCGATGAGCTGACAGAGCAATGGCTGAAATGGCTGGAGCGGGACAGTCGGGCTATACTGGCCAAAGAGGAACCCGCTGCTCTGCTACTGGCATTGCGGCTGCGGGTGCTGGCCTTTGAAGTGAAGGAAATTGAACAACTGTTAGCCCAGTCGGCGTAATTCCAGAAACGGTAAACAATGTAGAGACGCGACACTTCGCGTCTCCTCGTTGAACGACCAGAACCGTGCCGACCGAACAACATCAGTGCCCGAAGGTCAGCGGCGCGGACGACGAGACGCGAAGTGTCGCGTCTCTACCTCGTTCGGGAGGCGTTACACGCCTACGTAGTTGCTGGGCGAAATAACCCGCAGCTCGGCTTTCACATCCTCGCGCACATTCAGCGTTTCGATGAACTCCTGAATAGTTTGCTCGGTGATGGCCTCGCCGGTGCGGGTGAGGGCCTTGAGGGCGTTGTAGGGGTCGGGGTAGTTTTCGCGGCGCAGAATGGTTTGCAGGGCTTCGGCTACCACGGCCCAGTTATCGTTCAGGTCGCGGCGCAGGGCGGCTTCGTCGAGGGCCAGCTTATCGAGGCCGCGCTGCAGGGCAGTGAGGGCAATGAGCGTGTGGCCCAAGGGCACGCCCAGGTTGCGCAGCACGGTAGAGTCCGTCAAGTCGCGCTGCAGGCGGCTGATAGGCAGCTTGGCCGACAGGTGCTCGAGCACGGCGTTGGCCAGACCCAGGTTGCCCTCGGCGTTTTCAAAATCAATGGGGTTGACCTTGTGCGGCATGGCCGAGGAGCCCACTTCCCCGGCCTTGATGGTCTGGCGGAAGTAGCCCAGGGAAATGTACTGCCACACGTCCCGGGCCAGATCGGTGAGGATGGTGTTAAGGCGCTTCACCCCGTCGCAAAGGGCCGCGAGGTGGTCGTAGTGCTCAATCTGGGTGGTGGGGAAGGAGCGGTGCAGCCCCAGCCGGTCCTGCACGAAGTGCTGCCCGAACTCGTGCCAGTCGATGGCCGGGTAGGCTACGTGGTGGGCATTGAAGTTGCCGGTAGCACCCCCAAACTTGGCAGCGAAGGGCACCTGGCTCAATAGCTCCACCTGGGCATCGAGGCGGGCCACAAACACCTGAATTTCCTTGCCCAGGCGGGTAGGCGAGGCCGGCTGACCGTGGGTGCGGGCCAGCATGGGGACGGCCTCCCAGTCCTTGGCGCGGCTGGCCAGCTGGTTGCGCACCTGCGCGTAGGCAGGCAGCAGCACCTTCACCACGGCGTGCTGCAAACTAAGCGGAATGGCGGTGTTGTTGATGTCCTGGGACGTGAGGCCGAAGTGAATGAACTCCAGGTACTGGCCCAGGCCCAGGGCCGTGAACTTGTCGCGCAGGAAGTATTCCACGGCTTTTACATCGTGGTTGGTCACCTTTTCGTGGGCCTTCACGGCTTCAGCATCCTCGGCCGAGAAGTCGAGGTAGATCTGACGCAGATCCGTAAAAATGTCCTTGGATACCTCCGCCAGCTGGGGCAGGGGCAGCTGGCACAACGCCACGAAGTACTCCACCTCCACCAGCACGCGGTAGCGGATCAGGGCCAGCTCCGAAAAGAAGGCGGCCAGAGGTACCGTTTGGCGGCGGTAGCGCCCATCGAGCGGCGACACGGCAGTGAGGGCGGAGAAGGACGTGGTATCGGTTGAGGCAGACATGCGTATAGGGAGTTGGCCGGAAGCGCCAAAGGTACACAATGGCCTTGGCGCCCGGATAGCCCACGCAGTGCTTTTCCCTACCTTTGTATTCCGAGCGGCGGCGGGTTCGGCACGAATCTGGTAAGGCCCGGCCGCGACTGTCCCTCTCTGTTTGTGCGCGTGAATCCAGCTACGAAGAAAAAACTAGGTATTGGTGTAGGGGTAGTGGTGGCGCTGCTGGCCGTGGGCCTGGCAGTGTTTCTGCTCAAGCGCCAGGAACTGCTGGAGTACGCCCTGCGCGAAGTCAAAACCAAGGTCGAGAAAAAGTACCCCGTCACGCTCACGCTGGGCCCGGCCCGCTTTACCGACCTCAACACGGTGCGCATCGACGGCGTGGCGCTGGTGCCCACCGACCGCGACACACTGCTGCAGGCCCGGCGCATCAACGCTTCCATCTCGCTGAAAACCCTTTTTGCGCGGCGTCCGGTGTTCAGCGACCTGCAGATTGACTCAGCCCGCCTCACAGCTCGCAAAACCGAAACTACTGACAACTACTCCTTCTTTTTCGCCAAGAAAAAGACGCCTGTGCGTCGCGACACCACCCAGGGCGCCAACTACGGTCTGCTGCTGAACCAGCTGTTGGAAACGGCATTTGATAACGTGCCCGGCGAAGCAGATTTCCGCAACTTCCTGGTTACCTACCGCAGCCCCGACCACAACGCCACGCTCACCATGCCGCGCTTCGCCATCGAAGACGGCGACCTGACCGGGCAGCTCACGGCCGATATCGACTCGGTGGTAAACACCTTCGGGCTGCAGGGCCACATCGAGCCCGGCGACTACGCCCTGGAGGCCAATGTGTACGGGCTGAACGGGCGGCCCGTGCTGCTGCCCTACGTGCAGCGCCGCTACGGAGCCCGGGTGCAGTTCGACACGGTGCAGGTGAGCTTGTCGGATAAAGACCTCGACGACGACCAGCTGACGGTGCGCGGCACGGCCTGGGCCCGCAACTTTGTAGTAAATCACCCCAAGCTGGCCGACCACGACGTGCGCTTTCCCCGCGCCGGCATCGACTACGTGGCCACGCTGGGCAAAGCCTACGGGGCGCTGGAAAACGGCACCAAAATCACGCTGAACCGGATGGAGTTCTTTCCGGAAATTTCGGTGCGCAAGCTGCCCCGCAAGCAGCGCCTGACGGGCAAGGCGAACGGGGTGGAGTCGCCGGATGAGCTGCTGGCCGGCTTGCAGCTGAAAGTGAATATAAAATCGGGCGAGACGAAAGCCAACGACTTCTTCGCGGCCTTGCCCGAAGGCATGTTCAGCACGCTGGAGGGCACGCAGGGCGAAGGCACGCTCACCTACCGCCTGCTGGCCGACCTGGACATGAACCAGCTCGACAGCCTCAAGTTCAGCTCCTCGCTCACGGGCAAAAACTTTCGCCTCACACGCTTTGGCCGCGAAGACCTGGGCAAACTCAACACGCCTTTCGCGTACACGGCCTACAACGACAAGGGTGACTCCATCAAGACCTTTCAGGTGGGGCCGCCCAACCCCGAGTTCGTGCCCTTCAACCAAGTGTCGCAGTACCTTAAGCACGCCATCCTTACAGCCGAAGACCCGCGATTTTTCACGCACAAGGGCTTTATGGCCAAGGCTTTCGTTAATTCCATTATTCAAAATATCAAGGAAAAGCGCTTTGCCCGGGGTGGCAGCACCATTTCCATGCAACTGGTGAAGAACGTATTTCTGACCCGCCAAAAGACTGTGACGCGCAAGATTGAGGAAGCCCTGATAGTGTGGCTGATCGAAAATACCCGCGTGGCCACTAAGGAGCGCATGATGGAGGTGTACCTCAACATCATTGAGTGGGGCCCGAAGATTTATGGGGTGACGGAGGCAGCACGGTTCTACTTCAGCAAGCAGCCCAACGAGCTGACGCTGTCCGAAAGCCTGTACCTGGCCAGCATCATTCCGCGTCCCAAGCTTTACCGCCTGGGCTTCAACCAGTACGGCGACATGCGCCGGAGCGCCCGGTATTTCCACCGGCTTATTGCCCAGCTGATGGCCCGCAAAGGCTACATTTCGCAGGATGAGTACGAGGGCTTGGGCTACTCCGTGAACTTCAGCAACCCCAGCCGCATGGGCTTCATTCCGCGCCCCGATACCACCCGCACCGTAGTAGCCGCCGACTCCAGCCAGTATCAGCCCCTGAACCTGATTGACCTGCTGGGCGGCGGGGCCGATGAAGGCGTGAATACTAATACGCCAGTGGATGCTGGTACGGCTGCGCCCGCGCAAGCACCCCCGAAAAATTAAGTATGTTTTAAGTATAGGGACGGCCATGCGAGGTAAGAATCAACTGCGGTAAAACCGGGTTGACAACTCTGGCGGGACTTTGGGTATCAGGAGAAGTAAACCAGTTTCTCCTAGTTGCCTGATTGTTCTCATCTATGACCTTTCGCCGCTTGCTTGCCGCCGTTTGCCTGTATGGCGCCAGTGCACTGTTGCCCACTTTTGCGCAGGACCGAACACTGACCGGGGTTGTGCAGGCGCTTGAAACCCGGCTGCCGCTTCCCTACGTCAATATTGGTATCCGGGGGAAAAATACCGGCACTGTTGCCGACGAGAACGGCGCCTTTTCGCTGCGGGTACCGGCGGCCCGAACTGGAGATACTCTCACTTTTTCGGCTGTAGGGTACGAGGAGCAGGCTTGGCCGCTAGCACAGCTAGAAGACCGGCACTTGCAACCCTTATTGCTCACGCAGAAGACCACAACCCTAGCAGAGGTGGTTGTGCGCGCCAAAGCTGCTAAAGTGCGGCGCATTGGTACTACCACCCACAATCCGTTTCTCTGGGGAAACGTCGTCAGCAAAGACACCCACGATATCGGCGAATTTGCCACCTTACTTTCTTTGGGTAATAAAGCCTCGCAGTTGGTGCAGGCTCATATATTTCTGCGTCGGCCAACGGTAGACACGGTTACTTTTCGGCTTAATTTCTACCGGGTTTCCCACGGATTACCGGGTGAGCGGGCGGTAGAGCAATCCATCCTCCTGCGCACGGCCATCCAGAATGGCTGGCTAACCATTGACTTGACGAAATATGCACTCACCCTGCAAAATGACTTCTACCTGGGCTTCGAGTTCTTACCCGAAAAGCAAGGGGCTATTCCGGCTTTCAGCTATGGAGCGCAGTTTGGTGGAGCCGTAGTTGTGCGCACAAGCAGCCTGGGCATATGGAAGCGAGAATCGGGTGCTTCACTGGCTGCTTACGTGACGGTGTGGCAGTAAGCCAGCGCAGGACGGTTGTGGCCAATGCATGGAATGGCGGTTTTGCCGGATGTTGGGGCTTGTAGTACGCAAGCTTCCGGACCGACTTCAGATATGCCCATCCGATGGGCTGTTAGGTTCAGCCTCCTTCTTTGGGGGCAGTGGGCGCAGCAACGACAGCAGGATAGAGCCCAGCAGGAGCGCGCCTACCACGCCCAGGGAAATGCCCATGGGGATGTGCACCAGCTCGGAAACCAGCAGCTTGCCCCCGATAAAAATCAGGATAAGAGCCAGGCCGTAGTGCAGGTAGTGAAACAGCTTCATGAGGCCGGCCAGCGCAAAGTATAGAGCCCGCAAACCCAGCAAGGCAAATACGTTGGACGTAAACACGATAAACGTATTCTGCGACACGGCCAGAATAGCCGGAATGGAGTCGGCGGCAAATACCACGTCGGTGGTTTCCACCATCACCAGCACCACGAACAAGGGCGTGGCAAACAGCAGCTTTTCTTTGCGCACGAAAAACTTGCCGCCTTCCAGCTTGCTGGTGATGGGCAGGTGGCGGCTCAGAAACTTTACCACCGGGTTGGCATCGGGGTCAATTTCCGGCTCCCCGGCCGAGGAAGCCATTTTCACGCCGGTATATACCAGAAACGCGCCCAGCAAATACAGCAGGAAGTGAAACTTGGCCAGTAGCGCCGCACCCACCAGAATAAACACTGCCCGCAGTACCAGCGCCCCAATGATGCCCCAGAACAGGATTTTGTGCTGGTACTCCTGCGGCACCCGGAAATACGTGAAGATGAGCAGGAACACGAACAGGTTGTCCACGCTCAGGGACTTCTCGATCAGGTAGCCGGTGAGAAACTCAATGGCTGCCGTCTGGCCCATGGTACGCCAAACCAGGTAGTTGAAGCCTAATGACAGCACCACCCAGAACGCGCTCCAGCCCAAAGCCTCGCGCATGTGCACCACGTGGGCTTTGCGGTTGAATACCAGCAGATCGAGCAGGAGCATTGCCAGCACGAAGGCCGTAAATGCCGCCCAGAACAAGGGTGTATTTTCCATGCAGCAGCCAGCTACCCCGGCCGCTGCGTACGGCCAGGCGAGGTTGAAGGTAGCAGAAAATCTTACCGCGTTTCGGAAGCGGAAGTAAAGCTGGCCGTGGAAACCGACGCGGGCGCGGGCGCGGCCCTGCGGTCGAAGCGGCGAAACAGGCTGCTGACTTTCATCTGGACTACGCCCAGCAAGGCCTCCCGGAAGATGCCCTTGCTCATTTTGGACGCGCCCCGCGTGCGGTCGGTGAAGATAATGGCCACTTCCTTGATGCGGAAGCCATACTTGAAGGCCAGCCACTTCATCTCAATCTGAAAGGCGTAACCGATAAAGCGGATATTTTCCAGCGGAATGGTGCGCAATACCCGGGCCGTGTAGCACTTGAAGCCGGCCGTAGCGTCCATGATGGGCATGCCGGTGATAAGGCGCACGTAGGCCGAGGCGAAATACGACATCAGCACCCGGCTCATGGGCCAGTTCACCACGTTCACGCCGTGGATGTAGCGCGAGCCGATGGCCATATCATAACCCTGCGCGGAGCAGGCATCATACAGTTTCAGGAGGTCTTCGGGATTGTGCGAAAAGTCGGCATCCATCTCGAACAGGTAGCTGTAGCCGCGGGCCAAACCCCACTTAAACCCATGTATATACGCCGTGCCGAGGCCTAACTTGCCCGGGCGCTGCTCCAGAAACAACCGACCCGGAAACTCCGGCATCAGGTCGCGCACAATCTGGGCCGTGCCATCGGGCGAGCCGTCGTCGATGATGAGCACATCAAACGGCTTCGCCAGAGAAAACACCTTGCGAATGATTAGCTCGGCGTTTTCCCGCTCGTTGTAGGTCGGTATGAGGACGAGCGAATCGTTCATTTGGCCAAATATAACAGGTCAGCAGATGGATGCCGCCGAAATTTTTTCGGCCACCTGGCGTGCATAACGCACGCAGTCGGGCACGGAGACACCCGCCTGCCAATTAGACACCACTTCTATCCCGTAGGTTGCCAGCGCTGCCGCGGCTTCTCTTGCCGGGGCCAGCTGCGCGTCGGCCTGCGGAATGGCCTGCTCCCACACATAGCGGCGCTGCCACTGCGGCACATCGGCCGAAATCCCATACAGGCGGCACAGCTCCTCGTGAACGCGGGGCAGCATCTCGGCTTCCGCATCCTGGGCCGCTTCGGCCGACTGCGCGCCGCCCACGAACGTTGTGAACAGCACCTCATCGGTGGGGCACCGGTCGGGATAGAGGGAACTGCTCCAGATGCTGCCAGCCGCGTAGGCGCCTTCTACCTTCGGGTGCAGCGCCCCAAAGCCGTGGAGCGGGTGCTGCACGTCTTGGCGGCGGTAAGCCGTGTGCACGGCGGCCATGGGTGGGTAGTACACCTGAGCAAAAGCGGCGGCCTGGGCAGGAAAAACCGGCTCTAAAAGCTCCGCTGCCACGTAGGCCGGCAGCGCAATGAGCACCTGCGAGTACGCGCGGTCGGCAAAGGCTCCGCCGGGCGTATGCACGCGGTAAAGGCCAGCCTCGTCGCGGGTGAGGGCCGTAACGGGCTGGTGAAAGTACACGTGCCCGGCCAATCGGGCAGCCAGCGCGTCGGGCAGGGCCTGCAAACCACCCTGGAGCGACACTGTGCGGCGGCGTTGCCCCACGCCGGCCTTGGCCAGCCCGCGCAGCACCGAGCCGTGCTGCTGTTCCAGCTCCACCAGCTTTGGGAAAGCCTGCTGTACCAGAAGCTGAGCCGGGTCGCCGGCGTAGATGCCCGATACGAACGGGTTGACGGCGTAATCCACGATTTCCTGGTCGAAGCGGCGGCGGAAAAAAGCGGCTACGGTTTCGGTGGGGGGCGGGAGCGGCGGCGGGGCGGGTCAGCTCGCGCAGAATGTCGAGCCGGGCCTTCAGGCTGAAAAAACCCGACAGCAGCAAGGCCGGCGGCGAAGAAGGCAGCTTGCGGTAGCGGCCGGCGCGCAGTACGTAGCGGTTGGCCCCCACGCCCGCGGGGGGCTCCTGAATCTGGTCGGTAAGGTCCAGCTCCCGCAGCAGATCTTCCAGCTCAGGTGAAAGCAGCAGGGAATTAGGCCCCAGCTCCGTAATATATTCGCCCTCGCGGCGGCTGCGCATGTTGCCTCCGGGCTCATCGGCCGCTTCAAACAAATCGAAGTCGAGGCCGCCGCGGGAAAGGTAATACGCAGCAGTGAGGCCCGTGATGCCGCCCCCCAGAATGGCAATGCGCGTAGGTGAAGGCATTGGGTGTGCAGTAGAGTAGGCCGCAAAAGTACGCCCGGCAAAAACAGGAATCCGTAGTTTTGAGCTGATGATACCTGGTAATTCTTTAACTGAACCCGCCGGCAAAGCCGTTTTCCTGGACCGCGACGGGGTGCTGAACCGCGAAATGGGCGACTACGTGTGGCGCCCCGCCGAATTTGAGGTACTGCCCGGCGTGCCCGAAGCGCTACAACGCCTCAAGGCCGCCGGCTATTATCTGGTCGTCGTGACCAACCAGGCCGGCATTGCCAAGAAGCTCTACACTGCTACCGACGTGCAGGCTTGCCACGACAAGCTGCAGCAAGCCTGCGGCGGCGTACTCGATGCGCTGTACTTTGCTTCGGCCCATCCGTCGGTGTCGGAGTCGCTCCTGCGCAAGCCCGATTCGCTCATGCTCGAAAAAGCCATAGCCCGCTTTCACCTCGACCCGGCGCGGTGCTGGCTGGTGGGTGACCGGCTGCGCGACATAGAAGCCGGTACCAAGGTAGGCGTGCCGGGCATCCTGATCGGTGAAACGGAAGCCGTGGCGTTTGCCCGCCAGGCGCCCAGCCTGCTGGCCGCTACTGACCTGATTCTGGCTGCGCCGGCTGGGTAGTGCAATGGCCTTGGTTTTCCCGAAAACGACGCGGGCCGCTTCCTGCCCTATGGCAAGAAGCAGCCCGCACGGTAGGGGAAGTCGGTACTATTGCCGGGGCGCGGCATCGGCGGCGGAGGCCATAACGGGCGAAGCCTGGTGCGCGGCCAGCTTTACGGAAGTGTAAGCGGGGCATTGGGTGCGGCACGAGGCCAAACCTGCAACTCCCACAAAGGCCAGGAGAAGAAATTTTTTCATGATTAAGTACAAAGAAAAACGGTGGGCAAACAAGAATGATTTTCTTGCTGTGAAAAGGATTTTAGTCGCCTAAACGTTCCCAAAGCCGTTTCATTATTCCTTTGTCCTAAAGTTCAGGGCACGAAAAAGCCGGCTCCCGAAATGACGGAAACCGGCTTTTATCCTATCAGCCTGTGCTGAAGAAAAGCTTACTGATGCTCGGCGCTGGTGGCAGTGCTGGCCATAACGGGCGAAGAAACGCGGTTGGCTTCTTTCGTGCTGGTGTAGGCGGGGCATTGGGTGCGGTTGCAGGCGCCCAGGCCTACTAGGGCCACGGAGGCCAGAATCAGTAATTTTTTCATCGTACGGGCAGAAAAGTTATAGTCGAAGAGGAAGTTGGAAGTCAAAAGTACAATTCCGGCGGGGGCGGCGCAACTATTCGCCCATTAAATATGCGCTATGCCTGATAGCCCAGGATGCGCATCATCGATTCGCCGTTCTGCTTTTCGGCAAACACGTAATCGGTGAGCGTGCCATCCGCGGCACGGTCCAGAATCACGTGCTTGGGCGCCGGAATCAGGCAGTGCTTGATGCCGCCATAGCCCGACAGGCTTTCCTGGTAGGCACCGGTATGGAAAAAGCCCACGTACAGTGGCTCGGTATCCCGGTCTGGGCGACGCTCCGGCAGAAATACCTGGTAGATGTGCTTTTCGGCGTTGTAGTAATCCTGGGAGTCGCAGGTGAGGCCGCCCAGCTGCAGTTTTTTGTAGCGCTTGTTCCAGCCGTTAAGGGCCAGCATGATGAAGCGCTGGTTCAGGGCCCAGGTGTCGGGCAGGTTGGTGATGAACGAGCCATCAATCATGTACCACAGTTCCTTGTCGTTCTGCAGCTTCTCGTCCAGAATGGAGTAGATGGTAGCACCTGACTCGCCCACCGTGAAAATACCGAACTCGGTGAAGATGTCCGGCTCCGGCACTTCCTCCTCCTGGCAAATACGCTGAATGGTGCGCAGCACCTCTTCAATCATGTACGCATAGTCGTACTCCTTCTGAATGGAGGTCTGGATGGGCAGGCCGCCACCGATGTCGATGGTGGTGAGGGTAGGGCAGACCTTGCGCAACTCGCAGTACTTATGCACGAAGCGGCTCAGCTCCGACCAGTAATAGCTGGTGTCCTTGATGCCCGTGTTGATGAAGTAGTGCAGCATCGTGAGCTCAAAGCGCGGGTCGTCCTTGATTTTCTGCTCGTAGAGCGGCAGCGCGTCGGCGTAGCGGATACCCAGGCGGGAGGTGTAGAACTGAAAGCGCGGCTCCTCGTCGGAAGCCAGGCGCATGCCCACGTTGCACTTCTCGCGCACGTTATCGTGGTAGTACTCCACCTCGTTGGGCGAGTCGAGGATGGGCATGCAGTTCACGAAGCCTTCGTTGATGAGGCTGGTGATTTCGCGCTTGTATTCTTCCGGCTTGAAGCCGTTACAGATAATGTAGGTGTCCTTCGAAACCTTGCCTTTCTGGTGCATGGCCCGGATGATGCTGGTATCAAACCACGACGAGGTTTCGATATGCACGCCGTTTTTAAGGGCTTCCTCCACCACAAAGCTGAAGTGCGAGGCCTTGGTGCAGTAAGCATAGGAGTACTTGCCCTGGTAGCCAATCTTCTCAATGCCGGCCCGGAACCACTCCTTGGCCCGCTGAATCTGGGAGGAAATCTTGGGCAGGTAGGTGAGGCGTAGGGGCGTGCCGTGCTTCTTGACCAGCGCCATCAGGTCGATGTCGTTGAAGCGCAGCTCATTTTGCTCTACCTGAAACTCGTCGGTAGGAAAGTCGAACGTCTGGGAAATCAGGTCGTGGTAGGTATCCATTGAAGGAGGGGAGAGGAGAAGTTAAAAGAACTGTCATCCTTCGCAAGCGCAGGATGACAGGAGATTTTCAACTGGTCGAGCTTTTGCCGAACTTAGTGCCCGCAAAGATACCCCGCCTGCGGGGTTTTGGTTGTGCTTTGTTCGTTGGTTGCGCCGGAAGGTCCGCGCGCGTCAAGCCTGAGAGGACCCCACCCGCTCAATCGGCAAGCATCTAAACCACTCTAACCCTTTTCCTGCCAATGTAATATGCGACGCATCAAGCTTCTGGAAGTCCGCTCCGAACTTGGAGCCGGAACCCGTGGCGCCAGCCTGGGCATCGACGCCCTCAAGGTGGCCTGCCTCAACAAGGGCTCCGACTACTTCCGCCGGTTCAACTCGGTTCACATTCCGGACCTGAACCATGTGCTCTTCGACAAAACCCATTTCCCGAAGGCCAAGCACATCGACTCTATTTACACGGTGCAGAAAGGCATTGCCAGCACCGTGGAGCAAACCCTGCGCTTCGGCGAGTTTCCGCTGGTACTAGCCGGCGACCATAGCAACGCCTCCGCCACCATTGCGGGCATCAAGGCGGCTTATCCGCACAAGACTTTGGGCGTGGTGTGGGTAGATGCCCATGCCGATATTCACTCGCCCTACACCACCCCGTCCGGCAACATGCACGGCATGCCCCTGGCTATCAGCCTCGGCGACGACAACCGCCAGTGCCAGCGCAACCAGCCCGAGCCGGAAACCGAATTCTTCTGGCAGCGCCTGAAAGACCTGGGCGAGCCGGGCCCCAAAATCACGGGCGAGCATCTGATCTACGTGGTGGTGCGCGACACAGAGGCCGAGGAAAACGCTATTATTGAGCGCCTGGGCATCAAAAACTACAAGCTCGACGAAGTAAAGGCCAAAGGCACCCGCCAGGTAGCACGTGAGATTTACGAGCGGCTGCGCTTCTGCGACATGGTGTACATCAGCTTCGACGTAGACTCGCTGGACTCGCGCTTCTCGAAGGGCACCGGCACGCCCGTGGAGGAAGGCCTGAACGTGGAAGAAGCCATCAGCCTGTGCCGCGCCCTGCTCGACAACGACCGGGTAGTGTGCTTTGAGATGGTGGAAATCAACCCCACCCTGGACTCCGAAAATACCATGGCCACTAACGCCTTCGATATTCTGGAAGCCGCCACCGACGCTATTCAGCGCCGCCTGCGCCTGGAGGAAGTCGTAAGCCGGTAGCCGCCGCTTGCCAAACCCGAAAAAGCGGATACATTCGTGGCCAGCGCCGCGGAAGTATCCGCTTGCTTTTTAGCTATGAAATACTCCCTGCTTTTCCTATCTGGCGCCCTAGCGCTGCTGGCCTCCTGCACTACCATGCCCCCCACGGCGGGCAGCGGCGGCCAGCATGCGGCCGTAGCAGCCGAGGATTCCATTACCGGTACCGTAGCTTACCGGGAGCGGATAGCCCTCTCGCCCACGGCTGTGGTGCGCCTCCAGCTGCAGGACGTTTCCCGGCAGGATGCCGCCGCCGTGGTTATCGACTCGGTGACGCTACGGCCCCAGGGGCGGCAGGTGCCGCTGGCTTTCACCCTGCGCTTCGACCCGGCCCGCATCCAGGAAAACATGACCTACGCCTTGCAGGCGCGCATCGAGGACGGCGGTCAGCTGCTGTTCGTCAGCGACGTGTCTTACCCGGTGCTCACGCGCGGCAACCCCCGGCAGGTGCAGATGATGCTGCGCCGGGCCAGCCGGTAGCCCGGGCGAAGTCGCAACTTTTTGGCCGCCATCTGACCGGGCTTTCTACCTTTGCGGCGGCAGCGGCCGAAGTCGGGAGCTGCCCAATCTTTATGAAGTCCAGCCCCTGTAGCCAGTTTCAACGACGATTCTAGCGTAAGCTGCACCTGCCGGATTTTTCCGGGCCGGGCGGCTGCGGGTTACGCTTCTTCGGCTGGCTACCTATTCGGGAACCTTGGCTTGGTACTGGGCCCGCTTCATCTTCGCATTTCGCTTTTTCTGTGCAACAACTCGAACAAAAACTCAAAGCAGCCCTGGGCGCGGCCATTCAACAGGTTTTCGGCCAGGAAGTGCCGGCCAGTCAGCTCACACTGCAGCCCACGCGCAAGGACTTTGCCGGTCAGTTTACGCTCGTTACGTTCCCCTTTACCAAACTTCTGGGCAAAGGTCCCGAGCAGATTGGGCAGGCCGTAGGCGAGTGGCTGGTAGCTAATACGCCTCAGGTGCAGGGCTATAACGTGGTGAAGGGCTTTCTGAACCTGGAAGTAGCTGACGCCGAGTGGGTAAAAGTGTTCATTCAGCTCCACCAGACGCCCGCCGGTACGCCCGTGCCCACCGGCGGCCCGCAGAACGTGGTGGTGGAATATTCCTCGCCTAACACCAACAAGCCCCTGCACCTGGGCCACTTGCGCAACAACTTCCTGGGCTACTCGGTGGCTGAGATTCTGAAAGCTACCGGCGCTACCGTCACCAAAGCCAACCTCGTCAACGACCGGGGCATCCACATCTGCAAGTCGATGCTGGCTTATCTGCAGTACGGGCAGGGCGAAACCCCACAGAGCGCCGGCATCAAAGGCGACCATCTGGCGGGCAAGTACTACGTGCTGTTTGAGAAGCACTACCGCGAGCAGGTGCGGCAGCTCGAAGCCGAAGGCGTACTGCCCGACGTAGCCAAGCGCCAGGCCCCCATGATGCTGGAAGCCCAGGACATGCTGCGCCAGTGGGAAGCCGGCGACGAAGCCGTAGTAAGCCTCTGGCGCCAGATGAACGGCTGGGTGTACGAGGGCTTCGACGCGACCTATAAGAGCATCGGCGTCGACTTCGACAAGTATTACTACGAGTCGGGCACCTACCTGCTGGGCAAGGAGCGGGTGGAGGAAGGCCTGCAGAAAGGCGTGTTCTTCAAGAAGGAAGACGGCTCCGTGTGGGTAGACCTGAAGGAAGAAGGCCTCGACGAAAAGCTGCTGCTCCGCGCCGACGGCACCAGCGTGTACATCACCCAGGACCTGGGCACGGCCGAGCTGAAGTACCAGGATTTCGGCTACGACCTGAGTGTGTACGTCATTGCCGACGAGCAGAACTACCACATGCAGGTGCTCAAGGCGGTGCTCAAAAAGCTGGGCAAGCCCTACGCCGACGCCATCTACCACCTCAGCTACGGCATGGTGGATCTGCCTTCCGGCAAGATGAAGTCCCGCGAAGGCACTGTGGTAGACGCCGATGAGCTGGTGCGCGAGGTGGTAGAAGCCGCCAAAGCCGCTACCCTCGAAAAGGGCAAAACCGAAGGCCTCAGCGAGCAGGAAGCTGACCAGTTGTACCACATGCTGGGCTTGGGCGCCCTCAAATACTACCTGCTGAAAGTCGACCCCAAGAAGCGGATGCTCTTCAACCCCGAGGAGTCGGTGAGCTTAGAAGGTCATACCGGGCCGTTTATTCAGTACTCACACGCCCGTATTTCGGCCATCCGGCGCAAAGCGGCTGAACTGGGCCTTACCGAAGACGCTGACCTGAGCAGTATTACGGAGCTGCACGCCACCGAGCGGGAACTGGTGCAGGAACTGGCCCGCTACGCCACCGTAATAGCCGAAGCCGCCCGCACCCAGTCGCCGGCCGTAGTGGCGCAGTACGCTTATGATTTGGCCAAGGCTTATAACCGGGTATATACTGAAGTGGAAATCTTCCGCGAAGCCGACGAAGACAAAAAAGCCTTCCGCGTGGCTCTGTCGGCCCAAACGGCGCAGGCCATCAAGGCCAGCATGGGGCTGCTTGGCATTCAGGTGCCCGAGCGGATGTAACACACGTGAGCGGTAAATTGCCTCAAATGATAAGTCCTTAGCGTATACCTCACGCTAAGGACTTATTGCGTTTTTAAAACCCAGAGCAGAGAGAAGAAGCATTGCTTCGCGCTGCTCACAATGACAACTGAGAATGAAAAGCATAGCTGTGTATTGCGGGGCCAACAGCGGCTCCAACGAGCTGTTCACCCAGCAGGCCCTGCTGATGGGCCGCACCCTGGCTGAACGGGGGCAGACGCTGGTGTACGGCGGCGGCCGCGTGGGGCTGATGGGCGCCGTAGCCGATGGAGCCCTCCGGCACGGCGGCCGGGTAGTGGGCGTCATTCCCGATTTCCTGGCCGATAAAGAGTTGGCGCACCTCGGCGTTACGGAGCTGCACGTGGTGAAAAGCATGCACGAGCGGAAGCTAAAGATGGCCGAGCTGGCCGAAGGCTTCGTGGCCATGCCCGGCGGCTTTGGTACGCTGGAAGAGCTGTTTGAGGTACTTACCTGGGGCCAGCTGGGGCTGCACCGCAAGCCGGTGGCCGTGCTGAACGTGGCCGGCTACTACGACCACCTGCTCCGCGCCCTTGACCACATGGCCAGTGAAGAGCTGCTGCGCCAGGAACACCGCGCCCAGCTGCTGCAGAATGAAGACCCGGCGACTCTGCTCGATCAGATGGCTCGTTGGCAGCCCGTCGACGTGGAGAAGTGGCTTACGCCCCGCACTACCTGAGCCCGAATGGCCTCGGCAAAGAGTGGGGAGTAGAGTAGCTGCGAAACCGTTATCTTCGGGTAAGTGAACATGTGTGCGTAGCCGGCGTTACCTTGGCGCCGGCAAGTGCATTTCCGCTCTTCTCTCCACCGCTCCTCTATGAAACTTGCGCTACCCGTTCTGTTGCTTTCTTTGGCGGCCTGCGGGCTGTCATCTTCCACCTCTTCCCAGAAAACCGCTGCTGCCCCCATGAACCCTACCACTGAACCTGCTACCGCACCCGGCTCCGTCTACGATTTCACGGTGCAAACTATTGACGGCAAGCCCGTAAAGCTCAGCCAGTACAAAGGCAAGAAGCTGCTGATTGTGAATACGGCCTCGGAGTGCGGCTACACGCCGCAGTACAAGGAACTGGAAGAGCTGTATAACAAGTACAGTGACCGGGTGGTAGTGCTGGGCTTTCCGGCCAACAACTTTGGCGGGCAGGAGCCGGGCTCCAATGAGCAGATTGCCAAGTTTTGCGAGAAAAACTACGGCGTGAGCTTCCCGCTGTTTGCGAAAGTATCCGTAACCGGCGACGACACCGCTCCACTCTACCAGTTCTTAGCCGATAAATCGAAGAATGGCGCCGTCAGCGACGCTCCTACCTGGAATTTCTGCAAGTACCTGGTGAATGAGCAGGGGCAGGTTGTTGCTTTTTACCCGTCGAAGGTGAAGCCCATGAGCGACGAGATGGTAGCGGCCATCCTGAAATAGCTTTTGCTTTGTTTTGCTTGCAGCCCGCGTTGCTCCAGCCACCTGCGGCCGGGGCAGCACGGGCTGCGGCTTTGATGGTCCAAGCCCGCTGGTTTTTTACCTTCGTGCCCGCAGCCACTATTTCCAGCATGATTCGCACTGTAATTTTTGACATGGACGGCGTTATCGTCGATACCGAGCCCGTGCACCGCTACGCCTATTTTCGGCACTTTGCGGAGCTGGGCATTACGGTTTCGGACGAGGAGTTTGCGCAGTTCACGGGCGCTTCCACCAAAAACGTGTACCAGCAGCTGCAAAGCCGGTACAACCTGCCCTACCCGGTGGAGGAAATGGTTCTGGCCAAGCGGGCGCAGTTCAATCAGGCTTTCGATGAGCAGCCCGATCTGGAACTGCTGGCCGGAGTACGGGAGCTTATCGAAGACCTGCACGCCCACGGCCTGCAGCTGGTGCTGGCCTCTTCTGCTTCCCGCTCCACCATCAACCGCGTAATGCGCCGCTTTGCACTGGGGCCGTACTTTACGCACCTGGTCAGTGGGGAGGACTTTGCCCGCTCTAAGCCCGATCCCGCCATCTTTGCCCATGCCGCCACGCTGGCTGGCAGCCCGGTGCACGAATGCGTGGTGATTGAAGACTCTACCAATGGGGTAGCGGCTGCCAAAGCGGCGGGCATCTACTGTATCGGCTACCAGAGCGAGCATTCCGCCCTCCAGGACCTGAGTTCAGCCGATAGGGTAGTGGACCATTTCGCCAAACTGTCAGCGCACACGATTGCCAGTATAGAACCGCTGGTTATTGAACGCTAACCACTCATACATTACTTCCATTTTTATGCCTTCCTCTACCGCGCCAGTTGCTTCGGGAAGTTCTGCCAAAGCTTGGCTGTCGGCTTTTCGGCCGCGCACCCTGCCGCTGGCGCTGGCCAGTATTATGGCCGGAGGCTTTCTGGCCGCCAGCCACGGCCAATTCCGGTCCGAGGTAGTAGGTCTGGCCGCACTGACTACAATTCTACTTCAAATCCTGAGCAATCTGGCCAATGACTACGGTGACTCCCAGAACGGCGCCGACAGCGTGCACCGGGAAGGGCCGCAGCGGGCGGTGCAAAGCGGGGCCATTAGTCCGGCACAGATGAAGCGTGGCATGGGCCTGTTTGGGCTTTTGTCATTGCTGAGTGGCCTGGCACTGCTGTGGGTCGCGCTGGGCACGGCAGGAGCCTGGGTTTTTGCAGCGTTTTTCGTGCTGGGCCTTTCAGCTATCTGGGCAGCCATTAACTATACAGCCGGCTCGAAGCCGTATGGGTACGCGGGCCTGGGCGACCTATCGGTGTTTGTTTTCTTCGGGATAGTAGGTGTTTGCGGTACGTATTTCCTGCAAACCCGCGCCCTCCCGCTGCCGGTTCTGCTGCCGGCCGCAGCCCTAGGCTGCTTTGCCACCGCCGTACTCAATGTCAACAACATCCGCGACATCCGCTCCGACGCACTGGCCGGTAAGATTACGATTCCGGTGCGGCTGGGCCCGGTAAAAGCCCGGCAGTACCACTGGCTTCTGTTGCTGCTGGGCTTTGGGTGTGCGCTGCTTTATGTGGCCTTTACGTATCATTCTCCCTGGCAATGGCTGTTCATCCTTTCGTCCCCATTGCTCCTGCGCAATGCCTTGCTGGTGTGGCGGCGGCAGGATTCTTTACAACTCGACCCCCTGCTCAAACAGATGGCCATGACTACCTTACTCTTTACCCTGTTATTTGGCCTAGGGCAGATAGTATAGTCTTACAATATTATGGCGCCAGCAGAGTGTATGCTTATTGGGGTATTGTTTCTTTCAGGAAGTATTTCTGCCTGATGTACGAAGCAGGTGCCTTAACACCAATGAACTAGCTAAATTAATGTTGTGAGGGAAGCGCATAGATATTTTTGCCATTTAAACGTTGAAGCGTATTCTGAAGTGTTCAGACGAATGAACAGCTTGCTTTTTCCACACACACAGTGTTATTTTGACCTGCTACCTAAAGTCCGCTTTTTGGATTGCGCATCAGATATGACAGCCGCTGTCTCCTGAGTTCCGCAATCGTTTAAGTTACCGCTTAGGAGTCTCCCCGCATTCCTGGTTTTTCTTTGGTTCAACTCGTGTGTGAGTTGGGTTGGGGAAATTATACCCTCAGCAGGGGAACTTCCTATGTTTGATAGAAATAAGTGGAACTACGCGGTAAGATGCTTGCGGCTACGTTTAGGAATTGTGGCGCTTTGTTGGGCGAGTGCGGGAGTAGCGCCAGCCAGGGGGCAGGAGCTTTTGCGGGCGCAAGGGCCCGATATGGTAGATGCCCACAACCAGAAGGTGGTCCTGCGCGGCGTGAACGTGGGCGGCTGGCTGCTGCAGGAAAGCTATATACTACGCACCGATACGCTGAACTCCCAAGGGCGGATTCAGGCAGCCATGTTGCGGACCATGCCTGAGAAGGCAGTGGAAGATTTCTACCGCCGCTTTCGCAACAGCTTCGTTACCAAAGCCGATATTGATTTTCTGGCGGATCAGGGCTTTAACTGTATCCGGGTGCCGTTTCACTATGATCTGTTTCTGACGCCCAAGCAACGGGCGTTCCGGCGGCAAGCACTTTTAAAACCAGCCCTGCACGCCGCCTATGCCGACTCCATAGCCGCCTGGAACGACCGGGGCCAGCTCTTTACGGGCCGCAACCTCGAAGGCTTCCGGCATCTGGATGATGTACTGCGGTGGAGTGGCAGCCGTAACCTGTATGTAGTGCTTGATTTGCACGCAGCGCCTGGCGGCCAGGGTGTTGACCGCAATATCAATGATAACATGGTGCCACTGGACTTATGGAAGCGCCGCGACAGTAAAGGCCGTCTGGTATATCAGGACGCTACCGTGCAACTTTGGAAACAGCTGGCGGGCCGCTACCGTCAGGATGCTCGCATAGCCTTCTACGATCTGGTCAATGAGCCGCACGGATTAAGTGCCAAGAATGGGCTTAGTGACGATAATCAGGAACTGCGCTCCTTATATATACGCTTGCTGGAAGCCGTGCGCAGCCAGAACGACCAGCACCTGCTGATGCTAGAGGGCAACGGGTATGGCAACGAGTACACCAACCTGACGCCGGATAAGCTCCCCGAAGCACTTCGCTCCAATTTGATCTACAATGCCCACCGCTACTGGTGTACCAATGAGGCCGCTGCTGGTGACCCCAACCCCAATCAGATCAACCTCTTTCGTAACCTAGCGGCTTTCCGCGACCACTGGCAAGTGCCTGTTTGGGTAGGGGAGACGGGCGAAAATGCCAACGAGTGGTTTGCCGCCGCTGTAACTGAGCTTAATAAGCTGAACATAGGCTGGTGCCACTGGAATATTAAGCGAGTTGAGGCTACTACGGGCATTTTTTCGGTGCCCGCCTACGGGAGCATTCTAACTCCCGCTGGCCGCACAGCTCTATTGCGCAACGTACGGTTCAAGCGCAGCAAGATAAACCGCGACGTGGTGCAGGCGTTAATCCGGCCGGTGGAAGGCGCGCGGGCCTTCAATGTTCAGCAGCAACTGCCTGGCTTGCTGGTAGCCGCGCACTATGACTTGGGGCGTGCCGGATCAGCTTATCAGGATACTTATTCGCAACGAACCGAATTCGTACAAAAGGAAAACTGGAACCTGGGTAGCCACTATCGTAACGACGGTGTCGACCTCAGTAAAGTAGCTGACCCCACTGCGCATAATGTGGCCGTAGACCTGCTGGAACCAAACGAGTGGCTGCAATACTCGGTGACTGTACCTCAACCTGGTGCTTTTCAGGTGTATGCTCGGGTAGCCAATGCTACCACCTCGGCTGCTGTGCTTCAGCTGTTGCTGGATGGGCAACTGCTGACGGAAATTACCGTGCCACCCACCGGTCAGGCCGATAGCTGGGTTACGCTTACCGTGCCGGGCAGTACTCTTTCTGCCGGGGAGCACCAACTGCGCGTTGTAACGGCGCAGCCGGGTGCCCGCCTAAGCTGGCTGAGATTTGAACGGGCTGCAGCGCCTGCCTCTGGTATGACCAGGGCCATGCGTTAGGCACGAGCGCACGGTTTCAGGTAGCAGCCTCCTTTAAGTGAGTGGTTACTTGTACTGGTTTAGTAAATTGGGCGGCTCTAATGACACCAATCATGTACTATCAGGTTTTTATTAGGTTTTCTCTTGTATGGCGCCCTCTGCTGGTCTGTTGCCTGTTGGCAAATGGACTAGTGACAGCGCAGGCTGCTCCGCGTCATACTGCTGAAGACACACTTCGTCTGCAGAAAGGGCTGGGTGAGTTGTTTGTTGACCCGGGCTTCTATAGCATTCTGGAAGACCCTACCAATCAGCTTACACTCGCTCAGGTACAACAGCAGTCCTGGAGCAGCCGATTCAATGCCAATCACCCCGACAATCGGGCCATCCGTAATACCAGCTCCACTTACTGGATGCGCCTGACGCTGCACAACACCAACCGCGCCGAGCAGCACTGGTACCTCGAAACCTTCGACTCGCATATTGGCTACCTGACTTTTTACCATCCTACCAATGCTGGCCGCTACGACAGCATCTATACCGGCGCTGAGCGGCCGTTTGCCTCCCGCCAGTATCCATACAAGAATTTTCTGTTTCCGTTGCCTTTGCAGGCTGGCCAGACCCAGACGTACTACCTGAAGTTCCAATCGACCTCGAAGACTTCCTTTCTATCACGTTTGCGCAACGAGCAGCTGCTGGCTGCGCATACCCAAACGGAGTATGGCCTGCTCGGAGCATTTTATGGTATTCTGTTTATTATGGTAGTGTACAATCTGTGCATTTACCTCTTCATTGGTGAGCAGACCTATCTTCGCTACGTGCTGTATGTACTTAGCTGCAGCTTGCTATTTTTATCAGAAGACGGGCTGGGCTTCCAGTTTTTTTGGCCTAGCTGGCCTTGGCTGAACTCTCTGGTAAATACGGGTACGCCTTTGCTGCTGCTGCTCACCTTCAGCTACTATGCCCGCATGTTTCTGGATGCGCCCCAGCAGCTGCCGCGCTACGACCGACTTACCCGCATGGTAGTACTCATCAGTGCCGGCCTGCTGCTCTTGGACATGCTCGTATTAGAGACAGGCCTGAGCTTCTGGTTGTATATGCTGCCATATGGCATGATTTATTATGCCGCTCTGCAGGTGTACTGGAAGGGTTTCAAGCCTGCTCGTTATTTCCTGTTGGCGCACGCGCTGGTAGCCATCAGTGTACTGTTTCTCATTACCCGCAAGTTAGGTATCAGCTTCTTTACCAATACCTTCACGGTGTATAGCATGAATATGGCGCTTGTGCTTGAGGTGGCTGTTTTATCGTATGCGCTGGGAGATAAAATAAAGGGAATCAAGGATGCCACTATCCGGGCGCAGGAAAAAGTGGTAAAGCAACTCCGCAAACGTCACCAGGCCCAAGACCAGTTGGTAGAGCAGCTACGCCAGAACCAGGAGTTGAAAGATCAGTTGAATTCGGATCTGGAAGCGCAGGTAGCTAAGCGCACGGAAGAGTTGCGTCGCCAGAGCGAAACAATTGTGGCCCAGAACCGGGAGTTGCTTCAGGCAAACGGGTTACTCGCCTTGCAATCAGCCGCAATTGAAAAGCTCAATACTTATCTGGATGCTGGGTTCCAACATCGACCAGGTGAACTGGCCGGTATGCGGCGAAATCGACATCATGGAAATGCAGGGCAGCCAACCCAACCGGGTACTTTCCACGATGCATTACGCCAACAGCATGGGCAATCGTGAGTACAAAAGCAACCAGTGGCAGACGCTGGCCGAAGGTACCTACGCCGACGATTATCACCTGTATAGCGTGGTGCGTAGCAAAGACCTGATCCGGACGTACATAGATGGCCGGGAAGTGTTTTCTTTCTCGCCCGGTAACGCGTCGCCCAACCCGTTCAACAACCCATTCTTCATGATTCTGAACGTTGCGGTGGGCGGCAACTTCGATGGTAACCCCAACGGCTCTACCGTTTTTCCGCAGCAGATGCGGGTTGACTACGTTCGTTTCTACCAGTACAAGGACGCCAAGTAAACCAGTGCGCACCCGTCGGATGCTGGGTGGGAAACAATGCCCCGGCGGGCGGAGCTGCAACCGCACAGCACTGGTTTAGGAAGTAGCCCCCGGCGGACGCCGCCGGGGTGCTGCTACCTAATCAAGAGAGCTTAATGAAGTGTACTACATTGCTGCCGAGAGCTATATAATGCCCTCAAGTGGCAATGTGGAGATAGGTGCTGCCTACCTGCAAAGTCTGACAATGCACCGACAAGTGCCTGTTAATCAAGGTGTTGTTCAGGTATTTCCCCGGTCCTTTGGGCCCTAAACGCGAATTTTCCGGTTGTTATTCAGCCGCTGTTGAAATTTTCTGCTTTTTCCGGCAAACGGTATCCGCCGGAGGAGAGGGAGTTCTCTCATATGCTTTTCAGTAGCGGTAGCGCGCCCAGTATTGCTCGTTCGTAACCCCATACTAATGAACCTGCGCAATTCGCTTTTTTTCGTGCTACTAGGGGGAATACTGGCAACAGGCGCTTGTACAACGACTCTAACGCCACCCAAAGGAACCGGTACTACTGGCGGCTCTACTGCCATTAAGTACACCTTCAAGGAACTGGCCTGGCAGGATGAGTTTGACCAGAATGGCTTGCCTAACCCAGCTAAATGGGGCTACGACGAAGGGGGCAGCGGCTGGGGGAATAAGGAGTTACAGTATTACACCAAGGCCCGTTCGGAAAACGCCCGCGTTGAGAATGGCAACCTAGTGATAGAAGCTCGCCGTGAGCAGCTGAACCCTGGTAACGCCTATACGTCTGCGCGGCTGGTTTCGCTTGGCGGGCCCGGGAAAGGGGGAAGCCAGGCATACGGCCGATTTGAAATACGGGCGCAGCTGCCAGGAGGGCGCGGCACCTGGCCTGCCATCTGGATGCTGCCTGATAACTGGCAATACGGCAATAAAAGCTGGCCTGATAACGGCGAAATCGACATTATGGAGTACGTAGGATATGACCCCGGTGTGGTACATGCCTCGACGCACTGCAACAAATACTATTTCCGTACCAACAACCAGAAAACAGCTACCATTCAGGTTCCTGATGCCACTAGCGCATTTCATGTGTATGCGGTTGAGTGGACGCCCGAGTCCATTACGGCCTTTATGGATGGCAAGGCTTACTTCACCAGCACCAACGAGCGTACGGGCTGGGAAGCCTGGCCCTGGGACCATCCGTTTCACCTGCTGCTGAATGTAGCGGTAGGAGGCGAGTGGGGTGGTGCCAAAGGCATCGATGAAACAGCCTTTCCGCAGCGGATGCTGGTGGATTATGTGCGGATCTATAACATGAAATCAGAATAAAACATAGCGGGAAGGGGAGACGCCCCACCCGCTGTTTATCCGCCCCGACTCAGGCTCAGCCTCGTCGGTTCGGTTCCGGGGCCGGCGTAGCAATGTAAGGGGAGCACGCCGGCCCTTTAGGAACAGTGGAAAATTCGCTTTCCATGGAGAAAGGCCTATTTCATTTGAACTGCTTTCTGTTTGTTTGCGACAATGCAATTCAGTGCTACCGAAACCAGCATCAATTCACCTTCTAGCGTGATGAAAAAAACTACCTGCACTCTGTACCAACTGCGTCTGGAAACGGGCGGACAGGTAACCACGCAGAAACTAGGTGGGCAACATTAATATTGCTATAGCTTTGCCACTCCGCTCCTGATCAGCCTATACCCGGTCGGCTGCCGTCGCACCGGCCGGGTATAGGCTATTTTGTGCCCTTCCCGGGCTGTTTGCTCACCTTTTTTTCGTTCGACTATGGCTCTGGCCGCTCCCTCCTCAGTTTCTGCCCCCGCCACTACCGACCCTTCAGGGGCGTCGCCACGCTACACGTCGGCTCTGGCTTCGCTCACGGTCCTGTTTTTCATGATGGGGTTCATTACCTGTCTGAACGACATCCTGATTCCGTACCTCAAAGGCCTCTTCACACTCTCCTACACGGAAGTTAACTTGGTTAACTTCTGCTTTTTTGGCGCTTATCTGGTTATGGGTGTGCCCGCTGGCTGGGTGGTCAAAATTCTGGGCTATAAGCGCGGCATGCTGGTAGGCTTTCTGATAGCGGCGCTGGGCTGCTGCTTGTTTTTCCCCGCTGCTGAGAGCCGCACTTTCGCCCTGTTCCTAGGTGCCCTGTTTGTACTGGCGACGGGTATTGTTACGCTGCAAGTAGCTGGTAACCCCTACGTTTCTATCCTAGGCCCGCCTGAAACGGCCTCTTCCCGACTCACGCTCACGCAGGCCTTCAACTCATTGGCTACGGCCATTGCACCGCCACTGGGCTCAATGCTGATTCTCTCTCACCTGCCTGACCTCAAGCAACTCTCTCCCGCGCAAGCTGCCGGGTTAGACGTATCAGCCGTGCAGCAGCTTTATCTGGTAATTGGCGCGGTGCTGATTCTTATCAGCGCAGTGCTGGCTTTTCTAAAACTGCCGCAGGTAGAGCATGCCCCGGCCGCGGCCGGGGACACGCGCCGGGCTTGGCACTACCGGCACCTAGTGCTGGGACTGGTAGGCATCTTCACCTATGTCGGCGCCGAGGTAGCCATTGGCTCGCACATTGTTTCCTATCTGCAGCAGCCGGAGGTAGTTGGCATGTCGGCGGCAGCAGCAGGCTACCAAGTAGGGCTGTACTGGCTGGGAGCCATGATCGGTCGGTTTGCTGGTATTTTTGTACTTCGCAACGTGCGTCCGGGACGGGTACTGGCTGTCAATGCCGTGGGAGCTGTTCTGCTGCTGATCGTATCAATGAACACCAGTGGAGCGGTGGCTATGTGGAGTCTGCTGGCGGTAGGGCTGATGAACTCAATTATGTTCCCAGTAATTTTTACGCTGGCTGTGGCCGGGCTGGGGCGGCACACGGAGGATGCATCAGGGCTGCTGTCAGCCGCCATTGTAGGTGGAGCTATTATTCCGCCACTGTTCGGCATGATAGCTGACAGCCACTTAGGTGGAGGTGGAGTACACGCACTGCGCTTGGCTTTCTTGCTGCCAGCCCTCTGCTACCTGTACATCACTTGGTATGGTTTGAAAGGACACGTCCGCCAAGACGTTTAGGGTTATTGTAATCTGTATTTATCCTTCCTTCAAACATAGTACCGTAGTAAAGCTACGGTCTGGAGTTCCACCCATCTGCTAGCTTCATGCTGAGTATTCTGTTACCACTGCGCCGCACGGCCTTTGTTTTCTCACTGGGTTTGCTGGGCTACCACTCGGGGCAGGCGCAGCAGTTGCCGCTCACCGCCGATGCCCGTGTGGAAAGCCTGCTGCAGCAGATGAGCACCGAGGAAAAGCTGGCCCAGCTCTACAACAACGGCTTCATGACCACGCCCACCAACGAGCGGCTGAAAGTGCCCGGCTTCGTGATGGACGATGGCCCCCACGGGGTGCGCTTCGAGCGGGCTTCGTCGTTTCCGACCGGTATGGCCGTGGCTGCTACTTGGAACCGGGCCCTGGCGTACCGCCTGGGTCAGGCCATGGGCGAGGAGTTCTGGGCCTATGGCAAGCATCAGCAGCTGGGCCCGTGCCTCGATATTGTGCAGGATCCGCGCGCCGGCCGCAACGCCGAGGCCGGTGGCGAAGACCCTTTCCTCATCGGGCAGTTGGGCGGCTATATCATTCGCGGCATCCAGACTACCCCGGTGATGGCCACGGCCAAGCACTTCATGATTGAGGGCAAGCAGAGCACGCGCCACAGCCGCAACCAGATATTCACCGACCGGGGCGTGATGGAGCAGTTCGGCTACAACTTCCGCATGGCAGTGCAGGAAGGAGGCGCGCTCAGCGTGATGTCGTCCTACAATCTGATCAACGGGGAACACGCGGCCGAGAGTCCGTACCTGATGAACACGGTGCTGCGCCAGCGCTGGGGTTTCCCGTTCTATGTAGTATCCGACTGGGACGCGGTGCACGACAGTCAGAAAGCCATTGTGGCCGGCAACGACGTGTGCATGGGCTCCGACGACTACCAGAAAGATTTGCCCGGCCTAGTCGCCAGCGGCAAAGTGCCCATGACGGTGATTGACGCGGCCGTGCGCAACGTGCTGCGTTCCAAAATCATGGCCGGTATGCTGGATTTCTATCCGACTTCCACACCTGCTAAATCGGCCAATACGCCCGCGCACCAGGAAGTAGCCCTGCAGGGTGCCCGCGAGTCCGTGGTGCTGTTGAAAAACACGGGCAACGTGCTGCCTTTCAACAAAAGCACGACCAAGCACATTGCCGTTATCGGCCCCAACGCCGACCAGTCGAACCTGAACTGCTTTGGCAGCAGCGAAACTACTCCGGCCTACGCCGTGAGCCTCAAGCAGGCGCTGGATACCAAGCTGGGCGCGACCAAGGTGTACTACGCCAAGGGCTGCGACATCAACAGCATCGACACCACCGGCTTCCGGGCCGCTACCGAGCTGGCCCGTCAGGCCGATGTGGTGGTGTTTGCCGGTGGCCTCGACCTGACTCAGGAAGGGGAGGGCTATAACGGCGGCAGCGACCGGGTGAACAACTCTACTGTGCTGCCCGGCATGCAGCAGCGCCTGATTCGGGCGCTGGCCCGCGTGAACCCTAACGTGGTGGTGGTGCTGCAAAGCGGGGGCGTATGCTCCCTGCACGAAAGCCTGCCCGCCGCGAAAGGGCTGGTGTATTCCTTCTACGCCGGGCAGGAAGCCGGTACGGCGCTGGCCGATGTGCTGTTTGGTGACTACAACCCCGCCGGCCGCATGCCCGTGACCATGCCCACCGCCGACAATCAGCTGCCCGAGTGGAACGACGACTTCACCGACGACTTCGGCAACGGCTACCGCTGGTACGACGAAAAAGCCCTGACCCCGGAGTTTGCCTTTGGCGCGGGCCTTAGCTACACCACTTTCCAATACAGCAACCTGCGCACCTCCGCTAGCTCGCTCGTAGCCGGTGCCCCAGTGCAGGTAATGTTGGATGTGCAGAACACCGGCAAGCTGGCCGGGGACGAAGTAACTCAGCTTTACCTCACCACGCACAACTCGCCGGTGTGGATGCCCAAAAAGGAGTTGAAAGGCTTTGAGCGCCTGACGCTGGCTCCCGGCGAAAAGAAAACCGTGACCTTCCAGCTTACGGCCGAGGACTTCTACCGCTGGAACGAGCAGCAGAAAGCCTACCAGGTAAATGCCGGCCGCTACACCGTGCGCGTCGGGGGCGCCTCCGACCGTCTGCCGCTAACCCAGGACGTTACCCTGAAAAGCGGCGCAGCCCGTCCCGACCTGAAAGTAACGGAGGTGTTCAGCTTGCCCCGATTCCCCAGAGCAGGGGAGGCGGTGCGGTTCTACGCGCTGGTACGAAACCTGGGCAATGCCCCCGTAACGGGCCAAAAGCTGAATCTGAGCTTCAGCGTGAACAATGCTGCGGTGGCCAGTGCGCCCGGCACCAGCCTAACGCTCCAGCCGGGTCAGGCTACGCTTGTTCCGGCCACGCAAAGCACCTGGCAGGCCCCGTCCGCTGGCAAAACCACCGTGCGTGCTACCATCGACGCCGACAAAAAGCTGAAGGAATGGCTGGAAGACAATAACTCGTACAGCCGGTCGCTGGAAGTGTACTAAGGATTTACGCATAAGGGTGAGTGAAGAGTGAAAGCTGCGTCTCCTGCAAGAGGCGCAGCTTTTTTGTGGGCATAGCACATATGCTGGCTTATGTACAAGGGCACCTTTTGTAACCAAACACGGGCTGTATAGTGAAAGCCAAGATGTTATTCAATAAAAATCAGGCTAAGGCCTTGGCACTTACTGCTAACTTCTATTCCTTTGTATTGTCTGAAAGCCTGAATGTTTTGGTCAATATCCAGAACAGAACTTGCGGCGGCTTCTCTGAGTTTGTGTAGCAAAGGGGTTGGAATGGTAATCTGTACCTCTTTACACAATCGATTGTGAACGTCTTCTAATATCTTTTTATGTTTTTTCACAATCGATTGTGCTGTTTTCATTCTTTCCCATTCAATTCCCACATTCTTCCTATGAGGCACTCACTACACGAAAAGGGACCTTCAAGCCGGATAAACGCGGCTGACGGCAGCGCTGCAACGTTTAGCAGCAGAGTAACTGAACAGTACATGGAGAAAACCAGTTGGTTGAACGTGTGCAAGAGGACGCTTAAGGCAGCCACGCTGCTCTGGGTGCTGCTAACTGTCAGTATAGGCCCGGTGAAGGCCCTCGATGGAGCTACTGGCTCACACGACCCGTCGACGCTCATTAAAGACGGCAACAAATACTGGATGTTTACGACCGGTGCGGGCATCTACGCGGCCTATTCTACGGACTTGTTTCGCTGGACTAAGGCGCCCAAATCGGTGTTTCCCATTGGCACCTGGCCCGCGTGGGTCAACCAAGCCGTGCCCGGCTTCGACGGCACGTTCTGGGCGCCCGACGTGCTGTACATGAACGGCAAGTATTACCTCTATTATTCCTGCTCCACGTTCGGCTCCCCGCGTTCGGCCATTGGCGTGGCTACCAGCCCCACGCTCGACCAGAACTCGGCCAGCTACAAATGGACGGACTTAGGCATGGTGGTTTCATCGTCCACGCAAACGGACATCAACGCCATTGACCCGGCCTTGCTCAAGGACAGCAACGGCCGGGTGTACATGACCTACGGCTCGTTTTCTGGCGGCATTGGTATTATTGAGCTGGACGCCGCTACGGGACTGAAGAAGGCGGGCGCTGCTGTGGTACACGTAGCAGGCGGTAGCCGGGCCTCCTGGGAAGCGCCGTACTTGTTCAAGGAAGGCAGCTACTACTACCTCGTGGTCAACCGTGGCGCCTGCTGCCAGGGCGTCAATAGCACGTATTACCTGGTAATGGGCCGCTCCACCAGCATCAACGGGCCTTACAAAGACAAAAATAACGTAGACCTGCGCAGCAACGGCGGCACGCGCATCCTATCCTCTTCCGGCAAGTACATCGGCCCTGGCCACTTTGGCTTGCTGCGCGAGAATGGGGCCAACTTCGTGTCAATGCACTACTACGATGGCAACGACAACGGCAACGCCAAGCTGGATATTGCCAACATGGGTGGGAGCGGAGCCGATGGGTGGCCCTTTGTAACGCGCGACTGGGTGGCGGCCGGGCGCTACCGCATCACCAACCAGAACAGCGGCCTATCGTGGGATGCCTGGGGCTGCACCGGCGTGCAGGGGCAGGCTATTGCCCAGGGCACGTACAACAACCTCACGTGCCAGAAGTGGGATTTCGCACCCGTGGGCGATGGCGCCTACAAGATTACCAACGCGCAAGGGGGGCTGGCGGCTGATGTGGTGAACTGCAGCGCCAGCAACGGTGCCAAGCTGCAGCTCTGGCCTTACCTGAACAACAACTGCCAGAAATTCAAAATTGAGCGCACGGCCGACGGCGCTTACCTGATGACTTCCCTGACGGGAACGCGGGTGATTGAAGTACCCGGAGCCTCCTCTGCGGCCGGCACCCAGCTGGCTTTGTGGGACCAGAACGGCAACCGGGGGCAGCGCTGGTACATTGCCGGGGCCGCAGCCCGCATTTCGGGCAACGTCACCAAGGCGGCCGCCCCTGTACTGGAGCAGCCTTTGGAAGCGTATCCAAACCCGTTCACCGACCGTACTACCGTACAGTTCCGCGCTGGGGCGAGTACTCCGGCTCAGGTGCGGCTCTATAATGCCCTGGGCCAGCCGGTAGCCACGCTCTTCGACGCCACGGCTGAGGGCGGCCGGGAATATCGGCTCACTCTGGATGGAAAAACACTGCCGGCGGGCATCTATACCTGCCGCCTGCAACTTAACGGTAAGACGCAGAGCCAACGACTGGTTCTGGTGAAATAGTCAGTCCTGAGACTTGAAGGTAGGGACTCATTCAAGCACCTTCTCCGCGCTGTGGAGAAGGTGTTTTTTTATTCGGCAGTCGTTATCCAGGTTTCAGCCCAAAATGAGTTTTTTGTTCATTTTCGGGCGATTAGCAATAAAGTCAAACCTGCTGTTACCTGAGCCAGGAGGCCACAAAAAGGCACCGCTACAGCTGTAGCGGTGCCTTTTGCTTGCGGTTTGGAGCTTGTTACTCGGCGCCGGGGGAGGCGGGAGCAGCCGGGGTAGCCTCAGCGCCCGAGCCGGCGGGCCGGCCGCTGCGCTTGCGGTTGCGGCCCCCGCGCTTGCGGCGGCGCTGGCCTTCGGCGGCTAGCTCACCTTCGGCCTGAGGAACGGAGCTGGCGGCTTCACCCTCGGGGCGAGGTGGGCGTGGGGCCCGGGGTTCCCGGCGGGGCGGGCGGGTTTGGCTTGCGCCGTCCTTCGCTTCGCCTTCGGGGCGCGGCTCACGCGGAGGGCGCTGGTAGGGCTGGGCCGGGGCCTGGCCGGCATCAAGGGCAGCCAGGGCAGCCTGGGCCTTCACAATGCGGGCCTGCTGGTCGGCGTCGGGCTTGTCGCCGCGCTCGGGCCGGGAGCCTTTGTCGCCGCGCCCGCCGGAGCGCGCCCCTTCGCGGGGGCCACGGCTACCCTCGGGGCGTGGGCCCCGGTCGTGGCCCGCGCCGCCGGAGCGGCCGCCGCGCTCGGGCCGGCCCCCGGTTTTGCCGCGCAGTCCGCTGAAGCGCTTAGGATCGAACTCGGGCGCTTCGCCCAAACCCAGGGCTTCCGTAATGCTTTGCTTTTCAACTTCGCGCTCAATCAGCTTCTCAATCTTCAGCACCCGGTCCTGATCCTGATCGGCAATGAAGGTAATGGCCGTGCCTTTGGTAGCGGCGCGGGCCGTGCGGCCAATGCGGTGCACGTAGTCCTCGGCGGCACGCGGAATATCGTAGTTTACTACGTGGCTGAGCGAATCGATATCGATGCCCCGGCTGAGTACGTCGGTAGCGACCAGGATGGGGAACTGCTTGTTTTTGAAGGCCCGCATGATTTCCTCGCGTTCCTCCTGGGTCCGGTCGGAGCTGATGCCGCGCGCCTCGATGCCGAGCTTATTAATGGCCCGGACGATGCCACCTACCGCCGCTTTCTGGCTGGTGAAAAGCACCATGCTCTGCACGTCCTGAGTTTTGATGATGTGCTCGAGCAGGTAAATCTTCTGACGGTCGAAGGCTAGGTAGAACTGCTGGTCGATGCCGGCGGCGGGCTTGCTCACAGCCAGCCGGATTTCTTCGGGGTTCTGGAGCAGCTGCTGCGAGAAGTCCCGGATTTTGCTGGGCATGGTGGCCGAGAACAGCAGCGTCTGGCGCTGCTTGGGCAACTGCCGCACGATGTTGAGAATGTCATCGGAGAAGCCCATGTCCATCATCTTGTCGGCTTCGTCGAGCACCAGGTACTTCAGGTCCTCAAACTTCACGTAGCCCATCTGCATGTGGGCAATGAGGCGGCCGGGCGTGGCCACAATGATGTCGGCGCCGGAGGTGAGGGCACGCTTCTGCTGCTCCCAGCCTTCCGATTTGCCGCCGCCGTAGATGGCAATGGAACTGGCCTCCACAAAGTAGCCAAAGCCGGTTATCTGCTCGTCGATCTGGGTAGCCAGCTCACGGGTGGGCACCAGCACTAGTGTGGAAGTGGTGCCGTGCTTGGCGTGCGAAATCTTGTCGAGCAGGGGCAGCAGGTAAGCGGCGGTTTTGCCGGTGCCGGTCTGGGCGCAGGCAATCAGGTCTTTGCCTTCGAGGATGCGCGGAATGGCCTGTTCCTGGATGGGCGTGGCCTGCTGGTAGTTCATGGCGTCCACGCCGGCCAGCAGGTCGTCGTGGAGGTTGAATTCGTGAAACGTCAAGGTTCAGCGAGTTAAGATGATGAATGGCTGACCCTGGTTTCCTGGTCAGCTTGCGGCAGCTGGTATTCTGGTGGAAACAAAGATAGAAGGATTTCGGGCCGCCGCGCGCAGAAGCTCAGCCGTGGGCCGGCCGTACGGTTTGCTCCAGAATTTCCAGCTGCCAGCGCAGCTCCTCGGCCCGCACGGGATACGGCTGCCCGTGGCGGATAGCTTGGTATGCGGCCTCAAAAAGGGCTGGATAGCTGCCGCGCGGGGCCTCCAGAGTGGTGGTGGAAAGCTGCCCGTTTGCCTCCGCCAACGTCAGCTGACCAGCCGCCTCGGCGGGTTCCCAGCCATAGGTTTCGTCGGTGGGCAGCATGCCGGCGGCCAGCTGAGTTTCCTGCACGTCGGCGCGGCGCTTCTGGAAGGAGCCCTGGGTGCCGTGCAGCACGTAGGCGGGCACCGGCGCCGCAGCCAGCAAGCTCACCGTCACGAATACCTGCAGGCCGGCAGCATAGGTGAGGTGGGCGTGAAAAAAATCGACCACGCGGGAGCCGGGGCGCTGGCTGGCCTGGGCCACCTGCACCTGCTCGGGGCGGCCAAACAGGCTCAGAGCCTCATCCAGCACGTGGGCGCCCAGGTCGTAGTGGAAGCCGCTGGCGGGCACGATGGGGTCTTCTTTGAACACCTTGGGGTTAAGGCCGGGCTTGAACCGGTCGAAGCGGAAGTGCGCCTCCGTGAGCTGGCCCAGCCGGCCGCTTTCCACCACTTGCCGCACCAGCTGAAAGTCGGCGTCCCAGCGGCGGTTCTGGTAAGCCAACAGCAGTTTGCCCTGTTTCTCGGCCAGCGCCAGCAGCACATCCAGCTCGGCCAGGGTAGCCGTAACGGGCTTTTCCAGCAGCACATGCTTGCCGGCTTCCAGGGCCTGCCGGGCCAGGTCGAAGTGGGTGAAGTTGGGCGTATTCACTACCACCAGCTCCAGCGTATCATCGGCCAGCAGCTCGGCCACGCTATTATAGCTCTGCACCGCGGGGTAAGTGGCGGCAGCTTCCTTGCGGGTGCGTTCTACCACGGCCTGCAGCTGGAAGCCGGGGTGCGCGGCCAGGAACGGCGCATGAAACACCCGGCCCGACATGCCATAGGCCAGCAGCCCGGTGGAAATTGGAAGAGACATGGCTAAAAGGTTAGATGGGTAGATGGTTTTCTGGTTAATGTCCGTAATGCGGTAGGGGCTGGGCTTGTCCCTGCCCGGCGTTGAACGAACCCACCTACCGGTGTCCAATCGGCAGGGCGCAAGCCCCGCACCCTGCTGCATTTGCGCAAATGTTGCGCAGTTTGCCGAGTAAATCAGTATAGCCACCAGAGCAAAGAGTGTCGGCCGCTCCCCTCGAATCCCAGCCAGGCAGCTGTTCAGCTATATTAGCTGGATAACCGTCAACCATCTAGCCGTCTCCCCATCATGCTCGACCGTTTTTCCGATCAGGCCAGCCTCTACGCCCGCTACCGCATCGACTACCCAGCGGCTTTATACGAGTGGCTGCTGCTGCGCGTGTCGGGCCGGTCGCACGCCTGGGACTGCGCCACCGGTAACGGGCAGGTAGCCTTGGTGCTGGCCGGGCACTTTGCCCAGGTTACGGCCACCGACATCAGCGCCGCCCAGCTGGCCGAAGCGCCCCGGCAGCCCAACATCACCTACCAGCTGGCCCCGGCCGAGCACGCGCCGCTGGCTGATGCGGCCGTAGATTTGGTAACGGTAGGGCAGGCAGTGCATTGGTTTGAGCCTGGGGCATTCAACCGGGAAGTGCTGCGGGTGCTGCGCCCCGGCGGGGTGGTGGCCGAGTGGGGCTACGGGCTGGTGCAGGTAAGTGCCGGGCTGGATTCGCTCATCCGCCGGTTCTACGCCGAAACCATGCGCCCGTACTGGGACGAGAACCGCTGGCATATTGATGACGAGTACGCCCGCTTGCCCTTCCCGTTTGCCGACGTGGAATACGCCCATTTCACCGAGGCCCGCCGCTGGACGGCCGAGCATTTCCTGAACTACCTGCGCACCTGGTCGAGCGTGGTAAAATACCGGAAGCAGCACGGCCAGGACGCGGTGCTACTGCTGGCCGACGAGCTGACGAAAGTCTGGGGGCCGGAAGAGCAGGAAGTGCGGTTTCAGGTGTTCGTGCGGCTAGGCCGTAAAATGCCGGAGTAGGCCCGAAGCTGTAAGGGTGTATTTCTGGTGAGTTCCAACAAAGAGCCCCAGCCGGTTTCGGCTGGGGCCCTTTAAAAACATTACGCTAAGCGCAGGCTTACTGCACGCTCAGCCGACGGGTAAGGGCTACGCCATCTACCGTCAGGCGGCAGGTATAGAGGCCGGGGGCCAGACGAGCAGCGTTCAGCTCGGCGGAGAACTGGCCGGCGGGCTGTTGCTGCCGGTCAACTACCATAGCCACACGGCGGCCTAGGTTGTCGAATACGGCCAAGCTCACCACGGCCGATTTCTGCAGGCTGTAGGGCAGCTTGGTGATGCCGGCAGCAGGGTTGGGGTACACAGCAGCGAAGGCAGCCGTGGCGTTCTGGGCGCCACGGTTCGCGGTAGGCATCGTCACGAGGGCCGGACCCATCAGGTCGTCGAAGTAGTAGGTGGCACCGTTGTTCTGGGAGCCGGGGGCAATCAGCAGGGCAATCTGGTCAATGTCGGTGGCTTTTACAGTTGGGTCGAACGTGTCATTAGCAACCCCGGGGGTGAAGTCAAACGTCAGGGTTTCCCAGGTGTTAGCGGCCGCCGTGGTGGTGGCGAAGAAGTCACCGGCGTAGTTGCCCTTCGGATACGCTACCGTAGCGGCATTCTGGAGCACCAGTTGTACCCGGGTGCCGGGGCCGGGGCTGAGGAATTTCATCGTCATTTTCTGCGCGCCACTGGCATAGTCCGATACATCGGCGAAAAAGCCGCTCTTGGTACGGATGGCAATGGTAGAATACATATCGGAGGCCGAACGCTCGAATTTTGCTACCGAAGCACTGTTATTAGCCGCGGTTTTGAACGGGTTGGGGGCTTTTTCCGTGAGCACGCCCTGGGCCACCGGGTATTCCACGTAGCGGTCTGTTTCGAAGTCATCTAGCAGAATAGGGGGCATACCGCTGGTGGGAATGGCCTCTGTAGCCGGGCCCATAAAATCATCGAAGTAGTAGGTAGCACCGGCCGGGGCTCCCGTGGCGCCGGGCGCAATGAGCATGGCAATCTGGTCGATGTCTTTGGCCGTGACGGTTGGGTCGAAGGAGCCTTCGGGCGCTTCAAAGGTGAAGGTAAGTGTCTCCCAGGTGTTGGCCGCTGCCGTGGTAACGGCAAAGAACAGGCCGGCGTAATTGCCTGCCGGATAAGCTACTTTGTCTTTATCCTGCATTACCAGGTTTACCCGCAAATCGGGGCCGGGGCTCAGAAACTTCATCGTAAGCTTCTGCGCGCCGGATTTGTACGCCGACACATCGGCAAACTTGCCGTTTCTGGGCCGGATGGTGATAGTAGAGTACGGGGAGTTGACATCCCGCACAAACTTGGCCACCGAGGTGCTGTTATTGCCGGTGCCTTTAAAAGGGTTGGCTGCTTCCTGCGTGAGGACGCCCTGGGCCTCCGGGTAGGAAAGTAAGCGGGTCGTCTCGAAGTTATCGAGCAGGGTTTGGGCGGCGGTTTGCTGGCTGACAGTCAGCAGGGCGGCGGCACACAGCAGTTGGGTAAAAATTTTCATGAGAAATGGAAAAGGTGGGAAAATGGAAAAGATAGGGGAGCATCTACTTTACAAAGGACTGGCTCAGGTGGGTGTTGCCTTTGCTGTACACCAGCCGATAAGTGCCGGAGGCCAGACCACTGATGTCCAAACTAGGGTGGCCGGGTTGGGTAATCACTATCCGGCCAGTAGCATCCAGTACCTGCACGGTACCGCCTTTCAGCTCAGCCGGATAAAACAGTTTCAGGGTGCTACCGGCGGGGTTGGGGTAAAGCTGCAGGCGCAGACTACCAGAGGCGGGGCGCACGGGCGTAGGCTGCCCCAGGCTGTTGAGTAGACTGGCCGCGGCGGGCACATCCAGGGCAACAAACTTCTGAAAGGCCTGGTCCAGGGTAGCTTGGGCGCTGGTATTGCCCGCGTGAAACTTGCGCAGGGTATAGAGCTGGTAAACCAGCTTCAGTTCCGCTACGGTGTAAGCTACGCCCGTGAAAGCCTGTACCTGCTCCAGGGCCGCGAAGCCAAACTCCTGCGTGGGCTCCAGCATGGTGCCTTCCCCGAAGTCGTTGAACGTGGCCAGCTGCACGAAGTCCAGGCGGCTTTGGTACTGCGTGGCCAGGTCCAGGGTTTGCTTGAGCGTCTGGCCGTTGTTGTGCGGAATCACCCAGGTGGGTCCGCCCCAGCCGCCTTTAGCGTAAAAGCTGTCGAAGCCGGGGTAGGCCACGCCACCCGCTACGCCGAGGCCGGGCGCCCGGTTCTTGTAGAAGTTGGTGAGGCCAGTCAGGAAATCCGAGTAAATCCAGCTGAACTCGCCCGAGGCATTGGCCCCGGCATCAGCCGATTCGTACCACAGGGGCAAGAACGTGGGCGGCGTAGGAAGCACCCCCAGAATCTGTGTCCAGTCGGCGGGCGTCTGGTATTTCTGCGGCCCGAAGGTGAGGACCAGCGGCTTACCATCGAGCTGGAGGTAGTTGGCGCGCGAGAAGTAGTTAGTGCCCACGTACTGCATGTTCGCCTTAGCATCGGCGAGCGTGGCCGCAAACTGATCCTCAAACACCACCGCGAAGCCGAGGCCTACATCGGCCGTGCGCGGTACCAGCGCGTTGGTATTGCGCAGCAGCAGGGGCAGGTCGTTGCCGCCATTGCCGTAAAAGTCAATCAGCACCCCGTCTACGCCCGCGTATTTGAGCAGCAGCAAATGGTACTCTATTACGTTAGGGTCGGAACTGGCGTAGGGACCGATCAGCGGGTAATAGTGCGCGGCAATCTGCCGCTTGCCCGTAGCTGGGTCAATGATATTGGGATTCTTGTTGCTCATGGTCCAGTGCAGGCCCCACCTCCGGTTATCAGAAGTCTGGGGCGTCTCGAACCAGGGCATATAGTGCATATATACCCGCTGCGGATTGGTTTTAGCTACGCTAGGTGATTGGGCCAGCACCGTAGCTGTCCGCAGTAAGAAAAAAAGTAAAAACAGCTTTTTCATGTACGATAGAGGAGGTCGGAAAACAGAGTGGATAAGGGCGGATTAGGATAAAATATTGACTGCTTTAAGATACTACTTTACGGCTAAGGAATGACGATAATGCTAATGGCCGCTCCACCACCTGGGGCCAGACGCAGCGGCAGCTTAGCGCCGGCTCGCACCATTGTTTTCGTTACCTGATACGCTTCGGGGTTTGACTGCCAGTCGGCACTGGCTGCGTCGGCATACACGGTGGCCATGTACTTGCGCCCTTTTTCCAGGAAGTCCAGCTTGAGTGTGGTGGCGCGGCCTTTCTTGTTGGTAATAGCGCCGATAAACCAGTTGCTCTTACCCTTTTCCTGGCGGGCAATGGTTACGTATTCGCCGGGCTCCGCCTCCAGCACGCGCGTATCGTCCCAGTCTACAGGCACATCCTTGATAAACTGGAAGGCGGCCGGCTCCTTTTCGTAGTTTTCCGGCAGGTCGGCGGCCATTTGCAGCGGGCTGTAGAGCGTCACGTACAGGGCCAGCTGTTTGGCCAGGGTGGTTTGCACCCGCCGCGTGGCGTCGGCGGAGTAGTTGCGCAGCTTGAAGATGCCGGGCGTGTAGTCCATGGGCCCGCCCATGAGGCGGGTGAAAGGCAGAATGGTTTCGTGGTCGGGGCGGTTTCCGTCGCTGAAGGCGTTGTACTCGTTGCCGCGACCGGCTTCAGAGGCCAGCCAGTTGGGGTAGGTGCGGTGCAGGCCCGTGGGGCGCACGGGTTCGTGCATGTCCACCATCACGCGATGGCGGGCAGCCGTTTCAGCCACACGGGTGTAGTGGTTGACCATCCACTGTCCGTCGTGGTGCTCCCCGCGCGGTATAATGCGGCCCACATAGCCGGTTTTCACGGCCGGGTAGCCGTGCTGGTTCATGAAGGTATACGCGGTTTCCAAGCGCCGCTCGTAGTCCGTGGCCGAGCCCGAGGTTTCGTTGTGCATAATCATCTGCACGCCCTTGCCGGCCGCGTACTGCTGCAGCTCCTGCACATTAAAATCAGGATAGGGCGTCACGAAGTCGAACACGTCTTCCTTCCAGTTGCCAAACCAGTCTTCCCAGCCTACATTCCAGCCTTCCACCAGAACGCCCGGAATGCCGTTTTTGGCGGCAAAGTCGATGTAGCGCTTCACGTTGGCGGTGGTAGCGCCGTGGCGGCCGTGCGGAATCAGCTGGCCGGCTTCGGTGAGGGTGTCGGCCCGGTTGGCATAGTTCCAGGTGCTTTTGCCAGTCTGCATTTCCCACCATACGCCCACAAACTTCATGGGCTTGATCCAGCCGGTATCCGTTAGTTTGCTCGGTTCGTTCAGGTTCAGAATGAGCTTGGACGCCAGAATATCGGTGGCTTTATCGCTGACGATGATGGTACGCCAGGGGGTATGGTCGGGGGCGTGCAGGTAGGCTTTGCTGCCCGTGGCGTCGGGCACCAGGCGGGCCGTGAGCTGGTACGTCTGCGGATCAACGTGGAGCTGCATGGCCGGGTAGTTCAGCAGCGCCGCCTCGTGCAGGTTGATGTACAATCCTTCGGCCGATTTGAGCATAAGCGGCGTTTGTACCGCCTGGGCATCGGGGGCCTCGCGCACGGCAATGGCCGTGGAGGCTTGCACCAGCGCCGCATTGTTTACCTCACTCAGCTTCGAGGTAGTGTAAGGGTACTCGTTGGTATCGTAGTCGCCGGGAATCCAGAAGGCTTTGTGGTTGCCGGTCAGGCCAAACTCCGTTACCTCGTCGGTTACCACGAAGTACTTCAGGTTGGGCTGCTGCGGAAATTCATAGCGGAAGCCCACCCCATCGGCAAACACGCGGAACACCACATCCAGCCGCCGACCCGGGGCCTGGGGCTGGCGCAGGTGCACCGTAAGCTGCTGGTAGTGGTTACGGATGCTTTTTACCTCGCCCCACACCGGCTGCCAGGTGTCGTCCACGTCCTTGGTTTCGGAGCCCAGCAGCGTCAGCGGCCCGTCGAAGCCCGGACCCTCCGCCAGCTTCATGCCTAACCTGGAAGGCTTGATGACGGACTGCTGACGGTAGGAAACGGCATACGTGGGGCGGCCTTCGGCATCCAGCGCAACCGTCAGCTTCACGTTGCCTTGCTGGGCCGTGAGGGGAGAGGCGGGTTGGGCGGAGGCTACGCGGGCAGCCAGCAGCAAAAGCAATAAACAGATTCGCATACAAGAAAAATCAGCCAGACAAGCAACGCCAGCAGAAGCCGCGCCAGCGGCAGGAAAAATTAATACCCCGGGTTCTGCACCATCTTGGCGTTGGTGCTCAGCTCACTGGTGGGAATAGGCCAGGCGTAGGAGCGTTGCTCGCTCCACTCAATTTTGCCTCCGGTGGGCAGCGTATTGCCGTAGAACTCGGCTTCGGCGGCGCCAATGCGCCAGCGGCCCACATCAAACCACCATTGGCCTTCGGCAAACAGCTCGGCCCACCGCTCATAGTACAGCGGGTTGGTGGCCAGATTTTCGTCGGTGGCGCTGGTCTGGTCCGAGAAGGAGTGGTAGTCTACCGGTGAGGGGTCGTTGATGGGGTAATCGTAGGCCCGGCGCTTTACCTTATTCAGGTACTCCAGCGCCTGGTTTTCGTCGCCGCTGTTCTTGCAGGCTTCGGCGTAAAGCAGGTATACGTCGGCCAGGCGCAGCAGGTAGTAGTTGGCCCCGTCGGCGGCGCTGTAGGCAAAGATGTTGTTGTCGGTCGTCACGAACTTCTTCAGGCTCCAACCCTGGAAGAGGGGCTTGATGCCCGCCCCGATGCCCGAGCACTTCACCACGGGCCGGTACTGCGAGCCGTCACGGCTTACCGAGTCAATCCAGGGTTGAAGCGCGCACACGTACAGGCGTGGGTCCACCGTTTTGTTGGCGCGCATCTCCAGCGACTTTTGCTTGGTCTCGGGGTCAATCACCCGCCGCGGGTTTTTGTAGGACGCGGGCTTGCTGGGGTCGAAATTGGGGTTGTTGACCAGGTAGTAGATGGGGAGGTTGTCAGATCAGGCCCTGGCTGGTAGTGAGGTTGGCATTCACTCCGTCGATGAAGATGCCGTAGCCGGGCGTGGTGCGGTCCACGTTTATCTCAAACAAGGACTCCTCGTTGAATTCGTTGCCGCTTTGCGCATTGAAGGCATTCTTGTACTTGCTGAAGGGCATCAACGCTTTGCCGCTGTTGGTTATCACATCCAGGAGCACCGGCTTGGCATTGGTCCAGTCCTGGGTGAACACGTAGGCTTTGCCCAGCAAGCCCTTGGCGGCCCACTCCGTCACCCGGCCTTGGTCTACGCCGGTGCGCTCGATGCCGTGAAGCAGCTCCGCCGATTTTTTCAGGTCGCTGATGATGAAGTCCCACACTTCCCGGGCCGAGGCGCGGGGCTTTTGCGTTTCTTCCAGCGTGGCGGGGATAGTCGAGAAGAGCGGCACCCCCAGCTTGTCGTTTCCGCCGCCAGCCGCGATGTAGCCCTCGCCATAAAAGCACTCCAGGTGGTAGTAGTAGAGCGCCCGCAGAAAGTAGGCCTCGCCGCGCAGCGTGTTCACGGCCTGCTGCTCCGAGGGGGCCATGTAGTTTTTCTCGTAGAAGTCGGCCCGGTCCAGGAAGGCGTTGGCGTTCTTGACGCCTGTGTAGAGGCCCTTCCACAGGTCGTTGGCGTAGCTGTTGCCCACGCTCAGGTGATTGAGGGCCAGCTCCGTCCACGACCGTTCTCCCCCATAGGCCAGGTCGGCGGTATGCTCGCTGCAGGCAAAGTCCTTGCACAGCATCTGAAAGCCATTGAGCTCGTAGGAGCGCAGGTTGGCATACGCCGGCGTAAGCACCCCCGACAGCGCCGCGAGGCTGGCCGGGTAGCTGCCGCTGCTGTACTTATCGGGCTGGGCAATATCGTTGGGGTCTTTGGTGCAGTTGCCCAGCAGCAGCGCGGCAAAAACCAGAAAAGCGGATTTTTTCAACATGGCAGGGTGGGAGGTCCCAGGTCGTAGCGTTAGAAAGTCAGGTCCACGCCCAGGGAGTAAATGCGGGCATGTGGGTATTGCAGGGGCGCATCAATGCCCCGCGTAATCACGTCGCCCCCGATTTCGGGGTCGATGCCGGAGTAGTTGGTGATGGTGAACAGGTTGTTGGCCATCACATACAGGCGGGCGCTTTTGATTTTGGCCCGTTGCAGCAGCGCGTCGCCGAAGGTGTAGCCCAGCTGCAGGTTTTTTAGTTTCACGTAGTTGCCCTTCTCCACAAAATAGTCGCTCACGTAGGAGTAGTTGCCGTTGGGGTCGGTGGCAAACGTGGCGGGGGAGCCGTTGCTGCCGGGCGTGAGCACACCCAGGCGCGGCTGCGAGGTCAGCTGGTTGTCGCCCAGAAACGAGGCCCCAAAAACCTGGTAGGTGGTGTTGCCGTCGCTGAAGGGAAACTGCGCGTAGGGGGCCACGCCATTGTAGAGGTCCACGCCAGCCACGCCGTTGAAGAGCAAGGCCAGGTCGAAGTGCTTCCAGCCCAGGTTCAGGTTTACCCCGTAGGTGAGCTTGGGATTGGGGTTGCCCAGGATGGTTTTATCCAGGTCGCTGATGATGCCGTCGCCGTTTACGTCCTGGTAAATCAAGTCGCCGATGTTGGCTTTGTAGCCTTCCCGCTGCGGGTGCGCTTCAATCTGCTCCTGGCTCTGGTAAATTCCTTCTGTTTTGTAGCCGTAGAACTGCCCGAACGGCAGCCCCGCTTTGGTATAGGTGAGGAACTGCCCGGTTTGCTGCCCGTAGGAAGGGTTGCCGTAGCTGTTGTCGCCGGCCTGAATGGGGTTGCTGTTGATGTTGTCCAGGTTCAGCACCTTGTTCTGGTTGAAGGAGCCCGTGACGGTGGCGGTGTAGCGGAAGTCCCGGGCGGTGCCTTTGGTGCCCAGCACCACATCCAGGCCCCGGTTCCGCACCGACCCGATGTTGGTGTAGAAGCGCCCGGACGGTATGCCCACGCTAAGCGGAATGGGCAGCGCGTAGAGCATGTCTTCGGTGGTTTTATTGTACCATTCCACCGTCAGGAAATACCGGCCGTTGAAGGCTTCGACGTCGATGCCCACGTTGCTTTCGTACACGCTTTCCCATTTGATGTTTGGGTTTGGAATAAGCGTTTGGGTGTAGCCCAGGCTGGGTGGCGCGCCGGGGTAAAAGTTCTGCGCGTTTACATACTCATAAGTCGAGAGAAACAGGTACGGCGGAATGTTGCTGTTGCCCAGCACGCCGTAGCTGCCGCGCAGCTTGAGCTGGTTGATCATGGGCAGCGCGTTCTTGATCAATGGCTCCTCGCTGATGCGCCAGCCCGCTGAAGCCGCCGGGAATATGCCGTACTGATTACCCGGCCCAAATACCGTAAAGTTGCCGTCGCGCCGGGCCGAAAGGGAGAAAAGGTACTTTTCGTTGAAGCCGTAATTCAGCTGGGCAAACGTCGATTTGATCAGCCCATTGGTATCGTAGCCGCCCGGCGTGATGCGCGTAATGGAGTTCGACGTAGGCAGAAAAGCATACGAGGTGCCGCCCACCGCATTCTGGCTGCCGCGCAACGCATCGTACTCCGACTGAATCTGCTCGTAGCCCACCAGCGCACTCACTGCGTGGGTTCCGAACGTGTGGTTGTACGACAGCACGTAGTTGTTGAGCAGGGTGCTGTACATGGCATTCGACTTGGTCAGGCTGTTGATGGGGGCCGATACCGCGCCGGTGTTGTAGGAATCCTGGAAGTAGTTCTGGTTTTCGAGGTAGTAGGTATAGCCGAAAGTGGTGCGGAAGCTCAAGTCCAGGGGCAGCGTTATTTCAGCAAACGCGTTACCCTGGAAGTTGGACTTGGTGTTGTCGATGTGGGCCGTACCAATCTGGGCAATGAGGTTGGGGCCGGCAAAGCCCACGGGGTTGCGGCCGTAGGGGTTGGCCGGGTCGTTGGTGTAGGGCGCCATCGTGGGCACCGTCCGGAACGGTGGATTGATGGGCGTAATCGTCACGGGCTTGGTGCGGCGCTGCCACACGTACAGCTGCTCGCCCACCTTAATGCGCTTGCCAAGCTGGTATTCCGTGTTCACGCGGGCACCGGCCAGCGCCGAGCGGTTGTTCAGATACACGCCTTTCTGGTCGTTGTAGATGCCCGATACCAGGTAGCTGAGCTGCGGAGTGCCGCCGGAAATCGACAGGTTGTAGTTCTGCTCGATTCCGTCGCGAAAAATCTGCTTGGTCCAGTCCGTATCGGGCAGGGTGTCGGTGCGCTCCATGCCCACGTACACCGGGTCAGCAATATTCTGCTTGAGCCGGATAAAATCGTCCCGGTTCAGCAGCTTAAGGGTAAGCGGCTGCGTGACGCCATACCGGGCGCTGAAGTTGATGGCCGGCTGGCCGGGTTTGCCTTTTTTGGTGGTAATAACGATAACGCCTCCGGCGGCGGCTGAGCCATAGATGGCCGCCGCGCTGGCATCCTTCAGCACGTCCACCGAGGCAATATCCTGGATGTTGATGTTGTCGCCGGATTGCCGGACGCCGTCGATGATATAAAGCGGCGGCGCGTTGTTGAGCGACGACACCCCGCGAATCAGGATGCTGGCCGTGGCATCCGGTGCGCCGGAGCTTTTCACTACTTCTACCCCGGCCATGCGGCCCTGCAAGGCCTCCTGCACGTTGGTCACCGGCAACGACTTAATCTCCGTGCCGCTGATCGAGGCCACTGAGCCGGTTACATCGGTACGCTTCTGGGTGGTGTAGCCCACCACTACCACCTCGCTGAGCGCCTTCACGTCTTCCGCCAGCGTCACATCAACAGCCGCCCGGCCGTTGAGCGGCAGCTCCTGCGCCGTAAAGCCCACGTAGGAAAAAACCAGCGTGGCGTTGTCGGGTACATTAGCCAAGGCATACCCACCATTGGCGTCGGTCTGAGTACCGTTGGTGGTACCGCGCACCAGCACATTTACGCCCGGCAGGCCTTCCCCCTTGGCATCTACCACCCGACCCGTAACGGCCCCGTTGGTTTGCAGCCAGTACGGAGCCGCTATAGGCAGCAGCACAGCTCCGGAATGGTAGCCCGCAGCCTGAACGGATTGGTAGCCGGTCACAAAAGTCCCCAAACCCGATAGGAGTAGAAACCGGGTAAGAAGCCTTCGGCCACATAGAAAAGGTACCGGAAACAACATAGGAAGTGGGATTTGGTGAGAAGCGGAGCAGGATGGAGAAGTCGTCGTAGCAGCCAATGCGTTTGCTACTGCATCGAAACCTGTGCGTGTAAGTAGCCGGAGAGCGGGCCGGAGTGGTAACGTTTGCGGGTAGCAGTGGTGGCCTGGCCAAACGCTTGCGGTACTGGCCAGCTGGCCGGGCTTCTACAAAGCAAGCCCTATTGCGCTAAACAAAAAATACTACAGTTAAAGTATAAGAAATATCAACCTCAGGTGCATATATATAGTTGGCTGATAGATAAATAAGTAATATAATCCTGAAAATTATACAGGGCGGATACAGTGCTGCTGCGTGTGATGTAGGCGTAGTTTCAGGCCCCCAACCTACCAATAGGTTGCAGAAAAGTAGGGACTCTGGATAGAGTTAGGCGGCACGCCATCTGTGCCGGCTATCCGTCAGAACCTCCGGATGCGGGCTTCAAATTCCTCCTTGGGAACCAGGGCGCGGTTTTTCACCCGGGTTTTATAGGCGTAGATGGTGTTGATGGAATAGCCCAGCATCTGGCTGATCTGCTCACTGTCGTCGATGCCCAGGCGGATAAGGGCGAAGATGCGCAGCTCGGCCGTCAGCATCTGGTCTTCATCGGGGTGCACCTGGTCTTCTTCGCGAAACAGGGTGTTGAACTGCCCCACGAAATCCGGGAACAGCCGCAGAAATACCGTATCGAACCCCTTGAACAACTCACTACGTTCCCGCTTGACGTTGATGCTGTCGGCCAGCTGCTGTACCCCGTTATACTGTTTGGCGCTCAGCAGCGTGCCTACCTTCTTCTTCAGCGTCTCACGCTCATCCAGGTACTGGGTGTTGTGGTGGAAATAGTAGCCGATATATTCCTCTTTGATCTTGTTGGCTTCGGCCAGCCGGGCGTTGGCTTCGGCCAGGGCGCTGTTGGCCTGGGTGAGCTCCTGGTTGAGCAGGCGCTGCTCGGTATTCCGCTCCCGAAGCTCCAGAATCGTTGCCGCAATCAGCTGGCCAGCCTTGCGCAGTTTGCGCAGCTGCCCGAAGATGACGGCGGCAAAAGCCGCTACTACCAAAGCCAGCAGCGTAACCAGAATGATGTAAACGTTTTGCGACTTGCGCTGGCTTTCAATGATATCGATTTTCTTGCCGTCGATGATGGAGGAAAACTGGCTGATCTGCACCTGGCGCTGCCGGGCTTTATAGAAAGTAGCTTCCTCCTGGGCTTCCTTGATGAAGGCATACGCGTTGGCCAGGTCGCCCCGCCGGTAGCAGTAATTGGCTACTTCCGACATAGCCACCGTTTCCTTCGTAGCCGATTTTACGTCCGCAATGGCCGATAGCAGCAGGAGCTCAAACGCCTTGTCTTCGTACCCGGCCCGGCTGTAAATGTTGGCCAGCGTACTGGCTCCAATGGCCAGCTGATGGTGCGTCAGGCCCGGCAGCTGCCGGATCTGGCGGAATACCGCAATGCCGTTCTGCAGATTACCGGTTTCCTGGGTAACCAGAGCCTGCACGGCCAGGCATTCGTAAGAGCCCGGTCGGCAATATTGCAGCGCGCTGTCGGCGTAGGTCAGCAGCTTGGTAAGGTAACCCGGACGGTAAAAATCATCCTGATTGAAATTGGCTAAGTCATTGTAAGCCCGTGCCTTGATAAAGTAGTATTCAACTTTATCAGCGTCGCTTAGCTGACTTGGCTGAATGCTGTCCAGCGCATCGAAGGTTTCCTTGAACAGTCCCGATGACAGCAGCACGAAGGCCAGCCGGAGCTTGGCTACCTGCTGCTTGGGCGGGCTGTGAAGCTGCTCGGCCAGCCGGGTTATTTTCAGGCAGTAGGCAAAAGCCGAATCGTATTTAAAGGCCTTGTACTCGTTGTAGATGCTGAGGCCCAGCGCAAACTTCGCGTCGTCGTTGCCCTGGTACGCCCGAAACTCTTTTGTGAGCACGCCAATCCGGCTCCAGCGCTGGGCGTCATAATCAGCTTTGTGGGCCAGGGTCCGGTTGAGTTCAGTTACTAAGCTGTCGAGAGAACCCGCCGCGCCCCGACATGGCAGCAGGTATATCAGAAACAGAACGACTACTAAGAACAGCCTCATAACAAGCGGGGGCACCAAAATCAATCTGCAAAAGAGCGGATAGTGAGCTAAGATAACGGATATGGTTGTTTGAGCCACTGCTAGCGCGTGCCGCGACGCGCATCCGGCATATATCCACCTCCTAACGGTTCCCGCTTGGCCGGAGCCCGGCTATACGGGGGCTATATAGTTGGGGCAGGTGGCAGGAAAATTGCTGGCCCCGGCTCCAGCTATTATTTCCGTTGTCCATGTTGTCCTATCTGAAGGTACTGCCTGTCTACTACCGCTCTGTACTGAGCCTCACCCTCCCCATATCTGTCCTTATACTGGCGGCGCCGCTGCTGATGGGTACTCCGCTACCCTCGCCGCTTTTCCTGGCAGTAGTACAAAAACTGGCCTCCTTTCCGGCGCTGATCTACCTGATTGGCCAGTTTCGGCCGCAGCAGTACTGGCTCTACCGCAACCTGCACCTGGCCCCCTGGCAGCTTTGGGCCGGGGTGATAGTGCTGGATACCTTGCTGCTCGTGGTGGCGCACCGGCTGCTCGCCTTCTTAGTTGCCCTCTGATGCCGGCAAAACAACACACGCTGGAGGCCGACGGTATCCAGGTTCAGTTTGATAACCGCAACGTTCTGTCGGGCGTGTATCTGCGGGTACAGACCGGCCAGGTTGTGGCACTGCTGGGTGCTAATGGCTCGGGCAAATCCACGCTGCTGCAAACGGTATTCGGGGCGCGGGTCGTGCCTGATGCTTCCGTGCGGGTAGATGGCCACCCCGTAATGCCAGCTTACCGTCAGCCGGGACTAATGAGCTACCTGCCCCAGACTGAGTTGTGGCCGTCCGGTATGGCCCTGGCCTCGGCTGCCCGGCTGCTGGGCGTGTCCCTGGAGCAGGCGCTGGTTGATTTTCCGGCGCTGCAAAAGCAGGTAGTTGAAGGAAGCACGCGTGCCGGGCTGTCGGGCGGAACCGGGCGGCTAATTCAGACGCTGGTGCTGCTGGCGCGCCGGAGCCGTTTTCTGCTGCTGGATGAGCCATTTTCCGGGGTTATGCCCGTTCACATCGAGCAGCTCAGCCACTGCCTGCGGGCGGCACGGGCGCACTCCGGTATCCTGCTCACCGACCACCGCTACCAGCAGGTGCTGGACGTGGCCGACGTAGTTTATTTGCTGCGCCACGGCCGCCTGCAGCTACTTGCGGAGCCTCGCGCCGAGTTGCGCGACCTGGGGTATCTGCCTGATTGAAGTTGGGGTGTGCCGGTCGGTAAACTCCGTTAGTCTGCCGCCGCGCGTCTACCTTCGGGGCATGGATACAGCTGAATTGCCACTGCACGGCCTACGGGTGCTGGAGCTGGCCTCGGTGCTGGCCGGCCCGCAGGTGGGCCAGTTTCTGGCCGAGCTCGGCGCCGAAGTGCTTAAGATTGAAGCCCCGGCCGGCGACGTCACCCGCACCTGGCGCACCGCCGCCGAAGCCACCGACACCACCGTTTCGGCGTACTTTGCCTGCGCCAACTGGGGAAAAACCAGCCGGGTGCTCGACCTCACTACCGCCCCCGGCCGCGCTGCCCTGCACGAGCTGGCGACTCAAGCCGATATCGTGCTGGCCAGCTACAAGCCCGGCGACGCCGAAAAGCTGGGGGCCGATTACGCCACTCTCTCCGCCCTGAACCCGCGCCTGCTCTACGGTCATATCACCGGCTACGGCCCCACGGCGCCGCGCGCCGGCTACGATGCTGTGCTCCAGGCCGAAGCCGGATTTATGCACTTGAACGCGGCCGCGCCCGGCCAGCCGCCCCAGAAAATGCCCGTAGCGCTGATGGATTTGCTTACGGCCCACCAGCTGAAAGAAGGGCTGCTCACGGCTCTGTATCAGCGCGAGCGGACGGGCCGGGGCGCGCTAATTGAAGTGTCGCTCTGGGATAGTGCCTTGGCTTCGCTGGCCAACCAAGCAGCCAGTTTCTTGGTGACGGGCCAGGAGCCCCAGCCGCTGGGCTCGGGCCACCCCAGCATTGTGCCCTACGGCACCGTGTACGAGGCCGCAGACGGAGTCCGCCTGCTGCTGGCCGTGGGCGCCGACCGGCAGTTTCAACAGCTCTGCGCCGTGCTGTCAACGCCCGATTGGAGCGCCGATGCGCGGTTTGCAACCAACCCGGCCCGGGTGGCGCACCGGGCCGGGTTGGAAGAGCTGCTGGGGGCACGTATTGCTGAGGTAGGCGGGCGGGCACTGCTGGCGGAGCTGGAGCGACGGGCGGTGCCCGCCGGAGAGGTGCGCACCGTGGGAGAGGCCCTGAGCCGGGCGGCGGCGCAACCGATGCTGCTGCCGCCCACGGCCGAGTTCCCGCACGCGGGCCTGCGCACGGTGGCTTTTCGCAGCAGCGCCTGGCCTACGGCGGCAGCGCTACCGGCTCCGCCGCCGCTGGGTAAACAGGCGGCCAAATAAGTGTACATCTGCCGGCGCCGGCAGCGTCGTACATTCCTGCCGACGCCAACCTCCGCTGCGGGGGCGCGTAGGCAACACGATGTACCAGGTATGGCCGGGCCCGCCCGCCTTTCTTCTCTATGGCAAAACGCACCAAAAAGACCTCAGATCCGGAAATGCTGGTTGCAACGGAAACGTCCGGAGCCGCCGCGCCGGAACCCACCACGCCCCAGGCCGCGCCCGACAACCACCACCCGGACGTGATGCCGCACATTGATTCCGTGACGCCTGAAGCCGTTACGGAGCGGCTGACGCTGATTTTTGAAGGCCTGCGGCAGAAGTCAACAGCCAAGCAGGCCATTTACCGCAACACCATTGCCGCCTTTGATCTGTTGCGGCTGGTATCGCAGGAGCTGGTGGTGGAGCTGAGCCGCAAGCTCACGCCCGTGGATGCCTCCGTGGTGATTGAGTACCGGCCCATCAACGAAATGGAGTTCCACATCCGCTTCTCCGGTGATTTGCTCGTGTTCGTGCTGCACTCCAACATCGTCACCTTTCCCGATACCTACGGGCCCATGCCCACGGCCTACGTGGAGGAAGATTTCCGGCGGCGCTTTTTCGGGCACATCATGGCCTACAACTTCATGGCCGACTCCATCAAGTACCAACGCCTCAACGACCCCGGCTACCTGGTGGGCCGCCTGCTCATCAACATCGAAAATCACTACTTCCTGGAAGGCGTGCAGCAGCTGGAAATGCCCGACCTGGATATGTCGGACAACTTAATTTCTCCGGATGCCATGAAGCTCTTCGTGGAAAGCGCCATGATTGCGGCCGTGAACAACGACCTGATTGCGCCTCCGCTGCCCGAAATTCAGAAGATTACCGTCAAGCAGAAAATCGAAAACCAGCAGGTAAGCCGCGGCAGCAAAGTAGGCTTCAGCTTTTACAAGCAGCACGGCTCTATCGACGGGCTGTCGTACTGAGGCCAAGTCAATGTGCTAATGTGGGAGAATGTGCTGATGTGCTAATGCTTTAGCTGTCATTGCAAGTTTCCGTGTCATTGCGAGCTTAGCAAAGCAATCCGTCCTGTACAGAACCAGCCCGTTTTTCTACCAAAAAGCCCTTACTCGTTGCGCACGGGTAAGGGCTGCTCACTTTTCAGTGCTCAGAACGTTGCCCAGGACGGATAGCTTCGCGCTGCTCGCAATGACAGTTAAAGCATTAGCACATCAGCACATTCCAACCCATCAGCACATGAAATCTACCTTCTCAGGTAGCCGGTTTTCTCGCGCACTTTGTTGAGTACTTCGGAGCCGTAGGCCTGGGCTTTTAGGGCGCCTTCGGCCAGGCGGGTATCTACCTCGGGCAGGTTGTTCATGTAGTAGCTGAACAGCTCCCGCTCCCGGGCAAAGCGCGTGCGAATAACCTCGTAGAGCGCCTGCTTGGCGTGCCCGTAGCCGTAGCCGCCGCGCAGGTAGTTCTGGCGCATTTCCTCGGTCTGCTCGGCTGAGGCTACCAGCGAATAGATCTTAAAAGTAGTGTCGGTATCGGGGTTCTTGGGGGCTTCCAGCGGGGTGCTGTCCGACACGATGCTCCTGACGGTTTTGAGCAGGGCCTTGTCGTCCACGAAGATGTCGATGATGTTGCCGTAGCTCTTGCTCATCTTCTGGCCGTCGAGGCCGGGCACCAGCATTACCTGCTCATCGGCGCGGGCCTGAGGCAGCACAAAGGTTTCGCCGTAGCGGTTGTTGAAGGCCGAGGCAATGTCGCGGGTGATTTCGAGGTGCTGAATCTGGTCCTTGCCCACGGGCACGATGTCCACATCGTAGAGCAGGATGTCGGCGGCCATGAGCACGGGGTAGGTGAACAAACCCGCATTCACGTCGGAAAGGCGGCTGGACTTGTCCTTGAACGAGTGCGCGTTGGCCAGCATCGGAAACGGCGTGAAGCACGACAGGTACCACATCAGCTCCGTTACCTGCGGCACGTCAGACTGCCGGTAGAACAGGTTGCGCTCCGTATCGATGCCGCAGGCCAGCCAGGCAGCGGCCACCGCGTAGGTGTTCTGGCGCAGCACTTCCGCGTCGCGCACGGTGGTAAGGGAGTGCAGGTCGGCAATGAAAAACAACGACTCGTTGGCATCATTGCGCGACAAGTCAATCGTGGGCAGGATGGCGCCGAGCAGGTTGCCGAGGTGCGGCCGGCCGGTACTCTGGATGCCAGTGAGAATGCGGGACATGGTTAGAAAAGGAACTACAGTTTAGTTTGTGCTGGGTGAGCCTTGTAGTGGATAAGTAAGGAAAGGCTCATTTCTGTTTAAGGAACTAATGAACGTAACGAGATTATAGATAGTAACTTTCTTGTCACGCAATGCGGCTATTAAATCTGGTCTTGCTGACACGAAGGGAAGTAGCGCCTCACGGAACCTTTTTCCTGCTCCGTCAATAACCGCATAGGGAATACTGATGCTCTCCCTTTCGCTGGCACGACGAAGTAAATAAAGAGTAGGGGGTGAGGTCGACATCAGCCCATTCGGTGTAACTATACTGTTCTGCGGATATCGGTAGCGCATAAGGGAAACAGCGCCACTATCCAGTAACTCAACGAACAAGTCTTTAGCTAGTTCTCCTGTGAAACCTTTGTCTATAGTAAAGCCACTAGCCTTGATATAAGAATGCAGTTCGATTTTAAAGGAACGCACAGAGTCAAACGGATGCTTAATATTTTTTCCATTCACATTTTGCACTACTAGGGCTTTCGCATTTTGCTTTAAGTAGCCCTTCAAACGTATCTGTGGATTGCTCTCAAGTACATATGATCCGGGAGAAAAATCATATTGAGCACTAGCCATTTGGGGAAGCGACAGAAGTAAATAAAAAAGTAGTAGGCGCATATTACAGGAAGAACAAAAAAACTACACACGCACATTAGCTATGGCCACGGTTTCGCAGGATCCAGTATCGACCGATGAGGTAATGAAGGTAGAACACCGGCGTGAATTGGTTACCAAGGTGCGGCCAATCGGCGCTTTGGATGCCGGTGAGAATACGGGAAATTATCGGGAAAGAAATCAGCAGCTTACTAATAAGCGGCAGAGTAAGGCTGACCAGTATTGATAGCCCGTACAAGATTTGGCAACTCAGAAAGAGTTATTTTCTTCTCCTCTACCAGTTTGGCTAAGTCAGGGCGCTTAGAAAGGTGCGGTAATATGGCTTGTCTAAACTTCTGGCCTCCTCCACTCAGCCAGTTAGCAGAAATTGGGTAGACCTTGTAGTCGTTGGTCCAGCGCAGCAGATAAAGCTCCTGGGTATTGGTGCCACCACCCGTCATAACCCCACCAGCACCCACATGTGGTCCATTGGCTGTAGTATATTCATAGCGCAACAGCATGACCTGTCCACTATCAATAATTTGCACAAATGCTTTGCCTACAAAATCGGACATCAATCCACTGCCAACCTCAAAGCCACTCGCTGTGGTGTAGTGTTTCTCGCCTATTTGAAAGGAGGAAACGTCGTAGGGTGTTAGCTGGAGTTTTTTGCCGTCTGCGCCTTTGACTATAAGCAACTCACCATTTCGCAGCTTTAGCTGCCCTTGCAGCCGTACAGCCCGGCTATTGGCTGGCGTATAAGAGCCCGGCTCGAAAGATTTGAACTGCGCTAGTAGATATTGAGGAAGCAGCAAAAAAGCTATTAAGTAAATCAGGCGCATTTGTATAAAGCAAGAAAACTACACACTCACATTGGCAGCCGCTTCCTGCTGCAGCTCCACCGTATCTTCCTGGCCTAAGTACCGGTCGATGAGGTAGTGAGCCAGGTAGAGTACCGGCGTGAGCAGGATAGCCGCCGCGAATTTATACCAGTAATTGGTGTTGGCCACGCTCAGCACCTGCTCGAAGCTCCAGTTGCCGAACAGGTAAAACGCCACGAACAGCACCACAAACGAATCGACCAGCTGCGAGACCAGCGTGGAGCCCGTGGCCCGCAGCCAGATCAGCCGGCTGCCCGTCATGCGGCGCAGGGCCTGGAACACGGTGGCATCGAGCACCTGCCCCACCAGAAACGCCACAATCGAGCCCGTGATGATGCCCAGGCCCTGACGGAAGATGCTCTGGTAGGCAAACTCTATGTTGAACGGCTGGCCTTCTGCGTCTACCTTGTTTACATCGAGCCAGAACTGGGCCGGCGGCAGCTTGGTGGTAGCCAGAATAACGAGGAAAGCGTACAGAATCAGCCCCACGGTGAGGAAGCTCACCCGTAGCACGCCCTGGCGCCCAAAGTACTCGTTGATGATGTCGGTGGTGATGAAGACCACGGGCCAGATAAGCACCCCGGCGGTGAGGTTGCCGGGCAGCCCCAGCAGCGCGTCCACCGAGAATATCTTGACTCCGATGATTTCGGCCAGCAGCGCATTTACAATGAAAATGCCGCTCAGAACCAGGTAGAGCTGCTGCTTTTTGTGGGCAAACGGAGAGGGAGAAGCCATGCAGTCAAAGGTGAGCAACGCGGCGCTTACTCCGCTGCCGGCAGGTTGGGCACGTTCACCACAGTTCCTTCCAGGGCCAGCAGGGTGCGGGCAAACTCGGTGCGGGCCTCGCGCAGGTGGGGCTCCAGGTCGCGGTAGCGGGAAGAGAGTGGCCAATGAGCAGCTGCCCCACGCCGGCTTCCCGGGCCAGCTGGCCAGCCTGCCGGGCGGTGGCATGAAACGTAACGGCGGCCCGCTCGCGCAGCTCGTCCAGAAACGTGGCCTCGTGGTAGAGCACATCCACCCCCCGCACCAGCTCCGCCAGCTCCGGCAGGTACACCGTGTCGGAGCAGAAGGCGTAGCTGCGGGCGCGCTTGGGCGGTCCTGTTACCTCGGCGTAGCGCACCAGTACATTGCCGGTGGCTTCGTCGAGGAGGTCTTCGCCCTGGCTGAGTAACTGAAACTGGGGTGGCGTGAGGCCGGCGGGCAGCCGCTCACGCAGCAAAGACCGGCGCCGGGGCTGCTCGCGCAGCAGGTAGCCGCAGCAGGCAATGCGGTGGCGCATGGGCAGGGAGTGCACCGTCAGCAGCTTATCCTCATACACGAGCTGGTGCACGGTGGGGTCTACTACCACAAACTCCAGATCGAAGCTAAGCTGGGTACCTGAGTGGCGGAACTGCGTGGTCAGCACTTCCTCCAGGCCGGCGGGGCCAAAGAGGCGTAGCGGCTCGGTGCGGCTTTGCAGCTGCATGGTGCCCAGCAGGCCAAAGAGGCCGAAGAAATGGTCGCCGTGCAGATGGGAGATAAAGATTACGTTGAGGCGTAGGGGGCTCAGCTTGTGCTCCATCAGGCGGCGCTGGGTGCCCTCGCCACAATCCAGCAGGTACAGCATGTTGCCCACACTCAGTACCTGCGCCGTGTGGTGGCGGCCGGGTACCGGTGTGGCCGAGCCACTGCCCAGAATCCTTAGCTCAAAATCCATATCAAATGGCGGGATGGCTGGCTGGTTGAGGATGAAGCGGCAAGCAAGCCATTCAGCCACGCAGCGCGGTAGCCATGTAAATAAAAAACTGTTGGCCGGTAGCCGTCAGCAGGAAACTAACAGCTAACAGCCAACAGCCAACAGCCTGCGAATAGACTATTCTTTGCTGGTAAGGTCACGCTCAATGGCGTGCAGGAAAATCCGGTCGATGCCTTCTTCCACCGTGGGCAGAATGTGCAGAACCGACTCCAGCTTGGAGATGGTGATGAGCTTCATTACGTGGTCCTGCAGGCCGGTGAGCACCAGCAGGCCGCCGGTAGAGTTGCACAAGCGGTTGGCAATCAGAATAGAGCTCAGCCCCGACGAATCGGTGTACTTCACGTTCTGCAGGTCCAGAATCAGGTTGTTGATGCCCTCGGCATTCAGTTTCACAAACTCCGATTTCAGATCAGGCGCCACCGTGGTGTCGAGCTTCTTCTCATCAATCGTGATGATTGTGTAGTTGTCTTTTTTATCAATCGAGTACTTCATACCAGCGGGCAGTTCGAGGTTACGGGAGTTGCGAAGGTAACAAAAAAAATGGTTGCGGAAATAGGGCGTTTCAACGCTTGTAAGGTTGATTTACGCCGAAGGTAAGCGTGGTCCATACACTCTGCCAGTCGGCCTGCGCCGGGCGGGGGTGAGGGTGCATGCGCACGGAGCTCAGCAGTATTTCGGCCGGCTGCGTGGGCAGGCGCACCAGCACGCGGCCTTCCGGCGAGGTATACAGACGCTGCATCTGGGCCGGGGCTGCAGCCGGCGTCTGCGGTTTCACCCAGGCCGTTACCAACTGCCCGCGCACGGGCCGGCCCTGTTCCAGCAGGCGCACCGTAAGCAGAGAGCCGGACTTGGCAGTGTGGGGGTTCTGGTCGGGAATCAGCTCCAGGGCCTGGCCGGTGGCAGCGCTGAAGGGGCCCACCGCCGTACCGCCCACCTGTACCAGGGTTTTGGCGCAGCGGTGGTAGGTTTCGCGGGCGGGCTTATCCTGCTGGTGCTTTTTTTCGCGCAGCAGTAGGATATCCTCCAGGCCTTCTGCTTTCAGGTACTGGGTGAACTCCGGGCCCGACAGGGTAAGCGTGGTTTCGGTGGTTTCAAGCCCTAGCACGTGCGTACCAGATTCGTTAAGCTCCAGTACCGTGCGCAGCGTGTCGGCCTGAGTAGCTATGGCTGTCAGGTCCACGGTGTCGTTGGGGGCGTACTGAACCAACCGCGCCAACCGCTGGCTGGTGCCGGTCCAGGGCGTACCCCGCAGTTGCTGGCCCACCAGACGGCGCACATGCACCACCGCGCCCGGCGACACCCGGTAGCGGCTGGGGTGCAGCCAGAACTCACTGGCGCCGGCCCCGGAGGCCAGTGCCAGCAAACCCATCAGCAGAAAAAACGCGCACAGCCTTTGCGGCATACAAACCGGAAAAAACGAGAGAAGTACCCGGACAACCACACCGGCGCCGGAGTGTTTCAGGGTCCGATGATGCTTGGGAAATAAAAGGTATAGAAAATCCTGATACTATCTATACCAAATCAATTGGACTGTAGCCGGAGCGGTAGGGGCTGGCTGGCCTTCACATGCTTATGTGATTGACGTATGACGGGATAACCGGTACTTTTGTACTGACTCTTTTTCAGGCTATTTCCATGGATTTCGTGTGGCAGCATGCCGATGCCCTTACTGCGGTTCTTACGCTTCTGCTGGCGCTGGGCTTCTGCCGCCAGTGGCTGCTGCGCTATAAGCCGCCTATGCGCCGGCTGGCCCTGTTTGCGCTGGTGCTGGGGCCCAGCTGGGTAGCCCTGCGCATGGGTACTCACCTGTTGGCCAACCTGTACCAGGCCGTGGAGCGGGTGCTGGCACACTCCTTCGAGTACAACTTTGAGTTCTACTCGCTGATGCTGATGGGAGTGGTATTTATGGGGCTGAGCCTGCGCATGCTGCAGCAGGCCCAGCTGCTGAGCCAGGGTCGCTCCCGGGCGTCGCGCCAGTTTTGCCACGCGGCCATTGCCCTGGTAGCCCTAAGCGCGCCCACCTTTCCCCTGACGCCCGTAGGGCTGCTGCCCACGCTGGCCTGTGCGGTGGCCGGGCTGGGCCTGACTTTTCTATACAAACCCGTGCGGCAACTGGCTTAATATGGGTTTCTGGGTCCTGGTTTCTCGTTACCCATATTGACTTCAATCCTCAACAAGCAACCAGCACCCAGAAACGAGCAACTAATTTTAGCTCCGTTCCAGGGCCAGGTGGTAGGCGCGGTCGTAGTACACGCGCAGGTTTTTCCAGTCGTACATTTCCGAGGAGCTTTCCACCTGGTTGCGCTGCATGATTCGCTCCCGGCGGGTTTGCACCACAAAGTCCCAGAGCATGTTGGTGAGCTCCTCAGCCGATTCGTCGAAGCTCTTTTCCTGGCGCTGCACCACAAAAATCCCCTTGTCCTCGTGGCTGGGTACGTTCTGCATCACGTAGTCGCCAAAGCCCGACAGGTCACTGGTAATGGCAGGCACGCCGCGGGCCACGCACTCGAGCGGGGTATAGCCCCAGGGCTCATAGTAGCTCGGGAAGATGCCCAGGTGGCAGCCCCGCACAAACTGCCCGTACTCCATGCCAAACAGGGGAGACGTGGGCGACACAAAATCGGGGTGATACACGATTTTTACCTGATCGTGCTGGTTGTTGACCAGGTTGGCCCGGCGCACAAAATCCAGAATGTCGTCGTTGTGGTCGTCTACCAGGTTGTGGGTGATGACGGGCGGCAGGCTGGTGGTTTTCCAGCTTTGCAGCGTACGGCGGTAGCGCAGCTTCCAGTAGTCATCCACCATGTTACCCAGCTCGGGCAGCTTGTAGTCGGTGGCGCCGGCGGCGGCGTAGAACAGCCGCTCGCCTACCTGCCGCTCAATGGCTTCGCATGTTTCGCGCACTTCGTTGAGGATAGCGCGGCTTTGCAGCACCTGCGGGTTGATGCTGTGGAAAGGGCGCTTGGTAATGAAAAACATAACCACCTGGCCTTCCAGCCCGCTTTGCTGCAGGCGGTAATTGAGGCGGGCCAGCGCCTCCAGCGTCAGGTCGAAGCCTTTGTTGTGGTACTCGTAGCGGCCCGAGGTAAACAGGTACAGCGTCTTGTCCAGGTCAAACGAGTAGCTCTGGAAGAAGTGCGCCATCACGAACTCGTGAATCTTGGCCTTGTACTGCTGGTGCAGGTTCTGGAACTCGTGCAAAGCCACAAACCGCTCAATGTTCAGGCCGTTGGGCAGCACCGCGTCTGGTATCCGGTCGAGCAGGTAGATGCATTCCCGCACCGTCAGCTCGCTCACGGTGGTAAACACGTGGGAACCGTGGGCGGCGGCCCGCTCAATGCGCACGGCCGTTTCAATGTTAAAATGAACGGCTTCGGCTTCCCAGCTCACCTGCATCAGGTGGTCGTAGAAGTTGGGGTCGTTCATGGCCAGGTAGCGGCCCAGCAGCGTGGCGTGGGTGGTGAACACAATGTGCACCGGCACCTGCTCACGGCGCAGATCGGGAATAGCCACGCCCGTCATCCACTCGTGGAAGTGCACCAGCACTTTAGGCTGAGCGGCGTCCTCGGCCGCTTCGGCGGCTAGGGCCTGCACAAAGCGCTTGGCTTGCAGCCCAAAGGCCTCTACCTGGTGCAGCAGATCGTCGTGGTCGGGCGTGGGAATGCCGTGGTGCCGCCAGAGGTCGGCTTTGATCTGGCCAAGCTGCGGGTAGGCATGATACGGGTTTAGCAGCACCACGCGCGGGCGGCCCGTCACCAGCCACACGCCGTAGTGCACCTCCATGCCTTCGGCCCGCAGGCGGCGCACAGCCCGCGCAAACGGGTCAGCGTCGGCGGCCAGCTCCGCATCGGTCATGGGCTCAAACTCGGCCTGGGCCTGATGCGCGAAGTAGGGGCCCAGCAGGCAGTAGTTGTCCTGCCAGCCCTGCACCGTAGCCGGCACCTTGCTGCGGATAACGGTGTAGATGCCGCCCACCTGGTTGCAGACTTCCCAGGCCACTTCCACCAGCAAAGCATTGGGGGCAACGAGGTCGGGCGCGGACGAAGGAAGCTGCATAGAAGCAAAGAATAGAAGGGTGGACGGTGGACGGGCCGGTAAAGTAGGCAGCAAACCCGATGTAAAGCCAGAAAGCCCGCGTTTTTTCCGACAAAAAACACCGATGCCGACCAGGGAAAAAATCCTGACCGGCATCGTAGGTGAAAACAGGCTGGCCGCTAGGCGCCGGGCTCCTGCGAAATAATCAGTACCGAATACGGGGCCAGCCCGAAAGAGGCGTGGCAGGCAAAACCGTCGTATTCGCCTTCTTCGCTGTGCGTGTCCACGCTTTCGAAGTTGCCGAATTCTTCGTCGTAACCGGCCCAGTCGGAGTTGAAGCGCACCCGCCAGTGTCCCTGGCAGGGCAGCCCGATGGTGTAGGCCTCGTGGGCGCGGTCGGCAAAGTTGCAGAGCACGATGGTGGTGTCGCCGGGGCCCCCGTCGCCGTCGGCCCAGCGCCGGAACGCTATGGTTTTCTCGTCCTCATTCACGTGGAAGACGTCGATGTGCTGGCCCTGCAGGCCCCGGGTGCTGCCCTCATAGTTGCGCCGCAGCCGGATCAGGTCGCGGTACAGGTGGATGAGGCCCGGGTGGTTTTCGGCGTGGGTCCAGTCCAGGGCCTGGTCGTCGGAGAAGTGGCCGTCTTCCAGAAACTCCTGGCCCTGGAATATCATGGGCACGCCGGGGGCCGTGAACACCAGGGCCGCGCCCAGGGTAGCCCGCTTTTTCGGAAACCAGGTGTGGGCGTCGCCGGGCATGATTTCCTCCGGCACACGGCTCTTGCCGTTGGCCACCTCATCGTGCGACTCGGTGTAGATGACGCGCTGGAAGGAGTCGTTGTTGTAGCGGGTAGCCAGGGCCTCGGCCACGGCGGCCATGCTGCGGTCGGCATCGTGGGGGGCGGTGAGGGCGTGGCGGATGGGATACACAAAGCGGGCGTCCCACTGGGCCGCAAAGCCCTGGCCGCCTTCCTCGGGGGCGCGGGTGATGAACTCGTTGCCCAGCAAATCTTCGGCAATGGTGATTTTCCAGGGCATCCGCTCCCGGATTTCCTCGTTGATCCACTTCATCAAACTCCAGCCCTCGGGCAGGTCGCGGGCCGGGTCGTTGGTGCCGTCCACGTTGCGGATGTGGGCAATGGCATCGGCACGCAGGCCATCAACGCGGTACTCTTCCAACCACATCAGGGCATTGTCGCGGATGTAGCGGCGCACGGCGTCGCGGCCGTAGTCGGGGCGGTTGTGGCCCCAGGGCGTTTCGGCGCGCCAGTCGTTGTAGAAGTAAACGCCCCCGCCGTCGTTTTCCTGCCAGCCATCAAACTGCCACAAGTCCAGGTCGCCGGGGCCGAAGTGGTTATACACCACGTCCAGAATCACGGCAATGCCGTGGCGGTGGGCCTGCTTCACCAGTTCCTTGAAGGCCTGGGGCCCGCCGTAATCGGTTTCGAGGGCGAAGGGGTGTGCGGGGTTGTAGCCCCAGCTGCGGCCGCCCGGAAACTCGGTGGCCGGCATAATCTCAATGGCATTGATGCCCAGGTCGCGCAGGTAGCCCAGCTTTTCCACCACGTTCAGGAAGGTGCCGGGGCGGTTAGGGTCGGGGGCGTTGAAGGTGCCCACGTGCAGCTCGTACACCACCAGCTCGTTCCAGGCCGGCATCTGAAACTGGTCGTCTTCCCAGTCGAAGGAATAATCGGGTACCACCGAGGAGCCGGCCGAGTGCGTGACCTGGCGGGCATAGGGGTCGTTTTTGGTAAGCTCGCCGGCGGGCGTCTGCAGCCAGAACTTGTATTCGGTACCGGCGCCGAGGTCGGCAATATCCGTGGCCCAATAGCCATCGGCTTCGTGGGTAAGGGGGTGCGCGGCGGGGTCCCAGTCGTTGAAAGGGCCTACTACGGCGGCGGCGGTGGCGTTGGGCGCCCACACGCGAAACGTGGTGCCCTGGGAGTGAGGAACAGCGCCCATGCCCGCCTGGAGCGTGGGAGCAGTAAGAGTGTCAGCCTGCGGCATATAGGGTTGTGTAAGGAAAGCGGCGCAAAAGTTTAACAGCCCCCTTGTACTGTCCAGATACCGATAAGGTTATATTCTGGCGACCTGATGGCTGGTTTCAGCCGGCTTTAGTCCAATCGGGCAGGCTGTGGGCAGCGCGCCTGCTGCTGCTGCCGCCGATTGAGTTGTCTGGCTTCCGCTCTGCTGCCTTCGGCCCATACTGCCTGCCGAACTTCCCCGGAAAAGCCGTATTTTACGGTAGTAAACCTGTTTAGGCCAGTCGTTGAGCTTACGGATGAAAACGAACGGCACCGACTATTCCCGCATTTCCTAATGACGACACATTGGCTATATCAGCCCTGGCCCTGGTACGTGGTGGGGCCGCTCGTGGGGCTGATGCCCGCTACGCTGCTGCTACTCGGCAACAAGCTCTTTGGCGTATCCGGCAACCTGCGCCACCTGTGCGCCGCGGTGCTGCCCGGCCGCCCCGCCTTTCTGCGCTACGACTGGTGGCAGGAAGGCAGCTGGAACCTCATGCTGGCGCTGGGCATTGTGGCGGGTGGGTTTGTGGGCGGCTACTGGCTGGCCAATCCTGCGCCCGTGGCCCTGGCGCCCGCGGCCCTCGCCGACCTGCGCGCCCTGGGCCTGCACGACTTCACCGGGCTGGTGCCGCGGGAGCTGTTTGCCGGCTCGCAGCTACTGAGCTGGCGCGGCTTGGGGCTTATCGTAGGCGGCGGGTTTCTGGTGGGCTTCGGCACGGCCTACGCGGGCGGCTGCACTTCCGGGCACGGCATCATGGGCGTGGCCGATCTGCAGAAGCCTTCTTTCCTGGCGCTGGCGGCGTTTTTCGTGGGCGGCATCCTGGGTACTTACGTGGTGCTGCCCTGGCTGCTCGGCTGAATATAGCCTTGGCTTGCTCGTCTGCTGAAACGAAAAGGTCAAGAGTTGCTGTCCCAAAGCTCGATTCTTCTCTCGTTATTCCTCATTCTACCTGATGTCCTCTCTGGTTTCTTCTGCACCAATGCCGCCGGCTGTCAGTGCCGCCCCGGCCCGAACACGCCTGGCGGCGCTGGCGGTTTACTTTGCAGTGGGGCTGGTGTTTGGGGTGCTCATTACCAAAGGGGAGCTGATTTCCTGGTTCCGAATTCAGGAAATGTTCCGGTTTCGGGGCTTCCACATGTACGGCATCTTTCTCACGGCTTTGCCCACGGCCATACTCACGGTGCAGTGGCTCAAACGCAGCCAAGCCCGCACCCTGGGCGGAGCGCCCATCAGCATTCCGCCCAAACAGATGGGCCGGGGAGTGCGTTATGTGGTGGGCGGCGTGTGTTTCGGACTGGGCTGGGCCCTCACGGGGGCGTGCCCGGGTCCGCTGTTTGCCTTGCTGGGCAGCGGGGTGCCTACCATCGGAGTAGCCATTGGGGCCGCCTTGGTTGGCACCTGGACGTACGCCTGGCTGCGGCCCCGGCTGCCGCACTAGCCGCTTGTTTTGTTGTTGAATTGCTTTTTCGTTTTTCCAGTGCCCCGTCCCAAACCCGTTGTTCACGGCCTGTATGCCTGGACGCCCGCCTACGGCTACCACTACATTCACCCGGCCAACCGCCGCACCTTCGAGTACCTGGAGCCGGTGGGCAAGCTGTTCGAGAAAATCGATGAAGATGAGCAGTGGCTGCTGCTGCGCTACGATGAGCAGCAGTTCAAAGTCCGCCCCGAGCTGTTCAAGGAGCTGTATGGCAAGCCCGCCTTCTCCTTCGGAGACGTAGTGGAGGAAATTGCGCCCGAGCCCGGCCGGCCCCCGCACCGGGGCCTTATTTCCGACGTGTTCTGGGATGAAGCCACCGACCGGGCCCGGTTTCAGCTGGTGGAGCGCAAGCGCAAAGTCAAGCGCGTGTTTGAGGCCGAAGAGCTGCGGTTTGCCTGATAGGTCGGAGCCGGCTGCCTTTACCTAACTACCGTTTTTTACCAGGGGCTGATGCCGGTTTCCGGGGCGTTGTCGTCGCTGAAAAACTGGCTGGTGGGGCCATCCGGGGCCAGCAAGGCGGCTTTTACTACGCGGGCGGCGGCATCCTGCACGCTGCCGGGGCCGCTGTGGTGGTTGAAGTCGGTGGCGGTGTAGCCCGGGTCCACGGCGTTTACCTTGAAGGGCGTGTCGCGCAGCTCGTAGGCCAGCATAATGGTGTAGGCGTTCAGGGCCGCTTTCGAGGGCTGGTACGCGGCCCCTTTCACGGCGTAGTATTTCCAGGAAGGGTCATTGTGCAAAGTCAAAGAGCCGAGGCCCGAGGTAACGTTGACGATGCGCGGTTCGGCCGACTCCCGCAGCAGGTCGATAAACGCCTGCGTCACTTCAATCACGCCAAACACGTTGGTGTCGAACACCCCCTTAATCATGCTGAGGCTGCTGGTTAGCGCGGGTTGCGACATAGCCCCGAGAATACCGGCATTGTTGATGAGCACGTCCAGCACGCGGTTTTTCCGGCCCAGCTCGGCGCGGGCGGTGGCAATAGAGTGGCTGTCGGTTACGTCGATTTGCAGGGGCTCCACCGCGGCGTAGCCTTCGGATTTGAGCTGGTCGGCAGCCTGCTGGCCTTTTTGCAGGTCACGGCTGCCCAAGTACACGTGGTAGCCGTGCTGGAGCAGCTGGCGGGCGGTTTCAAAGCCGATGCTTTTGTTGGCGCCGGTAATAAGTGCGGTTTTCATGGGGCTGGTACGTTGCGTGTTAAATGAACAGCACAAAACTACCGGCCCCCCAGCGCGCTGCTGGCACCCATTCCGCGGTATTACTGGTACATTTTGCGGATGCTGGTGCGGTACTCGGCCGGCGTCAGGCCTGCTTCACGCTTGAAGAAGCGGTTGAAGTAAGACGCATCCGAAAACCCCAGGTCGAAGGCAATTTCCTTGAGCGAAAGGGGCGTGTAGAAAAGCAGGCGCCGTGCTTCCAGCACCAGCCGCTCGTGAATGTGCTTGATGGCCGGCCGACCGCTTTGGGCCTTCACCACCTCGCTCAGGTGCCCGGCCGAAATGTGGAGCTGCTCGGCGTAGGCGCCCACCTCGTGCAGCTCGCGGAAGCTGTCCTCAATCCGGGCCCGGTAGGTGCGGAGCAGGAGCTGGTCGGCCGACAGCTCGCCGCCGGTAAACTGCTCGGTGTAAAGCCGGCTCAGGTAGGTGAGCAGCACCGTGAGGTAAGCCGTGAGCATGCGGTGTTGCCACTCGCCGGGGCGCTGGTACTCGGCCGCCAGCTTAGCCAGCAGGTCTTCAGCAAAAGTCCAGTCGGCGTCGGAGAGCAGTAATTCGTGCCCGTGGTGGTGGTTCTGGATGAGGGGCAGGTCCCGTAGGGCCGCGTGCTGCTGCAAACTCAGAAACTCGGGGGTGAAGGTGAGGTAGGTGCCCCAGAACGGCGTGGGCGCCTCCTTTACCAGTATCTGGTGCGGGGCCGTGAAGTAGAGCGTGCGGTTTTTACGCTCGTAGGAAGTCATGTCCACCCAGTGCCGGCCCTGGTTCTGCTTCACAAACACCAACAAGTAATAAGCCTTGCGGTGCGGAATCAGCAAATCCTCCTCGTACACCAGCGCCCCTTCCGACTGCACAATGGTGAAGGGTTGGCTGCCTTTGCTGCCGGTGAGGCCGCTGTGCTCAGAAGCATAGACCGGAATAAGGGACTTGCTGGGAAACGGATACATGCGCTGGGAAGCTAACTTTTAGGCAAAGTACAAAGGCCGTATCAGCCCTTAACCACGCCTGGATCGAATGGTTGGCGCGGGGCGAAGCTTAGCGGCGCTGGCTTCGCCCTGAAATGTCTGGGCGCAAAAAAGCCGGCTTCTGCTTATCACTCGTCTTCAACGAGCAGTAGGGCAGGAGCCGGCTTTTTTGCGAGTCGAAAAATTTACAGGCTGGCAATGTCGATGACGAAGCGGTAGCGCACGTCGCCTTTCACCATCCGCTCGTAAGCCTGGTTGATGTCCTGGATGTTGATCAGCTCAATGTCGGACACGATGTCGTGCTCGGCGCAGAAGTCCAGCATTTCCTGGGTTTCGGCAATGCCGCCGATGGTGGAGCCCGATACGCTCTTGCGGCCGGGAATCAGGGCGAAGGCCGGAATTTCCAGGGGCTTGGGCGGAGCGCCTACCAGGATGTGGGTGCCGCTGGTTTTGAGCAGGGATAGGTACAGCGGAATGTCGTGGTCGGCCGCCACAGTGTCCAGAATAAAGTCGAAGGAGCCCTGCACGGCCTTCACTTGCTCCTCGTCCTTGGTCACCACGAAATGGTGGGCGCCGAGGGCTTTGGCGTCGGCTTCCTTGGAAGGCGAAGTGCTGAGCACGGTCACCTCAGCCCCGAAGGCCACCCCGAACTTGACGCCCATGTGGCCCAGACCGCCCAGGCCCACTACGGCCAGCTTGTGGCCTTTGCCCACGCCCCAATATTTAAGCGGCGAGTAGGTGGTAATACCGGCGCAGAGCAGCGGGGCCACCGCGGCTAAATCGAGCTTTTCGGGCACGCTCACCACGAATTCCTCGCGCACCACGATGGTGTTGGAGTAGCCGCCGTAGGTGGGCACTCCGTCCCGCCCGAGGTTGTTGTAGGTCTGGGTGTTACCTTCTACGCAGTACTGCTCCAGGCCGTCTTTGCAGTTGTAGCACACCTGGCAGGAATCCACCATGCAGCCCACGCCGGCCAGGTCACCCTGCTTGAATTTCTTGACATGGTCGCCGACCTGGGTGATGCGGCCCACGATTTCGTGGCCCGGTACCATGGGGAAGATGCCCGGAAACCACTCGTTGCGGATCTGGTGCAAATCGGAGTGGCACACGCCGCAGAACAGGATTTCGATCTGCACGTCGTGGGCGCCCACGTCGCGGCGCTCAAAGGTCCAGGGGGCGAGGTCGTTTTCGGGGCTTTGCGCCGCGTAGGCTTTGGTTTGGATCATGAGGAGGTTTGGTCTGGTAGTAGGGAAATGGGAGTGGCAAAAGTATGGGCATTGGGCCCATGAGTTGGTTAAGCTTTCGGGGTATACTTTTTACCAGCTCCATTAGCTGGATGCAGGCAGCAGGAAGTAGTCAAAATTAAAAGCCGCAGAAAAATCTTGTGTCATGTTGAGCGCAGCCGAAGCATCTCTACCTCTGGCTAACTCCTTAGGTTGAGGACGAACCGGTAGAGATACTTCGACAAGCTCAGCATGACGTACTGATTTTCGCTGTGTATACTCTGAGACAGTTCGCTTAGTGGTCGAAACGGTATTTGAGCCACACCACGTCGTTATCGAGCTGCTGCACCTGGGTTAGCCGCAGGCGGGTGGCCGGCCCCTTGGTCAGGTACTCGCTGACTTCAAAGGTAGTCGGCGACTTGGGCGTACCATCGGCCAGGGGCAACACCAACAGGCTGAGCTCGTCGATGAGGCCGGCGTTCAGCAACGAGCCGTTCAGGTGCCCGCCGCCTTCGAGCATCAGCGTTTCGATGGGGAAAAGCGCGGCCAGCTGCTCCAGCACCAAGGTAAAATCAACGTCCGTGGCTCCGGCAAACAGGTAGGAAATCTGCTTTTGCTGCAGGTAATACAAATACTCGTCGCTCACCTGCTCGGTCAGCACCTCGATGATATGGTCGCCACCGGTTTCGTTCGTGTCCCAGCCCAGCCTGCCGTGGGCGTCTACGGCAATGGCGAAGGAAGTAGCAGCTTTATTGCCGATGAATGGCTCCCGGGCAATAGGCTGGGGTGGGGCTTGCGGCTCGGGCTGCACGCCGCCCGTGAAATCGCGCTCCATGGTGATGCGTCCGCACATCCAGGCCTGGCTGGTAAACGTGTCGTGGTACTTCTCGAAGTAGCCGGCAAAGGTGTCGTAGATTTCTTCGTCCCGCCAGTTGCTCGACAGGATCTTCCCATCCACGGAGGACATCATGTGGCAGATTACGTGGGGTCTTTTCATAGCGGGCTTATACGATCATGGGCTCATTCTGATTGTTCCCAACCTCGTAGTAGCTGAGAGCTTAGTCGTGCTCCGAAGCCAGCAGCAAATACCAGCGGATTGCCAGCCGGGCTAGATTCCTGCCGCAATGCCTACCACAATAGCCACCACGGCCAACGCCAGCAGCGCCAGGTAGAGCGGCAGCACAAACCGCCACCACTGGTCGAAGCGCACCCCACAGGCGGCCACAATGGCTACCAGCGCCCCGTTGGTAGGCGTTATCAGCTCACAGAGGCCGGCCCCGTACTGGTAGGCCAGCACCGTCACCTGCCGGGAGAGGCCGATAAGGTCGGAGAGGGGCACCAGCAGCGGCATAGTGAGCACGGCCTGTCCGCTCACGCTGGGCACGGGCAGGTGCAAAGCCGTATGCACGACCACCATGCCCAGCGCCGAAAGCGTGACCGGCAAACCCGCTAGCGGCGCCGACATGCTGTTGACGATAGTATCCACGATGTGGCCCTGCTCCAGCACCACAAAAATGGCCCGGGCAAACCCGATGAGCATAGCCGAAAACGCCATGTCGCGGAAACCAACGATAAACGACTCGGCCGTGCCCGTGAGACCAAGCCCGCCAATGAGGCCGGCGGCTACGCCCAGCGCGAAGAACAGCGCCGCCATCTGCTCAAATTCCCAACCCAGCTTCAGCACGCCGTAGGCAAAGAAGGCGAAGGTGATAAATAGCAACGCCAGCACCAGGCCGTGGTTTCGGCCCTGAGCTATGGGGTTGGTGTCGTTGGCGTCGTTTTGCGGGGCTACGCGGTGACGCAGTGCAAACCGCACGGTACCTCCAATCCAGACAGCCAGGGCCAGAACCAGAAAGGCCAACCGGAATCCGCCGCCCGAAAGCAGCGGCAGTTGGGCCAGCTTCTGGGCAATGCCCACCTGAAACGGGTTCAGCGGGCTGAAGGAGGCGCCCACGGCTGCCGAGCCAATGCTGACGGCGGCGGCCGTAATGGGTGGGTAGCCGATGCGGCGCATCAGAATCAGCAGCACCGGAATGAGCGGCACTATCTCCTCCTGCATATTTTCCAGCGCGCCCATAGTAGCAAACAGCACCGAGATGATAGGAATAACCACCGCCTCACGCCCCCGGAACTTCTCCAGCAGCCAATCCACGCCCCGGCGCAGCGCCCCCGTGTGGTCGACCACGGTAAAGGCCCCGCCGGCAAGAAATACCAGGAAGATAACCGAGGCCGCCTCACCCAGCCCTTTCGGAATATCCACCAGCGCCTGGAGCGGGCTGACGGGGGTAGCGGGCACGCGGTGGTAGGAGCCGGGTACTACTATGTCGCGGCCGGTGGCGGCGTCGGCGTGGCGCTCAAACACGCCGGCGGGCAGCACGTAGCTCAGCAGGCAGGCCAGCAGGATAAAGCCGGTGAGCAGCACCAGCGGGTGCGGAAAGCGCAGGGTTTTCATGCGGCGAAAGTACGGGTTGGGGGCCGATACCGCCCATTGACAGTTGCCTATATAGTTGCGGAAGCAGCCCGGGGCGTTGTATCTTAGGTGTTGGAGAATGGCCGAAGATGGACTTAGACGCTTTCAAACAACTGCACCAAACCCAGCAACAGCACTGCCTCGCCCAGACCGGCCACCACCTGGCCGACCGCGCTGAGCAAGGCTGCCGCCTGCAGCTTTTTGCCCTGGCTGGTTTCTACGCCGAGGTGTGGCGCCTGGTGGGGGGAGGAGCGGGTGCTGTTTATCAACCCCTTCCAGAACCCGGCCCAGCTGCAGCCTTGGCTGGAGGCCGTACAGCTGCCCCAGGAGTGGGCCTAGCCTGCCGGGTGGCACTCCCAAGGCAATTAGCTACTTTTGGCGCCCGCCGAATCCGGTACTCTCGTCTTCCTGCCCAAGTGAAGTTCCTGCTGCTTTTTTGTGTTTTCCTAGGGCTGTCGGCCCCCGGCTGGGCTGGCCCAAGCCCGGCCGACAGTCTGCTGGCGGAGCTGACCACGGCGCTGGCGCACAAAAAAGAGTACGATGCGCGCCGCTGGAACCGCATTGCGGCCCTCACCACGGCCTTCGGGGCCAGCAAGGGCAGCGACGACGCCAAGTTCAACCTGGGCTTGCGCATCTACGAGGAGTACAAGGCCTTTAAGTACGACTCGGCCTTTGTCTACAGCCAGAAGATCATTCAGGTGGCGGAGCAATTGCGCGACCCGGGCAAAATCGAAGTCGCCAAGCTCAAGCTGGCCTTTATCCTGCTGTCCTCGGGCATGTTCAAGGAAACCTTCGAAACGCTGGAAGCCATTGCGCCCGGCCGGCTGAGCGACGCCGACAAGGTGGACTTCTACTTTCTGCAGGCCCGCGCCCACAGCGACCTGGGCGACTTCAACCAAGATGCCCTGTACCGCCCGGCCTACTACGCCAAGGCCCTGGCCTACACCGACACGGCCCTGCACTACAGCCGCCCCGGCTCCTACGAGCAGCTTTCGATGCAGCAGTTTCTGGCCCTGAAAAATAACCGTCTGGCCGAAGGTGCCGCGCTCTACGAGCAGATCCGGCGGCTGCCGCGGCTGTCGTTGCACCAGCTGGCGGTGAGTGCCAGCACGGCAGCGTTTATTGCCTCCATGAGTAAGCAGGAAGACAAAGCCTTCGAACTGCTGCTGGTGTCGGCCATTGCCGACGTGAAGACGGCTACCAAGGAAACCGTGGCCATCTTCCAGCTTTCCGACTACTGCTACCGGCGCGGCGACCTGGAAAATGCCTACACCTTCATCAAGGAAGCGCGGGAGCAGGCCACGTTTTATAAGGCGCGGCAGCGGCAGATAGAAATCAGCCACATTTCTTCCCTGATCGAAGGGCAGAAAATCAACATCATCGAAAACCAGCGCAAGTCGCTAAAGACCTACTCCACGGTGGTGACGCTGCTGGCTTTGTTCGTGGTGGGCTTCCTGTTCATCATCTTCAAGCAGCTGCGCCGGCTGCAAAAGGCCGACAAGCTGATTTCGCTGACCAACCGGGAGCTGCGCGTCCGCAACAACGAGCTGCACCAGCTGAACAGCGGGCTGAACGAGGCCAACAAGATCAAGGAGGAATACATAGCCTACTACTTCCACAACAACTCCCAGTACATCGATAAGCTGGAGGCGCTGAAGAAGACCCTCGACACCCAGCTCGGCAACAAGCAGTACACCGGGGTGCAGAAGCTGGCCGACGGCATCAACATCAAGAAGGAACGCAACGACCTGTTCAAGGGCTTCGACACGGTATTTCTGCGGCTGTTCCCCCACTTCATCAGCCAGTTCAACGCCCTGTTCAAGGAAGAGGACCGCATTCAGCTCGCCGAGGACCAGCTGCTGACCACCGAGCTGCGCATCTTCGCCCTCATCCGCCTGGGCATCGACGACAGTGAGCAGATCAGCCGGATGCTGGGCTATTCTATCAATACGATTTATACCTATAAGACCCGGGTGAAAAACCGCTCCATCGTGCCCAACGAGGAGTTTGAGGCCCGCATTCAGGCCATTCAGGCCGTGTAAGAAGATTAAGCTGGTACCTGCCCAAACCCGCGTTACGCCTCGGCAGGACGGGTTGAGCCGTTCGCCGGAGTAAGTCATTACTTACAGCTGTTTCCCAAGCAGGGCAGCGCCGTGTACCTACGTCTTGCCGTCGAACAGCAGCCGGTGCAGACCAGGGGGCCGTCAGTAGGCGTCTCAACATCTGGGATGCCCCGTTCAGAAATTCGCTATAGCCTCAGGCAGGCGCAAGAGCCTTTTGTCGGCAGAAGACCGGAAGATGAGCCTGAACAGGTGTCCAAAAAGCAAAAATGCCTATCATATTGGCTTCATATTTTGGCGGTATTTTTGGTAATTAAATGATTATAAATCAGTAAGATGACCTCAATATCAATTAATATTTTCTTGATCGGGGTTTGATAAATTTTAGTTGAAGAGGGGGGCGGATTCTTTTGTGCCGTTCCTGCTGCCGGAGCCCGCCGCAACCGTTTGCGGCCAGCGGTTACCGCCTCCGGCCAGGCTACGAAATACCTGCACATTCTGCTGTTCCCTTCTTCGTATGCCGGTACCTCTACCATTTTCCCGTACCCCCTGGCGGCTTGCCAGCACCTTCCTGTTGCCCCTTGGGCTCTGCACTGTCGGCACTGCGCTGGCGCTGCCTGCGGCCGGGCCCCATTTCCTGACCTCCGCCCCGCTACCAGCGGCGGAAGCCGTCCGCCGAAGTCCCACGTTCAACGGCTCTGTGAGTGGCCGCATCGTGGATGAAAAGGGGCAGCCCCTGCCCGGCGTGACGGTGCTGATAGAAGGCACTTCCCTGGGCAACTCCACCAATGCCGAGGGCCAGTTCAGCATCAGTAACGTTCCCGACGGACCACACGTGCTGGTAGTATCGTTTGTGGGTTACAACACCCAGCGCCTGCCGTTTACCACGGTTGCGGGCCAGAATACGGCACTAACTGCCACGCTGGCCGAGAATACCACGCTGCTGAACGAGGCCGTGGTAGTAGGCTACGGCACTGCCCGCCGCGAAGACGTGACCGGCTCCATTGCCACCGTCACCTCCCGCGACTTTGTGAAGGGCCAGGTGACTTCGCCCGAGCAGCTGATCCAGGGCAAGCTGGCCGGCGTGCAGATTACGACTGGCGGCGGGGCACCCGGCGAGGTAAGCACCATCCGCATCCGGGGCGGCTCCTCCCTGAGCGCCAGCAACGACCCGCTGATTGTGATTGACGGCGTGCCGGTGGAAAACAGCGGCATCAACGGTGCTGGCAACCCGCTTTCCCTGATTAACCCTAATGATATTGAAACCTTTACGGTGCTGAAGGACGCCTCCGCCACGGCCATCTACGGTTCGCGGGCTTCCAATGGGGTTATCATCATCACCACCAAAAAAGGTGTGGAAGGCGAGAAGACGCGGGTGAACTTCAACACGCAGGTGGCGCGCTCCGAAAACTACGGCAAGGTGGATGTGCTGGACGGCGACGCGTACCGCACCCTGGTGAAAAACGCCGTGGCCCAGGCCAAGATTCCGGCCGACCGCGCCTCGGAGTTTTACCTGGGCAATGCCAACACCGACTGGCAGGACGCCATTTACCAGACCGCCTGGACCACCGACAACAACCTGAGCGTGACCGGCAGCGTGAAGCGCATGCCCTACCGCGTGTCGGTGGGCTACCTCGACCAGGACGGGACCCTCAAAACCGGCAACCTCAAGCGCAACTCGGCCTCCGTGGGCCTCTCGCCGCGCCTGCTCGACAACCACTTGCGGGTGGATGTGAACGTGAAGGGCACGTGGTCGGACTACCGGTTTGCCGATCAGGGCGCCATTGGGGGCGCGGTGCGCTACAATCCTACTAAGCCCATTTACTCCGGCGACGCCAGCAAGTTCAACGGCTACTTTGAGTGGCTGGACCCGGCCGACGGCATCAACCCTTACCCGCTCACGGACCGCAACCCGCTGGCGTTGCTCACCGACAAGCGCGACCGGAGCACCGTGAAGCGCAGCCTGGGCAACATTCAGCTGGATTACAGCCTGCACTTCCTGCCCGACCTGCACGCCAACCTCAACCTGGGCTACGACATCTCGCGCAGCGCCGGCACTGTCTTCGTGCCGGAGGCTTCGTCGGTGGCCTACAACGTGAGAGGCCTCAACAACCAGTACAAGCAGGAGAAAAACAACAAGCTGCTGGAAACCTACCTGAAGTACAACAAGGAGATTGGCGGGCAGCGCGTAGAGGCGCTGGCGGGTTACTCCTACCAGGATTTCTACACGCACAGCCCGTTTTTCTTCAGTCGCACGGCCGCCGGCGAGCTGCTCGACCCCACGGCGCTGGCCGGCAACCCCTACAAAAGCCAGTACACGCTGCTTTCCTTTTATGGCCGGGTAAACTACTCCTTCAACGACCGGTACCTGCTCACGGGCACGCTCCGCGCCGACGGCTCCTCGCGCTTCAGCCCCGATAACCGCTGGGGCTATTTCCCGGCGGCTTCGGTGGCCTGGCGCATCAACAAGGAAAGCTTCCTGGCGAACAGCCAGACGGTATCGGACCTCAAGCTGCGCTTCAGCTACGGCCGCACGGGGCAGCAGGACGTGGCGGGCGTGGCGGGCGACTACCCGTACCTGCGCTCCTACAACCTGGGCGGCGGCTCGGTGCGGCAGATCTTCGGCAACGACACCATCCGCACGCTGCGGGCCGGCGGGCAGGACCCCAACCTGAAGTGGGAGGAAGCCGCCACCTACGACGCGGGCCTGGACTACGGCTTCTTCAACAACCGCCTCACGGGCTCCATCGACCTGTACCTGCGCAAAACCTCCGACCTGCTGGCCGTAGTGCCCGTGCCCATCGGCAAGAACATTACGCCCAAACAGCTCAAGAACATTGGTAACCTGGAAAACCGGGGCGTGGAGTTTGCCCTGAACTACGATGTGGTGCGCGGGGAGAAATTCAACTGGGGCGTGAACTTCAACGCGACCATCAACCGCAACAAAATCACCAAGCTGCTGCTGGTGGAAGACCCCACCTACCTGGGCTCCCCGGTGGGCGGCATCGGCAACTTCCAGTTTGTGCAGGTGAACTCGGTGGGGCACGCGGCCAACACGTTCTGGCTTTACGAGCAGAAGTACGACGAGAGCGGTAAGCCGGTGGAAGGCGGCTCGGCGCCCACCACGGCCCAGTACGTGGACCAGAACGGGGACGGCCTCATCAACGAGCGGGACCGGGTGTACGGCAAAACGCCTGCGCCCAAAGCCATTCTGGGCTTCAGCTCCAACCTGAGCTACGGCAAAGCCAGCCTGGCCTTCACGCTGCGCTCCAACCTGGGCAACTACGTGTACAACAACGTGGACGCGGGCCAGGGAACCTACTTCGGGACCAATACGGGTCTGCAGTACGCCTCCAACGTGGCGCCCGACGTGTACACCACCGGCTTTCAGTACGGCCAGCCCTTCAGCGACTACTACCTGCAGGATGCCTCCTTCCTGCGCCTGCAGAACATTACCCTGGGCTACGACTTCGGCAGCCTGTGGAAGGAGTCGACCTCGCTGCGCCTGACGCTGGCAGCCCAGAATGTGCTGGTGCTCACGCGCTACAGTGGCCTCGACCCGGAGCGCGGCAACGGCATCGACAGCAATTTCTACCCGCTGCCCCGCACGTTCACGCTCGGCCTCAACGTGGGATTTTAAAGGAGTTACTGGTTTCTAGTTGCTGGTTGCTGGTTGTCGGCCAGAACACTAAAAAGGCAACTAGAAACCAGCAACCAGCAACTAGAAACTCAAAACAAAAGATGAACAAGCACTTGCGCCGGGGCACCGCTACGCTGGCCGTAGCCGCTGCCCTGCTTTCCGGCGGCCTTTCTTCCTGCACCAAGGACCTGGACCGCTACCCTTTCTATGACCTGAATACGGAGTCGGTGTACCGCGACCCGGCCAACTACATCCAGGTGCTGGCCAAGCTCTACGCGGGCTTCAACCTCTCGGGCCAGGGCACCACCGGCTCCCCGGATGTATTTGAGGGCGACGGGCTGGACGAAGGCGAAACCTCTTACCTGCGGGCCTACTGGTATTTGCAGGAGCTGGCGACCGACGAGGCCGTGGTGGCCTGGAACAGCGGCCCGCTCCAGGAACTCAATAAAACCACCTGGACCTCCAGCAACGACCTGATGCGCAACAGCTACACGCGCATTTTCTACGAAATAACCGCCTGCAACGAGTTCATCCGCGAAACCACGGATGACAAGCTCAGCGAACGGAACATTGCGGGCCAGGATGCCGTGAATGCCCGCCTGTTTCGGGCCGAAGCACGCTTTCTGCGGGCCCTGGCCTACTACCACGCCCTGGATTTGTACGGCAACGTGCCGCTCGTGACGGAGGCAGGTGTACCCGGCAACGAGCTGCCCAAGCAGGCTACCCGCGCCGAGGTGTTTGCCTACATCGAGTCGGAGCTGAAGGCCGTGGAGCCGCTGCTGAACAAGCCACAGCAGGGCCCCTACGGCCGCGCCGACCAGGGTGCTGCCTGGGCCTTGCTGGCTAAGCTCTACCTGAACGCGGAAGTATACACGGGCACGGCCCGCTACACCGACTGCCTCACCTACTGCAACAAGGTACTGGGCGGCGGCTACAGCCTGGCCCCGGAGTACGCGCAGATCTTCATGGCCGACAACAACGTGAAAGCCAAGTCGGAAATCATTTTCCCGATTACCAGTGACGGTCTGGCCTCGCAAACCTATGGAGGCACTACCTACCTCATTCACGCCGCTATAGGCGGGCGGATGCTGGGCAGCGCCTTTGGCGTGAGCAGCGGCTGGGCCGGCAACCGTACCCGCAAGAACCTGCCGCTGCTCTTTCCCGAAAACGCGGAGGGCTTCGACAGCCGGGCCATGTTTTTCACGATTGGACAGGAACTGGAAATCAACGACCTGACCGTGTTTACCGATGGCTATGGCGTGACGAAGTGGTCGAATAAGAAATCGACCGGCGCCAATGGCTCCGACCCCACGGGCACCTTCGTGGATACTGATTTCCCTGTGTTGCGCCTGGCCGACGTGTACCTGATGTACGCCGAAGCCGTGCTGCGCGGTGGGCAGGGCGGCTCCCAGGCCCAGGCCCTCACCTACGTAAACGACCTGCGCGACCGGGCCTACGGCAACAAGTTCAGCGGGGGCACCGCCGGCCGCATTACGCTGGCTGAGCTGACAGCGCCCAACTTCATCCTGGACGAGCGGGGCCGCGAGCTGTACTGGGAATGCACCCGCCGCACCGACCTCATCCGCTTCGGCCGCTTCACCAGCGGCAGCTACCTGTGGCCCTGGAAAGGCGGCGTGAAGGAAGGCAAAGGTGTGTCGGACAACCTGAACCTGTACCCCATTCCCTCTACCGACATCGTGGCCAACCCCACGCTCAAGCAAAACCCCGGCTACTAACCACCAGCTAGCCCGCGCTCAGCTATGTCTTCGGGGCGGCTGAGCGCGTAGCTGCTGGCCTCTTCTAGTCTTTTCTCTAACCCACCACTTTCTGCTCTTTACCATGAAAAAAACAACTACGCTGGTTCTGGCTGCTGCCCTTGCTACCACTGCCCTGAGTGCTCAGGCCCAGGTAACCATCGACGGCGTTATCTCCGCCGATGAAATCGGCACGACGGCCGGCAAGTACACTTCCCTGGGTGCCTTCACCACCCCGCACATCGGCGACGGCGGCTTTGGCCTGATGGGCTTGCTGCGGATGTATGGAGCCAACTCCAGCACCAAGCTCTACATCGGGCTGGCTGGCACCATTGAGCCCGGCGGCAACAACTTTCAGTTGTACCTGGATTTGCCCAATAAAACCGGGGTGCCCGTGGGCACCGGCCTGCCCGCCATTGCGGGCTCGTCCACGGTGTTCGGCACCTTTGCCAACGGCGGCATCGGCGGCACCAAGCTGGAGCTGGAAGCCGACGCGGCCATTGCCACCACCGGCGGCGGCGACGTGCAGGCGGCCATTTACACCGCCGAGGCGGGCCAGGCGAAAACCATTGGGGGCGGGGCGGCTATCCTGACCGACGGCACCACCAACGCTATTCCGGCCTCGGCTACCACGGGTGCTTACTCCTTATTTGCGGGCACGAAAGTGGCCTACAAAGCCCCAGCCGGCAACCTCACTACCAACCCCGGCAACGACAACGGGGGCGGGGCCGGCTCCTACGGGTTGGAGTACGAGTTCAACCGCGCTTCCCTGGGCCTGCCATCCGGGGCCTCGGTGGTGCGCGTGATGGCCGCCTACGTGAGCGGCGACGCCTACTGGTCGTCGGATGTAATTCCGGAAGTAACCGGCAACGGCAACACCAACCTCGGCTTCAGCCCCGATTTTACCGTCCTGGCCGGCAACCAGGCCCCCACGCTGAACGTGGTAGTGACCAGCAGCCGCAAGGCCGAAGACGCGGTGGTGGCCATGAGCGTGTTCCCGAATCCCGCGCAGGGAAAATCGACTGTTGCCTACCGGGTGCTGGATAAGGCGCAAGCCGTGTCGGTGCGCGTGACGGATTTGCTGGGCCGCGAGGTGCGGACCCTGTTGGACGCCCGCCAGCCGGCCGGCTTCCACGAACTGAGTGTAGCCACGGGCGACCTGGCGGTGGGCGCTTATCTGGTGAAGGTCCAGGTAGGGGAAAAAATAGCGACCCGCCGACTGGCCGTAACCCGCTAACCGGACTACACTCTTCCCGGGCCGGAAACCAGTGGGTAAGGTTTCCGGCCCCTTGGGAAAACCCGGTGGCCGCAGTTGGCTACCGAGTGATTCTACCTGCTCATTTCTGCTCTGAGTGACCGGCGGCAGCCCTACTGCGCTGGCTGAATGTGGCCGCACGACCCCGCTTTGGGCTTGGCGGCTAGCCTATTGCCCTTTCTGGAGTACGCCTACGCTTGCCCATTTCCAGCCAACCAAACCCCACCATCATGGAAAAAGCAGTAACCAGAGTGCTAGTAGTCATTTGGATGCTCCTGGGCATCCCGCTCGTGACGGTCCAAGCGGCCGACCTCACATTCAACGTGAATTTGCAGTACCGCATTCAGCAGGGGCAGTTTACCGCGGGCACCGACCAGGTGGTGGTGCGCGGCTCCTTCTCGGCCGGGGGCGTGGCCCTCACCGACCCCGACGGGGACAAAATCTACTCCGGTACTGTAACCGGCCAAACCAACGACGCGCAGATTACCTACAACTACCGCATCACGCGCGGTGGGGTGCAAACCAACGAATCGGTAGCGGCCCGCAAATACGTGGTGCAGCCCACTTCCGCCGCCAACGTGCTGAGCGACTGGTGGAACGACCAGCTGCCGCCGTACCCGTACGCCGATTTTTACGTCTCGTCGGTGAAAACTATTCCGGGAGAGATTGTACGGTTCTTCGACAGTTCGGAGGGCGGCGCGGCCACTAGCTGGAGCTGGAGCATGCCCGGCAGCACCACGCCCTCTTCCACCGCTAAGAATCCTACCACTACCTGGACCACGCCGGGCACCTACACCGTAAGCATGACGGCCACCGGCAGCGGTGTATCCACCACCAAAACGATGCGCATCACGGTGGTATCGGTCGATGCGCAGGCCTTGGGCTGGTGGAACGAGCAGGTATTTTACCAGATATTTCCCCGCAGTTTTCTCGACACCAACGGCGACGGCGTGGGCGACCTGCAGGGAATGATAAACAAGCTGGATTACCTCAGCAACGAGTTGGGCGTCACGGCGCTCTACATCATGCCTATCTACAATGCTCAGCAGCCCTGGTACGGCGGCTACGAGGTGACGAACTACAAGAGCGTTTCAGCCGAGTTTGGCGGCATGGCCCAGTTCGACGCGTTTGTGAGCGCAGCGCAGTCCCGCGGCATGAAGGTGATTATGGACATGGTGTTCAACCACGTATCCAAAAGCCACCCCTGGTATCAGTCGGCGGGTCAGGGCCTGGGCGGCCAGTACGACAACTATTTCCTGTTTCGGGCCACCAATCCCGGCTCGGCCTGGCGCACCAACCCGGTGGCCCACTCCAACGCCAACTTCAACTTCGTGTGGGACAAGTTCACGCCCGGTGACATCCCGGACCTGAACTTCTACAACGCCTCGGTGCGCAACACCATCAAGGACGTGAGCACCTACTGGCTCAACTCGCGCAACACCGACGGCTTCCGCATTGATGCGCCCCGATATCTGTATGAAAGCGGCAACGCCCTCACCGATGCCGAGCAGCAGGACCTGCCCGCAACCTATGCCTACTGGCGCAGCTGGCGCAAGCACATCAAGGCAGCCAATACCCGCGACGCTTTCTCGGTGGGCGAAACCTGGCAGACCGGCAATATCCCGGCCATGGCTAAGTATGTGTACCAGGGCTTCGACATTGGCTTCCAGTTCGATATTGCGCTGGGCGTAGAGAAGTCGCTCAACAACGAGAACAAGAACGACCTGCAGTACGCCGTCGAGCAGACCAACCTGTACTACCCGTTTCTACAGTACGGCGTGTTCACGTCCAACCACGACCTGGCCGCCAACGGCGGCGCCGGACCGGCAGCCGAACGACGCATCAAAGACCGCCTCACCAACAACCAAGATGCCAAGGCCAAGGTAGCGGCAGCCTTCGTGCTGACGGCGCCGGGCGTACCCTTCGTGTACTTCGGCGAGGAAATTGGGGCCGGCGGCAACGTATCCAGCCGCACGCCGATGCGCTGGAACAACACCGCCAACGCGGGTTTCACCACCGGTACGCCTTGGTATGCCGTGGGCGGCGACTACCCTACCTACAACGTAGCCAGCCAGAAGGCCGACCCAAACTCCATCTGGAACCTGTACAAAAAGCTGATTGCGCTGCGCAAAGCCCAGCCGGCGCTACGCCAGGGCAAATACACCACCGTAAGCAACAGCACGAGCGGCGTGTACACGTTCGTTCGCACATCAGGCGCCGAAACGGTTTTTGTGGTCCTGAATATGAGTTCAACGGCCCAGAACAATGTGGCCTTGTCCGTGAACCTGCCGAACACGGTTGCCAACAGTACCTACACGGTAGCCAACCTGCTGGGCAGCAGCACTGCGGCCCCAGCCAACGCTACCGTGAGCGGCAACAGCATCTCGAACTGGGTACCCTTCGCCAGCATTCCGGCCAACGGCTACTACGTGCTGAAGCTGAACGGCACCGTAACGCCCACGGCGCAGGCAGTACCCGGCAAGATTGAGGCCGAGAGCTATTCGGCCATGCTGAACGTCGATACAGAAGTCACCACCGACACTGGCGGCGGGCGCAACGTGGACTACTTCGACACCAACGACTGGGTAGAATACGATGTGAACGTGGCTTCGGCCGGCTCTTATAACGTGGACTTCCGGGTAGCCAGCGCCGTGGGCAACGCCACCCTGCAATTGCGCAACAGCGCCGGCACCAGCCTGGGCAGCATCAGCGTGGGCAACACCGGCGGCTGGCAGAGTTGGACTACCGTTCCGATGACCGTAACGCTGCCGGCCGGCATCCAGAAGCTGCGCGTGCACGCGGTGGCTTCCACCGGCTGCAATCTCAACTGGCTCACCTTTACTACGGCTGCCGGGAGTACGAACCGGGCACCCGTAGCCAACGCTGGCCCCGACCAGAATCTAGGCGCGGGCACTACTTCTGCCACTTTAACGGCCGCCGGCTCCACTGACCCCGATGGTAACGCCCTCACCTACAGCTGGACCAAGGTAAGCGGCCCGGCCGCCACATTCAGCTCCACCACGGCCGTTTCGCCCACGGTGAGTGGCCTAACCAGCGGTACCTATGTACTCCAGGTTTCGGTGAGTGACGGGGCTTTGTCGGCTACCGACCAGGTGCAGATTGTGGTGCAGGCTTCGAGCACGGCCACGAAGTACTACATTATCAACCGCTGGCAGAACACTTACCTCTACGACAACGCCGCGCAGGTACGGTACGCGGCCACGGCCAGTGGCACGGCGTACCAGTGGACGCTGGAAACGGTGGGCTCGAACACGCGCATCCGCAACGTGGCTTCGGGCAACTACATGAACATTGAAGGCCAGACCGGCGCGGTGCAGTGCACGGTGGTTCCGGACTTCTATACCAGCGGACAGTGGGTACGCGAGACAGTGTCGGGCACCAGCTACTTCCGCATCCGCAACGTGTGGCAGCCCGGCAACTATATCCACGTCGAAAACCTGAATGGCTCGGCCCAGTACGGGGCCGTGGATGCCAGCTTCTACAGCGGGCACTGGAGCTTCCAGCCCGTGGCAGGCGCCCGCACGGCCCTGGCGGCCAAAGGAGCAGCTGCAGCCAAAACCCCGCTCACCCTCTTCCCGAACCCCATCAGCCAGGGCCGCCTCACGGTGTTGCTGCCTTCTCGGGCCGCTACCGCCCAGCTGCGCCTGCTCGACAGCCAGGGCCGCACGGTGCTTGACCGCGCCGCGGCCGTAGCCGGGGGCCAGACCAGCCTCGACGTGACCGGCCTCGCCAAGGGCCTTTACCTCCTGCAAGCTACCACCGACGGTACCACGCATACCGGCCGGGTGGTAGTCGAATAAGACTCGTCAGCCGGGCGGCAACGGGGCTGCCCGGCTGATTTTTTAGTGCCTGTTACCATGAAAAAAACCTTTCTCGCCTCCTTTCTGCTCACCCTGCCGCTACTGCCGGTGCCCCGACCGGGGCTGGCCCAGGCGGGCGGTGCCCCGGCGGCCTACCACGATCCGGCCCAGTACGGCAAGCCCTTCCGGGGCGTGCCCGAAAGCCAGGATGCCACCATTTACCAGGTAAACATGCGCGGGTTCAGCCGGGCGGGCGACTTTCAAAGCGTCACGGCCCGGCTTGATTCGGTTAAGGCCCTGGGAGTAAATGTGGTGTATTTGATGCCCATTTTCCCGATTGGCAAGCTCAAGGCCGTGGACTCGCCCTTCGCCGTTCGCGACTATACCAGCGTGAACCCCGAGTTTGGCACCTTGGCCGACCTTCGCAAGCTGGTAGACGCCGCCCACGCCCGCGGTCTGGCCGTGATGCTGGACTGGGTGGGCAACCATACCAGCTGGGACCACGCCTGGACCAAAGAGCACCCCGAGTGGTACGTGCACGACGACGCGGGCAACCTCGTCAACCCCATCCCGGAATGGAAGGACATCGTACAACTTGACTTCAAGAACGCTCAGCTGCGCTCCGCCATGATTCAGGCCATGCGCTACTGGGTGTTTCAGGCCAACGTGGATGGTTTCCGGTTCGACTACGCCGATGGGCCCACGTTCGAGTTTTTCCAGGAAGCTAGCCAGAGCCTCACCTCCATCCGGGGGCGCAAAGTGCTGCTGCTGGCCGAGGGCGACAAGAAAAAGCACTTCTTTCGGGCCGGCTTCCCGCTGTGCTACGACTTTGGCTTTATCAACGTGCTAAAGCACAACATCTTTGCTGAGGGCAAAAGCGTGAAGCTGCTCGACTCCCTGAACGCCGCCGTGTACCGCAATGCCCCGCCCGCGGCGCGCATGGTGCGCTACGTGTCCAACCACGACCTGAACGCCTGGGAAGGCACCCCGCAGGAGTTTTTCGGCGGTCCGCAGGGCGCGCTGGCGGCCTTCGTGACGGCGGCCTACATGCAGGCCGTACCCATGATTTACAACGGGCAGGAAGTTGGCTACAACCAGCGCGTGCCGTTCATGGGTGCGCGCCAGCCCATCGACTGGACGCCTAATCCCGCGCTGACGGCGGAGTACAAGCGCCTCATCAAATTCCGCAACGGCAGCAATGCCCTGCGCAACGGCGAGCTAACCTCCTACAGCACCGACGACGTGTGCGCTTTCCTCAGAACGGCGGGCAAGGAGCAGGTGCTGGTGCTCATCAACCTGCGCAGCTCCCCGAAACTCTTCTCCGTTCCCGCTGGTTTGGCCGGTGCCGGCTGGCGCAACGCTTTCAGCGGGCAACCTGCTGGTACCGACCGCGCCTTCACCTTAGCGCCCTATCAGTACCTGGTGCTGCGGAAATAGCTTGTTTGAATATTCCGGGTGGGCGCAGACATTGTCGCCCTGGCGCCCGCCCGGAATCCTTGTTTACATCATGCGAAAAATACTTCTTCTTTGTTTGCTTACGGCTGGCCTCCGGGCCACCGCTCAACCTGTTGCTTCCCCGCTTACCGCCCGCCTCGACCGGGTCAGCCTCACTTTTGCGCTGGCCGCTGATGGCCAGCCAACCTACGCCGTTTCCTACGGGCAGCGGCCGGTTATTAAACCCTCGCGCCTGGGCGTGGCTCTGGCCGATGGCAAGGGCTTCGACGGCCCGCTGGAGCTGGTGAACTCCGAAACCAAGGACGTGGACGACACCTGGCAGCCGGTATGGGGCGAGGTGAAAAGCATCCGCAACCACTACCAGCAGCTCACGGTGCACTTGCGCCAGCCCCAGGCTCCCGGCCGCCTCATCGACGTGGTGTTCCGCGTGTTTGCCGATGGGGTGGGCTTCCGCTACGAATTCCCGCAGCAGCCCAGCCTGCAGTACTTCACGGTGCAGCAGGAGCGCACCGAGTTCAACCTCACCGGCAACCACAAAGCCTTCTGGATTCCCGGCGACTACGAATCCAACGAGTACGCCTACACGACCTCCAGGCTGAGCGAAGTCAACAGCGCGAATATCACCCCCATTCAGCTTAAATCGGCCCCGGAGCGGGTGCAGACGCCGCTCATGCTCAAGTCCGACGACGGGCTGTACGTGAACATCCACGAGGCCGCGCTGGTGAACTACCCGGCCCTGATGCTGAACGTGAACACCAAAACCTTCGGCCTCACGAGCCAGCTGGTGCCCTCGGCCACCGGGGCCGCGGCCTACCTGCAAACGCCCGAGCACACGCCCTGGCGCACCATTGTAGTGGCCGACAACGCCCCCGCCGTGCTGGCCTCCAAGCTCATTCTGAACCTCAACGAGCCCACCACCCTCACCGAAACCAGCTGGATCAAGCCCCAGAAGTTTGTGGGCGTGTGGTGGGAGATGCACGTGAACAAGTCGAGCTGGAACTACTCCGATGCCACCAACCTGAAGCTGGCGGATACCAACTGGAACGCGCTGAAACCCCACGGCCACCACGGCGCCAACACCGCCAACGTGAAGCGCTACATCGACTTTGCGGCCAAATATGGCCTGCAAAGCGTGCTGGTGGAAGGCTGGAACGTGGGCTGGGAAGACTGGGCCGGCAACTGGAAAGAAGAGGTATTCGACTTCGTGACGCCTTACCCCGACTTCAACGTGCAGGAGCTGCAGCAATACGCGGCCGCCAAGGGCATTAAGCTGCTCATGCACCACGAAACCTCCGGCTCCGTGACCAACTACGAGCGGCGCCAGGATGCCGCCCTGCGCTTTATGAAGGAGCACGGCTACGACGGCGTGAAAACCGGCTACGTGGGCCGCATCATCCCGCGCGGGGAGCACCACGACGGGCAGTGGATGGTCAACCACTTCAACCGCACCGCCGAGAACATGGCCCGCCAGCAGATTATGGTGGACATGCACGAAGCCGTGCGGCCCACCGGCCTGCACCGCACGTACCCCAACTGGCTGGCTTCCGAAGCAGCCCGCGGCAACGAGTTCAACGCCTGGAGTGAGGGCAACCCGCCCGAGCACGAGACCATCCTGCCTTTCACCCGCCTCATGGGCGGGCCCATGGACTACACGCCCGGCATTTTTCAGATCAAGCTCGAAGACTGGAACCCGGCCAAAAACCAGGGCAAGCAGGTGCACACCACCCTGGCCAAGCAGCTGGCCCTCTACGTGACGATTTACTCGCCCATCCAGATGGCCGCCGACCTGCCCGAAGCCTACGAAAAGCACCTCGACGCCTTCCAGTTTATCCGCGACGTGCCCATGGACTGGGACGACACGCGCATTCTGGCCGCCGAGCCCGGCGACTACATCACCACGGCCCGCAAAGCCAAGGGCAAGGACGAGTGGTACCTGGGCGCCATCACCGACGAAAATGCCCGCCTGCAAACCCTGAAGCTCGATTTCCTGACGCCCGGCCAGCGCTACGAAGCCACCATCTACGCCGATGGCAAAGGTGCCAGCTGGGACAAAAAACCGATGAGCTACCAGATCCGCAAGCAGAAAGTCGACAGCAAATCAACCCTGAAGCTACCGCTGGCCGCCGGGGGCGGGGCGGCCGTGAGCTTCAAACCCATCAGCCGCTAGCCGGCCGAACTATTGCCCGCCGGCCGGGCGTTCGGCAGGTCCTCCAGTCTCCGGCCGGCTGCCCACTTTCCAACGTCTACTCAAACTCACTACGTCATCCTATGTCCTTTTTCAACACCGCACGCAACTACAGTTTCACCTGCCTGACGGCGGCCAGCCTGCTGGTCGGCTGCAAGCCCGACAAGCCCGACGCTCCCGTCCCCGTTGACCCGCCCGTCACCGAAAAGCCCACGCAATACGGTACTCCGTTCGCGGCCGTGCCCGACCGCCAGGACGCGGTGATTTATCAGGTGAACATGCGCGCCTTCAGCCAAGCCGGCAACTTTGCCGGCGTCACGGCCCGCCTGGATTCCATTAAGGCGCTGGGCGCGAACGTGGTGTACCTGATGCCGATTCATCCGGTGGGTCAGGTACGGAGCGTGAACTCGCCCTACGCCGTGCGCGACTACACGGCGGTTAATTCGGAGTTCGGTACGCTTGATGACTTGCGCAGCCTGGTAGATGCTGCCCACGGCCGGGGGCTGGCGGTGATGCTGGACTGGGTGGCCAACCACACCAGCTGGGACAATGCCTGGGTTCGGGAGCACCCCGACTGGTACCTGCAGAACGCGGCCGGCACCATTCAGAGCCCGCCCAACACCAACTACACCGACGTGGCTCAGCTGAACTTCAACAGCCAGCCCATGCGCCTGGCAATGATTTCGGCCATGAAATCGTGGGTATACTCGGCCAATGTGGACGGTTTCCGCTGCGACTATGCCGATGCCGTGCCCGTTGATTTCTGGAGGCAGGCTGTGGACACCTTGCGTAACATCAAGTCGCATAAGTTGCTGCTGCTGTCGGAAGGTACCGAGTCCAGAAATCTGGCGGCGGGCTTCGATATGAAGTTTGGCTTCAACTTCTACGGGGGCCTCTGGGACGTGTACCGCCGGGGCCAGCCCGCTACCACGTTTGATAACCTCAACATTACTGAATACGCCGGGGCCGTTATTGGTTCGCAGCCCGTAGTGCGCTATACCACCAACCATGATGTAAATGGCTCCGACGGCACGCCCGTCGCCCTGTTCGGTGGAGACGCCGGGGCCATGTCGGCCTTCGTTATTGCCTCGTGCTACAAAGGCGTGCCCATGATCTACAATGGTCAGGAATCGGGCATGAGTACCGCCATTCCGTTTCCCTTCACATCGGTGAACGTGACCTGGGACACCCGCCCCGACGTAACCAAGGCCTACAAGCAGCTACTGCGGGCCCGCGCCGGCAGCGCCGCCCTGCGCCGCGGCACGCCCACGGCCTACAGTAGCGCCGACGTGTGCGCCTTCACCAAAACCGAAGACTCTGAGCAGGCGCTGGTGCTAGTGAACGTGCGCAACAAGGAAGTGAAATACACGCTGCCCGCCGCGCTGGCCAATACCACCTGGACCAACGCCCTGCAAAGCGGCACCGTAACGTTGGGCACCGAAGTAACGCTGCCAGCCTACGGGTACCAGGTGCTGAAAAAGTAAGCCTAGTTGTATAGTCCTGCATCGACAGTGCCTCTGCTTTCCGGTTATACGGGAGGCAGAGGCGCTTTTTATGTTAGGTAGGGGCGGGGACAAGCCCCGCACCCTACCTAACTACCTCCGCCTCGGTTTCCACGGCCTCTGATGATTCCTCCCGGTCGAACCGGGCCAGCAGCAGCGGGAACACCAGCAGCTCGGCATAAAAAGCCGCCACAACGCTCCCGGCCGTGAGCAGCCCGAATAGCATTACCGTTTTCAGCGAAGCCAGCGTCATGGCCAGGTAGCCAACGAACAGTACCCCGCTGGACAGCAGAATAGTAGGCCCTACGTGGGTGATGGTAGCGAAGCGCGCTGCCGCCGGGGTGAGCTTTTGGCGGCGCAGCTGCTGGTAGTGATGCACGAAATGCACGGTGTCGTCGGTGCAGAGGCTGAGTACGATGGCGGCAATGCTGGCCGTGGCCGTGTCGAGGGCAATACCGGCCCAGCCCATGAATCCCAGCAGCAAAAGCACCGGCAGCAGGTTGGGCGCCAGCGTGAGCAGGGCCAGCCGGAAGCTGCCCACAAACCACCACACCAGCCCGAATATCACCACCGCCGACCACCCCAGGCTGCTGGCCTGGGAGCGGGTTACGTAGTCAACGATGCGGGCGTAGAGCGGCTGGTAGCCAGCCGCCCGCACCACGGCCACGGGCCCCAGCGTATTACGCGCCATGCGCAGCAGCGCCTCCGACTTGGCTGTGAGCTCCCGCGCCGAAAGCATGGGACCGGCTACCGTAATACGCCCCGTGCCGGATTGCTCGTCGATAAACTGTCGGGTAAGCTGGGGGTAATCGGGGACGAGGCGGGCGTGTACGCGGTTGAGCAGGCTTTGGCTGCCCAGGGCCGCCCGCGCCCGGCTGGCGGGCACTACCGTTTCCAGCCCCGCGAGGTAGAGCGTGTGGAAGCCCGTCACCCGGCCCACGCCCCGTAGCGTGCGGGCCGAGTCGGCAAAGGCCACCGCCGCCTGCACCACGGCGGCTTCGTGCAGGGTGTGGCCGGGGCGGGGCTCTATCAGCAACTCCAGCGGCATGTAGGCGCCCCAGGTGCGCTGCATGGCGGCGTGGTCCCGCACAGCCGCGTGGTCGTCGGGGAAATAGCCCAGCGTGTAGGTATCGGCCCGCAGCCGGAGCGCGCCAAAGGCGGCAGCCACCGTAAGCACCAGTGCCAGGGCCGTGAGTTGGCGCGGGTGGGCTTCCACCCAGGTATAGATACGCGCCAGGCTGCCCGCCGCCTGCATGGTGGCGCGGGGCTGGCCCCGGTAGCCAGGCAGCAGCAGGGCACCCAGCAGAAACGTAAAAAACAAACACAGCACAATGCCCAGGGCCGCGAAGCCTCCGAACGTGCGCAGAATAGCCATGGGGCTGGAAACCAACGCTAGAAAGCCGGCGGCCGTGGTGAGCATGGTTGCCAGGCAGGGGGGCCAACGTGCGGCGCAGGGCAGTCAGTGCCGCCGCGTGGGGCGTCTGGCCGGGCTCCGTGAGCACCAGATTACGCTCATTGATGACGTGTAGCGCGTCCATAATTCCCAGCAGAATCAGGATCATGGGCAGCAGCACCGTCATCAGGTTGAGGCGGTAGCCCATGGCCCCGTATACGCCCAGCGTGAGGTAGGTAGCCAGCCCCACAATGCCTACCACGTACAGCAGCAGGCGCCCGTTGCGGTACAGCAGCAGCAAAGCCAGGAACATCAGCCCGTAGCCCAGCCCCAGAAACCGCCCAAAGTCCTGCTCCGATAGCGCATTCAGCCCTGCGTAGAGCACGCCCACGCCCCCCAGCCAATACTGACCTTGCGGCAGGTGCCGGGCTACTACCCCGCGAATCTGCGCCAGAATATCTGCGCGCCGGGCATCAAACGTAGCGCTGGGCTTCAACTCGATGAGCAGGCGGGTTGTCTGGAAATCGGGCGAGAACAACTGCTCCTGCAACGTGGGCAGGCGGCTCAGGTCCTGTCGCACTTGAGCTTCGGTGGTGCGGGCCGAAAGCAGCGGGTGCGCCTCGGCCGTCAGCCCCCGCCCGGCAATAGTAGTGGTGCCCGGCCCCAACACGGCGGCTACGTCGGGCAGGGCGGCCAGCTCCTGGCTGAGAGCGGGCAGGCTGCTCAGGTAGGGCGTCCGCAGCAAACCCACGGAGTCGTGCACTACCAGCGTCACTACCTCGTCGTTGCCGAAGCGGGCCTGGTAGTCGCGGTAGGCGCGCAGGGCCGGGTCACCTTCCAGAAACCACACCGACAGGCTATTGTCGATCTGCACCGCCGTGTGCACGCCGGGGGCCAGCGCCACCACCAACGCCGCCACCAGGGCCAGCAGCCAGAAACGGAAACGGTAGACGAAATCAATCATAAGAGATGAAGGAGTTGGGCCAACAGGGTGTCATGCTGAGCTTGTCGAAGCATCTCTACCTCTGGCTAACAAAATAGTATTGCAATGAAGCACTAGAGATGCCAGCATGACGTTCAACCGATTTGTTTACACTCACTGGTCCTGCTACCACCGCCGCGCTATTTCCGCAATAATGGACACGTAGCTGCTGAGCATGAACAGGGAGGTGAGCAGCTCGGCCAGCTTGAGGGCCCGGGCCGAGGGGCGGCGCAAGCTCCAGGCGTAGGCCGCCGCCGTGGCCGCGTACAAGGCCGCTAACAGCCAGAACGGCCAGGCGCGGGCCTCCAGCCGCTGCAGCAGCACGCCCTGGGTGAATACTCCCGCCAGCAACACCACCAGCACTGCCGCCACGGCACCCCCGTACCCAAGGGCGCGGGAGTAGGAATCAAGGCCGGGGCGCTCATCGGCCGGCACCCTGATTTTGCGGGCTATTTCGAAGGCCAGGCCCCCGAACACGCTCAGTAGGCCGAGTAGCCCCAGGGGCGGGGTGAGCAGGGGCGGGGCCGCGTAGGCTGCCCACAGCCAGCCAATGAGCAGGGGCATCACTAGGATGTGGGTGAGGGCGTAGAGCACGAGGCGGGGCCGCAGGTAGTTGGGCACGAAGAACTCGTAGCGCATCAGTAGGCTGTAGCCCACGGCCAGCGCCCAGCCCACCACAGCCCGCCACCCCATGCCCACCGACCACGCCACTTCCAGCAGCGTACCCACGGCGGCTACGGCTTGCAGCTGCCCCAGCGTCACATGGCCCTGCTGAAGCACCCGCTCCGGGTGGTGCTCCAGGTCGGTGGCGTAGTCCTTGATTTCGTCGAACACCCGCAGCCGGAAAAAGAAGCTGATGGTAGCCACCACGCCCAGCCACTCCGGCCAGCCCCAGGCCCGCTGTGCCCCCGGTCCGGCCTGCAAAGCCGCCGCCACGCTGTACACGGTGCCAAATAGAATGGCAAACAGCGCCATGTTTACGGGCGGGAACCGCTGCCGCAGATACGCCCCAAAGGCTGGTAAATTCATATAAGCAAGATGGTGAAGTACCAGGAAGAAAAGATAAAAAGCCCGTCATGCCTCATCTGGCGTCCGCGGAGTCGAGGCATACCTACCGCCTCGCTGGGTTTACCACACTACCAAGATGCTTCGGCTGCGCTCAGCATGACGTTCTTCGGGCTTTATATGCCGATGGGCCGAACTGCCCTCATAGCTCCCGCGCATACAGCGCGTAGTGGGCCGTTTCGTAGGGGAAGCCGTCGGTGAAGTGGCGGGAGAAGTTGTCGGTGCGCATCAGGCAGAAGATGATGTCGTCGTAGTATTCCCGGAACGACACCATCCCGTAGGCCCCGAGGTAGGACATCAAACCCTGCTGACGATAGTCGGGGTGCACGCCCACGGTTTTGGCCAGCAGGGTGCGGTGCTGCAGGCGCGGGTAGTGCTGCTGAAAGGTAGCCGGCTCAGTAGCGGGCAGGTGCAGCGGGGCATAGTTGGGGTGGCAGAAACTCTGAGCTACCAGCCTGCCGGTGCTCCACTCACGCAGCAGCACGGAGGTATGCGGGCACAGCTTTTCGGCGTAGGCGCGGTTGTAAAGCAGCTTAAACTGCGCCGCCGACACCGGTCGGTAGGCCGGATTGGCCCCGTAAATGGCCTGTATAAGCTCAAAAATAGCCTCTTCGTGTTCCTGCCAAACGTCCGGGGCCAGGGACACAAACTCAAACGGCACCTGCTGCAGTTGAGCCAGCAGGGCAGCTTTGTTGTCGTACACTATAGGCACCACAGCGGGCTGCAGCAGGCGGCTTTCAAACGTAAGGGTGGGCACAAAGCCCAGGTCCGTCAGCAGCCCGGCGTAGTAGGCGGGGTTTACGGGTTCCGCGTCAAACTGCCCCCAGGAAGGCACCGCGCCCAAGCGCAAGCGGTAACGGTGAAACGTGCTGAAGCACAGCGGCCCCACCAGCCGGCGGTAGCCACGGCGTCGGGCCTCGGCCGCCAGTTGGGCAAATGCCTGCTGGTTGAGCGACGCATCGGGCAGGGTTTCCCAAAGGCCGAAGAAGGCATCGGTGCCCTCCTGCGGGAAAATCCCCAGCAGGCGCAACGTTTCATGGTCGGTGTAGAGCAGCACCTCGTGGCGGGCGGCTTCCTCGGCTACCACGGCCGCCAGCACTTCCGCGTGCTCGCGCAGGGGCACCACTTCGGTAGCATATACAGCGGCCGGAATCTGCCAGAAGGAATCGGGCAATTGCCCGTTATAAGTAAGGCACTCAAGCATGTCTGGGAGATAAAGCACTCGGATTTTCGGCCGCAGGCTGGGTGGCGGGCAGCAGCTGCAGCGTGCCGCATTGCCCGTCGAGCACTACGCGCTGCCCGCTTTGCAGCTGCTGCGTCAGGCCGGGCACGTTGATGATGGTGGGAATGCCCAGCTCCCGCAGAATGATAACGGAGTGCGACAGGGAAGAGCCTTTTTCGATGGCCACGGCCCGGCAGGCCGGAAACAGCGTGGCCCAGCCGGGGTCGGTGCGCAGGGCACACACGATCTTGCCGGCTACGTTCAGGTCGTCCTCGGGGCGGCGTACTACCAGCGCCTCGCCCTCTACCACGCCGGGGTAGCAGCCTGTGCCGCGCAAAACTCCATCGGTTTCCCCGACTGCGGCCGGCAGCATGCGCACGGGGGCCGCCGGCACCGTTACGCGCGCGGGCACCGCCAGCTGTTCGTAGCGGGCAAATTCCTGCTGGCGGGCAGCTACCAGCGCGGGTAGGTCGGTAGTATGGGCCGGGGGCGGGGAAAGCCAGATGCCGGGCGCGGGCGAAGGCAGCGCCGGCGCCGGGGTGGCCGGAGTGCCGGTCAGGGCTTCGGCTATTTCGTTTTCCGTCAGCATAAACACGTCCTCGGGCTGGAAGAGGTGACCGGCCTGGGTTAGCCGTTCCCCGGCCGCCCGGTACAGGCTGCGGTACATACCAAACAGACGGGTGCGCTCCAGTCGCAGGGCCTCACGGTGCCGAATGGCCTCCTGCAACCCAGTCAGGCTGCGGGTCAGCGCCCACCGCCGCAGGCGCGGCAACCGGTTCAGCAGCGCTTCTATATCAGTGGCGGCGCTTGGGCTTATGCCTGACGGATTAGCAGCTGTAGCAGCAGGGGGCACGGCCACCAGGTTGCGCAGGTATTGGTAGAAGATGCGCGGCTGGGTGCGCATGGTGGCCGTTTCCAGCTTCAGCTCGCCCACCGTCCGGTCGCCAAATTCCTCCCTAAACTGTCGGGCGGCCTGCTCGAACTGAGGGTAGCTTGCGGCTACCTGCTCGGCTACATCGGCGGGCAAAGCCTGGATCAGCTCGGGCAGGCCGGTGTGGGTGTGCGCCTGCCGGGCCAAAGCCAACAGGCGGTGCACGGGCTGCACGCTCGCCAGCTGCTGGTCGGAGGCCAGGTAGCGGCGCAGCAAATCTTCAGGCTCGGCCACGCCGGCAGCCCGCAGGTTGCGCAGGGCCCGGCCGTTGGCCATCATCACCCGAAAGTCGTTGATGATGGGCGTGGTCCAGTGGCTGAGCAACTCCTCATCAAGGCGGGTCTTTTCAGCCAGCAGTTCCGCACCGCTGAACTGGGCCAGGGGAAGCGTGTAAAACCGCTGGTAAGCAGCCGCCAGGCGGGCATGGAAGGCCGGTACGGCCCGGCGCAAGCTGGCAAAAGCCGCCAGCAGCCGCAATAGGTTGGCCGCCAGGCGTGGGGCACTGCGCAATTGCTCCAGGCGGCTGCGGCGCGGGGGCTGCACAAAGTCTACGGGCTCCTCCAGGCCCATCATGCGCTCCATGTCGGCCTTGTTCTGCTGAAATGAAGGCAGCAGCAGCAAGCCCCGGTACCAGTGGTTTATGTGGTAGTAGATGCGCCCCTGCACCAGTACCAGCAGCTGCGTAACTACCGGCTCGTGGGCCTCCACCTCGGCAGCCGGCACGCCCAGGGCCCGCATGGTCTGGCGGTACACTGTGGCGTAGGCCCGCCGCGCAAAGCTGAACGTGAGGGGCGTGGTCACCCCGCAGTAGCTTTCCTGAATATTGGAATTGTCGAAAACCAGCAGCTCGGGAATGGGCTGGGTGATGGGCCGGGCCTGTACCACCCACAGCCGGTCGGCTTCATCCACCACAAACTCCACGTCCTGCGGTCCACCCATAGCCGTTTCCAGCTGCTGGCCAAGTGTATGCAGTTGGGTTAGCTCCGCCGGACTAAGGCTGGGAGCCAACTGCTCTTCTGCTGCCACAGGAGCTTGGTGCAGGCCTGCGGCTCCCAATACAACTGCCAACCGTTGGGCCTTGTCGGCCAGCTGCTGGTGGGTCAGCTCGCCGGTGGCTTTGCGCAGGTAGAACTCGTCGGGTTGCTGGGCCCCGCTTACCAGGGCCTCGCCAAACCCCCAAAGCGCGTGAATGGTCATTTCCATCGGATACTCCGGCCAGGTGGAAAACAGCACGCCGCTGGTGAGGGCCGCCACCTGCGCCTGCACCACCACCGCCGGCCGGGCCGCCAGGGGCAGGCCGCGCTGCCGGCGGTAGGCGCGGGCCCGCACCGAGTAGGCGCTGGCCGCGCACCGGGCCACCGCCGCCCATATCTCGTCCTCGCTTGTCAGGTTCAGAAAGGAGTCCATCAGCCCGGCAAAGGAATGGCCGGCCCCGTCCTCATCTGCCACCGAGGAACGCACCGCTACCGGGCGGGCCGGAAAGTCCCAGCCGGTAAGCTGCACCCGTAGCGCGGCGCGGTCTTCGGGCGTGGGCTCGTAGGCTAGTAAGGAAGCCTGCCGGGTGTCCAGGTCGGCGTCGGAGGCGGCGGGCAAAGCGGTAAACAATGGCGCGAAGGCATCGGCGGGCAACACCGCAAAGGGCGGCACCGCCACACCCAGCTGGCGCAGCCGGAACAAGCCGGCGGCCTTGCCACCGATGGCCGCCGCGCCGGGCGCCAAGGAATCGGGGAGCAGCATCAGGCGGGAAGTTCGGGCAGCCAGGGTTGCAGCTGGTCGAGAGTGTCGAAGTAGCTGGCCACCACCCGGGGCAGGTAGGGGTAGGGGCTTACGGTGTGGGCCATCAGGTACATGCCCAGGCGGTGCAGCCCAAAGTCGAAAGCGGCCAGCCCGGCGAGGCGGTGGAAATTATCGGCATCGGCAAACAAACCAGTGCGGGCGTGCAGCTGCTGGCGGTAAAACTCCAGGTAGTCCAGGCGCTGAGCATAGCGTTCCGGGGTCAGCACAAAGCTCAGCAGTTCCACCACATCGTACACGGGCACATGGTAAGTGGCCAGCTCCCAGTCGTAGGCGCAAAGCTGCAAACCCACGGCGGTTTGCCGGAAGCAGGTGTTGCGCGGGTTCAGGTCGTTGTGCACCAGGGTGCGGGGCGCGGCGGCCAGCTCCGGCCAGTACCGGGGCAAAGCATCCAGCGCGGCCTGCAGCCGGGCGGCTCGTGCCGGCGGGTACAGCTCGGGCAGGCGGGTGGCGGCGTTGGTCAGCAGGGCCTGCCACAGCGGCCGTTGCGCCAGCATAAAGTCGAGGGTAGGAGCGTCGGCCCAGGGTAGTGGAGCACCAGCGGGCAGCAGGTGAGCGGCGTGCCAGTCGGCCAGCTGGGTGAGGGTGGTGCGCAGGTGCTCGTCGGTCCAGCGCCCGGGCTCCATCACCGAGTTCAGCAGCTGCATGTCCGGTCCCAGGTGTTCCATCAGAATGGCGTACACACCGGCCGCTTCGTCGCGGTGCAGGCCCCGGATGGCGGGCATCAGGCTCAGGTCCGGCTGGGCGTACACTGCTAGTTCCCGATGATGGGTATGAGCGAAGCCGGTGTTCAGCATGTGAGCAGGGTACACCTTGGCCAGGTCCCCGCCGCAGGCTTGGGCCAGGGCACCCAGCATAGCCGATATTTCGGTGCCGGGCGGCTTGAGCTTGAGCACGAGGTCTTCGGTGTGCTCCTGCCCGGCCGCCTCGTAGCGCACCCGCAGCCCGTAGTGCCCAATGGGCCGCCCGCTGTGCCCGGCCGTGAGCACCGCCAGAATGCTGGCCGAGTTATCGAGGGCAAACGGCTCCACTGCCAGTACCCGCACGGGCGCGGGCAGGGTGGTTTGCAGCAGCGTTTCTACAAACGCCGGAGTGCAGTAATCAGCAAGTTTCATAGCAGCACGAGGGAAGAAGCAGTGGAAGGAGAGGAGGCCGCAACGGCCGGAGCGGGAAAGTTTAGCAAGCGGGCATCGGGCAGGTAAAAGCAGGTGCCGGGCAGGGCCGCTACGGGCGTGGGCTCCAGTCCGTCTAAGCCGGCGTCGCCCTGGGCTTGCAGCAGGTTCCAGTACACCAGCCGCAGGTTGCCGCGGGCCTGCAGCGCGTGCATGGCCTGCGCAAACTCCGTGGGGCTCACGTACTCAAAGATATTGGAGAGGCTGGCCCGGGTGATGGTGCGGCCGGCCGGGCTGAGCAGATATGCCACGGCCTCACCGGTCTGGATGCTCAGGTGCGGCAGGCGGGCACGCAGCCGGGCAAAGTGGCGCGCCTGATAGCAGGGCGGCAGAATGGCCTCGGGCAGGTTCTCAGGGCCAAAAAAGAAAAAGCGGAAAAAGAAGTTGTCGGCCAGTAGCTCGGTAGCTGCCTGGTGGCGCAGGCGCCGGTAGAACGCGGCCCCGCCCGATTCTTCGGCGTAGCGAAACAGGCGCGGGTCGCGGCCCTTGCTCAGGTTGGCCTCATCAAAGTACGTTTCGAACTGTCCCCGGAAGGCTGTGTTGTGCAGATATTGCTCGAAGTAAACACGCTGCTCCGCCACCGTGGGGAACTGAATCAGCTGCCGCAAGTGCTGCTGCGTGGCCTCCGGCAGGGTAGGCAGGAAGCCGTGCAGGTAGCTTTCCAGCTTGCCGGCCGTGAGCAGCCCGGCCGGATGCTCAGTTAGCTGCCGGTCCCAGTACGCCTGCAGATCGGCAGAAAGTTGAGGCGCAGCCTCGGCCCAGGCGGCGGCCACGGCCGCCGGCCCATCGAGCCCCAGCAGCGCCCGGAATACAGCGTGGGGGAAATGCCCGATCAGGTAGGTTTTAAACTGCAGCAGTGCGTTCTGCACCGGGTTCAGGTCGAGGGCCGTGACGTGGCGGGCCTCGCTGAGCAGCGCGTTCAGGGCGTTGCAGCCGGCGGAGGTAATGATGAGTGCTTCGTCGGTGGGGCCCAGGGGCAGGGCCGCCTGCAGAGTGGCCGCGCTTTCCCACACCAGCGAGTAGCGAATCCGGTCGAGTGCGACGTGGTGAAATTCGGTGTGCATGAGGTTAGCGTAAGGCAGCGTAGCGGATTTTAGACAAATGACGCGCATCAACGGGCAGCTGGGCGCGAAAGTGAACCTGTTGGCACAGGCCCGGCGGAAACTGGGCTTCCAGCGCCGCTTGGATGGTTTCCGCCGCCACGCGCCCCTGCACGAACACGGAAAAGCCAGCACCCTGCGCCCGCGCCGCCACCCGCTCCACGCCCGGCAGGTGCTGCAGCACGTGCTCCACCTGGTAGTGCTGCACGCCCTGCACCAGGGTTTCGTTGCCCTGCCGCCCCGTCAGCCACAGGTGCTGCCGCTCGTCGAAGAAGCCGAAGTCCCCGGTGGCCAGCCAGGCATCAGCCGCCACGTGGGGCCCGCGCACCAGGATTTCACCGGCATCATAGGCCTGACCATCGGGCAGCCGCAACTGGCCGATTTTTCTCAGCCGGCATTCCAGCCCCGCCACCAAGGGCCCGGCGTAGTAGCCGTTCCGGGGGCTGGCAGGCGAGGTGCCGGCCGTGCGCACGGCAATGGGCTCTGCTTCGGAGGAGCCGTAGATGCCGTAAATCGTTGCGTGCGGAAAGCATTTTTGCAGCTCCGTCAGCAGCTTTTCCGGCACCGGTGAGCCGCCCACGCCCACGGCCCGCACCTGGGGCAACGGATGGTTCTGGCGACGGAGAAAGGCACTCAGTCGGTTGAAGTAAAAGACGTTGCCGGTGAGGGTTTCGATGCCTTCCGAGTGCAGCTGCTCCGCCACCCGGGCGGCGTCGAAATCGGCCAGGCGTCCCCAGGGCACATCGGGCAGGATGCTCACGGCGCCCACGGCCAGGTTGTGCAGCAGCACGTTCGGAAACAGCGGAAAGTCGCGCTGGCCCGGCCACGGCGGAAACACCTGCTTCAGCACCTCGTGCTGGGCCGTGAGCACGCGGTGGCTGCGCCGGATGGCCTTCGAGCGGCCCGTAGAGCCCGAGCTGTGCGACACCAGGGCAGCCTGAGTGGCAGGCACGGCCGTTGGCGTTTGCACGTCCGGAGCAGGATTGCTGGGCAAACCGGGGAACAGCGGCTGCACGCCTGCCAGCCTAAGCAGCCAGCCGTAGCGCCCGGCCAGCGCCCGGCCAACTGCTGCCTGCCGGATGCTGTGGCGGCGCAGCAGCCGGAGCAGCGCCAGCGGCCCTGCCCCAGCAGGCGGCAGCACCGGCACTGCCCCGTGGGCCATAGTGCCCAACAGGGCCACCACCAGCTCCACGCTCACGGGCACTGCTATCAGCACCGCCTGGCCGGGAAGGGCCTGCGCCCGGATCAGCTGCCGCCGGAAAGCTTCTACCCGCCCCAGAATATGGGCGCCGGTATAGGTGCGGGCCGGGCCGGCGGGCTGGGCCCATACCAGGCACACCTGCCGCGGGTGCTGGCGCAGGTTTTCGTAAACGGCATGACAGAAGTTAGACAGCATAACAGTTGGCGCCGCTACTTGGAAGCGTGGTACCAAAGCTGCGCAAATCCACCCGTAACCCGATGACGAATCGGTGAAAAATCAGGCTTTCCGCACCTGACCTGCTACTGCAATGTTTTCCGGGCGTTCAGTACGGGCTTAACACTGTAAACCGCGAACAATACCCTTAAAAGGTGTTTCATACGCCAAGCAGCCTGCTCAAACGCTACCTTATCAGGATTGACTTCTACTCGTTTTTAGACTTTTGCAGCTTTCCGAACCGCCCGCCGAAAAAGTCCCCGGCGTTCCAGGTGGGGCGCTGCGGGTCGTTGGCCACCAGGTAGCCGATGAGAAAGTTGAGCTGCACGTACTTTTTACCCGCCTCAAAATCGAACAGGCCGTTGATATCGTCCTGGGGCTTGTGGTAAGTGACGGCGCGCCATTTCTGCACCAGCTCGCTCAGGTTGTTGCGCCCGTCGGTGGTGCGGTTGCCGTATTTGATGTGCAAAGCCGGAATGCCCTGCAGCACGAAGCTGTACTGATCAGAGCGGATAAAGCGGTTTTGCTCGGGCTCCGGGTCGGCTTCCACGGTGAGGCCTAGGGCCGCCGCTGCCTGCGCTACCTGCCCGGCCAGCGAGGAGTGCTGCGCCCCCAGCGGCACCACCGACAGCAGCGGGGCAATGATGGTGGGCATATCGGTATTCACGTCGGCCACGATGCTGGCTTTGGGCACGGTGGGGTGGGAGGCAAAGTAGGCCGAGCCCAGCAAGCCCAGCTCTTCCCCCGTTTGCAGTACCAGCAGGATGCTACGCTTGGGCTTTTGCTTGAGGCGGGAATACGTCCGCGCTATTTCCAGCACCGAAGCCACGCCCGAGGCGTTGTCGTGGGCGCCGTTGTAGATGGAGTCGCCCTGCACGGGCGCGGCCACGCCCAGGTGGTCGAGGTGGGCGGAGTGCACCACGTACTCCCGGCGCAGGCGCTTATCACTGCCCCGGATCTGACCTACCACATTATAGGAATCGAAATCCTGATAGCGGGAGCTGAACGCCGCGCTGACTTGGCCCGGTACGGCCACCGAGGCCGGCCGGCCCTGGCGTAGCGCCCCCAGCACCTGGCTGGTGTCGGTAGCGGCGGCTGAGAGGAGGCGCTGGAGCGTGGCGGCCGTAAGGCTGCCGGCCAGCTGCAGCCGGCCGCCCGGCAGAAACGTGCGCGAGGCCGCCACCTGCCCACGCTCATCCAGCACGCTGTAGGTGCCGCGCTGCAGGTTGGGCACATTGGCTTTGGGGTTGGTAGAGGCCACCAGCACGCCCACGGCACCATGCTCCACCGCATTCTGCATAATCAGCAGCAGATCCTGGCTGGCGGCGGCCACGGTGGATGGAAAGGCGCGGGGAGCCCCGCGTACCACAACCACCAGCTTGCCCTTCGCATCAAGCCCCGCGTAGTCGTCGTAGCTCAACTCGGGGGCCGTGATGCCGTAGCCGGCAAAAACCACGGGCGCATCCAGCTGCACGGCGGGCGCGGCGGGGTTGGGGTAGAACACATAGTCCTGGCCGGAAACCAACGCAGCGGCCGGCGCGGCCGACGGGTGCAAACTGAACGCGGCACCGGGCTGCACAAACGCCCGGCGCAGGCGCACGCGCTGCACAAAGCTGCCCTTGTCGCCCGCGGGCTTCACGCCGAAGGACTTCAGCTGTTGGGTCACGTAATCGACGGCCATCTGGTAGCCGGGTGTACCGGGCTGGCGGCCCCGCAGCCGGTCATCGGCCAGGTAGTGGATGTGGGCTCTGAGGTCGGCGGGCTGCACCTGGGTTAGGGCGGCCATTGCCTCGGGCGCGGGCTGGGCGGATTGCGCGGCGGCCGCCAGGGCCGAAAACAGGCCGCCCATCAGCAGGCCGGCACGAAAAGAAAGCATAAGGTTGTCAGTTGTCGGTTGATAGTTGCCAGTGCAATTTCGAAGTCATTGTACAGTTTTTCGCCTGGCTCCCTGTTTTTCATTCCGCGCATCAAGCGGCGGAGGGAAGCCGGGCGCTGAGGCACACTGCTGGAACGAGGCTGCCCCCGCTTGCCCAAAACCGCTACCAGTAGTCGGCAAGGTGCTACAAAAAAACACCGTTTGACCGGCGTGAAGCCAGGCAAACGGTGCTTGGGGCGTTGGGCCGGTCGGGCTTAGGCGGCGCTCAGCACGTGCTGCTCCAGCTTCTGGAGCAAGGCTTCAATGCGCAGGGCGAAGCCATCAATCTGCTCCAGGCCGGCGCGGGCTTCTTCCAGCTGCCCGCGCTGGTACTGGCGCACCAGGGCCTGGCCGGTATCGAGCATCTGCGAAATAGCCCGCTCTATTTCGCGGGTTTCGGGGATGAGGCCGTACTGGGGTTTAATGATGCTGTCAAGCCACTGCGCCAGCGGGTTGTCGCGCAGGGAAAACAAAGTCGGTTCGGCCTCGCGCACGCCGTAGAGGACGGAGCGCAGCCGCGACTTGAACAGGACCTGCTTGATGCGGGCCTGCTGGAAATCCAGACTGGTTATGTCCATAATAGCGAAACGGGGAAATGCCTGAAGGCAGGAAAAAGACGCAGCATGGGCCTACTGAGCATCAGGGGCGGGGCGTTCGAGGGCCCGGCGAGCCTGCACCAGGTCCGTCACATCAAAGGCAAACACCATGATGCCGGCTTTCTGTCCGTTTTCTTCGAATAGCTGGTAAGTGAAGTTGAGGTAATGAAGCCGCAGCTGCCCGTCGTTGTCACGGTCAATCATAATTTCCACCTCATTGCCAATGAAGGTTTCGCCCGTGTTGTACACCCCGTTCAGCAGTTCCACGAAGCCCTGCTCAATAACTTCGGGCAGTGCCTCTTCCACGGGTTTGCCCACCAGCTGGCGGCCCGGGAACAAGGCCTGGTAAGGCGGGTTTACAAACTCGAAGCGGTGCTCCGGCCCGCGCAGAATACAGATAAGCGCGGGCGTCTGCATAAACAGGCTGTAGAACGTCTTGCGCTGCTGCTCGGCCAGCTGGTAGGCCTGGTAGGCCTGGTCCGAAAGCCGGGCCTGCTCCTCGTTGGTATCCAGCAGCTCCTGCACCATCTGCTTTTGGTCCTGGATGTCGGTGCCGCCGCCTACCCACATGGTAATGCGGCCATCGGCATCGGTGCGGGGCAGCCCGCGCATCAGCACCCAGCGGTACTGGCCGTCGTGGCGGCGCAGGCGGTACTCGGCCTGGTAGGGCAGGCCACCGCGGATGCTGGCGTACCAGTGCTTTTCAACCTGGGCCCGGTCATCGGGGTGGATGTTGTCCATCCAGTGGTTGTCGAGCTCCTGGGCGTGCTCGCGGCCTGTAAACTGCAGCCAGCGGGAGTTGAAGTAGTCACGGGTGCCGTCGGGGCGGGCCGTCCACACCAGAATCGGCACCGATTCGAGAATAAAGCGGGTGCGCTCCTGCTGCTCGGCCAGCTCGCGCTGCACCCGCTCGGCGGCGAGGCGGGCCCGGTACTGCTCCGTTACGTCCTGGGTGCGCTGCAGAATATAGCGCAGCTGACCCTGCTCGTCGAGCACGGGGTAGTGGGTGGCTTCCCAGTACAGCTCTTCCAGCCCACCGCCCTGCTCCTGAGGGCGCTCCAGGTCGTAGCGGATCAGGGGCATGGTGTGTTGCTCCAGGTGCCGGCGCACGTGCTCGTGCGATTCTTCGATAAGGCGGGCCGACTCCTCGTCGGTAGATGGATAAGCCTCAAAGAACGGCTTGCCCACCACTTCTTCCCGGCTTTTCATCGACACGCTCACGTGGCGGTCGGTGTTGTCGAGGATGGTAGCGTCGGTGTCGGGCGCGATGAGCAGGAAATTATCGGGCAGGGCATGAAACAGCTGCTGATAGTCGACCGGAAAGCTGGGCGTAGGCATAAAGAAAAACGGCGGGGAACAGGGCGTCAGCCGGTGGTGATGACGCAAGCCAACAAAGCTACGTTCCGGCGCCACGCTAAAAAAATTGGCGCCGGCTTTTCATCAGTAGTTAACAGGATGGCCTATTCCTTTCTGAAGTGAATAGTACCAGTAGGAAATAGAATAATATTGAGACAAATAAAAATATATAGAGATACGCATTAAATCATAGCACCAACTCCTGTAGCTTTAGCGACTTGTATTTATGCTGTTTGTTATGCCCGGAAGCCGCGTGGGGTTCCGCCTTTATGCTTCGTCTAGTCTTTATACTTATTCTGCTGGTCATTGGCAGCCGCAATAGCAGCGCACAAATTGCGCCGTATCTACCGTATTATTCTTCCGATACTACGCAGGTATACCAGTTGGCAGCCGCGCACCGGGAGGCTATAAGGGCGCATTTATTGCCTCCTAAAACAGGCAGCGCCGACTATAGGGAGCATTATCGCCGGGTTGTGCAGGAAACCTCGACGCAAGCCTACAATGCTATCCGGCATTCTGCCTTGCTGGATTCGTTGCTGAACCCGGCCGTGCAGCGCGTGTTTAAAGCCATTCTGCAAGCCAATCCGCAGCTGCCTGCAGCCCGGCTGGTACTCACGCGCAACCCCGAGCCCAATGCCCGCGCAGTAGGCAATAGTACCATTATCCTGCACGTAGGGCTGCTGCCAGCGCTGGAAAATGAAAGCCAGCTGGCTTTTATCTTATGTCATGAACTGGCGCATATTCAGAGCCGGCATATGGAAACGGCGCTGGCTACCCAACTCACAGCGCTGCATAGTCGTGAGTTTCGGCGTGAGGTGCGGCGCATTGTGCAGGCCGAGTACAGCATCAATTCGCACATGAAGAACCTGGTGATGGGCATGTCGCTGAATCAGGCTTACCACCAGCGCCGCCACGAGCGGCAGGCCGACTCGCTGGGCTATGTACTGCTCCGGCGCACGCGTTATAAGGCCCCGCAGGCGTATCGGACCCTGGAGCTGCTGAATACCATAGACAAGGAAAGCTACCAGGACGCACTGCCCCTAAACCGGGTTTTCAGCTGCCCCGAAGTAGCCCATGCCTTGACGGCTGCTCCCGCCAGCGCAGCGTCTATTTTCACGGTAAAGCCTGCGGAAAAAACGCTGCTGGAAACGTCGGATACCCTTAAGTCGCACCCCGACTGCGCCAAGCGCATGCACTACCTGCGCACGCTCACCCAGGACCAGCTAGCCGAAGGCCCCCAGGCTGTAGAGCCAGGCTTCAGCCACTTGCGCGAGGCAAGCCGGTTGGAAGTGTTGCAAAGCTGGTTTGATACCAGTTGCTACGATCATGCCCTGTTCGAGGCGCTGCGGCTGCTACGCCAGCAGCCACAGAGCGAGTATCTGCGCTCCGTGGTAGTACTGAGTTTGTACGAGCTGCACCGGCATCTGCAGGAGCACCGCTTCACGGAAGTGGTTGCCAATGTATCGAAGCACCAGCCGGAACCTTTCAATGAGTTCCTGCGGGTCCTGAACAGCCTCCGCCTGGCCGATTATACCGCCCTCACTGCGTGCCTGGCCCAAAGCACCGAGGCTCCGCCCACGGCCACCAATGAATATGCCCTGGCGGCCCGCTATGCCGCCGCGGCCCTGGCCAACGACCAGGCTCAGGCTGCCACGCTACTGCACCAATACCAGGCCCGCTTCAGCGCGGGCCGGTTTTCCTCCTTGCTGTTTCCGCCAAGGCCCTCCAAGATCAACCACTAACCACGCTCGCCATTTCTCACACTTCTACCTATATGCATTCTTTTAAACGCACTCTGCTGGCCCTTGCGCTGGCTTTTTCCGGGTCCGCCGCAGTGCAGGCCCAAACCCAGACCCTGGAAGGCATCACTCGCATGACCCGCTCGGGCCTCACGCCCATTTATGCCGGCAACGAAGTGAAGGGCTATGTTCTGTATGCCAAAGGGGATAAGGCCGACCGCAAAAACGACAACTACACCCTTACGTTCTACGATCAGGATTTAGGCAAGGTCAAGGATATTACTATCCAGAAGCCCTCGGGCCGCTACACAATGCTGCAGAACACCTTCAACGGCTCGGCGTTCGGCCTGTATTTCTACAACGGCAAGGAAGACGCCGTGGAAATAGAAACCTACGATACCGGCCTGCAGAAAATCGGCTCGAAGGTCATAGGAGATTTGTCGAGAGCCGATAAGATGATTATAGCCCAGCAGCTGAAAAGCGGGGGCAATGGCGAAAACGTACTCACCGGAATGAGCTTGCAGGCTGTACCCGACAAAGGTTTTGTACGCAACAGCTACACGGGCATGATGGAAGGCTATGCCCTGCAGATGTACGACAACAACCTGAATCCGAAATGGCGCGTGGCGTCCGACCCCAAGTCGAAGTTCTATGAGAGCTTTATTATCCGGGAAATAACCGACCAGTACATTGTGGCCATGCTGCTGCGCCGCGACGGGATGATGTCCAAGCAGGTAAGCACCTACATGGTGGCCATTGATGTGAATACGGGCAAGAAAGTGCTGCAGCAACCGGTAGAAACCAGCAAAACCGAACACCTCTCCCTTAGCTCTATCACCTTCGACAAAGAACGGCACGAGTTTGTAGCCGTGGGCGAGTACTATAAGCCCAACGATAAGCCCTTCGTAAATAAAAGCCAGGGCTTCTACATCAAGCGGTTTACGGAGGCGGGCAAGTTGATTGGCGTGAAGCCCTATAGCTGGCAAAAAGAAGTGAAGGCGATAATGCCGGCAGAGGCCAAAGCCAGTATGGAAGACGGGTTTATGAATTACACGCACTCCATAGCTAAGGGAGCCAATGGCAAGATGTACATCGTAGCCGAGCAGTTTAAGATTGCCGCCGATGGCCTGGGCATTGCTCTCACCGTGCTAAACGGGGGCGGAGGCTCGGCCTCTGTGGTGAAGGGGGTAGTAGGCAATCTGCTCGTGTTTGAGCTAAGCCCGGAGTTTGCTCTCACCACCATCAAATTCTACCCCAAAAACCCATCCAAGGCCGTGCTGCCGCCCGGTTCGGGCACGGCAGGTTCCGGCATCATGGGCCATATCATTAAGTCGCAGGGAGATTTCGATTACCAGTTTCTGCAGCGCGACAACGCCAATACGCTCTTCAATGTGGTATACATCAACTACGACAAGGAAAAAGGGGAGTCGACCCAGAAGCTGATTGGCAACATTGCATTCGGTGAAAGCGGACAGTATACGCTGGACAAAATCAACGGCACCAGCTTGGCCACGGCATCCTATGTATACCCCGCCAAACCTGGCTACGTGATGCTGGTTGACTACCTTAAGAAACCCAAGCAGTTAGGCATGAAGCTCGTAAAGCTCAACATTTAGCATGGGCAACTGCGTCTGTCAGGAGGAAGGGTCGGCTGTGTAAGCCGGCCCTTTTTGCTGACCGCTACGGCCGCACCATGTGCAGGTGCGGAATGCCGTCTTCCAGGTAGCCCTGGCCCACCTGCCGGAAGCCGAAGCTTTCGTAGAAGGACTGCAGGTACTGCTGCGCCCCGATCTGAATGGGCTGAGGGCCAAATTGCGCGGCTACGGTGGCCAGGGACTCCTGGAGTAGCTGCCGGCCCAAGCCGTAGCGCCGGAACTTCGGGCTCACTACCACCCGCCCGATGCTGGCCTCGGGGTAGCTGATGCCGGCCGCAAACAGGCGGGCGTAGGCTGCCAGCTCCCCGCTCTCAGCATAGCCCAGCAGGTGCCAGGCGGCCTGATCCTGCCCGTCGATGTCCTGAAACGCGCAGGTTTGCTCCACTACAAACACTTCGGAGCGCAACTGGAGCAGGTCGTAGAGTTCGGCCAGGGAGAGTTCGGGGAAGGGCTTGCGGGTCCAGGTCAGGGTCATCGAAAAAGAGAAAGAGTATGGGCACGAAGGTAGCAAGCGCCCGGGCACAAGCCTGATTTCTGGGCTTGGCTGGTCAGTCACGGAACAGCCGCGCTGCGGGCAAGGGCCTGGTTTCGGCTACCGGGGCGCAAGCTGGGCCTAAACCTCCAGGTCGGTTCTCACGTGTACACCAGGCGGCCAGTCCCAGTCCTAACCGGGGCCAGCCGTCGATACATTCACTTTCTTTTTCCTGGCATGAAAACGTTTTTGTGGCTGTGGCTGATTGCTTGCGTGGCCTGCTCGCCGGTGCGGGTGGAGTCCACCACCCAAACGCCGGGCGTCGATTTCACGGCGTACCGCACCTACAACTTCCTGGATGTGGAAGCCCGCAATGAGGCAGCTTTTCAGGGGCCTGGCACCGGTATGACGGAGCTCAAGCAGGCCGTAGCCCGGGAGCTGGAGCGCCGCGGCTACCAGCAGGCCGCCGCGCCGGATGTGTGGGTGAACATTGGCGTCGTGACGCAGGACAAGGTGCAAACCCGCCAAACCAACTTCCGCGATGCGCCCCGCTACATTGGGCAGCGCCGCTACAGCTGGAAAAGCGAGGAAGTAGTGGTAGACCGCTACGAGGAAGGCACTGCTACCGTGGATGTGGTGGACGCCGCCCGCAACGAGCGGGTGTGGCAGGGTGTAGCCGTGAGCACCCTCACCGACGACCCCACGAAGCTGGCCGCCCGCATCGATGAGGGCATAACCCGGATGTTTGCCAAGTACCCAGTGCCGCCCCGCTAACTTAGCTACCGCCCGCTCACCTTGTCCAGCACCTGCACTACGTCTTTGGTCGAGACTTTCTGGCCCGTGGCAGCGGCGCGGTAAATAGCTTCGATGAGCTGCATATCGCGCAAACCCATTTCGCCGGGTACGCGGGTAGGCTTGTCGTTGAGAATGCAGTCGGCAAAGTCATCCATCTGGCGGGCTTGCTGGGGCACGTTTTCAATGTTCATGGGCCCCTGACTGGTGCGCCCCGCAATACCGCCGTAGCCGAAAGCCGGCTGCAGCTCCATAAAGCCTTGGCCGGTTTCGGCGCGCAGGCGGCTGTTCAGGTTTTCGGCGTAGCTGGTGCGACAGTCGGCCACGGAGCCGTCGGCGAACTGCATCTGCCAGTTCACGCCGGCTTCTACTTCCTTGAACAAGCCTTTGGAGTCGGGGTTGGGCGCCAGCTTGGCCGTCACGGAAACGGGTACCTGGCCTTTGGTGTACACCACGCCCTGCGCGCAGTAAATACCCATATCCATGAGCGGCCCGCCGCCCGCCAGCTCCTTGTCCACGCGCCAGGGCGTGTCGTTGTTGAAGCGGAAGCCGTTGTCGGCCACCAGGCGCTTGATGGGCCCCAGCACCTGCTGCTGGCCCAGGCGCATCATTTCCTGGTGGTGAGGCTCGAAGTGCAGGCGGTAGCCGATGCTGAATTTCTTGCCCGCCTTCTGCATGGCCGAAATCATGCGGCGGCAGTCGGCGGCGGTGGGGGCCATAGGCTTTTCGCAGATGACGTGCTTGCCGGCCCGCGCGGCCCGCTCCACGTACTCGGCGTGCAAGGCCACCGGCAGCACCACGTACACGATGTCAATGGCCGGGTTGTCGATTATCCGATCAAAGCTCTGGTAGTTGTAGATGTTCTGGTCGGGCAGGTGGTAGCGCTGCTTCCACTGCGCGGCTTTGGCAGGCGTACCCGTCACAATACCCGCGAGCTTGCAGAGCCTGGTTTGCTGCAGGGCGGGGGCTAATTGGCCGGTGCTGTACTTGCCCAGCCCTACCAAAGCCACACCCAGCTGCCGGCCGCTCTGCAGGGCCTCCCCGCTGGCGGGGCCGTAGCCGTGCTCAGCCAGCCAATTCAGCGGCCCGCCCACGGCCGAGGCTCCCACTAGCGTAGTGCCCAGCCCCAGCGACGCAGTACGCATAAATTCCCGACGCGAAAACGCAGATGATTTCATATTTCCAGGCAGCTTGATCCGTTAGCAGCTACCGCATAGAGCCGTGTGAGGTTGCGTGCAAAATGCGGGGTTTACTCTCGAAACGCGTCCGACTGGCCGTCATGCTGAGCGCAGCCGAAGCATCTCTACCTCTGGCTAATCAATACCACGGCAACGAAGTGGTAGAGATGCTTCGACAAGCTCAGCATGACGTTCTTTCAGTTTTCTGTTAAACCGCGCTACTCATCCTCCGGAAACGTGCCCATGCCGCCGCTTTCGAAGTCGGCAATGGCCTGCACCAGCTCCTGGTTGGTGTTCATCACGAAGGGGCCGTAGGTCGCCAGAGGCTCCTCGATGGGCGCCCCGGCCAGCACCAGGAGCACCGTATCCTGCGTAGCGGTGAAGGGCACGTCGGGCGAGTTCCAGCCGAAAACCACCAGCTGCTTGCTGCCGGCTAGGCGCCCATCAGCCAGCTGAAGCTGCCCGTGCACCACGTAGAAGCCCACGTTGTACTCGGCGGGCAGGCTGATGGTCGTTTCGGCCCCGGCCGGGAGGTGTACATCCAGCAGGGTGATGGGCGAAAACGTTTCGGCGGGCCCCGTAACGGCTTCGTATTCACCGGCCACCACCCGGATGCGGCCCCGGCCCTCAGCAGCGGGCACTTCGGGAATGGCCGCGGCCCGGATGTTCTGGTAGCGGGGCGGGGCCAGCTTGTCCTTCCTGGGCACGTTCACCCACAGCTGCAGCAACTCCAGGGTGCCGCCCTGGCGGGCAAACTCCCGCTCGTGGCGCTCCTCGTGCAAGAGGCCCGCGCCGGCCGTCATCCACTGCACGTCGCCGGGGCCCAGGGTACCGCTGTGCCCGGCCGTGTCGCGGTGGGCCAGGGCACCTTCGTACACCACCGTCACCGTCTCGAAGCCGCGGTGGGGGTGGGGCGGGGTGCCCAGCGGGGCCTCGGTGGGCGCCACCGGCATGGGCCCGGTGTGGTCGATGAGCAGGTAGGGACTGAGCTGACGGATGCGCGGCCCGGGCATGGGGCTGGTCACGTCGAAGCCGTCGCCCACGGCTTTCTTGTTGCCATCAATAATCTGAAAGATGCGGCGGCCGGGATAGGTAGGAGGCATGGGGGAGAGGGAAAGTAGTAGCGGAACGATGTAGAGACGCATACTTGCGTCTCGTCGTTGAACGAAGCTAGGCTGCGCCGAAACAACGGATTTCGTTCAACGAGTATCGTTCAACGAGGAGACGCAAGTATGCGTCTCTACAGCATGCTTGCTTCTAACCCATTTTGCCACCCGGGGGTTTGGCCTGGGGCTTGCGGATGTGCCGGGTTCTTTGAATATTTAGTCCGCGATATATTATCTGCTTATCCCTGTTAGTCACACCGCAATGGGGCCGGTTCTTTTTCTCACTTCCAACCCCATTCTCCCATGTTGCCCCGCATTTCCGTCTCCATTCCCGCTGCCGATATGGCCAAGCTGGAAGCAGCCATCGGCACCCTCAAATCGGTGCTCACGCCTTACCTCTACCCCCTTACCCCCGACGAGCGCCAGGACGTGGTGAAAATGGGCGACCGGTCGGTAGCCTTCCTCACCAAGGTGGAGGAGTACGGCCAGGCCACCCCCGGCTTCGTGCCCTCCTTCGTGAGCTTCCCCGACCTGCAGGAGGACATCAAAGCCACCGCCGACCTGGGCGCCCTGCTGCGCCCCCTGCAGCAGCTCGTCACCGACCTGGAAAGCACCATGATGCAGACCGGCGGCGAGGCCTACCTGGATGCCCTCAGCATTTACCGCAACATCCAGAGCGCCGCCAAAGCCAACGCCCCCGGTGCCCAGGCCGCCTACGAAGACCTGAAGGTGCGCTTTGCCAAGCAGCCCAAGCCCGCCGATAAAAAAGCGGGGGCCTGAGCCACCGCCGCGGCCCTGGCGCTGCCCCGTCTGGTCTGCCGGGCGGGGCAGTTGTGCTTCGGAAGCTCTCGGTTGGTTCTCGGAGGACGTCAGATGGTCCTCGGAGGACCAACGATGGTCCGGCGAGGACCTCGGGTGGGCTTCGGAAGCCCTCGGGTGGTCCTCCGAGGACCATCGTTGGTCCACCGAGGAGAGAAGTTGGTCCTCGGAGGACCAACGCAGAGCTTCGGAGGACCATCGGTGCCCTGGCGGGGTGGTTGGGAGGCGTGGTTTGGAGGAGTAGCTGGGATTGGCGTAGTTTGGATAGTCCAAGCAAAGGCAGAGCAGCCGAAAGAACCAGAAACCGCGCAAAGCATATCCAACGATGTCCGTGTATCGAAGAAAGGAGAAAACCATAAAGCGACTGGCCTACTATCAGATCATCGGCGGGGTCGTTGGATTCGGTATAGCCATCTGGAGCATGATGATGACGGAATCCATTACGGGAGGTACGCTACTGGTTTTGGCGATTGGGCTTGGCTTTTTTAGTTTCTCAATCTACTGTGGGCAGCAACTCCTAAAGGGGGCAATAGAGAAAGGACTCCGGCTTGCTATGCTGAATCAGGCATTGCAGGTACTCAGTTTTACCGTGGTAGGCTTCGGGCTGAATTACGTGGCCGGACTAGGGTTTTTGCTGGGAGTTGATTTCACGGAGGGTTCGAAAGTTATTTCCTTGCTGACATCTTCAGGCTTTGAATTACATATCAACAGCAGGGCGGAGCTAAATACCCTAAGCATAAATCTTGTAGCCATATACCTGATGCGCACCATTGCTACTATTCAGAAAAAAGCCGCGCAGGAGGCAGAATTAGCGGAGTATGCGGCCCGTGGCAAGCAGATACAGTAGCATCTGTAGGAGCAAGCTAGGACTCATCTGCCTGCTGCTGGTTACCCACTGCACCCCGCCCGATACGCCCGACGCCAACCAGTTCATCAGCTACACCATGAACCCGCGGCGGCAAATGCTGCGCCTATACTGGCGGGATGAGCACGGCCAGCCCCTGCGCAGCCTTGGCCGCCTCCGCGACTGGCTGGCGGGCCGGGGGCAGCGCCTCGTGTTTGCCTGCAACGGGGGCATGTACCGCACCGGCCCGGTTCCCCTGGGGCTGTTTATTGAAGACGGCCAGCAGCGCACCCCTTTGGATACCACCCGCGGCACCGGCAACTTTTACCTGCAGCCCAACGGCGTGTTCTACTTCACCCGAGCCGGGGAGGCCGCCATTGTGCCCACCGCCGCGTTTCGGGCGGGGCGGCAGGTGCAGTACGCTACGCAGTCGGGGCCGATGCTGGTGCTGGACGGGCAGCTGCACCCGGCGTTCCGGCCCGGCTCCGCCAACCGCCAGATTCGCAACGGCGTGGGGCTGCTGCCCGATGGGCGCGTGCTGCTGGCCATGTCGAAGCAGGAAATCAACTTCTACGATTTCGCCCGCTACTTCCAGCTCCAGGGCTGCCAGCAGGCTCTGTACCTGGATGGATTCGTGTCGCGCACCTACCTGCCCGCCCAGGGCTGGGAGCAGCTGGACGGAGACTTCGGGGTGATGATAGGGGAAGTTGCGAGTTTCTAGTTGCTGGTTTCTAGTTTCTAGTTGCTGGTTCTGTCATCCTGAGCGTAGCGAAGGACCTTCCTCGCCTATATGTTGCCGTCAATCCAACGTGCTTGTCCTTGTGTACCCAGCAGTCAAGCGCTGAGCTGGCCTTACCACTTACCAGAGGAAGGTCCTTCGCTACGCTCAGGATGACAGTCCTAACAACTGACAACCAGCAACGAACAACTGACAACGAACAACCAGCAACCAGAAACTCCCTTCTCCCGACGCTTCATCCCCTTATTCTGACGCTTCGGTAACGGCAAGTTTCCGGCGCGGTGACGGTGGGCCACTTTTGACCCATCACCTCACCGCTGCTGGCTATGAAACCACTTGTTCTCGTTCTGCTTCTGCTCGCCCCCTTGCTCGGGCTGGCCCAAACCACCACCCTGCGCGGCACCGTCCGCGACGACCACGGCCAGGCCCTGCCCGGCGTGAACGTATTCCTGCGCGGCTCCTTCGATGGGGCCAGCACCGACTCAGTGGGCGCTTTCCGCTTTGAAACCACCCAAACCGGCGCCCAGACGCTGCAGCTCAGTTTGCTGGGCTACCTGGCCCAGGCCATGCCCGTGCAGCTGGCGGGCGGGGAGCTGATGCTGCCCCTGCAACTGAAAGCCGACCGGCACCAGCTCGGCGGCGTGGTCATCACGGCCGGCTCCTTCGAGGCCAGCGACGAAAAGCGCAGCGCCGTGCTCAAGCCCCTCGACATTGTAACCACGGCCGGCGCACTGGGCGACGTGGCCGGAGCCCTGAACGCCCTGCCCGGCACCACCCGCGTGGGCGACGAGGGCAAGCTGTTCGTGCGGGGCGGGGCCGCCGGCGAAACCAAAACCTACCTCGATGGGCTGCCCGTGCAGAACCCCTACGGCGGCTCGGTGCCCAGCGTGCCGGCCCGGGGGCGGTTTTCGCCATTCCTGTTCAAGGGCACCGTGTTCAGCACCGGGGGCTACTCGGCCGAGTACGGGCAGGCCCTCAGCGCCGTGGTGCTGCTGAACACTACTGATCTGGCCCCCGAATCCCAGACGGGCGTGAGCTTGATGTCGGTGGGGGGGAGCCTGAGCCGGGTACAGCGCTGGGAGCGTACTTCCGTGGCTGTTACGGCCGACTACATGAACCTGCAGCCCTACTATGGGCTGGTGCCGCAGAGCTTCGGGTGGGTGAAGGCCCCGCAGAGCCTGGGTTCATCGGTGAGCATGCGCCACCGCACCGGCGAGGCCGGGATGCTGAAAGTGTACGGCGTGTGGCATCAGCAGCAGCTGGCCCTGCGGCAGCCTAATGAGGCATTTACCGCCGACCGCACCGTGGCCCTGCACAACGGCAACGGCTACCTAAACGCCACCTTCCGCAGCCCCCTGCGCCGGGGCTGGAGCCTGAATACCGGCGCTGCCCTCACCCGCGACGACAACCAAGTGCGCCCCGATGACGGGCGGCTGCGGGAAATCGAGCAAAGCCTGGTGGGCCGCCTGATGCTTACCAACGACTCGGCCGGCGCCAACTGGAGCCTGAAGCTGGGCGCCGAAGCTCTGGGCCAGCAGTACCGCCGCACCTATCAGGAAGCCGTCGATGCGCCAACGTGGCAGGCGGGCTCCTTCACCGAGCGTCGGGGGGCTGTCTTCGCCGAGGCCGATATTAGTCTGGCTGACCGGCTGGGGGGCCGCGTGGGCGGCCGGGCCGAGTACTCGGCGCTGCTGGGCCGCTGGAACGCCGCCCCGCGCCTGGCCCTGGCCTGGCAGACGGGCGAGAACAGCTCAATTTCGGGTGCCTACGGCTTGTTTTACCAGACGCCGGCCAACGACCTGCTGCGGGTGCGCCCGGAGCTGCGCTTCGAGCGGGCGCGCCACGCCCTGCTCACCTACCAGTACGCCCGCGACAACCGCACCCTGCGCCTCGAAGCCTACGATAAGTCTTACCAAAACCTTACGGTATTCGACGCGCAGCAGCCCAATAACCCCAACGCTTACCGCAGCCCCGGCACCGGCTACGCCCGCGGCCTCGACCTGTACTGGCGTGACCGGAAAACTCTCAAAAACACGGATTACTGGGTGAGTTACGGCCTGCTGGACACGCGCCGCCAGGCCCGGCAAGACCCTGCGCTGGCCGTGCCCTCTTTCGCAGCCCGCCACAACCTGAGTCTGGTAGGCAAATACTGGATTGCCAGGGCGCACACCCAGGTGGGCTTCACGGCCAGCTACGGCAGCTCCCGCCGCTACCACAACCCTGCGCAGGAAGGCTACAACCAGGGCCGTCTGCCCAGCTACCAGGACCTGAGTTTCAACGCCAGCTACCTTACCCGCATTCGGGGGCAGTTCACCATTCTCTACGTGAGCATGAGCAACGTGCTGGGCCGCGAGAATGTGTACGGCTACCGCTACGCCACCCAGGCCAGCCCCGACGGCACCTACGCCCGTACGGCCGTCACGCCCTCGGCCCCACGCATGCTATTCGTGGGCTTGTTCATCTCCATCAACAAGAAGCCGGTAGACCTGAATACCGCACCGGAGTAAAGGGGGTTTCGGGTTTCTAGTTGCTGGTTTCCAGTTAATAGTTGCTCGTTATTCGTTGCCTGTCATGCTGAGCGAAGCCGAAGCATCTCTACCTCTGACTAATTAATTGGCCTTGCAACGAAGCAGTAGAGATGCTTCGACTCCGCTCAGCATGACGTCCTATCTATCAAGGGGCAACTAACAACTAGCAACGGGCAACTGACAACCGATACCAACGCTTCATCCCGAAAATCCGACGCTTCGGTAAAGGCAAATTTCAATGGGGCCAGCGGCGCCGCACCTTTGAGTCACTCAACCACACAACAACGCTTCAACAACCCTTCAGCCTTTCTGCGTTATGAAAAAGACTTTGTTCACCCTCGCCCTCGTTGCCGCTTCTTTTGCCGCCCAGGCCCAGACTTCCCCTGCCGCCCCGGCTGCGGCTACTAGCCAGCCCACCGATGCCTATACGCAGCTGCTGGCCGCCACTATTCAGGAGCTGATGAGCACCGGCGACCCGGCCCAGCTCAAACAAGTAGACGCCAAGCTGGAGCGCGCCGCTTCGGTGAAGCCCCAGGACTGGCTGCCGCGCTACTACCAGGCCTATGCACGCGTCATCACTTGCTTTGTGAGCAAGGAAGACGGAGATACCAAGGACAAGTACCTCGACCAGGCCGAAGCCGCCCTCACCCAGGCCCGCAAGCTGGGCGGCGACGAATCGGAGCTGCTGGTGCTGCAGGCCTACCTTTACCAGGCCCGCTTGAACGTGTCGCCGATGGCGCGCTCCATGAAGTACTCGGGCATGGTGAATGAAACGCTGGGCCAGGCCAAAAAGCTGAACCCGGCCAACCCGCGCATCTACCTGGTGCAGGCCAACAACGTGTACTACACACCCAGCATGTTTGGTGGTGGAGCCGAGGTAGCCAAGCCCATCTACGAAGTAGCCAAAGCGCGTTTCGAGGCCTTCAAGCCCTCTTCCGCGCTGGCTCCCAACTGGGGCGAGCAGCAGCTGAAAGGCCGGCTGAAAAGCTACGAAACGGCGTCGGTGAAGTAAGCTGCTGCCGCATAGCCAGGCCACAATCAACAGGAAAACAGAACGTCCTGCTTCGACAAGCTCAGCATGACAGTTTCTTTAACCGGAGAGCTACTTCAGCTACTCAGGCCGCGCCCCCGATTCGGGTCTTTTCGCCTTTGCCGTTCACGCGGTATTCGGTGTTGCCTTCAATAAGTAAGCCCTGGGTTTGGTCGCTGTGTTTCTCCTGCCCGTGCTTGACGTCGATTTTCAGCACCTTGCCTTCGTAGTCGGGTGTCACCTGACTGACCACTGAGTGGCCTACCACTACCCGCGAGGCCCGGTAAAACCGCAGAATTTGCTCCAGCTCAGCCTGCGTGGTGCTGTGGTAGGAGGCGTTGAGCGGGTCGTTGAAGAAGAAAACGGCCTTATACAGCAAGTTCAGCGAGAGGCTTCGGTCCCAGTAGGGCCCATCGTAGTGGCTGAGCACGGTGCCTTCGCGGGAGCCGCTGAGCTGTTTGGCCATCCGAAGGCCGTAGTACTTCCGGGCAATGCGGTTTAGCTCCGGAATCGTGAGGCTGTCGGTGAGCAGCCTGGGCTTGAGGCCGGCGTGCACGAAGAGGTAGGGGCCAATCTTCTCGATGACGTTTTTGCTGCGCAGCCACCGGCCCATTTCCGAGCGGGTGGAGTACAGCGCCTGCCCGGCTTTGTCCCAGCGCTGCTGTCCACTGATGCGTTGCGCCGCCCCGATATACTTGCGTTGGGCGTGGGAAACGTCGCCGTAGAGGTTCATCACCTCGTGGTTGCCCAGGATGAAATGGACCTTGCCACCGGCCTGATCGGCTTGCCCTTCCAGCTTATACAGCAGCCACAGCACCTGCGTCACCTCATTGCCCCGGTCCATAAAGTCACCATTCAGCACCAGATGGCCCGCCCCGAAAATCCAGTTGAATTGCTTGTCAACCACCCCATTGCGTTGCAGAAAGCCCGCCAGGGCGTTGAAGTTGCCTTCGATATCGGAAATGGCCAGCAGCCGCGCCGGCAAGGGGTAGGCATGCGGGGGCTGGGGGTGAGCCGGGCGTACCATGAATGTAAACGAGTCACCGTCAGCGTTCGGAACCCGCACCCGTACGGGCTGGCCTACAGTAAAAGTTTGGCGCGTCAGCTGGCTGTTTTCATCAACGTCGAATCGGGTGCTATCCATAAGATAAGGACCGTCTAGGCCCTGCAGGGGCGTTGCTACGGGCTTGTTGGTGAAGAACCCAAATTCCTCCTCATTGAACAGCGCATCCAGCCCCGACCAGCTGAAGTCATACACGCCCGTTTCTTCGTTGGTGCGGTCCTGCCCATACACCAGCGTTGTAATTACCCCATAGCCACACAGCCCTATCACGCCCCACTTCACCAGTTTTTTCACGAATGCCTTCGGATTTTTCATTCTTCGATGCCTGCAAACAAGAGCTTTGCTATATGTCTTTTTCGGGTGAACCAACTGCTGGTCCAGCGGCGCCAAAGGTATTGCCGGCAAGCAGCCGCAAGCAAACAGGGTGAATATATATGTTTATCTATGCTTTCGTCCGCAAGCCCGCGTACCTGCCCCGTCAGCTTTTCTTACCTTTTCGCCTGTTTTATCAGCCCGCCGGGCCTTGTGCTATGCTTGAATCTGCCCTTCCCCCGAACCGCCCGGCCCAGACTCCCGCAGACGCGCTACAGGCGCGCAAAGCTTCCCTCACCAACCTGGGCCGCTATTACCCGCACCGCAAGTGGGCATTCATGCTGAGCCTGATGCTGGCGCTGTCGCTGGGTCTGAGCTTGTTGTTCTGTCGGGGGTGCTCGATTCTGAGCGAGGATTTCCTGGTCACGTTCGGCTACAATTTCTGCTACACGGTGGGGCTGTGGCTGGCCAACGGCTACCCCAGCGAGTGGCTCAACCGCCGCGCCGACTGGACCGCCCAACCCATCCGACGGTTTCTCATCACGCTGGCCTTTTCGCTGGTCGTGTCGCTGCTGGTGATTCTGCTTGTGTCGGGCAGCTTTCTGGTATTCTACCACCACCGCCCGCTTTCCGACCTCTCAGTTCGGCAGTTTGTCGTTCCGTTGCTGATTACCGTGGTTATTTCCCTTTTTATGCACAGCCGCTCGTTTCTGCTGGGCTGGCGCGAAGCCGCCATCCAGACGGAGCGGCTTCAGAAGGAAAACGCCCAGGCCCAGGCCGATTCCCTGCGCCGCCAGCTCGACCCGCACTTTCTGTTCAACTCCCTGAACGCGCTGACCTCCCTGGTGGAGGAAAACGACCCGGCCCGGGCCACGCGCTTTATCCGTCAGCTCAGCCAGGTGTACCGCTACGTGCTCGATGCCCAGGAGCAGGAAGTGGTAACGCTGGCCGAGGAACTGCGCTTTGTGGAGGCCTACCTGTTTCTGCAGCGCACCCGCCTGGGTGAAGGCGTGCAGGTGGAGATGCCGGCCCTGCCCGCCGCGCTGGAAACCCTGCTGGTGCCTCCACTGGCCGTGCAGCTGCTGCTGGAAAATGCCCTCAAGCACAACGCTACGAGTCAGCGCGACCCGCTGCAAATTCAGGTAACGCTGGATGCAGCCGCTCGCACGCTCACGGTGCGCAACCAGCGCCGCCCGCGCCGCCTCCCGGAAGGCGAGTCGACGGGGCTGGGGCTGCAGAACCTGGGAGCCCGCTACGCTTTCCTCACCAAGCAAACGGTGCAGGTAGCCCAAACCGAAACCGAGTTCTGCGTGACGCTGCCGCTGTTGGAGCTGCAGTAGTTTTTCGGGCCGGAATCCACCCGCCGCGTTACTTTCGCTTATGACTACTCCCGTGCGCGCCCTGATTATTGAAGACGAACCCCTGGCCTCCCGCCGCCTCACGGAGCTGCTGCGCAAGCAGCCGCAGCCGGTGGAGGTGGTCGGCACGGCCGAGTCGGTAGCGGAGGCGGAGGCCCTGCTGCGCGCGTTGCGCCCGGCCCCGGATGTGCTGTTTCTGGATATTCACCTGGCCGATGGGCTGAGCTTCGAGCTGTTTGAGCGGCTGGACGTGCAGAGCCCGGTTATCTTCACCACGGCCTACGACAAGTACGCCCTGCGCGCGTTCAAGGTGAACAGCGTGGACTACCTGCTCAAGCCCATCGACCCGGAGGAACTGACGGCGGCCCTGGACAAGCTGCGCCGCCAGCGCGAGGCCACCGCCCCGGCTTTTGATGCCACGCTGCTGGCCCAGGTGCTGCGCCAGGCCCAGCCCGCCAAGGAGTACAAGTCGCGCTTTGTGGTGCGGGTGGGGGAGCACCTGAAGGCCATTCCCGTGGAGCAGATTGCCTACTTCGCCAGCCTGGAAAAAGTGACGCTGCTGCACACCCGCGAAGGCCGGCGCTTCGTGGTGGACTACACCCTGGAGCAACTGGAAGGCATGCTCGACCCGGCCGAATTCTTTCGCCTCAACCGCGCCTACCTTGCCCACGCCGAGGCCATCCACGACATCATACATTACACCAACTCCCGCCTGCAGACCGTCCTCAAGCCCGCCGCCCCCGACAACGACACCGTGCTAGTGAGCCGGGAGAAGGTGTCGGCTTTCAAGGCCTGGCTGGACAGGTAATGTGCTGCGCTTCGCTAATGTGCGGAATGTGCTGGTGAAGGTGTAAGTCGCCACTGCATCCTTGAACGTCATGCTGAGCGTAGCCGAAGCATCTCTACTGCTTCGTTGAACGATGCAGACGAAGCGGTAGAGATGCTTCGGCTACGCTCAGCATGACACGTTTCACCTCATTAGCACATTACCCACATTCTTCACATCAGCACATTACAAAATCATCCTTCCAGCCAGCTTTTCACCGCCGCCGCTTTTTCCCGGCTCACCAAGACTTCGTCGCTGGGAGCGGGCTGTAAGTCCAGCAGCAGCTTGCCATTGAAGTGCGGGTGGAGGCGCTGCACGGCCGGCAGCTGGGCAATGAACTGCCGGTTCAGGCGAAAAAACTGTCGGGGGTCGAGCAGGCTTTCCAGTTGCTCCAGGGTGTAATCCACCACAAAACGGCGGCCGTCGGTGGCGGTGAGGGTAGTGGTTTCGTGCCGGCTCTGAAACCAGGCCACCTGGGCGGCCGGCAGCGGCAGCAGCTGCTCGCCGCTGCGCACCAGAAAACGGGTTTTGAACTGCCGGTCGGGGCGCGGTAGAGAATCCGCCAGGCGCTCCAGGCGGTGCACGGAGGCCTCTTCGGGCGGCCCGTTTACTCCGGCCGCGGCCGATTCGCGGAGGGCCAGACGCCAGTCGCGGAGCTTGGTGAGGGCGGCCGTTAGCTCAGTTAGCTTTACTGGTTTCAGCAGGTAGTCTATGCTGTTGGCTTTGAAGGCCCGAATGGCGTAGGCGTCGTAGGCCGTGGTGAAGATAACCGGGCTGCGCACCAGCAGCTGGTCGAATATTTCCAGGCTCAGCCCATCGGCCAGCTGAATATCGGAGAGAATCAGGTCGGGAGCGGGGTTGCTTTCCAGCCACTGCACGGCGCCGGATACGCTGTCGAGCACGGCGGCTACCTGGGCCTCGGGCGCGGCTTGGCGCAGCAGGCGCTGCAGCCGCTCGGCGGCCGGGTACTCATCTTCGAGCAGCAAAACGGTCATAGACGGTGAAATAGTGAGCTAGGGAAATGGGGAGTGCCGCAGTCTTCACCAGCTAAGCTGGCAGCAGCGGCCACTAACTTAACAGCGGCAGCCTCACCCGAAAAAGGCCAGCCTCGGAAGTGACGTCAACTGGGTGCGGGGCGCGGAGCAACTCGTAGCGGTGGCGCACATTGCGTAGGCCGGTGCCGGTGCCGGGCGCTAACCCGGCGGTGCGCAGCCGCAGCGTATTCTCCACGGTGAAGTGGCCGGCAATAGGGTCGGCCGCGAGGCGCAGCTGCAGCGGAAACTCCCGCGAAGCCACGTTGTGCTTTAGCGCATTTTCCACCAGCAGCTGCACGCTCAGTGGGGCTACTTGCCGAGTTAAAGCGGCCGGCGGCACATCGATAGTCACGCGCAGATTGTCGCGGAAGCGGGCCTTGTGCAAGGCTAGGTACGTATCGACGAAGGCCAATTCCTCGCTGAGCGGAACGGTGGGCCGGTCGCGGGCCAGCAGCACGTAGCGGTATACATCGGAAAGCTGTTCCACGAAGTCCTGAGCTGGCTCGTTTTCGGGCTCAATGAGGGCGGAAAGAGTGTTGAGGGAGTTGAACAGGAAGTGCGGGTCGAGCTGACTTTGCAGGGCTTCGAGCTGACTTTGCACGCCGGCACTCTGGAGCTGCTCGGCCCGACGCACGTTCTCTTCCCACTGCTGAAAGAAGTTCATGCTCTCGTAAATCAGCTGAATGACCACCGTGGGCACCATGTTCAGCCCAAACTCCCGCCAGAACGAGGCGCTATCCAGCTGCCCACCCTGGGCCCAGGCCGCAATGCTGTCCAGAATAAAGGTGACGGCCGCCGCAATAGCGGTGTTGATGACGGCCAGCCGCCAGAGCCGCTTGCGGGTCTGGTCGACCCGCGGAAACCGCCGAAATAAGGCCTGCCACAGGGCCCGCCCCGTAAACCAGAAGGCGCAGGTAAAGAGCAGCGAAATGCCCCAGTTCAGGAAAAAAACCGGCACCGACCGAATGTGCAGCACGCCCCGGGGAATCAGCACCAGCAGCGCCAGAATGGGAATTCCCCAGAGTAGAAACTTTCGGTCGTTCATGGACGGTAAAAGTAGCTTTTTCGCGAAGTGAGTTGGTGATAAGCGCGTTTGCTGAATTTTGTAAAAATAATTCCTGGCCGTCATGCTTCGACAAGCGGACGCCAGATGAAGCATGACGGGTGGGTAAGTGAGTCAGGATACCTGCTTAGCTTTTGCGGGGCAGCTGGCGCACAAAGCGCTGCACGGCCTGGTTTAATTCCTGTGGGTTATCGAGGAAAGGGACATGCTTACCGGGCAACACTACCACTTGCTGCTTGGGAAATTGGAAGCTCTTGTAGTGCTCGGGGCCGGTTACGTAGTCCTGCTGACCGGTGAGCACCAGCACGGGCATAGCGAGACTGGCAGTGGCGGGCGTGTAATCGAGCAGGTAGCTGCCGGGGTTCTGGAACATGCTGGCGGCAAAGTCGTGGTTGGCAGGCTGGCCTTTCATCGTGCGGCTCACCCGCGCCGCCGAGGAATCGGAAGCGTACTGAAGCTGGTTGTAGAGGCCCTGGCGCTGGAGCAGGCCCGTTACCATAAAGTAGCGCTGGGGCAGAGGCGCGGCGGCATCGAGCGGCGGGCGGGTAGCGGCGGGCAGCAGGGTGTAGCCGTAAGCCGTGGTGCTTTCCATCGAAGCCGGCAAATTCAGAATACTGTTGACCAGAATCAGGCTGTGCACGCGGCCGGGATATTTCTGAGCGTAGGCCACGGCCAGAATACCGCCGAAGGAGTGGGCCATCAGCGTCCATTTTTCCAGGTGCAGCTGCTGGCGTAATTCTTCCATATCCTGCACCTGACGCTCCAGGGAGTAGTTTTTCTGCGGGTCGCTGGCCGAGCGGCCACTGCCGCGCTGGTCGAGGTAAATCATCTGCAGCTGCTTTTCCAGCGGGGCGCCGGCCAGCACTTCCACCGCCTGGCTGCCCGCGCCCGGTCCGCCATGCACAAACAGGCAGGGCTGCCCTTGGCCGGCCACTTTCACGAAAAGCTTCACGCCATCAGAAGTTTGAAAAGCCGGGGTGCCATTTGTGAGGCCGCCAGCAGTGGCATTTTGCAGGAGCAAGAGCGTGAACAGCAGGCTGCCGAGGCCGCGGAGCAGGAAGGCGAAGTGGGGGCGAAGCGTTTTCATAAGACGAAGCGTGAGGGTTGAGAAGTCAGATTTGATGCTCCAAACTTCCGCACTTTGCCTGCGCGGCCCCAGGCCAAACCGGGTGAACCGTCGCCCGCGCCCGGTGAACCGCCAAAACCGCCGGGGCCGACTGCCGCCCGCCAAACGCTAAAAAGCCCAAGCATCCGGTCCGGCGACCAGATACTCGGGCTTTAACCCCACCCCTGAGGTACTTTTTAAGTGGTGAATTTGTGAAGTTGTGAGATTGATTTCTGTCCGCACCACTTGCGCAAACTGCGCCTGCGGAACATCAACTCACCATTTCACCACTTAGATAATCGTGCTCATGCCGAGCCGGATGTTATTGCGGTGCAGCTCGCAGTCAGCAATGTCCAGCACGGCGTAGGCAATGAAGCTGCCCACCTGCTCGGTGGTGTGTACCACGACCGGGCTCAGCTCGGGCGTCACTACGCCTTCGTTGAGGGCGTGCTGTACGGCGTCGCGCACGCAGTCGGCTTCTTCTATCAGACCGAAGTGGTCCAGCAGCATGGCCGCCGAGAGAATGGTGGCAATGGGGTTGGCAATGCCCTTGCCCTTGGCCTGCGGGTAGGAGCCGTGGATGGGCTCAAACAGCGCCGAACCGTCGCCGATGGAGGCGGAGGGCAGCAAGCCCAGGGAGCCAGCAATAACCGAAGCCTCGTCGGAAATGATGTCGCCAAACATGTTTTCCGTCAGCATCACGTCAAACTGACGCGGATTCAGGATAATCTGCATGGCGGCGTTGTCCACAAACAGATAATCCAGGGCCACGCTGGGGTACTGAGGTGCAATGCTCTGCACCGTTTCGCGCCAGAGGCGGGAAGTTTCCAGCACATTGGCCTTATCAACCAGCGTGAGCTTGTGGCGGCGCGTTTCGGCGGCCTTGAAGGCCAGGTGCGCAATGCGCAGGATTTCGTCGCGGTGGTAGGTGCAGTGGTCGTAGGCGCTGGCGCGGTCCTCGCTGCGGCCTTTCTCCCCGAAGTAAATACCACCGGTCAGCTCCCGGAAAATCAGGATATCGGTGCCCTGAATGCGCTCGACTTTCAGCGGGGAGTGTTCTAGCAGCTGGTCGTAGGCCGTGATGGGGCGAATGTTGGCGTACAGTCCCAGCGACTTGCGCAGCCCCAGCAGCCCCTGCTCAGGACGCACTTTGGCAGTGGGGTCGTTGTCGTACTTCGGGTCGCCGATGGCGCCTAGCAGCACGGCGTCAGCTTGGCGGCAGGCTTCCAGCGTAACGTCCGGCAGTGGCGTACCCACGGCGTCGATGGCGCAGGCGCCCATCAGCTGGTAGTCGAAGTGAAACTCGTGGCCGAACCGGTCACCCACTGCCTTAAGCACGCGCACCGCCTCGCTACATACTTCCGGCCCGATACCGTCGCCGGGCAACACTACTATTCGTTTGCTTACGCTATCCATGACCGTTGCTGTTCGTAGGCCGTAATGGCCGCCTCTTGGCTTATGAGAAAATCAATGTCGTCGTACCCGTTTAGCAGGCACTCTTTTTTGTAGGCATCCAGTTCAAAGGGAATGGCTTCCGTCCGTCCGGGCACCGTGAGGGTTTGCGCGCCCAGGTCCACCGTCAGCGGTAGCTGCGGGTCGGCGGCCACGGCGGCAAACAGCGCCTGCAGCACCTCATCCGACACCTGGAGAGGCAGCAGGCCGGTGTTCAGGGCATTGCCCCGGAAAATATCGGCGAAGTAGCTGCTGATGACCACCCGAAAACCGGCGTCGTACAGGGCCCAGGCGGCGTGCTCCCGGCTGGAGCCGCACCCGAAGTTTTTGCCGGCCAGCAGAATCTGGTGGCCCTGGTAGCGCGGGTCGTTGAGCACAAAATCGGCTTTCGGCTGGCCACCGGCGGCGTAGCGCCAGTCGGCAAATAGATTGGCCCCGAAGCCTTCCCGGGTCGTCGCCTTCAGGAAGCGGGCCGGGATAATCTGGTCGGTGTCCACGTTTTCGATGGGCAGCGGTACCACGCCGGATTGCAGGGTCTGAAACTTTTCCATGGGGTGGGAGTTGGGTTAGTTCAAGTACTGCGTGATGTCAACCAGGCGACCTTCCACGGCGGTGATAGCCGCCACCAGCGGGGAGGCCAGCAGCGTGCGGGCGCCGGGCCCCTGGCGGCCTTCGAAATTGCGGTTGGAGGTCGATACGCAGTAGGCGCCGGCCGGAATCTTGTCGTCGTTCATGGCCAGGCAGGCGCTACAGCCTGGCTCGCGCAGCTCAAAGCCCGCGTCGGCCAGCACTTGGTCAATGCCTTCGGCAATGGCCTGCAGCTCTACCTGCTTGGAGCCGGGCACGATGATGGCCTCCACGTGGGCGGCTTTGCGCTTGCCCTTCACGTAAGCCGCCACCGTGCGCAGATCCTCTATGCGGGAGTTGGTGCAGCTGCCAATGAACACGTAGTTGATTTCCTTGCCCAGCAGCGACTCGCCCGCCTCAAAGCCCATGTACCGCAGCGACTTGTCGAAGCTGGCGGCCTCGCCCGAATCGGCCAGCATGGGAATGCTGGCGCTGAGCGGAATGCCCATGCCGGGGTTGGTGCCGTAGGTTATCATCGGCTGAATGGCCGAGGCGTCGAACTGCAGTTCGGCGTCGAACTGGGCATCTTCGTCGGAATAGAGCGTCTGCCAGTAGGCCACGGCCCGGTCCCAGTTCTCGCCCTGGGGCGCAAAGCGGCGGCCTTCGAGGTAGCTGAACGTAGTAGCATCAGGCGCAATGAGGCCACCGCGGGCGCCCATTTCTATGCTCATGTTGCACACCGTCATGCGGCCTTCCATGCTCAGGGCGCGGATGGCGCTGCCAGCATATTCCACAAAGTAGCCCGTGGCCCCGCCGGTACCCAACTGGGAAATAACGTGCAGAATCAAATCCTTGGCCGACACGCCGGGGCGCAGCTCCCCGTCCAGGGTGATGCGCATGCGCTTGGGCTTGTCGAGCAGCAGGCACTGGGAAGCCATTACCTGCGTTACCTGGCTGGTGCCGATGCCGAAGGCAATGGTGCCGAACGCGCCGTGCGTGGAGGTGTGCGAGTCGCCGCACACCATCGTCAGGCCCGGCTGGGTGATGCCCAGCTCCGGCCCAATGACGTGTACAATGCCCTGGTACTGGTGGCCGAGGCCGTAAAGCTCCACGCCAAACTTGGCGCAGTTCTCGGTGAGCTTGTCCACCTGGGAGCGGGACAGTGGGTCCTGAATGGGCTGGTCCTGGTGGCGCGTGGGTACGTTGTGGTCGGCGGTGGCTACGATCTGGCCGGGGCGGCGCAGCGTGAGGCCGCGGGCCGTCAGCTCGTCAAACGCCTGCGGGCTGGTGACTTCATGGATCAGGTGCCGGTCGATATAGAACACGGTGAGGCCACCGGCTACTTCGCGCACCACGTGGGCGTCCCAGATTTTATCAAATAAGGTCTTAGCCATGAGAAGGGTGGGGTGACGGGAACTTGAGGTTCCCGTAGTTCGGGCTCAGCATAAAATAGAAAACCGCCGTGCCCGGGTGTGTTGGCATGACGGTCCAGCGTTGGGTTAGCCGACGGTAACGAGGTTTTCCTGCTCTACCATCACGTGCAAATCCTCGTCCACGACTTCCTTCTGGCGGTCGGCGAGGGCCACAAATGAGGCGTAGGCTTTGTTGAGGGCCGTGCGGTCGAAGTCGTAGCCGATCTTTTGGAGGCGGTAGGCGAGGGCCGCGCGGCCAGAGCGGGCCGTGAGCACAATGGCCGAGTCGGGCATGCCCACCTCCAGCGGGTCGATGATTTCGTAGGTTTGGCGGTGCTTGATTACACCATCCTGGTGAATGCCGCTGGAGTGCGAAAACGCGTTGGCGCCCACAATGGCCTTGTTGGGCTGCACGGGCATCGACATGAGGTGCGAAACCATAGCCGAAGTTTCGGCCAGCAGCTTGGTGTTGATGCCGGTTTCGAAGTTGAGGTAGGGGTGTTGGCGGAGCACCATCACGGCTTCTTCCAACGCCGTGTTGCCGGCCCGCTCGCCCACCCCGTTGATGGTGCACTCCACCTGTTGGGCGCCGTTGAGCACGCCCGCAATGGAGTTGGCCGTGGCCATGCCCAAGTCGTTGTGGCAGTGCGTGGACAGGCGCACGTGCTCGATGCCGCGCACGTTGTCGACCAGGAATTTAATCTTGGCGCCGTACTCGCTCGGCAGGCAGTAGCCGGTGGTATCAGGAATGTTGAGCACCGTGGCACCAGCCCGGATAGCGGCTTCGCACACGCGCACCAGAAATTCGTTTTCAGTGCGGCCGGCGTCTTCGGCGTAAAACTCCACGTCTTCCACAAAGCTTTTGGCCAGCTTCACGGCCGCTACCGCCCGCTCAATAATCTTGTCGGGCGTGGTGCAGAGCTTGAATTTGATATGCGAGTCGGAAGTACCGATGCCGGTATGAATGCGCGGATATTTGGCCGATTTCAGGGCTTCCGCCGCTGTAATGATGTCGTGTTCCACGGCGCGGGAGAGGCCGCAGACGGTGGCGTAGCGCGTTTGGGCCGCAATAGCCGCCACGGCGTCAAAGTCGCCGGGGCTGGAAACCGGAAAGCCGGCCTCAATCACATCCACGCCGAGTAGCTCCAGCTGCCGGGCAATGAGCAGTTTCTCGTCCCGGTTGAGCTTGCAGCCCGGCACTTGCTCCCCGTCGCGCAGGGTGGTATCGAAGATGTGGATTTTCTGAGTAGCCATGGCACAGGGGTCTTTCAGCCGCAAAGCACCAAGTACGCTCCCAGGCCAGGGCTTCGGAAACCCTTCATCGGCAAGCCTACTATTTCTAAAAGTTGAGGTTTAATTTATAAAGAGCTGAAATACAGGAGACAGAAAATAATACAGCTACAATACCTAACCCAGTGTAAATTGGCCGGAACTTTCTGCTAGCTCATAAGGAAGGGATGATAGTCACAATACCATGTTGGATAATTCCAAGGTAATAATGACTTAGCTGCCTATATTTGGTAATTGTTTTAAGCAGAACGGCTGTTGTAACGAGGTAGATTTGGATACTTTGTTTTCCAATATACGAAACTGTGTAGGAGCCATGATTACAGTCGAGCATATCAAAGTATACCGATACTATAGAAGGAGATATTGACATTTGGGCCAGGTTGAACAATCCAAAATGGCCTATGACAGATAGCGTCTGGTATGAGATACAAGATTTGCTGTATAACGTGTATCTGATTAAGTATACCAATGTTTCCGAACCATTTAGACAGCGGCTTTTAAAACAAATAAAGGAAGCCTGTGAGAACGAGGAAGTAGAAGAGGAGTTACTGAAGCTCTCCGCAGAAATTAGCGGGCAACTCACCGCCACAATCAAAAAGTCGTGGCGGGAGCAGCTTAAGACACTCTGGAGAGGAGTAGTTTAGCTTTTGATAAGAGGAGTCCTGATACCACAACACGAACAGTTGTGCGAAACTCTGTCTGACCAGCAGTAAGCACAGGTCAAAGGTGGGAAGATCCTTTGGCTACCACCTCAGGATAGTATTTCGCTTACCTCACACCAGCAAACTCAGGAAATCCTGCTTGCCGTTCAGGTACTCGTAGCCGAAGCCCTCGGCAGCCATGCGCTGCTGAATGCCCGCCACGTCGTGCGGGTTCTGCACTTCCAGGCCGATAAAGACGGGCCCTTTTTCCTTGTTATTCTTTTTGATGTACTGAAACTGGATGATGTCGTCGCCCTCCTGAAGCACGTGGTTCACAAAGCGGCGCAAAGCCCCAGGCTTTTGGTTGAAGGTGACCAGAAAGTAGTGCTTGCGGCCCTGGTGGCGCATGGCCCGCTCCTTGATTTCCTCCATCCGGGTGATGTCGTTGTTGGAGCCGCTGAGCACGCACACCACCGTTTTGCCCTGGATCTGGTCGGCGTACTGGTGCAGGGCCGAGACGCTGAGCGTGCCCGCCGGCTCCAGCACAATGCCTTCCTCGTTGTACATCTTCAGCAGATCCTCGCATACCTGCCCCTCGGGCACCAGGGCCACCTCATCCAGCAGCTCCTGGCACAGCTGAAACGTCAGCTCGCCGGGGCATTTCACGGCTGCCCCGTCCACGAAGCTCTCAATAGATTCCAGGGCCTGGCGCTGCCCGTTGGCAATGGCCCGCTGCATCGAAGGCGCCCCCAGCGGCTGCACCCCAATCAGGCGGGTGCGCGGGCTCAGCTGCCGAAACACACTGCTCACCCCCGAAGCCAGCCCCCCGCCGCCGATGGGCATAAACAGAAAATCAATTTGAGCGGGCGCGTCGCGCAGGATTTCCAGGCCCACAGTAGCCTGGCCTTCCACAATGGCCAGGTCATCGAACGGGTGCACGAAGGTGCTGCCGCGCTGGTCGCAGAAGTTTTTGGCGGCCTGGTACGTATCGTCGAAGGTGGCGCCTACCAGCACCACGTCCACCTGATCTTTGCCAAACAGACGCACTTTACTTACCTTCTGGGCTGGCGTTTGGGCGGGCATGAAGATGTAGCCGCGAATCCCAAGCAGCTGGCAGGCATAGGCCACTCCCTGTGCATGGTTGCCGGCCGAAGCGCACACTACATCCCGCGTCACCTGTTCCCGGCTAAGCCCGGCTATCTTGTTGTAGGCACCCCGGATTTTGTAGGAGCGTACCACCTGCAGGTCTTCGCGTTTGAGGTACACGTTAGCTCCATAGGCATCGGAAAGGCCCAGATTGTGCTGCAGCAGGGTTTTGTAGATGACGCCATCCAGGGTGCGGGCGGCGCGCTCCACGTTGGCCAGCTGCACTACCGGAGTAGCGGTAAGCGTGTCTTCTTGCATAGGTTCAGTGGTCATTAAAGGGGGTATTCGTTGCTAGCTATTTGTTTTGGTTGTTGAGTGACTCTGACACTGTCAACGAACAACTAGCTCCCGGGCTTCTCTGCCACGATGCGCAGGCGCTTGTAATCGGCCCGCCACTGCCCATCCCGGAACAGAACGGGGCGCAGCTCGGCTTCGGTGGCAGCTAAAATGTCTGCCTGGGTTTCCGGTTCAACGCCCCGGAAGAAATTGTCCCCAAACTGCTCAATCCAGTCCCGGAGTCCGGTATCGGGGTCGGCAAGGGGCGTTTCCCGGTCGTAGTGCTGGGCCAGGCGCACTTGGAACCCTTGTTGTTCGAGCAGCGCGGTGTACTTGGCCACTGAGGGAAAGTACCACCAGTCGGCGCTGGCGTGTGGGTAGCCGTGCTGGTGCAGCTGGCGGAGCAGGGTTTCCACAATATGCCCCACATTGCCCTTCCCGCCAAGCTCCGCTACGAAGCGCCCACCCGGCTGCAGATGTTGATATACCTGCCGCACCACGGCCTCTGCCTGCGGAACCCAGTGCAGCGCCGCATTCGAGAATACGGCATCGAAGCGTTCTGATAGCTCAAACGTGGCCGCATCGGCTAACCGGAAATCAAGCGCCGGAAACTGCTCCCGGGCCTTGGTCAGCATGTCGGCCGAGGCGTCCAGGCCCACTACGTTAGCGCCCCGGCTGGCTATTTCCTGCGCCAGCTCCCCAGCCCCGCAGCCTAGGTCCAGCACCCACTCGCCCGGCTGCGGAGAAAGTACTTCCACTAAGCCTGCGCCGTACTGAGAGACAAAAGCATGCTTTTGGGTATAGGAGTCGGCATTCCAGTGCATAGGTTCAGCGAAAAGCGGAAGGCTGGCGTTGCGGCCAGCCTTCCTTTATTTATTTTCTGATTAGCTCAATTCTTCCACCTTTTCGGTGGCCTTGGAGCGCAACTCGCGCACAGTGGCGCCGGTCTGCCACAGCTCTGAGTCGCGCACTTCCTTTAGTTCGGCTTCCAGCTCCTGGCGGTAGCCGGGCGTAGAGCCGCGCTGGATGGTGCGGGCGGCTTCGGCGCCGGAGGCTACGCTGTCGTACAGCTCGTTGAGCACGGGCAGGGTAGCCTCGCGGAACTTGCCTTTCCAGTCGAGGGCGCCGCGCTGGGCCGTCACAGAGCAGTTGCTGAACATCCAGTCCATGCCGTTTTCGCCCACCAGCGGCACCAGGCTCTGGGTGAGTTCTTCCACGGTTTCGTTGAAAGCCTCGGAAGGGGAGTGGCCACGCTGGCGCAGCACTTGGTACTGGGCCTCAATGATGCCGGCCAGGGCACCCATCAGCACGCCCCGCTCGCCCGTAAGGTCAGAGTACACTTCGCGCTTGAAGTCAGTTTCGAACAGGTAGCCCGAGCCCACTCCGATACCCAAAGCAATGGCCTTTTCGTAGGCGTGGCCAGTGGCATCCTGGTACACGGCAAAGGAAGAGTTCAGGCCGCCGCCAGCCACAAACAGGCGGCGCAGGCTGGTGCCGCTGCCCTTAGGCGCTACCAGCACCACGTCCACATCGGCGGGCGGGATGATGTTGGTCTGGTCGTTGAAGGTGATGCCGAAGCCGTGGGAGAAGTACAGCGTTTTGCCGGCCGTGAGCCGGGCTTTCAGCGTGGGCCACACCGCAATCTGGCCGGCGTCGGAGAGCAAGTTGGCAATGATGGTACCGCGCTCCGCGGCTTCCTCGATATCGAACAGGGTTTCGCCCTCCACCCAGCCGTCGGCTTCAGCCTTGTTCCAGGAGGCCGAGTCGCGGCGCTGCCCGATGATGACGTTGAAGCCGTTGTCGCGCAGGTTCAGGGCCTGGCCGGGGCCCTGCACGCCGTAGCCAATCACGGCAATGGTTTCATCCTTGAGAATCGTGCGGGCTTTTTCCAGAGGAAATTCGTCGCGGGTTACTACGTGCTCTTCTACGCCGCCGAAGTTGATGGTTGCCATGTTGGTTGGAGGTTGAGTGGTTTATGGTTATTGGTTTCTGGTTTTTTGTTATTCGTTTTTAGTTGTTTGTCTTTGAGAATGCGCTAGGGCCAAAAACCAAAAACAACCAACCAAAAACCTGACGCAAGTCACATCGAAAACACCTTGTCGCGGCTGTTGAGGTAGTCGTTTTCGCTTACTTCGTGGCCGGGCTCAATGCGCTCAAACTCGCGGAGCTTGTGGTGGAAGCCCTTGCTGTCTTTGATGATGGCAATGCGGGCCGAGCGCACAAACTCGATAAGGCCGTAGGGCTGCAGCACTGCCAGCAGCTTGTCCGTTTCTTCGCGGTGGCCGGTGGTTTCAAACACCGTATAGTCCTTGCGAATCACCACCGCCCGGGCGCCGTGTTCCCGCAGCAGCCGCTCCACCAGAGCCCGCTCGGCAATAACGTCGGTGGGCACTTTGTAGAGGGCCATTTCCTGCCAGATGACGTCCTCATTGGGGTTAAAGTAGACCTTGAGCACTTCCACCTGCTTTTCAATCTGGCGGGCAATCTTGCGCACCACTTCCTCCGTCTCCACCACCACAATGTTGAAGCGGTGAATACCCTCGATTTCCGAAGGGGAGGTGTTGAGGCTTTCGATATTGATTTTGCGCCGCGAGAAGATGATAGCAATGCGGTTCAGCAGCCCCACCTGGTTCTCGGTATACACCGTGATGTTGTACTCGCACCGGTCTATGGTCATAGCGAAGTTGTGAAATGGTGAGATGGTGAAATGGTGAGTTTTGTAAAGAGCAGGATAAGTTGTCAGTTGGAAAACTCACCATTTCACCACCTCACAATTCTACCGTTTATCGCAGCCTTATTTCGCCCACGCCGCAGCCTTGCGGTACCATGGGGAAGATGTTATTTTCGCGGGTCACCATCACCTCCAGCAGAAAGGAGCCGGGATGAGCCAGCATGTCGCGCAAGGCGGGCTGGAGCTCAGCGCGGGCATCCACACGGCGGCCGGCTATGCTGTAGCCCTGGGCCACGGTCACGTAGTCGGGGCTGGCAATGTCTACGAAGGAGTAGCGTCGCTCGTGAAACAGCTCCTGCCACTGGCGCACCATGCCCAGAAACTGGTTGTTGAGCAGCAGGATCTTCACGTTCACGCCAGTTTGCATAATGGTGCCCAGCTCCTGAATCGTCATCTGAATGCCCCCGTCGCCGATAACGGCTACTACCTGCCGTTCCGGTGCCCCGAACTTGGCCCCGATGGCGGCGGGCAGGGCAAAGCCCATGGTACCCAGGCCCCCGCTGGTGATGTTGCTGCGGGTGTGATTGAAGCGGGCGTAGCGACAGGCCACCATCTGGTGCTGGCCCACGTCCGTCACGATGATGGCCTCGCCCTGGGTCAGCTCATTCAGCTGCTGAATCACCTCCCCCATAGTCAGCTCGTTGGAAGTCGGAAACAGCTCGTCCTGAATGACGGCGGCAATTTCCTCGGCATCGTGCTCCGTGAAGCGCTGCCGCCACTCGGGGTAGGTACGCGGCTCTACCAGTTGCGTGAGCAGGGGCAGGGTTTCCTTGCAGTCACCCCACACCGGCACGGTAGCCTTCAGGTTCTTGTCGATTTCCGTGGGGTCGATGTCGAGGTGAATGACCTGGGCCTGGCGGGCGTACTTGTCGAGGCGGCCCGTTACCCGGTCGTCGAAGCGCATGCCGATGGCAATGAGCACGTCGCACTCGTTGGTCAGCACGTTGGGGCCGTAGTTGCCGTGCATGCCCAGCATGCCCACGTTCAGCGGGTGGCCGGTGGGCAGCACCCCCGCACCTAGGATGGTCCAGGCCGCCGGGATGCCGCTTTTCTCAATGAACTCCCGGAACTCCTGCTCGGCCTGACCCAGCAACACACCCTGCCCCCAGAGCACGAGGGGCCGCTTGGCCTGGTTGATGAGCTCGGCGGCCTGCGCTACGTACTCGGGCCGTACAATGGGCTTGGGCCGGTAGCTGCGAATATGAATACAGGGCTGGTAGGGCGCGAAGTCGGCCTTCTGAATCTGGGCGTTTTTGGTGATGTCAATCAGTACCGGGCCGGGGCGGCCGCTGCGGGCAATGTAGAAGGCCCTGGCCAGCACCTCGGGAATTTCACTGGCGTCCGTTACCTGGTGGTTCCAGCTTGGTAATGGGCGTGGTGATGTTGATGATGTCGGTTTCCTGGAAGGCATCGGTACCCAGCAAGTGCGCAAACACCTGCCCCGTAATGCACACCAGCGGGGTGCTGTCGATGAGGGCATCGGCCAGGCCCGTGACGAGGTTGGTAGCACCAGGGCCGCTGGTGGCGAAGACCACGCCCACTTTGCCCGATGACCGTGCGTAGCCCTGGGCGGCGTGAATGCCGCCCTGCTCGTGGCGCACCAGCACGTGGTTCAGCTGCTCCTTGAAGTCGTAGAGGGCATCATAGATCGGGATGATGGCCCCGCCCGGATACCCGAAAATGGTGTCCACGCCCTCGGCCAGCAGGGCGTGCAGCGTAGCCTCAGCGCCGGAAAGCGTGCGGGTAGCTGGCGCGGCCACGGCCGTTTCAGGCGAGGTCGGCGCGGGCTGGGGTTGCTCTTTCGTGTACATGGTCTTCCTCGTAATCGGTGATACAGCCGCGGCTTGCGTCGCTGACCGTGCGGATATACTTCAGCAATACGCCCTGCTGCACACTCGGCCGGGGCCGCTGCCACTGCTGGCGACGCAGCTCCAGCAGGGCCGCATCTACCTGCACATCTATCGTGTTGGTGCCGGCATCCAGCACAATCCAGTCGCCGTCTTCCACCAGGGCAATGGTGCCGCCGTCGTAGGCCTCGGGGCAGACGTGGCCGATGACGAAGCCGTGCGTACCGCCCGAAAAGCGCCCGTCGGTAATCAGGGCCACTTTGTCACCCAGGCCCGCGCCGATGATGGCCGAGGTGGGCTTGAGCATTTCCGGCATGCCCGGTCCACCCTTGGGTCCTACGTAGCGAATCACGACCACGTGGCCGGGCTGAATCTTGCCCTGGGTAATGCCTTCGTTCAGCTCTTCTTCGGAGTTGAACACCACGGCCGGACCTTCAAACCGCAGCCCTTCCTTGCCCGTGATTTTGGCCACCGCGCCCTTGGTGGCCAAGTTGCCGTACAGAATCTGAATGTGGCCGTCAGCTTTGATGGGGTTATTCAAGGGGCGCAACAAGTCCTGCTCGGCACCCAGGGGCTGCACGTCGGCCAGGTTTTCGGCTAGCGTCCGGCCCGTCACCGTGAGCAGGTCGCCGTGGAGCAGGCCCGCGTTGAGCATGGTCTTCATCACGGCCGGCACCCCGCCCAGCGCCGACAAATCCTCCATCAGGTACTTGCCGCTGGGCTTTAGATCAGCCAGCACCGGCACGCGGTTGCTCACGGCCTGGAAGTCCTCCATCGTCAGGTGCACGCCGGCGGCGTGGGCAATGGCAATGAGGTGAAGCACGGCGTTGGTGGAGCCGCCGAGCACGGTAGTCATCACCAGGGCGTTTTCGAAGGCCTCGCGCACCAGAATGTCGCGGGGCTTGAGGTCCAGCTCCAGCAGGCGGCGCAGGTACGCGCCGGCGTCGTGGCACTCCTGCTGCTTTTCGGCGCTTACGGCCGGGGAGGACGAGGAAAACGGAACACTCATGCCCAGCGTTTCAATAGCGGCCGCCATCGTATTCGCCGTGTACATGCCTCCACACGCTCCCGGACCCGGGCAGGCGTTGTGGATAATGCCTTTGTAATCCTCGTCCGATATCTGCCCCTGCAGCTTTTTGCCGTAGGCCTCAAAGCACGAAACAATGTTGAGCTGCTGCCCTTTGAAGGTGCCGCCCTTGATGGTGCCGCCATATACCATCAGGGAAGGCCGGTTGAGGCGGGCCATGGCAATGAGGGCACCGGGCATGTTCTTGTCGCAGCCCATCACGCAGGCCAGCGCGTCGTAGTTGTGGGCCCCGGCCATGGCCTCAATGGAATCGGCAATGATTTCGCGCGAAACCAGGGAGTAGCGCATGCCGGCCGTGCCGTTGGTAATGCCGTCGGATACGCCGATGGTGTTGAAGCGCAGTCCTACCAGGCCCTGCTGCTGCACGCCGGTCTTCACCTGGTCGGCCAGGCCGTTGAGGTGCATGTTGCAGGTGTTGCCTTCGAAGCCCGTGGAGCAGATGCCCACGAACGGCTTGCGCAAATCCTCATCCGACAGCCCCGAGCCGATGAGCATGGCCTGGGAGGCCGGCAGGCTGTCGTCTTGGGTGTAGATGCGGCTGTATTTATTCAGAGCCATTTAGTTGAGAGATTAGAAGTCAGAGCTGAGAACTGAGAGGGAAATAGAAAACAAGCAGCAATAAGCTGCCTAGGTCTAGGTTCTGACTTCCAGGTGTTCAGCTTTAACTGACTGCCCGGTTACCAGGGCCTGGTAGTGGCTGGCCAGCATACCACCGATGGTTTGCTGAAAAGGGGTGGTAAACGTCACGTCATCCACCGAAGCCACGCCGATAACCTCGGCGGCGGTACCCGTCATGAAGGCGGCAGAAGCGGTGCGCAGCTCCTCGGGCTTGAAGAATTGCTCGTGTACCGTGATGCCGGCCTCGCGGGCCAGGTCGATGATGGTGTTGCGGGTGATGCCACGCAGAATGCTGCCCTGAGGAGCGGTGTACAGCTCACCTTCCCGCTCGAAAAAGAAGTTGGCTCCCGGACCTTCCGCCACGTAGCCGTTCATATCCAGCAGCAGGGCTTCGTCGTAGCCCCGGCCCTTGGCCTCGGTGCTGGCAATGATGGAGTTGACGTAGTGGCCGGCGACTTTCGCTTCAATGGGCACGGCCTTGGGGTTGGGCCGCTCGTAAGGCGAGATGGTGAGGCGCAGGCTCTGGTCGCCGAGGTACTTGCCCCATTCCCACACGGCAATCAGCAGGTTGCCGGAGGAGGCGGCTTTCAGGCTCATGTTGGGCGTGGCGGCGTACACCAGCGGCCGGAGGTAGGCATCGGTGAGGTGGTTGCGCTCCAGCACTTCGTAGCTGATGCGCGTCAGCTCTTCCACCGAGTAAGCCAGCGGCAGCCCAATGGATTTACAGGAATAGTGCAGCCGCTCGTAGTGCTCTTCGGGCTTGAAGATGCGCGTGCCGGCCGGCGTCTGGTAGGCCCGGATGCCCTCGAACACGGCGTAGCCATAGTGCAAAGACTGGGCGTAGACGCCGCACGTAGCCTGCTCGGCCGGTACGAACTCGCCATCCAGGAAAGCAACTGTATCAGAGGTGAAGTACATGCGGAGGACTAGCGGAAAATAACGAATGAAGACAAAAAAGCCTTTCAGAGCACCGGGCTGAGAAAGGCTGCTGGCGTGGCGGATAACGCGGTTCCTTTCAGCCTGGCAGCGGCAGCGTAATGACTGGTCCGACGGAATTGAGAATCAAGGTCATGTGAGGCGAAAGGGAAAAACAACGGTAGAGGACGGGCGGGGCGCTTGGTTTGATTCTATTCGCTCGACGGAGTAATATGCGGTGGGGCCGGGCTTGGGCGAAGTGGCCGGCTGCATACACGGGCGCCAGCCCGCCGCTACCAACGAAATAAATTGTGCCGACCAGGAAGTGGAAAAGTGCTCCGACATGTCATCTTTGCGTTGTTAGGATGATAGCAAGTACATCAGCTACAGCACGTAATTAAAACTTTCTCTTCAGCTGCCTACTATTTCTACTATTTGCGCTTTGTTTGGTAAAACATTGTAAAACAGTACGTTGATTTTTTTGTAAATACAATGCCCAACGAAAACACGGACCCGGTTTTTCAGCTCATCAAGTCCCTGACCCGCACCGAGAAGCGTCATTTCCGTTTGTTTGCCAACCGGCAGGGCTCGGCGGACGGCCTTAAGTTCCTGCAATTGTTCGATGCGCTGGATGGGCAGGAGCGCTACGATGAGGAGCGCGTGCTGGCCCAAGTGCCAGCCATCAAAAAAGTGCAAGTAGCCAACCTCAAGGCCAATCTGTACCGGCAGCTGCTGGCCAGCCTGCGCATGTACCACGCGGGCCACAACACCGATATCCAGCTGCGCGAGCAGCTCGACTACGCCCGCGTGCTCTACAACCGCGGCCTGTATATCCAGAGCCTGCGGATGCTGGAAAAGGTAAAGCAAGCCGCCCAGCAGGCCGAAATGCAGCATATCACGCTCATGGCTCTCGACTTCGAGAAGCTGATTGAGGGCCAGTACATCACCCGGAGCCTGCGCGGCCGGGCGCGGGAACTGTCGGACGAGGCTACGACCACCGTGGCGCACGTGGCGCGGGAGCATGCCCTGTCCAACCTGGCGCTGCGCATGTACGGGCGCTACCTCAAAATCGGGCACACCCGCAACCAGCAGGACTACGACAAGATTACCGATTACTTCCGCCAGGACCTGCCGCTGCTGGACCCCCGGCAGGCCACGTTCTTCGAGCAGCTGTACTACTACCAGGCCCATGTGTGGTACTACACCATCACGCAAAACTTCCGGCTCTGCTTCCGCTATGCCCAGAAGTGGGTGGATTTGTTTGAGGCCAACCCCCTGATGCGCGAGCAGCAGGCCATGCTCTACATCAAGGGCCTGCACAACCTGCTAGTGACGGCCTACAACATGCTTTACTACAGCAAGTTTGAGGAGGTGCTAACCCTGCTGGAGGCCTACGCCGCCGACCCGGAGCGCCGCACCAGCCCCAACATCGACATGCTGCTGTTCCTGTACATTTACACCAACCGCATCAACGGCTACTTCATGCGCGGGCAGTTCACGGAGGGGCTGAAGATCGTGCCGGAGCTGCTCGAAAACCTCGACCACTTCCGCCTGCAACTCGACTCGCACCGGCGCCTGGTGTTCTACTACAAAATTGCCAGCCTGTACTTCGGCAGCGGCCAGCCCGATAAGGCCATTGAGTACCTCAACAAGGTTATCTATTTCAAGGAAGCCAGCCTGCGCGAAGACATTCAGTGCTTTGCCCGAATCCTCAACCTAATTGCCCACTACGAAGCCGGCCGCGACGAATCCCTGGACTACCAGATCCGGTCGGTGTACCGCTTCCTGGGCAAGATGAACGACCAGCAGCAGATGCAGGAGGCCATCTTCAAGTTCCTGCGCAGCCTTGGCGACGTGGCTCCGTCTCAGCTCAAGGAGTCCTTCCTCAAACTCAAAAACAAGCTTATTGTCATTGCCGAAAACCCTTACGAGCGGCGCCCCTTCCTCTACCTCGACATCATTTCCTGGCTGGAAAGCAAGATTGAGAACGTGCCCGTGCAGGATATCATCCGCCGTAAGTTCCCCAAGCTCAAGTAGGAAATTGGTGAGTGCGGAGAAGCTGTCATGGCGAGCAGTGCGAAGTAATCCGTCCTGAACAACGCACCCAGCCCGAAGACGTGAAAAGCCCCTGATGCCAGCACGGACGTCAGGTGCTTTCTGGTAGAAGAACGTATCTGGTTTTGTACAGGACGGATTGCTTCGCACTGCTCGCCATGACAGCTTCTTCGCACCCCGAAGCAGGCGTAGTGCACTCCCGAGGCAAAAGTCTATTACTCTTGCCGCAAGAGTGGCAGACTTTTTCCGCATAAGGAGCACGACTACCGGAAAGACGCATTATGCCGTTAGAACGTCAACTCACCATCTCACAACTTCACCACGGGCTGGCCTTGCAGGGCCTGAGCGAAAAGCAGGGCCACCAATCCCGCGTACAGCAGCGCCCCCAGCCAGGTGAGTAGCGCGGCCCGGCGCGGCAGGCGGCGGCTCAGCCACCAGCCCAGCAGCGGCACCACCTGCAGGGCGTGCATGCCCAGGAAGTGGGCAATGCGCAGGTCGCCGGCGCGGGTGCTCCAGCCCAGGCCGGGCAGACCGGTGCCGCCGTCGGGGGCGCCTACCGTGTGCTGGTTGAGGTGAATCATCATGCCGCCCAGCACCGAGCCCACCAGAAATAGCAGCAGCCCGAGGCGCACGCCCCACACGTAGCCGGCCGGGCCGTGGGGCCGGTAGCGCCACCCCAGGTACACGGCGGCTATGGTGGCCCCGGTATTCACCATAATGGCTACGCCCATCAGGTTGAAGACAAGGCCGTCCAGCGGCGTAGCAATATTGTAGTGCGAGGAGGTGCCGCGGGCGGCCTGCAGCACAATGCAGGCAATTTCGGCCACCATGCAGACAGCTACTACCCGGCTTACGCGCCGTACCCCGCGTTGCGCCGGAGCGGGCAGGTCAGCCAGTAGCCAGCCCAGCGTCCAGACAAAAGCCAGCACCGACAGGCAAAACTTAATGGGCTTCAGCCAGACCAGGGCGCCCGTAACCAGGCGGGCATCCAGCGGCAGCAGCACCAGGGCTACTCCCAGCAAGGCTACGTGCAGCCAACCCGTCCAGGAAAGCACAGGGTTTACGCGGTGCAGGATCCGCAGCCAGCCGCCTATGCTGCTCGTGGGAGCCGGCTTTGGGGACAGGTCAAACGACGGGGGCAGAGAAAGGGAAGATGAGTTCATAGCGGTAGGAGGTTAGGAGGCAAGATCAGCAGGGGAAGAAACGGGGCGCAGCTGGCGCAACCCGGCGTAGAGCAGCAGGCCTATCGGCCCCACCAAAAAAGTGAGCAGAAGGCAGGGCACGCGCAGATACCAAGCCAGCCCGCGCCGCTCGGCATCCTGCGTTTCCCAGATGCCTACGGCCAGATCAAAGCACAGGTAGTGCACCCAGCCGGCCGTGAGGGCCCACGGATCCTGAAACAGGGCCCTCACCTCGGCCAGGGAGCTGAAGCCGCCTTCCGTAGCATGAGGGCTAAAATAATGCATCGTAAGCAAGGCGGCGTAAGTGGCAGCTAGCAGCAAGGGCCACACGCCGCTGCGTACCAGCCGGCGCGTAACCACCCAGCGGGGCGCGGCCATCAGCAGGAGCCAGGCGGGCAGCACGGCGGTGTTAGCCACGGAAAACACGAATTCGGGAGTGAGGAAGGCGGGCATACAAACGGGCAGAAGTACAGCCGTAAAAGTATCAGCCGCCCGGCCAGCTGGCTAACCCATCCGGGGTGAAGCGTAGAATAGCCGGGGCGAAGTGTCTGGCGTCCGTTGCCAGTTGATAGCAGCTAAAAGGAACTGTCGTGCTCTATCTGGCGTCCGCGCAGCCGAAGCATCGCGCTAGTATGGTAAACTCACCGAAGCGGTAGAGATGCTTCGGCTGTGCGGACGCCAGATAAAGCATGACGCCTTACTATCAACAGATAACCAACAACTGACGAGTAGCTGCGTACTTTTGCAGCGTATGACGGCTTTGCGTGGAATTCTGCTGGGAGTGCTGGGCTGCGGGTGGCTGGCAACGGCTGCTGGTGCGGAGCCGCTACCGCCCGATTCCAGCCGCGTGCGTCAGTCGCACCGGCGGCTGGTGTTTCAGTTCGACCAGCGCTACTCGGTGCTCAATGGCAGCGTGGTGGGCATCAACGGGCTGAAGGTGGGCGTGGAATTCCGGGGGCGGGTGCGTACGGGCCTGGGCCTGTACCTGCTCTCCGATGGCGTGCCCACCGATGTGGCTTTGCCCGCCCACCTGCCCGCTGGCACCCGCGACGAGCTGCGCTTCCGCTACGTGGCGGCCTACGGCGAATATGTGGTGAAGGGCACGCCCCGCTGGGAGCTGAGCACACCCACGCAGCTGGGCATCGGCCGCTACTACGCCCGCTACGAAAAGCCCGATGGCGAAGTGGAGCGTACCCCTCGGCGGCTGATTTACATGTTTGAGCCTTCCGTGGCCGGACACGTGCGCGTGTTCCGGTGGGTGGGCGTGGGTGCCGGTGGCGGCTACCGTCAGATGCTGTTCATGAACAATGCACTCGAAAGCGAGTTGAACGGCCCCATTTTCTTCGGCCGCGTCAAACTGTTCCTGGGCGACCTATACAAAATCGTGCGCGGCCGCCAGCGCCTGTTCTCCCAGCAGGGGCTTTGAGGTAATGTGCTGATGTGGGGAATGTGCTGATGTGCTAATATCTCCTGGCATTGCGGGGCGGAACCGAAGTCATCCGTCCTGAGTAACGTGCCAAACCTTGAAATGCGAAAAGCCCTTACCCGTGCGCAACGAGTAAGGGCTTTCTGGTAGAAGAGCGGGTCTGGTTTTGTGCAGAACGGATGGCTTCGCGCTGCTCGCCATGACACGTCAGTCACCATTTTACTGCCTCACATTAGCACATTAGCACATTAGCACATTCTCCACATTAGTACATTACATTCAGTTTCCCCGGGCGGGGCGGCGCAGCACGAACAGCGTGTGGGCGGGACGCTTGTCGGTTTGCTGATACATCTGTACCACTTCCCAGCCCAGCTTGCCCATGTAGGTGAGGGCACTCACATGGGTGGCAAACACCTGCAGCTTGCCCGCCTCGCGCTGGGAAAGGGAGCCGCCGCCCAGCTTCTCGAAACCGTAGCCAAAGTCCACGAAGATGTCGCCGGTTTTGGCTTTATTGTCGGGAGAAAACAGGTTGTCGGTCGTCAGCAGCTCGCAGTACTCGTAGCGCTGGGTGTCGATGGTTTGGGCCTGGGCGCGGCCGGTCCAGCTCAGGAGCGGCAGGAAGAAAGCTAGGAAGAGAAGGCGTTTCATAAGAGGGCGCAAGAATTTGGGGAAGCATGAAAAAGGGCTGGCCGGATGCGGGAATTGATGCCATGCATTTTCCCCTCATCCGGCCAGCCGCTTCGGTAATATACGAGGACCGGCGCTAATTCACGTTCGGCAGAAACGAGTACTTGCGGCCGTACTCCAGCATCTGCTGGGCAAAGTCAGTGGGGTATTCCAGCTTCACGTCGATGATTTTGCCTTCCTGCTCCACCGGCACCAGCTTGGGCTGAATGAAGCCCGCGTAGGGCGCAATGCCCAGCTTCTGGTAGCGGGCCAGCACCTGCTTGTGCAAGTCGGCATCTACCTTAACGCCGTAGGTTTCAATCAGGTTTTTGGCCGCGTTGTAGTCGCCCTCGCTCGTGATGCGCTGGGTTTCGCGCAGCAGTTGCCCAAACAGACCGCGCAGCTTCTGGTAGTCGTTGATGTGGAAGAAGGTTTTGCCGTTGCGCGTTACCTGCTCAACCACCTTGTCTTTCTTGCCTTTCTCAAACACCCAGCGGGCCACCATCTGGCGGTTGCGCATGTGGGCTTCCTCCACAGTTTCGCCGGGCTGCAGGCGCACCAGCTGGGTCATCAGCCCGCCGCGGATGTAGCTGTCGTACTCCGCTTTGCCCACTTCCAGGCTCGGCATCACCCCCAGCTGCACCAGTTTATCGTCCATCAGGTAGTACAGGGCCACCAGGTCGGCGCGGCCTTCCTCAATGGCGGAGGCGTAGCTTTTCAGGGTTTCCTTGGTGGTGCCCACGCCTTTGTTGATCTGCCCAGAAGCGTGCCCGATTACCTCGTGCATATCGGTGTGGAGCTTGCCGGCCAGGGCGCCGTATTGCTTGGCGCGCTTCTTCTCGGCTTCATCGAAGGCAAACTCGTCGAGCATGCCGCCGGCCGAGGCGCGGTCGTAAGCCTCTACAATGTTGCCCAGGTTCACCGACTTCGAGCCGTGCTCCTTGCGAATCCAGGTGGCATTGGGCAGGTTGATGCCGATAGGGGTGCTCGGGGCCGCGTCGCCGGCTTCTACTACCGTGGTAATGACTTTGGCCGTGATGCCCACCACGTTTTTCTTCCGGTGCTCGGCCTTGATGGGCGAGTGGTTCTCAAACCACTGAGCCTGGTCGCCGATGGTTTTGATGCGCTTGGTGGCCTCCACATCCTTGAACGACACCACCGACTCGTAGGCAGCGCGGTAGCCCAGCGGGTCGCCGTATACCTCAATAAAGCCGTTCACCACGTCGGTATCCGAGTTGGTGTCGTGTACCCAGGCAATGTTGTATTCGTCCCACAGCTTCAGGTCGCCGGTGCTGTAGTATTGAATGAGCTTGGTAAGGGCGGCGCGCTGCTCGGGCGTTTCGGCCACGTCCAGGGCCTTGTTCAGCCAGAAGGCCACCTGCGTGAGGGCTTCGCCGTAGAGGCCGCCCACTTTCCAGGGCTGCTCCACGATGTTGCCCTGCTTGTCCTTAGTCAGCCGCGAGTTGAGGCCGTAGGAAATGGGGCGCTGGTCGTTTTTGTCGATTTTCTTGGCGTAGAACGCCTCGGCTTCCGCCTGCGTCACTCCCTGGTAGTAGTTGTTGGCCGATGTTGTGAGCAAGTCCTGGCCGGACTCCTGGTTGACGCGCTTGGGCGCCACCTTGGGGTCGAAGAGGACGGAAGTCATCGTCTCCGCGAACTGCTTTACCGTCTGGCCGGGCAGCAGGGGCAGGCTGCGCTCTGGCGTGCTCAGCACCAGCTCCCGGAAGTAGGCCGGCGAGAATTCCGGCAGCAGCTTGCGGGTGGAGTAGTGGTGGTGGATGCCGTTGGAAAACCACACGCGCTTGGCGTAGGTGTTGAACTGCTGGGCCTGCTCCACCTGCTGGGTGTTGGTGGTAGCGGCGCGGCGCTCCTGGTTGGTTTCCCAGAGGGCTTCCAGGGTGCGGCGCACGCGTAGGTTGTAGGCGTAGTTCTGGTCGTAAATGATGTCGCGCCCGCTCAGGGCTGCTTCGTACAGATAATATAGCAGCTCTTTCTGCTTGGGCTCCAGGGCCTCGAAGCCGGGCACCTCGTAGCGCAGAATGCGCAGATCGGCAAACTGCTCACTGACTACCTGAAAGGGCCCGGCAGCGGGAGCGGAGGCAGCGGGTGTATTGGGCGTGGTAACGGCGGTGGAGACGGTAGCGTCGGTGGGTGGGGTGGAGGCACTTACGCTGGCCGGGGTGGTGCTGGCGCAGCCGCTAAGCTGGGCAGCCAGCAGCAGGGCCGCCGCCGGGAAAAGCAAACGGGACATAGAAAGGAAATGAGCAATCGGCTAGTCAGACTACTAGCTACCTACAAAGCTAACGTATTCCGCCCCCCGAAAACAACCTCAGCGGCCGGCCGGGGGCGCGGGCGCCAGGGAGCGGACGGTGTTGAGCCGATCCAGCTTGCCGGAGGCCGTGGTGCGGAACTGCGGCGCATACACCAGGGCGCGGGGCCGCTCGTATTTGTCGAGGCGCTGGGCTAGCAGCTCGTGCAGCTGCTGCTCCTGGGCGGCGGTCAGCGGCTTGCCTTCCAGCACGGCCGTCACCTGCTCGCCTAGGCGGGCATCGGGGCGGCCCGTTACGAATGCACGACGGCCCAGACCCAGCTCCGTGAGGGCCACTTCCAGCACTTGCTCCACTTTCTCGGCCTGCACCTTCACGCCCCCGCTGTTTATCACGAAGTCGGCCCGGCCCAGCCACTCGAACGTGTGCGCATCCAGCAGCTGCACCCGGTCGTTGGTGATGATGAGCTGGTCCAGGGTCACGTCGGCGCGCACGGTCAGGCAGCCGCGCGCGTCCTGGGCCACCGTAATGCCGGGCAGCACGTGGTAAGCCGTACCGGGCTGGGCACCGTTGAGGCGGCGCAGGGCAATGTGCGAGGCCGTTTCCGTCATGCCGTAGGTGAGGTATACCGGCACGCGCAGCTGCTGCAGGTCCTTTTCCAGCCGGCGCTCCACGGCGGCGCCCCCTACCAGAATGCCTTTCATGCGGTTGAGGCGCGGGGCGTGGCCGGCATCCAGCACGGCCCGTAGCTGCAGGGGCACGAAGGAAGCAAAGTCGAACTCGGCGGAGGTGGGCACCAACGCCAGCGGGTCGGCGTGGGGCTCCACAATGGTGAGGTGCATACGACGCTCAAAGCCCCGCACCAGCATCATGAGCCCGCCCACAAACTCGCAGTTCAGGCACACCAGCATCCGGTCGCCGGGGCCCAGGTCGAAGTAGTCGCCGGTGCGGGCCGCCGAGGCTTCCAGCTGCCGCCGCTTCATAGTCACGAGCTGGGGCTTGCCCGTGGAGCCGGAAGTGCGCAGGCCGAATTCCTGGGCCCCGTTCAGCCACTGCCGGCAGAAGTCAAGCACGCGGGCCTCGTAGCCGTTGAGGTCGGTGGGGGCGTGGGCCGGGTACTGCTGAATGTCGGCGTAGCGAAACGTGCGGCCGTTGAGGGAAAGCGAATCGGGCAGGAGAGAAGCGTCGGCAGCCATGTAGCAGGAAGTAGCGCGGCAAAGATTTCAACTAAAAACCGCAACTACATACGAACCCCCGGCGGCCGCGGCCGGAAACTATGCGGGAGGCTTGACAGTGAGAATATTAAAAACGTACATTGAGTTTCTCACCAGCTGCTTCCTGCCATGCAACCCACCAGCCCGTTCACCGCCGTGCGCACGTTCCGGTTCCTGCCCCTGGGTTTACCTGAGGACAAAACGGCCAAGCTTCGGCAACTGGCCGAAGAAAAGGCCCGGCGCAAAGCCCGGAAAAAAGCCGCCAAGCACGAGCGGCTCCGCAACTTCTTCGGCTGGTGCGCCGGCTGCGAGGCCTACGGGTCGATATTCTGAAGCGGGCCAACTGCTTTTTCGAGAAGCTGCCGCTATGCCCAACGTGGCCCTTGCGCTGAAGCGCAAGGGCGCTACTGAACCGGACGACGTCAGGAGCTAGGGCATATTCTGCTCCTCCTGTACTCCATCAGTAAAGAAGGAAAACGTCTTGAACAGCTGCCACTGCGGCAGCGGGGTGCCCTCATTTTCCGGCGTTGTTTCCTCCAGCAGCTTGCGGTACACGCGCAGGCGGTTGTTTTCTGCCACGGCGTAGTAATAGTAGCCCGCCCCCGCCTGATAGGTTTGAAATACACTAACGGCGCCGGCTGGCACGCCCTGCTTGGCCCACCGGTCCCGGTCGAGCTCCGAAGGCTCCGCGTCCTGGGCTATCAGTACGCTGTCGGGGCGCTGGCTTGGGTAGAGGTAAATGCCAAAGCGCAGATCATCGGCGGAGGCCTTCCCCTTCAGCGGAAACGATTTAAGGCGAAACGTCTGGCCCGTTAGCGGGGCGGGCGGGCCCTGCGCGGTGGCCGGGCGGGGCTCAGTAACTGATTCGGAAGAAGTTGCGGGTTGGCTGCCGGTATCGGGAGTTGAAGCGGGCTGTTCGGCCGGGCCGTTGCAGCTGCCCAAAGTCAGCAGGCCCGTTGTGCAGGCGAAAGTAAGGAAGACAGGAAAACGCATGGAAGCAGATAGTTGAATAAGGCGGCGCCAAGGTTTGGGCAGCGGGTCAAGCTTGTTGGCAATAAGCGCTACTACGAGAAGCTGGAGTATTTCGATAAGTCGGGCTTATGCATTGTCACCAAGCCAGAACGATCCGCTACAGCTTCCGCTGAAGCGGGCAGCTGAATGCGGCCGACAAGCTCCTGAGAGTTCGGGTTATTCAGTACTCAGATTAGGCTTGCGAGCTTAAGGTACTACCTGCCCGCCTGGCCCTCGGGTAGTAGCTTGAAATACGTGGCCACAAAGCGGTTATTCATTACCTCACCCTGCACTTCGGCCCGGCGGATGGCGTTGCAGAAACCATCCTGCGCGTGGGCGTCGCCGTGCGAGTCGATGCCGGTGCCCTCCATAAAGTAGGCTTTATCCTTGATGCGCACGGCCAGGTCGCAGCTTTTGCCTGGCAGGCCCAGCCGGCACTGCCCGCAGGCGGCTTCCACTACCTGCACGGGCCTGGCTTTGTCGGGCGCGTCGGCCACCGGGGCCGGTGCAACCGACTGAGCCTGGGCGGTGGCAACGCTGGCGAAAGTCAGCAGCAGAAGGAAGAGCAAGGATTTCATACCGGGAAAAGCTGAGGAAAAACGTTGGGTAGGCAAGATAGTCAGGGCCCCGTAAAGCCAACAAAAAAGCGGCCCGTACCCTCAAGGCACGAGCCGCTTTCGGGGCCGAAACAGCGCAACGAGGCGTTACGGGAACTTCGGGTACTTCGAGAAATCCGGCTGGCGCTTCTCGATAAAGGCGTTGCGGCCTTCCTTGGCTTCTTCGCTGAGGTAGTACAGCAAAGTGGCGTTGCCGGCCAGCTCCTGAATCCCAGCCTGCCCGTCCAACTCGGCATTAAACGAGGATTTCAGCATGCGCAGCGCCAGAGGGCTCTTCTGCAGGATTTTGTGGCACCAGGCTACAGTGGTCTCTTCCAGCTTGTCCAGCGGCACCATTTTGTTTACGAGGCCCATGTCGAGAGCTTCCTGGGCGTCGTACTGGTCGCACAAAAACCAGATTTCGCGTGCTTTCTTCTGACCTACAATGCGAGCAAGGTAGGAGGCCCCAAAACCACCGTCGAACGAACCCACGTTGGGGCCGGTCTGTCCGAAGCGGGCGTTGTCGGCGGCAATGGTCAGGTCGCACACCACGTGCAGCACGTGCCCGCCCCCGATAGCCCAGCCAGCCACCATAGCCACCACGGGCTTGGGAATAGAGCGAATGATTTTCTGAAGCTCCAGCACGTTCAGGCGGGGTACGGTGTCTTCGCCCACGTAGCCGCCGTGGCCCCGCACGCTCTGGTCGCCACCCGAGCAGAAGGCCTTGCCGCCTTCGCCCGTGAGAATGATGACGCCGATATCGGTCCGGTCCTGGCAGATGCGCATGGCCTCAATCATTTCCTGCACCGTGAGCGGGGTGAAGGCGTTGTGCACCTGCGGGCGGTTGATGCTGATTTTGGCGATGCCGCCCGCCTGCGTGAAGAGGATTTCGCGGAACTCCTTGATGGTCGTCCAGTTCATAGGTAAGTCGTTGGTTTCTGCGTCTTCGGCGTTTTCTTCGGCGTCCTCTGCGGGCTTCGTCGTTGTGATAGATTAAGCCCGCAGAGGACGCGGATGATTGCGCAGAAGGCGCTGAGTGCTTTAGGAAAAAGAAGTGCGGACCGCAGCCCGGTACTGTTCAAAGAATTCGGCGTTGGTGGGGCTGTCGGTGGTGATTTCGAGCAGCCCGGCGCCGGATTCCGCTGCAAAGAAAACCGGTAGCGCCGACTCTAGTTCAGCAAATGTTGAAACGGCCAGGTAGCGCAGGCCAAAGTCGCGGGCCGTATTCTCGCCTCGCAGGGGCTGGCGCGTCTCAAAAAACTCTTCTAGCTCCGGCTGCTGGCGCGGCCCGTCAATCAGCCGGAAAATGCCCCCGGCGTGGTTATTCAGCAGAATCACGCGTAGGTTGGTTGTAGGGTAGTTGTGCCAGAAGGCGTTGCGGTCGTAAAAGAAAGCCACGTCGCCGGTAAGCAGCACCACCGGCCGCGCGGGCTGAGCCAGGGCCGCGCCCACGGCCGTGCTGGTGCAGCCGTCGATGCCGCTGGTGCCGCGGTTGGCAAACACTTCCACGAAGCGCTCCGGCGGCAGTCCCAGAATGTTGGCGTAGCGCACGGCCATGCTGTTGGCCAGGTGCAGGGCCGTGCGGTCGGGCAAGTGCTGCAGGGCGCGGTAGATAGCCGTAAACTCGTTAAAAGGCTGATTGGGCTTTTGCATGAATTCGCGCAGAAACCCCATGGCCCAGTTTTCCGCCGCCAGCCACGGCCGCAGGTAAGCCGCCTTGGCCAAGTCCGACTCAGTAGCGGTCCAGGTCAGGCGGGCGGGTTGCCCCAGCGGCTGGGGCACCGGTGCCACGCGGGTAGCATCGGGCTGGGCAGCTTGGCTGGATGCGGTAATGGTTGGAATCGAACCATCAGAAGCCAGGGCCGCATAAGAAGTTGAACCTTCCCCACTCAGCGCCGCAAAGAAATCGGCCGGCCCCATCCGCACCACCTTCGTTAAGGCCTGGAAGGTATCGGCCACTGCCCCGGCGGGTTGCACGTGCCAGTGCTGGGCAGGTTTGGCGTTGCGCAGATACAGCTTCAGGGCTTTGGAAATGAGCGACTGGCCGAAGGTGATGAGCAGCTCCGGTTTCAGGGCTTCCTTCAGGCCCGGCTCCGGCACGGCCATAAATACGTCCTGGCGGCCCAGGGGGCGTCGGCGCTGTTCGTAGCCGGGAGCAGCGGGCAGGTGCAGGTTGGCAATTACGTCGCCCACCACGGGCGCCTGCCAGGCCGCCGCAAACCGGTGCAAGGCCAGCAGCAGCTCCGTATCGGCGGGGTGCTGGCCGGCCACTACCAGCACGCGGCTGGTATTACGGATAGCGTCGCGCAGCTCTGCCAGCGTGGAGGCGGGCAGCTGCGGCCGGCCGGGCAGCTCACGGGTTACGCGTACTGGCCCGAACTGCAGCTCCTCGCCTTGCTGGGGGTAAAATGGCTCCCGCAGCGGCACGTTCACCTGCACCGGCCCGGCCGGAAACTGCTCGGCCAGCCCAATGGCTTCCGACACGAGGCGCGTCGCGTGCCAATGCGCGTCGGCGTGAGTGGTATCGGCCGGGAACTGGAAGGAGCCTTTGGCATGCGCCCCGTACAGGTCGGCCTGGCGGATGGTTTGGCCATCGAGTTGGTCTATCCACTCCGGGGGGCGGTCGGCGGTGAAAACCACCAGCGGAATTTGCTGAAAATAGGCTTCCGCCACGGCCGGGGCGTAGTTCAGGCCGGCGGTGCCGGAGGTGCAAACCAGCGCCACGGCCCGCTTTTGCGCCTGGGCCAGCCCCAGCGCGATGAAGGCGGCGGCCCGCTCGTCGGGCACCGTGCGCACCTGAATCCCGGGGTGGCGGGCAAAAGCAATGGTAAGCGGCGCGCACCGGGAGCCGGGCGACAGCACCACGTCCGTAATGCCCAGCTGAGCGCAGATTTCGGGAATGTTATGAACCGCTTGGAGGGAAGCCATAGGTGGAAGGTAGCGCGAGTCTGAGGTCCGGTACGTCGGAACAGGTATAGGGGAGGCTGTAAATGGACGTTAGAGTTGAATGTGCGCCGGGTTTACGCCGGCTTCGCGCATAATGGTACAGGCTACATCATAGAGAAAGTCCCGTTCCTCCGTGTCAAAATCGTCGGTGTCCCATTCCTCCAAAAACGACTGCACGCTGGCCGTCAGCTCCGGGCTGCCCGGGGCGGCGGTAGGCAGCGCGGCCTGCAGGTGGCGTACAAAGTCGATAATAGCCTGCTGCATATCCTGCTGTACTTCCTCATCAGATGGGTTAAGGCCTCTGGCCGGCCAACTCTCCGCCGGAAAGTTATTGCGGGTGACGTAGGTTTCGAGCTGTTGGTGAAGGCTGGTTTCCATAAGGAGAAAAATAAGTGAATGATATGCTCGGGGTAGGCTGAAGCCCGGGCGTATTTACTCCAGAATAGCGCCTACGGTGCGCAGCTTCAGCTCGGTTTCCTGCCACTCCCGGGCCGGGTCGGAGTCGATGGTGAGGCCGGTGCCGGCGTAGAGGATGGCTTCGGTGGGCCGCAGCTGCAGGCAGCGCAGATTTACAAACAACCGCGTGACGCCCGCGTTAGGTAGGTTTACGGGCCCCAGGAACCCCGCGTAGTAGGCCCGGTCATAGTTTTCGTGTTGGCGCAGAAAATCCAGGGCCGGCTGCCGGGGCACACCGCCCACGGCCGGGGTGGGGTGGAGCAGGCGCAGCATATCGGTACCCAAAGATGGAAAAGGAACCTGGTCGAGGTGCACGGCAAAATCGGTGCGCAGGTGCAGGAGCTGCCCGGCCACTACCGTGCGCGGCCCCTGCTCGTCGTACTCGCGCAGGCGCAGCTGCTTAAAGCAGTTCACGATGTAGCGGGCCACCAGCGCGTGCTCTTCGATGTCTTTGTGCGCCCACTTGGCCGTGGCGGGTTTCATGCCCGGCAGCAGCGGCTGGGTGCCGGCCAGCGCCATTGTCCGGAACGTGTTGCTTTCGTCGATTTCGGCCAGCACTTCCGGCGTAGCGCCCAGCCAGGTGCCCGCGCCCGGCGCACTCACCAACGACACGAAGGCGTTGGGGTAGCGCGTCTGAAGCTCCTCAAACGCGGCCAAGGCATCAAACCCCGGCGGCAGGGGCCGAAGCACGGCCCGGCTCGATACCACTTTGCGCACGGTGCCGGCCTCAATGGCCTCCACGCCCGCTGCCACCAGGGTTTCATACTCGGGGCGGGAGGCGGTGGCCGGTGCGGGCTGCGGACTCACGTGCCAGGTTAGCGGGGCCTCGGCCGGCAGGGCGGCAAACCGCTGCCGCAGCTCCGGCAGTCGGGCCGCGGCCGCCGCGCTCACCTGGATTTCCTCGGGCCGGGCCAGGTCAAAGAATAAGTCGGCGGGGAAAAAGAACGGCGGGTTGTGGTCGGAGTCCCGGAACGGGAAAAAGGCAAAGCCCGCCGGGGCCGTAGGCTCCAGCGCGGGCGGCAGGCCGGCGTAGGCCGCGTCTACCTTCAAACTCAGGCAAAGGCGGGCATGGGCAGCACCGGGCAGCCGCCACAAAGCCACTGGTCGGCCGCTGCTCAGGGCCAAAGCCACCAGCTGGCGCAGCCGGACCGCTACGGGCAAAGCCGGGTTCCAGGTTATCTGCTGCAAGCTGCTCATGCCTTATCCGGGGCTGCGGGAAGGTCGATGACGGCCATGGTAATGCGGCTGATGCACACCAGCGCGCCGGTTTCTTCATGGGTAATGCGGATTTCCCAGACCTGCGTGCTGCGCCCCACGTGCAGCGCCGTGGCCCGCCCAACTACGTACCCCTCGCGCACGCCCTTGATGTGGTTGGCGTTGATTTCCAGGCCTACGCAGGCTTGCTTGGTGGGGTCGATTTTGGTGGCGGCCCCGATGCTGCCCAGCGTTTCGGCCAACGCCACGGAGGCGCCGCCGTGCAGCAAACCCATCGGCTGGTGGGTGCGGCCGTCTACGGGCATGCGGCCTTCGAGGTAGTCGGGGGTGAGGGCAGTCAGTTCAATTCCGAGCGTATCGGCCAGAGTCGGGCGCTTGCGTACCCAGTGCTGCAGTTGTTCGAGCGTCATATAAAGAAAGAGGCCAGAGGAAAGACCGTCGGAACGGTATAACCGCAAACGCCGCCTCAAGGATGCCGCGAAGCTAGCCAACGCCCCGGAAAAGATGCCGCCCGATGCGCAAAGCCCGGCGGAAAGCGTGTATTTTAACGGCTCATAGCAAATGCAGCGGGCCAGTGAGCGTCAAAAAAATTTACCTTATCCGACACGGACAAACCGATTTCAACGTGCAGGGCATCGTGCAGGGCAGCGGCGTCGACTCCGACCTGAACGCGGCCGGGCGGCGGCAGGCAACCCAGTTTTTTGCCGCCTATCAGCACGTGCCGTTCGCCAAAGTGTATACATCGGGGCTGCGGCGCACCCATCAATCGGTACAGGGGTTTCTGGAACTGGGTTTGCCGCACGAGCAGCACCCAGGCCTCAACGAAATCAGCTGGGGCGTGCGCGAAGGCACCCGCATCACACCCGAAGAAGATGAAGAGTACCACTACGTGCTGCAGCAATGGCGCCTGGGCAATACCAGCCTGGCCATGCTGGGCGGCGAAAGTCCCGACGAGGTGGCGGCCCGGCAGCGCCCGGTAATTGACTTGCTCGTTTCCCGGCCCGAGGAAGAAACCGTGCTGGTGTGCATGCATGGCCGGGCCATGCGGGTGCTGCTGTGCCAGCTGCTGGGCTATCCGCTGAGCCAGATGGATTCCTTCGAGCACCACAACCTCTGCCTCTACAAGCTGCACTATACCGGCAGCCTGTTTACGGTGCGCAGCTTTCTGGATCTGCGGCACCTGCAGGAAACACGTTTCTAGTCAGACTGGCCGCTACCAGGCTCACTTACGTTAGCAGAACCAGCAGGCCAGGATTTCAGGGCGAATTTTCGCCGGGCTTTCCGGGCCTACAAGATAAAAGCGTAGTTTGCGCCCCCCAAAAATCCGGTCTATTTTTGACCCTCAACTCAACCGAAGACGCTGATGGCCGAAGTCATAAAAATGCCCAAAATGAGCGACACAATGACCGAAGGGGTCATTGCCTCGTGGCTCAAGAAAGTGGGAGATAAAGTAAAATCCGGGGATATTCTGGCCGAAGTCGAAACCGACAAAGCCACCATGGAGCTGGAAAATTACGAGGACGGCACCCTGCTGCATATCGGCCCCAAACAAGGCGAATCTGTGCCCGTGGATGGTCTGCTGGCTATTGTGGGCAAGGAAGGCGAAGATATTTCGGCCCTGCTAAGTGGGGGGGCGGCCCCAGCCCCGGCCCCCCGCGGCCGAAGCTCCCAAGCCCGAAGCAGCTCCGGCCCCTGTGCCTGCACCTACTCCCGCGCCTGCACCGGCTCCAGCCCCGGCAGCTGCGGTACCCGTCGCCCCGGCGGCTGGCAATGGCAAGAAAGCCACCGTCATCCGGATGCCCAAAATGAGCGACACGATGACGGAAGGTACTATTGCCGCCTGGCTTAAGAAAGTAGGCGACAAGGTGAAGTCTGGCGACGTGCTGGCGGAAGTGGAAACCGACAAGGCAACCATGGAGCTGGACAACTACGAGGACGGTACCGTGCTATACATCGGCCCGAAGGAAGGCGAAGCCATTCCCGTTGACGGCATTCTGGCCATCATTGGCGAGGAAGGCGCCGACGTACAGGCCCTGCTGGGCGGGCAAAGCGGCGGCGCGGCTCCGGCTGCGGCCGACGCTGCTCCGGCAGCTGCTACCACCTCGGCCCCCGCTCCGGCTCCTGAAGCTGCACCGGCTGCTCCCGCCGCTGGTGGCCGCATCTTCGCCTCCCCGCTGGCCAAGAGCATTGCCAAAGACAAAGGCATCGACCTGAATACCATCAAAGGCTCGGGCGAAAACGGCCGCATCGTGTCCCGCGACCTGGAAGCTGCTCCAGCCGGGGCTGCTGCCGCACAGCCCGCTCCACAAGCCGCGTCAGCTGCCCCGGCCGCCGAAGCTCCCAAAGCTGCGGCGCCCGCGCCGGCAACTACCGGCGGCCTGGCCCCGGCGGTGGCTGCTTCTCCCGACACGTACACTGACACGCCGGTGTCGCAGATGCGCAAGGTTATTGCCCGCCGTCTGTCGGAAAGCCTGTTTACGGCCCCGCATTTCTATCTGACGATGGAAATCCTGATGGACCGGGCCATGGAAGTGCGCACCCAGCTCAACGCGCTGTCGCCGGTGAAGCTGTCGTTCAACGACCTGGTGGTTAAAGCCGCCGCCGTGGCGCTGAAGCAGCACCCAGCCGTCAACTCCTCCTGGCTGGGCGACAAAATCCGCGTCAACAAGCTGGTGAATATTGGGGTAGCCGTAGCCGTAGAAGATGGCCTGCTGGTGCCCGTGGTGCGCAACGCCGACGGCAAAGGTCTGTCGACCATTGCCACGGAAGTGAAGAGCCTGGCTGAAAAAGCCAAAACCAAGAAGCTGCAGCCCAGCGAGTGGGAGGGCAGCACCTTCACCATCTCCAACCTGGGCATGTTTGGCATCGAGGAGTTCACGGCCATCATCAACCCGCCGGATGCCTGCATCCTGGCGGTGGGCGGCATCAAGCAAACGGCTGTGGTGAAGGACGGCCAGCTGGCCATCGGCAACGTGATGAAGGTGACCTTGAGCTGCGACCACCGCGTGGTGGATGGCGCCACCGGCGCTGCCTTCCTCCAGACGCTGAAGAGCCTGCTGGAAGACCCCATGCGCATGCTCATCTGATAAGAGCGTCAGTTGTGCTTACGTAGACCCTGGTTGAGCTTTGCTCGGCCAGGGTTTTTCGTGCTCCTGAGGCTCAACGGCTGGCCCTCTTTGTTTGGGCGGGCTCCCGGGCCGGCGGTGCGCGTTTCGGGGATTGGTGCTACCTTCCGTCCCCCGTCCGGGTCGGGCGGATACGTCACGTTTTTCACCCCCTATGCGCAAGTATTTACTGGCCTTCACCGCCGCCGCTTTCTGCGTCTCGGTGGCCTCGGCCCAGCAGCGGCCCGCTCTCACCGCCCAGGACTACGCCCGGGCCGAGCGGTTTCTGAGCTACAACACCCAAGCGCTGGTAGATGGCAGCGCTGGCCAGCCCAACTGGCTGGACAATGACCGGTTCTGGTACCGCGTGCTCACGGCCCGGGGCAGCGAGTTTATCCTGGTAGACCCGGCCCGCAAAACCCGTAAGCCGGCTTTCGACCAAGCCAAGCTAGCGGCTGCGCTGTCGGCAGCCAGTGGCAAGACGTACGAGGCCAATCGGTTGCCTTTCCGCACGCTCTCGTTTTCGCCCGATGCGAAGACCATATCCTTCGCCGCCAACGGCAAAGCCTGGAAGTACAGCGTAGGAAGTGGCCAGCTGAGTCCCGACGCGGCCCCGGCAGCGCCTTATGCCAACGCCGGCAACGAAATTGAGTCGCCCGACGGCAAGCTGGCCGCCTTCATCAAGGACGATAACCTGTGGGTGCGCGACACCAACACCAACCACCTAACCCAGCTCACCACCGACGGCGCCAAGGACTACGGCTACGCCACCGACAACGCCGGCTGGACCCACAGCGACAAGCCCGTGCTGCGCTGGTCGCCCGACTCGCGCAAGATTGCCACCTTCCGCCAGGACCAGCGCCGCGTGGGCGACATGTATCTGGTGACCACCAACGTAGGCCATCCGAAGCTGGAGGCGTGGAAGTACCCGCTGCCCGGCGACCAGGACATTGCCACCATCGAGCGGGTGGTCATCGAAGTGAACAGCCCCAAAGTGGTGCGCTTCCAGATGCCCCCCGACCCGCACCGCGGCACGCTCTCCGACGACATTTCCAGCAGCGGCACCTTCGACGACGTGGACTGGAGCCCTGATACCCGGGAGCTGGCCTTCGTATCAACTTCCCGCGACCATAAGGAGGAGAAATTCCGCATTGCCGATGCCACCACCGGCGCGGTGCGGGACGTGTTTTCGGAAACCGTAGCCACGCAGTACGAGTCGGGGCAGGGTGCCATCAACTGGCGCTACCTGCCCAAAAGCAAGGAAATTATCTGGTACTCGGAGCGTGATAACTGGGGCCACCTCTACCTCTACGATGCTACCAGCGGCAAGGTAAAGCAGCAGATTACCAAGGGGAATTTTGTTGTTACGCAGCTGGTAAAGGTAGATGAAAAGCGGCGCGAAGTTTATTTCCTGGCCGACGGCCGGGAACCGGGCAACCCCTACTTCACGCACCTCTACCGCATCGGGCTGGATGGCAAAAACCTGAAGCTGCTCACGCCCGAGCCCGGCAACCACCAGGTGACTTTCTCGCCCTCGGGCCAGTACTTCATCGATACCTACTCCCAGCCCGACCGCCCCGGCGTGACGGTGCTGCGCGCCACCGATGGCAAGCTGCTCTCGACCCTGGAAAAAACCGACGTTTCCCGCCTCACGGCCACCGGCTGGAAAGCGCCTACGCCCGTCACGGTGAAAGCCGCCGACGGGCAGACCGACCTCTACGGGCTGATGTTTACGCCCACCACGCTGGACCCCGGCAAAAAGTACCCCATCATCAACTACATCTACCCCGGCCCGCAGGGTGGAGGCGTAGGCAGCTGGTCGTTCAGTTCGGCCCGCAACGACAACCAGGCCCTGGCCGAGCTGGGCTTCGTGGTGGTGGTGATTGAGGGCAGCTGCAACCCGCTGCGCTCCAAGAGCTACCACGATGCCTGTTACGGCAACATGGCCGAAAACACGCTGTCGGACCAGATAACCGGCATGCGCCAGCTAGCCCAGAAGTACCCCTACATCGACCTGGAGCGGGCCGGCATCTGGGGGCACTCGGGTGGGGGCTACGCCACGGCAGCAGCTATGTTCCGCTACCCCGAGTTCTTCAAAGTAGGCATTTCGGAGTCCGGCAACCACGAAAACCGCAACTACGAGGACGACTGGGCGGAGCGCTACATCGGCCTGCTCAAAACCAACCCCGACGGCACCACCAACTACGACAACCAAGCTAACGTGCCCTTCGCCAAAAACCTCCAGGGCAAGCTCCTGCTGGCCCACGGCCTGATGGACGACAACGTGCCGCCCTACAACACCTGGCTGGTGGTGGATGCCCTCACCAAAGCCAACAAAAGCTACGACCTGGTGGTATTCCCGCAGGCCCGCCACGGCTACGGTTCCTCCTCGTACTACATGATGCGCCGCCGCTGGGACTACTTTGTGCAGCACTTGGCCGGCGCCGTGCCACCGCACGACTACGAACTGAAGTCCAAGCCCGACCCGCGCAACGCGGTGCAGTAGACTCTAAGTACTCTGAGCAGTCAACACCAGGTCGTCATTCCGTCTAACCGTCATTCCGAGCGCAGCCGAGGAATCTTGCGTGCTGATGTTGTGATAGTAATTACCACACTAGCAAGATTCCTCGGCTGCGCTCGGAATGACAGTCTTCTTGGAATGATCAGTCTGGGCGTTGCCGGCAGATTCGCGTAGCTTTGCGCCTTCTCCGCCGAAAAACCTGTTTTTCCTCTTCGTATTGCTGCTATGAGAATTCGCTCGACTACCGTGCTGGGTGTACGCCACAATGGGCAGATTGCCCTCGGCGCCGACGGCCAGGCCACTATGGACAAGCACGTGGCCAAGAGCAACGTGCGCAAAGTACGTAAGCTCCACGAGGGCAAAGTGGTAACGGGCTTTGCTGGCTCCACCGCCGATGCCTTTATGTTGCTCGATAAGTTTGAGGAAAAGCTGGGCGGCTACGGCGGGCAGCTGCGCCGCGCGGCCATTGAGCTGGCCAAAGAGTGGCGCAAAGACCAGTACCTGCGCAAGCTCGAAGCCATGATGGTGGTCTGCGATAAAGACGAGCTGCTCATCATTGCCGGCACCGGCGACGTGCTGGAGCCCGATTACGACGTCGCCGCTATCGGCTCGGGCGCTATGTACGCCCAGGCTGCGGCCCTGGCCCTGAAGAAGCACGCCCCCCACCTCACGGCCCGCCAGATGGTGGAGGAAGCCCTGCACATTGCCGCCGACATCTGCATTTACACCAACCACAACCTGATGATTGAGCAGCCCGAATAAGCCTGCTTTTGCAAGCAACCCAGCCGCAATAGTACGCTATTCGGAATCTTCGATATACGAGTTCCGTATTGAACGATTCCCGGTTGCTAGTTGATTGTACACCGCACACCCACCACTGAAACCTCGATTTCGATGAACGTAACGAACTTCCTTAAGCACCACTACCGCCACTTCAACGCCGCTGCTTTGATTGATGCCGCCGAAGGCTACAACAAGCACCTGGCCGATGGAGGCAAGATGATGATAACGCTGGCCGGCGCCATGAGCACCGCCGAAATGGGCATCCAGCTGGCCGAGCTTATCCGTCAGGACAAGGTGCAAATCATCAGCTGCACGGGTGCCAACCTGGAAGAGGATATCTTCAACCTGGTAGCCCACGACTTCTACGAGCGGGTACCCAACTACCGCGACCTGACGGCGGCCGACGAGCAGGCCCTGCTGGAGCGCCACATGAACCGCGTAACCGATACCTGCATCCCCGAAGAAGAGGCCATGCGCCGCCTGGAGCACTCGGTGCTTAAGTTCTGGGAGCAGGCCGACAAAGCCGGGGAGCGGTACTTCCCCCACGAGTTCTTCTACCAGATCCTGAAGTCGGGCGAGCTGGAGCAGTACTACCAGATTGACCCCAAGGACTCCTGGATGCTGGCCGCCGCCGAGAAAAACCTGCCCATCATCTGCCCCGGTTGGGAAGACTCCACGCTCGGCAACATCTTCGCCGGCCACGTCATCTCGGGCGACATTCAGAACGTGCACACCGTGCGCACCGGCATCGAGTACATGATTTACTTGGCCGACTGGTACACCAAGCAGGCGACCGAGGAAAGCAAAGTGGGCTTCTTCCAGATTGGCGGCGGCATTGCCGGTGACTTCCCCATCTGCGTGGTGCCGATGTTGCACCAGGACCTTGGCCGCACCTCGGTGCCGCTGTGGGGCTACTTCTGCCAGATTTCGGACTCTACCACGTCCTACGGCTCCTACTCCGGTGCTGTGCCCAACGAGAAAATCACCTGGGGCAAGCTGGGTCAGGACACGCCCAAGTACATCATCGAATCAGACGCGACCATCGTGGCCCCGCTGGTGTTTGCCATGGTACTGGGGCAGTAGTCCTTGCGGAGCCTAACGTTTCTGAAACGGGCCGACAGTTCGTCGGCCCATTTCTTTAGTTTTAGAGCAGGATGAAAAACACGGTTGAATACATTACCAACGAGGCTGGGCAGCGCACGTCGGTAGTTGTACTGGTTGCAGAGTGAGAGAAGATGCGCCAGAAGCTGAACCGTCTGCAGCAGAAAGTGCGGGTGCTGCAACCGCGCCGGTTTGGAGGCAGTGAGGCCGTGTGTCCAAGGTACGCCGTTACCCACTTTCAGCGCTTTTCTGAATGACTTATGAAACGAATAATAGTATTTCTTCCTGCTCTGCTACTGTATATTAACTGCCAGGCACAGATTATTGAGTTCTGCGAGAATTCGCAACCAGATACTTCTGCCTGTGCCAGAATTGTTGCCAATTCTTTCAGAATCGAGAGGGGTGAAATAATGTATAAAAATGCTCCATTATTAGAGCTTTGCTCATTAGATGGCGCTTTTATTATTTGTTTCGGAAATTGTGAGTTGTATTAAAAAAGCTGGATTTCAATTAATCTGTGAAGAGGTATCAGCTACGAAACCCTTCAATAACAAGCAGGAGGGGCTAAAGAGTGGAATATGGTTTAAAGTTAGTATACTAGGTAGATTAAAAAGCGCTATTCAGTACGACTCTGGGCAGGTTAGAAAAGTGCTTACTTTCTGGCCAAATGGTTTGCCTCGTAAGGCTATTAAATACAAGCCTAATGGTAAGCCCGTACTAGGAAGTAGTATTTATTATCCAAAAGCAGGTAAATAAATACTGAATATCTGTCCGAATGAAGTTCCCGCTGTCGCTCAGCGGTGCGGAGTAACTTCTACGCCTCACATAGAGAATTGCTGGGGCTGCTTCAGGCAACAATGAAAAGCCCCGCCGCTGACGTTCAGCGGCGGGGCTTTTTGTATGGTTTACAGGGGTGAATTTACGAATCGAAAAATGTTAAGAAATCCTTGAGAACTTGTGAAAAGTAGAGTATCGGCACTGTTTGAGCAAATAACTTCCCAAATTCCTGAGGTGAGCAATTGTGCTTGTCGGCGCATTTCCAAAGCACAGTTAATGACTGCTCATCTGATAGTAGAAAAATATAGTATGGGTCTATCGTTTCGTCCAACCGAAGTAAATGCTTGAAATAAACGGAATCATCAAGCCCTCCTAAGATAGGATTTGGTGTGCCCATTGTCCACTTGGCATTCACTATACTGCGGCCTTGCATAAGCATCTTATATATCTCTTGCGCTGACTTCCCTTCAAAGCGGCTGGTGTGAAATGTCGTTGGATTTAGGAGAATTTTATCGAGAACATATTTTATGGAAGATCTAAAACTTGGTAGGTAACATACTTCGTCTTCGTTGATAATGGGTTTTTGCCCTAGCCAGAGTCTTACGTAGCCGTACTTGGGAAAAGGTGATTCCAGTGAGGGTGTGAACTCAATAGCAAAGGAGGACTTATCCCCGAATACTTGCGTCTGATTGAGTGCTCTCATTAGGAAAAATAACTGCCTGCGATGGTGTTCGATCTGATTTGTAATACCGCGCCGCTCTGCCTAATAGATTGAAAACGTGCGGGAAGTAGAAAGTTATTCTTCTATCACGTAGGTGTGATGCACATGAGTGGTTGTATCGAATATGACACTGCAGCTTGCTGAGGAACCGGGAGGAATCGAGTAAGAATACCAAATTTTCTTAGTGCGCCCATCAAGTACAGTGTCTATCGATTCTGGATGGCCCATGATGGCAAGCACCGTTGGGCTTGTCATGCCTTGGTGTATTCTTTTGATGTTTATGAGGTTAGTTCTGCCTGTTTGAGCCTCTCTACTCCAACTTGTTTCGTACTTGATTATGATATTATAAACGAAAGCCAGGATAACTGCTATGAAGAGGAAGTGCCCGAAAGAAAAGCGCTTTTTCATATAGATCTTAGATCTGCCTGCTTGCTGCCTTCCGCCGTCACTCGATATAGCCGCGTGACGCCTGAGAGCCTGGGGAGCCAAGTTACCAACCATTGCTTCCCCACTAGCCTTTTTGCCCTTCTTCGCAATGAACAATTTGGGGACGTAGTCCTCTCAAGGTAGAAAGAAAGGCTAAGCAATAAAGCAAGATACTAACATTGCAGAAAGCACATTTAGACCATAGACAGAAAGCCGGGTGGAGCCATCCGACCGGAAGCTTCCGCCCCTCGCCACCCCCGGAACCCCTACCTTCGGCCCGAACTTGCCCACGCCCCGCGCCATGCCCCTCGACCTCGCCACCTTTCTGCTGCACACCCCCGAAGCCGAGAAAACCACCGTGTACCTGCACGCCGACGATGAGGACGACGACACGCTGCGCACCTGCGCGGCCCTGCTCGTGGCCCAAACGCAGGATCAGAAGCTGTTCATTACCCTGGAAACGCCGCGCCGCTACCTGGCCCATACCCAGCACCCCGACGAAGACGAGCCCGAAATCGAATTCCTCCGCGACTACGAAGAGGTAGAAGCCCTGCTGGAAGACGCCGGCCTCGACGGCCTCCACGACGGCGAGCGGGGTATCCTCTACCACAATCTGCTGTATCTGCTGATGAACGCGTAGGCGGTGCGCTAGAAATTACACGCGTCCGGGGTGCCCGTCAGCTCGGCCCAGCGGGCACTCAGAAACTTGGCATAGCGCAGGGGCGGCAGGCCGTAGCTGCCAATGGCGTAGCCCTCATTTACCTCGATAACCAGCGTAGCACCGGTGGAGGTCAGCCCAACATCAAGGGCGTAGGCATGCGGGGCCGGGATGTAGGCCGCCACGGCGGCTTCTACCACGGCGGGGTCGAAATGGGCGCGCCAGTCGCCGCGGTAGGGCTGGGCCGCCAGCACTTCCCCGTACCGCACAAAGCAGCGCCACTCAGCCACGAAGCGCACTGGCTCGGCGCACCACACGGGCGTGTTTTCGGCCTGGTCGCCGCAGCCGGCCAGGTCGCGGAAGTGGCGCACCAGCACGCCGGTAAACTTTTTGCGGGCCAGCAGGGGCTTCACAAACACCGGCCACTGGGCCGGGTCGGCCGCCACGGCATTGATGGTTGACTGCCACATGCGCCGCCCCAGAAACGGCTGCAGCTGCGACGGGTAGTCAACCGCCGGGGGCACTGGCCGTCCCAGGGCGCGCAGCGTATCCTCCACGTGGTCGATGTGGCTTACCACGATGTCGGCCGGGTCGTCGTGGGGTAGTTCGGCAAAGTGGTGAAAGGGCACGATTTCCCAGCCCATCTGCCGGAATCCGTCGGCCGCGGCAAAGCAGTTGGTACTGGCCCACTCTCCGGTGGAGTCCTGGTTGATATAAGCCCGCATAGCAATACAGCGTAGAAATTGACGTTAGCGCCGCCCGGCGTAGTCGGCAATCAGGCCCTCACAAATCCAGTTGGCCAGGGCCTGGCGGTTGTCGGGCACCACAAAGCGGCGCTGGTCTTTCTGGTTGCGGATGTTGCCCAGCTCCATAAAAACCGCCGGAGCGTGGCTGTTGCGCACCTCGTAGAGCGTGCCGCGCTCCGACACGTTGCCGGAGTAGGGCCGGTTGGGCTGGGCGCGCTTATAGCGGGCGGTGAACACCTTATGGATGTTCTTGGCCAGGCGCAAACCCAGGGCGTTGTTGGGGTGGTGGTAGAAAAACACGTCGATGTTCTGGCCCACGCTGCGGCTGTCCACGTGCAAGGCCAGCAGGCGCTGGTAGCTTCGGCCGTGGCGGCTGTGCAGGCGGTTTACCTCGGCAATGCGCTGGCGCAGGCGCTGCACCTGGCTGAGCGGAATGCGGCGGTTGGGGTGCTGCACCTCGTCGTAGTCGGTGGCCAGCACGGCCTGGTCGCGGATGCCGTCGTTAGGGTCCTGCACCATCACGTACACCGTGGCCCCGTGTTCCAGCAGCACGCGGGCCAAGCGCACCGTCACGTCGTAGGCGTACTCATCTTCGGCCAGCTTGTAGGTGCCGTACTGCCCGATGGCGCCGGGGTCGGGGCCGCCGTGCCCGGAGGAAAGGTAGTACACGGCCCCACGCAGGGCCTGGTCGCGCGCCCGCACCCCGGCATAGGCCGGGCCAAACAGCGCGGCCCGCGTCACGGGGGCGGTTTTGGCGGCTACTGGCGGGGCCGTTTTGGTTTTGGAGACGTTGCGGGCGGGGCGGCCCACCGGGGGCAACACGTAGGCGCGGCCGGCAACGAGCCCCTTGGAGCCCAGCCGGGCTTTGTTCAGCTGCCGGAACTGGCGCACGTGCTCAGCAGAACGCAGGCCGTGGCGGCGCAGTAGGGTCTGGACGACGTCGCCGCGCTTGGCCACCACCCGACGGGCGCGCTGGGCCAGGGCGGCGGTGGAAAGCAGGACCAGGCAAAGAAGGAGAAGAACTGTTCGCAACGGCAGCAGGGGCAAGGCGGGTAAGAAGAGAAGTACCAACTACGGGAAAAGCCGCGGGAAATATGCAATCGGCCTATATATCGGGCAAAAAGAGTACGAAAGGCGCCGCAAAACCCTCTGCCAGCCCATGCCGGAGACGAACCTTCCGGCAAGCTCGTCGTAAGAACGCCCCAACCTTTCCCACAGACCCATGAAAACTCCTTTTCTCTCCCTGCTCACCCTCTCGGCCCTCACGCTGGCCAGCTGCGACAGTCTCAACAAGCCCGCCGCCAAAGACGAGCCTCAGGAAGCTACTGCCGATACCGCCGTGGTGTACCGCGACGGTAAAACTGCCGGCGACGTGGCCGATGATGCCGCCAACGGCGCGGAAAATGCCTTCGACATTGCCTCGGCCAAGCTCACCGATACCACTTTCCCCGAAATCAAAACCAAGGGCGTGACCGTGCGCGGCAACGAGGATTACCAGGTGTACTCCGTGGATGAAACCGTGCTCTTCGACACCGACAAGGCCACCATTAAGCCCTCGGCCGCCGCTACCCTGCAGGAAGTTGTTGGCTCCATTGGCCAGCGCCATGCCGACAAGGATGTGCGCGTAATGGGCTTTGCCGACTCGCGTGGCGACGCCAGCTACAATAAAGACCTGGCCCAGCAGCGCGCCAACGCCGTGAAGAGCTACCTCGTGGACACCGGCAAGATGCCCGCCGCCAAAATCAGCACCGAGAGTTTCGGCGAGCAGCAGCCTGCCGCCACCAACGCCACCGCCGCCGGCCGCAAGGAAAACCGCCGCGTAGAGCTGGTGGTGCGCGTACGCTAGACAACCCCGATTTTCTTACAAAGCCTGCCCTTCCGCGCTGTAAGGGCAGGCTTTTGTTTTGGATCGGAGGCTGTTTGTCTTGGTAGAGTACTGTAGAGACGCATACTTGCGTCTCGTCGTTGAACGACAATGGTTGGCGCCGCGCGGCCTGTGTAGTTCAACGACGAGACGCAAGTATGCGTCTCTACATCGGGCTAATAGTTAAAACGAGTCCAACCTTCTGCTTGGCTTAGAGTTGACAAACGCAAAAAAACCGCTTATGCCTACGCCCATCCCCAAAAAGCTCCTGGCCCGCCAGCACGAAATCACGGCCGACTTCACCCGCCTCGTGTACGCCCACGTGGACGACCTGGCCACCGGACGGGCTACGGAAGCGCTGGAAATCCGGGACTTTGCCAGCCAGCTGTGCATTCATCCCACCCACCTGAGCAACACGCTCAAGCTCACCACCGGCGAGGCACCCTGCGCCATTTATGAGCGCAAGCTGGTGGAAGTATCGAAAGAGCTGCTCCGGGACCCGCACCAGAGCATAGCCACGGTGGCCGCCCGCCTCACCTACGACCCATCCAATTTCACCAAGTTCTTCAAGCGCTTCGTGGGCACTACGCCCCGCCAGTACCGGGAGGAGGCGCTACTGGCGCAGCTTGCTCCTGAAAAAACGGAAGCTGTCACCAGTTAAACTGAACTACTCACCAGAGCGCGACGCAGCCGGGGCCAGACCTTTGCGGAGTATTTAACCTACTTCGTTTTTATGAGCACTCGCAAAATAGCGCTGGTAACCGGCGGCAGCCGGGGCCTGGGCAAAAACATGGCCCTGCACCTGGCCCAGAAAGGCATCGGCGTTCTGCTGACCTACCACAGCCAGCAGGCCGACGCCGACCAGGTAGTGGCCGAAATTGAGGAGCAGGGAGGCCAGGCCGCCGCGCTGCCGCTGGATGCCACCAACGTAGCCTCTTTCGACGGCTTTCTGGCGCAGGTGCAGCACACGTTGCGCACCACCTTCGGGGCCGAGAAGTTCGACTTTCTCATCAACAACGCCGGCACGGCCCTGTACGCGCCCTTTGCCGACACCACGGAGGCGCAGTTTGATGAGATGATGAACATCCACCTCAAAGGCCCCTTCTTCCTCACCCAGAAAGCACTACCTCTTATCAACCACGGCGGCCGCATCATCAACATCTCCTCCGGGCTGGCGCGGTTTGCCAACCCCGGCTCTTCCACCTACGCCAGCATGAAGGGCGCAATCGAGGTGCTCACGCGCTACCAGGCCAGGGAGCTGGGCAGCCGCGGTATTGCCGCCAACGTGGTAGCGCCCGGTCCTATTGCCACCGACTTTGGCGGGGGCCGCGTACGCGACAACGAGGAGTTGAACCAGCACCTGGCCGCCGCTACGGCCCTGGGCCGCGTGGGCCTGCCCGACGATATCGGCCCCATCGTAGCCTTCCTCTGCACCGAGGATGCCCGCTGGATCAATGCCCAGCGCATTGAGGGCTCCGGGGGCATATTCGTGTAGCTTCACCAGAAGGCAACTAGCCACCAAACAAAACGCCCGTACGGATTTCGTACGGGCGTTTTTTATAAAAACTATCAGGCTACCGAGGGATGACCGGCTGCGCGGAATGCTGGGTTTTGTGCTTGATGAAGGCCTGGATCTGCTCCCGGTTGAGCATGATCATGATGAACGTAGCTATAGTCAGCGTGATGAGGTAGCCACCCATAGCCGCTGCCCAGCCGCGCAGGTAGCGCCCCACTGCCGACAGCCCGGTGCCTTGCAACAAGCTGCCGTAGGCCCAGCTTTGGTAAGCCAGCGTAAGAAATGTCACGCTCATCATCAGCATCTGCCCGCTGCGGGTGCCATTCAGCAAATACAGCACCGGCAGTACCAGCAAGGTCAGAAAGTGGGAGGTGCCCGTCACGAACGTAGCTACCGTGATGGACTCGGCGTAGTTAAAACCGCCGCGCCGCAGAAACAGACGCACTACCGCCGAGGTGAGGGGCAACAGGGCCACCGCAAACCAGTTGATGTATTTCGAGAAGAACCCAATGAAGCGCTCCTGTGCTATCCGTAGCGCAGCCGGAATGGAAGGGTCGTGGGTATTGTAGGGCCGCAGGTGCAGCACCACGTACAGAAACGTGATAAGCCCGGTAATAATGAGCAGGTAGGAAAGCGGCCGGAAAAACGGCGCCCGTTGCCCCGCCAAGTACCGCTGCAACGTAGGACCCGGTCGGCGCAGCATCTGCTGCAGGGTGTAGGGCAGCCCCTTATCCACGTGCCAGATGCTGTGCGGAATGTCGTGCAGCCAGTGGCCCAGGGTAATGCGCCGGTGCGTGCTGGCTGCCTGCCCGCAGTGGGCGCAGAACTCGTCGTGCAGGGTGGTGCCGCAGTTCAGGCAGGCGTGCGGCGCGGGCTCGATGAGGGCAGCCGTAGCCGGGCTGGAGGCAGAAGTAGCGTGCATAGCAAAGGCCTACGGAAAATGAACCGGCCTAAAAATACAGAATGCCCTGGCACGCTAGGCAAAAAAATAGCCGGTCAGTAAGACCGGCTGGTATCATCAGGGGAAAGCGGGCAATTTACTACCGGCTGATGGGCTGCAGCTCCGAAGCGTTTTTGCGCAGCTCCATTAGCAGCGGCGCATACGCCTGAGCTCCTTGCCGGGCCGCCAGCTGCTGCAGGCGCGTGAGCACGTGCTGTTTGAACTCAATAGGAGAGAAGCGGGGCGAAGACGTGGGCGACTTCATAGGGCAAGCGGCAATAGGAGCGGGCGGGAGGTTAGGCGGAAGCTACAGGCTTGTACGCGGCACCTAATAGAAAGGTGTGGTAGTCTGGCCGGAATTTAACTGCGTAAAAACCAGAAAATTCCGGTGGCAGTCCTGATATGCCGCCACCGGAATCCTGTACGTCAATAATACGCCGAATTACGTGTGAAACAAGGGCCGGGCCGGGTTCCAGATGCCCCACGGAATCATGAGCAGCACCAGCAGCAGGGCCACAGCAAACCATATAAACGCCTTTTTGTGCTTGAGCTCCGGGTCGGTGGCTTTTTTGGAGAGCGTGCGGCCTACCTGTGCGGCTACTACGGCCAGCAGCATGCCTACCAGGTGCTCCACGGCAAAAAAGCGGCCGGTGGGGTCTTTCATCACGGCGCTGCCGGCCGTTTCAAACGCCTTGGCACCCCAGGGGCTGATGAAGTACAGAATGATGCCCAGCAGCAGCTGCAGATGCATAGAGCCCACAAAGGCGGCGCCCATGCCATTGTCGGCACCAACGTAGGGCTTGCGGCCCTGCCAGCCACTCAGGGCGCGGAACAAGGCTATCAGCCCGAAGATGAGGACGAGCCAGCGCGTCCAGGAGTGTAACAGCAGTACGGTTGAGTACATAGCGCGGAAAAAGAGGTGAAGTAGAAGCGGTAAAGGTCGGGGCGCAAAGCCAGATTACAAGCCAAGCGGCTGCAAGCCCTAACGCGCCGCCGCGCCGGAGGCCGCAAACAGGGTAGGCGCGGCCTCGTGCTTGTGGCCCTCAAACGGAAATATCTTCTCCGGCACAAACTTTTCGTCTTCCTGCCGCAGAATCGCCAGGTTGTTGATGCTGAGCTTGAGGTTGAAGGTTTGCTGGTTGAGGTACTGCAGCACCGGCCCCAGCAAATCGGGCGTGGTGTCGTGCAAGGCCAGGGAAATATGCGGCAGCCAGCAGTCGGGCCCGCTGAACTTATCGGTGCGCAAACACAGTGGCGCGGTGGTGCGCAGAATACGCCGATGCAGCTGGTTGAGGCCATCGGAGCGCAGCACCGGGATGTAGATAACCGGGTTAGGTCCCGGAAACACGCCCAGCCCGGTCGTGAAGGCCGCAAACGGCGCCGTAGTGCGCGCCACCTCCTGCAGCACCGCCTTCAGCGACGAGAGCTTGCGTACTCCTGCCAGCTGGTAGGTGATGTGCGGGTCGGGCGTGGCCTGCACGTCGTCGAGCCCGAACTCCGCCTCCAGGCTCTTGATGATGCCATTGATGCGGGCGGCGCTCTGCGGGTTCAGAATGGAGGTGATGGCGAGCATAGAGGAAGATACGCAGCTAGTCTCAGCAGCCGCCTGGGAGGGTTGGCTGCAAGATAAAGGCATTTTGGACATCGGAAGGAGCAGAGACGGAAGCGAAAGAAGGGCGGCGAAGCGCCAGAAAGAAACGGCGGGCTTAGCGGCCGGCCGCCAGCTGCATTTGCTGGTTGAACTGGTGGCTCTGCCCGCGCGGGATGCTGAGCGTTTGCCACTGCGGGCCGCGCCAGAGCTTGGCCAGCACCACCACTTGGCCCACGTGCGCGGCGTAGTGCGCCACCTGCCGCTGCAAAGCCCCCAGCGCCGTGTAGACCTCCCCCCGAATTGTCACGGGCCGCAGCAAATCGGCGGGCTGCATAGCGTCCAGCAGGTCGAACAGAATCTGCCAGGCAGCTTCCCATTCGGCCAGGAGCACGGTGGGCTCGGCCGTGGCGGGCTGCTCAAACTCCTGGTCGCGGCGGCGGGTGGGCTTTTCCCCGTCAGTGATCCAGAAATCGGTAAAGCGGGAGCGGAGGTTGCCCACCATGTGCTGCACCAGCACCGCTACGCTGTTGCTTTCGGGGCCGGGCACCGCCAGCCAGTCGGTGGGCGAGAGTTGAGCCAGGGCACGGTCGGCCAGGGCTTTGTAGCTGGTGAAGGCGTGGCGGATGCTGATCAGCACCGCCGGTCCCAACGCGTCGAGTTCAGCCATAGAGTACGGTACGCAAGGTGTGGTAGCAGGTAAAAGTAGGGGTTCTACGCTACTCCCGCCAGTAGGGTCGTCCGATTTGCGGGTGGGCCCGTCGCAGCTCAACTATTTGCCGGCCTTCACGTTCAGCCTTCGTTTGTCGCCGCTTTTTCCGCTGCTGTGTCCTTATCCGTTCCTGCTACCGTTGCGCCCTCACTGGAGCCACCGGCCGGCCGCCGGCCGCGCTGGCCGTGGTGGGTGGGTGGCTTCCTGCTGCTGCTGGCTGGCCTGGCCCTGGCGGTTCACTTTCTGCTCGACCCCTGGCTGCGCCGCCAGGCCGAGCAGCAGGTAGCCCGGCGCACCCACGGGCGCTACCAGCTGCAGCTCGGGGCACTGCACACCAGCCTCTGGCGCCGCACCCTCACCCTGCACGACATCCGCCTGCGCCCCAGCCGGCAGCTATTGGCATCCGATTCGCTGGCCGTGCAGCTCGCTGCGGCCCGCCTGCGCGTGGCGGGCATTGGCCTCTGGGATTTGGTACGCCGCCGCGTAGTGCCCATCGACAGCATCGTGCTGCAAGCTCCCCACCTGCGCCTGCGGGGCCACCTGCTGCCCTCCCCCGATCCTAGACCCCTGCACCAGCGCCTGCCCCAGGATGGCTTGCGCATTGCGCACCTGGCCGTGCAGGATGCCCGGGCCATCTACCGCCGCAATAGGCAGGACTCGGTGGCCATCGGGCAGGCCCGGGTTATCGGGCAGGATGTGCTGCTAAGCGCGGCCGGCGCCCTCGATACCCAGCGCGTGGCCTACGCCGCTGCCTGGCAGCTGCAGGCCGCTCAGGCCCGGGCGTCGGGCCTGGCGCACCAGCTGCGGCTGGGCAGGCTCACGTTTTCCACCCGTACCGGTCAGCTTCGGCTCGATTCGCTGGGTGTGCAGCCGCTGGTGCCGGTCAGCGCCCGCCGCACGCCGGGCGTGCGGGTTTCGCTGGTGCTGCCCACGGGCACACTTACCGGCCTGCGGGCCCGGCCGCTCAGCCAGGGCACGTTTCGGGCCGACACCCTGCGGCTGCAGCGCCCCACGCTGGCCCTCACCCTGCCCGCGGTGCCCCCGCCGCCCGTGTATGAGGTGCTGGCCGACGTTTTTCCCCGCTTTCAGCTCTCGGCTTTTGCCGTGGACGGGGGGCAAGTGCGGATAGGGGGGCTGGAGAGGGCACCGCAGGCCCGGCAGGTACGCATCCTGGGCCAGCAACTGCGTATCGACAAAGCTGCCGCCGCTGCCCCCGACCGAATCCTGTATGCCCGCAGCTGGGAGGTACGCACCGGGCCGGGCTCGGTACTGTTTGATGCGCCTTTCTACCGCCTGAGCTACCAGCAGCTGGCCTTATCTACCGTGACCCGCAGCCTGAAGCTCAGTACCCTTTTTCTGACGCCCACTATGCCGCTGCGGGAGCTAAGCCAGCGCAAGCGACACCAGATTTCGCACATCCGCGTTTGGGCGCCCCGGCTGCAGGCCACTGGCATCGACTGGGGCCGGCTAACCCGCAGCGGCTACTGGCGCGCCCAGGAGCTGACTCTGACGCGCCCCATAATGCGCGTGGCCGGAGACGGGCGCTACCCCCTTAACCCCAACCGCTCATTGGTGACGCCGGAGCAGCTGCGCCGCCTGCCCGGGCGCTTTGATTTGCGCCGCCTGCGCATCACCGGGGGCAATATCTGGTTTGCGTACCGCTCCCCGCGCAGCCCGCAGCTGGGCCACGTCAGCATCACCGGGCTTACGGGTACCTTCGATAATATCAGCAACGACCCCGCCCGGGTGCGCATGGCGCCGGTAGCGGAGGCCCGGGCCTCCGCCTGGTTTCAGCAGCGTAGTTTCGTGCGGGCCACCATCCGGGTGCCGCTGCTCCGGGCCGACGGACGCCATACCGTGACGGGCTCCTTTGGCCGGGCTCCGTTCAGCATTCTGAACCCGATTACGGTGCCGGGCCGCTCGGCCCGGTTTCGGAGCGGCACGGTGGAACAGGTGCGGTTTGCCTTCACCGCCGACCAGCGGGGCGTAGAGGGGCAGATGTGGGCCCGCTACTCCGACCTGCATCTGAAGCTCCTCACCGAGCATAGGGACCGGGGCCTGAAGAAGGTGCTGGTGAAGGCTAAGTCGAAGCTGGTGGATGGGCTGCTGATTCGCAACAACAACCCGCGCCGGCCTGGCCAGGAGCTGAAAGTGGGCACCATTCAGTCGAGCCGCGACGGGCGCCTGTCGGTATTTGCCATCTGGCAGCAGGCGCTTATCAGCGGGATGCTGCACAGCCTGGGGGTGCCGCTGAAAATAGCCCGGCAGACCAGCGAAACATCCTCGGCGCCCGCCACCATGCCCGCACCCGGCACCGTGCGCTAACCTCTGCTTCACTATGCCCCGCGCTTCTTCCCTGCCCACCAAACTCATCAAAGGCAACCTGCCCAGCAAAACCTGCCTGACCTGCGGCCGGCCCTTCGAGTACCGCAAGAAGTGGCGCAGCTGCTGGGATGAGGTGAAGTACTGCGGGGAGAAATGTCAGCGCAACAAGAAAAGGCTATTTCCAGCTAATGGAGAGGGTTTCTGAAGGTGAAAAGCTGCTGTGTATCAATTTTAGCCTGCTGGGCTAATTTAAGCCTGCTAAGGAAGCGACTTTAGTGGTGGTTCCTGAAATTGCACTTATTAGCGAAGCTTCTGTGTAATATACGAAAATGACAGAACATAAGGGAGGATGATTTAGGTTGATATAGATTACTAGTAGTTTCAGCTTTCTAAGCCTTAATACTACTCTCCATAATGCTCCTTGATCTAATAGATAGATATTCAACAGCTACTATCTCTGTTGCTCAAACTACATACATGATCTTGGAGGTTGAAGGAGGTAAGATCAGGGTTGACTTCCGAGAGAAAGCAGAAGCTATCCTTAAGCCAGGTAGGGGAGGGGCATTAACCTATTACACCCATCATCCTCTGCTTGACCATTACAATGAGGATAAGACAACAATCTATATTAACTCTCCTCCCAATGATCCAGAGGCGCTGTATATAGAGCTTCAGCAGGCTATTGCTAGCAGTCCTCAAAAATGGGTAGATACACAGAGTGCTTACGCCAACCTTGATTTCAAATCACTCTCAATAGATTACACGATAGGGAAGGGGACTATTAAAGAGGTGCTGATACAGGGCAAAGGAATGCTTCTCAGTTCAGTTCCTCCCTCAATAGCTAATAGGGTACTTGCAGCATGTGAGAAGCATAGACTAGCTACTAAGACCTTCTCTGAGCCAAATCCTAATCAGTATTCTCTTCTGTCTATTGGACCAAGCTATGTGATTGCGAAAGGCTTTGCAGTCCATCAACTCCAATAGTATAGGCTTCTACAAACTCATATCTCCTCTCTGTTGGCCTGCTAATCAATCTGAGTAAGAAAGTCCACTCTATTAGGAGAGGTCTCTCAGATGCTTTCTTTTGTGCACTCTAAAAGGAATCATTACATTAGTCTCCTGCAATGTTTCTTAGCTACACAAACAGGCCCCCGTACCTGATTCTCGAAGCTTAGACGGGGCCTTTCTTGGATGTAAGCTAAAGAAAGCACTTGTATTAAAATTTTTATTAAAAAATCAATAATGGATAACATCACGATCTGGATTGCAATTCTATCATTTGCTAGTTCGTTGGTAGTTGTTTTAATCACTTCGTGTGTAACACTTGTTTCAAAAAGGATAGATGCTCAGCAAAAAAGGGATGAACATCTATTAGCTCTACAGAAAATTTACTTAACCAGGAAAATAGAGGTAGCTGAAAAGACGGTAGGTCGTTGGAATCTGCATATTAGTAAATTGAACTGGGCACATAATTATTACAGTAATTTAGATTTAAGTAAAAATGTGACAGATACTGAATTTCAAATTCAGGAAAATATTGCAAATGTAATAAATGCTAAAGTTATTGATATTCAATTTTCATCTGATGATTATCAAAATGTCTATTTTGATAATATTGTATTAGTGGAGGATAGTAATATTATTGTAATTGCTTTAAACAAAGTTTATGAAGAATTAAATTCGTTAATTATCGAAATATCAAGGTTGGCTGAATCTTACTTGTCGGAGGAAGATGTTGCTGAAAAGCGTATTATTCTTAATGCATATAATATTGCTGAAGATAGTTTTGAAGCCAAGCGAACAGAGTATCTTCGAATGAATATTGAATTAAAAAACATATTTGAAGAAAGTGCTAAACATATAAGGCAGCAATTGCTGGCATCTTATGATCCTGTGTAAATTAAAGTTTAACGGTTGTATTTTCTGAAAGAGAAACGACTTAAAGCTATATAATAGAGAGAAGAGGCTATTATTGAAATGGTGTTCACAGAATTCATAGGCCTTGAACATAGGTTCGCCCTTTTACTAATTGACCTTGCTAATAATAGATGACTGCTGATTTGGATCGTTCAAAAAAAGCAATAAAATTTACTAAACGGGTGATAAATCCATTTCTCTTAATGAAAATATGAGCGCCATAGACTGGAATAAATTAATTAAGATTGAAGATAAGTGGATAGAGAAACACTTGCTCTCTCAAACAACATCTAGAGATACCAAAGTGGTAGTCAGAGGCTATTCGATTCCCTTTTCAGGAACAAAGAATAGTTATAAGAACTTTGCGGTAGCATTAAGCGAAATAATAGGAGAGTTTACACATGATAAGTCTCAGTTATCAAGATTAGGAATTCTGAAAGCAAATAAAAATGCTCAAAAGATATTTGGTAATATAGATCCGTCTAAGGATGGCCGTTATGGAGAGTTGATTTTGTTTGCTATAGTAGAGAGTATATTAAGATGCCCTATGGTATCACATAAGATCCCATCTAGTTTTCATGATCAAGTCAAGGGAGGTGATGGTATTTTTATTGGTGATTATGAATATAAGAAAGGCGAATATAATACTGCAATACTTATTGGCGAGTCAAAAATTTGGCAAAATTACTCAGCTGCACTTGATGATTCACTTGCTTCAGTAGATAGATTTCATGATAGTACCTCTGGTCCAAGATTTAATTCTCAGGAATTCTTAGTGGCAAAAAGAGGAATAGCGTTGAGTGATGATTTTGATCCAGAAGTCCTTTATAATTATCTGTCGCCAGAAACTACTGAGCATCGAAGTTGTATTATGGTGCATCCTACTTTTATTATGTACGAGACTAATACAATTAATACTATAGAAAGAAAAGCGCTTACTGCTATTGAAGCTGAAACATTAATAAAGAATTATATTTCGAGTAGACATTCAGATCATATTAATTTAATAAATGAGAAGCTTGCTCTCTTCTCTAATCTAAATGCTGTGTACTTAGACTTCTTTATACTTCCTGTAAAGAGTGTTGATGATTTTAGAAAAGAAGTATTCTATGAAATTCACGGAATAAACTACACGAAATAATGACGAACTCACTAGCAGTAGATAAATTAAGTGTAAGTCATTCAATAACCTCTGTTATTCATGACTTGACTCGTGCTTTCGTGTATAAAAAATTTCTTTCAAAAAGAATAGACATTGATTTCAGTCGATTAAAAAAAGCTGGTTGGATATGCTCAATATTAGCTGAGAGTGAGAATGAAGTTCATAAACAGCAAGCTCAGGTCTTTGCGATTCTTCTTCACCTATATGGGGGTGATAAAGAAGAGTATGATAAATTGAGTTATGTGATACTTTCCAGAGTTGGCAACTTGTTATCCACAAAATTTCTTACTAGTCTTTTTAACAATAACATTATTGCTTCAAATAACTTTAGATATGAGTTTGGGCAACTATTGAATATCGAATTGGCTTCAGATAGAATAGGTAAGATTATACAAATAAATGACAACGAAGTATTGACAACATCATTTCAGTTGGATTTGTGGAATAAGCTGTATTCTGACAAGAATATATCAATTTCTGCTCCTACTTCGGCGGGCAAATCATACATTATACAAAATTTTATTCAAGACTATTATTTTAGTAATGCAAATGCACAAGGGTTGTATATTGTTCCTACAAAAGCTCTGATCAATCAAGCAAGTGATGACTTGAGGAGGATGCTTAAGGAGACAAATGTAAGGACTTCATTTATTGAAGATGAATCAATTGAGAATCCGGAAGGCGAGTCTTTATATCAACCTATCCCATCTGGGAGAATAATTTATGTATTAACTCCAGAAAGGTGCCTCAGGCTTCTGGAAAAATCAGAAAAAGCTAAGTTCTCGCCTAATATAATATTTATTGATGAAATTCAAAATATCGAAGATACAGGCGGGCATGGTGCATTATTTGAGTTTGTATTAGAGTCAATTTCTGTTTCGTTTCCTAGTGCTAAAATAATAACAGCAGGGCCGTTTATTAACAATGAAAAGGCTGTATTTGAAGAGATATTTAATCTTCCTGTTACGTCTTGCGTAACATCTTTGCCTCCTGTTTTTCAGCTCCAAACAATAATTCGTAATACTAAGTCAGATAATAAATTAGATCTCTTTGTTAATGATACAGCAAAAAGCGAACAATTTAAAATATCTATTGATGTTGATTTTAGTTTAGCATATGAGCTAAGCCTGAACAAAGGTGTAGCGTTTGCAAAGACTATTAGAGCGTTAGTCCCTAGCTCTTCACAGCAAAGCTTGGTATACTGCCCTAAGACTAACCTGGCGGAGTCTTGGGCACTCAAGCTGGAAGAGTACTCTCAAGCTGAAACAGAACTCTCAGATGAACTTCAGGAGTTAATTGATTTCATAGCTACAGAAATACATCCAAAGTACTATTTGATTAAATGCCTCAAAAAGAATATTGCTTTCCATCATAGCCGTCTACCTGATATTGTAAGGAAAGAAGTAGAGGATTTATTTAAACAAGGTGATATAAGTGTATTGTATTGTACTGCGACTTTATTGCAGGGAGTTAATCTGCCAGCGCATAATCTTTTTATTACATCGCCTAAAAAGCGAACCTTAGATTTGTCCTCTTTTGAATTCGGCAACCTTATAGGAAGAGCAGGAAGGATTAGGGACTCTCTTTATGGGGTAGTATATTGTATAGAGGATAATGAAGATGCCAAGCAGTGGGCTGAAACATTTTATAATGCTTCTTACACAAAGGATATCATCCCAGCTACAAGGAAGGCTTTACAGAACACTGTATCTATAGTGGATAATGCTGATAAAAGCAGTGTTGATATAAGAGATGAACAGGTGGCTTCTGTGTTAACCACTCTGAGGCATAAATACATTCATTTGCCAGAAGGTTTTAGCTCATATTTGTATGCTAAAAAGTTAAATCAAGAAGATATACTAAAGTTGTTAGTTCCTATTAGAGCGAGTTTAGAATCGGTTACTTTGCCAAGAGAAATTTTGAGATTAAATCCTGGTATTGATCCTTTATTGCAGAGTGTTCTATATGAAGTAATTAAAAAGGAAGGTATTGTAAACTGGGTAATTGTTTATAATGGATCTAATTTCTACAAAAGAATTAAGCAGGAAAATATTGTTGGTTATAAATACGATGAGTTGAGTTTCTATTGGCAATTCAATGCTCTTTGCGAGAAGTTAGATTATATTTTTCAATTATCTTCAGAGTCTTTTTTTAAGCATGATATTGGTTTGCCAATAAAGGTTATTGCTTATTCAGGATATAGATGGTTGACTAGCACGCCATTGAAAGAAATAATTTCTAGTGATATTAATTACCATGTAGATCGGTTTGGTCTTGATGCTAATGATGATAAAGCAGTAAACAAGCGTATCAGTGCGGTTATAAATATTCAGTCTAAAATTGTTACATTTATGTTGGCTAAATATTTTAAGTTATTATCGGATTTGCTGAATTACATAATGAATGATGAAGAAAGAGAAAAATATAAGTTTACTTTGTCTTTGCCATTGATGATTGAGCTTGGTACTACTGAGCCATATGTAATACAATTGATTTCTGCTGGAATTACACGTAGCGTAGCTTTGCAAATTTTTAATGAATTTAAAAAGATTAGAGGGTTTAAGGAGCTTGATATTATTTTATGGATTCAAGATTCTTCTAATTTAATTGGTATCAGTAAGGTATCTGAAGAAGCAAGGGTTTGTTAAACACTGATATAGAGCAGTTATAGGTGTATTTAATAGTTCTAAATTGTTTATGAGGTGTTAAAAGGCTTGCGTAATCTGGGTAAACTAGGGCTGACAAAAACTTATGACACTTGACAAAAATGAGTAGTAACCTTTGTGAGGGATGCAATATCTTACCTCCCCTCTAGGATTCTCAATGTCTTTGTACTCAGAAAACTATTTCATCTCCTGCTTCAAAAGACTCTTTCTGCTGGTCATTCTTAACCATATAGAATAAAGGTGGAGAAACAAGCACTCTTACAGGTTTTGATTCTGCTTTATCACTTTGGACAATATCCTCAGACACTTGACTAGCCTTTGCAATAGCAGCAGGCTCAGCTTCAATCTGCTTAGTAGCAGCCTTTGCAAAAGAACCTGAAACCTTAACCATAGCAGCAGCAACAGCATCAGCTTGCCTCTTAGATTCATCATTGGAATCTTCTGATACCTCAATAACTGGTTTAGGCTTAGGTCGAAATGCACCAGCGGCCTTAGCTATGATGTAATCATCTACCCTTTTCCTATTAGCAATAAGCTTGCTCAATAATTCCTCATTATCAGGAGCAATACTCTGTGCCAAATTTATAGCAACTTCAAAGCTAATGCCTGCATCAGTAGGCTTATCTAATGCTAACTGGCTCTCACCTAAAGCATTAATTAACATGGGTTTCAATAGCTTTTCACCCATTAACTCACCCTTTGCTAGCATCCCAATAGTATCTGATATTAGCGTGAGTGCTTCCTTATGCTGATTGTTTGCAGCTAATTCATCTGCTTGGACCAAGTAGTCTTTAGCACTCATTTCAGGCTTAACAGCAGGCAGAACACCAAATGAAGCCATCGCTTTAGTACTTGCTTCTAATAATGCTTGAGCATTCATCTTGACTTTATTCTCAATACCCCCTGAATGCTCATTTACTGGCTTATCATTAACCCTACGGACTTTATTATATTTATCAAAGTACATATATAGCGCCTTATCTTCGTTTGCTTTGATTTTATTCCATATAACAATGTTGGTAGGCTCAAATAAAGCTACATTGTACGAAGCATCCTTAAAACAGTCAATTGCTTTATGTTCAATGTTCAATGCTAAATAATATTCTCCAATTGAATTTTGCAGATAATGACGTGATTTTTTATCTGTGTGAAGTAGTGCCTTTTCTAATAACTGAATGGCTTCTTTATGATTATTTTTAGATATAGCCTCACTAGCTTGGTCTAAATAATGCTTAGCACTTGTATTAGCAACGATATTAGGACCAAACTCATCTAACACTTCCTGACTCCACAATTCCATAAGTCCAGCCGGTGTGTCAGATGGATTAAATTTCATTTTAGCAGCCTGAATATGTTTCTGAGCATTTAGTTCATCCATTGCCCTTTCAGCTTGACTTCGAGAGCCTAAGCCAGTAACTAGGGCTTTCATTTGGAATGATTTATAAAAATCTTCTACCTCTATTGATTTGCAGTTATAGGCAGTTGCGATTATCCTCAAGCTCTCTTGTTTATGAGCTGGTTTACTGGATGAAGTTTTTTTGTTCCAAAACATGAGGCTAGTTTGCTAAATGGACAAACACTCTATTGAGTGGCTTTTGAACCTCAGGAATGTAATAAGTGCCTAACATATTATCACTATTTACTAGGAATATTGATATTTTATACCTATATTTGTATAACAAAAACAAGAAAGGCAGCCTAGTGGATTGCCTCTTTTTTGAGTTGATGATAGACATTTTATAATTCAAGGTGTTCTAACCAATATTAAATGTCTATTATTTTTTACGTATTTAAATTTTATTTAATAAAAAACACAACGTCATGAATACAAAAACAATTATTATTCCAGCAGGAACTGAGTATCTGTCTGAAATTATAAAATCACTTCCTGCAAATTGCTTATTTGACAAAGGAAAGGTAGGCTGCGGAGGAACAACTATAGCAATTAAAGACGAAAAACCTACTGTTATAGCAGTACCCTTTATTTCACTGATTGAGAGCAAGGTTAACCAACACGAGAATGTCTTAGGTGTAACTGCTGAGGTAACCGCTACAGAAATTGATAAGTATGTCAAATCTGCTAAGGTTCCTAAGATTATAGTTACTTATGATAGCTTGCCCAAAGTAATAGATCATATCACACCATCTGAATATAATTTACTGGTTGATGAATACCACTTGTTGTTTACACAATATTCCTTTAGAGGTGATTCTGCTATCAAGGCAGTCCTTAAATCTTATAAGGAGTTTAGGGAATACTGCTTTATGACTGCAACAGTATTAGAAGAGGAGTTTGTTTTAGATGAATTATCAGATATTCCTTTAGTGTCAGCAGTATGGGAAGATGCAAGAGAGGTTACTGTTAATTCTACCAAATGTGAGAAAGGTATAAAATCAACAGTAATAAACCGAATTAACGAATTTTTAAGCGGATCTACTGATGGCAATGCTTATTTTTTTGTTAACTCTGTAGACTTTATTAAAGAGATGGTTAAAGCATGCAACTTAAATGATGATAATACTAGAGCGATCTGGGGTAAGAGTAATAGAAAAAATCCTGGATTAAATAGAGGTTCATCTATTGATAAGCCAAAGAAAATCAATTTTTTGACTAGCACTTGCTTTGAAGGGTGTGACTTTTATGATGAAGATGCTAAGATTCACATAGTGTCTGATGGATCAAAAGCACACACATTAATAGATATTTCAACCTCTTTGCAACAGATAGCAGGGCGAGTTAGAAATACAAAGCATTGGCAGGATATAAGTCACATCTTTACAACCACTAGATATAGCGGAAATATGACTTATGAAGAATATAAGTTATCAACTGAAAAGTCGATAAAGGATGATAAGAAAGATGTGGAGATACTTAATGAATTAACTGAAAGAAATAAGAAGAATTTCAATGAGAATGAAAACTATATCACTAAATCCCATGGAAAATTCGTATTTGATGCAAATAAAGTTAAAGTAGATTTATACAATTTTAAGCAGACTCATTTTCTTTACAAAGCAAGAATCAACGTTACTAACGCTTTAGTCACTAATGGCTTTAGAGTAGTAGAACGCACTACTAATATTAAGAATGAAGTAGTTAATATGGATAACGTAGATGCTAGCTTCAAGGAGGTTGTAATAAAGCTTAAAGAGTTGGAAAATTCGGATGAATATGATATTATAGATGTAACCATGCTAAATACTACATTGCATGAAGCAGCATTTATAAAATATCCATTCTTAAAACAAATTCTTTCCGATAAAGCGTTAGGGTTTAAATTCGTAGAGGATAATAAATACATTCAAACAAATATCAAAAATAAGTTAATTGCTTTGTCTGACAGATCGGAATATAATAAGGTTTTCAAACTCCTTGTCAATTCTGGCAAAGTAGCTATTGGTAGCTTTATTAGCTCAGAAGATGCAAAGAAACTAATTGCGAAAGTATACAGTAGTTTGGATATCAAGATCTCTCCTAAAGGAACTGAGATTAATAAGTATTTCGAGACTAAGCCCAAAACGAATAGAGTAAGAGGGTATGTAATAGTGAGGGCAAGGGCACTATTCTTATAGGCCAGAACAATGGTCCAATACATTTTCATATACATTACACACCATAAATTAAAAAATGTCTTATATATTATATATAAAAATAATCATACTTTTATAAGGCCATGGGGGCCATTAGTAGGCTTGATAGGTTGAGACTACTCATATCATATAACAGAGAGTGTAGCACAGAGTCAGGAGTGATCCTTTCCCTGTGCTTCTCGTCTTTCATGGCTATACAAATACCTTGGCTATCTCCTCAGTTTGGTTTGAAGTCAAATGAGCATAATGCTCCATAATCATCTTTAAGTCTGAATGACCTACCCACCCCTTAATAGTGGCTGGGTTAACACCATTCTGTAAGCATAGATTTATGAAGGTTTTACGGCCTGCATGAGCACTTATTAGCTCTGCTTTAGGTCTGACCTCTCTTTGCCTGTTGGTGCCTGTATAGTGGATAATTTCTTCTAACACATTTAAGGAAGGAATCAAGGCACATACTTTCTTGATTTGGGTATTGAACTCGCTGACTGCTACTCTCTTCAATGAGTAGTTGTTTCTCTCAAGTATCTCAATTGCTTGGCTAGATAGAGGAATGCTTACAGTAGTATTGGTTTTGTTGGTAGTCAGGCTAACCATTCCATTCCTGACATTGGCCTTAGTAAAGAAAACATCAGACCATCGCAATCCAGTAAGGCACATTATAGCTAATATGTCCCTCACTCTTTGATGCCTTGGATTATCAAGCTCCAAGCTCAATAAATCTGCTAATTCATTCTTAGTAAGATAAATAAGATTCTTATTTTTGAGCTTTTTAACATTTACAAACTTGGTTAGCTCTTTGGTATTAAGCTCAAGTGCCTCTGCAAAATGATGGATTACAGCCCTGAACTTGATGAAAATGGACCTAATAGTTAAATTCCTCAAGCCTCTAGCAATCAACCAGTCTCTAAAGCTGTCCATCACTGATAAAGTGATTTCATCAATCCTTAGCGAAGGTTTAAACTCATTGACTAAGTTTCTCAGATTGACATACAGCTTTAATGTCTTGCTATCAACGAGTTGCTTCTTTTCCTCAATATGCCTAGTAATGAATCCTGAGAACAAAGCTCCCTCATAGATGCCTAGTTTGATTTCAGCATTTTTGATTTCAAGTTTCTTGCTTGCTACAGCCTGCTCTAGTAGTTGTAACTCTTGCTGTAGCCTGCTATAGCGGTTTCGTGAACGGTGTAGCTGCTTTTACACAAGATACGTACCGCGTTGTATGCAAGCCTATTCTTTGGATTTGCGCCAGCGCGTGGCGCAGGCGCTGGCCGAGCCGGGTGCCCGGCAGGCGCAGGTGGCGGCCCGCTTTTGCGTGAGCCTGGCCTTCGTGGGCAAACTGCTGCGTCGGCAGCGGCACACCGGTTCGCTGGCGGCGCTGCCCGGCCGGGGCGGGCCGCCGCGGTGCCTGGACGCGGCGGCGCAGGCCTGGCTGGTGGTGCAGGTCGGGCGCCAGTCGGACGCGACGCTGGCCGAGTTGCGCGACGCGCTAGCGGCCGACACGGGGCAGCGGGTGAGTGTGGGCGTCATCTGGCGCGTGCTGGACGAGCACGGGCTACGCCGCAAAAAAAGCCTGCACGCCACCGAGCGTGACACGCAACGCGTGCACGAACTGCGGCGTCAGTATGTGGAAACAGTGAGCGCGCGCGGCGACGTGCACCGGTTTTACTTTCTGGACGAGACCGGTCTGCGCCTAGATTACACGCGGCGTTACGCGCGGGCCGTGGGCGGCCGGCGCGCGGGCGGGGCCGTGCCGCTGCGGCGCGGTAAGAGCCTGACGCTGATCGGGGCGCTGGGCGTGCGCGGGCTCAAAGCCGTGCAGGTGCTGGATGGAGCGTTAGACCAGCGCAGATTCGCCTTCTACATCAGCCAAGTGCTGGGTCCGCAACTGCGCCGCGGCGACGTGCTGGTGCTCGACAACCTGCCGGTGCATAAGCTCGGCGGCTTGCAAGAGGAACTGGCCCGGCGCGGCGTCGAGGTGCTGTTTTTGCCGCCCTACTCGCCCGACTTTGCCCCCGTTGAGCAGGCCTGGAGCAAGCTCAAAACCAAGCTCCGTCAGGCCCAAGCCCGTACCCGCCAGGCGCTGGAGCAAGCGTTGCAAACCGCCATCGACTGGATTACCAGCCGCGACGCCAAAGCCTGGTTTAACCACTGCGGCTACCACGTACACCGTTCATGATTCCGCTATAACATGAGTAATGGCTTGAGTAACTTGTAATGGCTGCTGATTCTTCTTCTGTCCTGCCTCAAGTCTAAGAGTAGTGATTTCGGTATACTCAATAGCCATACTGTGAGTGTCTGGCTCACCTCCTCTGCCTAATATATTTCTCGCTGCTGTCTCAATATCCTCATATACCTGTGCTATGCAAGCATTCCACTCGGGAGCCATAGGTAGTTTATTACTAATCTTTCCGGTGGTTTGATTGAAGTACTTGAGTTGTACTGCAACACCTGTAGCTTTCACAAAAGGGCTGCCTTCATGAGTATGCTTTATACTAATTGGGTGCTCTCCTTTCTTATTTTCAGGGCGAAGTATAAATGTGATTTTGGACATTTTGAATTTGGGTTTTGGTTTCTAATAGCCTGATCACAGTTGATTTTATGTGTCAATCTGTGTATCAAAGCATGTATCAATGAGAAATCAAAAACCCTCTTTCCACTAACTGAGAGCCATTTTGGGATGAAGTGAAGTACTGCGGGGAGAAATGCCAGCGCAACAAGCCCCGCACTGAGGCGCCGCCGACGGCCTGAGTTGAGTTGCTTCGAGCCCGGATAGCATGGCCGCCATTCAGGCTGTACCTTGGGGCGCCGCGTCGGCTGTGGGCGCCGGCCAGCGGTTTGCTATGAAGAAGTGGTTGTATTGTCTGATGAGCGTGTGTATGCTGGCTTTGCCGGGGTGGGCGGCTTCCCTCACCCGCCTCGACAGCCTGCGCCAGCTTGGGCGCTGGCCGCTGACAGTGCAGCTGGCGGTAGCAACTCGCCGGGTGACGCCGGCCACCGCGCCGTTGGTTGGTGAGCTGGTGCGCCGCCCGGGAGTGCCGCGGGCGGTGCGGGTCGAGCTGCTGGCCAACTTGGCCGGCCACTACCTGCACGAAAACCAGCCCAGCCTGGCCATCATCCAGATGCTGCAAACCCGGCGCATGGCCCTGGCCGACCACGACTCCAGCCGCCTGAGCACGGCCTGCGAGTGGCTTTGCTACGCCTATTCTCTGCTGAAAGACCCCCGACCCGGCCTGCGCTACGGCCAGGAGGCCCTGCGCACGGTACCCGCCCACGACCCGGACCAGGCCCGGCGCCTGACGGGCATCTATTTCAACCTGGCCGACTGCGCCGCCCTCATTCCCGACTACCCGCTGGCCGCGCGCTACTACCGGCAGGCGCTGCGCCTGACGCGGCAAACCCAGGACTCGGCCAACACCGCCGTGGCGCTGGCCAGCCTAGCTACCTATGCCCTCCGGCAGCAGCAGCTGCCCCAGGCCGCACAGCTACTCGACTCGGCCTACGCCAGCTACCTACCTCCGCGCTACCTGGGTGTGCAGCTGGTGCTGGACCTGCTGCGGGGTACGCTGGCCCGGCAGCAGGGGCAGTACACCGCGGCCGTGCAGTGGCTGGAGCCTGCCCGCGCCCGCGCCCGCCAGGCCCGGCAGCTGAACGATGAGCTGCAGGCCCTGAAGGAGCTGGTGCCGGCCCTGAGCCAGCTGGGGCGCTACCGCGAAGCCCTGGTGCACCAGCAGCGCCTCACCGTGCTGCGCGACAGTATGTTTGAGGAGTCCAGTGCCCGCCACGCCCGCGAGATGCACACCCTCTACCAAACCCAGGAAAAGGAGCAGCAGCTGACCCGACTGCGCCTGCGCACCCAGGCCCGCGAAACCCTGCTCCGGCAGCGCACCCTGCTGTTCGTGGGGGTGCTGGTAGGTGTGGGGCTGCTGGTCACGCTGGTAATTGTGCGGCAGCGGGCCCGCCATATACTGGCTACAACCGCTGAGGCCCTGCGCGTGCGCAACCGTATTGCCGCCGACCTGCACGATGAGGTAGGGACCCTGCTCACCCGCGTGAGCCTGCAGGCCGAGCTGCTGCGCCAGACCCAGCCTGCGCCCCAGCCCGCCCTCGACCGCCTGCTGACCAACAGCCGCGCCGCCGCCGGCACCATGCGCGACATTGTGTGGAGCATTGATGCCGAAGCCGACACCGTGGGGGCTCTGCTCGACCGGATGCGTGACCACCTCGACCAGACGGCCGTGCCCGCCGGCCTGGAAACGCACCTCGAAGCCAGCGGCCTGCACGACCACAACCCCATTGCGCCCGTCGTGCGCCAGCACCTCTACCTGGTTTTCAAAGAAGCCGTGACCAACGCCGCGCGCCATGCCCGCGGGGCCACCCAGGTGCAGGTGAAGCTGGAGAAAACGCCCGGCACCCTGCAGCTCACCGTGCTCGACGATGCACCCGCAGCCTCAGCTCCGGCCCCCCGCAGCGGTATGGGCCTGCGCAACATGCGCCAGCGCGCCGAGGCCCTGTGCGGCCAGCTGCAGGCCGGCCCTATGCCGGGCGGGGGCTTCCGGGTGCAGCTGCGCTTGCCCGCGTAGCTACTGGCTCTTTTGTGGCTCATAGCATAGCGCCGGGCGCATAAACAGCCCCGCAGCGGCGTTAGGCTATACGCTAAGCGGCGGACCTGCCGTTGGCTGTCGGGGCTGAACCAACATGCTTGCTTCTATGGCACGAGTAACCGGAAACAGTTTATTGCGGGGTATCAGTGGCAAGCTCGGCGGGCTGGTAGTCCGGCAGGTGGGCGACCAGACTATCGTGTCGGCGGCGGAAGGGGAGAAGCCGGGGCCTGGCTCGCCCCGGCAGCAAGCTCAGCGCTACCGCATGTACCACGCGCAGTGCTACGCCAACGCCCAGATGCAGGACCCGGCCGCCAAAGCCCTCTACTCCACGGGCATCAACGGCCGGCTCACCAGCTCCCGGCTGTTAGCTATTACCGATTTCCTGCGGGCTCCCAAAATCACGGCCGTGGACCTGAGCGCCTACCACGGCCGGCCCCGCGACCTGGTGCGCGTGCTGGCCACCGACGACTTTGCCGTGACGGCCGTGCTGCTGCGTTTCTTTGGCGGCGCCGGGGCGCTGCTGGGGGAGGTAGCAGCCGTGCTCCAGGCCGATGGCAGCTGGCAGGCTCCGGCCCCCGCTGCCCTGGCCACTGAGCGCGCCCTTCATCTGGAAGTAACCGCCTTCGACCGCCCCGGCAACCGCACCGTGCAATCCTGCGCTCTGTAAGGCGGCCTGTATATTATGCAAATGCGGTGTGCTGCCTGGGTGAGCCTTCCCTGAGCAAAGTCCAGAGGCAGTCTAGAAGAAGCCTAGAAGCAGTATAGAGGCACTATCTGCGAAATATCCAACTTGTCTTCCTTTACCCACTGCGGGCCTAGAGCTGGCCTTTGGCGGCCCGGCTCATCAGCTCGGTGCGGCTGCCTACTTCCAGCTTCTTGTAGATGCGCTTGACGTAGGTACGCACCGTTTCTACCGACAGCTCGAGGCGGGTGGCTACCTGCTTGTCGCTCAGGCCATCGACCATAGCCTGCACCACTTCCCGCTCCCGGGCCGACAGCAGGTCGGACTGCAGGGTGGCCGAGGGCTTGAAGTGGGCCAGCACCTTGCGGGCCACGGCCCGGCTCATGGGGGCCCCGCCCCGGGCGGCTTCCAGCACAGCGGCTTTGTATTCTTCGAGGGAGGAGTTCTTGAGCACGTAGCCCGAGGCCCCGGCACACAGCGCCCGGTAGATGCGGTCGGCATCATCGAACACGGTTTGCATGATGATTTCGACCTCGGGCAGGCGCTGGCGCAGCAGGGGCAGGGCATCGAGGCCGCTGAGGCCGGGCAGGTGGATGTCGAGCAGCAGCACCTGGGGCGGCTGCAGCACATCGGGCAGCTGCTGCAGGAAGCTTTCTACCGACTCGGCCAGCAGCACGCACCGCAGCTCGGGCTGGCGGCACAGGTAGCCGTGCAGCAGCTCGCGCACTTCGGGGTCGTCTTCGATCAAAGCCAGCCGGACGGGGAAATTCATGGCTGCAAAGGACGGGGCTGGGCGTCGATGGCGCAACTGCCGCCTTACCCGCAAATGCGGTACAGCGCAGGCTTGAAAGACTGACGGCGCCCCGGCATATTTGTGGGGCTGCTTTGGTAGCTTCAGCTGGCCGCTGCCGGTACGGGCTACCGCATGCCGCATTTCGTTTTCTTTCACCTTACCCTCTTGCTATGCAAAACGTTACGCTTCTGTCTCTGGCCTCGCTGCTCACGCTGCCGGCCCTGGCTCAAACCCCCATTACCCTCACCCAGGCTACCTTTCCGGCCTCAGCGGCCACGGTAGAAAGGTACCAGGATGCTGCCCTGCCCACCGGAGCGGCCCCTACACCCACCGGCGCCAACCAAACCTGGGACTACCGCACGCTCGTGGCAGAAGGAGCGCCCTACACCATTGCGCGGGAACCCGCCCCGGCCACGGGCGGCATTGCCGACGCTCAGTGGATGCAGCCCCGGCAGGCCGTATTTGGTAATCTGGCTTACAACTACACGGTGTATGGAGCACTGGCTCCCAACGGCTGGCTGGCGCTGGGCCGCACGATGGAGCGGCAGGAAGCCTCTATTACGGCCATTACGGGCGGGCCCAACGACAAGGTGGTGGTGGACGCACAAACCCTGCGCTACGGCCCCGAGGGTGTGGCCAACCTGCCCCTGCCCCTTACGGCCAGCGACGTGAGCCGGCGCTCTTTCCGGGTAGCCACTGAGGGCACGCTCACGGTCCAGGCCCTTCTCCTCAATAATGCCCCCATCCGCCTGGTACAGCGCTACACTTATGTCGATTCGGTGGCGGGCTGGGGCAGGCTGCAGATTCCGGTGGCGGGCCGCCCGGCCGGCTCCGATGCCTTGCCGGTGCTGCAGATTCGCAGCCGCTCCATCCGACAGGACAGCGTGTATCTTTTCGGCCAGCCGGCTCCGGCCATTCTGCTTTCGTCCTTTGGAATGCAGCAGGGAGGCAAGACACCTTTTTACTTCGACCAGTTCTGGCGCAACAACTCGGCTCAGCCGGTACTGGACCTCTACTATACCTCGCGCGAGTACGGCACCCCCGTTGCGGCCGACTATTCCACCGAAAGCAACGTAGTAACGGCCCGGCGCGCCTCGGTGCTGGCCGTAGGCAGCCAGGCTTGGCCCAACCCCTTCCGCCAGGGCCAGGCCCTGCGCCTGACGCTGCCCGGTGCCAAGCCCGGCCTGCCCCTGCAGCTGACGGTGCAGGATGCCCTGGGCCGCACGGTGCTGCGCCAGTCCCTGCCGCTGCTGAACGGAGCCGCCTCCCTGCCCGCCGAGGCCACGGCGGCGCTGCGCCCGGGCCTCTACACCCTCACGGCGCGGCAGGGCACCGAGCAGACCACCATGCGGCTGGTGCGCCAGTAGTACAAGCTGGTTAGGGTTACTGGAGACGCCCCGTTGGCCGGAAAGCTGACGGGGCGTCTCCGCTTGGCCGCAAATGTGCGCCGATACCCCCAAATGCGGTACACGTGCGGGTTGCGGCGCGGGGTGCCGGGAAAGAGCTTTGTGGCTGATGCCTTCTCATGCTCTTTTTCCGCGCTCCGCTATGAAGAAACCACTACGCTATCTGTGCCTGCTGATAACCATGCTGGGCAGCTTGCCGGCCACCCGGGCGCAAACCACCGGCGGAGTAGGCATCGGTACCACAACCCCCGCTGCCTCAGCCCTGCTGGACTTAAGCTCCACCACCAAAGGCCTGCTGGCCCCGCGCATGACAGCCGGTCAGCGCGCGGCTATCCAGAGCCCGGCTCCGGGCCTGCTGGTGTACCAGACCGATGGCGTGCAGCTGGGCTTCTGGTACTACTCGGGCACGGCCTGGACTTACCTGAACCCCTCTCCGGCCGGCGACAACCTGGGCAACCACACCGCCACGCAGAGCTTAAATCTGGCGGGCAACAGCCTCGTCGGGGCCAGTCGCCTCGACCTGCTGGCCGGGGCCGACAACGCCGGCGGCAACGACCCCGGCAGCATTGCTTTTCAGTACGGCGGCGGCGGCTACCGCCACTGGTTACGCTCCCGCCACAACTCATTGATGACCAGTGGCAACGCCTTGGATTTCTTTCTCAACAACGCGGGCACCGCTACTGGGAGTAGTGCGCCAGGCATAGGTAATATTCAGGTACTTACGCTGCAAAACTACAACGGCGTGGGCCGCGTGGGCATCGGCACCACGGCGCCCACCCAGCCGCTGGAAGTGGCGGGCAACGTGCAGATCAGCGGCAGCGGCAACGGGTTGAAATTCCCGGACGGCACCACGCTGACCACCGCCCCCGTCGCCGATAACCTGGGCAACCACACCGCCACCCAGAACCTGAACCTGGGCACGAGCCAGCTGGTGGGTAACGGCGGCGGCAGTGGCCTGAGCATCAGCAACGGCGGCAGCGTGGGCATCGGCACCAGCACCCCCAATGCTTCGGCCCAGCTCGACGTAACGGCTACCAACAAAGGATTTCTGCCCCCGCGCGTAACTCAGGCGCAGCGCGACGCCATTGCCAATCCGGCCGCCGGGCTGGTCGTGTTCAACACCTCAACCAACCGCCTGAGTTTGTTTGACGGCAGCTACTGGACCGAAACCATCGGCACGACCCAGTCATTGGAAGGTTCCCGCGCTTGGACGGTGCCCGCGGGCGTGACCAGCGTGCTGATTGACATGGCCGGCGCTGAAGGCCAGGCGCGGCAGTCGTTGAACCCGGTGGGCTCCCCGATTATTTCGCCGGGCGGCAAGGGCGGGCGGGTACAGGCCACCCTGGCCGTTACCCCCGGCACCCGGCTCTACCTGAATCAAGCCACCAGTTTTAGCCAGGCCAGCTCCGTATCCTATATAGGGGCCAACGGCACCGAAACCTTTCTGCTGGTGGCCGGGGGCGGCGGCCAAGCGGGCAGCATCCAGTTTTACCAGGTTACCGGGGCCCCACCGGTGCAAGCGGGCGGGGCGGGCGGCGGCCTGACCGGCGCGAACGGCTCCCACGGCGCTGGCGCTGGCAGCCAGTCGGCCGGCGGGGGCGTCGGCGGCACCGGGCACGGCAGCAGCACCGCCATTACGGCTACGGCCGGTAGGTTGCGCTACGGGGGCACCGGCGGCCAGACCCGGAGCGTTAACGGCCTGGGGACTACCATCTACAACGGCGGCGACGGCGGCGACGGGTACTACGGCGGCGGCGGGGCCCGCCCGCTGGGCGGCGGCGGCGGCGGCAGTTCCTACGCCGACCCCACCGTTGCCACCAACGTGATTCACACCCAAGGCTACCAGACCGGCAACGGCTACATTCGCCTGACGCCCAACCGGCCCGCCGAAGCACCCGCCATCAGTCTGACCCAGGCCGAGACCGGCCAGGCCGACGGGGCCATTCTATTCAGCGACAACAACCGGCTGGCCGGCAACCCCAGTCAGCTGATCTGGGACAAAGCCAACAACCGCCTGGGCCTGGGCCTCAACACCAGCGGCAGCAGCGCCACGCTGGCTTTCGGCACCAGCACCCGGCAGATGCTGAACCTATGGGGTACCGCCTACGGCATCGGGGTGCAGGACAACACCCAGTACTTCCGCTCGGGCGATGGTTTTGCCTGGTACACGAGCGGCTCACACAGCAACACGCAGTTCGACGCGGGCGGGGGCACCATGCAGATGATGCTCAAAGACGGCCGGCTGGGCATTGGCACGGGCTTCAACAACGCCGCGCTGCCCAACGGCCCGCTGGAAATCCGCCAGAACAGCCCGTACATCGTGCTGCACTCGCCCAACAACTCGTGGGCATCCCTCGGCCTGGATGCATCCGACAACTACAAGTTTAAGATTGGCGAAGGCGCCGCCTTCTCTGGTAATACCGCCGGCACCAACTGGTTGACCATTAGCAATGCCAACGTGGGTATTGGGACTGCCAACCCCATCTTTCCGCTGGATGTGCAGCGCACCGTTACCCCCGGCAATTATGCCTACGCCTACTTCGCAGCGGCCCCCAACGGCACGTTTAGCAGTGGCTCTACGGGTAGCAGCACCGGCCCGGTGAGCATCCGCGCCACGGGCCGGGTGCTGGCCACCGAGTTCAACGCCACCTCCGACCGCCGCCTCAAAACCGTTATCGGCCTGAGCAACGCGGCTCAGGACCTGGCCCTGCTCAACCGCATCCGCATCACCGATTACACCATGCGCGACCGGGTGCAGTACGGCAGCCGGCAGTTCAAGAAAGTCATTGCCCAGGAAGTCGAGCAGGTGTTTCCGCAGGCCGTGAGCCAGCACAGCGGCTTTTTGCCCGACGTGTACGCCCTGGCCACGGCGGCCACGCTGCTCCCTGGCGACTCGCTCGTACAGCTGACTCTGCCTGCGGCCCCCGCTACGCCAGCCCAAGCCGGCCAGCGCGTCAAGCTCATTGGACAGGCGGGCGATGTTACCGGCACGGTAGTACGCGCCAGCGGTAAGGTGCTGGTGCTGCGCGGTGCCCGGCAGCTGGCCGGCCAGCAGGTGTTCGTGTTCGGCCTGGAGCATGCCGACGTGCGCACCGTGGACTACGAGGCCCTGGCCATGCTGAACGTGAGTGCCACGCAGGAGCTGGCCCGCCGGGTGGAGGCCCTGGAAAAGCAGAACGCAGCCCTGCGTCAGCAAGCCCAGGCCCAGCTCACCCGGCAGCAAACGCAGGCTACGGCGGAGCTGGCCAGCCTGGCCGAGCGGCTGAAGGCCTTGGAAGCGCTGCTGGGAGCCAAGGCCGAGGCCCGGTAGCGTCCGGCTTGCGCGGGCTGGCCGGGGCACCTCAGCTCAGGCATTCGGAAATGTGGGGGGCACGGGTCTATCTTACCGCCAAATCCTTTCCTGATGAACCGCCGAATCTTCCTGCGCAACGGCTCCCTGGCCGGCCTCACCCTCGCCACGTTTTCGCTGCCCGCTTGCTCGTCCAGCACCAATAAGCCCGCCGTGGCCGCCGATGGTGAAGCTGGCCTGGCCAACGACGCGTTTGAGCTGCAAGAAGCCACGGTGGCCGGCCTGCAGGAGAAGATGCAAAGCGGGGAGCTGACGGCCCGCCGGCTGGTGGAGTTGTATCAGGCCCGTATTCAGGCTATCGACCAGGCCGGCCCGCGGCTGAATAGCGTGCGCATAGTGAACCCCGACGCCCTGGCACTGGCCGACCAGCTGGATGCGGAGCGCAAAGCCGGCAAGGTGCGCGGGCCGCTGCACGGCATTCCGGTACTTATCAAAGACAACATCAACACCCACGACCAGCAGCCTACCACGGCCGGCTCGCTGGCGCTGGCGGGCAACAAGGCGGCCCAGGATGCCTTTATCGTGCAGAAGCTGCGGGCGGCCGGGGCCGTGGTGCTGGGCAAAACCAACCTGAGCGAGTGGGCCAACTTCCGCTCCACACGCAGCACCAGCGGCTGGAGCAGCGTAGGCGGTCAGGTGAAAAACCCCTACATCCTCGACCGCAGCCCCAGCGGCTCCAGCTCCGGCTCGGGCGCGGCGGCGGCGGCCAACCTCTGCGCCCTGGCCATCGGCACCGAAACCGATGGCTCCATTGTGTCGCCGGCCTCGTGCTGCGGGCTAGTGGGACTGAAGCCAACGGTGGGCCTCTGGAGCCGCGCGGGCATCATCCCCATATCGGCTACCCAGGACACGGCCGGCCCCATGACGCGTACCGTGCGCGACGCGGCCCTGCTGCTGGGCGCCCTGGCCGGCCCCGATGCCGCCGATGCTGCCACCCAGGCCGGCGCCGGCAAAGCCCAGTTCGACTATACTGCTTTCCTAAAGCCCGATGCGCTACGGGGCAAGCGCCTGGGTGTAGAGAAAAACCACCTCACCGGCACTTCCGACTCGGTACCCATGCTGCAGGCCGCGCTGGCGGTGCTCAAGGCCCAGGGCGCCACCATTGTGGAAGTGGAGGTGGAAAAGCTGATTGACCCATTGGGTGAGGATGAGTACGAAGTGCTGCTTTACGAGTTCAAGGACGGCGTAAACCAGTACTTGTCCACGGCCGGCGCCCCGGTCAAAACCCTCACCGACGTTATCCGCTTTAACACTGAAAACAAGGCCAAGGCCATGCCCTTCTTCCAGCAGGAAATCCTGGAAATGGCCGATAAGCTGGAAGGCCTGCAAAGCACCAAGTACCAGGCCGCCCGGCGCAAGTCGCACGAGGGGCGCAGCGCGTGCTCGACAAAGTGCTGACCGATAACCGTCTCGACGCGCTGGTGGCCATTACCAACTCGCCCGCCACCGCCATCGACCTCATCAACGGGGACTCCTGGAAAGGTCCGGGCTTCTCGTCGCCGGCTGCTATGGCGGGCTACCCACACATTACGGTGCCCATGGGGCAGGCGCACGGGCTGCCCGTGGGGTTGTCGTTTGTGGGGACGGCCTGGCAGGAAGGGCCGCTCCTGGGGCTGGCTTACGTCTACGAGCAAGCCACCAAGAAACGGGCTGCACCGGCGTTCCGGGCACCGTTTGTGGGGTAGATGAAAGGTTAGGGCGCCGGCTTTTGCCAGAGGTGGCACGGCTTTCGTATGCCCAGCAGTAGCGCTGGCGCGTAGCCGGCGGCTTTACCTGCTGAGCTATGAGACGTTGGCTGCCGGTGCTAAGCACCGTACTACTGTTATTGACTGGGTGTAAGAAAGATGACGCCATGCCCGATCAGGGCTTGCCGCCGGCTACAACCTCCGGGGCCGAAACCCTGGGCTTTCAGCTGAATGACGACGCCTGGGTGCCCGGGGGCCAGCGCTGCGGCATCTACGGCTGCACCGACAATAAAGTGGAAGCCTCGGCCTACATCCAGGCGGGGCGGCTGCATCTGCAGGTAAGTGCGGCCCGCACCGGCTTTCAGCTCGACCAGGCCTTCACGCTCACCCTGGACTCGTTGGTGGGCGTGGGCACCTACCCGCTGGATGCCCCGCAAACCCAGCTTACCTTTGCCGATAACCGCCAGGGCACCACTTACCAGAGCAGCGCCCGGCTCGACGGCAGCGTCACCATCACCAAAATTGATACCGTGGCCTGGATTGTATCGGGCACCTTTCGGGGCCGGCTGGCCAACGTCGATAAGCCGGCCAGCACGGTAGAAATTCAAGCGGGCCGGTTCGACGTGCTGTATAACCGCTGATTGGGCGGTAGCCCTTTACCTCATAAAACCAGCCGCCCCGCTTCCGCAGAACTGAATCCTGCGGAAGCGGGGCGGCTGGTTGTTGTGCCAACAAAGGCTATTCCTTGTCGTCGGCGGGCTGCTCCCGGCTGGACTTGGCCGTGGAGGAGGTGGCGCTGCCCGAGCCGCCTTCTTCGTTGGCTTCGGCGTCCAGGTTCAGCTCATAGCCTCCGCTGCCATAGGTTGGTTTACCGGCCGTCTGGCCTACCGTGCCGCCTTCCTGCCGGCCCTGGGCGGCATTGGCGGAGCGGTCATCGTTTTCGTCGGGAGTAATGGAAGGGGCAGTTGCCATGGGTTCGGTTGTTTGGATGGATGGATACGAGCTGTATACGGCGGCGTGACGCCTGGGTGCCGGAAATGTGGCCCTCTGCTGAGTATCGAGCTTATTTTCAACTCATCAGGTTGAGGAATGACAGCGGGCTGGACGCTTTCAGGGAACGTATTGCTGCGACAGGCTGATGGCCTGCCCGCGCCGGGTTTCGATGATGAAGGGCGACAGTTCCAGGGCCTGCGGGTCTTTTTCCTGCAACTGCGCGGGGGTGGCGGGGTACTGCTCCAGACCGGTTTCGGCGCTGCGCCACAGCGTGATGGTGGCCGCCGGACTCAGGCGTAGGGTGCGCAGGCGCGGCTGCTCGTTCACGATGTAGTAGTCGTTGAAGACGGAGTAGGTGGTGTCGCCGTTGGCCTTCACGTCTACGGCAGCGTCGCCCCGGCGGCGGGCGGCGGCCACGGCGGCCTCCCCACTCAGGAACTGGATGTAGTCCACCGTCACGTAATATTGGCCTTTCTGCTGGTAGAGACGCCGGATGTAGCCGTGGTTGCGGCCGGTTTCGCCCACGGTTTCGGTGGTCGATACCTCGGCCAGAAGGTTGGGCGGCAGGGTTTCGGGAGTTTGGTTGGATGCCGTTTCCCGCTCGGTGGAGGTGCAGGCGCTGAAAGACAGGAGGAGGGTGGCAGGCAGGAAGAGCAGCTTCATGCCGGAGTGTACGCGGGCAGGGGAGAGGCGGTTTGCTGCTTATCTTTACCCCTGCCACGTACAACCTGCTCTATGGCTCCGATAACCGATATATCCCAACTCGACCTGACGCGCCGCTACACCTACGCCGACTACCTCACCTGGCAGCTAACCGACTGGGTGGAGCTGATTCGGGGAAAAGTGCGCCTGATGAGCCCGGCCCCCAAGCGGCGGCACCAAGACATTACGCGCAATATGGAGCTGCCGATTATGCAGTTTCTGCGGGGGCAATCCTGTAAAATCTATCACGCCCCCTTCGACGTGCGCCTCGTGCGCAGCACGCCCAACGGCGACGCCAGCATCGAAACCGTGGTGCAGCCGGATATCTGCGTCATCTGCGACCCGCAGAAGCTCGACGACCGGGGCTGCCTGGGCGCCCCCGACTGGATTATCGAAATCCTCTCGCCCGGCACCGTCTCCCGCGACACCAAGGAAAAATTCGACCTCTACGAGGAAGCCGGCGTGCGTGAGTACTGGATGGTTACGCCCGAGCAGCGCAACGTGGTCATTTACCTGCTGGGCGACGACGGCCGCTACCAGCTGCGCGGCGAGTTCTACACGCCCGGCGCTATTCCGGTAGCCACGCTGCCGGAGCTGCAGATGGAGTGGGCGGAGGTGTTTGAGGGTGTTTAAATTTCAATTTTAATTTGTTAGTAATGAATCATCCAACTGGTGTTAGCTCAGAACTTTACGAAGTTTACTCAGTCTATTTGGATAGAGTTATTGTCCTAAAAGGCATGCTATATCACGTGGTAAATATTTTTAAGGATAAATCAGAATCTATTGTGTCAAGAGAAAACAATTTGCCTAATTTTCTATCCGCAAGCTCACTGGTAATTGGGGACTTGACAGGCCCTGACGAAGATGGATGGAAACTATACTATCATACAGGTAAAAATTATATTGTACAAAGTAAGTTATATGAATCAGAGATAAGAAACTATGAAGTCAGGGAAGCTAATTACTCTGTAATTCAAGCTTATGAATCGTTTTCAACTTTTCTTAAAGATATAGTAGCTTCATACTTGTTTCTTAATAAGGATTTTCATTCCATAAAGCATGTTGAGTATAATTCGTCATTAATTGACTATAAAGAAAGTATGAGGAAATATAATTCGGGTCGTAATAATAAAGATCTATTCAAACTGATTAGAGAATTATCTGGTTCGTTTAGAAACGGAGAAAATAATAATGGTGCCGGTATGGATATTTATGAATGGTATCAGGCGCTGTCCGTTATTAGACATGCTTTAGTACATAGCGAAGGAGTTATAAAAGGTAAGACCATTGGCGAAATTAGTAGTACTCAAAAAGGGATATTGCATGGTGAATTTTGTGACAAAACTTGTAGCAATGGCTATATTAATGTCAATATGACTATTGATGTTGCAGATAAGACATTAGAAAGAATAGCCGAATTGGCCTATTTTGTCTTTAAATGCTTGTCTATTGAAATCGGTAAAGAGTGGAGAGTAATGAAAGGACAATAAGCATCCCTCCCCCCAAACCCGTACCTTTGCGGCCTGATACCCCGCAAAGTAGGATGATTTCCATTACCGACCTCGACTTTCACTTCGGCTCGCGCACGCTCTACGACAAGGCCAGCCTCCACATCAAACCCAAGGATAAGATTGGCCTGATCGGGCTCAACGGCCGGGGCAAATCCACGCTCCTGCGCATCTTGGTGGGCGAGTACAAGCCCGACGGCGGCTCCATCTCCATGAGCAAGGACGTGAGCCTGGGCTTCCTCAACCAGGATTTGCTGAGCTACGACTCCCACGAGCCCATCCTGATTGTGGCCATGCAGGCCTTCGCCGAGGCCCTGGACGTGCAGAAGAAGATTGACGAGGTGCTGCTGGAGTTCGAAACCAACTACACCGACGACCTGGTGGAAAAGCTGGCCGCGCTGCAGGACCGCTTCGAGTCGCTGGGCGGCTACACCATGCAGGCCCGCACCGAGGAAATCCTGGAAGGGCTGGGCTTCACCACCGAGGAGCTGCAGAAGCCGCTGAAGCTGTTTTCGGGCGGCTGGCGCATGCGCGTGATGCTGGCCAAAATCCTGCTCCAGCAGCCTTCTTTGCTCCTCCTCGACGAACCCACCAACCACCTGGACTTGCCGAGTATCAAGTGGATTGAAAACTACCTGGCCGGCTACGAAGGTGCCGTTATCATCGTGAGCCACGACCGGGAGTTCCTGGACCGCACCACCAACACCACCGTGGAAGTGACCGGCGGCAAGCTGGTGCCCTACGCCGGCAACTACAGCTACTACCTCGAAGAAAAGGAGGAGCGCAACGCCATTCAGAAGGGCGCGTTCGAAAACCAGCAGGCCCAGATCAAGCAGGCCGAGCGGTTTATCGAGCGGTTCAAAGCCAAAGCCAGCAAAGCCAAGCAGGCCCAAAGCCGCGTGAAGGCCCTCGACAAGCTGGAGCGCATCGAGGACGTGGCCCAGGCCGATGCCAAGGTGAACATCAAGTTCAACTTTACCGTGACGCCCGGCCGCCACATCCTGCGCATGGAGCACGTGAGCAAGAAGTACGGCGAGAAGCTCATCTTCCGCGACACCCACGTGCACATCGAGCGGGGCGACAAAATTGCCCTCATTGGGGCCAACGGCAAGGGTAAATCCACGCTCATGCGCCTGGTGGCCGGCTCGGAGGCGCCCACCAACGGCAACCACCAGTTGGGCCACAATGTGATAATGTCGTTCTACGCCCAGCACCAGCTGGAAAGCCTGCGCATCGAAAACGAGATTCTGCAGGAAATGGTGGAAGCCGGCTCCAAGCGCTCCGAAATGGAGCTGCGCTCGGTGCTAGGCTCCTTCCTGTTCACCGGCGACGAGGTGTACAAGAAAATCAAGGTGCTGAGCGGGGGTGAGAAGAGCCGCGTGGCCCTGGCCAAAACCCTGATTTCGGAGGCCAACTTCCTGCTGCTCGACGAACCGACCAACCACCTGGACATGCAGTCGGTGAACATCCTGATTCAGGCCCTGGACCAGTACGAAGGCACCTACATCGTGATTAGCCACGACCGTTTCTTCGTGGAGAATGTGGCCAACAAAATCTGGTACATCGAGGACTACCAGCTCAAGGAGTACCCCGGCACCTACGCCGAATGGGAGCAGTGGATGGATGACCGTGAAAAGGCGGCCAAGAAAGCCGGTCTGCCCAGCCCTTCGGCCTCGAAGCCGCTGCCCAAGGAAGAGAAAAAGGTAGACGCCAGCCCCGCCAAAACGCCTTCGCCCGACCAGAAAAAGGCCCTGAAGGAGCTGGCCGAGGTGGAAAAGAAAATCGAGGAAAGCGAAAAGGAGCTGGCCCGCTACGAAACCCAGCTCGCCGACCCGCAGATTTACCAGAACGCCGCCCAGCTCAAGGACGCCACCCTCAAATTCGAGCAGGTGAAAAAAGAGCTAGCCCAGCTCAACGACCGTTGGGAAATGCTGGCCGAAATGTAACCGCCTGCCTCCATTACCTCAAAAAGCCCCACCTGAAACTGCTGGTTTCAGGTGGGGCTTTTTACTTTTTAATTGTCAAACGTTAAAGTGTTTATGAAGTTGTGGCAGTTGAAAAATGTCAGTTTAAATTAACTACAAAAGTAAAATAATGATTTGAAGCCAAATGCTGAACGTCCCGCCACAATTTTATAAACACGCTGTTAGCGGTAGTTTTGTTCTGCATCTTGAGCAAATTCCCTTAATTTTTGGTCCCGAGTTTCATCTTTTGCAATTTGTCTCACTAATTCAATATGTTTTTCCTTGTCATATCTCAAAAGGCCTAATATGCATTCTGCATATGTCAAAAAAAAAGTCTCCACGTTCTTCAAGTTTCTTCAGCTGTATTTTTTCAGCCGCTTCTGATTCATAGAATTTCAACAGATTAGCTGATTTCCACGCAATTTCTCCTGTGTTGTCAAGAACCCAGATTTGTAATTTGTTTATGAGGTTTTCTGGAATGTCAAACTCGTCATTTACAGAGCTTTCGTCTAACAAATTTATTGCAGCATAAAGAAAGTCGGTCAGCCAACTATCACCTTTGTCTGACAAACTTATTGTCAATAAAAGTGGATTAATAAAAGTAGAGTTCTTTAACGCACTTAAAAGAGATGCGAATTTGTTAGTATTCTTTATTTTTTTCGGTTTAGAAATTAAGTCTTTTACTTCGGTTTCAAGTGCTCCGAAATTGTCAACTAACAAGTCGTAAAGAATTTCAAGTCTTTGGTCTATGTCTGTCATTATTTTGGTTGGTCGTAAAATTACCGCTAACATCCCTATTGCCGATGGTGGTGAGGGTGTTTGAGTTTCGGTAATATACGCTCTGTACGCAATAGTCTTTCGGCAATAGCGCTGACGTTGGGCTTATTGCCGAATCATGGTCTTTACAACCCGAGGCTATCAAGGGGAGAAGCAGGCCGGCTGCGTTGGGCCACATAGGTGTAAATTTCAGTGGTTTTAATGCTACTGTGCCCTAAAAGATCCTAGACAACGCGAATGTTGGTACCAGCCTCCGGTAGATGCCGGACGCCTCCAATCAACTGTGGCTCAGCACCCCGGAGCGGCTTGTAGGCAAAGCGTTTATTTTTTCCGAAACCCCTACACACGTGTAGGAGAAAAAATATTTTTTCGCCGGATTCCTACAAACCTTGTATGAATCAGGAAATTTCCCCCGGACTTTCCTACAACTGCCGCGTCGCCCCGCCCGGCACCCGCAAACCGCGTTCTGCCCGTACCTTCGCAGTCTATGCGTTACTTCGCTCGTCTGCTCCCGGGGTTGCTGCTCGCCAGCGCCGCCTGCGTGCCCCTGGGCACGCCCATCACCGACCCTAATGCTACCGGCCCGGCCCGCAGCACGCCCGTGGCCGCTGCGCCCGCGCTGCGCTACGAGGATGTCACCTACTCGCCCAACGTGCGCTCGGTGCAGTGCTACGTGGCCACGGGGCAGGCTACGGAGGTGTTTTCGGCGCCGGTGGTGTCGCTCAGCCAAGAGCTGCCCGTCACGTTGGAATTTGACGTGCTGGGCGCCCAGGGCCAGCGTCTCACGGCCCGGCTGGTGCACTGCGATGTGGACTGGAAGCCTTCCATTCTCACAGATATGCAGTTTCTGAGCGAGATAAACGAGCAAACCCTCACCGACTACCGCACCAGCGTGGGCACCAAGGTGGCCTACTACCACTACCGCGCCCAGCTGCCCCGCGTGAAGATTTCGGGCAACTACCTCTGGGTGGTGCAGAACGGGGCCGGCGCACCGCTGATTTCGCGCCGGGTGCTGGTATACGAGAACAGGGTGGAGGCCTTTCTGCAGCCTGGGCCGCTGGCAGCCGGCCAGCAGCGCTACACCCACCAGCAGCTCAACTTCGGCATCCGCTATGGGGGCTACCCTATTATCAACCCCGCCCAGGAAGTGAAGGTGGTGTTGCGCCAGAACTTCCGCTGGGACAATGCCCGCTACAACCTGCGTCCCACCTTCGTGCGCGACGCCGAGCGGCAGCTCGACTACCAGTACTTCAACTTCGAAAATGCCTTCCCCGGCTTGAGCGAGTACCGCTTTCTGGATCTGCGCTCCTTCCGGGCAAGCGGGGCCGGGGTGGCCCGCATCAACCCCGATGCCGACCCCCGCGAAGCCGACCTTATGCCCGAGGCCTCCCGCAACGGACTGGCTTATTCCCAGTACCCCGACGTGGACGGGCAGCGCGTATTTGAAAGCCGCGAGTATGGCAGTGGCGACACCAACGGCGACTACCTCGACGTGACCTTTCACCTGCGCGCCCCCCAGCCCGCGGCCGGTCCGGTGTATGTGCTGGGGGCCTTATCAGACTGGCAGCTGCGCGACGAAAACAAGCTCACTTACAACGCCGAGGCCCAGGAGTACCAGGGCCGGCTATTCCTCAAGCAGGGCTACTACAACTACAGCTACGCCGTGGGAGGCGCGCCAGTGGCCAACGAAGTATACTTTGAGGGCAGCCACCAGGAAACCGAAAACCAGTACGACCTGCTGGTGTACTACCGTCCGCCCGGCACCCGCACCGACCTGCTCATCGGCTACCGCGCCGTGGCCGTAGCCAATGCCCAGATCATCCAGCTCAACCAGGGGCGGTGAGGCGGCTTGATTTTGGCCGTCATGCTGAGCGGAGTCGAAGCATCTCTACCGCTTCGTTGAACGATGCAGACGAAGCGGTAGAGATGCTTCGACTCCGCTCAGCATGACGGCTTGTTGTAGCAGACAGGCCACTGCCCTCGGCCCCATTCCAGCCACTACGGCCGAGGTTGCGTAAGTAGAGGCTCCCGTTGTCTCTGCTTATCCCCGCTGCATGTCGTTGTATAACCTTGGGCTGGTGGTGCTGGGCGTGGCTATTCTGGCCGTGGCCTGGCTGCCTTCGCTGCTGAAAAAATATCCGCTGTCGTACCCCGTCCTGTTCGTGGGGCTGGGGGCCTTGGTGTACGCGCTGCCGCTGGGCTTGCCCTCGCCCGACCCCGTGACGCACTCTGCCTTTGCCACTCACCTCACCGAGCTGTGCGTGATTGTGGCCCTCACCGGCACGGGGCTGAAAATCGACCGGAAGTTTTCCCGGGTGCGCTGGCGGGCCCCGCTCAAGCTGGTACTTATCCTGATGGTGGTGTCCATTGCCGGCTTCTGGGTGGTGGCCTGGCGATTGGCCGGGCTGGGACTGGCTTCGGCTGTGCTGCTGGCCGCCACCCTCGCGCCCACCGACCCCGTGCTGGCCGGCGACGTGCAGGTAGGCAAGCCCGGCGAGGGCCGCGAAGACAACGTGCGCTTTGCCCTTACCGGCGAGGCCGGCCTCAACGACGGCCTTGCCTTTCCCTTCGTGTACCTGGCGCTGGCCCTGCTGCCGGCGGCCGTTCCCATAGCAGAACGCCTCACCGACTGGGTGCTGATGGATGTGCTTTACCGCGTGGCGGCGGGTATTGCGGGTGGCTGGCTGGCTGGCAAAGCCATGTCTTTTCTAATTTTTGACTTGCCCCACCGCATCCGCATCAACCCCGAGGCCTATGGGTTTGTGGCCCTGGCCGTCACGCTCACCGCTTACGGCGTTACGGAACTGGTGCACGGCTACGGGTTTCTGGCCGTGTTTATTGCCGCCGTTACGCTGCGTACCCACGAGCGCAGCCACGAGTACCACACCGAGATGCACGAATTCACGGACCAGCTGGAGCGTCTGCTCATCGTGGTGATTCTGATTTTGTTTGGGGGCGCGCTGGTGCGGGGCCTGCTGGAGCCGCTGACGTGGCGCGGGGTAGGGCTGGGGCTGTTTCTGCTGTTTCTGCTGCGGCCCATGGGCGGCATGCTCACGCTCTGGCGCAGCCGCCTGAACTGGCGCGAGCAGCTGGTTATTTCGTTTTTCGGGATTCGCGGTATCGGTTCCTTTTTCTATCTGGCCTACGCCATCAACAAGCAGGCATTCCCCGATGCCCGCGAGCTGTGGGCTATTACCGGCTTCACGGTACTGGCCTCCATCATTCTGCACGGGGTGCTGGCCACGCCCGTGATGAACTGGCTGGACCGCTACCACGGTCGGCCTACCACGCAGGAGCTGGATGAGCAGGCGCAGGCCGGGGAAGGGCCGCCCAAGCAGTCCTCTGCCGCCCCGCGCTAGCGGCCTGCCAACCCGGGAAAACCCACCCGCTGAGGCTCCCGGTGTAACCTCGGCGGCGGCCCTACGTTGCTGGCAGTACCTGTGGCGGCTGGTCTCCCTTCCTGGCCGCAGCAGACTTACGTTTCTTTTCTCTCCCACCTGGCTTGCGGCGCTTCGGCGCGGCTGGCTGCTGTACTCTCTCCCGTATGAAACCGCGTATTCTCTTCCTAAGCGGCAGCGTGGCTGCCTCCTTGCTGTTTAATTCCTGCGCTACCAACCCCGTCACCGGCAAACGAGAGGTGATGCTGGTGTCGGAAGGGCAGGAGTTGGCTATGGGCCAGCAGTCGGACCCGGCCGTGACGGCGCAGTTTGGGCTTTATCCCGACGATAAGCTGCAGAAGTTCATCAATGAAAAAGGCAAGCAGATGGGCGCCATTTCGCACCGCCCCGAGCTGACCTACAATTTTCGCGTAGTTGATTCGCCCGTTATCAACGCCTTTGCCGTGCCCGGTGGCTACGTGTACTTTACGCGGGGCATCATGGCCCACTTCAACAACGAAGCCCAGTTTGCGGGCGTGCTGGGCCACGAAATCGGCCACGTCACGGCCCGGCACTCGGCCAAGCAGCAAACCAACGCCATCATCGGGCAGGTGGGATTGATGGGCGCCATGATTGCCTCGCCCAAGCTGGCCCAGTTCGGCGACCAGGCCATGCAGGGCATGCAGCTGCTATTTCTGAAATTCGGGCGCGACGATGAGAGCCAGTCTGACGAGCTGGGGGTGGAATATTCCAGCAAAATCGGCTACGACGCGGCCCAGATGGCCGACTTCTTCCAGACGCTGGAGCGTGAGCAGGCAAAAAGCGGCGCCGACCCCATTCCCGACTTCCTTTCCACCCACCCCAACCCCGCCGACCGCTACAACCGCGTGCATCAGCTGGCCGATCAGTGGAAAGCCGGCAACGGCAACCCCACCAACCTGCAAGTCAACCGTGACCAGTACCTGCGCATGATTGACGGCATCGTGTACGGTGACGACCCCAAGCAGGGCTTCGTGGAAAACAACGTGTTCTACCACCCCGAACTGAAGTTCCGCTTTCCGGTGCCTACGGGCTGGAAGCACCAGAATACGCCCCAGCAATTCCAGATGGCTGACCCCGGCGGCAAAGGCATGCAAATGCTGATGATGGCGCCCGGCAACACGCTCGAAGAAGCGGCCCAGGCCCTGGCCAAGCAGCTCAGCCTGCAGCCTACCGATTCCAAGAAAACTACCATCAACAACTTCCCGGCCCTGGCCTTCGTGGCCGACCAGGTGCAGCAGGATCAGCAAACCGGTCAGCAGGTAGCGGGCGTGCGTACCCTCACCTACCTGATTCAGGACGGCAAAACCATCTTCGCGCTGATTGGCGTGGCCGCGCCGGCCGATTTCGACGGGTTTGCGCCGCAGTTTACCAGCGTGGCCCAGGGCTTCCAGCGCCTCACCGACGCGGAAAAGCTGAACCGCCAGCCCGAGCGGGTACGCATCAAAAAGCTGACGCTGCGCAGCAACCTGGAAACGGCCCTGCGCCGCTACAATGTGCCCGAAAAGCGGCTGGAGGAAATGGCCATTCTGAACGGGATGCAGCTGAATGAGCAAGTGAATGCCGGCTCCCTCATTAAAGTAGTGGAAAAGTAGCCGCGCTCCTTTTGGCACGATGCCTGCGTAACGGAGCCCTGGCTGGTGCCCGTCAGGCGGGCTGCCGGCCGCCTTCCACTGTTTACTCGCTCCTCATGAAAACTTTCCTTTCCCGTTCTCTCCGCACCGGCGCTCTGCTGGGTTTGTTGCTGCCTCTGGGCAGCCTGGTAGGACCCGCCACGCCGGCCAGCGCCGTTGCCCCCGTGCAGGGCGCCCAGCCCGACCCGCAGGTAGTGGCCCAGTTCGGGGTGCTCGATAATGCCGCCCTTCAGCAGTTCATGGACCAGAAAGGCAGCGCCATGGGCCGCATATCTGACCGCCCCAACGACGTAAAGGGCTTTACGGTGCTGGATTCGCCCATCATCAATGCCTTCGCCACCCCCGATGGGCACGTGTACTTCACCCGCGGTATTCTGGCTTACTTCAATGATGAAGCCCAGTTCTCGGGCGTGTTGGGTCACGAAATTGGCCATATCACGGCCCGCCACGGCCAAAAGCAGCAGACGCGTTCCACCATTGCCAACGGTGCTATCCTGCTGGGTTCCTTGCTTTCCAAGCGCGTAGCCTCTCTGGCGCAGCCGGCCTCGCAGGTAGTGGGTTTGGGCTTGCTGAAGTACGGCCGCGACGACGAAAGCGAGTCGGACCAGTTGGGCGTAAAGTACTCCACCAAAATCGGGTACGATGCCTCGCGCATGGCCGACTTCTTCCAGACGCTGCAGCGCACCGAGCAGGCCAGCGGCGCCGCTAGTGTGCCCACGTTTCTATCGTCGCACCCCAACTCGGCCAACCGCTATTCTACCGTGAAAAAGCTGGCCGCCAATGCCAAGCAAAGCGCCGGTAACCGGGCCTTGGCCGTTAACCACAACGGCTATCTGCAGCGCCTCGACGGCCTGGTGTATGGCGACGACCCACGCCAGGGCTACGTGCAGAGCAACTACTTTTACCACCCCGATCTGAAAATACAGTTTCCGGTGCCTACCGGCTGGAAATCCCAGAACACGCCCCAGCAGTTTCAGATGGCCGAGCCCAGCGGTAAAGCCGTCCAGATTCTGACGGCCGCCCCGGGTAGCTCGCTCGATGAGGCGGCTCAGGCCCTAGCCAAGCAGCTGAGCCTGCAGTCGCCACAGGCTTCGCGCACGACGCTCAATGGATTCCCAGCTTTGGCCATCCAAGGCAATCAGGTAGGAGAGCAGGGCGTGACGGCGGCTACCCTGAGCTACATCATTCAGGACGGCCAGACGATGTATGCTCTCATTGGCATGTGCGGCCCGCAGACGCTCGGCACCTACGGCCCCACCTTCCAGCGAGTAGCCCAGGGTTTCAAGCGCCTCACCGACGCGGCCAAAATCAATAAAGCTCCGGAGCGTATCCGCCTGCGCACCGCCAAAGCCGGCCAGACCCTGGCTTCGGCCCTGGCTGCTAATGGCATTCCTTCGAAGCGCTATGAAGAACTAGCCATTCTGAACGGAATGCAAACCTCGACCAAGCTTACCGCCGGGCAATTGTATAAGGTGGTGGGTAAATAGCTTTAACTGACTAATATCCAAGAGAAAAGCTCGTGTTTAACACGAGCTTTTCTCTTGGATATTAGTCAGTCATCGGCAATATAATTTGCCTTGCATGCAAAATGCGGTAGCTACCATCAAAAAATCTATCAGTAGTAATAACTCCCCCTAATTTAATCGGAGTTACTTTTTCAACTATTAAACTGTTGTTCTCATCTGGAGCAAGTGTTAACTCTACCGCAGAAACATACTTCCATTTATTTTTCCTTTGAGTTATATAAAAAGAATCAGCAGTGCTTTCCCAAGATGTGCTTATTAAATTGAAATGAAACAAGCCCGTCCGCACTCGACGAGCTACATAGGATTTGATATTCAATATATTTTTCCCCAGAGAAATAGAGTCGCTAATATTGCACGGTATGAAGTAGTCAAAGCTAGTATGATTGCGGCTACTATCTAATATTAGAATGCCTTCTTCGTGAATCAAAGTTTGCCTATTTCCGCAGCATGTAAATGAAAATACTGCTAATAGAGACAACCAAGTGAATAAAGTTTTCATACAAAATTCTTTAAAGTAAGTGCCCCAGCCGAATAACGGCTGGGGCACTTATGTTAGTCTAAATGAGGTAATCTGATTTGTGTAGGACTGACTTACACATTGAACCGGAAGTGCATGATGTCACCGTCCTGCACCACGTACTCTTTCCCTTCCACGGCCATTTTTCCGGCTTCCTTGATTTTTACCTCGGTTTTGTATTCCTGGTAATCAGCCAGCTTGATAACCTCAGCGCGGATAAAGCCTTTCTCGAAGTCGGAGTGGATGACGCCGGCAGCGGCAGGAGCTTTGTCACCGCGGTGAATGGTCCAGGCGCGCACTTCCTGCACGCCGGCCGTGAAGTAGGTAATCAGGTTCAGCAGCTCGTAGGAGGCGCGAATCAGCTTGTTCAGGCCCGACTCCGTGAGGCCGTACTCAGCCAGGAACATTTCCTTTTCCTCGGGGTCTTCCATGTCGGCAATCTGCTCCTCGATGGCCGCCGATACCAGCACCACTTGGGCGTTTTCGGCCTTCACGTGTTCCCGCAGGGCGGCTACATGCTTGTTGCCGTCGGTGGCAATGCTGGCCTCGTCCACGTTGGCCACGTAAATCACGGGCTTGATGGTGAGCAGCTGCAAGTCGGCTACGGCTTCCAGCTCGGCTTCGTCGGCCGCCACGGCGCGGGCGTTCTGCCCGCCTTCCAGGGCTGCCTTGAAGCGCTGGAGTACGGCCACTTCCTTCTTGGCCACGGCGTCGCCCGCTTTGGCCGAGCGCTCCGACTTCACCAGCTTCTTATCGATGCTTTCCAGATCTTTCAGCTGGAGCTCGGTGTCGATAACGTCCTTGTCGAACACCGGGTCGACGCCGCCGGCTACGTGCACGATGTTGGGGTCCTCAAAGCAGCGCACCACGTGAATGATGGCGTCTACCTCGCGGATGTTGGCCAGAAATTTATTGCCCAGGCCTTCGCCCTTGGAAGCGCCCTTCACCAGGCCGGCAATGTCCACAAACTCGATGATGGTGGGCAGCACGCGCTTGGGGTTCACCAGCTTTTCCAAGATCTGCAGCCGCTCATCGGGCACGGTAATTACGCCCACGTTGGGCTCAATGGTGCAGAACGGATAGTTGGCCGATTCGGCCTTGGCGTTGGAAAGAGCGTTGAACAGCGTGGATTTGCCCACGTTCGGCAAGCCGACGATACCGCAGCGGAGACCCATATGACGGTGAAATAGTGAGTTAGTGAAATGGTGATTTGCACCGAAAGCGCAATTCGTGCGCAAAGGTAGGGCGTTTTGGGCGGGTTTGCTGCCTGTGGTTTTGGCAAGCTGCGCAGGTATGAAGAAGACCCCTGACGCAACGGCGCGCCGCTGCCTTCGGGAAAGCAGGGCGCGCCGGGGTAGTCGGGGCAAAAAGAGTAGAGTTTGTTTCGCTAGGCGCGGGGTAAGGTTAATAGGTGTCGTCGGCGCGATTGAGATTATAGCCGGCGTCGCCGGGGCGGCTGTCGTAGCTGTCGTAGGTAGGGCGGGGGCGGTCCAGCTCGGCCACTTCCTCTTCCGTCAGCAGCTCTTCGCGCACGTAGTCCACGGCGTCCTGCAGGGCATCCACGAATTTGGCAAAGTCCTCCTTATACAGAAAGATTTTGTGTTTTTCGTAGGAGAAAGTGTCGTCGTCGCGGAGGCGGCGCTTGCTCTCGGTAATGGTGAGGTAGAAATCCTGACCCCGCGTGGCTTTTACATCAAAAAAGTAGGTGCGTTTACCAGCTTTGATGCGTTGGGAGTAGATTTCTTCCTGATCTTGACGGTCTTCCACGGTAGTGCGAGTAGATTGGGATTATGCAAAACTGCTTAAAATGCTGACCAAAATAGGCACTTATCTATAGATATAAAAATTAAGAGGCCCTGCGAGCTAAGGTCCGTTCATAAAATAGGGCATTCCGGAAATTGTACGGCAGAAAGACCGGGGATTTTGCTTGCAGCTTTTTGCCGATATTGAAGGTCTTTATCGGCTATTGTGGAGATTAAAGCGGCCCGCAGCCTTTGTTGGCCGGCTCTCTTCGCATCGGCTTTCCGCAGCTTCTTCCCATGGCAAAACCCCTGGACCTGGCGGCCATCCGCTCGTTCGAAAACCTGGAATTCCTGGCCCGCCAACTGGTCGAAGGCTTCATTACGGGTCTGCACCAGTCGCCTTACCACGGGTTTTCGGTGGAGTTTTCGGAGCACCGCCTCTACAACCCCGGCGAAAGCACCCGCCACCTCGACTGGAAAGTGCTGGCCCGCACCGATAAGCTGTTTGTGAAGCGCTACGAGGAGGAAACCAACCTGCGCTGCCACCTGCTGCTGGACGTGAGCCCCAGCATGTATTACCCCGCGCCCGACTTCGACAAGCTACGCTTCAGCATTCTGTGCGCGGCGGCCCTCTGCACGCTCCTGCAAAGGCAGCGCGACGCGGTAGGCCTTGTCACCTTCGCCGACCAGGTGGAGCTGCAAACGCCGGTCCGCTCCACCAGCACCCACCGCCACACCTTGCTGCTCACGCTCCAGCAGCTGCTCCAGCGCCCCGTGGTGCGCCGCCCCACCGATGTAGCCGCCGTCATCCACCAGATTGCCCAGCAGATTCCGAAACGCTCCTTGGTGATTCTGTTCAGCGACATGCTGGGCCGCGCCCCCGAGGAGCAAACTGAGGCGCTGGCGGCCCTGCAGCACCTGCGCCACCAGCAGCATGAGGTGCTGCTGTTTCACGTAATGGACCGCGCCACGGAGGCGGATTTTGCCTTCCAGGAGCGGCCGTACTTGTTTGAGGACTTGGAAACCGGCCAGACCATCAAGCTGCAGCCCAACCAGGTGCGCGAGCAGTACCGCGCCGCCATGCAGCGCTACGAGCATGAACTGGCCCTGCGTTGCGGGCAGTACAAAATTGATTTCGTGCCGGTAGACATCCGGGAGCCATTTGACAAAGTGCTTTACGCCTACCTAGTGAAGCGCAACAAAGGCCGCTAAAACTTCCGGCAGCGCTGATTTTAACTGTATATGGAGCTTTCTGACGTTCTGTTTCTGCTGGTGGCGGTATGCCCGCTGTCGGCCCTTATCACGGTGTATATAGCCCATATGTACGGGCGGCGCTTCTGGCCGTGGCTGCTGTTCGGCTTCTTTGTGCCCATGCTGTCGGCCTTCGTGGCCATTGGGCTGGCCATGCGCGATGCCCGGCGGCGGGAGGCCATTGAACAGCAGGAAAAATAACCGGCGAAGCTACTGGGCCGGCGTGTTGTCCAACGACTGCCAGAGGTATTTGCTGGCCAGCGTGCGGTGCGGGCGCCAGGCTTCGGCTATTTCCGTCATGCGGCGCAGCAGGGCGCGGCCGGTTTCCTCCAGGCGGTAATGGCGGCGCATAGCATTCTGAATGCCCAGGTCGCCTTCCGGAAACACGTCGGGCTGATCCAGCGCAAACATCTGCAGCATCTGGGCAGTCCAGCGGCCTACGCCTTTTATCTGGGTGAGGTGAAGGGTGAAGTCATCGGCGGACAGCTGACTGAGGTGGGCGTGGTCGAGCTGGTCGCGCCGGGCAAAGTCGGCAATGGCGCGCAGGTAGCCCGCTTTCTGCCGCGAAATGCCAGCGGCGCGCAAGTCCTCATCCGATAAGGCCAGTACGGCCGCCGGCTCAGGGTAACCGTCGGGTGGAAACAGGGCCTGCACTTTGCGCCAGATAGCGGTGGCTGCTTTGGTGGAAATCTGCTGAGATACAATGGCCCGCAGCAGCGCCAGGTACAAATCCTCTTGGGCGCTGGGCTGGATGGGGCGTCCCCGGCGAATCAGTTCAGCCAGTACCGGATCGGCCTGGGAAAGGTGAGTGAGGGCATCGGAAGCCATAGGCAGAAAGCAAAAAGTCAGGCAATATCCCGGCGGCGCGTGGGCACCGTAAGCGTTTCCAGCAGCTGGCCGGCGGAACTGAGGCGCACCGCCGTCAGGCCCCGGCCAAGGTAGGCACCCGTATCAATATACAAGGCATCGGTGGCAGCATCAAACAGCGGTTTGCCATCGGCAGTAGGCGTGTGGCCGATGATCTGGCGCTTGCCTACGGGCCGCAGTGGGCCGCGCCGCCAGAGCACGCCATCGGGGTTGGTTTCGTGCAGCGGCTCGGGGGTGTCGGCCAGGCCGGCGTGGCTGATGAACAAGGCGTCGTTTTCCCAGAACAGCAGCCGGGAGGCCAGCCACGGCAGGTGCTCGGCCAGCAGAGCCGGCCGGCTTCGGTACTGCTGCAGGGTGCTGCGGCCACCCCAGCGCAGCCAGCCCGGGTGCGGCCCGGCGGGGCCCAGGTGCTGCAGCATCATGGCCTCGTGGTTGCCTTTCAGAAACACCGTTTGCGTGGGGTAGCGCCGGCTGAGGTCCACGGCCAGCGCTACGGCTTCGGGCACGTAGCGTCCCCGGTCTACCAGGTCGCCAGTTTGCACGAACAGCTCGGTGGCGGGCTGCCAGTGCCGCAAAAGCTCTTTAAAGGTATAATAACAGCCGTGTACATCACCGACTACAAACAGATTCATAGCGGCAAATAAGCAAATACCAGGCAACAGCAGGGGAGGTGCTGAGGCTGTTCAGCCGCAAATAAGGTCGGACCGGGTAACTTTGCCAACGATGCCACTACGCAAAATCATTACGCCTATCCGCGAGTTATCGGACAGCGGCAAGCTGTCGGGGCTGCTGCTGCTGCTGGCCACGCTGGTTTCTCTGGCGCTCAGCAACTCGGCCTGGGGGCCGCGCTACCTGCATTTCTGGCACACCGAAGTTGGAGCGGGGCCGCTCGTCAAAAGCCTGGCCCACTGGGTGGACGACGGGCTGATGGTGGTGTTCTTTTTCCTGGTTGGGCTGGAAATCAAGCGCGAAGTTCTCTACGGGGAGCTGACCGATGTGCGGCACGCGCTGCTGCCGGTGCTGGCGGCGGCCGGGGGCGTGGCAGTGCCGGCCGGCATCTACCTGCTGTGCACGGCGGGCACGCCGGCCGCTCACGGCTGGGCCATTCCTACCGCTACCGACATTGCGTTTTCCCTGGGCATCCTTTCGTTGCTGGGCAGTAGGATTCCGCCCGGTCTGCGCATCTTCCTCACGGCCCTGGCCATCATCGACGACCTGCTGGCCGTGCTCATCATTGCCGTTTTCTACACGGCGGGGCTGCACCTGGGCTACCTGATGGCGGCGGCGGGCATTCTGGCGTTGCTGGTGGCGCTCAACCGCCTGCGGGTAAGCTGGCTGCCGCTGTATCTGCTGCTGGGGCTGGGTTTGTGGTTTGTGGTGCTGCAGTCGGGTATTCACGCCACCATTGCCGGCGTACTGCTGGCCCTTACTATCCCCACGGCTTCCATCGAGAAGCTGGAACACGCGCTGCAAAAGCCCGTCAGCTACCTGATTCTGCCGGTATTTGCGCTGGCCAACACCGCTATTGTGCTGTCGGGTGAGGCGGTGGCGGGGCTGCTTACGCCGCTGGGGCTGGGCGTGGGGCTGGGGCTGCTGCTGGGCAAGCCGCTGGGTATTTTTGCGGCCACATGGCTGGCCGTGAAAACCGGCGTAGCCGGGCTGCCCGCCCGCGTGACCTGGCGGATGCTGCTGGGCCTGGGCTTCACGGCGGGCATTGGCTTCACTATGGCCATTTTCATTGCCAACCTGTCATTCACCGAGCCCGGCCGCGTAGATGTAGCCAAGCTGGCCGTCATTGTTGGCTCGGTGCTGGCCGCGCTGGTAGGCATCGTCATCCTGAAGACAGCCCCGGAGGCAGACGACGAAGCGTAAGGTACTGAAACGGTCAGCCCGGGGTCGAGACGCAGCATGTTGTGTCTCGACCCCGGGCCGAACCCTACAAGCAGCTTCTAGGCCGCTGCGTCATTCAGCGCCCGTACCACGGACTCAATCATGCTGTCATCCACATCCAGGTGGGTCACGAAGCGGATCATCTGGGGGCCGAAAGACGAGGCAATAATACCGCGCTCCTGCAGCTGCGCCAGAAACTGGTCAGCAGGGTGGGCGTCGTGGAGGCGGAAGATGACGAGGTTGGTTTCCACGGGCAGCACCTCGGCCACGTAAGGCTGCGCGGTCAGCGCATCGGCCAGCTGACGGGCGCGGCGGTGGTCATCGGCGAGGCGCGCTACGTTGTTTTCCAGCGCGTAGAGGCCTGCGGCGGCCAAGTAGCCGGCCTGGCGCATGCCGCCGCCCATTACCTTGCGGATGCGCTTGCACTTCTGCACAAACGCCCGGCTGCCCAGCAGCACCGAGCCTACGGGCGCCCCCAGGCCTTTGCTCAGGCACACCGAAATCGAGTTGAAATAGCGCCCGTACTCCTCCGCTTGCTGTCCGGTAGCTACCAGGGCGTTGAAGATGCGGGCCCCGTCGAGGTGCAGCGGAATCTGGTGGCGGCGCGCTACCTCGGCAATGGCGGCAATTTCCTCAAGGGTGTAGCAACTGCCGCCGCCCCGGTTGTGGGTGTTTTCGAGGGAAACAAGGCTGGTGGTAGGGTAGTGCACGTTAATGGGCCGGATGGCGGCCTCCACCTGCGCGGCCGTAACGCGGCCCCGGTTGCCAGTCAGCAAGGCCACCGAAGCACCCGAGTGAAAGGCAATGCCGCCCACTTCCCACAGATAAATGTGCGAGGTCTGCTCGCAGATAACTTCCGACAGCGGCTCGGTGTGGGCCTTGATGGCAATCTGGTTGGTCATGGTGCCGGATGGGCAGAACAGGCCGGCTTCCAGCCCGAAACGGGCCGCGGCGGCGTCTTCCAGGGCCCGTACGGTCGGGTCTTCCTCATACACGTCGTCGCCCACCGGAGCCCGGAACATGGCTTCCAGCATGGCCGGCGTGGGGCGGGTAACGGTGTCGGAGCGTAAATCGATGCGGGCTGCGGTCATGGAGTTCTAAATCAGGTTTCAGGATTCAAAAATAAGACTTACTTTTGCCCCTCCTTTACTAAATTGACAAAACCGACCCGGATATGAGCGTCACCCGACTGAAGCGGAAGCACCGCAAGAACATTGCGCGCGCCAACAACAAGCAGCGCATCATCAAGCAACTGCTCCTGACCCCCGTTCTGAAGAACGTGGACATCGAAGAGCTGAAAGCCAGCTTCAACGGCGGTGCTGCCCCCGCCCAATCCCAGACCAAAGCGGAGAAAGCAGCCGCCCGCTCCCAGAAGCAGGCTGATGCCAACGCCGAAGCCAGCGTAGCGCAGGACAATGCCGCCGCATTCGACGATGCTGAGGCTGTAACCAAGCCCGTAAACGAAGACGGTCAGGAAGGCGAGCATCCCAAGCCGGAAATTGCCCTCTAGCTTGCCCGCCACCCGCGTCGGTTGGCTCCTATAAATTGTTGAAAAGCGCCTTGTTCTCGGAGCAAGGCGCTTTTTTCGTGCTGCTATTCACCCGTGCGTGAGCCCAGCTCCACTACCTGAAGCTGCTGCACCTTGCCGGCCGCTACCTGAAACTTGAGTAGCGTGCGCACCTTATGAAAGCCGTGGCGGCCGGCGGCGCCGGGGTTCAGGTGTAGCAGCCCCAGGCGTGAGTCGGGCATCACCTTCAGAATATGGGAGTGCCCGCTGATAAACAAGCCGGGCCGCGCCTGCTGCACCAGCGGGCGGGCAGCGGGGCTGTAATGGCCGGGGTAGCCGCCAATGTGCGTCATCAGCACGCGCAGGCCGGCCACCTCAAAATCCTGCACCAGCGGCTGGGTCAGGCGCACGTCGCGGCCATCAATGTTGCCATACACCCCCCGCAGCGGGGCCAGCTCCTGCAGCTGCTCCACCACGGCCGCGGTGCCAAAGTCGCCGGCGTGCCAGATTTCGTCGCAGCCCCGCAGGTGGTGCAGAATCCGGTCGTCGAGGTAGCTGTGGGTGTCGGAGAGCAGGCCAATCTGTTGCATGATGCAAGGTAGTGGACAGGTGGCGGTTGCTCGTTGTCGGTTATTCGTTGTTCGTTTTCAGGTAACGACGGAAGAAGGGATGCTGTGTAAACGCCATGCAGGGTGCTGGCATGCAACCGCCCGCTAGCTGAACACTAGCAAAGAACAACTAACCACCGGCAACTGACAACGGAACCGCTGGCTTCACGTATCTTGCCCGGCTTGCCGGGTATTTCCGTTTGCCGATATTTATGCACTGATTTGCAAAGGAGCCCGGCGCACCCAACTGAATTTCCTGCTTTCCTCTCTATTACCCCCGCGATGAACGTTTTCATCAACGACATTCCGCTGATTGTCAAGAAGACCAGCGATAAGGTGTACAAGCACCGCTACGACCTGATCCTGAACGCCGAGGACGAGTTTATCTCCAAGGACCTGGTGGGCGACGTGCTGGTGCGCGATGCTACGCCTGCGTTCATCGACCGGCTGCTGCGGCTGATGGAAGTGAAAAAGCTCAAGAAGCTCACCTCCCTCACGCTGCTGGCCCGCAAGAAAAAGGCCCTCATCCTGCACCTCAAAGACCAGTTCCGTATTGCCAAAGCCGCCGGTGGGCTAGTGGTGAAGGAGGGACTGATTCTGATGATTTACCGCCTGGGCAAGTGGGACTTGCCCAAGGGAAAGCTCAAAAAAGATGAGGACCCGGCCGAAGGCGCCCTGCGCGAAGTGGAAGAGGAAACCAACGTGCAGCTGGCCCTCGGCGACAAGCTGCCCAGCACCTGGCACTCCTACGCCTACAACGGCAACAAGATCCTCAAGAAAACCAACTGGTACATCATGCAGTGCCTCGACGACTCGCTGATGAAGCCCCAGGCTGAGGAGTACATTGAGGAAGTGCGCTGGATGACGCCCCAGGAGGCCCTGGCTGTGCTGCCCGATACCTACGCCTCCATTGCCCTGGTGGTGCGCCACTACCTGAGCGAAGTAGCCGGCACCTCCAACGAACCCGCCGCAACCGAACCCGTTAAATAGCGGACGTCCCTCTTTTTCTCCCTGCTTTATGTCCGCTTCTTCTTTCTTTTCGCGCCGGCTGCTGGTGCCGGCCTTTGCCGGGCTGCTGGGTTTGGCTGGCTGCATGAACTCCCAGACGGCCTCCGAGGCCGAGCGCCCCGCCGCTGAGCGCGGTACCGCCGTGGCACCCGGCAAGCTCGACGCAGGCAGCCTGCTCAAGCGCAATATCGACCAGCTGCGCCGCCAGCTGGGCCAGCCCCAGGAAGCCAGCGACGAGCTGGTAGGTGCCGACCCCAACGCTGACCAGATGAAAAGCACCAATGGTGAAGGCTGGATCAACACCTTTCAGACCGAGGGCAACACGCTGGTGGTAACCTTCAACGCCCGCAACCGCCGCGTGAGCGACATTGTGCTGGTGGGCGAAAACGAAGACGACCTGATGCTGCGCGGCGGCCTGATGATGACCAGCCCCGACTACATCGTGCTGCCCCTGCCCGATGGTGGCGGGGAGTCCGGCAAGGTGAAGGGCGTGCGCATCATTCCGCGCCGCAAGTAAGCCAGCATCTGGCAGTTAACTGATAGTTGTTAACTGACACGATACACGCAGTAGGGTGCGGGGCTTGTCCCCGCCCGTCGTTGAACGAAATCTGTACAGATTGTTCAACGACGGGCGGGGACAAGCCCCGCACCCTACTGCATTATATAGGGCCTTTTTCGCTAACAGCTGGCAATTTGAAGGGTACGAAGTCATCCACGTTGCCGCCGAAGCGGTGAATTTCGCGGATAATGGTGCTGCTGATAGCCGCCAGCGGGGGGAGGTAATCAGAAACACTGTTTCCAGCTCTGGGTTGACGTGGCGGTTGGCCTGGGCAATGGTGTTTTCGTACTCGAAGTCGGTGGTGTTGCGCAGGCCGCGCAGAAGGTACCGGGCCCCTGCCTGGCGGGCAAAATCGGCGGTGAGGCCCTTGTAGGTCTGCACCGTCACGCGGGGCTCATCAGCAAATACCTGCTCAATCATTGTAGCCATCTGCTCCACGGGCAGGTAGCGGGTTTTGCTGCTGTTATTGCCGATGGCAATAATAATCTGGTCGAACAGGCCTACCCCGCGCTGCACTACATCAAGATGCCCATTCGTGAACGGGTCGAAAGAACCGGGAAACAGCGCTATGTTCATGCGGTGAATGAGCGAATGAATGACTGAGTGAAGTAGCAAAAACTGCCATTGCTACGCGTAACAGCACGCCAGCAAGAGACACAACTCAGCACAAATGCAGGCTGAACAGGTCGAAGTAGCGGTACTCGAACACGTCGTTGAGGCGGTAGCTGTAGCCCAGGTCGTAGGGGCGGTTGCCGAAGCGGATGTTGCGGATGTACTTGCGCAGAATGGTGAACAGGGCCGAGTCGTGCAATAGGTCGCCCCAGACGAGCACCGGGTCCTGGTCGGGGTTGAGCTGCATTTCCTGCATCACCAGGATGATGTAGTAAATCAGGTCCTCGGGCGTAGAGAAGGCAAACACGTTGCAAAACTCCGGCTGCTTATCACGCACCACCAGGAGCGTGACTTCCTGCTGACTGATGCTCACGTAAAGGCGGCGGGGGGCGCCCCGGTCGCTCTGGTGCACGAGGCCCTCCAGCAGGGCGCTGGTGTGGTGCAGCAGCTTGCCGGTGGGGTAGAGGCGCCCAAACCACTCGGCCACATCCCGCTCGGCCGCAAACACGCTCACAATGTCGCGGCCGGCGTGCCGGTAGCTACGCACTACTTCCCGGGCCGCGTCGGCGCGGTGGTGCAGGCGCAGATAGGTGTCCTCGTCGCCCTCGCGGAACAGGGGTGCTGGCAGCAGGGTGAAGTGGCGGTTGTGCACCGAAAGGCGCACCTGGTTCCAGCCCGGCTGGCCTACCAGATCATGCTGCGCGGTGAGGATTTGGAGCTGTTCGGCCAGCGGGGTGGCGGGCTGGGGTGCGTAGTCTTCCAGCAGGAGGAACTTGTTGCGCCGCGCATCGGCCACGCCCACCCGCAGCCCGGCCGCGCCCGCCGAGAGGTACAGGTTGTAGGCGGCCAGCTGGTCCGGGTCCAGCGTCTCATCACGCAGGCTGGGCAGCGCGGCTAAGGCAGCGGCAGTAGAAGCAGAGTCGGACACGGGCAAAAGCAAAGGAAAAAGAACAGGGGCGCCCAAAGGTACAAACCCGTTGGCGTTGTGTGGTCCGGGGCCGGGTAGCGTGACATTACTATGTCACACCTGTGACATCAGCACGATCTACTTGGGACATTACTATGTCTTGCTCGGGACATAGTAATGTCCGGAAAAGCGGCTTCCTGGTAGCAGCAAGCTACCGGCGGGTTTTATCGAACACCACCTGGGGGATGAACACGTCGTCGGGGCTGAGGATGTGGCGCAGGAGGGGGTGAAGCTGCTGGGGGTCGAAGGCGCCCAGCTGGCGCGGGGTGAAGTAGGCCAGCTTGGTGAGCAGTTGGGCGTCACGGGCGTGCTCGGGGTCAAGGCCCAGCTTGGCTTCGGCGGAGTCGTCGGCCAGGGTCACCTCAAAAAACAGCTCCAAGGCCTGCAGCTCCCCACGCCGGAACTCATGCACGTGCAGAAACCGGCCTACCGTCACCAGCAAACCGGTTTCTTCCCGAAACTCCCGCTGCAGGCATTCCTGCACCGACTCACCGAACTGCCACCCCCCACCGGGTGGCGACCAAAACGGAATACCATCGGGCAGCAAGCCCCGGTGAGCGGCCAGCAACACGGCATTTTGGCGCAGCAGCAGGCCGCCTACCCGCACACGCACCTGGCCGGCGTAGGGTCTGAGCAGCGAAGCGGCAAGGTCGGGCGAAAGATCAGGCATAGGTGGTGGGATACGAGGAAAAGAAAGGTTAGTGCCCGGTGGGTGGCAGCGGGCGGCGCGAGGCCAGCAGGCGGCGGCCCCGGCGCCACAGCCGTCCCGCAAGGTACACCACGAACACCAGGGCTGCCACCGCTACCAGCACGGGCAGCAGCAGGCCCAGTACCGAGCCTACCACGGCCAGCAGGTTTTCGCCGGTGGCCAGCACGGGGTTAGCTAGGCCGCCGGTGGTTACGGTGGAGCCCGCCCGCAGCAGGGAGGTACCCGTCTGGATAACGCCGGCCGTGCCTCCGCCCACCAGGATGCCCAGCCCCCAGCGCAGCACCGGGTCTAACTCGGGCAGGGACGAAGTCATCAGCAAGGTGCCGGCAATAAACGAGGCAGGCGTGGTGATAGTATCCAGGAAATTATCCACCACGGGTACGTAGTAAGCCAGCATTTCGGCCACTGTGGCTGTGGCCAGCACCCCAAACGCCGCCCAGGTTCCCAGCCACGCGAAGCCGGGAGAAGGCGCCATATACCCCGTGAGGTAGGCCACGTTGGCGGCCAGTAGCGGCACAAACACCCGGAAGCCGCTGCACGCGGCCAGGGCCAGCCCGAGGGCGCCCGATAAGAGGTAAAGCTTGGGTTCCATAGCAGTAGGGCAGTAGTCGGGTTTAAGGTACGCAACTCTGCGGTTCAGGACTATCTGAGCGGTATCTTTGCCCTACATGACACCTCCCGAAAGTCCCCAGGCAACAGCGCCCGACGAGCTGGAAACCCGCATTCGTCGCCGGCTAAAGCGCCAGCATTTCATGCACCACATCGGCGCCGAACTCACGCGCATTGAGCCGGGGCGCGTAGAGGCGGAAGTCCTGCTGCAACAGCAGCACCAGCAGCACGGGGGCTTTGCGCACGGTGGCCTAATAGCTACGCTGGCCGATCTGGCAGCAGGCTTTGCCGCCGTTACCCTGGCCCCGGAAGACGTGAGCCTAGTAACGGCTGAACTCAAAACCACTTACCTGCGCCCCGGCGTCGGCCAGAAGCTCCGTGCCGTGGGGTGGGTGCTGAAGCCCGGCCGCCGCCTTTATTTCTGCGAAGCCGAAGTGTGGGCTGACGACAAGCTGATTGCCAAAGCTTCGGCTACCATGGCCGTGGTAGAGCCACAAGGGTAAAAAGCTAGAGCGTGCTGGGTAATTTAGGAAAGTGAAAAGCTTGAGCAGCTATGAAGATTATTCTTTCAGCGTTATTCGTCCTAGCCCTTGCCGGGTGCCAATCGGAGCAAACAGTACCCGGCCAAAATCCGTCTACCGCTGCATCCTCTTCTGCGTTGCTGGCCCCACTGCCGCCGCCCGATGATAGCCTAGTGCTGGCGGGAATTTACCAGCTTCAGCAGCAGGTGGCAGTTGAGCGGTCGGTAGGTGCCTTGCAACTTTTGGATTCCATCTATTGCCAGAGTGATGGGTATCTTTCGGAAGGCATCAGCGAGGCCGCCGCTGCTATATGGGCGCAACAGCCCATGCTGACGTTGCGCTACCTTGAGCGGCACCCCAAAGCCTGCCTGCGCCAAGCGGTTGTCTGGGGAATCAGCGCCAATTTTTCCACGGAGGAAAATCGGGTTCAGGCTTTGGCCAACTTCCGGCAAACGGCCTTAGATAGTGGCCGCCGTGCGGGACTTTCTGGTCGCGAAATGTTGTTCTTGCAGCAGTTTATTAGTGAGGTCAATCCGACCCTGCTCGATTAAAAGGCCCTGCGGCATTATTCTTTTTACCTACTTATGCTCTCACTCCGCCTTCCTTCCGTCCGCGACTTTTTCCCGTACGAGCCCACGCCCGACCAAGCCCTGCTGTTTCAGCAGCTCGACCTGTTTCTGCGCGACGAGCTGCCCGGGCGCAAGGCCTTTGTGTTGCGCGGCTATGCGGGCACCGGAAAAACCACTGTGGTCAGCGCCCTGGTGCAGTGGCTGCACCACCGCCAGCGCAAGTACACGCTCATGGCACCTACCGGCCGCGCCGCCAAGGTAATGAGCACCTACTCGGGCGTGCCGGCCAGCACCATCCATAAGAAAATCTACCGGCAAACCAGCGGCTCGCCCTCCGAGCGACTCTCGTTTCAGCGGCAGGTAAACCGCACGGCCGACATGCTCTACATCGTGGACGAGGCATCCATGATTTCCGACGAAAAGGCCTTCGGCGAAAACGGCCTGCTGGATGACTTGATGGGCTACGTGTTCGAGAAGCAAACCAACCGCCTGCTACTCATCGGCGACACGGCCCAGCTGCCGCCCGTGGGCCAGCTGCTCAGCCCCGCCCTCGACCCCGAGCTCCTGGCTCACCGCTTCCGGGCCCACGTGCAGTCGGTGGAGCTGCGCCAGGTGATGCGCCAGGCCGAGTCCTCAGGCATCCTGATGAACGCCACGGTGCTGCGGGAAGAGCTGCGGGAAGAGCAGCCCAAAATCACCTTCTTCACCAAAGGCTACCCCGATATCTTCTCTATGGGCGGCGACAAGCTCGAAGACGGCCTGCGCTGGGCTTACAAGAACTTTGGCCACGAGAATACCACCATCATCTGCCGCTCCAACAAGAACGCCAACCAGTACAACCAGTTTATCCGGCGCATCCTGTTCGATGCCGAGGACGAAATTGAGTCGGGCGACTACCTGATGGTGGTGCGCAACAACTACTTCTGGCTGCCCAAGGACTCAGAAATCGGGTTTCTAGCCAACGGCGACTTTGTGCAGGTGGTGAAGATTGTGCGGCGCACCGAGGAGTTCGGCTTCCGCTTCGCCGATGCCCGCGTCCGCCTCGTGGACTACCCCGACGAGCCCGACATGGAAGTAAAGCTTCTGCTCGATACCCTGCACACAGAAAGTCCAGCCCTGCCCGCCGATCGCAGCAAAGCCCTCTACGACGCCGTGGGCCTTGATTACGCCGACCTGCCCACCAAGAAAGACCGCTCCGCTGCCCTGCGCAAAGACCCGTTCCTGAATGCCCTGCAGGTAAAATTCGCCTACGCCCTCACCTGCCACAAAGCCCAGGGCGGCCAGTGGCAGGCCGTGTTCGTCGACCATGGCTTCCTGAAGGACGAGATGGTGAACTCCGAATTTGCGCGCTGGCTCTACACGGCCATCACGCGGGCGGCCGAGCGGCTGTTTCTGCTGAACTTCAACCAGAAGCTGCTGGCCGAGTAATGCGTAGGTGCAACCTATTCAGCTGGTTGTGGGTTTCTCACCAAACGCTCATTTCCGCAACGCTAAACTGGCAGGATAATTGGCGCGGGCCGCAAAACCATTTACTTTTGAATATCAACCTCATTTTCAACTTCCCAGTCATGAAAAAAGTACTTGTTCTGGCCCTGTCGCTGATGCTGGGTGGTGCCGCCGCTCAGGCCCAATCGACTCCCGCTGCCGCCACGCAAGCCGCCGGCCCGCAGATTCAGTTTGCCGAAATGAAGTATGACTTCGGCGTGATTAAGCCCGGCGACGTGGTCGACCACACCTTCACCTTCAAGAACACGGGCACCGCGCCGTTGGTCATTTCCAACATCCAGGCCAGCTGCGGCTGCACCACGCCCGAGTGGACGCGGGAACCCGTGATGCCCGGCAAAACCGGTTCCATCACCGCCAAATTCAACTCGGCCGGCAAAATGGGCATGCAGAACAAAGTGTTGACCATCGACTCCAACTCGGCCTCGGGCCAGGTGATGGTGTCGTTGGTAGGCGAAATCCGGGAAGGCGGCGCGGCTACGGCGTCCAACCCCGCCAAAACCGACATAACGGCCCCCGCCGATGCCGACGTGAAGCAGAAAACCAAAATGGGCGACGCCAAAATCAAGGCCAAGCACAAAAAGAACTCGTAGTCGAATCCGACTTAGCAGAAAAGGCGCTCCGTATGCACGGAGCGCCTTTTTTATGTTCGGCATAGAGCTACAAAATTCTTACTTGGGCGCCTTCGTGAAGGCAATGAGCAGGGCCCCGCCGCCCATGAGGGCCGCGCCCAGCCACACCTGCCAGGTAATCTTCTCCTTGAGAAACACGGCCGCCAGCACAATCGAAAAGACCAGGGAAACCTTATCGAAGGAGGACGTTTGCGAGGCCTGTCCCAACTTGAGGGCCTGAAACGAGAACAGCGACGACAGGCAGGTGATAATGCCTGCGGCCACCAGAAACAGCCAGGTGCGCCGGTCTATTTCAGCTACCTGCCCCAGGTGCCCCTGCCAGGCCACCACGCTCCAGGCCACGCCTACAATCAGCACCGACTGAATAGCAAAAGCCACGCTCGACTCGATATTCTTCACGCCCACCTTGGAAAGCGTCACCACCACGGCCGCCGACACGGCCGCCAGCAACGAGAAAATCCACCACATACACACCCGGGAAAATGACTACGGCTGCGTGTACGTAACCTGAACCATAGGCGGATAGTAGTTTATTATCCGAATACGGCTATATTTCTTTCCTGGGCAGGGGTTCGAAGCCCGCAATAGTAAGCGCACGTATTAGCCACAGCCGGCTACCACGCGGTATTGGAAGTAACAAACTAACGGGAGTGGGTCATTTCGGCCGGGCACAGAAACTCCAGGCGGATACCGTGGCCCTCCAGGGCCTCGCGGGCGTGGTGCCAGTCGGTATCCGTCGCATTTACGATAGGCGGGTGGGCCGGATGGGTAAGCGCCACAGCAACGAACTTGCGGTCTGAGAGGTCGAAACGGGCCAGGTTAGGGTCGGCGGGGAAAGCGGCAAAGGAACCGTCCTCGGCTATTTCCAGGGGTACTTGCTCGCAGAAGACAGGCGTAGCCTTGTTTTGCAGCAGCCACTTGAGAAACGCGTTGCCGGGGGTATTGGGGCCTAACGGCTGCAGCTTGTGCCCGTACTCCTTAAGGATCAGAAAGCCCGCATCAATCACCAAGCCACCTTGTTCGCGCACGGTATCCAGGCGGGTTTTTGCGGCCCGCACGCAGGCCAGGCCCGCATCCGATTTGCCATCGGCGGTCAATAGCACATTGGTATCCAGAATGCACTTGGCAGGCGTAGGCATAGCTTATTTCTCCCCCGCGGCTTCGCGGCGCTTTAGCTCGGCGTCCATCATGGCGGAAGCATCGGCAAAGGAGTCGCCGAAGAAGTTGTTGGGCCAGTTGCGGATGTTGCCGTATTCGTCCAGGTCTAGCGGGGTGAGAGTGGAGGCGGCGCCCACAAAATCGGTGAAATATAGTTTCACCTGCTCCGTGGGCAAGGCTTCTTCCGCCAGCCGCCGCTGCAGGCGCTGCAACAGATGCTCACTGTGGCTTTCCAGAATAATCTGCACGTTGCGCCGCTTGATGGCGTCAATAAATACATCGGCCAGCCCCGCCTGCACGGCCGGGTGCAAATGAATTTCGGGCTGCTCCAGAATAATAGTGGAGCCTTCCGGCACGTAAAACAGCAGCACCAGCACTGGCAGCAGCTGCGACACGCCGAAACCTACGTCGGTCAAAAATACCTCCGCCGATTCGGCCGTGCGTTTAATGCGTACTTCATATTCTTTCCGGTTCGGCGCAATCGGACGTACTTCGAAGGAGTGAATCATACCTAGCTCTTCTAACCAATAAGCAACATGCTCCTCTAGTGTGCGAAATACGTTGTCTTGGATTTTTATAGTAGCTAGCCGTTTTGAATATAGTAAAGCAGCTACAGCTTTTTCTCCTCGGTTTCCAACTCCTTCAGGTTGTTCACCTCCCCAAACGTATAATCGATTAGGATATTCTCTTAAAGGGCCTAGATAATAAGTGCGCTTAAATAATTGTTCAAACTCGAATACCATCCTTGCTATCTGATCGTATTGCCCCGCTGGTAAAGCAAATCCAGAAGGCATTCCATAAAATTTATTTATTTCCACGTAGCGTTGAGGAAATCTAACTGCTTCATGAGAATGAGGATCTGTTAAACCTTCTGTGAGCAGAGAGTAAATAGGTGAACTAGTCTCGTAATCCTGGCCGGTCATTTGTAGCGTAAAAGACCTTTCTTTACTTCTGTAATGATAATTCTGTAAAGATATATGGTCACCTCTTTTTCTTATTTTGCTTTCAAATGTGTTTTTATAATTTGCCCAAGTGAACTTGCGTAAGTGTTTAGGAGAAAAGGCTTCATCTATTAATAGCTTCCATTCTACCTTGAAGGTAATTTCTGCAGGGTCTTTACGTTGATGCACTACATCGTACAAAGTGCCTAAGTCTACATAAGACCTCTCATCTCCTAAATTTAAAATCTGCAGTCTATCCGACGATTCCACCGTCTGTTTGAGCATCAGCAGGAACTGCAGGATGCTGGTTTTGCCGGAGGAGTTGGTGCCGAAGAAGCCGGTGAGGGAGCCGAATTCGATGGTGTCGGTATCCTTCCAGGATTTGAAATTCTGGATGCGCAAAGAGTTTAGCATAGCGGAAGACGTGAGGAAAGCGAAGGTACGCGAACCAGCCGAACGATGTAGAGACGCGTATTCGCGTCTCCTCGTTGAACGACCTATAACAACTGTCATTCCGAGCAAAGCGAGGAATCTTAAGAAGCGTGGACGGGCCAAGCCAGATTCCTCGCTTTGCTCGGAATGACAGGGGCCACCTCGTTCGGCACCGACCTTTTCGCGGCGTATCTTTGTTGATTGTCTGCCGGCCCGGAGCCGGTGTTATCATCCATCCGAGAGAATCCCACGAGTTGAAAGTCTGCATTGCCGAAAAGCCCAGCGTCGCCCGCGAAATTGCCCACGTGCTGGGTGCCAGCCGCAAAATGGATGGCTACTTCGAGGGCAACGGCTACCAGGTCACCTGGACGTTTGGGCACTTCTGCCAGCTGCGCGAGCCCGAAGACTACCGCCCCGAGTGGAAGCGCTGGAGCATCCACGATTTGCCCATGCTGCCCGAGAACTTCGGCATCAAGCTTATGCGCCGCGACGACGGGGTGGTGCGCCAGTTCAACGTCATCAAGAACCTGCTGGCCTCTGCCGAGGAAGTCATCAACTGCGGCGACGCCGGGCAGGAAGGGGAGGTCATTCAGCGCTGGGTGCTGCTCGAAGCCAAGTACCGCAAGCCCATCAAGCGCCTCTGGATATCGTCGCTCACCGAGGAAGCCATCCGCCAGGGCTTTGCCAACCTGCGCGATGGGGCCGAGTTCGAGAAGCTCTACCAGGCCGGCAAAAGCCGCGCCGTGGGCGACTGGCTGCTGGGTTTGAACGCGACGCGCCTGTTCACGCTCAAGTACGCGCCCGGGCAGCGGCAGGTGCTCAGCATCGGGCGGGTGCAAACGCCCACGCTGGCCTTGCTGGTGGACCGGTACCACGAAATCCAGAACTTCCGGCCCGAGCCTTACTGGGTGCTGCGCACCGAGTACCGGGGCACCATGTTCAGCCACGTAGCCCCCGTCAAGAAAGGCAAGGACGATGACGAGCCCGACGGGGTGCTTGCTGAAAAGGCCCGCCTGAAAGCCCGCGGCTACTTCGTGACCCAGGAGGAAGCCGATGAGGCCATGGCGGCGGTAAAAGACGTGCCCCTGACGGTGACCAACGTCGAAATCAAGAAGGCCCTGGAAAGCCCGCCCGCCCTGTTCGACCTCACCTCCCTGCAGGTGCAGTGCAACAACCAGCTGGGCCTTTCGGCCGAGGATACCCTCAAAACCGTGCAGGGCCTCTACGAGAAGAAAGTGGTGAGCTACCCCCGTGTGGATACCACCTTCCTGCCCGACGACCAGTACCCTAAAATTGCGGGCATCATGCGCGGGCTCGGGGCCTACGCGGGCCTCACCGCGCCCCTGCTGGCCACCAAAATCAAGAAGAGCCCCAAGGTTTTCAACAACAACAAAGTCACCGACCACCACGCCATTATTCCCACCGGGGCCAGCGCGGGCGGCCTGGGCCACCACGAGCAAAGCGTGTATGACATCATCGTGCGCCGCTTCCTGGCCGCTTTCTACCCCGACTGCGAAGTTTCCAACACAACGGTGACGGCCGACGCGGCCGGCCGCACTTTCCGGGTGCGGGGCCGCCAGATTCTCAACCCCGGCTGGCGCGTGGTTTACGGCGACCCGGAAAAGCAGCAGGCGCCCTCGGCCCCCAAAGCCACCGGCGAGGGCGACGATGATGTGGTGAACACCGTGCTGCCCAGCTTCGAGAAAGGCGAAAGCGGCCCCCACAAGCCCCGGCTGGATTCCAAGATGACCCAGCCCCCGCGCGAGTACTCCGAGGCCATGCTCCTGCGCGGCATGGAAACCGCCGGCCGCAACGTCGACGACGAGGAACTGCGCCAGGCCATGAAGGAAAACGGCATCGGCCGCCCTTCTACGCGGGCCGCCATCATCGAAACCCTGTTCAAGCGCGGCTACATCCGCCGCGACAAAAAGAAGGTGGTGCCCACCCCCACCGGCGTGGAGCTGATTGGCCTGATTCGTAACCCTACCCTCAAATCGGCGGAGCTGACGGGGCAGTGGGAGCGGAAGCTGCGCCAGATTGAAGGCGGCCAGCTGGAGCCCGAGCAGTTCCTGAGCGACCTGAAGGCCCTGGTGCGCGAGATGGTACAGGAAGTAAAGCAGGATGGCTCCGGCCGCGGCATCAGCATTCACCGGCCCGAAATGGCCGACCTCACCGGCCAGAAAGCCGCCGCGGGTGCCAAGGCCAGTCCGCCCAAGGCCGCGCCGACGCCGGCCGTGCCGGGGGCGCTGGGGCCGTGCCCGGCTTGCGGAGGCGGCCACGTGCTGCGTGGCAAAACCGCTCTGGGCTGTTCGCGCTGGAAAGAAGGCTGCCAGTTCCGCCTGCCTCCGGAGTTTGAGGGCAAGAAACTCACCGACAAACAGGTGGGCGACCTGCTCAAAAAAGGCCGCACCCAGGTGATGCAGGGCTTTTTGGACGATGCCGGGCAGAAGTTTGGGGCCGCCATTCGCCTCACGCCGCAGCGCACCCTGGAGCTGGTGCGCGCCGCCGAAAGCAAGCCCACCACGCCCTCCGACCCTGGCCAGATTCCGTGCCCGGTGTGCCGCCTGGGCCAGATGCTGCGCGGCAAAAGCGCCTGGGGCTGCTCCCGCTTCCGCGAAGACTGCCAGTTTCGGGTGCCCTTCGAGTGGGGCGGCAAAACCCTGTCCGACGCCCAGATGAATCAGCTGCTGCGCAAAGGCAAAACCGGCGTCATCCGCGGGTTCGTGTCCAGCAAAACCGGCAACCGCTACGAAGCCGTGCTGCAAGTGACGCCCGAAGGTCGCATCGAGCCGATTTTCGGGCAGGGGTGATGCGTAGGTGGCTTAAACTATTCTTGATAAGCCTGTTGCTGATGCTCTGGGCAGGTCATGCCCAGGCCCAGGAAAAAAGCGAGCCGCATTGCTGCCCTGCAAACCGACGCTCAGGTGCTGGACCTCATCCACCCCCTGGGGTGGGAGTATGCCGAAGCAACGCTGGGCGACTCCGCCGCAGCAGCGTATAAGCCGTACCGTTTCACTCGGTTTGCCGTGCGCAGCGGTCAGACGTGGTTCAAGGCTGATTTCGACCAGAACGGCCTGCCGGATTTGTTGGTGCTGGCCCAACGTAAGAATACCAGCTTGGTGTTCTGCGTGCTGGATATGGGTAGCAAACTGCTCGTAGTGCGCAATTTCTACAACGTACTGAACCGCCGATATCCGGTAGCGCGCGTGGTTGTGGAGCAAGGCCAACACCTCCTAGAGTATGCTGACTATGCCCGCAGCCACGGCCCAAGGAGACAGTTGCAAAACCGCCGCACGCAGCTGCTGTCGTACGTAGGTGGCGGCTTTGTGGAGTACAATGCTCACCCCACGCAGCACCGCATTCAACGGGTTGAGTACGAAGGCTACTCCGTATATCATCAGGCTATCCGTACCCGCATCACCGTGACCGAAGAATCCGTGCATCTCTGGCGTCGCCGGGCGGAAGCCCTGGATACGACGAAGGTGACCATGCAACAGCGCGCAAGTCGCCTGCTTCCGGCGCAGAAGATACAACTGGCGGAGCTGCTCAACTATATAAAGTTTGCCGGCTTACCGGCCAGCTTTGCCCTTTCACCGCAAAATCACCGCACCCACGTCAAACTGGTAATAGAATATAACGACGGCCAGCGCAAGGTCGTAGAAGATTTGAATGGCACCGGCACGGCTGGCCTTCGGCAGCTGTATCGGTTGCTGAATGGCTTAGTCAGTTCTCCATAGATAAAGGAATATCTATGCATCCCCAACTCGGTAAAACCCTAGTTCTCCTTGGTCTAGCCATCGTCCTGCTGGGCGCGTTTCTGTGGCTGGGCGGGGGGTGGCTGCTGGGCTGGTTTGGCCACCTGCCCGGTGATATTCGGGTGGAGCGGCCGGGGTTTCGGTTCTACGCGCCCATCGTATCCATGCTGCTGGTGAGCTTGCTGCTAAGCGCCGTGCTCTGGCTGTGGCGGCGGTGGGGTGGGTAAGGCACGAGCCGGCGGACCCGTGTACTCCACTATATTCTCCACCATGCCCCGAAAAATGATGGCGTGGAAAGGCACCAGCGAGTACCAGTACAAGCGCCCAGCCAGGCCCCGGGGCCGGAACACGGCCAGCTGCTCCAGGGTGTGGGTGCCGTCGTCGTTGGGCAAAATCTGGAACTGCAGCCAAGCTTCACCGGGTAGCTTCATTTCGGCATAGAGCAATAGGCGGCGGGCGGCCGGGTCGGCCACCAGCACGCGCCAGAAGTCGAGCGGGTCGCCGGCGCGCAGGTCGGTAGGGGAGCGGCGGCCCCGGCGCAGGCCCACGCCACCCACCAACTTATCCAGGAGGCCGCGCACCCGCCACAGCCAGTCTACTTTATACCAGCCCCGCTGCCCGCCAATCTGCCACACGTTGCGGCGCACGGCCTCTGGGTCGCGCCGGAAGCGCAGGCGCCGACAGTCCTGCAGAATGCCGTGCCGGGGCAGCTGAATGTGGTCCATATAGGCCGGGGGCATTACCCCGCTGCTAAGCGCGTCGCTCCAGCTGCTCACTACCTCGTTCTGCTCAATGCGCTGGTAGGCCAGCTCCACGGCGGCGCGGTACGGCATGCAGGCATGGGGCACCACCGCCTCAATGCTGCGGTCCGGGTCCACGATGGTGTCGTTGCGCAGACTTTCCACCAGGCTCTGGGCCAGGGAAAACGTGGTGCTGGTCACCAGATACAGCCACCAGGAGGAAAGGCGGGGCGTGAGCACGGGCACCGTGAAAATATAGCGCCGGTAGCCGCGAACTTGCGCCAGCTCCAGCAGCATCTGCCGGTAGGTTAGCACGTCCGGCCCGCCCACGTCAAAGGAGCGGCCCTGGCAGGCGGGATTGTCGAGCACGGCCAGCAGGTAGTGCATCACGTCGCGGATGCCCAGGGGCTGACAGCGCGAGTTCAACCAGCGCGGCGTCACCATCACCGGCAGCTTTTCCACCAGGTCCCGGATGATTTCAAACGAGGCCGAGCCCGAGCCGATGATGATGCTGGCCCGCAGTACTGTGAGCGAGGCGCGGGCCTGCTTGCGCAGTACCTTTTCCACGGCCTTGCGGGAGCGAAGGTGCACGCTCAGGGCCCGGTCGTTGGCAATGCCGGAAAGATAGACTACCTGCTTGGCCGCCGTGCGGTTGAGGTACTGCGCGAAATTGTGGGCCGACTCCTGCTCCAGGCGGAAAAAGTCTTTGTCGTGCCCGCTCATGGAGTGCACCAGGTAGTAGGCCGCGTCCACGTCCAGGGGCAGGTCGGCCAGGGAATCGGGACGTAGCAGGTCGCCCTGTACTACACGCACCTGTTGGCGCAAAGTCTCGGGCAGGTCTACCCGGCGGGCGTCGCGCACGAGGCAGGTTACGTGGTGGCCGGCCTGCACCAATAGGGGCAATAGACGCTGGCCAATGTAGCCATTGGCACCGGTAAGCAGAATGTTCATGGCCGGGCAGCAGGAGGTGGAAGTATACTAACTGCCCGCCGCCGCTTAAGTTATGGTCAGGTACTCTGTGCCGGCCCCCAAGAGGTGGTATTTGCCCCGGCCAAACCGCAGTGCCGGCTTGCCCGTGGGTAGGGGCTTCGGGGGTACCCAGGGCGAGCCGGTGGAGCCCGCGTCAAAAACCAGGCTGTGCTGCCTGGCGCTAGTCACTGGTCAGATTTTGGGGGGCAAAGGACCGCTTAAGCAGTAGAGCGCCAGCACGTGTGTACTCTTGGGTAACTCCCAGCAATAAGCAGGCATCCGGCTTAGCCGGCGGCCCGGCGACTGATACGGCTACCCGCCCAACCGTTTGCCTTGCCAATGAGGCCAGCTACCCCAAAGCCCAGATTTTCTACCACCACACCGTCCACTTGCCCAGCTTTTGCTGCTGACGGAAGTAGCGCAGCATCCAGCGGCGTTCGGCGCGCATCTCGCCTTTCACCAGCAGCACGGGGCGCTGCACCAGCAAGCTGCCGAGGTAGGGCTCCTGCTGCGGATTTTGCAGGTTGATGAGCTGGCGCTGCCAGGTGTCGTTGGCCTCGAACTGGGTTTCCCGGCTCAGGCTCTGGTTGCCATCGTAGAGCGACACGGGCACGCGGCCCAGCTCGAAGGCCAGAGACGGGAGCAGCTCATTGTACACCAGAACCTGCCGGTTGGAAAGCTGCTTTTCGCGCAGGAACTCGGCCAGGGGCCGACTGCCGTTGAAGGTCAGCTCGTTCTGGTGCAGCAGGGGCTTGGCTGCTACCAGCAGTACCACCGTGAACAGACCAGCTGCCACCAGCAGGCGTGGGGCCACCCGTATTTCGTCCCAGAACATCAGCAGCAACACCAGCAGGGCAATACCGGCTGCGGCGGCCCCGGCTGTGAGCGGCCCGGCTTCCAGCGGCACCCAGCCCACGGCGCTCAGCACCGGCACTAGGCACAGCGCCGCCAGCAGCAGCCCCCAGAAGGCCAGGAAACCCACGTACCAGCGGTGCAGTGCCCCATCCGTCAGGCGGCCCAGGTAGTACACCGTGAGCAAGGCTACGCCCGGGAATACCGGCAGCACGTACAGCAGCAGCTTGGACTTGGAAATGGAGAAGAACACCAGCGGCAGCACCACCCAGAACAGCAGCACGTTCCGCCACTGCTGCGGCACCTCCGCCCAGCGCGTGCGCACAGCCTGCGTAATCAGCGCCACCGACCACGGTAGGCTGGTCGCCGGAGCCAGCACCAGGTAAAACCACCAGGGCTTGGCCCGGTTGAAGGTGGCGGCGTTGGCAAACCGCTCCACGGTATGCTCGAACAGGAAATAGCGCAGAAACGCCGGGTTTTCGGCCATCAGGTACAGATACCAGCTCAGCCCCACCAGCAAAAACAGCCCAATGCCCACGGCGTGATGCCAGGTAAACGGCCGCCGCGCCTGCCCGCGCCGGAAGTAAAAGCCGATAACAACCATTAGCGGCAGGATGAAACCCACGGGGCCTTTCGTCAGGAAGGCCAGCCCCAGCCCCAGCCAGAACAAATACAGCCACCGCATGCCGCCCCCGTGGTAATAGCGCAGTATGCCGTAGGCCGCCGCCAGCTCCAGCGTGGCCAGGTAGGCATCCGTCGTCACGTTGAGGGCCGAAATAAGCACTACGGGCAGGGTGCCATAGACGATGGCCGCGGCCAGGGCGCGGGCCCGGTCCTGGGCGAAGAAGAGCAGACCTAACCCGTATACCAACAGCACCTGCAGCAGCACGGCCAGCACCGGCAGCACCCGCACGCCCAGCGCACTTTCGCCGAACATACCCAGCCCGGCTGCCGTGAGCCAGTAGGTGAGCGGGGGCTTATGAAAGTGCTGAATGCCCAGTAGGCGAGGGTGGAGCCAGTCCTGGCCCGTCAGCATCTCCCGCCCGATTTCGGCGTAGCGGGCCTCCGAGCTTTCCAGCGGCCCCCAGGCTCCCAGGCCCAGCAGGAAGGCCAGCCCCAGGGCAGCCAGAAACAACCAAAGCCAGGTACGCGACGTGATGGGCAAGGGCATAGCAAACAAGGAAAACAGCGGGAACCAACGGAATCCAGCTGCGAAGTTAACGGGGCGGCCGGTAGTCGGACTTTTTCCTCGCGTGCCGGATGGCGTATCTTGCACCTTAGTTGCCGAAGCTTTCCCGTGAACGACCCCGAAATCCGTGTGCTTTTGTACCCCTTGCTGCAGGGCGGCCTGTACGTAGACGAGCTGCCCACCGGCACCACCCGCGCCGACGTCGTGCACATCACTGAGCACTTCATGCACGGCTACGAACTGAAAGGCGACGCCGACACCCTGCAGCGCGTGGCCAAGCAGCTGCCCTGCTACGCCAAGGCCTACGACTTCGTCACTTTCGTGGTCACCGAAAAGCACGTGCCCAAGCTGCGGCCTTTGCTGCCGGAGTGGGTAGGTATTCAGGTCGCCACGGCCGATGGTTTGCGCACCGAGCGCCCGGCCCTGTACAACGCCACCGTGGAGCGGCCCGCCGTGGCAGCCTTGCTGCGCCACAGCGAGGTTCAGCAATACCTGCTGGCCCGGGGGCTGCCCGGCGTGAGTACGCTGCGTCGCCGCGAAGTGCTTAGCTTTCTGCGCACCACCCGCCTGGTTTCCCTCGCCGACCTGGCCCGGCACGTGCGCGAGCGGCTGATGGGCCGCATGGACGAGCGGCTGGCCGTGCGGGCCGAGCGCAAAGCCGAGCGGGAACGAGTAGCCAGCCGCCGACGCCGTAAGCCCCGGAAGTAGGCAGCCGTTTCTGGTTGGCGGAGAAAATAGGCCATGTTAGCTTTGACCCGACCTGCCCCCTGGCAGGACTATACCGCTACCTACAATCTGATGAGCCGCAACAGCAGAAATACGTACGCACTACTGGCCGCAATAGCGTGGTTGACTGGCGCCTGCACCACGGTAAAGCCAGCTCCTGCGACCCGGGCGCCTAAAGCACCGGTTTCTCAAGAGCTTTACCGCACCATTGCGCGGCAAGACAGCCTGATGTTCTTGGCTTTCAACCAGCATGATGTGGAAAAGCTTCAGACTTTCTTCGCCGAAGACCTGGAATTCTACCACGACAAAGGCGGGCTGGCCAACTTCCAGCAAACCATGCAGGGCTTCCGGAATCTGTTCGACCAGAACAAAACCACCGGCCTCAACCGCCAGCTCGTGCCCGGCACTCTGGAAGTATTTCCCATCAGCGGCTACGGGGCCGTGGAAACCTACGAGCACCGCTTCTGCCACGTAGAAAACGGCAAAGACGACTGCGGCACCTTCAAGAACATGATGGTGTGGCGCCTCAAGGACGGGCAGTGGAAAGTAACCCGGGTCGTCAGCTACGACCACTAAAAAGTGGATTGCGTAAGCTCAAAAACGCCAGGAGGGTGTAGCGCCGCCCCTTTGCTTCGCTGCACCCTCCAGAAGAATTAACTTAAAACAGCTTCTAAGCCGCTACTGTTTCACCACCTTCAGATGGTAAGCCGTCCTACCGATGGTAGCCTGCACGAAGTAGATGCCCGGCGCCAGCGCCTGAGCGGGTTTGATAGGCAGCTCGTGCGGCCCGGCCGGCAGCTGGCCATATTCCACCCGGCTTACCTCCCGTCCCGTTACGTCGAGCACGCGCACCTGCACCGTAGCGCGGGCCGTAAGCGTGGTGCGTAAGCTCAGTTCCGGGCCGAAAGGGTTAGGAAATACCTGCGTGGCCGTGGCCGGGCCGGTGGGCTGAGCGGCCGTTACGTTGCTGCAAAGGCCGGGCATGTTGGCATCCAGCCAAGCAAAGCGCACTTTCAGCCACTTTTTCAGGGCCGCAATTTCGCCGGGGTAGTCGGCAGGAATGGGGGAAGGGTTGGGCCAGGTATACGTGCCCAGGATGGGCCATTGCTGAAAATGCCGGGCCTGCGCCTCGTCCAGGTGGTTGGCGGTGGAGTCGATGTAGGTGTTGAGGCGGTCCAGGCTCAGGGTGCGCTGGCGCAGTTCTTTCCAGCGGCACTGCAGGGCAGCCGTGAAAGCCGGGTCCTGGAGCATACGCGCCCACCAGAAAGGCACCTGCCACTCGTCGCCGCGGCATACGCTGTTGAAGTTGTAGGCCCAGCCGGTTTCCGTGTTACCGTCGCAGTAGTCGGCGTTCCACCAGGCCAGGTTGTAGTCCCAGGCAGGGCCGGCGTAAATCTTGCCCCCGTCGCTACGGCGCTTTTTGTGCAGGAAGGTGCTCAGGCGCAGCCCGTCCACGTTCTTGCTGATTTCATTCAGGATAAAATAGTCGATAAAGGAATTGACGTCAATGTACTTCGCGTAGCCGGTTTTGGGGTCGGCGAAGTCGGCCGAGGCCAGGGCCGTTTCCACGGAGTCGACGTAAGCCTGCAGGTATTTGGCCTGCTCGGGTTGAATTTCGTCGGCCGCGGGGTACTCGTAGAGAAAGTGGATGATGCTGCCGCTGGAGCTAAGGCGCTTGGAGTTCCAGCCTTCGTTGCCGCCGGTGCCGGTGGGCTTATCCAGCTTGAAGATGTAGCCGCCGGTGAGCTTGTTGCCGGAAATATCCACTGGGTCAATTTTCTTGATGTTGACCCGGTTGGCATCGCGCTTGATCTTCTCCATCATCACGTAAATGCCCTGGTACTCGCCGTTGAGCATCAGCTCGCAGTAGTGGGTGCGCGAGGCGTAGTGGCCCGTGCGGTTGGCAATATCGTAGCTCAGCACGTTGCGCATGCCGGTTTTGTCGTTGTAGGGCGCGTAGAGGATCCAGGCGTTTTCCTCGGGCATGCCCATCACCACAGTGTCGTTTTCGAAGTTGCCCGTGTTGCGGGTTTCGATGCTGTAGGACTTCTGCGGAAACAGCTGCGAGGAGCTGCCGCGCAGCTCAATGCCAATGCGGTTGTGGTAGTCGTCGTAGGCATCGGCCAGGCGGTTGCGGCGCCCGTCCTTGTGGTTGATGATGCCCATGTAGGCATCTACCTTGGGGTCGTCGGGAATGGCACGGCCGCCCGTGTTAATCACCACGATGGGCAGGTTCGACGAGATAAAGCCGGGCGGGGTGGCCGGGGCGTTGCCGAAGGTGAGTGACCAGGACGTTACGCTGCCCACGTGGCCGCCCTGGGTGTCACGCACGCGTAGGCTCCAGGTGCCGTTGGCAGGCTGGTTGTTGTTTACGCTGCCCAGCACCCCCTCCGGCCGGAAGGTATTGCTGAACGGGGCCGTGCCTGCCTTCACTGAGAGCATGGCCGTGCTGTTAAAGCAGGTGTTGCTGTAGTTGGCGCCGTTGCCCCCGTTGCCGACGGATAAATTCGCCACCTTCCCATCCGGGGCCTGCAGCTGCACTACCAGCTGGGCCACACGCGGGTGCTCAATCGTGAAACACACCGATTCCAGCCCGAACAGGTCGTTGAGGGTGGCTGGCTTCAGACCGCTCACCGCAGCCGCAAAGCTGGCAGTGGTATTGTCGTCGGGGATGGTGCCGCCGGCGCCCGTAAAAGTTTGGGCCGAAGCCGTGAGGCCCGTCAGGAGCAAGCCAACCAGGAAGTATAGGTGTTTCATCGGAAGAAATAAGCCAGGAAAGATACTACCCGCCGCGCAAACGACCGTGACTTTCAGCTTTTTCCCCGGAAGAAAGTCCCACAAGGCTCGTGTTTGGAAGCCTCAGAAAGCTTGGGCCAGCGGAACGGTGTATCTTGGGGTCTGGAGTTGTTTTACCAGAAGCCGGCGGTGGCTCAGCTGGATCTAACAAACGCTTATAATGACGCGGGATAATATATCAATAGAGAGGCTTATCACTGAAAAACGTCTTTCTCCGTTGATGAGTAACGCAAAGTGGCTAAAGTTGCTATCCGCGTTGGTCGAAAACGCGGCGCTGATTGCGGAATGCCGAGTTAAACTGATCTGGGAGCAAGAAACGATGATCAGATGGTTGGTATTTGATGAGGATACGAGCTACCGTTTCGACTACTATGACACCGCTATGGAAGCCATGATTACCGGAAACCCCAGGGGCTGGTACGCCTACAAGGAAATCGAGTGGCTGGAATTTCCTCGGTTTATCAGCAACAAATCCGTAGTGCAGGATCTGCACGCTATTCAGCTGCAGATTCAAGCAATAGGCCAGTTTCAGTTAGAGTTAAGTGATGAGAATTTGCGGCTTTATGCATATCGGCGGCCGTGATACTAAGCATAAAAGCACTGCTGCCTAGGTCGCTGGGAAAGCTGGGGTTGCCTTGCCGGCTTCACCGTCTCTTCCTGCAACTATTGAAGCTCTTGCCGCTGGTCGCGCTACTCCTAAGTTTCTGCTAAAACAGCCTGAATGACCGATATGGCGGCCGGGCTGGAACTCTTGCCTGCATTACTGCTTGCGGTCGAAGCGGCCGGCACTAACGGTTACCGTTTTGCTTGGGTTAGTGGTGCTGGCGGCGGTAAACTCAAAGGTGCCAGCAGATACGGCCGCGTCGGGGTAGCTCACCGTCAGCACGATGCGGCCGGTGTGCCGGCTGCTGGTTTGGTAGAGTTCGGAGCTGCTGTCCTCACTGATATACACCGTAGCATGGTCTACCACCGTGCTGTCGGGGGCCAGAGGCGGCAGGCCCGTGTCCTGGTTGAGCAGGAACTCTCCCACCTGGGGCTTGCGCAGGTACAGCGTGACGGTCACCTGCTTTTTGCCCCGGGCACTGTTGAGGCTCAGGCTATACTCGGGCCTGACCTGCCAGCCGGGCAGGGGAGCAAGGGCAGACACATCGTAGCCGCCCTCGAGCGGAGGAATTGTCCCGGCCATACCCAGAAAGCTCCCGGTCCAGCCAGTGGCCGGGTACGCGGTGCCGTCGAGCAGGAACCCGCCCGTATTCTGGCCCGTCTGCGTGCTGTCGGGCAGCAGGGAAACCGGGTCTTCTTTTTCACAGGCTCCCAACAACAAGGAAGCGCTGAGCAACCAACCGGAAATCTTACGCAGGGCCATAAAACAGGAGTTGTGGTGTGATAGTGCTGTGAAGGTAGGTTACGTCGTAAGCCTGCAAAAACCATAGTGAAGACCAATCCGACTTTACGTCCTTTCTATTGAGCTGCGTATTATCAGGTAAATTTATATCCAATGGCCGGTTTTATTGCCTGGAATCGGACTTCTGGCTCCCCCGTAGATAGGCTTGTATAGCGCATCGAGCAATACCGCGAAAGCACTTTTCTATTTACGCGGCTATTTGCGCTATCATAGGCAGCAAAGTATTCCTGCCCTTTTATCGTTTGCTTGATCGTGGCCCGTCTGAAAAGCTGGGGCTCCTGTTTTTACAATCAACTGCTCCCTGATGCCTACTGCTGCTTCCAATGCCATCAAAACCTACCGCATGATGGAGTACGTCCGGCGGTTTACGGCGGAGCCGGCAGCGGTGCAGCAGCTCGTGCTGGCCGACCCCGGACAGTTTTTCATCGTGGCCGTGGAGCAGCTTTACCCGCTGTTTACGCAGGCCGTGCCCCCGTCGCGGGCCACCGGCCATTCGCTGGTGTATGTTACCTCGGGGCAGGCCCGCATGAGCATCGGCAACGACAGCTACACGGTGGGCCCGCACGAGATGCTGATAGCCCGGGCCGGGCAGGTGTATTCCTTTGAGCCGGGCGACGTGAATACGGGCTTTGTGTGCCATTTTCACGATGCTATCCTGCTGGGACAGGCTGCCCCCGCCGAGGCCACCGTGCCATTTGATTTTCTGCATTTCTGGGGCCGGCCCGTGATTGAGCTTCCCGCGCAAACCGCCCAATTCGTCGGGCAGCTTTTGCACCGGCTGCTGGTGGAGTATACCACCCACGGGCTAACTTACCCGGCCGTGGTGCGGGCCTACCTGCTGGCGCTGCTGCACGAGCTTAACCGGGCCCACACCACCGACGCACCCGCGCCGCTCTCGGCCGCCGCTGCCCTGACCAATCACTTCAAGCACCTGGTGGCTTCCTCGCTCAAAACCACGCACCGCGTGCGCGACTACGCCGAGTGGCTCAATATCTCACCCAACCACCTGAGCAAGTGCGTGCGCCGCGTCACGGGTAAGTCGCCGGCCCGCTGGATTGAGGAAAGCATTGTGCTCGAAGCCAAGGTGCTGCTGTTTCAGAGCAAGTGGTCGGTGGGGGGAGGTGGGCGCGGCCGTGGGCATCGAGGATGCTTCCTACTTCAGCCGGCTGTTCAGGAAGCACACGGGCCTGACCCCGCTGGCTTTTCGCAAGCGGCATACTCCGTCCTAGAATTGGCCGGCTGGGTGCTAACCCGGCGCTGCGTAGCCGCCGCACCTTTGCCCCATCATTTAAGGGGCCGTATGTACCTGACACTTTTAACGCTGCACTCCCTGGTTCGCTGGGTGCTGCTGCTGAGCATCTTTGCCAGCATTTTTCGGGCCTGCCGCGGCTGGCTGGGGAGGCGGCCGTTCACTGCCTTCGATAATACCCTCCGGCACACCACGGCCACCGTGGCTCACGGGCAGCTTATGCTGGGCTACGGGCTGTACCTGGTGAGTCCGGTTATCGCCTCGTTTCACCTGCGCGACGCGGCGCACGCGCCTACCTCACTGTTTTTCGGCGTCCAGCACGTGGCGTTGATGACGCTGGCCATTACGGTGCTCACCATCGGCTCGGCCCTGGCCAAGCGTCAAACAACCGACCAGGCAAAGTTCCGCACAATGGCTCTGTGGTTTGCGCTGGCCTTAGTGCTCATCCTGGTAGCCATTCCGTGGCCCTTCTCCCCGCTGGCACAGCGGCCGCTTCTTCGCTTTTAAGGCAACAAACTATGTTCAAATCACCTATTGGCCGCCTGCGCCTGCTGGCATTGGCCGAAGGCATTTCGCTGCTGCTGCTCGTCGGGGTGGCCGTGCCCCTGAAACACTTTTACGGCAACCCGGCACTGGTGCGCGCCCTCGGGCCGGTGCATGGGCTGCTGTTTCTGCTTTTCGTGCTTAACACCCTGCGCGTGGGCGTGGAGTACCGCTGGCGCTTCGCCACTACCACCTGGAAAGTGCTGCTGGCCTGCCTCGTGCCCTTCGGCACCTTCTACGTGGACTACAAAATCCTGGCCCCGCTGCAAAAGCAGATGAGGTAGCGCCGGCTTTTGCGCCGCCGCAGCTGCTTTAGCTGAGTGGCTCCGGGCCAGCGGGGAAATGCTCGTGCAGAATCTGGTCGACTTTTTCCCGGGTCAGGGGCTTGGTGAGGTAGCCGGCAATGGGCAGGTTCTGCATGCTGGCCACGTCGTTGGGGTTGAGCGACGTAGTAAGCATGATGATAACCACGGCCGGGTTGTCGGTGGGCGGGCGCCGGGTGTAAGCCTGCAGAAACTCCATACCGTTCATACGGGGCATCTTCATGTCCAGCAGAATCAGGGCCGGACAGGTGGGCGAGGCCACCGGCGCGCAGTGCGTGTGCAGCAGGTCCAGAGCCTCCTGGCCGTTGGTGGCCACCAGCACCGTGTCGGTAATGGCCATGCGCCGGAGCAGCGTCTGGTTCAGGTAGTTGGTCGTCTCGTCGTCGTCGACGAGCAGGGTACAGGAAATGGCAGCCATGCAGCAGAAAGCAGAAAGTCAAAGGCAGCGTCAGGCGGCAGCGCCAGGCACCTGGGGCAGGTGTACGAAGAAAGTGGTGCCGGCGCCGGGCTGGGAGTGCACTTCGATGTGGCCGCCGGCATTGTCGACCATGCGCTTGACCATGTAGAGGCCAATACCTGAGCCCTCCACGTGGGTGTGAAAGCGCTGGAACATGCTGAACAGGCGGGGTCGGTAGGAGGGCTCGATGCCCAGGCCGTTGTCGTGCACTTCCAGCACGGTGTAGCCCGGGCGTACGTGGGCCCGCACGTCCACGCGGGGCGGCCGGTTGGGTGAGTGGTACTTGAGCGCGTTGCTGAGCAGGTTGTAGACCACCGAGCGCAGGTTTTTCTCCGAGAACTGAATGGCCGGGCGGGCCGCCACGTCAATAACCAGCTTGGCGCCGGTGGCCTGCAGCAGGGGTAGCAGATCCTGACGCACGTCCTCCACCACGGCGGCCAGATCCACGGACGTGGCCGGCGCATCGTGCTCCTTCTGCAGCTTGGAAACTTCCGTCAGGTGGTCAATCGTGCGCTTGAAGCGCTCCACCGAGTCCATCATCCGCGTCAGGGTGGGGGCTACGCTCCGGCTTTGCTCGCCGTCGGCGGGCAGCTCCTCCTGCAGCAGGTAAAGCAGGCCTTCGATGTTGCTGATGGGGGCTTTCAGGTCGTGGGAGGCGGTATAGATGAAGTTGTCCAGGTCCACGTTGGTGCGCTGCAGCTGTTCGTTGGCTTCGCTCAGCTCCTGCGCGAGGGCCAGGGCCTGCTGCCCGCCTTCCTCCACTACGCGCCGGGCCTGCACCTGGTCGGTTACTTCGTGGGCGAAAGCCAGTACCCCATCCACTTCTCCCTGGGCGTTGCGGCGGGCCTGGTAAGTGAAGGTGAAGAACAGGTTCTCCAGGGGGCCGCTGTCGTGGCGGGCCAGCTGCAGGGGCATTTCCCGGGCTACCAGGGTTTCGCCCGTGTCGTACACGCCCCGCAGCTGCTGGTAGATGGGCGCGTCGGCAATTTCGGGAAGGGCATCGAGCACGGGCCGCCCCAGCAGCAGGCGGCTCGGGAAGATGCGCTGGTAGGCCGGGTTGACGAACTGAAACACCAGCTCCGGGCCGTCGAGGATGACGATGGGAGCGGGGGCCACCATAAACAGCTGGTGCAGCTGCTGGCGCTCGGCCTCGCGCTGCCGGCGGGCCTGCACCTGCTCCGTCACGTCGAAGGCGAAGATGGAAATGCCGGCAATCTGGTCCTGCTCGCGGTAAGCCTGGTACGTGAAGGTGTAGTACACTTCCTGCTCCGGCCTACCTCCGGCCGGCTCCAGACGCATGGGCAGCTCGGTGCCGAAGAACGTGTTGCCAGTGCGGAATACGTTGTCGAGCTGCGCCAGGAAGCCGGCCGCTATAGTTTCGGGCAGGGCCTCGGCCACGGGCCGGCCGGTAAGCTGGCGTTCGGGAAAAAGCTGCTGGTAGGCGGCATTGACGTACTCGAAGCGGTGCTCGGGGCCGCGCAGCAACGCCACGGCGGCGGGCGTGTCGGCTAGGATGTGGAACAGTGCCTCGCGCTCCTGCACCTGCCGCCGGGCCGCAGCCAGCACCTGAGCCTGCAGGGCTTCGTTTTGCTGGCGGGCCTGCACCCGCTCGGTCACATCAATGGCAAAGCTCATCACGCCCTCAATCTGCCCGGTGGCGTCAAACAGGGGCTGGTAGGCCAAATCCAGGTACACGTCCTGCAGCTCGCCGTTGCCCAGCCGGTCGAGGCGGGTGAGGCGCTCATGCTCGTGCAGGGCCTCGCCGGTACGGTACACGCGGTCCAGGGGCTCGTGCTGCGCCTCGGGCAGCTCGGGCAGGGCCTTGCGCCGCGGCAGCCCCTGCAGGAGGCGGTTGGGCAGTAGTTCCCGGGTGCGGGGGTGAACCAGGGAAAGCACGTGGTCCGGCCCGGTGAAGATGTTGATCAGAGCCGGAGCCTGACTGAACAGGCGCTCCAGGCGGCCGCGCTGCTCCTCGGCTTCGGCCCGGGCGCGCTCAGCCTCCCGGGTGCGGGCCTGCACGCGCGTTTCCAGCTCTTGGTTGAGCTGCTGCAGCTGCTGGCGGGCCAGTACCTGCTCGGTCACGTTGTAGGAAAAGTCGAGCACGCCGTCCACGTTGCCCGCGGCGTCGCGCAGGGGCAGATAAAAGGCATTTATGTACACCAGCTGCGGCTGGGGCTGGCCGGTGCCGTCAAAGTCGAGATGTACGGGCAGCTCCAGGCCGTAGGCAGGTTCTCCGCTGGTATACACTTGGTCGAGACGGTCGAAAAATCCTTGATCGGCCGCTTCGGGCACGGCCTCGCGCACGGGGCGGCCAAGCAGAGTGTGCCGGGGAAAGTAGTCCTGGTAGCGCTGATTGACGAGCGTGTACACGTGGTCGGGCCCGTGGTAGGTGGCCACCTGAGCGGGCAGGCTCATGAGCACCTGACAGAGGCGCTGACGCTGGATTTCGGCGTCGGCGCGGGCGGCTTTTTCGGCGGCCTGGGCCTCACGCAGGGCCACTTCCACGGGGGAGCGGGGCTGGTCGGCCGTGTCGGTGAAGCTCACCCACATTCCGTCCCCGGAGCGGCGCGCGGCCAGGCGGTAGTAGTTGTCGTAGCCGTCGGCCTGGTAGTTGATATTGTAACTGCGTGGCTCCCCGCTGATGTAGGCATCCACATGAAAGTCGAAGGTGCCGTGGGCTTTGCTATGGGGCCACTGCTCGTTGTGGGTGAGCGTAGGCACTTCCGGCATGCGCATCATGCGCTGGGCCGCGGGATTGAGGTACTCGAAGCGAAAGTCCACGATGCTTCCCGAGCCGGCCGGGTCGTAGATGGGTGTGTAGTAAATCACGCCGGTCATCGACACGGCCAGCAAATCGGCCAGCAGGGCATCGGCGGGCAGGGAGCGGAGAGGCGCAGGTACCGGTAAGTCAGGCATTGCGTAGCGGTAAGGAATTGATCAGCTCAAAAATGGTAAATCGGGACGTGCTGCGGCAGCGCTGCCCGCAGGCCATAAGCCCTGGCGTAAACACCCGGCAGATTGCCTTTGTCAGCCCCCGCCCAGCCGAATGCGGAACGTAGCGCCCTGGCCCGGCTGGCTGTCTACCTCAATGGAGCCGCCGCGCGCTTCCACGATGCGGTTAACCAGGTACAGGCCCACCCCGGTTCCGGGCGTGTGCGTGTGCAGACGACGGAAAAGGTGGAACAGCTCGGCCCCGTGCTTTTGCGCGTCGAAGCCCAGGCCGTTGTCTTCCACCACCAGCACGGGTTGGTTGCGCTCCACCCACACCGACACGTGAATGCGCGCCGGCCGGTCGGGGTCGGCGTACTTCAGCGAGTTGCCCAGCAGGTTGAGCAGGATGGTGCGCAGGTTGGCGCGGGCAAACGACAGGGCCGGGCGCGCCGAGAAGTCGGTGGTGATGCGCGCCCGGGCCGCCCGCACCTGCGGCTCCAGGGTGTTGACAACTTCTTCGGTGAGGTCATCCAGCGAAACCAGCTCTGCCGGAGCCTGGCTGAGCTGCTGAGCCTGGCCCAGCGCGGCTAAGTCGTCGATGGTGACGCTGAGCTGCTGCAGCGCCTCCTGCACCAGGGGCACCAGCAGATGCTCTTCCTCCGGGTCGGCAAAAACGCTCCCGCGGCGCACCTCTTCCAGCAGGCCGGCCAGGTTGTTGACGGGCTGCTTGAGGTCGTGGGAGGCCGCGTACACAAAGTTGTCCAGGTCCTGGTTGGTGCGCATGAGCTGCTCGTTGGCCTGCTTGAGCTCGGTGATGTCGATGGCCGAGCCCACGTAGCCGTACAGCTCGCCGCTTGGGTAGAAGCTCGGGGCCCCCTGCGAGAGCAGCCAGCGGTACTCGCCGTCGTGGCGGCGCATGCGGTGCTCCAGCCGGTAGAGCGAGCGGGTGCTGATGGCCTGCTCCAGGGTGTGTTGGGCGCGCTCCAGCTCGTCTGCCGGTAGATAGGCCGCCCAGCCCGTGGCCTCATACTCTTCCAGGCTTACGCCCACAAAGTCCAGAAAGGCCTGGTTGGCGTAGCGGATGGTGGTGTCCGAGTTTACGGCCCACACCTGGTTGGGGGCGGCATCGGCCATGATGCGGAAGCGCGCTTCGCTTTCGCGCAAGGCGGCTACGGCCTGCTGCTGGGCCGTAACTTCAAACACAAATGCCAGAATGCCGTTCACCTGCCCCTGCTCGTCGCGGCGAGCTTGGTACACAAAGCTGAAGTAGCGGTTTTCCACCACTCCATCGGCCGGCCGGGCTATGGGCACCAATAGGGCCTGCTCCTCGTGCGTCAGGCCGGTATTGTACACGCCGCGCAGGAAAGAGGCAACGCGGGTACCCTCAATTTCGGGCAGGGCTTTAAAAACGGACTGGCCCAGCAGGTTCCGGCCCGGTAGCAGCAGCTGGTAGCCGGGGTTCACGAACTCGAATACCAGCTCCGGCCCAGCCAGGATGCAGATGCCGGCGGGGGCCTGCATAAATAACCCCAAAAGCCGCTGCCGCTCCTGCTCGCGCTGCTCCCGAGCCAGCACCTGCTCCGTAACCTCGAAGGCAAAAATGGAAACGCCGGCAACGGCGCCCTTTTCGCGGTACGTCTGGTAGGTGAAGGTGAAATACATGTCCTGATGCGGCCGGCCATCGGGTTGCGCCACCGTGAGCAGCAACTCATTGCCGTAGAAGGTTTCCCCCGTTCGGTAGACGTTGTCCATCAACGCTATAAAGCCATGCTCCACGGTTTCGGGCAGGGCTTCAGCCATGGGTAGTCCCACAAGCCGGCGGCCGGGAAACAGCGACTGATACGCCTGGTTCACATACTCATAGCAGTGCTCGGGCCCACTTAGCAGGGCAATTAAGGCTGGGGTCTGCTCAAATACCTGATAGAACGTTTCGCGCTCCTCCACCTGGCGCTGCGCGGCTTCCACCAAAGCCTGCTGCGTACGCACCAATTCGAGGTGGTGAGTGCGCAACTCCTCATTCGAGGCCTCCAGCTCTTCGTTGATAGCAGCCAGCTCCTGGTTCAGAACCTGCTCCTGCTCGCGGGCCAGCAGCTGCTCGGTCACGTCGCTGACCAGGGTATAGAAGCCCACAACCTGCCCATCGCGCATGTCGGGCACGTAATCGGTGTGGATGTGCCTGGTGAACCCCTCACGATAAGGCATTCGGGCCGAAAAGCTGAGCCGCTCGCCGGCCAGGGCCCGCCGGATGTAAGGCTCTACCCCGGCGTAGGCCTCCTCGCCTACCACCTCGCGCACGGGCCGCCCTAGTAGCTCCTCAGGCGTCTGGTTGAACCAGGCCTGGTAGGCGTGGTTGGCAAAGCGGTACTTTTCTTCGTGGTCGAGGTAGCCGATGAGCACCGGCAGTGCATCGGTGATAAGACGCAGCTGCCGGGTGGTGGCTTCGCTGGCCTGTAGCAGCCGGTCGCTGAGCACGCTTTGCGTCACGTCGGTCACTACGTGCAGAAGGTGGCTTACGCGCCCCTGCTCATCAAACACGGGGGCGTTGCGCGTCTGCCAGTAGCGCTCCACGAACCTGCCCGGGTGGTCGGGGTCGGGCACGTCGTAGCGCAGCCGGTCCATCTGGTGCGGCTGCCGGGTTTCCAGCACCTGCCGCAGCGAGGCCTGCACGTTCAGCACGGCATGGGCTTCGGGGTGGGCCGGGTTGTCGGGAAATGCCTCGAACACAGGTCGGCCCAGCAGGTCCTCGCGGCGGGTAAGCGTGGCAGCCAGGTACGTATCGCTGACTGCCACAATGCGCAGCTCCGCCGACAGCAGCAGGGTGGCATCGGGTAGTGCTTGGATAACGGAAAGCAGCGAGGCGGGTGGGAGCACGCGGAAGATCGGCATTAAGCCAGGTAAGGTAACCGATAAGCCGCCGCGCCTGAGCAAGTTGGGCGCCCGGAGCGCGAGTGGAAAAGCTGGTGCACCGGGCACTTCAGGCAGCCTCAACAGACAAGGCTGAAAGAGCCCGGAATAAAGCGCGTAAGGTAGGCTTTTTGCGTGGGGTCAGTTCCAATTCAGGCCAGGATGGCCGGTCTGAGAAATAAGCCGGCAGGCCAACCGGAGTACGCCCAACTCCCGGGGCGGTAACATATCAGGCAAGCTGGCGGCCGACAAGTGCAATGGCACCAGGCCGGGCAAAGCTATTATTCCCGGTCGATGCGATACAGCCGGCCTTGGTCGGTGACGGCATACAAGGCGCCGTCGGCTCCCTGCGCAAGGTCCCGGAAGCGTTGGCCTTCGCCGGCCAGCAACCGTTCTTCGCCTACTACCCGGTTGTTTTCAAGCACCAGGCGCACGATGTGCTGGCCGCTGAGGCAGCCGATAAACAAGTTGTCTTTCCAGCCGGCAATCCGGTCACTGCTATAAAACGTCATGCCGCTCGGCGACACCACCGGGTCCCAGTAATACACCGGCTGCTCAAGCCCTTCGCGTTGCTGAATGGCACTGCCCACGGGCTGACCGCTGTATTCAATGCCATAGGTTATGGTCGGCCAGCCATAGTTAGCGCCGCTTTGGAGGCGGTTAAGCTCGTCGCCGCCGCGGGGGCCATGCTCACTTTGCCAGGCCTCCCCGGTTACGGGATGAATGGCCAGCCCCTGCGGATTCCGATGCCCGATGGAGAACAGCTCGGGGCGGGCACCTGCCGCGCCAAAAGCCGGGTTCCCGGGTGCCGGCTGCCCGTCCTTCGTGATGCGGATAATCTTGCCCAGGGCCGACGCTACGGCCTGCGCCTGGGGCCGCGTGGCCAGGTCCGACCGCTCGCCGGTGCTCACCAGCAGGTTGCCGGTGCGGTCAAACACCACCCGGCCGCCATAGTGCAGCGTGCCCTCGTACGGGGGCTCAGCCCGGTAAATCACGGTGGCTCCTTCCATCGCCTGGCCGTTGTCGGCCAGCCGGCCCTTGGCAATGGCCGTTACGTTGCCCCCCGGGCGGGCTTCCGAAAACGACCAGTATACCATCCGATTAGTCGCAAAATCAGGATCGAGGCACAGGCCCAGCAGACCTCCCTGCCCGGCTGCATTCACCGACGGTAGTCCCGTGATGGGCGCGCTTACCGCGCCGGAAGCGCTGACGATCCGCAAACGGCCGGCCTTCTCGGTCACCAGCAAGCGGCCATCAGGCAGGCTGGTGATGCCCCAGGGGTTGGCCAGCGAGGACGTAAGGATGGTTGCCCGGTAGCTGCCGGCAGGGGTAGTGACGCCATTCACGCGGGTTTGGCCGGTAAAAGCCGGCCGGTAGTTGGTATTGGCGGCTTTCGTTTCCACCGGAGAACCGGCCGGATCATTCGTGGCCGGGTCGGCAGCCGTATCGTTTTTGCGGGAACAGGAGAGCAAGGCCAGCGAGCAGCCAAGGATGCAAAGCAGGGACTGATTCATGGAAGATAAATTGAACGGTTGAACGGGTAGTACCCTTGTAACGCTCTTCCCTCGACTGCGGCCGAATCTTCCGTTGATTTCCCTACAGCGCCTGCTGAGCCCGGCCAGCGTATTATCCGGGGCCGGGAGCTGGATAGCGCCACGCTTCAGCGCTTAACCTGAAACCGGGCTGCTGCATTGCATTAAACGCCCTCAGCTTCTCCTGTGCCAAATCAGCAGGGCGCCCGTAAAACATTCACTTGCTACCTTGTCAACTTCAATGCCTCCAACCGAAGCTGATCAACTACAGTCGCTTGCTGCGATGCTCCTAAATCACTATTGAACAATTGCTTAAATAACTGAATGAAGTACACTTGGCTAGGTCTGTACACGCTGATATCTGTAGCAGTTCAGCCTGATCAAAGAATTATAGGAACGTATTACTCTGTTGGCGACAGATTCGAGAAGCATTCAAAGATTACGCTGAAGCCAGATGGAGTATTTGTCTACTCGGCTGGTGTAGGTGGCTGTCAGGTTGAGGTTACAGGTAAGTGGCGAGTGGAAAGAAATAGGCTGTATCTGATTAACGACAAAGAGTTTCAGAATAATCCTGCCGATACCAGCCGTTGGCGTCCCTTTTATCCTGATATGAGTTTATCGGCGTGGAAGCTTAGCACAAATGCTATTAAGCCACTACGGCCAGTACATAGTGGCTGCGTTGTGGATGGGAGAAGGCATGTTAGAGGGAAGTAACGAATGGTGTTAGTTGCAGGGCGCCCGTAAAACATTCGCTTCCTACCTTACCAGCTTCAACGCCACTCCCGAAGCTGATGCCCCGCCTTTCCTTCTTTGCCGCGCTGCTGCTGGCAGCCGTTCCCACTCTCGCCCAGAAAGCCAAAACCACCGAAAACCTCGTGCAATACGCCAAGCCGCTGGTGGGCACGGCTCGGATGGGGCACACGTATCCGGGGGCCACGGTGCCCTTCGGCATGGTGCAGCTCTCGCCCGATACCGACACGCTCAGCTACGAGCAGAACGGCAAGTACAACCCCAAAGTGTACGAGTACTGCGCCGGCTATCAGTACGCTGATAAAACCATCGTGGGTTTCTCACACACCCACTTCAGCGGCACCGGCCACTCCGATCTGGGCGACTTTCTGGTGATGCCCACCACCGGCCCCCTCCAACTCAACCCCGGCACCGCCGACCAGCCCGAACGCGGCTACCGCTCGAAGTATTCGCACCAAAACGAGGTGGTCGAACCCGCCTACTACCGCGTCAAGCTCGACGACCACAACATTCTGGCCGAGCTGACGGCCTCCAACCGGGTGGGGATGCACCAGTACACCTTCCCGCAGTCCGACCAAGCGCACATCATTCTCGACCTCACAGCTGGCATCTATAACTACCCTGATAAGAACGTTTGGACCTTCGTTCGGGTGGAAAACGACTCGCTCGTGACCGGGTACCGCCAAACCCACGGCTGGGCGCGTACCCGCACCGAGTACTTCGCCATGAGCTTCTCGAAGCCGTTTGTGAGCTACGGCAGCCGCAACCTGTCCAAGAAGCAGGTGTACCGCGGCTTCTGGGGCCGCTTCGACCAAACCAAAAACTTCCCCGAGCTGGCCGGGGAGCAGCTGCGCCTGTTCTTCGATTTCAAGACCACGGCCGGCGAGAAGGTGAAGGTGAAAATGGCCTTGTCGGGCGTGAGTTCCGAGGGCGCGCTACGCAACATGCGGGCGGAAGTTCCGGGCTGGGACTTCGAGGCAGTAAAGCGGGCGGGGCAGGCGATGTGGCAGCAGGAGCTAGGCAAAGTGGTAATTGAGTCGCCGAAGCGGGCCGACAAGGAGAACTTCTACACCGCCATGTACCACGCCGCCCTCAGCCCAACCACCTACATGGACGTGGACGGCCAGTACCGCGGCCTCGACCAGAACATCCATAAGGCCGAGGGCTTCACCAATTACACCACGTTTTCGCTCTGGGACACCTACCGAGCCCTGCATCCGCTCTACAACCTGCTACAACCCAGGCGCAACGCCGACATGGTGCAATCCATGCTGGCGCACTTCGACCAGAGCACCCTGCACATGCTGCCCATCTGGAGCCACTACGCCAACGAAAACTGGTGCATGATTGGTTACCACTCGGTGCCGGTGATTGTGGATGCCGTGCTGAAAGGCGTGGTGCCCGCCGACCAGGCCCAGCGCGCCCTCGACGCCTGCGTGGCCACCGCCCACCAGCAGCGCTACGACGGCATCGGCCTATACGAGCAGCTAGGTTACGTGCCCGAAGACAAAAGCGGCGCCTCCGTTTCCAAAACGCTGGAATACGCCTACGACGACTGGTGTATTGCGCAGTTGGCCAAAAAGCTGGGCAAGACGGACATCGAAGCGGAGTTCAGCAAGCGCGCCCAGAACTGGCAGAACGTGTACGACCAGCGCATCAACTTCATGCGCCCGCGCCTTGCCGACGGCTCCTTCCGCAAGGAGTTCGACGTGCTGAGCACCCATAATCAAGGCTTCATCGAGGGCAACGCCTGGAACTACAGCCTCTACGTGCCCCAGGACCCGGCGGCGCTTATCGCCAAGATGGGCGGTGAGAAGAAGTTTCTGCCCCATCTGGATTCACTGTTCACCATGCATCTGCCCGATATGTTCTTCGCCGAAACCGAGGACATCACCCGCGACGGTATCATCGGCAACTACGTGCACGGTAACGAGCCTGCCCACCACGTGGCCTACCTCTACAACTGGACCAGCCAGCCCTACAAAACCCAGGCCCGCGTGCGGATGATTCTACCCAAAATGTACCGCCCCACGCCCGACGGCCTCGGCGGCAACGACGACTGCGGGCAGATGTCGGCCTGGTACATCTTCTCGGCCCTGGGCTTCTACCCCGTGGCCCCCGGCTCGCCGGAGTACGCCCTCGGCAGCCCGGCCGTGCACGGCGCCACCATCAACTTGGAAAACGGCAACACCTTCCGCATCACCGTGCGCAACCAGAGCGACAAAAACGTCTACGTGAGGGAAACCCGTCTCAACGGCCAGAAGCTCACTCGGCCATTTCTACAGTATGCCGATGTAGTGAAGGGCGGGGAACTGGTGTTTACAATGGCAGGGCGGCCGTGAGGTAGATAAAAATTAGTGGCAACCTGTTTAACTAAAAAAAGATGAAGAATTATTTAAGATTTCTGTTTTGTGCGGCCGGCATATTCTCAGGTTGTAACAACACAAAGGATGAAACAAGAGCCCAAATGACTCTGCCAGATAAAGCTGAGGTTGTTAAGGAAGGCTCCTTGCCTGTCGAGGAGCTTATGATGGACAGCCTTGAATTGTGTACTAGTTTAATCAAAGAGAAAAGCGTAAATGATTTTGTGAGGAATCAGCCGGTCACTTTTGAAGTCACCAATGATACAGTTATAAATGACGAGAGAGGAATATTTGTGGGCAAAAGATTAAGTATAGGTACGTCTTTTATTCAATGGTTAGATGATTCAACGGTTTCAAAAATGTCCGTTAGTGACGCTAGGATCAAGCTGAATTGCGGAATTAGAGTTGGCATGTCAAAGGAAGAGTGCAGAACTAGATTCAAATTAGGCAACGCTAAATTCGATACTCTGTCATTTGGTTATGGATTTTTAGACAATGGATGTGACTTGTATTTTAAAAATGGCTATTTAAGAGCGTGTTTGGGAATTGAGTAAGGGCTAAAAAGAGACGAGTCAGTAAGTTGCGCGGGGAGTTCCTAGGCTTCCACGGGCATTATGGTTGATGGCTACCAACCCCTTACTGACTCGCAGTGGCAAGTTATCAAGTCGCTGCTGCCCACGCAACGACGGCGGCGCTTGTGTTTGCGGCAGGTGTTCAACGCCTTACTGTATGTGTGCCGCACGGGCTGCCAGTGGCGGGCGCTGCCCCCACAGTTTCCACCCTGGACGGCGGTTTACTACTATTTCTATCGCTGGCAACGGCTGGGTCTGTGGCAGCAACTCAATACGGTCGTCAACGCCCTGGACCGAGTCGCACACGGCCGCGAACCGACTCCGGCGCTGGCCTGCATAGATAGCCAAAGCGTCAAGCTGGCCCCGCGCATCTACGAGCACCGCGGCCTGGACGCGCACAAGCTCGTCAACGGCCGCAAACGCCAGCTCCTAGTGGATTCCGGCGGGCGTATCTGGGCCGCGCACGTGCACGCGGCCCACCGCCACGACAGCACCGGCGCCCTGGCATTGCTGCCCCAGCGGCCTTGGTGGGCACGGCGCCTGCAGCTTGTGCTGACCGATGCGGCCTACCGTGGGCGCTTTGCCCAGCAACTGCTGCGGTTGGGCCTAGTCCAACAAATTAGTAGTCGGCCGCCTACCCTGCACGGCTTCGTACCCCTGGCCCGGCGCTGGGTCGTCGAGCGCACCTTCGCCTGGCTGGCCTGCTTTCGCCGCGTCGTAGTCGATTACGAATTTACCCCCGCTAGCCATGTCACGTGGCTGTTATTGGCCAACATCACCATGTCGCTCAATCGGTCCTAAATTCCCCAACACGCTCTAAGTAAGGTAGAGCTACTGAACATGCCTGATTAAACTTCTCAATAAGCCCATCTGGCACGAGCTTAGCGCAGCATACCTCGTGACCACCCATGAACATGGGTGGGGGATGAGCCTCCAAAGCCGCGCCAGTAGTAAGTTGGCTAAAACATAGTAAATCGTAATAAAGCTCACTTGAAATGAAGAAGTTGTTTTTACTAATCTTAATATTCATGTGTGGAGCTTGGGCCTTTCATGTAATGAATTATAAACTTGCGGAAGAGTTGAAAAACCCGATTTATGTAACTCGCTTTACAAAAAGCAGATTTATGAAATTTGATAATGTTAATGTAGTTCGTATTGAGTATGAATATGATGGGAGTAACCAATATAAATTGAATGATGACCTGAATGGAATCGACATAAATTCATTTCGTCAGATCAAAGGCAGGAGTACCGTTGATGTTGAATATCGTGATAAGAATTATCTGTATACCATTCACGATGGCGAGGAAAAATATATCGTTCGACACCGAAACAAGGTAGCCGCCAGCGAGCCTCTGTGACGCATTTTGCCAGCAAGGCGTTTGGAAACGCAGAGCAAGGGCACCAGTTGGGGCATGTGCGCCTACTGCAGCAGTATGCCCACAAAAACGCCCCATCCTGATAGGAATGGGGCGTTTGCGTAATCAGGGCGGCCAGCTTACCAGGGCTTGCTGGCGACTTTGTTTTTGTTGCGGTTGTAGAGGTAAGCGGCCCCGGCAGCTAGTAGGGCACCGCCCAGCAGCTTGCGGTTCATACCCCCGGGACGAGCGGCGGTATCGTACGTTCCAGTGGTTGGGTTTACGGCAGTACGTCCGCCAAACAGGCCTGAAAGCAGGCCACCCATAGTGCCGCTCGGGCGGTCAGAACCAAATATGCTCATGATTGACAAGGAAAATGGTGTAGGCTCCGTAACGTACGCCCGGGCCGCATTGTTGTGTGCCGCTTCCCAGGCGCGAGTTCAGCTCGGCAAAAACTCGCACTAGCTGGGCCGCCCAATGGCGTCTCCCGGGCTCCGGCTAGCTGTTGAGTTGGCGGGTATGCCAAACGCGTGCTAGCTTTAGGCCAATCCTTCCCGTTCTCTTTTCGCGCATCCCATGAAGTTTCCTGTGTTGCTGGCGCTGCTGGCTTTTACCTCCGCGGCCTCCGCGCAAAACGGCCCCATCAAAGTTGAAGTAAAGCAAGCCGACGGCCGCTATGAGCTGCGGCGTGGCGAGCAGCCCTACTTTATCAAAGGTGCGGGCGGGGGACAGTTTCCGGAGCGCGTGCGGGCCTACGGCGGCAACTCCCTGCGCACCTGGAGCACCGATGGGGCCGACAAAACGCTGGCCGAAGCTCAAAAGAATGGCCTTACCGTGATGCTGGGCCTGGATGTGGCCCGGGAGCGGCACGGCTTCAACTACGACGACCCCCAGGCCGTGGCGGCCCAGCTGCAGAAGCTGCGCGCCGAGGTCATCAAGTACAAAGACAACCCCGCCGTGCTGTTTTGGGGCATCGGCAACGAGCTGAACCTAGAGTATAAGAACCCCAAGGTGTGGGACGCCGTGGAGCAGATTGCCCGCATGATTCACGAAGTGGACCCCAACCACCCTACCAGCACCGTGCTGGCCGGCATCAACCAGCCCGAAGTTGACTACATCAAGGCCAAGTGCCCGTCGGTGGATATTCTAAGCATCAACACCTACGCCGGGCTGGCCGCCATTCCGCAGCAGGTGCGCACCATGGGTTGGACTGGCCCCTACGTGGTAGCTGAGTGGGGCCCCACCGGCCACTGGGAAAGCCCCGTGACGCCCTGGAAAGCATCGGTGGAGGAAACCAGCAGCCAGAAAGCCGCCGTGTATCAGAGCCGCTACGAAGCCTCCGTGGCCAAAGATAAAACCCAGTGCCTGGGCACTTACGTGTTTTTGTGGGGCCAGAAACAGGAGCGCACGCCCACCTGGTACGGCATCTTCACCGAGGATGGCAAGGAGTCGGAAGTGGTGGATGTGATGCAGTACCTTTGGAGCGGTCAGTGGCCCAAAAACCGCGCCCCACACCTGGCCTCCTTCACACTGGATGGCAAGCAGGCTACCGACAACGTGCGGCTGCAGCCCGGCAAATCCTACCCCGTGCAAGCCGCCGTATCGGACCCCGACAAGGACAAGCTAACCTACCGCTACGAGTTGCTGCCGGAAAGCACCGACCTGAAATCCGGCGGTGACCGGGAAAGCCGCCCTAGTGCCATTGCCGGCCTGCTGCCGAAGGGCGCTACCGGCCAGACTGCCCTCACCGCCCCCAAGCAGGAAGGCGCCTACCGCCTCTTCGTCTATGCCTACGACGGCCAAGACAACGTAGCTACGGCCAACATCCCGTTTTATGTGGGTGGAAAGTAGGTTAATGTAGGGGCGGGGCTCGCCCCCGCCCGTCGTTGAAGGAACCTCGTGCTCGTGGTCCAATACCGGGCGGGGGCAAGCCCCGCCCCTACAATTGACGTCCAGACGCGCTAATTTCCCTGATTGATCAGGTTCACGACCAGCGTCACCCTCGTGTGGCCACGTTGCTTCGCAGCTGCACCAGATACTGCCGCAGCACGCCAGTAGCCCACTGCCGGAAGTGCGTCCCTTGCAACGATTTCACCCGATACCCGACGGAAATGATTACGTCGAGGTTGTAGTGCTTCGTGCGTTAGGATTTACTATCGGCGGCAGTTGTCAAGGATTTCTTGACAACTGAATTCTCATCAAGCTCACCTTTTCGGAATGCGTTGCGCGTGTGCAAGCTGACGTTCTGTTTGGTGGTATCAAACAGCTCTGCCATCTGGGCCTGCGTGAGCCACACCGTCTCGTTCTGGAGGTGGACTTCCAGCTGAGGTTGTCCATTGGGGACTGGTAAAGAAGGATATAGGACGTAGCGGACATAGGCAGTGTATAGGTAGGATCGAAGGTAAAAAATCTAACTGAACAGCTCCAGCAACTGCTGCGCCGTCAGGGACTTGAGCAGGGAAGCGTCAGTTTTGATCAGGTCGTGGGCCAGCTCCCGCTTGCCTTCCTGCAGCTTCATGATTTTCTCCTCAATGGTATCGGGGCAGATAAGGCGCACGGCCACCACCTTGCGCGTCTGGCCGAGGCGGTGGGCGCGGTCAATGGCCTGGTTTTCGACGGCCGGGTTCCACCACGGGTCCACAAGGTACACGTAGTCGGCGGCGGTGAGGTTGAGGCCGGTGCCGCCCGCTTTAAGGCTGATCAGGAACACCCGCACGCTTTCATCCTCCTGAAACGCCCGCACTGCGGCTGCCCGGTTACGCGTCTGACCAGTGAGCTGCTGGTAGCCGATACTGCGCTGCTCCAGCTCCGGGCGAATCAGGTCGAGCATGCCCACAAACTGCGAGAAAATCAGGAGCTTGTGCTGTGGGGCTTTGGTTTCAATTTCCTCCAGCAGCACGTTCAGCTTGGCCGAGGTAGGGCCCAGGTACTCCTCATCGGGCAGCAGCGCCGGGGCATTGCAGATCTGGCGCAGGCGGGTGAGGCCCTGCAGCACGTGCGCGCTGTTTTTGCGGGGCGTATCGGGGTGCTGGCCCGTCAGCTTGGCCCGGAATTCCTGGCGGCATGCCTCATAGATGCGGCGCTGCTCCGCACCCATTTCGCAGTAGAGCACCATTTCGGTTTTGGCAGGCAGCTCGGCCGCTACCTGGGCCTTGGTGCGGCGCAGCACAAACGGGCTGATTTTGCGCTGCAGCGCCCGCGCGTGCCGCCCATCCTTGAACTTGTCGATGGGGGCGGCATACTGGTCCTGAAAGAACTGGCGGCTGCCCAGCAGGCCGGGGCAGGCAAAGGAAAGCTGCCCGTAGAGGTCGTAGGTGTTGTTTTCGACCGGAGTGCCCGTCAGCACCAAGCGGTTGCGGGCCTGCAGCAGGCAGGCGGCGCGGTAGCGCTGGGAGTCGGGGTTTTTGATGGCCTGTGCCTCGTCCAGCACCACGTAGTTGAAGCAGTATTCGCGCAGCCAGCGAATGTCCGATACCATCGTGTTGTAGGTCGTCAGCACGATATCAAACCCCTCAAATTCCCGAGCAGCCTGGCGGCGGCCGGAACCGTGCAGCACGTACACCCGCAGCGTCGGGGCAAACTTCTGCACCTCGGCCAGCCAGTTGAACACCAGCGAGGTCGGTACTACCACCAGGCTGGCGGTCGGGTGGCCCTTTGCGCGCTGCGTCAGCAAAAATGCCAGTACCTGCAGGGTTTTGCCCAGGCCCATATCATCGGCCAAGCAGCCGCCGAAGTTGAAGGTGTCGAGGAAGTTGAGCCAGTTGAGGCCCTGGCGTTGGTACTCGCGCAGGGTGGCCTGCAACTCAGCTGGCACGGGCACTAACTCAATGCCGGAGAAGTCAGTAACGGCGGCGCGGTAGCGGGCCAGCTGGGCCGCAGCGGAGGGCGCCAGGGCTTCGGGGTCGTACAGCTCGGCGAGGGTGGCGAAGTTGATGCTGGGCGTGCGAATCCGGTCTTCTTCCACGTGGCCGGCGGCAAACCAGGCAGCAAACTTCTCCAGCCATTCCTGGGGCAAAATGCCGCGCGTGCCATCATCGAGCGGTACGTAGCGGCGGCGGTTGCGAACGGCCTGCTGCAGGTGCTGCAGCGTAACCTGCTGCCGCCCAAAGTGTACCCCTACGGCCGTATCAAACCAGTTGGTTTCGCCGGTCACGCGTACCGTAATGCGGGCTTTGTACGGATTGAGCGTGTTTTTCCTGAGCTGGTTGAAGCCCAGGATGGTAATGCCGGCCCGGCGCCAGTCGTCGAATGCTTCCAGCAACCATTCTTCCCGCAAAAACTGCGTTTTGGGCACGTACAGCGCCTCCTGCTGCAGCTGCTCTTGGAACTCAGGATACTGACGTAGCAGCGCCGCCACAAACCGGTCCTCGGCCGTAGCATCCCGGGTTAGCACAAACGGCCGGCCCAACTCATCCACCGCGTGCAGCTGCCGCCGCGAGAGGATGGACACTTCCTTGGGGCCGTAGCGCATCACCGGCAGCAGCTCCACGCCCGGGCCGGCATCGGAAAGATAAAGCAGCAGCTCGGGCGGGGCGTCGAAGCCCAGGGCAGCGCGCTGCTCGGGCGTAGCCGGGCGCAGGTGGCCGTAGCTGATGCGCAGCCGGTCTTCGAGGTTGGCCAGCACATCCCGCTGAAACTCCGCGAACTTGCTTTGGTGAATCAGCAGGGTGTTGTTGCGCTTCCGGAAAAACTCCACCACCCGCCACACCGCCACATCGTCCAGCAGGTACAGGGCCTCCGGCGTCGCCACAAAATAGTCGTAGCGGATGGTGAGGCTCTGGAGGTCGTAGGGCTGGTCGTGGAGCAGCAGCTTGCCGCTGATTTCGTAGTAGTCGTTCTGCTGGGTTACCGTCAGCCGCAGGTCGGTGCGGGCTGTGCGGAGCTGCACCAGGCTCAGGGATTGGGCCGTGAAGTTGTCGGAAACGGACGGGGTGTGCGTGTAAAAAGCTACGCCGGCCGGGTTCTGCACCACGGCCCGCAGGGCGTTGAGGGACGCTGCTGAGCGGGTATCCTCAAAATTGCGCTGGAAGTGCGCTACGGCGGTGTAGAACTTGATTTCCTCGGCATCCTGCAGAAGCCAGATGCCTTCCAGCGGCTGAAGCAGAAGAATGGGGTTCTTGACTTTGCCCGTTGCCGTGAGGGCGGCCTCGGCCAGTTGCAGCGTCAGGTGCCCGTAGTGCTTATGGCGGCCCAGCACCAATAGCTTACGGCTGCCCGCGGGTGCAGCGAGCGGCGTCGGCCTGGGCGGCAGCAGCTGCGCTATCAGCTCCTGGTTGGTAACGGGCGTAACGGGGTAGAGTGCCGCCTGCCGGGGCTTGGCCGTCACAGAGGCCGGGCGCGTGTACGTCAGCTCAAAATGCGCATCCAGGTCGGCAGCCTGCTCCAGTCCATAGTCGCGGGCAAGGGCGCGCAGGTAGTGGTGGCGGGCCGGCTGGTCGAAAAACAGGCGCAGCTCCCGGCGCTGCACCACGGCCAGGAGCACCAGCGCCTGATGCTCGCAGAGCACCGCTTTAGGCGTAGCGCAGCCGCAGGAAATAAGGAGGTTGCCATCCAGCTGCTGCACTGCTACCGCCGGGAACGGCAGCGTACCGGCCGTGCTGATAAAAGTGCCGTGGTTTAGCTCCAGCGTTTCGGGCTGAATGGAAGCCAGCGTGCGGGTATCGGTGGGCGGCAGCTCGGCGCAGTGGAGCCACACCACGGCGCTGGTCAGGTCCGTCACCGTCAGGCCGGGCAAAAGGTACTTGTGCGGGTGAGGCGCCGGCGAAACGGACATGCAGAAAGCGGTGGCGGGCTGCCGGATATGATTCAAAAACAGACTGCGCCGGAAGAGCCTGCCGGTGTTTTGCCAAGCCGCTTCCGGCGGTCCGGCTTGGTGCCAGCGGCGCAGCAGGGAGAGCAGGACACTGCGCCCCTACATCCGTTCCAGCAGCTCGTCGAAGGTGCGCAGCAGCTCCGCCCGGCTGGCTTCGGGCTCCGCTTCGAGGCGCTGCTCAAATACTTCCCGCTCCGTGAAGTCATGTAGGCTGCGGGTGAGCGAGGCGTCGGCTTCTTCCTCATCCTGGCCCAGGGCGCGGAGCTTTATGAGGCGAAAATGACGGCGGGCCAGCACTTCCAGCTGCTTGCGGTCCAGCTCCTGAATCACCTTGAGCAGGGCATCGGCCACTTCCAGCTGGGTGAGTTCCGAGTGAATCTGCACATCGGCCCAGGCCGGCAGCAGGTAGCCGGTGTTGTCGTAGGAGGCGAGGCCCAGAGTTACCTCATCCAGGGTGCCGTGGAAGCGCACCAGCCGCCGCGCCCCCGGCACCGGCAAACTCAGCAGCTGAGTGAGCTTGCCGCCCGCAAAGTCCAGCAGCAGCACTTCCTTCGGGTGGTCGATTTCCGAGAAAGACAGCGGGATAGGGGAGCCGGAGTAGCGGATATGCTCCCGCCCACCCACGCGCTGCGGGCGGTGCAGGTGGCCCAGCGCCACGTAGTCGAACACCGCCGGAAAATGGTCGGCCGTTACCTGCCCCAGGTTGCCCACGTGAATTGTGCGCTCCGAATCCGACGGGGCGGCGCCAGCGGCGTAGAGGTGGCCGGTGGCCAGCACGGGCAGGCCCAGGTCCTTCAGCTGCCATACTTGTTCTACTTCCGACAGGCGCAGGTAGTGGTCGGCAATGCCTTGCTTGATGCGGGCTTCGCGCTCCTCGGCCGTTTCGCCGGGCACCGAAAGACGCACGTCCCGGTCGCGCAGGAAGGGCACGGCGCACACCACCAGACCGGGCTGGCCGGCGGCATCATCCAGCACCAGCACCTGGTCCTCAAAGCACTCGGGCACGCAGCCCACCACGTGCACGCGCAGGTGGCGCAGCAGCCGGGCCGGGGCGTTCAGCGTGGCCGGCGAATCGTGGTTGCCGCCCACCACCACGATGTCGCGGCAGTTGGTTTTCTGCATATTCAGCAGAAAGCTGTAGTACAGCTCCAGGGCCTGGTTGGAAGGCGAGCCGGTATCGAATACGTCGCCGGCCACCACCAGCACTTCTACCTGCTGCTCCTGGATGGTTTGCACCAGCCAGTTCAGAAAATGGCGGTGCTCCTCGGTTCGCTCGTGGCCCTGAATAAAGCGCTGGCCCAGGTGCCAGTCGGCGGTGTGTAGTACGCGCATGACCACGAAGGTACGGCCGCCAGCTTCAACAAGAAAGCCTCGGCCAGTAGAGCCAGGGCTGGACGAAAAGCAATGCAAGCGTACCTATTTCTCCCACACGGTGCGCTGGAAAGTGGCGCTCATTCTGAAATCTACGCCGTTGATATCGTTGAGCCCGCCAAAACCGCCCAGATATCCTATGTACTGGCAGTCGGCGTTGTACACCTTTGCGCCCCCGTCGGCTATGCAGTTGCCTTCGGCAAATAAGTAGACCGTTTCATCCTGAAACAGATACTCATCTACCTTCACCTCATCCTCACAGATTGTCTCTTTCGCGAAGGACTCAATTTTTTCCTTGATGCACTTGGGAGTGCCTTTGGCCACCTCGGCATCCTCGCAGCCCGTGAGCAGGCTCCCCGCCAGCAGCAGAATAGTAAAGACTTTCTTCATAGTTTGAATAGCTGAAAACAAGTGAAAGAAAAATGCCCGGGCCGCATGGCCCCGGGCATTTGCTCACTGAAGTAGAGCCAGACTATCCGAAGAAAGTTGCATGGCCAGGGCCGCGCTTACGCGTGGGCCGAGGCCGGCTGAAAGTCCGTAACAGCCTCGCCCAGATCATACACGGGCACCTCAACCGGCAGCGCAGCCTGCACAATGCTGCTGCCCGCCGCCGAGCGGTAGCCGCCAGCGCAATGGATCAGCACGGGCTTGCTGGTGGGGATTTCGTGGGCCCGCTCGCGCAGCTCGGGCAGCGGAATCACCAGCGCGTTGTCGAACACGGGCTGCTGGGCTTCGGTGCGGTTGCGGATGTCCACGATGGTGAAGTCCTGCGGCTGCCGACGCACGTGCTCCACGTCGGTGGCGGGGGAGGCGGCGGGCAGCTCGCGGGGGGTGAGCAGGGCGCCTTTGATGTTGGTTTCGTAGCCAATCTTGGCGGACTTGCGGATAACGGTATCCAGGGCAATCTGCGAGTCGGCAATGAGGTAGAACGGCTCCTGCGGCCCTACTACCGAGCCCAGCCAGGTTTCAAACTTGCCGCCGTCCATGAGGTTGATGGCGCCGGGCATGTGGCCCGCCCGGAACTGCGCGGCCGGGCGCGTGTCAATCACCACCACGCCCGGGGCCAGAGCCGTACCCGGCTGCAGGCGCGGTACGGCCCGTACGCTGTCCTCAAAAGGCAGGGCACCCTGCTTGTTCAGCACCACATCGTGCCCGAAATACTTGGGCATGAAGGGCTGATCTTCCAGCAGAACCTTGATAAACTCTTCCTGCGACATTGGCTGCAGGGCGTAGTTGGTTTTCACCTCCCGGCCGATGGTGCTGTCGAGGTCGGTGCTGGTGGTCTTGCCGCAGAGCGAGCCGGGGCCATGGGCCGGGTACACCTTAGTGGTGGCGGGCAGCGTCATCAGCTTCTGGCGGGTGCTGTGGTAGAGCTGGGCGGCCAGTTCCTCGCGGCTGTGGCCGCCCACGTTATCGTCCTCGCGCAGGTCGGGGCGGCCTACGTCGCCCACAAACAGGGTGTCGCCGGTAAACACGGCGCGGTGCTGGGCAAACTCATCTACCAGCAGGATGCTGATGGAGTCGGGGGAGTGGCCGGGGGTGTTGATGGCGTGCAATTCCACCGAGCCCAGGCTGATGCGCTGGCCGTCGTCGAACGTCTGGTGGGGGTAGCTGGCGTGCACCAGCTTGCTGACGTAGATGGTGGCGCCGGTTTCCTGGGCTATTTCCAGGTGGCTGCTCACAAAGTCGGCGTGGGGGTGGGTTTCGATGACGGCTACGATCTTGGCGTCGTGCTCGTCGGCGAAATCGTAGTAGGGCTGCGGGTCGCGGGCCGGGTCGATGATGGCCACCTGGCGGCCGCTGCGGATGGCGTAGCTCGCGTGGGCCAGGCCTTTATCGTAGAACTGCTGAATCTGTACCGACGTGGTACTACTGGGCAGAGGACTCATGGGGTGTGGATGAGGTGAATGCGCCGCGGCCGGCCCCTGGGGCGCCGGGTGCATATTCTCAAATATAAACAAGAAGGCATGTGCCTGTACTGCCGGAGGGCGGCTGATTGAAATAAGTTTACAATAATTACCTGTAAAACAATGCGTTAATTTTTGAAATCCGCCGCCGTAAGCTCTGGCCAAAAAAGAGCCCCGACAATTAAGCCGGGGCTCCGCAGAAAGCACGCTGCCAAAAGCCCTACGACTGCGCTTTGACTTTTACTTTGCCGTCCTTGATTTTTTCCTTGCGCTTCTGCTGCTGTTCCTCGCGCAGCTGAGCGTACCGGGTACGCTGCCCGGCCGTGAGCACGCCCGCCAGCTGCGCATCGTACTTGTCTTTGGCAGCCTTCATTTCGGGCAGAGCGGCCCGGCGGTCGGTGCTGGCGGCGTATTTGGCGCGGATGGCCTCAGTTTCCTGTGCCTGAGCCAGCAGAATGGCCTGCACTCGTGGCGCCTGCTCGGCCGTGAGGGTAAGCTCCCGGGTGAGGCGCTCCGTCATGCGCTGGGCGCGCTGCTCGGGCGAGAGGTGGGCACGGCCCTGGTAGCCGGCCGATGGGGTAGTGGTTTCGGTGGTCGTCTGGGCGGAGGCGGAGGCGCTGACCAGGGCCGCAGCAGCCAGCAATACAAGCATCTTTTTCATAAGAGTGGAGTCTGTGGTGAAGTTTACCGGCTGGTTAGAAGGCCAGCAGCCAGGTTGGTTTAAGCTCCGGCGCCGGAAAAACCAGCTGCCAGGTACGCAGCCGGGCATAGCAGTCAGCGGAAACGGCTATATTCGGGCCACCTAGCCGTTTGCAGACGGCTTTTTCTGCCATTTTCATAATCCCACACTCACCTTTCTCTCTTTCTTTTCTCTCCTTTTCTATGGCAAATATTTTCGCCAAAAAGCCGCTGGCAATCCTGCTCGGTGAAGCCAACTCCTCCGGGGAAGGCACGCTGAAACGGACGCTGGGGGCAGCCAACCTGGTAGCCCTCGGGGTAGGCGCCATTATTGGGGCCGGCTTGTTTGTACGCACCGCTGCTGCTGCTGCGCAGGCATCCGGCCCGGGCGTCACGCTGGCCTTCATTGTAGCCGCTATTGGCTGCGCCTTTGCCGGCCTCTGCTACGCCGAGTTTGCCGCCATGATTCCGATTGCCGGCTCGGCCTACACGTATGCCTATACTACCATGGGCGAGTTTATAGCCTGGGTTATTGGCTGGGCGCTGATTATGGAATATGCCCTGGGGGCGGCCACCGTGGCCATTGCCTGGAGCGAGTACCTGAACAAGCTCTTGGAGGTCTTTGGCACCAGTATACCGTACGCCTGGAGCCATTCTCCGCTGGAGAGTGCCGCCGTCAACGGGGTAATGGAGCATGGCATCATCAATCTGCCCGCTCTGTTTATCGTGGTGGTACTGAGCTTGCTGCTGATCAAAGGCACGCAGGAGTCGGCTACGTTCAACTCCGTTATTGTCGTGGTGAAGGTGGCCATTGTGCTGATTTTCATTGCCGTTGGCTGGCAGTTCATCAACCCGGCCAACCACACGCCTTACCTGATTCCCGAAAACGCCGAGCCCGTGAAAAATGCGGCTGGCGAGATAGTGCGCTCCTACGAGGCCTGGAACAAGCACGGCTGGGGTGGTATCCTGGGCGGGGCGGCCATTGTATTTTTTGCCTTCATTGGCTTCGACGCCGTATCGACGGCGGCGCAGGAAGCCAAGAACCCGAAGCGGGATATGCCCATCGGTATTCTCGGTTCCCTGGCGGTGTGCACCGTGCTTTACATCCTGTTTGGGCACGTACTGACGGGCGTGGCCAGCTGGCGCGAGTTTGCCGACCCGGCCAAGGGTGGCGAGGCTTCGGTAGCGTATGCTATCAAGGAGCACATGCCCGGTTTCGAGTGGCTGAGCACGGCCGTGACGGTGGCTATCCTGGCAGGCTTCTCGTCGGTTATTCTAGTGATGCTGATGGGCCAGAGCCGCGTGTTCTTCTCCATGGCCAACGACGGACTGATGCCCAAGGCTTTTTCGGAGCTGCACCCCAAGTTCCACACCCCCTATAAGTCAAACCTGGCGCTGCTGGTGTTTGTGGGCGCCTTCGCGGCTTTCATTCCCGGCTCCCTGGCGGGTGATTTGACTTCCTTCGGTACGCTGCTGGCCTTCGTGCTGGTGAGCATCGGCGTGTGGCTCATGCGCCGCTCCGACCCCAACCAGCCGCGGCCATTCCGTTCCCCGCTTTCGTCGGCCAGCTTCCCGCTGGTGCCGTTTCTGGGAGCCGGTATCTGCCTGCTCATGATCATGGCCCTCGATTACGACACGCTCAAGCTCGCGCTTATCTGGATGCTGCTGGGCTTCGTGGTATACTTCCTGTACGGCCGCAAAAACTCCAAGCTGCAGCAGGGTATTGTGGTAGTGCCCACCGAAATGGAGGAGCAAGCCTTCATCGAGCCCGACGCCGACAACAAATAAGCGTCTAGGCACCCATTTGAAAACGCCCCGGCCGAGCAATTGGCCGGGGCGTTTTTGTGCGCTGCGTGCGGCCCTGGTACGGCAGGGGCTGCCTGACGGTCGGTGGCGTTTTTTCTGCCGGCTGAATCTGGCAAAGCAGTGGATAGGAAGCAGGGGGAATAGTATCTTGACCGGAATTTACCTTATCCCCGTTGAAGAAACTGCCCCTATTATTTGTATTCCTGGTGCTGCTGGCAACGCAACGGGTTGAGGCCCAGCAGCCCAGTGCCCGGGCTGACAGCCTGCAGCGGCTCCTGGCCCGGTCCGGGCCCGATACCAGCCGGGTGCAGCTGCTGATACAGCTGGCCTGGGACCGTACCGATGATAACCCGCTGGCTGCCATTGAGTATGGTCAAAAAAGCCTGGCGCTGGCTCGCCGGTTGCAATTCCGGCCGGGCGAGTGCCGGGCCCTGCTGATGCTGGGCTGGGCCTTTCTGCGCAGCGGCAACTACCCTACGGCCGTACAAAGCCACCTGCAGGCGCGCAAGCTGGCCGAAACTATTCACTACCGCGGCGGCCTCGTGCACGCCGACAACGGCCTGGGCTATGCGCATCTGGAGCAGGGCAACTACGTGCTGGCGCTGCGGTACTTTTTCCGGGCTACCAACCTGGCGCAGCAAATTCCCGACTCCGTGCTGCTGGCGCCTATTCCCGGCAACATCGGGTACGCCTATCTGCAAACAGGCCAGCTCGACTCCGCCCGCTACTACACCCAGTGGGGCTACGAGCTGGACAAGCGGCTGCGCGACCAACACAGCGAAATCGGCGACCTGTCCATCCTGGGCGACATAGAAGCCCGGCAAAATCCGGCGGCGGCGGCGGCGTATTACCAGCAGTCCATTGCGCGGGCCCAGGGTATGCCGGTTTCCTACGCCTTGTGCCGCTCGTATCTGGGGTTGGCCCGCCTGGCCCGGGCCCGCGGGCAAGCCACCGACGCCGTGCGCTACGCCCGGCAGGCCCTGCAGGCCAGCAAGCAAGGGCGCTACACCAAGGGCGTTATGGAAGCCAGCGCTTATCTGGCCGACATCTACGCGCACCAGGACAACACGGCGCAGGCCTATCAGTTTCTGGTGGCGGCCAATGCCACCCGCGACACGCTGTTCAGCCAAGCCAAGCTCATGCAGGTACAGGCCCTCAATTTCAGTGAGCAGCTGCGGCACCTGGAGCTGGCCGAACAGCACCAGCGCGCCGCCGTGGAGCAGCGGCAGCGGCTGTTGCAGGCCGCTCTGGGGGGCGTAGTGCTGGTAGCGGGCATTGGCTATCTGCTCATCGGGCGGCGGCACCTGCGGCGGGAAGTAGAGTTTGCCCAGGAGCGGCAGCGCCTCGTGCGGCAGCGGGCCGTGGCGGTGCTGGAAGGCGAGGAAAAGGAGCGGCAGCGCGTGGGCGCTGAGCTGCACGATGGCGTGGGCCAGCTGCTGAGTGCCACCCGCATGAACCTGCTGGCGCTGGAACACCGGCTGGCCCTCACCAATCCGGCCCATCAGGAACTGCTGACCAATGCCCTGCACGGCCTGGATGAGTCGGTGAAGGAAGTGCGCAGTATCTCGCATAACCTGTTGCCGGCAAATCTACTGAAGGCCGGCTTGGTGCCGGCGGTCAAGAACCTGCTGGTCAATATTGCCAGAATCGATAGCCGCCTGCAGGTAAGAATGCAGGTGTTTGGCGTAGAGCACAGCCGCCTGGACGTGCTGGTGGAAGCTGTCCTGTTCCGGGCTATTCAGGAAGCCGTGCAGAACATCCTGAAACACGCCCAGGCCACCGAAATCCACGTGCAGCTTGTTCAGACGGAGCAGGACCTGACGGTGATGATAGAAGACAACGGCGTGGGCTACGACACGGAAGGCAGGAAAAGTGCCGAGGGTCTGGGCTTGCATAATATGCAAAGTAGGCTGGCGTACCTGGGCGGTCAGGCCGACTTTGATGCGTCTCCTAACCGGGGCACTATAGTAACCCTGGTAGTACCGGTGCCCGCAAATGCCCTGGCTGCCGATGCGGCCGCGCTGCCGGGAAACAGGCCAGCAAGCGGCGTGGCATAGCAGCTGTTTGCGCCGGTAGCAGCCCTGAGCAAATATAAGGCCTGGGCCACCCGGAATTTGCTGGTAATATAAACCAGTCTATATATGGTTTTTTTTGATTAAAATATTATTAATTTATATTCGCATTGTTCATAAACACTGGTGCTACTTACGGATAGCACCTTTGGATTTCCTGCCTATAAAATGTACTGCTATGGCTTCCAGGCTGCTTTCCTTCATTTGCCACGTGCCGGACCTCACGCCGGGGGCTCATCCGGCACTGCCGATGACGAAAGCCACCGGAAATGACCACGCAAATGGGCAATTGGCAGAAGCTGCCCCAAGCCAAACAGGTGCTATGGCCGGCGGACATTTTGCCCCTATTTATGAAAACGAACGGTTTATACGCTTTAAATTCATCAGCGAAAACAAGGGCCGGTAAGGGCTAAGCGCCGCCGAATCTCATTTGTACTCGCGGTCTGCTGAAAGCGCCTTCAGGCTTCGTGCAAGGCCCGGGGACACCTGTATCAGTAGGCAGGTAGGCGCCGCCGCACGGAAATCGGCTAACTTGGGGCCGGTTATCATGTTTTGGCTACGAATGATTCGATTGATAAGCGGCCTGCTGGTGGGGCTGGTAAGCATAGCCAGTGCCTGGGCCCAAACGGCGGGCCCGGCTCCCGCCAGCAACGTGTGGTACGGCGTCGTATCGCGTAGCAGCGGCCGGGCACTGGACGTCAGCAATGCCTCGCCCGAAAACGGCGCCCGGGCCGTGCAGTGGGAATTCACCCAGGCCCAAAGCCAGCAGTGGCGCTTCACACCCGTCACGCCCAACAGCACCTACTACCGCATCGAAGTGCGCCACAGCGGCAAAGCCCTGACGCTGGATGGCCCCGCCGACAATGCCGCCGTTACGCAGCAGGCCTGGTCGGGCAGCTTCTACCAGCAGTGGCGCATTGTGCCAGCCGGGCCGGCCGGTTCCTTTCAGCTGGCCTCCCGGGGCAACGACTTCAGCCTGGCCCTGGCATCCGCCGATAAGGCCAACGCCACGCCAGTAGTGGGACAACGGGCCCTGGGGCGCGCCAGCCAGCAGTGGTGGCTTTTTCCGCTGAAGCTGAACGTAGCCACCGACCAGCCCGCGTGGGGACCACCAACTAGCTTGGGCCCGGGCGTAAACAGCGTGGGCAATGAGCTGCAGCCCGTGCTTAGCCCCGATGGCAGCACGCTGTATTTTGCCCGCAACCGCTTTGCCGGCAACACCGAAGGCAACACCGAGTCGGCGGATATCTGGGTGAGCCGCTCCAGCGACGGGGGCCGCACCTGGGGCCTGGGCCAGCGTCTCGATGCTCTGAATACCCCGCAAAACAACGGTGTAATGGCTGTGGTGGAAAACGGGAAAGCCCTGCTGATACGCGGCCACTACGAGCGCGACGGCTCGTTCCGGGATGATGGCCTTTCCCGCGCCGACCTCACGGGCAAGCAGGCCCTCAAGCCTGAGCCCCTGGATATCACCAACTACTATTCCAACGGCACCTCCACCACGTTCTTCGCGCCGGCCGACGAGAAAGTGCTGCTGCTTTCCCTGGAGCGCCCCGATGCCTACGGAGCCAACGACCTGTACGTGAGCCTGCCCGGCCGCGACGGCACGTGGGGCGAGCCGCGCAATCTGGGCAACGGCATCAACTCGCCCGGGTTTGAGTTTGCGCCCTGGCTTACGCCCGACGGTCGCACGCTGTACTTCGCCTCCTACGGCCACGCTGGCTACGGCAGCGCGGATATCTTCGTCAGCCACCGCCTCGACGACTCCTGGACCAGCTGGAGCGCCCCCCAGAACCTGGGGCCCGGCATCAACGGCCCCGGCTTCGATGCCTACTTCCAGCTGACGGCCGACGGCAAGCAGGCGTATTTTGCCCAGGCCCGCACGGCCAATGGTCCCGCCGATATTGTGCGCGCGGAAGTAGGGGCCGTTGTCCCACCCGCTCCCGACACGACGGCCAAGCCGGTAGCGGGGCCGGCTTTGTTCCGGGCCAGCCTTTCGGGGCGGGTGCTGGACGCCAAAACCCGCAAACCGGTGGCGGCTTCCATCAAGCTGGAGCGCCTGGATGGTACAACCATAGTGGTGGTGCAGGCCCGCAGCGAGGCCAGTGGTGGTACCTACCAGCTGCTGGTACCCCCCGGGCGCTACCGCGTGGCGGCCACGGCCGGCGGTTTTCTCACGGCTACCGATACGCTCAACCTTACCACCAACCAAACCCGCGACCTGCTGGTGGTGCCCGCCAGCGTAGGCTCGCGCCTGGAGCTGCCCACGCTCATCTTTGCGCAGGGAAAGTTTACCATGCTGCCGGCTTCTTACACAGAGCTGAACCGCCTGGCTTCCACACTCATCGACAACCCCACGGTGAATATCCGGCTCGAGGGCCACACCGATAATGTGGGGGATGCCAGGCTGAACGTGAAGCTGTCGGAGGAGCGGGTGACGGAGGTGAAGCGCTACCTCGTGCGCCGGGGCGTGGCCGAAACCCGGATCAGCACCATCGGCTATGGCGGCTCCAAGCCCCGCGCCAGCAACGACCGCGAAGAAACCCGCCGCCTCAACCGCCGCGTCGAGTTCACCATTGTGAAGTAAAGCCAACGCCGGCTTGTCAGGTTGCGCTGAGCGTGCACTCAAGCCATGCTACGCCACTTATCTTTCGAATGTCATTGCTTTGCATGATGCGTGTAAAGCAATGACATTTGAAATGAAAGGCAATGACATTCTAAATGCAAAGCAATGACATTCCTAATGTCATTGCTTTGCATGGCCCGTGTAAAGTAATGACCCGGGCCAACCCTCTGTTAACCTCTTTACCTGCGCCCGATGCGTGCCACCATTGTTCAGGAAATTTCGTTGCCCAATCTGCCCTCTGCTTCCGGTATTGAGGTTATCGGCGACGTAGCCTACGTCATTGGCGATGATGCGCCTTTTCTGTACCGGCTGGATGCGGCCTCCCTGGCGGCAGGGGAGCGGCTGACCTTGTTTGAAACGGCCCATTTCAGCACCGGCCGTATTCCCAAAAACATAAAGCTGGACCTGGAGTGCCTTACCGCCCTCACCACCCCGGCCGGCGAAAGCGGGCTGCTGGTGCTGGGCTCGGGCGCCACGGCTGCGCGGGAGCAGGGCTTCTGGGTGCCATTGCCCGGCACCACGGGCGCGGCGGCCAGTGTGTATCCACTCAGCTTAAGTGGCCTCTACGCCGCGCTGCGTCCCCTGCTGCCCGCAGGCACCGTCCTGAATATGGAAGCCGTGGCGGCCACGGCCACCGAGCTGGTACTGTTTCAGCGCACCGTGGGCTCGGAGGCTGGCAACCTGGTCTTCCGGCTGCCTCTGGTTGACACGCTGGAATATCTGCACCACCACTCGGCCCAGCTGCCCGCGGTGCGTCGGCAGTTCTATCAGCTGCCCACAATCGACGGGAAGCCGGCCGGCTTTTCGGGCGCTACGTGGTTTGCGGAGAAGCTCTTTGTTACGGCCTCCGTGGAAGACACCCAGGATGCCGTGCTGGACGGGGCCGTGCTGGGCTCGTTCGTGGGGGGTACTCGACCTAAGCCAGGTTAGTGCGCAGCCTTTGCCCGTGCGGCTGGCGCAGCTGGCGCTGCCCGGCGGCCGGCCTTACCGGGGCAAGGTGGAGAGCGTAGCCGTGCGCCGCCGCCTGAAAGGCAACACGTTTGATCTGCTGCTGGTGACGGATGATGACGCGGGCGGCTCCACGGCCGTAGCGGTGGAGCTGGCACTGTAAGCCACTAGGACGCTTTATCAACTGTTGCGCCGCCAGATAAAGCCGTCCAGCACGTAGTGGGTGGCCTGGGGCAGGGCCAGCAACGGCACCAGCAGGGCTAAATAAAGCGAATCGGATACGGCAGGCAGCTGCTGAAACCAGCCGAACACCGGCGCATGCTCCCGCCACACCAGCCCGTCCCAGATGCCTTCTTCCACATAAGCCAACCCCAAAAGCAACCCCAGGAAAAGTGCCACGCCGGTGCGGCCCTGCCACCAGTGCTGCGCCCGCTTCCGCCCCGTTCCGGCGGGTTGACTGGTAACCCAAATCAGCGCCAGGTACGGAATGCCGTGGGCCACGACGTTGAGCAGGGTGAAGGCCAGGTCGCCGTTCAGCAGTACAATACCCACGTACCAGGAGGCTGCTGTGCCCAACAGTAGCAGATTACGCGGCACGTTGTAGGGCTGGCCGCGCTGCCAGGCGTGTATTTCCTTGCCCAGATACGCCACAAGCAGGAGCCCGAACAGGCAGCTTAGCACCAGCCGGCCCATCGGCCAGTCGTAGTGCAGAAAGTCACCAGTCACAAACCACACAAAATTGCGCGGGGCCGACAAATGCCAGTACAGTAGCGGGTAGAGCGTGGCGGCATATATCAGCACCACGTCCAGTTGCCGATGCCAGCCTGGCGCGGTTTCCTGGCGGCTGTAGAGGCGTAGAAAACCATACTGCTGCCGGATGAAGTGAAATACTGCCCCATAGGCCAAGGCGCGCCAAAACCAGCCCGCACTGTGCCAGTACAGCGCTGCACCTGCCAGGTAGCAGGCCAGCGGCACCACCCACAGCAGGGTGCGGTAGCGGTGGCGGCGCACGGGGTCGAGGTAGGTGCGGAACAAGGTGCTGTACACGTGCGCCACGTCAATGAACACGACCAGCACCAGCCAGGCCAGCGTGGGCATCCGGCCTGTGGTGCGGAATGCGGGCGGCAGCAGCGCCACCAACAGTAGCGCCAAGAATGGTGGCCCCAGAATCCAGAGCCCATCAAAGCGGGCCGAGCGGATCCAGGGCTGGCGCGGGGCAGCCACGGCGGCAGAAACGACAGCAGGCGACATAGCAGAGGAGAATAGCCGCCGAAAATACGCCCTTTGCCTGGAATACGGGGCCGGGTTACGGCTGGTAATCCAGCGGCAGAAACTCGCCCATCTTCTCAAATCCCCAATAGTCTTCCGTCAATAACGCCAGTGGATCGGTGGGCGCGCCGTTGGGTTGCAGCTCTACCGTCGGGCTTTGTAGGTGCAGCACCGAGGATTGGACGCTGAGTCCGGCCGGTAGCGGTTGGCCGGGGCGCCGCTGGCGGGCCGTGTAGGCTACGTAGGCAGGGTCGGCTGGCTCGGCGGCATACGTGACCTGCAGCAGATCGGCAAAGCGCAGCGCAACACCATCGGGAAGTTTCTGCCGGTACGCAGTGGCCGGCAGGGGCTCGGCAAACAGGTATTCTACTTGCCGGGGAAACTTGCTCAGCCGCTGCGCGGAGTCGCTAAAAACGGCGGAATTGCGGTTCCACACTTCTGCCGGCATACTCCGCAGCAGCTTTAGCAGGCTGTCGGCGCGGGGCCAGGCGGGGTGGGGGAGGCGCCGCAGCCGCTGCACCCGAAAGCCGGCTTCCGCTACTTGGCCAGTATAGGCCGAGCGCAGAAAATGAAGCAGTGAGCCAGTATAGGCCTTACGGCGGTTACCTTCCCAGGTACGCTGCTGCCGGGCCGAGCGTGCCCGTAGCGGCTCAAACACCGGCGAACCATAAAACGATACCCAATCTTCCTGAAAATTGAGCGTGAACTCCAGCCCGTAGTAGCGGATGCGGTATCCTAGCGCCCGGTTCTCAATTTCCAAAAAGTCCGGGCAGCTGGCCGTAAGCTCGTTCTTCCCGGCATCGAAGCGCACCTGCACGGCCTTGGGGTTGCGAATGCGGCACAATTTGGAAAACGACGTGCTGCCCAACAGCGCATCGGCAAAGACCTGATAGTCCTCGGGCTTGTTGGGCGTGGGGCGCACCACCACTTCCCGCAGGGCATTGGCGCTGGGCGCGAGTCGGAATGTTAGCTGCTGCGGCTCGGTGCGCACCGTAATATTCTGCCGCTGCAGCCGATAGCCCAAATACGATGCTACGGCCTCGTAGCTGCCCGCCGGCACTTGCTCAAACACGAAGCGCCCAGCCTCGTCGGTGGTGACGCCGCGGGTGGTGTTGGCCAGAAACACGGTGCTGAATGGTAAAGGCTGTTGCGTAAGTGAGTCGAGCACGGTGCCGCTCAGCCGGGCCTGGCCCAGGGCCACGGGCGTCAGCCAACTCAGCATTCCCAGCAAGAGCAGCGCCCTGTACAGCAATGGGCTCATACGAGAACAGTCTACGGAGGCAGTGAGCATAATAATTACGAATTAATCGTAATTCTACGAATATTTCGTAATAATGCAGCGTGCTGTGTAGTTTTCTGTAGCTTTTTGCTGGCGGTATAGAGCCAGAGAAGATACACATACCTCTTTCTATGCCTTTTCCTGACCCGTAACTTCCCGGGCTACCCGGATGCCCTGATAGAAGGCCTCCTCGAAAATCGACATACCGCTGTAGTCGGTATGGGCAAAGAAGAGGCGCTGGCGCAACGGCCGGGCCAGTTGGGTGCGGTCGGGGCCCCAGAGGTAGCCGGGCGTGGGCGCTACCATGCCGTGGCCCCACACCCAGGCCTCCACGCGCTGCACGTAGGGCGTCAGGCCGGGGTGCAGCCGCTCCATTTCGGCCATAATCTGCGGCAGCCACTCCGCGTACGTTTTCTGGTAGGCCTGGCGGCGGGCCGCGGCAGGCGCTTCGTTGCAGAGTGGCCAGTAGAGCGTCATCACCTTAGGCTCGTCGGCACTCAAGCTCAGGCTTTGATGACTGGCATTCACGTAGCCCACCGAGGCCCCGCCATAGCCCACATTGTCCCAGCACAGCGGCTGACCGGGCCCCTGGGGCAGCTGCGTAACCGTCAGGTTGGCAATGAGCCAGGGGGCATGGTGCAGGGGCTGGGTTGGCTGAGCTACACCCGCTACTTCGGTCAGCAGCTGATGGGCCACGAACTGAGGCACGGCCAGTACCACCTGCCGGGCCTGAATGCGGATGGTTTCCTTATGGGCGGCATCATAGGCCAGTACTTCCACGCCCGCTGGGGTTTCGTGCAGCCGGCAGGCCACCGTTTCGGCAAGAATGGGGGAAGAAGCCTGCCGGCGCAGCTGCTCAGCCAGAAAGCCATTACCCTCGGGCCAGGTCAGCACGTCGGAGCTGCCGGCGTTGTGGGCCTGGCCTTTGCGGGCGGCAAAATAGTGGAGTCCCGCCCAAGCCGATACCTGCTCCAGCGTGGCGCCGTAGTCGTCGCGGCAGCCGTAGTCGAGGTACCAGCGCAGGTGGGGCGAGGTAAAGTTTTCCCGTGAGAGGTATTCCGCAAAGCTGAGCTGGTCAAGCTGGCGGAACTGCTCGTCCCCGGAAGATTGGTCGAGCGGAATGGTGAAAGCCTCGCGCCCGTCGGTGCCACGGGCCTGCTTCAGCTCTTCTACCAGCCGGGAAAAGCTTGCTATCTGGGCTCGTTCGGCGGCGGGTACACCGGTTTCGGGTACCAGCCCGGCCTGCCAGTGCCCGTTGATGAGCAGCCGCTCCTCGGGGTCATGGCACAGGTGGTATTCGTTGTAGATGGGCAGGCCGGAAACCTTATCGTAGCCGGTGATGACGCCACTTTCGTGCAGAAAGGCCAGCAACTCCCGGTTGCGCACATCGGGTATGGGCAGGTAGTGGGCGCCCCAGGGGTAGGCCGACACGGTATTCCGGCCGCTGGCCGCGTTGCCGCCGGGGTGGTTTTCCAGCTCCAGCAGCAGTACGTCGGAGCGGCCGTGGCGGGCCAGCTCGCGCCGGGCAGTAAGGCCGGCCACGCCCCCGCCTACGATCAGCACGCCGGTTTGCAATTCGCGAGAGGGCGGAGGCAGTTGCTCGGGGTGGCGCACCAGGTGGCCTACCCGGTGGTTGGCCCCGCGCAAACCGCCCCGGATGTGCTCCAGCCCTGAGCCGGCCGGCCCGCAGCTTTCCAGGAGCACGCCTGGCCCCAGCAGCGCCCCGGCCACGCCGGCGCCAGTCCGGGCCAGAAAGGCACGGCGGCTAAGGGAGTTGCCAGCTGGCTCCTTACTGCGCATACGGGCCCCAGTCTTCCTCGAAATAGCGAACCAGCGCCTGGTTGTTCAGCTGGTTTATTTCGGTGGGTATTTCGGCCATATCGGGCGGGAAATCGAGCATCTGACGGATGGTGGTGGGTGTGACGTAGCGCAGGCCCTGGGGCAGCGGGCCGGCATCGGGGCGCCAGTGGGCATTCTGGCCGGCCATCACGTAGCCCCACTCCCCAAACGAGGGCACGTAGCAATGGTAGGGTATGGTATGGAACCCAGCGGCCCGCAGCGTGTGCACAATGCACCAGAACGACTGCCGCGCCACGTAGGGGGAGGTGCTCTGCACCACAATGCGCCCGCCGGGCCGGAGCAGGCGGTGCAGCTCCTGGTAGAAGGCGGCCGAGTACAGCTTGCCGATGGAGTAGTTGCCGGGGTCGGGGAAGTCCACAATCAGGCAGTCGTAGCGGGTGGTGTCCTGGCGCACCCACTGGTAGGCGTCGCCGTTGATGACGTCTACCTTCGGCGAGAAGAAAGCCCGCTGGTTGAGGCTGGTGAGCAGGGCGTTGCTGCGAAACAGCTGCGTCATGCCGGGGTCGAGGTCGACGAGGCGGATCTGCTGCAACTGGGGGTACTTCAGCAGCTCGCGCACGGCCAGCCCGTCGCCGCCGCCCAGCACCAGTACGCGCCGGGCCTGGGGCAGGGCCTGCATGGCCGGGTGCACCAGCGCCTCGTGGTAGCGGTACTCATCCTGGGAGCTAAACTGCAGGTTGCCGTTGAGGAACAGGCGTAGCTCGCGCTGATTTTTGGTAATGACGATGCGCTGGTAAAGCGTGCTTTTTGAGTAGATGACCTGATCCTGAAACGCCAGGGTTTCGGTATAGCGCTGGATGCGGCCGGCGTAGGCAAACGTGCCGCCCAACGCCAGCAGGGACAGCGCCATCAGCCCGGCAAAGGCGCGGCGGTAGGGGCGGGTTTCCTGGAAGCGGTACAGCGCCACGGCGGCTACCACCACGTTCAGCGCCCCAAACAGCAGGGAAGTGCGCATCAGCCCCAGCTGCGGCACCAGCACCAGCGGAAAGATAAGTGAGGCCAGCAGCGCCCCGATATAGTCGAAGGTGAACACCCGCGAAACCAGGTCCTTGAACTCGAACCGGTTTTCTAGAATGCGCATCAGCAGCGGAATTTCCAGCCCTACCAGAATGCCCGTGAGGCCCACCAGCGCGTAGAGAATCAGCCGGAAGGAGGTGACGTACTCGAACAGCACAAACAGGAGCGGGGCCGAAAAGCCGCCCACCAGCCCCACCAGAATTTCGAGCCGGATAAACCACTTGAGCAGGGGCTGGCCCAGGTAGCGCGAAAACCACGAGCCCACGCCCATCGAAAACAGGTAGGCCCCAATGATGGTGGAAAACTGCGTGACGGAGTCGCCGAGCAGGTAGCTGGCAAGCGTGCCCGCAATCAGCTCGTAGATAAGCCCGCAGGTGGCAATGATGAACACCGAGCCCAGCAGCAGCACCGACTGCGTTTCGCGCGCGGCCGGCCCGGCCGGCCGCGCCGCGGGCAAATCGGGCGTTGCCGCCTCGGGGTTACCCATGAATGGCCGAGCTGATAATCAGGGCTACAGCCACGATAAAGGCCGCCGCCACAATGGCCAGGGCCGTGTTGTGCTCTTCCACAATCTCGCGCCAGAGGGTGCGCGGCGTGAGCTTATCAAAGATGAAAAAGCTGGCAAACAGAATGATGATGCCGATGACGGAATAGATAACCGAGGCGGCAATAAGCTTGAAGTTGAGGTATTCCATGCGGGAGGTGATGAGGTGAGCGGTGCTGGGGAAGGGAGGTAACAGGTGACACGTGACAAGTGACAGGCAGATGGCGCGGCTTTGGATGGCCGCGTTGCGGCCGCCAGTCAGGGGACTGGCTTTCAGTCTTCGGCGAACAGACGCGGCCTGCGGCCTGAGTCTGCCGCCAAAACCTGTCACGTGTTATCTGTCACCTCATCACCTATTTATGATAAAAATGCGTACGGCCGCCGCGCAGGCCGTTGCCGCGGGCATTGGCGGGAGCTTCGTTGTCGTCGCCGAGCAGGCGGGTGCTGGTGGCGTTGGCCCACACGAACACCCCGTACACGAGCAAGGCCACGAGGGCGTAGTAGCGGATGGAAAGCAGGGAGCGAAGAAACGGCATGGGGGGCGCGTTAGTTGGTTTACTGGGGGCCGTAGTCACTGTTCTGCCAGCGCTGCTGCTCGTGGTAGCTGCGCCACCCGTAGAGCAGGACCGGGTACGCCAACAACGCCAGCAAGGCCAGCACCGCATTGGAGTGCAGGGGCGTATGCTGGCTTACCTGCAGCCGCAGGGGCAGGTCCTGGCCGTTTTCGGTGACGGGGTAGAGGTTGAGGTGGTAGCGGCCGGTCGGAATCTTGGCCAGGGTAGCATCCTGGGCCGGGTCGCCCTCGCTCCAGCTTTCCCCGTCTTCCACCCCGGAGTAGTATTCCAGGTTCTTGGTGAATTCGTACTGCCGGCCGGTTTGCTCGTTTACCAGCGTCACGGGCACTTCCAGCCACTGGTTGGTTAGCGAGGAGCCTACCCGAAACTCCAGGGCCGCCGGCCCCTCCACCTCAAAGGGCTTGGAAACGATAACCCGGTTGCTGCCCGCCGCCAGCGCCTCAGCCACGGCAGCTGTCGACGAGGTGTCGCGGCCGCTGCTGAACTCCTGGGCCAGCACTTGCTTTTCGGGCTTGATAACGAGGAAGGCCAGCTGGGTAAACACGATCAGCAAGGCCATGCCCAGGGTGAAGTTGCGCAGCACCGGCCAGGCTGCGGTGCCAGGGGGCGGCTGCACGGCTCCCACGCCATTGCGGTAGGGCAGCTGGTGGCTGGGGATACCGAAGGCGTCGGCAATTTCCCGGGGCTCCAGGTGCAGGCCTTTGTACCAGTGCTCGGTTTTGCCCCTTTTCTCCTGCACCAGCATGTGCGGGGGCGCAATGTATTCCGTCACCGTCAGCTGCTCGTCTTCCCGAATATCCCAGTCGAACTCGCCGGCGGCAAACAGGATCTGCACCTTATACTTGTTGTAGATGTTGTACGTGGTTTCCGGCGTTTCCACGATCTGGCGCATCTGCACCTTGTAGCTCTGGGCGGCGGGGCCTACCAGCATCCAGTGCCCTTCGTACACGGCCAGCTGGGCGTAAATGCCGGTTTCTTCGTGGCGCAGCATGTACTCCTGCCACTGATAGATGGTCTTGGATTCGCGCCGCTGCGTCCAGCCCGTTACCCGGTACTGCTGCCCGCGTAGCGTGCCCACAGCGCCTACTGGCAGCACCGGCGCGGCATGCGCCCCGTTGAACTTACCGATGGCCCGGACGGGCTTGTCATCGGTGGCCTCGAAGTAGGACTCGCACTGCGGGCACACAAAGTGCGTGCTGTTGGCCTCGTCGAAGTACGGGACCGGGGCCTGGCACTTGGGGCATGACAGTTGGGCCTGGGCGGAGGTAGCGGCGGTGCTCATCGGCTTACCTCGGTTTTGCTTTGCTCTGTGGCCTCGAAAAACTGCAGCGTGGCCGCGTACAGCTGCCGCACGGTAGCTGAGTTGTCGCGCTGAAAGTTGCTCAGGAACACGTCGAACGTGGCCAGGCCATGCTCCGGCCAGGTATGAATGCTTAGGTGCGACTCGGTGAGGCCTACCACCGCCGTGAAGGAGCCATTGGGAAAGGTGTGGTACACTTCGCCCACCTTCGTGAGGCCCAGCCGGGCTATTTCGCCGTCGAAGAAAGACCGACAGGCCGCCGCCGCCGTGAGCGGACCAACGGGGGCCGAAAATGTGGCCAGCATGTGCAGCCCCGGCGAATAAGTGAGCATCAGAATAAAGCGACGATAACCGTTGGCGCTGCGAGCATAAACCCGAGCGTAGCCCCCAATATTACACATTAGCCCGGATTTGGGATAATGCCGCCGAAGGAAGTAAGGTCTGTGTGCTTAATATATGCTCACCAGAAAACGGTTTTACGCACTAACTCTCCTTTCCGGGAAAAAGATGCCGGGCGAAGAGTCCGCGGCTTTTCTCCCATCAATAAAGCTACCGATACTCGGTCCCGGCCTTCTCGCGCAGGTTGTAGCCCGACGACATGACCTCTCCGTAGGCCCCGGCCGAGCGAATGGCCAGCAGGTCGCCGCGGCGGGTTTCGGGCAGCAGCATCTAGAGCCCAAAGGGGTCCGACGACTCGCAGATGGGACCCACTACGTCGTAGACCTGGGCCGGAAGCTGGCTGGTGAGGTTCTGAATGGCGTGGTAGGAGCCGTAGAGGGCCGGACGAAACAGCTGCGTCATGCCGGGGTCGAGGTCGACGAGACGGATCTGCTGCAGCTGGGGGTACTTCAGCAGCTCGCGCACGGCCAGCCCGTCGCCGCCGCCCAGCACCAGTACGCGCCGGGCCTGGGGCAGGGCCTGCATGGCTGGGTGCACCAGCGCCTCGTGGTAGCGGTACTCATCCTGGGAGCTGAACTGCAGGTTGCCGTTGAGGAACAGGCGCAGCTCGCGCTGATTTTTAGTAAGGACGATGCGCTGGTAAAGCGTGCTTTTCGAGTAGATGACCTGATCCTGAAACGCTAAGGTCACGGTCTCCGCGTAGCGCTGGATGTGCCCGGAACGGCGCTGGACCCTGCGCTACTTCCGCCAGCAGCAGAAGCTCAGCAAGTGGACGGGTGGTGAAAGGATATAATAAGAGAAGCTATTAAATGCTTCATGATAAGGAATGAAATTATCTTTGTAATAAAGTCTTATGTCTCTGTCATGAAGCAATCGATACTCACAGTGCTTTTACTAGCCTATATATATTCCTTCGGCTTACCTGTCATAGCTCAAAATACGTCAACAACCGTTGCGGCTGGGGCCGGGCACTCTCTTTCAATCCTGCCTGACGGTACTCTATGGTCTTGGGGATCAAACAGAGATTATGTGCTAGGAGAAAGTTCAGCTCAAAGTCTTCGCAGCTCTCCGAAACACATTGCCACTACGGACAAATGGAAAAGCGTAGCAACGTATGAGGACTTCGCGTTGGCTATACACGCTGATGGAACGTTATGGGGCTGGGGCAGCAACAAGCTGGGGCAATTAGCGCAAAATGGTACTTACGGCTCTTATGTAAGCCCGGCAAAAATTAGTGCTAATACAACATGGGCTAGTATTAGTGCTGGCAACGGGTATGCTGTTGCTATTCGTAAGGATGGAACATTGTGGGCCTGGGGTAATAATATGTCAGGCAAACTGGGGGATGGTACTAATGTAAGCCGCTTTATTCCCACCCAAATAGGCAAGGAAACCAACTGGCGTATGGTGAGTGCAGGTGTTGCATCGACCATAGCCATTCGTGCAGATGGTACGATGTGGGCTTGGGGAGTGCTTAACTGGAATAGAGCAGAGCCACAGTTTAATGAGCCGATACAAGTAGGTAATGAGCATACATGGAAATTTGTTGCACACAGAAATAAAAGTGTGGCGGCTATCAAGGAAGACGGTACGTTATGGACATGGGGAGAGAATGGAAATGGAGAGCTAGGTACCGGCACATACAACCCTGGCCCAGATCCAAAGCAGATAACGGAGGCTACAAACTGGGCATATGTTTCCGTGGGAGATACATACATGGTTGCTACTCGTCTTGATGGCACACTTTGGCACTGGGGGACAAATAGCCACCGCTTCTATATTCCTGGGAATGAAAATTCCACGGACATAATAAGCCAGCACCTTATTCCTACACAAGTTGGTTCTCAAACAACTTGGAAGACCGTTTCTGCTGGTGATAATCATGTTCTGGCAACCCAAGCAAATGGCAGCGTATGGGCTTGGGGAAATGGCCTGGGAGGAGCCATTGGAAGCTCTGATATTTTGCCTCACGCCACTACGCCTAATCAGGTCGGCAAACTGACTAATTGGAAATCAGTAGCTACGGGGAGGGAACACACGCTGGCGTTGCGTACTGACGGTTCATTATGGAGTAGTGGTGATAACCTCCAAGGGCAGTTGGGCCAAGGAACTACCAGATTCTTCTCTACTATGCAACAGGTCGCTAAAGGGGCCAGTTGGAAACAGATGACAACAGGTGAGAGCCACTGTCTGGCTGTGCGTACTGATGGTTCGTTATGGGCTTGGGGAGCAAATGACAAGGGTCAACTCGGTGACGATACTCAAACTAATCGGTCCAGCCCTATCCAAGTAGGTAATGACTTCAATTGGCAGTATGTAGCAGCAGGGCAAAAGCATAGTCTAGGAATAAAAACAGACGGTACCCTGTGGACTTGGGGACAACATGCTGATGGAACAAATACGAATATTCTTGCTCCTAAACGAGTAGGAACGAGTAATACATGGAAGCTTGTAAGTGCTGGCTACTATCACTCACTAGCAATAAAAAATGATGGTTCACTATGGTCTTGGGGTAGTAATTACTTTGGACAGCTTGGCGACGGAACCGGAATTACACGCGCCACACCAGTGCAAGTAGGTCCCGTATCAGTAAAATGGAAGAGTATAGCAGCGGGGCATGATTTCAGTGTAGGACTGCGAGAGGATGGTACTCTGTGGGCATGGGGTTACAATCAGGATACGCAGCTAGGTGATGGTACCCGGATAAATCGTTCAGCGCCTGTGGCTATAGCAAAGGACCAGAAGTGGCAAGCTATTGGAGCAGGTGAGCAGTACGGGCTGGCAATAGATATGCAAGGGACATTATGGGGATGGGGTTACTGGGGAGACCGTGGACTAGGTATATCGGAGCCATACCCTTATTATTTCCGTCCAATCCAGCTGAGCACTAGTAGCACCTGGGCTCAGGTAGATGGTGGGCTTTACTCATCGATGCTCGTGCAAAACAATGGAACATTGTGGGCATTAGGGACTAATAATCTTGGTGGGTTACTTGGTGTTCCGGGGTATGCCGAGGAGCCACTTTTAGTTCAACCTGGAACGTTGCCATTAGCTACTACAACCACTTTCGATACACGTGCTCAACTGCATGTGTACCCAAACCCGGTTCAAGGAGTACTTCGTTTAGAAGTAAAAGACCTCAACACTACCTTGGATTTGTATGACGCAACGGGTAGAGTTGTTCGAAGCATCCAGCCTAAACCACTAACCATTTTGTCCTTACAAGGCATAGCTCCTGGGGTTTACATCTTACGCCAAGGACAAGCAGCAGTGAGAGTGGTAGTGCAATAGCGTACAACCCGCGGGTAACGACGCTCACCGATACTCGGCCGCAGCCTTCTCGCGCAGGTTGTAGCCCGACGACATCACCTCCCCGTAGGCCCCGGCCGAGCGAATGGCCAGCAGGTCGCCGCGGCGGGTTTCGGGCAGCAGCACCTGGCGCCCAAAGGTGTCCGACGACTCGCAGATGGGACCCACCACGTCGTAGTCCTGGGCCGGAAGCTGGCTGCTGAGGTTCTGAATGGCGTGGTAGGAGCCGTAGAGGGCCGGGCGAATCAGCTCCGTCATGCCCGCGTCGAGGATGGCGAAGCGGCGCTGCTGGCTGTGCTTCACGTACAGCACCCGGCTTACCAGGGAACCACACTGGGCCACGATGGAGCGGCCCAGCTCCACGTGCACCTGCTGGTTCGGGCGCCGCCGCAGGTTCAACTCAAACGTGCGGAAGTACTGTTCGAAGTCGGGTACCGGGTGCTGGTCGGGCTGGTGGTAGTCGATGCCCAAGCCCCCGCCCAGGTTCAGGTGCGGCAGGTAGTGGCCCCGGTCCTCTAGCCAGGTTTGCAGCTCATTGAGCTTCTGGCTGAGCTTCTCAAACACCGTGAGGTTTGTAATCTGGGAACCAATATGCGTGTGCAGGCCCACCAGCTCCAGGTTCGGCAGGTTCTCCAGCTGCTCAATCACACTGCCCAAATCGGTCAGGCTGATGCCGAACTTGTTGGCGTCGAGGCCGGTGGTAATGTGCGGGTGCGTGTAGGCGTCCACGTTTGGGTTCACGCGTAGGGCCACGCGGGTGCGGCGGTTCTGGGCCCCGGCCAGCTCGTTCAGCACCGTCAGCTCCTCCACCGACTCAGCGTTAAAGCACCAGATGTTGGCCGCCAGCGCCAGGTTGATTTCCACGTCGCTCTTGCCCACGCCGGCAAATACCACGTGGTCGGGCGCGAAGCTAGCGTCTAGAGCGCGCTGCACTTCGCCGCCGCTCACGCAGTCAGCGCCCAGGCCGTGCTGGCGAATAAGGTCCAGGATGGGGGCGTTGGCGTTGGCTTTCAGGGCGTAGTGCACCTGGAAGCCTCGGGGGCGGGCGGCCTGCTGCAAGGCCGTGAGCGTGCGGTCCAGCAACGCCAGATCGTAGAAGTAAAGGGCGTGGGGCGGTTCAGCAGATCCGCCGGAATTCGAAACGACATGCAGGGTATGGGTTGCTAGTTGTTAGTTTTTAGTTGTTGGTTGTTGGTTTTTCGTTCTTGGTTTTTGGTTGCTCGTCATGCTGAGCGAAGTCGAAGCATCTCTACCGCTTCGGCCGGACTTACCACACTACCAAGATGCTTCGCTACGCTCAGCATGACGAGCAACCAACAACCAAAAACGAACAACTAAAAGGCCGCTTCGGCTTTGCGGCGGAAGAGGCCTTCGTTGAGGGAGCGGAGGGCCAGGTTTTTATCGGCGGTGTTGATGAGCACGCTGATGTTGTTGGGCGAGCCGCCGTAGCTGATCATGCGCAGCGGAATGTTCTGCAGGGCGTTGAATACCTGCCGGGCCGAGCCGTGGTTTTCCTGAATCAGGTTGCCTACCAGACAAATAATGGTTTGCTGCTCGTCTACTTCCACCGTGCCGAAGCCGCGCAGCTCCGCCAGAATTTCGGGCAGGTGGGTGGCGTCGTCGATGGTCAGCGACACGGCCACTTCCGAGGTCGTAATCATGTCGATGGGCGTGCGGTACCGCTCAAATACTTCGAACAAGCGGCGCAGGAAGCCGTGGGCCAGCAGCATGCGGCTGCTGCGCACCTTAATGGCTACCAGCCCGTCCTTGGCTGCCACGGCCTTGATGGCCTCGTCGCCGGTGCGGGCGGAGATAAGCGTGCCGGGCGCTTCGGGCTGCATGGTATTGAGCAGGCGCACCGGAATGCCGTACTGGCGAGCCGGCAGCACCGAGCTGGGGTGCAGAATCTTCGCCCCGAAGTAAGCCAGCTCGGCCGCCTCATCAAACGACAGCTCCCGGATGGGGTAGGTGTCCTCTACCACGCGCGGGTCGTTGTTGTGCAGCCCGTCGATGTCGGTCCAGATCTGAATTTCCTCCACCCGGGCCGCGGCGCCAATCAGCGAGGCCGAGTAGTCGGAGCCCCCGCGCTTGAGGTTGTCGATGAGGCCCTGGGCATTGCGGCAGATGTAGCCCTGGGTGATGAACAGCGTCTGGCCTTCGTGGCGGGCTAGCTGCTCCTGCAGGTGCTGCTCGATATAGGCGCCATCGGGCTCCTCGTCTTTATCAAGGCGCATGAAGTCGAGGGCCGGCAGCAGCACGGCCGGGCGGCCCAGCACATCCGTCACGTAGCGGTGGAAAAGCTGGGTGCTCAGCAGCTCACCCTGGGCCAGAATCAGCCGCTCGCCCACGGGCGTGAGCGGGTTGCGCATCAGGTCGAAGATGGCCCGGAAGCAGGCGTCCAGCTGGCCGATGGCGGCCGTGGCCACCTCCGTCTGGGGCAGCAGCTCACGGGCCGTCATCAGGTAGTGCTGGCGCAAAATCTCGGTCTGAGCCGTGGCGGCCGCTATTTCGCCGTCGTAGAGCAGGCGCGCTATCGTTACCAGGGCGTTGGTGGTGCCCGACATGGCCGACAGCACCACGATGCGCGGCTCTTCAGGGGCGTGAATCAACTCGGCTACGGTGCGCATGCGCTCGGCCGTGCCTACCGACGTGCCGCCAAACTTGAGAACTTTCATGGGAACAGAGAGGTGATATGGATTGCGAAAGAAAAGACCAGAAAAAAGCGCCGACCCTTGGGAGGACCGGCGCTTGGAGGTTCAGATTCGGGCAAGGCGAACTAGTGCGACGGTCGGGTCGGGTTACATTTCTTCGATTTCTTGACCATCAGGCCGCCGCTCCGCTTGCCGCACACCATCACCTGCTTGGCCGAAACCAGCGCAGTAGCAGAAGACAGAAGAGCGAAAGTGGAAAGCATAAAAGGTGCTGAGTTGGGCGTTGAGCCGGCCTTGTGGCTGCAAGTATACGGTACGGCGCGAGAAACCAAAAAATCTTTTTTGAGGGCAGTCTACGATTTCTACGCCACGAGGTGACCCGATCTGTCGGCTCAGAAAGAGGTATTGCTGATAGCCTCAATCAGCCAGCGGTTGCCAGGCACGCGCACCAGGCGCACGTCCAGGGCTTCCTGCCAGTTCTCGTCGTTCTGGTTGTGGTAGGGGCCGCGCGCCTTTACCAGCGCGTGGTTTTTGTCGGGAAAAGTAGTGGCAAAGGTGCCGGCCCGCAGCTCGGCCAGCTTGGTATCGGCTTCCTGGGAGTAGGTGAGAAAGTCGAAATCAAAGCCCGGGGGCGGCCCGTCGTTTTGCGGATGCGCCCGCAGCGAATCATTCTGCTGGCGGAAGTAGGCGCGCCAGTTCTGCAGGTAGGAATCGGCGAAGTAGCCGCTGGCTTTCAGGGCCGTGAGCCACTGTTCGGTGCCGGGAAAGTTTACCGCGTAATACTTTGTGGTATCCTGCCCATCAGCGTTGAGAATGAAGTCTCCCTGCAGCTTTTCCATAGTAGCGGCATACCAGCCGATAAAGCGGCGCACCGTCTGCTCAGCGGCCGGGTCAGCCGGGGCTGGAGCCTGCGGCAAAGCTGGCGAAGGAGAAGCAACAAGCGAATCGGCCGAAGCAGTAGGGCCCTGGGCGCCGGGTTGCTGATTGGAGCCGCAGCCCGGTAAGGCCAACAGGAAAGCCGCTGCGCAGACAGCGCGCAGAATGTCAGAAAGCGTCATAGATAGACAACAGATAAACGGCTCAGCTTACGGCAGTACGCGCTTCTGCACCCAGGCCTGGAGGGTACCGTTGGCCTGTTCCTGCAGGAGCTCGTCCAGGACTTTGTTCTTTTTGACGGGGTTGGCCTGGTACATCTTCAGCACGGGCGTCAGGCCGGCCAGGTTTAGGGTGAGGGCGTCCTTTTCGCCGGGATGCTGGAGCTGGTAGCGCGCCCAGCCGCCCAGAAACAGCAGCATGTAGTTAGGCTCCTGGCGGCTCAGCTCCGTCACGAAGGTTTGCAGCTTCACCTTCACCGCGGGCGAGCCGCTCACCCACTGCAGCAGAAACCGGTTGACGGCCCGGCGCGTGTCCGGCTCCTGGTCGAGTGGGGTAGCTTCGAGCCAGTTGGCAGCCTCAATCACCTGCGGGGCGTAGCTGGCGTAGTCTTCGGCGTCGCGGAAGGAGTAGCCGGCCGGGGCCCGGTACGGTTCCGTTTGGGCCAGGGCTGCCGGGGCGGCCGCCAGCAGCGCCAGGGCAAGCAGATAGGTAGCTTTCTTCATAATGAGTGAAAAGAAATAGTATGGTAAAAGCAATCAAAGGTACCTGAAAAGGCTGGTATATACTTTTCAGCGAGAAATCAGCTATTTGATTACTATTGTATCGGTTATTGTTGTAATTCTTTTACTGTAATAACAAAAGTTGAATCTGCGCTCAAATGGATTTATTTTACTGTGAATATCGGCAGGCTTTATGGTAGCCGTTATATACATGGCTGGGTCCATTACAATAAAGTCGAATGCGACAAATTTCCTTTTAGGAGCAAGATAAATAGTGCCGTCTGAAGTGGTTGTGTCACTTGGCTGCTGGGCGTTTTCTTGCTCAAACGTGGCTATTATGCCGGAAACGGGTCGGCCAGCTTGGTCAATAACAATGGCTTTATATTCCGGAGTCATATAAATACGAGACATGCGCGGATAGATAATACAGCCAGGTAAAATAAGAACTGCAATAAAGAGGAAAACAAATGAATATTTCATGTGTAAGAAGTTTGGAGTGCTTAGAGCGTGTTTGGGAATTTGAAAAGAACGTCATGCTGAGCCTGCCGAAGCATCTCTACCGCTTCGTTTGGGGCTTTTTCAACGAAGCGGTAGAGATGCTTCGGCAGGCTCAGCATGACAGAAACGACGTTTTCATAAATTCCCAAACACGCTCTTAGCTTAGAGCGTGTTTGGGAATTGGGTAGGGCAGTAAACAGAAACGAGTCAGTAAGTTGCCGGGGGAGTTCCAAGGCTCCTTCCTGCTTATGGTTGAGTGCTATCAACCCCTTACTGACTCGCAGTGGCAAGTTATTGAGTTGCTACTGCCCGTGCACCGGCGACGGCGCTTGTGCTTGCGCCACGTGTTCAACGCCTTGCTCTATGTGTGCCGCACGGGCTGCCAATGGCGGGCACTGCCACGCCAGTTTCCGCCCTGGACAGCGGTCTACTATTACTTCTACCGCTGGCAACGTCTGGGCCTGTGGCAGCAGCTCAACACGGTCGTCAACGCCCTGGATCGGGTCGCGCACGGCCGCGAACCCACCCCGGCGCTGGCCTGCGTGGACAGCCAGAGCGTGAAGCTGGCCCCGCGCATTTACGAACACCGCGGCCTGGACGCACATAAGCTCATCAACGGCCGCAAACGCCAAGTTCTAGTCGATTCTGGCGGACGCATCTGGGCTGCGCATGTACACGCGGCCCACCGCCATGACAGTACCGGGGCTTTGGCCCTGTTGCCGCACCGCCCCTGGTGGGCGCGGCGCCTGCAGCGGGTGCTCACCGATGCCGCCTACCGCGGGCGCTTTGCGCGCCATCTGCTGAGCTTAGGCCTGGTCCAGCAGATCAGTAGTCGGCCGCCCACGCAGCGCGGCTTCGTGCCACTGGCCCGGCGCTGGGTCGTCGAGCGCACCTTCGCCTGGCTGGCCTGCTTTCGCCGGGTCGTCGTCGATTACGAATTTACCCCCGCTAGCCATGTCACTTGGTTACTGCTAGCCAACATCACCATGGCGCTCAATCGGGCTTGAATTCCCAAACACGCTCTTATAAAGCTGTCCATTGAATTAAAACCAGTAATACTCCCGCAGCTCAAACCCCTCCGCCTGCTGGCGCGCGGCCAGCTCCTGCAGCAGGTAGTACTTGTGAAAATGGCCCACCAGCACCACAATGCGCCGGGCCCGGTGCTGCCGGATGTGGGTGAGAATGTGGGCCGCCATAGCTTGATTGCGCACGTCCCAGAAGTCGGCGTTCAGCTGGTAGAAGGCGTGGTAGTCAGCCAGCTCGGGGCGGGCCTGCACCACGGCGTTCAGCTCCTGGTACTGCCAGTGCTGCCGCCGGGCTACCAGCGCGTACACGGCGGGCTGATTGATGGCGTAGGGCGTGCGGGTGGAGGTGCGGTTGGCCGAGTCGGTGAGCTGGTAGTACCGGTCGAGGATGGTGCCCTGGGCCGGGGTGAGGCGGCGCTGCTTGTAGAGGCCGTCGAGCAAAGCCAGCACTTCGCCGGGCAAGGTGAGCAGGCCGTGCCGGCGGTGGTAGTCGTTGCGGCCTTCGTAGTCGAAGGGGCGCATGGGCACGGGGTGCTGCTGCCGGTAGAGGGCCACGCCGAGGGCTTCGTTTTCGCGGGAAGGGCGCCGGAGCTCAAAGTCCGGGGTGAAAAACGAGCTGTCCAGCTCCACCAGAATCAGGTCGGGCTGCACGCGCTGCAGAATGCGGGCCACCGAATCGGGGGTGAAGCGGCGGGTGGCTTTGTGCACCGTGCCCACGATGACGACCTGCGTGGGCGGCGCGGCCGGGCCGATGCTTTCAGGGGTTTGCGCCACTGCTTCCCAGCCCAGGAGCAAGCCAAACAGTAGCCACAGCCATAGGTTCTTCATAGGGGATAGGGGAGGAAGCTACAAGAAACGCACATTCGGCGCCACGTCCAAGCGCCGAAGCCACGGCGGCAGCGGCTGAGTGAAAGCTAGCTACTCGTCGCGCAGTGCTGGGCGAATAATGCCAGGGTGTGTAGAGACGCGACACTTCACGTCTCGTCGTCCGCGCAATTCCAACGATTGTCGTTCAACGAGGAGACGCGAAGTGTCGCGTCTTTACACTTATGCGCATCTCACTGGGTAAAGATGATAACCCCGTGTACTTCAGCCCGGGTCCTGATGCGGCGTGCGCCCGGAAGCAGCATATTTGCTGGGAACAATACTCTGCCGCTATGGACATTGCCTACTCCCTCGTCGACAACAAGCTGACTGCCGGCCCGCACGACCGGCGGGCCCAGGTGCATATCACGGGCACCGCTACCATCGAAGACCTGGCTGCCGACATCGTGCGGCCCGGCTCCACCATCACCAGGGCCGAGTTTCTGGCCATGTACGAGGAGCTGAAAACGGCCGTCATCCGGAGGGCCCAGCGCGGCGAAAACGTGGTAACCGACCTGTTCGTGGTGCGCCCCAGCCTCACCGGCTCCTGGCCCGATGCCCAGGATGCCTTCGACCCGGAGCGCCACCAGGGCCGCCTGCGCCTGTCGGCTGGCACCGCCCTGCGCCGGGCCGAAACCGAGCTGCGCTTCGTGCAGGTGCGGGCCGTGAGCCAGAGTGAGCCGCGCCCCGAGCAGGTGGAGGACCTGCTCACCGAGGCTGTCAACACCAGCCTCCGACCCGGCACTACGGCCCAACTGCGCGGCGCCAATCTCAAGCACAACCCCACCGACCCCACCCAGGGCGTGTTTCTGGTGCCCGCCACCGGCGCCGGCACTCCCGCCCGCCTGGAGCGCATCCTGAAGAACACGCCCTCCGAGCAGCTATTTCTGGTGCCACCCATGTTCCCGGCCGGTTCCTACCGGCTGGAGGTACGCATCAAGCTACGTGGTGGCAATAACCTGCGCACGGGCACCTTGCCCGCAGCCATTACCATCGAGTGAACGATACTCTTGCTCCAGATTCCGAATGTTCAGTAATGACATTTCAAATGTCGTTACTGAACATTCGGAATGTCGTTACTGAACATTCGAAATGTCGTTACTGAACATTTAGAATGTCGTTACTGGACATTCGGTGTGTGGAGCAAGTACATGCCGATGCCGACGAGAGCAGGCCGGAAGAAGACAGGTAGGGAAGGGTGTCCGATTCGGCTATTTCCAGCCAGCCTCCCCGGTGGGTGCTATGGGGTCAGGCCTATCGTATCAAGTTTGAAACCCGCACTAGCGGAATGCTTATATCCGTTGATGCACGACATCAATGCGGCAGCCCAACCGGCTTTCAAGTTCTTCTATGAAGCTAACTTGAAAGTCAGGCCAGTTCCAAAACCGGAACCCAAGGTTGCTAAAACCCCACGCTGGCGAAAAGGCGTAGGAATGGATAGGATGACTGGTTTCGCAGTGGGGACAGGTAATGGTTTCCGTTTCCCCTTCCGCCCAAGAACCGAGGAAGCTTAAATCAGTGTTGCTACTATCGGTACCACAGTGAGGGCAGATGATTTCTTCCAGGCCATTGCTGCCACTATCAAAAATCTGTCGGTTGGTAATCAGTTCCAGGCCACTAACCTGTAGATCTGATAGCCGCTCAGGAATTCGCACCACAGATGCTGCGCCCGATGCTCTGGCGTATCCCCCAACTGAGCCAAGTACACAGTCAGAAATTTCTGGCTCAACTACCTGCAGATCTACCAGCCACTTCAGAATAAAAGCGGCCTGCACTTTGGGCTCGGCATAAATAGCGCATCTTGGCACAAGCGTGATGTTCGTATCGCTCATAACCTTCCTTACCGCACCGGCTTGGGCAGCACGGGCAGGCTCTCGTGGCCCTCGGCATCCACGGCTACCACCCCGAAGATATAGTTGTCTTTGCTGTGAGGCAGGTCGGCTTTGGTATCCGTCACGAAGAACTTCTGCTGCCACTCGGGGGCGCTGGTTTCGCGCATGAGCACGTAGTAGCCAGCCGGCCGCTCGCCGGCTTTGGGCGCTTCCCACTGCAGCTGGGTGCGGTTGGTGAGCTGGGCCGTGAGCACGCCCACGCTTTCGGGTGCGGCCGGGGCCAGGGCCAGGGAAGCCAGGGTGGCCAGGTTCACGCCGGTATTTTTGCGCAGGTAGGCAAAGTCCATGTACTTGGCGTAGTCGCCGTACTCGGCGCCGTTTTCCTGGCGCAAATCCTGGTGCTGGTGGCGGAAGTCCTCGTTCATTTCCGAGAAGCGCACCGCCGTAAAGCCCTCCTGGTTGAAGGGCGTATGGTCGCCGCCGCGCAGAAACCGGTCGGGGCGGTATTCCAGCACCACCTCGTGGCCGGGCACGTACTGCTGGCAGGCCGTGCGGGTGTAGCGGGCCAGGTTGCGGGAGGGCGAGTCGTTTTCCGACGACAGCGTGCGGCGTACCCTGGCTTCCTCGGGCGTTTCGGTGGCGGGCACCCCCTCGCTGAACACGCGCAGGCGCTTATCGTCCTTCAGGTCGGGGTCGTGGCCCTGGGAGCTGCCCATGATGTCGTTGTTGAGCATGGCTACCAGCTGCCAGCCCTCAGCCTTGGCGCGCTTGGCCAGGTGGGTGGAGCCGTAAAGGCCCTGCTCTTCGCCCTGCACCGCCACGAAGATGATGGTAGCCGGAAACTGCTGCTTGCTCATCACCCGGGCCAGCTCCATCACCGCCACCGTGCCCGAGCCGTCGTCGTTGGCCCCGGGCGCGTCGGCGGTAGCGTTCATCACGTCCGTCACCCGCGAGTCGATGTGCCCGCTTACGATGAATACGCGCTTGTCGGTGGGGTCGGTGCCGGGCAGGGTAGCCATGACGTTGGCCATGAGCACCGGCCGGTTGATGCGGCGGCCGTCGGGCTTGATGGTGAAGGTATCCTGCGTTACTTTCAGGCGGCCCCCGCTGGCTTTGCTGTACCGTTGGAACTCATCCTCTACCCAGCGCCGGGCCGCCCCAATGCCGCGCTTCTTGCTCTTCGTGTCGGAAAGCGTGTGCCGGGTGCCGAAGCTCACGAGCTTATCGATATCCTCGCGCAGGTTTTTCTCCGATACCTCTTCCACCATCCGGCGGATCAGTGGGTCGGGGGTGGTAGCGGGCTGATTCTGGGCCAAAGCGGGGGCAGACAAGCCGAGGCCGAGCAGGAGTAGAAACGAACGGGGCATAGAAAGCAGGTTGAAAACAGGGTAGGGACGCGGGTTAGCAGGGTGTTGTTGCGGATGTATGCCTGACAGCCCGCTGTAGAGACGCATACTTGCGTCTCCCCGTTGAACGACCGGGACCACGCCGCCATCATCAGCCACGAGGTGCCGAATAAACAACATCAGCAACCAAAGGTCAGCGGCGCTAACGGGGAGACGCAAGTATGCGTCTCTACCGCCAATCGGCACTGTCTGTAAAGCTACCCGGGCAGCAAGCTCACCACCACGCTGGCCGCGTTGCCGCCGAAGCCGGCCGCATTTACCAGGATGCGGCGGATGAGTTTCGGGGAGGCGGCAGCCAGGTCGGAAGCAAACGGCGCTGCCGGCCACTGCTGGGTTTCGAGCACGTGCAGGGCATAGTCCAAACTCAGCGCGGCGGAGGCCCCCAGTGTGTGGCCTACTAGCCACTTGTTGGACAGCAGGGGCGGCAGGTTCTCGCCGAGGATGGCCCGCAAGGCCGCCCGCTCCGCCGCGTCGCCGGCCGGGGTGCCGGGGCTGTGCAGAACCACCGCATCGATGTCGGCGGGCAGGGCGCGGGCCTGCTCTAGGGCGTGGCGGATGGCCTGCTGAAAGTGCTGCCCCTCGGGCGAGAGGCCGGTTTTGCTGCCCAGGGCCTCAAAGCCAAACCCGACGCCTTCCAGCACTGGCAGCACCGGCCGGCCCGCCGCTTCCCAGGCCGCGCCACTCAGCTTTTCCAATGCGAATACAGCCGCCCCCTCACCCAGCACGAAGGTAGACGGCCGCCCCGCACCCGGTCGGCAGGGCCAGTCGGCGGCCGCGAAGGGCGAGTAGATGCCAATGGCTCGCATCTGGGCCAGGGTGAAGCTAGTGAGCGGGGCCTCGGTGCCGCCAGCCAGAAACCGCTCGGCCATGCCCGCCCGTAGCCAGGCCACCGCATTGCCCAGCGCCTGAAACGCGCTGCTGCAGGTGCTGGAATGGCTCAGAGCTGCGCCGCCCGCGCTACCAGCCTCAAAGGCTACCCAGCTGGCTACGTTGCCCAGCGTGGTGAGGGGGAGGCAGCGGCCGGTACGCTGCCTTCGCTCAAAAACTCCGCGTGAAACTGCTCCAGCCGCCCCGTCGCGCCCCGGCTGCTGCCGATGCTCACGGCGAGGTGGTGGTTTGTTTCTGGTTTCTGGTTTCTGGTTTCTGGTTCGTTGGACTGGCTTAGGCCCGGTGTCCAGCCTGCCGCAGCGGTAGCCTGGCGAGCGGCCAGCAGGGCCAGTAGCACTGTGCGGTCGAGCTGGCGGTAGGCCGGGTGACTGGCGCGCAGGTCTGCCAGGGCTACTTCGGCCGCAACAGGCAGGGCCGCTACGGGCAGGCCGTTCAGGTGCGTGGTAAAGGGCGAAGCCAGCGGCCCGGACCATGCCGCTGGCATGCCCAGGGCCGACACCCGGCCCCGGCCCCGAATGACAATCATATCGGTGGAGGTGCTAGTCATGCAGATACTCGGGCAGGGTAGGAGCGGGCAGGAAGTCGAGCACCAACGCGCGCATCCGGCGCAGCACGGCGTAAAGCAGCTCCAGTTCCTCGTTGGTGGTGCAGTAGGGCGGCAGTAGGTACACCACGTTGCCCAAGGGGCGCAGCACCACGTGGTTGTCGATGGCCAGCTGGTAGAAGGCGTCGCGCAGGCGGCTGAAGTAGCTGGTGCCCTCGCCGGGGTCGTACTCCACGGCCAAAATGGTGCCTTGGTGCCGCACCTGCCGGATGCCGGCCTGGCCTTCGATTTCCTGGCGGAAGGCGGCGTGGGCATCGGCAATGCGCTGGCGCTGGTGGGTGCAGGCTTCGGCGCTGGTAAGCTCCAGGCTAGCCAGAGCGGCGGCGCAGGCCACGGGGTTGGCCGTGTAGGAGTGGCCGTGAAACAAGGCCTTCATCTTATCGTCGCTCAGGAACGCTGCGTAGATCGGGGCGGCGCAGGTAGTGAGGCCCATAGCCAGGGTGCCGCCCGTGAGGCCCTTGGAAAAGCACATGATATCGGGTTGCTCCCGGGGCAGCAGCGCACTGGCGAAGAGCGGACCGGTACGCCCGAAGCCCGTCATCACCTCATCGGCAATGCAGAGCACCCCGCGCTGGTGGCAGCGGTGCACCAGCTCATCCAGCACTTCGGGCGCGTACATCACCATGCCCGCCGTGCCCAGCACCAGCGGCTCGAAGATAAAGCCGGCCACGTCGGGGCGGGTCAGTAATATATCCAGCTGGCTTAGCACCTCTTGCTCGTGGCCGGGAACCGGCACGTCGAGGAACTCCACGTCGAAGAGCAGGGGCCAGAAGGGCTGGGTGAAGGCGCCGCGGCTGCTCACGGCCATAGCCCCGAACGTGTCGCCATGGTAGGAGTTTCGGAAGCAGAGGAAGGTGCGGCGCTCCGGCTGGCCCAGGTTGTGGAAGTACTGCAGCACCATCTTCAGGGCCACTTCCACGGCCGTAGAGCCGTTGTCGGAATAGAAGACGCGGGCCTGATTCTGGGGCAGCAAGGCCAGCAGCTGCTCGGCCAGCTCCACGGCGGCGGGGTGGGTGAAGCCGGCAAACAGCACGTGCTCCAGGGTGCGGAGCTGCTCGCTCACGCGCTCGGCAATGTGGGGGTGGGCATGACCGTGCAGATTTACCCACCAGGAAGAAATGCCGTCGAGGTAGCGCGTGCCGTCTTCGGCAATCAGCCAGCTGCCTTCCCCGCGCACGATGGGCACGGGCAGGGGGGCGGTTTGCATCTGGGTGTAGGGGTGCCACAATACAGCGTGGTCCCGTTCGGCGAGGGTAGGCATGGGGCAAAGGTAGGGCCGGGCCGGCCTAAGGTGGCGCAGGCGACTTTAGCCCGTAGAAGGCGCCGAAGAAACGCCGAGGCCACAGAGGTTATTAAGCTGCGCCGAAAGCCCTCTGCGTAAACTTCAGCGTCCTCTGCGGGCTAAAGAAGTCCGGTCAGCTCAGGCAAAAGTAAACCAGGCCCGGAACTCCGCCGCGTACCGGCTCACCACGGCCGCCGAAACCTCCGGCTCAGGCAGTACCCGGGGCATTACGGGCACGCCGGTGTGCTGCCGGATGAAGTCCTCCGTGGCCGGCGTGGGCTCCCCGTTGAAGACAAGGCCGCGCACCCGCAGACCGCGCGTTTGCAGCGCTTCCAGCGTGAGCAGGGTATGGTTGATGCTGCCCAGGTAGTTGCGCGACACCACTACAACCTCCAAATCAAGCTGCGCAACGAGGTCGGCTACCAGGAAGCCGGGGGCCAGGGGCACCAGCAGGCCGCCCGCGCCTTCCACCAGCAGGTGGTTGTTGGTAGCCGGCAGCTGGAAGTCCCCGGGCTGAAGCGTCAGCTGCTCGGCGGCGGCGGCGGCGGCGGCGTGGGGCGAGGCCGGCAGCTGCAGCCGGTGCCGCTCGGGCCAGAACCGACTGACCGGGTTTTGCACCAGCCCGCGTACGGTAGCGGCGTCGGTAGTAGGTTCCAGCCCGGCTTGCACGGGCTTCCAGTAATCAGCCTGCAGAGCCTCGGTGAGGATGGCCGAGACGAAGGTCTTGCCGACATCGGTGCCGATGCCGGTGATGAAGAGTCGTTCCAATACTTGGTTTCTTACTTTTCGGTATGCCGAAAGGAGTTAATAACAGGTGCTCTAATCCAGTTCTGCCCGAGAAAATAAGTCGAGTGCTACGTCTTCATCTTCCACAGCCTCTTTGAAAGCAATAGCAAATTGTTTCAGGGCTGCCTTATCCGCCGAGTAGGCGCAGTACATGCTGCCCTCCGGGTCGAACTTCACTATGCCAACAAAGTGCGGTAGCTTCTCTTCTAAAAATACGTTAGCAAGAGAAGCCCAATCATAGCCATTTCCCTCAAAGCCTTCTTCTGCTCGTGCTTGAAAAATTTCGGTCTTATACTCTCCGACATTCAAGCAGATGGAAGCGCTGTTCTCGTGCTCTGACCAAAAGAAAGGGCTGATGATCTTTTCAAAATCTTCCATGCTCATGATGTGTGTTATTGATGCAGTGAAAATTTATTCTAAACTGTCAACTGAAGCGTGTTAGTTGCCTCCTGGCAGCTGCAGTTGCCCCGCTCCACCTGCCGTTGTTTGCCCTAATACCCGCGCCAGCGCTTCGATTTCCTCCTCAGTATTGTACGAATGCACGATAAGCCGCAGCCGCTCGGTACCCGCTGGCACCGTGGGCGACACAATGGCGCGCACATCGAAGCCGGAGGACTGGGCGGCGGCGGCTACCTGCCGCACCTGGGCCGGGCCGGCACTGGCAGTGAAGAAAACAGGATGAATAATGTGGCTTTCCTGCGGCACGTGTAGGCCCGCTACCGCGTTGAGCTGAGCTTTGAGGTAATCGGAAAGGGTGAAAAGCCGCGCCCGCTCTGCCGTGAGCGTGGACAGTACCGCATAGGCCGCCGCCAGCCCGGCAATGGTAAGCGGGGGCAGCGCGGTGGTGTAGATGAAGGGCCGGCTGAAGTTAAGCAGGTAGTCGCGCAGCACGGCGGCTCCGGCCACGGCAGCGCCCTGACTGCCCAGGGCTTTGCCGAAGGTCAGGATGCGGGCAAACACCGCGTCTTCGAGGCCGAGTTCCGCTACCAGTCCTTCGCCCAGCGCGCCGTACACGCCGTTGGTATGCGCCTCATCTACCACTAGATAGAGCCCCTTGGCTTGGCACAGGGCGGCCAGCTCGGCCAGCGGGGCCATGTCCCCATCCATGGAGTACAACGCTTCTACCGCCACAAACACGGCGCCGGTGGCGCGGGCGAGCTTGCGCTCCAGGTTGTGCAGGTCGTTGTGGCGGAAGCTCCAGGCGGTGGCAAACGAGGCGCGGATGCCGTCCTTTACGGAGGCATGGGAGGCTTCGTCGTACAAAATAGTGTCGCCGCGGCGGGGCACGGCGGCAAAGAAGCCCAGGTTGGCCGCGTACCCGGAGTTGAACAGCAGCGCGGCCTCGGCCCGGTGAAAGCAAGCCAGCTGCTGCTCCAATGCTTCGGCGGCGGCAGAGTTGCCGGTGAGCAGGCGGGAGCCGGTGCTGCCCGCCGCCTCGGCCGTGGCCCGTTGCAGCGCTGCCTGCACAGCCGGGTGCTGGCTTAGCCCCAGGTAATCGTTGGAGCTGAAATCAACCAGCCCAGCGGCCGGCAGCGTAAGGCGGCGGCGAGTGCCGGCGGCCTCGCGCTGGGTTAGCTGCGCTGCCAGGCGCTGGTGCAGGGGAGTGGAATCAGGCATCAAAAGTGGAAAAGCAGGCGTCTCAACAGCGTTCAGCACATACCGCTAGGGCACGAGCACGGCGTTGGCGCGCAGGACCTTGGCAAAGAACAGTGCGTGGAAAGGCAGGGAGTTTTCCCAGTACTCCCAGGTGTGGGCGCCGGGCCGCTCGGTGTACTCGTGGGGCGTGGCGTTGTAGACCAAGCGGCGGTGCAGCTCGCGGTTGGCCTCAATAAGAAAGTCATCCACTCCGCAGTCGATAATGAGGGGCAGGCCGTTGGCTTTGAGCTTATCGGCCAGGGGCAGCACCATGTAGTTGCTGAGGTAGGTTTCCGGGGTAGCGCCCACCGGCCCCAGAATCGGGGCAAACCGCTCGGCGGTGCGCTTGGCTTCCTCGGGGTTCTGCTTCCACCGGGCCGTGCTGATGTCCAGGGCACCACTCATGCTGCCAGCCGCGCAGTATAGGTTGGGGTGACGGGCCGAGAGGTAAAGGGCCCCGTGCCCGCCCATCGACAAGCCGGTGATGACGCGCCCTTTCCGGTCACGCACGGTGCGGTAGGTCTGGTCGATTTTCTGGACTACTTCCTGCGTGATATACGTTTCGAACTGACTGGCCGGATTCACCGGGCTGTCGATGTACCAGGCAAATTCCTCTCCCTCCGGCATCACAATGATGAGGTTGTACTGGTCGGCCAGGCGGTGCACCAGCTGCTTGTCGGGCGTTTTGGCCAGCCAGTCGGAGTAGTGACCGGTGGCCCCGTGCAGCAGGTACATCACCGGGAAACTGGCCTTTTTCTGCCTGGTGTAGGCGTTGGGCAGCACCACGTTGGCGCGGTAGGTTTTGTGCATGGCCGCGCTGGGAATAGCCAGCGTATCGACCTTGGCCCCGAAGGCTGCACCCGCGTAGCTTATCAGCAGCAGGAAAAGAAAAGAGCGGAAAAAGCGCATGTTTTCTGGTAAATAAGGTGAAACAAGACACCGGCCGCTGCCCGGCAATGCAGGCGGCGGCCGGTGCGCAAAGAACTCAACTAGAACAGGCCGGCGCTAGGCATCGAAGCGGGTAGCAGCTAGCCACACGCTACCGTCCCGCCCGAAGCTGCGGGCACTGATGACCACCCAGCTGTCTTCTACCTCCACCCGGTCGCCCACCGACGGCAGCACGCCGTGCAGCGCCAAAATGCCGCTGATGGCCGCGCCAATCTTGTCTTCCAGGTCCGAAATCAGCTCGTGGGCCTCGCGGGCCTCGTGCTGCTGCCGGAACTCCTCGGCGTAGCCGTAATCGAGGTTCAGATCAAATACAATGCTCATGCGGCAGGGAATAAAAGCAGGTCATGCTGAGCGAAGCCGAAGCATCTCTACCGCTTCGTTAGATGATGCAGACAAAGCGGTAGAGATGCTTCGAAAAGCGGTAGAGATGCTTCGACAAGCTCAGCATGACACGTTAGAGGGCAAGGTTACGCTACCACCGAAACGGCTGCCTCTTTGCCCAGCACCATAGCCCCTTCGGGCACATCCTTGAACGACTTGCGGGGCTTGAGGCCCAGCAGGGCAAACATCTGCTTGTCGGCGTCGAAGTCAGGGTTGGGCGTGGTCAGGAGCTTCTCGCCGCTGAAGATGGAGTTGGCGCCGGCCAGAAAGCACAGGGCCTGCTCCGTCACGGGCATTTCCTGACGGCCGGCCGAGAGGCGCACCATGGTGTGGGGCATCAGGATGCGTGCCGTGCCAATCATGCGCAGCATTTCCCACACGCTCACGCGGGGCTGATCGGCCAGGGGCGTGCCCTGCACCGGCACCAGGGCATTCACCGGTACGCTCTCGGGGTGCTGGGGCAGCGTGGCCAGCGTGTGCAGCATGGCAATGCGGTCTTCGTCGGTTTCACCCAGCCCAATGATGCCGCCGGAGCACACCGAAATACCGGCTTTACGCACGTGCTCCAGCGTGTTCAGTCGGTCGTCGTAGGTGCGGGTCGTGATGATGTCGTCGTACTTCTCGCGGCTGGTGTCGAGGTTATGGTTGTAGGCATACAGGCCGGCCTGCTTGAGGCGCTCGGCCTGGTACTCGTTTAGCATACCCAGGGTGCAGCACACTTCCAGGCCCATATGGTTTACCTGTTCTACCATGCCCAGCACCCGGTCGAAGTCGCGGTTGTCACGGATTTCGCGCCAGGCGGCACCCATGCAGAAACGGGTGCTGCCGCCGTCCTTGGCACGCTGGGCCGCGGCCAGCACTTCGGCGTCGGGCAGCAGCTTGTGGGCCTGCACGCCGGTGTGGTAGCGAGCCGCCTGCGGGCAGTAGGCGCAGTCCTCGGGGCAGCCGCCGGTTTTTACGCTCAGCAGGGTGCACACCTGCACTTCGCCGGTAGCCTGCGTCTGGGCATGAATAGCCGCTGCCTGGCTTACCAGCTCCAGCACGGGCAGATTATAAATAGCTTTTACTTCGTCGAGGGTCCAGTCGGTACGGAGGTGCATGGCAGGGAAGATGAGTCTGGAAGTTAGGCCTTGTAAACAGGCAGCCCGCTGACCATACAGAAGGCCAGCGGGCTGCAAGATACAGGAGAAGCGGATTTGTGCGGACTTAAACTGTACGAATAACGCGGCAGGGGTTGCCCACGGCCACCACGCCCGCCGGAATGCTGCGCGTCACCACGCTGCCGGCCCCAATAGTGGTGCCCGCGCCAATGGTTACGCCCGGCAGCACGATAACACCCGCGCCCAGCCACACATTGTCGCCAATAATAATTGGCCGGGCAAACTCCCAGCCGGCAACCCTAGGCTCGGCTTCCACTGGGTGGCCCGCCGTGCTCAGCACTACATTCGGGGCCACAAACACGTTGTCGCCGATGCTGACGAGGGCGCAGTCCAGCACCGTAAAACCGTAGTTGGCGTAGAAATTCCGGCCCAGTTGAATGTTGTAGCCGTAGTCGCAGCGGAAGGGCGCCTCCACGTGGGCGTCGGTTTCGTAGCCGAGTAGCTCGCCCAACACTTGGCGGTTCAGGTCCACAGGCTCCTGGTTGTAGCGGTGGCAAAGCTGCTTGGCGCGCCGGCGCTCCGCTACCAGCTCAGGGTCGTTGGCCTGGTACAGCTCACCGGCCAGCATTTGTTGTTTGGGCGTCATATCGGCAGGAAAAGCCAGGTGCGCTGCTGGCTAGAGCAAGGGGTTGGGCTGGTCCGTCATGTTGTTTTTGCCTTTGCTGTCACGGGTGTTCTTCTGCACGGCAATGGCGCCGAACAGGGCCAGCATAAACGACATGGCATAAAAGCCTTTTTCACTGAGGGCCAGGGAAGCATTCCAGAGCCCCACAGCCAGCAGCATAATGGCGGCAATGGTGGAAAACCAGCACAGACTGTAGTAGATGCTGGTGACGGGAATACCTTCCAGCTGGTCGCGCACACTCTTCTGCAGCGATACGGCCGCAAACAGCCCGAACAGCAGGATGGTGAAGTAGTAGCCCTTTTCGTTGAGCAGCATCTGCGCGTTCCAGAGGCCTACGATAAAGGCGGCCATGCCGGCCAGCAATGCCACCCAGGAGGCGGCCACAAAGGCATTGGAGGGTTTGGTACTCATAGCGGTTCAGGCAACAGGTGAGAGTGAAAGAAACGTCGGCCAGCAAGCTCCCGACACTCAAACATAGCGTTCTGCGGCGCTAACGGTTGGGTAAGAATTTCCAAAATCAGACTTTTCATCAGGCGTGAATGAGAAAGGATGATGCGCCCGAAAGCCGCTTCCGGTGTCCAAAATGCGGCTAACGAGAGTGGGGCTATCTGATTTTTGCGGGAGGATATTTTTCTCTAAACCAGGAGAAGAACCCAATATTCACCGCGTGAAGTAGGGGCGGGGCTTGCCCCCGCCCTTCGTTGAACGAACCTTGCACTCGTTGTTCAACGACAGGCGGAGGCAAGCCCCGCACCGTACTTCTGCCTTCCCCCAAAACACAGCGGGCCGCTCCTTGGTAGAGCAGCCCGCCGACTAAAGTAGAAACAACTTTACGACCGTTTGCCACCCCTGGCGGGCGCGTTACGGCTGCTGCCGCGGGTGCCCGAGTTGCCTTTGGGCGTGCGGTTGAGCGTTTTAGAGGCGGTCTGACGCTTGCTACCCGAGGCGCCGGTCGGGCGGCCCGACTTGCCGGCAGCCGCGCCGGGCCGTGGGCCTACCGTGTTGGTAGGCCGCCCCGAGCCCGCCGACCGGCCCGCCGAAGCCAATCCTTTGGGGGCGGAGGATTTGCGGCCGGGAGCGGGCTTGTCTACCCAGGCCCCGGCCAGCTTGGTTTTGGGTTTGCGCGGGGTATCAGCCTCATCGTCGGTGGAGGCGGGCCGGGCCACGGCGGGACGTATGGTGATGGGACGGGCCGTTTTGCGGCCGGGGCGGTCGGCCCACTGCGTGGCGGTGGACACGCTCTTGCGGCGGCGCGGCATGGAGCCGTCGTCGGCACTGCTGGAGTTTTCCAGCATCTCAAACAGCACTTTCAGCTCCTTTTCCGTCAGCTCGCGCCACTCGTTCAGGCCCAGGCCTTTGATGCTGATGTTCATCACCCGGATGCGTTCCAGCTGCACTACTTCGTAGCCAAAATGCTCGCACATGCGCCGGATCTGGCGGTTCATGCCCTGAATAAGGGTGATGCGGAAGATGTAGGGCGTTTCTTTCACCACCTTGCATTTCTGCGTCATCACCCCCAGAATAGGCACCCCGTTGGCCATGGCCTCGATGAAGTCGTCGCGCAGGGGCTTATCCACCATCACCACGTACTCCTTCTCGTGCTGGTTGCCGGCACGCAGGATTTTGTTGACGATGTCGCCGTTGCTGGTGAGCAGAATCAGGCCCTGCGACTCCTTATCGAGGCGGCCCACGGGGAAGATGCGCACCGAGTGCTTGATGGCCCGGATGATGTTGTCGCGGATGCTGGTGTCGGTGGTGGTGACGATGCCCGGGGGCTTGTTGTAGGCAATGTAAATGGCATCTTCCTCGGCCCGGGGCTCAATGGCAATGCCGTTGACCACCACGCGGTCCTTGCCCGTTACCTGGTCGCCGATGGCGGCGCGCTTGCCGTTTACCAGCACGTTGCCCTGCTCGATGTGGCGGTCGGCTTCGCGGCGGGAGCAGACGCCGCTTTCGCTGATGTATTTATTGAGACGCATGGGAATGAAGTGCTTCGTGCTTTGTGCCTGGTGCTTAGGCAAAAGCTAAGCAAGCGGGCCGCAAGTTACGCAGAAACGGAGCGGCAGCCCATGCAAAAGCGCCACCACGCCCTCCCGGCTACCTCAAAAACCGCTCTATGGCGGCGTGGAGGGCAGCAGGCAGGTGCTCCGGCGGAAGAGGGCGAAGGGCCTGAGTCGCGCCATCAGTGTCAGTGAAGGTGCCGGCTGTGGGCGTGAACCGCAGGTGGCCCTGGCGAAACGCGCGCTGCTCCTCGCCCTCGGCTTGCATCATGGAAACAAACTCCAACAGCTCTAGCGCCTGGGTGGCTTTGTCGAAGTGCAGCCAGGAGTACACGTCGGCGGGGTTGGCGCTGTGCACATCGAGGCGCTTGATTTCGCAGATGAATGCGGTGTCGGCTTCCAGCAGGAATAGGGTGGCGAAACGCAAAAGAGGAGGGGTGGAAAGGTGAATAATATTAAGGCTGCTCTCCGGGCAATTCTACGTTCCGATACACCAACAGATGGGCAATGTTATCAACAGGTAAGTTCAGTTCCTGTTGAACCTGCTCAACTTTTCGAGCAAAAACGGCTAGCTCCAGCAACGCCTGATCATAGGCAGCAGATAGGGCCAGCTTGTTGACCCGAATTTTGGGTTGCGTAGGCATCCCGAACGGTTTATCATCATCTAGACAAGTGAAAACAACCTCTTCGGCGGTGAAGGAAACTTGAGGGGCAGGGTGTCCCTGGTAGTAAGCAGGACGGCCATACTTTGCTAGATACTTCCAGTAGATAATGTCCGAAAGTTCGCCACAGCATTGCGGAAACAGAGCATTATGGTCGTCAACCCGCAAGACGTAGCCGCCAAAAAAGGAGCATAGTCCAAGCAAATCATAGTCGCCTGCGAAGTAGCCTTCCAGATGAGATGCCGTCAGCTTCCGCAGGTTGCCGAGAGTAATATCACTAGCCCGATAGAAGAAGAGGCCTGGAGTAAATGGTTGCAAAGGATCCGGAAATCCGGCCTCTCTATGAGACTGAGCAGCATATGCATCCCATTCAGCCGGATAATCCCAACTCGGGAATTTACTTGGAGCAGGTACAAGGTGGTTGTGGAAACCAATTTCCAGGGCCGGTATCAACTCTACCATCATAGTGTCCTTACAGCTTCACCGCTTTCTCGCCCTTGTCCACGCCCAGCATCCACTTCGTGAGGCCGCGCATGTAGGTGGCCTGGTCGTCGTACATACTCATGTGGGAGCCTTCGGGGCAGATGAGGGCGGTGCCGTGCTGCACTTTTTTGGCCACCATGCGCATGTGCTCGGGGTCCATAGTATCGTGCCGGCCGCCGATGCTGAGTACGGGCACCGCGAGCTTGGGTAGGTCGGCCACCCGGTCCCAGCGCAGGAGCTTACCGGAGGCGCCAAACTCGCTGGGCCCCTGCATGGTTACGTAGAGCGACTGGTTGGTTTTGCCCAGGGAGCGGGTCATAGGCTCGGGCAACTGGGGCAGGCGGCACAGGTGCTGGGCGTAGAAGTTGGGCTCCAGCAGCTGCATGTAACGCGGGTTCTGGAAGTCCTTGGCAGCCTCAATCCGGCGAATTTCAGCCAGCACCTCGGGTTTGAGCTGGGGCGCCAGCACCTCGTCGGCGTACTTATTATAGGCCGGAATGCTCATCATCATATTGGAGATGACAAGGCCCTTCAAGTGCTGCTGGTACTTAAGGGCGTACTCGGCGGCCAGGATACCGCCCCAGCTGTGGCCCAGCAGATAGAAGTTGTCTTTGTCGAGGTTGAGGGCCTGGCGTACCTGTTCCACTTCCTCCACGTAGCGCGGCAAACTCCACATGACCGTGTCTTTGGGGTTGTCGGAGTTGCCGCAGCCGAGCTGGTCGTAGTAAATGAACTCGATGCCTTCCTGGGGCAGGAAGCTTTCCAGGCACTCGAAGTACTCGTGCGTGGCACCGGGGCCGCCGTTGAGCAGCAGGAGCTTGATGCGCGGGTTGTGGCCAAACCGCTTCGTCCACACATTGAAGGTGCCCTTGGCCGTGCGGATAGGAATGATCTGCACGCCGCCCGTTTTCACCCGAGCCGTGTCGGCGGCGAAGTAGGCAGTTAGGCTGCCGTCGGCGGCAGTGGTTTCCGGCTTGGTGGGCGAGGAGCAGGCGCCGCCGAGCAGGCCCAAAAGCAGCAGGCAGGTGCCCAGGAAGGAAGTGCGCATGATTTGAGGGGGTAGGAAAGAAGCGGAAAGCTAAACCTACCGATAAATCCGGCCGGCACCAACTACGCCTTGGGCTGCCCCTATTTGCCCGTCACCGACTGCTCCAACTCCCGAAACGGAATAACGGTCTTCACCCCGTAGTCCTGCACCGGCCACGACTGCACAATGGTTTCCACGGATAGCCCCAGGTCGCGGATGGCCTGGTACAGGCCCACCTGCCGGGCACTGGCCTTGCGGCTCGGCCCCTGCCGCGCTATCCACACCAAATCATCCTCAAACAGCAGCTTCTCGCTCGGGAAGTAGTACACCAGGTAGTCGTTGGTGTGCTGGGACTTGCTGCCGATAACATGAATCTGCATCTCGAACCCGTTTTCCGCAATGGTTTTGCTGGTGGTTATTGCCTCAGTGCGCAGCGGGCGGGGCTGCCGCTGCAGGCTGTCGGGGTGCAGGGTGTGCGGGGCGGCGGTCAGGTACTGCACGTAGGGCACATCGGCGGGCGTGGTGAGGATGGTGGCGCCCCGGTGCACAAAGGGCCGCAGCCCGCCGAGGTAGTGCGGGTGGTAGTGCCCCGCCACGAAGTAGCGCACGGGCTTGCCCGGTGCCAGCTTGCGGGCTTCGGCCAGAATCAGCTCCCCGTTCTCACTGTTCAGCGGCGCCTCGGCCACCAGCAGAAACGAGTTGAACTCCACCACCAGCACCTTATCGTCGGTGTGCTTGAGCTCCAGAAAGTGCAGGTGCGCGCCGTGGTGCGTTACGGTAACTTCGGGCTTGACGACGGGGGGCGGCACCAGGGCGTACCCGGCGGGCGCCGTGAGCAGGGTAGGCGCCGCCGACTCCAGCGCCCCCGTTGTTACCCGCACAGTGTCCGTGAGCTTGCCGTTAATTTTGCTGACAACGACGGTGCGGGCGTAAGCTAGCTTACCCACGGTGGCGTGGTCCTGGTAAGTGTAGGTCGTCAGCACGTCCCCGAATAGCTCGTCGTGGCTCAGGGCGGTGACCTTGCTCAGGCGGTTGTCGGCGCGGCGGATGTAGAGCCGCACGATGCTGCCGCCGAGCGTGTCCTGGTACACCGTTTCGGTGCGGGTGCTTTCCGGCGCAGGCTTGCGCTTGCGCTGGTAGAAGAGGTGCAGGAGCGGAGCCGGCGTGTAGCGCGCCGCCTGAACGGGCTGCCCCCGGAAAGTGCCGGGCGTCACGCGGGTCAGCTGCTCGTCGCCGTAGTCCTGAAATAGCAGGGTCGTGGACGTGAGCTGGGTGCGGGAGAAGTAGGTTTTGGTTTCCTGGCGTAGCGTGTCACTCTTCAGAAAGCTGGTAGCGGTGCCCCACACGCGGCCGGTGCCGGTGTAGTTGGTGGCCTGCCAGGGCTGGAAGCTGTGCTCCAGCTGCGTCAGCGTTTCGTGGTAGCGCAGGGCGAGGTAGGTGGTCTGCACGGGCTGGGCTTGCTGCTTCCAGCAGGCTTGCAGGTTATCGGGTGCCTTCGCCCAAGCGGGAAGCTCTGGGAGCAGAAGAAGCAGGAGCAGGGCGAACGAGCGGATCAAGGGCATAAAAGCTGAGTGGGTTTGGAAACTGATTTCCGGGTCATGCTGAGCTTGTCGAAGCATCTCTACCGCTTCGTCTGAATACTGTCACAACGAAGCGGTAGAGATGCTTCGGCTTCGCTCAGCATGACGAGTGAGAATTGCTTTTGCCTGATGCCCGTCTACTCTTCCGCCAGCCACTGCAGCGCCCGGTACTCGCCCGGCCCGAAAAACAGCCGCAGTACGTCATCGGTGAGGCGCTGGCCGTTGGCGCCGTTGGTGAACAGCACCAGGGTTTCCTGCTGCTCGGGAAAAGCCAGGAAGAAATTCTTGAAGTCGCCGTTGTCGCCCCAGTGCCAGAGGGCGGGTCCACGGCTGGTGGTTACCAGCCCCACGCCGCAAGCCCAGGCAATGTGCGCATCGGTGGGGGTGAGGGTGTGCCCGCAACGGTTGGCTTCGTTGGCGGGCCGGAGCAGCAGCTGGTGGGTGGCGGGCTGCAGGCCGGTGCCCGCCAGCAGCGCCCGCACAAACCGGCTGTAATCGTCGGCGGTAGAAAGCAGGCTGAAGCCCGCGTTGGGCTCCGCAAACCGGCGGATTTCAGTAGGCTTACCGGTATTATCGTGACCGAAGCTGGCATTTTTGTCGAAGCCCGGCTGCCACACGAAGGAGCTACGGCGCATCTTTAGGGGCTTGAATACTTCCGCCTGCGCCAGCTGTTCCCAGGACTTACCAGTAAGGTGCTCCAGGGTTTTTTGCAGCCACACGTAGCCTTCGCCGGAGTAGTTCCAGCAGCTGTCGGGAGTGTATTTCAGGCGCAGGACGGAGGTCTTCCAGCTGTCGGCCAGCGGGTTTTCGGCCCAGTTGGGCAGGCCAGTGGAGTGCGTGAGCACCATGCGGGCCGTGATTTTGTCGGCTCCGGGCTGGATGGCTAGGCGCGGGTAGGGGGCGTAGGAAAGCAGGGGCTTATCCAGCGCCAGCAGGCCCTGGTCGAGCAGGCGTAGGGCCACGTAAGCCAGCACCACCTTTCCCAAAGAAGCCGCCTGAAACGTAGTATTGGCTTTCAGCGCCTGCCTGGTGCCGCTTTTGCGCTGCCCCAGCGAGTACGCGGTAGATTTGCCGTTTTGGGAATACACTACCTGCAGGCCGGATACATTCTGCTTTTTGAGCAGGGCCTCCAGCTCCTGTTGCTGGGCGGTGGCTGTGAGGGTGAGCAGGAGAAGAAATAGCGTATTTAGGAATTTCATGCAGTAACCAAAGCAGCTGATTAGCCGCATTAAGAGGAAAGGAAACGGACCAATCAGCCTGGCAAAGGCAAACCCGATAAGCTAATCACAGCCGGCTAGTATGGAATTCAGCTTCGTTGCGCGCCATCTGCTGCAGGTGGCGCTGACCGTGCTGGGCCAGAAAATACAGGTACTCATACACATCAATCTTGCCCAGGCTGTTTACGGACATCGTCGTCTTGTACAAGATACCTTCCCCGTTCGGTAGGTTGTCCAGCGTCTGCAAACATTCCTGCAGCTGCTGCTTTAGCTGTTGCCGAACTTCGGCCAGAGGCTTTGTGCCGCTGGGCTCCATATGCTCTGGCCGTATCCAGGGAAAGGACTTGTGCTTGCCAATTTCGGCCAATTTATCCTCTTGAAATAACTGTTCGACAAGAGCCGCTGCCAGGTCCTGTTGCTGGGCGTTTTGCAGGGCTTTGCGCGCTGCTTTATGAATCAGAATAAGCAGAAAATGATTGGTGAGCCCCACGTGCTCCAGGATTTCATCAACCGTCCAGCCGCCATCCAGCGGCCGGTAGCGGCGGAGGTCAACATCTTTGGCAAACCACGTATCGAGGGCTGCAAACGTCTGAACAAGGCTATGATGGATGTGGCGGATAGTGACGTGAATAGACATTTATTAATGATATGGAGGGGGTATACTACAAAAAAAGCGGGCCATCCGTACTGGAGTGGCCCGCTTCTGCGTCTTCAGAAACACTGACTACCCAAGGGTGTGATACACGGCTTGCACGTCGTCGTCCTCCTCAAACTTCTCGATGAGGTTCATAACTTCTTCCAGCTGCTCGCCTTCGAGGTGCACGGTGGTGTTGGCCACGCGCTGCAACTGCGCCGATACCACGTTGAGGTGCTTTTCTTCCAGGGCTTTCTGCATCTGCCCGAAGTCGGTGAAGGCGGTTTCCACCACGATGTAGTCTTTCACGGCACCGTGCTCGTCCTCTTCCTGGTCGGCGTACACGTCCTCGGCGCCGGCGTCAATCAGCTCCAGCTCCAGCTCGTCGAGGTCGAGGCCTTCGGCGGCCAGCTTGAACACGCCCTTGCGGGTGAAGGTGTAGTCGGAGGAGCCGGCGGTGCCCAAGGCGCCGTTGCCGCGGTTGAAATACATGCGCACGTTGGCCACGGTGCGGGTGGGGTTGTCGGTGGCGGTTTCAATTACAATGGCCACGCCGTGGGGCGCGTAGCCCTCATACACCACTTCCTGGTAGTCTTTTTCCTCTTTGCTGCTGGCGCGCTTGATGGCGGCTTCCACCCGGTCCTTGGGCATGTTCACGCCTTTGGCGTTCTGCATGGCCGTGCGCAGGCGCGAGTTGGTGTCGGGGTTGGGCCCCGACTCTTTCACGGCCATGACAATCTCCCGGCCAATGCGGGTGAAATCCTTGGACATCCGGTCCCAGCGCTTCATTTTGCGGCCTTTGCGGAATTCAAACGCGCGTCCCATCTATCAGTGAGTTGGTGAAATAGTGAATTGGTGAGTTAGCCATTCGGGCCCGGGGCCGAAAGGGGGCCGCAAGTTAGCAGAAACGGCGGCGGGGCGCAACGCGTCCATTCGCAAACGCCGGCGCCCCGGCTTCCAGCCCATAGAGCTGAAAACCGGGGCGCCGGGTTGCTTCATAGCCTGTAGCGTTAGGGCAGGTCCTGCAGGCGGAGGGTAATGTTCTGCGGGGCCGTTTCGTCGCCGCCGAAGTAGGGGTAGAGCTGGTAGCCCTTGGCCGGACCGGTGCAGCTGCGCTTGTGCTCCACTTTCTTGCCGTTCACCAGGAAGGTGTACTTGGCATCGGTAATCTGCAGCTCGCAGGTGTACCACTTGTTGCGGTCGATGGCCGTGAGCAGGGTAGTGGTGTTCACGCCGTTGCGGTAGGAGTAAGCCAGCAGCTCCAGGCGGTTCTGATACCAGCGCCAGCCAAACCGGGCGCTGTTGGTCTGGTGCAGGGAGTTGCAGTCGGCCACGCCGTACAGCTTGTTCACGTCGGCCTGGTTGTTGGTGGCTTTGGTTTTGTAGCTCGCCGTGTTGTCGAACTTCACCAAGAACTTAAGCTTGGTTTTGCTTACCAGGCGCAGCGGGTTGCTGGTGGCGTAGTGCTGACCCTTGAGGATGGTGTAGAGCGTGCCCGGCTCGGTGGCCGCCGTGGCATCGGCCGAGGCAGCTACAGCGGTGGGAGCAGTGGCCGGGGCCACTTCTTCCTTACGCAGGCAGCCGGCGGCAATCAAAATGAGAAAAAGACTAAATGGGGCAAGCGTAGACAACCGAAACATAGGAGGAAATTAGTTTCCCCCTCAAATAGACTTTACGGCTGTTTGGTTCATGATATCAGGTTTTTAAGTTTTGAAATTTATGCGTATATCCTGTGCTGTTTCTTTGATAAAGCGCAGATGTAAATAAATAAAGTTATATTCTAGTGGCCTCGCAACGTATAGATACCCTGGTTGCCCGCCGGGAAGCCCTGCATGGTAAGCGTGAGTAGGCCGTTGCGGAGCACGAAGGTGCCTTCGTCGGTGCGGGGCTGGCCTTTGCTGTCGGTGTAAATGAACGTGATGTGGTCGGCGGTGAAGGCAAAGCGGCCGTCCTGGTCGAAGTGCAGGGTGGTGCCGTTGGCGGCCAGCGTCAGGCGTTTCTGATAGGTGCCGTTTGGGCGAAGCGTGAGGGTACCGCCGACGCCCTGGGCCGCTACCGGCTCGGGGCCAGCGCTTTGGTCGAGGATGGCGTAGGTAAGGTATTCGTAGGTGGTGTAGAACCCGGCCTTCGGACTAGCGGGTGCTTGCTGGGCATGTGTCTGGGACGCGAAGAGCAGCAAAGCCAGGAAAGAGAAAAGGATACGCAGCTTCATCCCGCAAATTACGCTATTCGCCGCTTTTCCGGCTGCGGCCCGTTCGGCTACCTTTGGTCTATGGCTACTTTCCTGCGTGAACTGATTCAACCCGCCGCCGCGCTGCCCCAGGCCGATGTGTGTCTCGTGGGCCTGCCTCTCGACTTTGGCACCGTGCTCGAAGGCGGCCGCGCCGGGGCTGCCGGCGCCCCCGACGCCATCCGGCGGGAGCTGCGCCGCTACCACAAAACCTACAACCTGGAGCACAACGTCAGCCTCGACCACCTGCGCATCGCCGATGCCGGCAACCTCGCCCTGCGCTCCGCCGCCGACCATGCCGCCAACCACCAGCACATCCGCGAGGAGCTAACCCGCCTGCTGGGCCTGTACCCGCGTGTGGTGGTGCTGGGCGGCTCCCACGATGGTACCTACAGCACCGTGCGCGGGCTTTTCGATGCCACCGGGGCGCAGGCCATGGGCGGCATCAACCTCGATGCCCACGCCGACGTGAAGGACAAGCCCGGCCTGATCAGCAGCGGTACGCCCTTTGGCAAGCTGCTGCGGGAAGGGTTTCTGGCGGGAAAGCAATTCACCGAAATCGGCCTGCACTCCAACCTCAACACCCAGGAGGATATCGACTTTTTGCACGCTCAACAAGCCCACATCGTGCCCTTGGCCCACGTGCAGCAGGATGGTATGCCTGAGTACATGACGCGCGCCCTGCACCTGGCCAGCAGCGGCGGACCAGCGTTTGTGAGCTTCGATATCGATGGCTGTGCCGAGGCGTATGCACCCGCCGTATCGGCTCCTAGTGCCGATGGCTTCACGCCGCGCCAAGCCACCGAAGCCGCTTTTCTAGCGGGTCGGGCCGAGGCAGTCCGGTTATTTGAGGTGGTGGAGTTCAACCCGCTTTACGACCGCGACAACCAGACGGCGCGGCTGGCGGCTACCATCATCACCGCTTACCTCACGGGCGTGGCCTCGCGCCTGAGCAAGTCATCTACGTAAGATTTCGTATAAAATTTTAAGGTTTAGGTATGCCTCAGGCAACGCTTTGCCGCGGCCACTCATCTATGGGGCAAGTGCGGGGCCTGAAGGCCCTGACTTTCACGTTCTCCTTTCTCTTTTAGCTATGAAAACCACTTTCCTCGCCCTCGCTCTGGGCTTCGCTGCTACGGCTGCCACTGCCCAAACCACCACCACCTTTTCCCTGACCTGCAAGGATGGGGATGACCGAAGCTCCCAGAAGCAGTTCTGCGAAACCCGCGACCTGACCATGGCCAGCCCCGGCACCGCCACGCTCACCATTGATGGCCGCGCCAACGGCGGCATCACCGTGCACGGCTACGATGGCGCCGAGGTGAAGGTGCGGGCGAAAGTATCGGCCTGGGCCCGCTCGGCCGAAGCCGCGCAGAAAACCGCCCAGGGCATCAGCATCAGCACCAAAGGCAATATGCTGCGCGCCGAAGGCAATGAGAACGGCTGGGCCGTGAGCTACGAGGTGTTTGTGCCCCGCCACACTGCCCTCAGCCTCAAGACCATCAACGGTGGCATCCACATCGACCACGTATCGGCCGATATTGCATTTGATGCCACGAATGGCGGGATTTCGCTCGAAGAAGTGGGCGGCAACGTGAAAGGCAACACCACCAACGGCGGCCTCAGCATCACGCTGGCCGGGGAGAAATGGACCGGCGCCGGCCTCGATGTGTCGACCACCAACGGCGGCATCACCTGGCAGCTGCCCAAAAGCTATTCCGCTAAGTTCTATACCAGCACCAATATGGGCGGTATCAATAGCAACTTGTCCGTCACCAAAACCGGGATGATGAGCAAGGAAGTAACGGCCAACCTGGGCAGCGGCGGCGCCCCAATCCGCGCCGTAACTACCAACGGCGGCATTACGGTGCGCCAATAGACTCAGGTAGTTGTAGTAATTGAAAAGCCCCCGCATCTTCACCTATGCGGGGGCTTTTTGTGTCCGTAGATCAGGCAGAAGCCTACAGTACAAATCGTTTTACTTCGCCGGTGCGCTTGCGCTTAAGTGCTTCCGACTGTTTCAGCGGATACTCGTTCTGCTGGTGCTTTTGGTAGCGCTTCACTACCAGGGCCGCGCCTACCAGAGCTCCGAGGCCCACAGCCGCAATCCGGAGCTTGTCCCGCAGCGCGTCGTGGGGGGCGGCCGGCAGGTGCTGTACGCCGCCTGCATCCAGTCGGGCCGGCTCCTGTACGTAGCGCCCATGTGCAGGCATCGGGAAGTCAGCCGCCAGCCTGGCTAAGCCTTCGGCGGCCGCGGAGCCTGTAATAACCGGGCCGTGGCCGCAGCCAATGGCCAGCGGCTGCAAGGCTGCCAGCTTCTGGACCGACTCGCGTACCTTCTCCCAGTTGTAGTTGAAGGGCGCGCCGGCCACGCTGATCTGCGGAATCTGGAGCAAGAGGGAAGGCACCGACTCGTGGTTGGCCGTGGCAAAAGCATCGGCGCCAAGCAGGGTGCGGTCTTCGTCACGGAACAGGGCAACCTGGCCGGGCGCGTGCCCGGGTACATGCAGCCAGCGCCAGCCGGGCAGGTAGGGCACTTCGTCCTCCGAATCGGTAGGCAGGGCCTGCACAACGTCGCTCAGCTGAAAGCTCTGGGGCGGGAAAAACCGCGCCACAAAGGCCAGCGTGCCGCCGCCATCTACGGTGGGGTCGGCGGGTGGGTATACGGCCTCAGCCCTGAGGAAGGGCAACTCCAGCGGGTGAGCCAGCACCGGCACCTTCCAGTGCTCGGCCAGGGCCCGCGCCGAGCCGGAGTGGTCCATGTGCCCATGGGTAAGGATAATGGCCTCAGGGTGAGTGCCGGGGTAAAACAGCTTATCGGCCGCGGCAATGATGTCCTTCTCGGACCCGGGCAGGCCGGTGTCAACCAGCACCCACGCCCCGGGGGTAGTGGTTTCTACGAAGTACAGATTGACGAAGCGTTGGATGGTGAGCTGGTGCACGCCAGCAGCTACTTGTTTCATAGAAGTCAGGTGAATTGGTCTTGTAAAAGCCATACGCAAAAGCAGCTGCTACGGGCTATATCTCGCCTTGGTTCAAACAAAAAGCTCCACCCGATATGGGTGGAGCTTTTTGGAAAAATTACCGCCTGCGGGTTAGTGGCTCACCACCAGCCGTTGCGTCAGGGTTTGCTGACCAGAGGTGAGGCGCACCACGTACACGCCGGCCGAGTACTGGCGCGTGTTCAGCGTTACCGTCTGCGCGCCGCTGCCCTGGCCCGTAGCAAGCGTGCGGAGCAGCCGCCCGTTCATGTCGTAGAGCGTGAGCGTGTAGGCACCAGCTTGTGGCAACCGGAAATGCACAGTGGCATCGCCCAGGCTGGGCGTGGGCGCTACGTGCAGCTCAGCCGTTGAAGCCGAGGAGGCGTTTTGGTTTGCCAGGGCAGTGCCGGTACGAGCCTGCAGGTTGCAGGCCGTGCCCACGGTGTAGGAGAAGGGCGTGGCCACGTTGTTGCGCTCGGGCCCGCCGGCGCCTACCTGGTAGGTGAAGTACAGGTTCACGACGGTACCATTGGCCATGGGCAGCGTGTGGGTGAAGTCCCCGGCCGCGTTCTTGGTCATGGTGTAGCCCGGGTAAGCACCGCTCGTGCCCTGGCGCAGGTAAAGCAAGGCCAGGTTGCCGCCGGCCGTGGCCCCCAGCGGGTGGAAGGTGATGGTCAGGTTGCCCCCGCTGCTGACGGCCTTGTAGCTGAAGTCCGTCGTCACGGCGCAGTAGCCGCTGGAGGAACCGCCCGTGACCGTCACACTCACCGCGGAGGAGGTGGTCACCGCGCCCGCGTTGTCGGTAGCGCGGGCCGTGATAGAGTAGGTGCCCGCGGCCACGCCGGTCCAGGTGTAGGAGTAAGGCGAAGACGTGTCCGTGCCCAGCAGCGTGCTGCCGTTGTAGAAAGCCACGCTGCTGACCGTGCCGTTGGCATCGGCCGCGTTGGCGTTAATCGTAATCGAAGCTGGAGCCGTAAAGCTGGCGCCGCTTGCCGGCGAGGTCAAACTCACGGTGGGCGGGGTGTTGGTGGTCACGGCCGTGAAGCTGAGCCAGTTCACGTTCAGGCCCCCGGCCGTGGCGTAGAGGCGCAGGGTCTGCGCGCCGGCCGGCAAGGTTACGGTGGCGTTGAGCGTCTGCCAGCTCTGCCAGCCCCCGGTCGCTCCAACCGTTACGGAGCCCAGGCTGGTGCCGGCGCTGTTGCGCAGCTGCAGGCTTCCTCCGCCCGGCTCGCTGGCCAGCCGGAAGCCCACGGTGTACTGACCGGCCGTGGTCACGTTCACGGCGTAGTCGAGCCAGTCGCCGGCTTCGATGTAGCCCACGTTCAGCCCCCCGCCCGTGTCGGTGGTCGTCTCGGTCTGGATGCCCAGCATGGCCGAGAAGCTTTCGGCCTGAATCGTGCCGGGAATGGTCTGACCAACGGGAGCGGCCGTTACCGTCACGCTCACGGCCGAGGAGGTGGTCACCGCGCCCGCGTTGTCGGTAGCGCGGGCCGTGATAGAGTAGGTGCCCGCGGCCACGCCGGTCCAGGTGTAGGAGTAAGGCGAAGACGTGTCCGTGCCCAGCAGCGTGCTGCCGTTGTAGAAAGCCACGCTGCTGACCGTGCCGTTGGCATCGGCCGCGTTGGCGTTAATCGTAATCGAAGCTGGAGCCGTAAAGCTGGCGCCGCTTGCCGGCGAGGTCAAACTCACGGTGGGCGGGGTGTTGGTGGTCACGGCCGTGAAGCTGAGCCAGTTCACGTTCGTGCCCGTGGAGGCCGAGGCGTAGAGGCGCAGGGTCTGCACGCCGGCCGGCAGCGTGACCGTGGTGGTCTGCGTCTGCCAGCTCTGCCAGCCGCCCGTGTTGCCTACGTTCACCGAGCCCAGGACCGTGCCGGCGCTGTTGCGCAGCTGCAGGGTAGCCCCGCCGTTGGCCGAAGCCACGCGGATGCCCACGCTGTACTGGCCCGCAGCGGCCACGTTGACCGAGTAGTCGAGCCAGTCGCCCGTCTCGTACCAGTCCACGTTCTGGCCCCCGCCCGTGTCGGTCGTGGTTTCCTTGTCCGTGCCCTGCTGGGCCGTGTAGCTCTCGGCCTGAATCGTGCCCGGAATGGCCTGCGCCGTGGGGGCTGACGTAACCGTGACACTTACCGCCGTGGAGGTGGTTACCGCGCCGGCGTTATCCGTGGCTTTGGCCGTGAGAGAGTACGTGCCCGCGCCCACGCCGGTCCAGGTGTAGGAGTAAGGCGCCGTCAGGTCTTCGCCGAGCTTGGTTGCGCCCTGGAAGAACTCTACTTTGCTCACCGTACCGTTGGCATCGGCGGCGTTGGCGTTAATCGTAATGCTGGCCGGGGCCGTGAAGCCGGCACCGTTGGCCGGCGAAGTCAGGCTAACGGTAGGCGGCGTGTTGGTGGAGGTACCGGTGTAGGTGAACGTCATGCGGCCTACGTTCAGGCCCCCTTGCGTGAAGCTCAGGCGCAGCACGTGTTCCCCGGCCGGCAAGTTTAGGCCGGTAATGGTTTTCGTTCCCCAGGCGCCCCAGTCGCCAGTCGTTGTTACGGTCTGGTTGGCGCTGATGGTGTTGCCATCAATTGAGAGGGAGAATGGTCCCCCGCCGGTGGAGTTGCCGGCGGCGTAGCGTAGGGCTAGCGTGTGCGTGCCGGCCGTAGCCACGTTGATGGTATACTCCAGCCATTCGCCGGCATCCACCCAGCCTACGGTCGTGCCTTCGGCTGCGTCGCTCACGGCATCTACGTACTCTGCAGGGCGGAAAGCCACCGTGGGCGAGGGCTCGAAGGTAGCCTGGTTGGAGGCGCTGGCGTCGTTGTAGGCAATGCCCTGGCCCAGTCCGCCGGCGTAAGTATCGTACTTACCGGCCTCAATAACGCCCGGCACGGCCTGCGGCGTACCCGTGAAGGAAGTTTGCTTGCCCACCTGCACTCGCGCAATGTTAGTCACTTTGAAAAGCGAGCCGGCGTACACCTTCGCGTAGAAGTTGTGAATGGCTACGTTCAGGTTAGAAGCAGTTTTGGTGTAAGGCGCGGTGGTTACCGTTCCCAGAGACGTGCTGCCGTCGAAGAACTCCACCCCCGTTACGCCGGAGCCGGTGGTAGCCACGCTCAGCGTCACGCTGCCGTTGGCGGCTACTTCCGAGGCGCTGGCCGTGAGCGTGCCCGCCACGGCCACGTCCTTGCTGGTGGCCAGCTTGCGGGCCGGCACGTTCAGCACGTAGCCATCCGAGAAGTTCACGGTGATGGGCGCGCTGGAGTAGTTGTGGGCTACGTAGGTTTTCACGCCGGCCTTGTTAAAGACCACCGCCTGCGGGTTGTTGGCCGTCACGGAGGCATCTACCCGGCCCAGGGCGTTCATGGCGTGCAGCCAGTAGTAGGTCTGCGCATCCGAAACCCCAAATTTGATCGGTCGATTAGGGAAGCCGTCGTAGAGCTGAATGGCTTTTACGGGGTCAATGAACGCCAGGTATTCCCAGAGCAGGTCGTGCCAGGTGTTGGCATTCACTTCATTCTGCAGAATGCCCGTATTCTGGGTGATTTCCGTCCAGAGCTTCTGTACGTAGGCGTGGTTCTGGCCCAGGTACAGCGAGCCGCCGTGCATGGGGTAAAGCTGAATGCCGTATACGGCGCGGATGTCCTGGGTCCAGAAGGTACCAGCGTCGTAGCCCGCGCCCCACACGCGGCCGGTGGCGCTGTAGGCGTAGTTGGGCTGGAAGGTGCGGTCGTTCACGTCAAACCAGTACTCCTCAATGGCGGCCTGCTCGGTGGCGTAGAGGTAGATGCCCAGGTCGCGGGTGGCTTTGTTGCCCGTGATGGCGCCCCAGTGAATCAGGGACGAGTTGAACTGCATGCTTTCCGAGGTCGATTCCTGGTTGTTGCCCATGGGTGAGCTGGCGAAGCCATCAGCCCAGGAGTGACCGGCGTAGGGGTCGAAGTTGCGCAGGAAGGGGAACTGGGTATCGGTGCGGCTGGGGTTGGCGGCGTCGCGCACGAGCATGTTCACCATGGCACCCCACTGGCCGGCCCAGCCGGGCTGGTACTGCTCCAGGAAGGCGGCGGCGTGGATGAAATAGCCCCAGTGGAAGTGGTGGTCGTTGATGTTGTCGTCCTGGTGGTGACCAGCGGGATACCCAAACAGCGTCGACCAGGTGGAGTTGTAGTAAAACACAAAGGCGTTTTCCCCGCTTTCCGCCGACAGCCAGTCCTGGAGCCGGTTCTTGATGGTAGTCACGATCTGGTCGCGGGCGGCGGTGTTGCCGGTTTCATCGGCAATGCGGGCCGTCTGAATCAGCTTGTTCATTTCCTGGCCCTCGTTGTAGGAGTCAGTCCACTCGGCCAGGCCGTTGTTTTGCAGGGCCTGCACCTTGTCGTTCAGCTTCACCGGGCTGAAGCCGGTGCTGTAGTTATCGAGGTAGGGCAGGGTGGGCAGGATGCCATGGAAGGTGTAGGCCGTGGAAAACACGTTGCCGGCCAGCATCTTCAGTTGGCCCCGTACCGACGGATAGATCTGCCCGGCGGGCTGGGCCGACCCGGCAGCCATGTAGCCCCACTGGTGCGGCAGCAGCCCCTGAAGGACCACGCCGTTGGCGCCTTCCTTCACAGAGGGCGTCACCGTGAAGGTCGTTTTCACTACTGAGGTGCTTTCAGTGAACACCCAGTCTACTTTGGTGCTGGCCGGAAACACGTAGGCGTATTGCTTGTAGGCGTTGGCGGCGGCCAGGGCGTCCGGGGCCGAGGGGTTCAGCAGGGCAATGGACCAGTACGTTTTACCGTTCAAGGTAGACGTATAGGTGCCGGCGTTGTTGGTCCAGGTGGAGCCTAGGGGAGCATACACGGCGTAATCGGCTCCATTATAGGAGTCCTTGATCAGCAACATTTCCCCGTTAATGGTTACCGTGCCCACGGTCACTTTCACCGTGGCCACGTCGGCGGCGCCCTTGGTCAGGTACACGAAGGGCATACCCATGCCCACAGTGGCGTTAAAGTCATTGGAGCCACTGTGCCAGTTCATGGTCACGGTCCAGTCGGAGTAGTCCGATACGGTAGCAGCGGTGGCGTTCAGGCTCTGCACGCCCACCGTCACGGCCATCACGTCGCTGTTGGGCTGACGGTATTCCGTAGTGCTGGCCGGCGGTATAATGTAGTTTACCACCAGACCCGTTTCGTGCGTGCGCAGCGTGAGCGGGTAGTTGAAGATGTTGTTTGTGTGGTTGTTGCGCAGCTTGCCCGACCAGAACTCATTGGTCGGCACCGGCTTGGTGGCGGCTACTCCGCTCAGCAGGGGCGAGCCGGCCGGCACGGCGTTGCGGCCGGCGGCGTCCGTTCCCGGAAACTGGGTGGTGTAGCTGCCGGAGCCTACGGCTACGATCTGGCTGTGCGCCGGAGCGCTGGCAAGGCCAATACTCAGTACCGAAAGCGCGGCCGCTTTTACGGCCCGGGTGCGGGGGGTGTGCGGCCCCGCGAGCCACTCCGGCAGTAGGCGGAGCAGGCGGTTGTGTAGGGTTTTACCCATTGTAGAGAGGTTTGGTGGGGTTATGTAATTGTAGGGGAGTGACAAATGGAACCGAATCCGGCACAATCGTTCCCGGAAAGCTGTGGAAACGATTGCTGCAGGGGGCTTTCTACAGGCAAGAGCTGTTAAACTGTATGTTGAGTAGCGGAGCCGAACTCAGCAGATCTATCAAATGGAGCAACTTAAAAGCAGGCTTTTGCTAGGTCGCTATTTAGAAGGTGGATATACTTATAATAGATGACTTTTAATAACGAGCCAGAATAGGCTATATAAGGTAAAGATTATAAAGAATCGTATATCGATCCTCAAGGTATATAAATAATTTGTTGAACAATAGGGTCGATAAACTAGCAAGCAAAAGAAACTGAAGGAACCGCACAGTCTCTTGCCCGGCTGCGGCAGCGGGCTTGTGATAGAAGCGTTTCTCAGGTACCGTACTCTCTGCTGGTGTTTAAGTATTATGTGCAGATAGTCAGAGGAATACAATGTGAAAAAGGTGCGTGATATGTGCGATTCGTTGTATCGATGGCGTATCAATAATAAAATTTTGGGTTCGTTTGCAGGCAAACGAGCGTTAGGCTCTATGCGGTTAATGTCGCGAGTAGTATAGGGCGGCAGCCGTGTTACAGCGACTGAGTTATGGACACAAAAAAGCCCCTTGCTGGCAAGAGGCTTTTACTGGTTGCCGACCGATACCTTATGGAGCGGTAGTAGTGGTGTCGGTGGTAGCGGTGGTGTCAGTGGTTGCGCCGGCTTCAGCCTGCTCACTTGGCGAGCTGGTTGCCATGCTGGTAGTTTGGTCGCCCTCACCGCGCTCTGAGCCGGTGCCATTGCCTTCGCAGGAGGCCAGGGTAAAAGAGGCCGCTGCCAGGGCCAGGAAAAGAATCTTTTTCATGAGACAAGTTGGTTGTGGTAGAAGCCAGAAAACGTAGTTGCACAGCAGCCAAGCTGCACATCAGGCGGTTATACTCCCGATAAGGCAATGACGGCTCACGATATGCCAAGAAATTTTTCGTCGAGCCCTATAACTTGGGGTTTCCAGTCATAGGAGAGAGGGTTGCTCCGTGCCTGGAACCGGCTGAAACAAAAAGCCCCTCGCAAAGCTGCGGGGGGCTTTTTGTTGACTTCAAAAGAGCTTACTGGCCCGAGGTAGTGGCCGTGCCCGTAGAGCCCGTGCCACCAGCGGTAGTGCCGGTACCCGAAGTAGAGCCACCAGCCGTGGTGCCGGAGCCGGAAGTAGTGCCCGTACCACCAGCCGTGGTACCCGTGCCGGAGGTAGAACCACCAGCCGTGGTGCCCGCGCCGGAAGTGGAGCCGCCGGCTGTGGTACCGGAAGTGCTGCCTGAGGTGCTGCCGCCAGTAGCGCCCGTGCCACTGGCGTCGCCCGTGCCGCTCATGCTCGTGTCGGCACCCATGTCGGAGTTGGCGCCCGTTTCCATGTCACCCGATTCAGTGCCGCCTTCCGTGCCAGTGCCAGCCCCGGTTTCCGTGCCGGTGCCCTCGGTGGCACCTTCCTGCTGATTGCCGCCGCACGAGGCGAATGTGAGCGAGGCCGTAGCCAGCGCCAAGAAAAGAACCTTTTTCATAATAGGGTGAAGGGTTTGGTGAAAAAGAAGTGCTTGAGCCGCGCCTACCTGGTCGCAGTCGAAGGGTTTATACTTCCGCCTAAATCTTTGTAACCCGCTTTATAACAAAATTGCCATAATCTTGCACTTAGCTCGTCAGTTTGCTTGTTTAATAATAATATTTTAATGTTGAGCTTAATACCGACCGGTCATGGCGCAAGCACTGGGGGGTGGAATTACCTGCTAGCGGGGCGAGAGAGTCAGCCGAAAGCCGCCGCCTTAGCCTAATGGCTGCGCTGCTGAAAAACCCGGTTGCCACGCGCCGAAAACGCTATATTCGCCACTCCACCCACTATCCGGAACTACCTCACCCGACTATGTCGCACTCCACTCTCGAAACGCCTGAACTCAACCTCGAAGCCACCTCCAAATCCTCGGCCGAAAAGCCCACCACCCGGCCCATGTACTACGAGTACAAGCCCGAGGAAACAGTAAAAGCCCAGCACGGCCCCGAGCTGCGCTGCAAAACCTGGGAGGCTGAAGCGGCCCTGCGCATGCTCGAAAACAACCTCGACCCGGCCGTGAGTTTGGTGTACGACGAGCTGATCGTGTACGGTGGCGCCGGCCGCGCGGCCCGCAACTGGAAGGAGTACCAGACCATCGTGCGCACCCTCAAGAACCTGGAGCCCGACGAAACCATGCTGGTACAGAGCGGCAAGGCAGTGGGCGTGTTGCGCACCTGGGCCCACGCCCCGCGCGTGCTCATTGCCAATAGCAACATCGTGCCCGCCTGGAGCACCCAGGAGTATTTCGACGAGCTGGACAAGCTGGGTTTGATGATGTACGGGCAGATGACGGCCGGCTCCTGGATTTACATTGCCACCCAGGGCATTCTGCAGGGTACCTACGAAACCTTCGCCGCGGTGGCCGACAAGCATTTCGGCGGCACGCTGCGCGGTACCATTACCGTCACGGCGGGCTTGGGCGGCATGTCGGGCGCGCAACCACTGGCCGTGACGATGAACGACGGCGTGTGTTTGGTCATCGAGCCCATCGATGCCCGCGTAAAGCAGAAGGTGCAGGAAGGCTACCTCGACGTGCAGGCCAAAGACCTCGACCACGCCCTCGAAATCTGCCTCCGCTCGAAAGAAGACCGCATCGGCTGGTCGGTGGGGCTGACCGGCAACGCCGCCACCGTGCTGCCCGAGCTATTGGCCCGCGGCTTTCAGGTGGACATCATCACCGACCAGACCTCGGCTCACGACCTGATGGACTATATTCCCGAGGGCGACATCACGGAGGTGCTGCAGCTGCGCAAGGATAACCCCGAGGAGTTCAAGCGCCAGGCGCTGGCCTCCATCGTGAAGCACTGCCAGGCCATCATCGACATGCAGGCGGCCGGCTCCGTGGCCCTCGACTACGGCAACAACCTGCGCGGGCAAGCCGAAAAAGGCGGCCTGCAGGTGCGCGACGAGAACGGGCAGTTTCTCTACCCCGGCTTCGTGCCCGGCTACATCCGCCCGCTGTTCTGTGAGGGCAAAGGCCCCTTCCGCTGGGCTGCCCTCTCCGGCGACCCACAGGACATCCTGCGCATCGACCGCGCCCTGCTCGAAACCTTCCCCGACAACAAGATGCTGGCCCGCTGGATTGAGAAGGCCCAGGCCAAGGTGCCCTTCATCGGGTTGCCCGCCCGCGTGTGCTGGCTGGGCTACGGCGAGCGGGAAAAGTTCGGCCTGGTCATCAACGACCTGGTGGCCCGGGGCGAAGTTTCGGCTCCCATCGTCATCGGCCGTGACCACCTCGACTGCGGCTCCGTGGCCTCGCCCAACCGCGAAACCGAGGGCATGAAGGACGGCTCCGACGCCGTAGCCGACTGGCCCCTGCTCAACGCCCTGGCCAACACCGCCTCCGGCGCCGACTGGGTGAGTTTGCACAACGGCGGCGGCGTGGGCATCGGCAACAGCACGCACTCCGGCATGGTCATCGTGGCGACAGGAACCCCCGAAAAAGCCGAGCGCCTGCGCCGCGTGCTCACCACCGACCCCGGCATGGGCGTCTTCCGCCACGCCGATGCCGGCTACGAGCTGGCCCAGCAGGTAGCCCAGGAGCGCGGGGTGAAGATTCCTAGATAAGCAGATTGTAATAAAATAACATTCAAGAACAAGAAATAATGGAACTGAAAGAAATAAGAATTAGGAACTTTAGGACAGTTGAGCAGGAGCAATCTATTGCCTTGGCAAATGGCATTACTTTAGTTGGCCCGAATAGTAGTGGTAAGACTAATATACTTAAAGCAATAAAAATTTTATTCACTGGGTTTGAAAATACGCTTGGTTATAATAGAGTCCAAGATTTGACTTTTGGGCAAAAGAATAGAACAAGTATTGTTGCTCAGTTCCAGGGCGAAGCTAAAGGTATAGATAAAGAAATATATAAGCAGGTTGATGAGCTTCATAAATTGCAAGGAACAAAAAGGTCTAATGACTTGATTAATCTTAGTCTCTATTTTACTGAAGCAGAAACTCCTGTTTATAACATATTTTCAAATGTAAAGAGGCCAACAGATGCTGCAAAAAATAAAACATATTCTAGAATACATCGTCAACTTGTAACTCAAATTATAGATTCTTTTTGTATTTATTATGTTCCTGCATCAAAAAGTATAAAACAATTATATGAAGAACTGTTGGCCCCATTTCTAAGGCAGTTAGCTGCTGATGCTTTTGAGCCTCATATCGCCGCAATGCTTGTTCAAGTAGATGAAGTTGCTGCTCGGTTAAATAAACAATTACATGATGCTGGATTAAAGAATCTGAATGCTTCTTTTGCAATTCCTGATGATTCATTGAATAAGCTTTTGACAAATTTTAATTCTATACTAGAAGATCCTGCGAAAACGCCATTGTATGAAAAAGGTATGGGTATTCAGTCCACTGCCCTCATTGCCTCCTTTTTATGGATAACACAGGAGCAGAAAAGACGGAATAGGAAGAATGTAATTTGGTTGTTAGAAGAGCCTGAATCGTATTTGCATCCAGAACTATCAATGGCCTGTTTGAAGTTACTGAATGAGTTGGAAAAAGAATCTTTGGTAGTTAAGACTACTCACTCTCTCAGTTTCGTTCCTCAGGATCCTAATAAGACAAAAGGTGTTATCGTAAACTCTGATAAACGTACTGAGGTATCGTCGTTTAAAACTTATGCTGATGCTACAAATGCACTTAGAAGGAGTCTGGGTGTACGATTTAGTGATTTTTATAATCTAGATGTGTATAATGTTTTTGTTGAAGGGCCTAGTGATAGGGAGGTTTTTAAATGGCTATTAGGGAAATTGCCCGAGCCTTCATATGCATTGCCATATTTGAGGAAAGCTCAGATTCTTGATCAAGGTGGTGTAAAATTTCTCGGTGGGTTTTTAAGGGCGACATATGCATTTATTCATAAGGAAAGAGCCTGCGTAGCAGTCTTTGATGGTGATGATGCTGGGGTGAAGGAGTATCGTGACTTACAGCAATTCTTTGGACAGCATTCTATTCCATTTGAGGCAAATAGAGATTTTGTGGTGGTGCGGAATAAGTTTGCTTTAGAAGGATTGTTTCCGGATGCATGGATTATAGATATTGAAAGCCATCATAAAAGTTGGTTTAAGACTTTTTCAGTTGACGCATCGGGCGAATTGTCTCCTTTCGATATACACGATAATAATAAAAGCCAAGTCCAGAATGAATTAATGAAAAGAGCAAACGATGAGACTGACCTTAGTTGGGCAGATAGGCTCATTGTTGTTTGCAATGCAATAGATAATGCTCTAGAAATTCAGGAAAAAAGGCTCAGTAAAACTCAGACACCGAAAGCTATTATTGCAAAACCATTACCAAGTACTAGTTCATGATTTCTCTTAAGTCATAGGTGGAATTCTTGCAAAGTGCTAATTGTAAACAGGGAACAACGCCGCCCGAGCCCCGCTCCGGCGGCGTTGCTCGTTCTAGCCCTTCAACCAACGAGAAAAAAGCAAAACGCCTGCTTCCGTTGTTTACCTCCCTGCACCGGCACATCACCGGCGCACGAACCAAACAACGCAACTATGAACATCGGAATCATTGGCGCCGGCCACATCGGCAGCGCCCTTGCCGGGCGGCTCACCAGCCTCGGCCATTCGGTATACATTGCCAACTCCCGCGGCCCCGAGACGCTGCAGGACCTGGCCCAGAAAACCGGCGCTACGCCCGTCACCACCCAGGAAGCGGCTCAGCGCGGCACCGACCTCATCGTGGTAACCATCCCGCTCAAGAACATTCCCGACCTGCCCAAAGACCTGCTGGCGGGCGTGCCGGCCGAGGTGCCCATCATCGACACCAGCAACTACTACCCGCTGCTGCGCGATGGCCAGCTGCCGGAGCTGGAAACCGGCGACCTGACCGAAAGCGGCTGGGTGCAGCAGCACCTGGGCCGCCCCGTAGTGAAGGTGTTCAACAACATCCTCGCCGACCACCTCGCCCAGCCGGGGCAGCCCGCCGGTACGCCCGGCCGCGTTGCCCTGCCCGTCGCCTCCGATGATGCCGCTGCCAAGCAGAAAGTAATGCAGCTGGTAGAAGAGCTGGGCTACGACGCCATTGACGCCGGCAGCCTGCGCGAATCGTGGCGGCAGCAGCCCGGCGGCCCCATCTACTGCAACGACCTGCCGGCCGACAAGCTACGCGAGCAGCTGACCAGCCTCGGCACCGAGCGCACGCCGGAGCAGCACGCCGAGTTCCTGGCCAACCAGGCCAAGCAGGAGCAGGCTATGGCGGCGCAGGGCATAAAGCTGTAGCAGACGGTTACCGGCTACATAAGCTAAAAACCACCTGCTGAGCGCAGGCTATGCAGCGCGCAGGTACTGGCAATTTTATACTGCGCCGTCTGGGGAAGCCCAGGCGGCGCAGTTTCGTTCGGGCAGGCATGAAACCGGGGACCGGCAAAGCAAATCATATCAGGGTAGGCTAATATTGCTGCGAAAAATTCTGCTTTGCATGCTGCCACCATCTATCAAACGATACCACTACTGGACGGGCTTGTTGTTGTCCGTGTTCATCCTGGCTCATCTAGCCAATCACCTGGTTGCGCTGTGGAGCGTGACGGCGCACCTGGAGGTTATGGAGGCCTTGCGGAGCGTGTACCGGCACCCCGTGGTCGAAACTAGCTTGCTCCTAGCCGTGGTGGGGCAGGTGTTCACCGGGCTGCGCCTGTACTGGCGGAGCCGACAGCAGCCCCGGCAGCCGTTGGCGGGCCGGATTCAGATTTTCTCCGGCTTGTACCTCGCGTTTTTTCTGCTGGTGCATACCGGGGCGGTGCTCACCGGACGGGCCTGGTTTGGGCTCGATACAAACCTGTACTTCGCGGCGGCGGGTATCAATACCTTCCCGTTTAGCTTGTTTTTCGTGCCGTATTACTTTCTGGCGGTAACGGCCGTCTTTCTGCACCTCGCCAGCCTGCACTACCTGAAAGGCCGCCGCATCTGGGGCGAGTCCGGCGCGCGGCGGCAGGCCCTGGGCATTGGCGGCGCCGGGGTGCTCGTGGCCCTGCTGATTTTGTTTGCCATGACCAACCAACTGCAAGGCTTCCCCATTCCGGCGGATTACCTGCGGGCTTTAGGAAAGTAATACCCGGTACACTTGCCCGCACTTGGCGGAGCTTTTCGATATTTCCGAAGCCACCAACCCCATTCTAGCTTGCTCATGAAACACCTTCTTACTACCCGGGTTGCGGCCACCGGAGTGCGCATTATCCTGAGCCTGGTCGTGGTGTTTCACCTGCTGGTGCTAACGGGCGTAATTCCGTTTGACATCGTGTGGGGCGGGCGGCTGAAAAGCCACAGTCAAATGCTGCGGTTCGAAGTCGTGTCGATAATCCTGAACCTGCTGATGCTGGTGGTAGTGGCCGCCGCCTCGGGGGCGCTGCAGGGGCGCGTCAACGGGCGCTTGGTTAAAGGCGCGTTGTGGGTGATGATGGCTCTTTTCCTGGTAAATACGGTAGGCAACCTGTTGGCCAATACCACGCTGGAACGGTTGCTTTTCACTCCCTTAACGCTGCTGCTCGCCCTGTTCTGCTGCCGGCTGGCTATCGGCCAAGGCAATGCGGGCGCAGCGGCCCCCGACGCCGGCGCGTAGGGCGGGCTACATTCAAAGGAGCATGCCGCCACCGTTTTCCTGGCAGAAATACCCGCAGGTACGGCTTGGTCAGCAGAGAATGGTGCCGGGGCGCCTTGCCATGTAAGGACCTTCTGTAGTTTTGGCACCAGCGGCAGCTGGGCGCACATACCCCGTTTTTCTTTCGCTAATCGATGAAACCCGAACTCCACGACCTTCCACTTATTGACAACAGCGGCGGCCACCGCTTCGAGCTGACTGTGAACTACGCCACTGCCTTCATGGAGTATGGCGAGCGGGACGGAGCTATGGCCCTGTTTCACACCGAAGTGCCGGCCCAGCTGGAAGGGCAGGGGGTAGGCACGGCCCTGGTGGAAAAGGTGCTGGCCGAAATCGAGCGGCGGCAGCTGCCGCTGATACCCCTGTGCCCGTTTGTGACCGGCTACCTCAAGCGCCACCCGGAGTGGCAGCGGCTGGTGGCTCCCGCCTATCAGCGCTGGTTTCAGCAAACCCCAGAATAAAAGTGCTGCGGCTGACGAACTATCAACTTAGTGAATACCAATGACTTACCTATGCATGAGGAGCTGCTTAACCGAATCCGGCTTTATCTGGCCGAAAACGAGCTGTTCGCGGGCCAGGCCGCAACACCGGCGCAGCTTGCTGCCGCGGAAGCACAGTTAGGCGTTGCCTTCGCGCCAGCCTATAGAGAGTTTGTCGCCTTGTTTGGGGGAAGCTACGTGGGCGTACCGGTGTACGGGTTCAACAACTGCCCCATGCTGTCCGCCGAAACGGTTGTGGACTTAACCATAAGGTTCCGAAACGACTATCAGGCCCTCGGCCGCTGGCCTGTACTGGCCCGCAGCTACGTTATTTCCCTGACGGGCAGCGGCGACCCTGTCATTCTGGACCTGCAGGGGCAGGTCAGGGTGTACTACCACGACAGCGGGGAGGAGGAGGTGCTGGCTGATAGTTTTCAGGAGCTGCTTGAGCAGCATTTGCCCCACTGAGCTCCTCTGCCGGGTTGCCCAGCGCCGGCCTCTTGCCTGAAGCCAATAGTACCTGCGTACAGCTACCTGGGACGTCAGGATTTTCCGGGAGACGAGCGTAGCAGATGGATAGAATGCTGATTGGTGGCTGGCCGGCTGCGGCGGCTGGCATATATTTGCCGGCTGAAAGGATAGCCGGCCGCCGCCAACCACTGCACATGCGAAGAAAGCTACGCGGACACGCACGTCGGGCACGGGTCATCATCTACCAGGAAACCCTGTTCGACTACAAAGAGCACCTCTGGACGTTCGTCGGGGCGTTTACCGGTATGGGGCTGATTGGCCTGCTGAGCCGCTACGTCTTTGGCCCTTCCGACACGCTGCTGCTTGTTGGCTCGTTCGGAGCCTCCTCGGTGCTGATTTATGGGGTCGTGAACAGCCCGCTGGCGCAGCCGCGCAACCTTATTGGGGGGCACCTCGTCAGCGCGGTAATTGGGGTTACGGTGCAGCAACTGGCGGGCGAAGAGCTGTGGCTGGCGGCGGCGCTGGCGGTGGCCTTGTCCATTGTGGGCATGCAGATAACTAAAACCCTGCACCCGCCGGGTGGTGCCACGGCCCTTATTGCCACGGTGGGCTCGGCGCAGCTCAAGGCGCTGGGGTATTGGTACGTGCTGATGCCGGTACTGGTGGGCGTACTGCTGCTGCTGGTGGTGGCGCTGGTGGTCAACAACATCACGGCCACGCGCAGCTACCCGGCCAACAAGCACTGGTATAAAATCTGGCGCCGCCGGTATTCATAGCGGCAGGAGCGGAGCCGCCGGTCCGGCAGGGAGCCTACGCTGCCCCGAAAGCCGTGGATGCTGCTTCGGGCCGGGGGCCGCTGGCTTGCCGGAACAGCAGGGCGGAGCCCACCCAGAGCGCAACGAACAGCAGATTGGCGGCAAACACCTTGGCAACGCCCGCCGTAAGCTCGGGCCGCCAGATCAGCACAGCTACCACGGGCACCAGAAACTGCGCGCCGGCCGCCGCCAGCATCGTGCGAGCCATGCCCTGCGGCTGCAGGCGCGCCAGGATGGACCCCAGGAAAACGATAATGAGCACGCCCCCAAACAACAGGTTGGCGGGGTTGTCTTCGCTGCCGATGATGCCCACGGCCAGGTTTGCCCAGATAAGGAGCAGCGTAGCGGCCAGCGCCAAGCCTGCCCCCAGGCGGTAGGCGGTGTTGCCTCGCCGGCGGGCTACCAGCTCGTAGGCCAGACCCGTACCGAAGATCAGCCCCCCCGCCACGATGAAATCAAACAGGTTCCAGCCCTCACCATCGGTGAATTGCGTGAGCACCAGGGGTACCAGCAGAATGCCAGCAGTTATCAGGGCAAGGCGAACAAGGTTTTTGGCGGGCAGCGTCATGGCGGTACGAAGTAGGGGTGAGAAAAATTCTCCTCACTTCTTCTGGTAATTCGGCCCCGCAAGCGGCAGACAAATCAAGTAGAGAAGCAAGGGTAATGCAAAGCAAGTAAAAGAACTTTGTATTTCAAAGTAAAAATTTGTTGAAGCTGCCATGAAATGGAGTGGGAGCTAGCTTCCGCCCATTAATGAAACGCGGACTACAGGAGTTGTTCCCTGGTCATTGGGAAGAAACTCCGCGCCGTGCAGCGTTTTCGTCCAGCACTTCGTGATGCGGAAGCTGGGTTGAATCAAGCTGTAAACCAGGTGTTTCGGGCAGCGCGCGGCGGCCATTGGCTTATTGGCCCCCGAACGGCCGCTGCGTAGCGTGGTTTCAACATCCGCCCGCTAAAAAGCGTATACCGGGAGCATGCATCCCGTTGTGCCCTGGCTTCCGCTGTTACTGCTGCCCGTGGTGGTGGCTTTCCTGGGCTTGATCAGCTTCATACTGTCGCGCATGGGCTGGGCGCGCCTGGCCGGGCAGTATGCTGTGGCCAAGGTGCCCTATACGGTGCAGCGGGAGCTGCTGGGCTACCTGCGCATAGGGCCGGTAAGCTATAAGAATTCTGCCCGGGCCGGCATCACCCCGCAAGGGCTGTGGCTCTCCACCTGGAAAATATTATACCTGGGGCATCCACCGCTGTTTGTTCCCTGGTCGGCGTTCGGACCGGTGCGGGCACAGCAGTTTCTCTGGGCCAGGACCTACGCCACCTACATCAGCTCAGGCAACGACCAGATCAGCTTCTCTTTCAGCAATGAGCGGGTGCTGGCCGCACTAAACGCCTTTGTCTCAACCCAAACCTAACTAAGGCACGCGTAGGCCCGTCGCCCGCCAAAGATTTAGAGTTTCCGTGCCGGTACGCCTTCCTGGGTAATCTTCACCGGTTGAATGCGGCCCTCGGCATTGAAGTACATCCGGTCGATGCAAGTGACGCGGTGGTTCATGTCGGTTTCGCCTAGCGGGCGGCGGTGGTACACAATGTACCATTCATCGGTGCCCGGCACCTGCACCACGGAGTGGTGGCCTGCCCCGGTGGCCACGGCCGGGTCCTGCTGTAGAATTTTGCCTTCCCGCCGGAAAGGGCCCAGCGGCGAGTCGGCCACGGCGTAGGCCACTGAGTAGTCGGGCCCGGCCCAGCCCCCCTCACTCCACATAAAGTAGTACTTGCCCTGGCGCCGGAACATAATCGGGCCTTCCACATAGTTCTGCGGGGTAATTTCCCGGAACGTCCGGCCATCAGGAAAAGGCAGGAAGCCGGTGAAGTCGGGCTTGAGGCGGGCAATGTTGCAGTGCGACCAGCCGCCGTAGATGAGGTAATACTGCCCGTCCTGATCCTGAAACACGAACTGGTCGATGGGCTGGGCGCCATTGTGGATATTGCCGACGAGCGGCTTGCCCAGGTAGTCGCGGAACGGGCCCTCGGGCCGGTCGGCCACGGCCACGCCAATCCCGCCTACTTCGCCCTCGTGCACGTCGTTGGCCCCGAAGAACAAAAAGTATTTGCTGTCCTTTTTGACCACGGCCGGGGCCCACATAGCCCGTCGGGCCCACCGGATGCTGGTGGTATCCACAATGCGCGGGTGCTTGGTCCAGTGTACCAGGTCAGGCGACGAAAAAGCATCCATAAACACCTGCTCATCAAACGGCGCCGAGTAGGTAGGGTATACCCAATACTCCTTGCCGAAGATGACAGCTTCCGGGTCGGCGTACCAGCCGGGGAATACCGGGTTGCCGGCCTGCTTGGTTACGGCTGCGGACTTGGGCTTACCCGCGGTGGTTTGGGTGGTTTGAACGCAGGCTACGTGCGTCAGCAGCAGGCCCGCCAGCGCCCCCGGCAGCAGAAGGTGTTTCATAGCTGCATAAATACACGGAAAATTCCATTGGCGCCGCATACCGGATACGGCCCCGGACGCGGGGCACTTGGCTGTACTACCCCGAAGCTGTATCTTGCCGGTTGGGTTGAAAGCGAAGTAGCCATGCCTCCACGCTGCGCCGGCGCGTTGCCGAGAGCTTCCTTCCTGCCCCGGTCAACTTGCCTCATGGCAGTTTTTTGGGCGGGCGCGGTTTCGGTGGCGGGCAGGCGAGGACAGAAGAATGCGTCATATTAAACTGCCTGATGATGATTCTCCCCATTTTGCCCGGGAAACGGCCGCTGAAAGGCCATAACCCCGGGCGCTAACCGGCATGCTCCTGCCAGACAAATTGCTGCTCCAAGGCGGCCGGCAAAGCTTTGGATTTATCGACAAACAACTGGTTTTAGACAAGAGTACGCATGACTAACGGGTTACGCCGGTACTATCCGGGCATAACGATATTCAAACTGATAGGCTCGCTGCTGGTTATGCAGAACCATATCCGGCTGTCGGACACGTATATGGAGCTGAACCAGCACCTGCCGGGGCTGGTTCAGGCCGCGAGCATGGTGGTGCCGTGTTTTTATATGATAGCGGGTTTTCTGGCCTATCAGGGCTGGCACCATGCCCGGGAGCCGCGTCGGTACGTGACGACCTATCTGCGCTGGGTTGGGCTGGTTTACGTGTTCTTCTGTTTGCTACACTTCGGTACGGTAGTGGTACCCCAGCTGGTGGCGAGCAACTTTTCCGTGCAGCCGCTCAAGGTGCTGTTCGAGCGTTATCTGGTAAGGGGGCCGTATCTGGTCCTGTGGTTTATTCCGCCCCTGCTGTTCGGTATTTTCGTTTCGTATGCTCTCGACAGCCGGCAGCAGCTGCGCAAAGGAGTCTGGCTGGCGCTGGCCGGCTTTGTCCTGGCCCAGGTCTTAAATGGCAGCCTGCGGGTGGTGGTTGAGGCCTGGTTTCCGGCTGTGATACCGCTGTTTCAGATAAAGCATATGTACCTGCTGGGCTATGCAGCGGCCAATTACCTGGGCGTTGGCTTTCCGTTTATCCTCGGCGGCGTACTCGTGGCTAAGTATGAAGACGTTTTCCTGCAAATCAGAGCCCGGACGTTTGTTGCCCTGACAGGGCTTTGCGTGGGCACGGAATTCCTGCTGCTTCACTGGCTGGTCGAAGGGCCGCTTCAGTATCAGCTGGCCGTGAGTATGCTGCCCATCAGTGTGTTCCTGTTCTATGGCGTGCTGCATATTCAGTCAGCCGGCATCCGGAAATACCATAAGCTGATCAACACCTACAGCATGGTGGTGTACTTCACGCATATGTTCCTGATTGCCCTGAATGCCTGGCTGCTTGGCTGGTCAACTGGCCATTTGTCACCGCTGCAGGCCGCAGTGTGCGCAGGACTCACCTTCCTGCAGACCGTTTTGCTGACGGCTCTCTTCATGGTATTTACGCAAAAGAAGCTGCAGCCTGCAGGTTTCGAGGAGCTAGGCAGAATGCAAGCGCCCCAAGGTAAGCCTGTCCCGGGCGCACTACCCATCCGCGAAGGGTAAGCGAAGCACCTGAAAAACAATGAGGCTGCCGGCGGGTATTTCGCCGGGAATTAAAAGAAGCTGCTTCCGTCAGCTTTGCCCCGCCAGCACTTCCCGCACCTGCGTGTAGCGGATAGCGGGGTAGCGGGCATTGTCGAGGGGCTCCGGCAGTTTGGCCTGGCCGCTGAGCATGTTGTGCAGGTACTGCATGCCCTGCCAGGGCGGAAACACTTCGTCTTTGGCCGGCAGCAGCGTGCGGGTTGCGGTAATCAGTCCAGCTAAAATGCCCAGCCCACCTACGCGTAGCAGCTTAAACTCCTGGCCCGTGGCAGCCTGGGCCTCGGCCTGCAGCCCGCGGATGCTGGCTACCTGGCCGGCCACGCGCAGGTAGCGGGGCGTGGTGGCATCAAGGGCGGCGGCAGCCGTAAATTCGGCCGTGTTCACCATCGTGGTGAAGTCAAGCAGTTGGTCAGCGTCGCCCCAGTACACGATGCGGCGGATGGCGGGCTGGATCAAGGGTGCCTGGCCGGTGAGCAGGTCCATAAACATGCCGTTGAGGATGGACGTGGCCTGAATAGGAGCCTGGTCGAGCCGGCGCTGAAACTCCCGGCGCAGGTCGAAGTTGCGGTTGGAGCCCTCGGGCAGCCGGGTGAAGTCGGCCGAAAAATCCGAGGGAATAAAACGCGGTACCCCGGCCGCCACGGCCGCTTCCAGCAGCTGCGTCTGCGCGTCCACTATCACCGGCCGCAGCCCCGATAGCGCCGACACCAAGCACGCGGCGCCGGTGCAGGCCTGCCGGAGCGCTGCCGCGTTGCCATACTCTACCGTGGCCACCTCCACGCCCTGCCGCCGCAACGATTCTGCTTCCGCCCTAGTGCTGGCCGCGGGGCGCACCAAAGCCCGCACGGCCGCGCCGCGTCGCCTCAGATGATGCGCAATCAGTAGCCCGAGGGAGCCGGTAGCGCCAGCCAGCACAACAAGCGGCGCATCGGTGGTAGGAGCAGTGGAAGAAGCGGGAATAGTGGGAGAAGACATAAGACGAAAAAGCCCTGATGGAAACAAGCACACCCGACCGGGGGCCGGCTCTGATACCGTTAAGCCACCGCGAAGGTTGTAGCACCGCCCCCGCCCGAAGCAGCATCCACACCAACCGAAGGTCTGGCGACAGTATCCTAAGGTCTGATAACAGCAACCGAAGCTCCTGCTACAGCGCCCAAAGCTCCATCCACACTGCCCGAAGGTCTGGCAACACCGCCCGAAGCTCCATCCACAGCAACTGAAGGTCTTTCAACAGCTGTTTCTCCTGCTTCGGGCGTTGCGGGCGGGGGGTCGGGTGATGGCGGATGGGCTTGAGGCGTAGGCGCGAGCTCCTGGGGGGCCGTGGATGGGCCTTCGGGCAGGACCGCCGCCGCTTCTGCCGTAGTAGCTGAGGTTTCGGAGACGGCAGTGGAGTGCGGGGCACCTACCCAGGCTTATGCGAGGAAGTCCTGGTAGCCATACTTGTCTATATCTAATAATAACAGACACATATTTCTACGCTGAATAAGCTCCTCCTCAGACAATTGACTGAAATCTGCGTGCCAGCCTGTGGTAGGTTTGAAATACTTGCCTACCGTAGTTGCAAAAAAAATACGTAGTTCATTAAATTTATCCTCCACTATTTTTTCATATTCGGAAATTATATATCGTGGTTGTTTTTGTAAATAAGCAGCAACTTGTTTAGTCGGTTCATCAGCTTGAATTAAAAAACGGTCGTACTCTGGCCAAATATAGGCACGCTTGTGTTGTAGTAATGATGCTTTAAGCGCAAGAGGCTTGAAGGTGCGATAGTATCTAAAGTGCTCAGTTATAATCTCTGATCTTTCAGCTAACAGGTGCCGCCCGTATTCTGCTTTTAGGTAGGCTACTTTAGAGTGCTCTTCAGTACGTAGTACGAACTTGGTGTATGTATTATTGTGAAAAAAAGGCAAAAAGTCTTTTTCGTAGAAAGTATTTATTTCCTCGTGAAACAGTATATGTTTGGATTCTCGCTCATCCGCTATTGTTAAATCATGTTTGTGTTGCTGTATTTCTTCTTCACGGTTTTCTTTATATAGAAGGAATTGGTTCTCGCTCAAAATCTCTTGAAATACAGTATACTGATAATCCAGCTCTTCCCACACAGTCAGGTTATTAAGATTTTCCTGTTCGTATTGGTCAAGTTGTTCAGCTTGTTGGGTGGTCAGCTGCAGATACTCGTATCTTGACTTTATTAGTTTTAACTCCCACTTCCTACTGGGTTGTTTCATACTTTTTGAAAGGTTAGTAAAGTAATATAGTGGTTTCGTAAACGGCGCGTCCACTTGGAATATGAGCCTCCAAAACGACCAGCCCCAGCAACGACGAGACGCAAGATATTGCGTCTCTACACTCGCCCCGGTGGTCGTACCGTTCACGGAACCGCTATAGATGTCACCTGTACTGCTAGGCGAACCGCGTTAACTCACCCGCTCAACCGGCAGCGTATCCCCGCAGATTTCCAACAGATCGGCGATGGTACTATGCAGCAGCGGGTGGCGCACGGTAGCGGCAATTTCGCAGAGGGGGGCCAGGGCAAAGCGGCGCTCCGGGAGGCGTGGGTGGGGTAGCTGGAGCGCGGGTGTGTCCAGCACTACGTCATCAAAGAGCAGAATGTCCACATCCAGCGTGCGGGCGTCCCAGCGTACGTGGCGGGTGCGGCCCGCGCGCTGCTCGGCGGCCAAGCAGGCGGCCAGCAGCTCGGTAGGGGAGAGGGTAGTACGCAACGCCACGGCCTGGTTGAGGAAAGCAGGCTGCTCTGCCAGACCCCAGGGCGCCGTTTCATATAAGCCCGAAGCAGCCACGAGGGCACCCGCCGTTTCGCCCAGCTGCTGCCGGGCCTGGCTCAGCGTAGCGGCCCGGTCGCCGAGGTTGGAGCCAAGCAGGAGGTAGGCAAGAGGCATAGGAGTCTGGGTGAGAAAAAAGGAACGTCTGTCAATCCTCCGCTGCGCTCGGAATGACGTTTGGGAGAGCGAAATACTGTCGTCTGGTCGAAAATACCTTCTCTTTACAGCACGCGGCGCAGGAAGGCCAAGGTGGTTTCGGCGGTTTGGCGGGCCTGATCGGGCAGCTCGTTCGACTGCCACGGGTGGGCGCCGCCGAAGTTGTGCGTGACGCCCGGCAAAACAGCCAGCTCGGCGGCCGGGTACCACTCCCGCAACTCGTAGGCGCGCTGCACCGGCACGGTTTCGTCCTGCTCGCCATGCACCACCAGCAGGGGGCGGCCCTGCAGCTTGCGGCGCACGTTGTGGCGGATATCCAGGCGCAGGCGGTTACGGTGGTAGTCTTCCACAATCTGAAAATACAGGGGCAGCTGCTGGCCGGTGCGCGAATTTTCGACGTGAAACACGCCCTGCTGCTGCCACTGCTGCAGGAGCGGCTCGGGCCAGCCGGGGTTCACGTTGTTGATGGCCGCCCACGTAGCCACGGCCTGTACGCGCGGATCTTCGGCGGCTTTCAGTAGCACCAGCCCGCCACCCCGGCTGTGGCCGATGAGGGCCAGGCGGGCGCAATCGGCCTCGGCAGCGGGGAGAAGCGCCGGCAGTTGGTCGAGCAGGGTGCCGATGTCATCTAGCTCCAGCGAGAAGTTGTTCTGCCCGAAGGCTTCGAGGTCTTCTAGGTCGCCGGTGCCGCCCACCACCAGGCCGTTGTGGGAGAGGTTCAGCTTCACGAACACGAAGCCCTGCAAGGCAAACCACTCGGCCAGCTGGTTGAAGTGGCCCCAGTCCTTGAACCCCTTGAACCCGTGCACAAACACCAACACCGGCTTGGCTTGGCCGTCGGGCACGTAGCGGGCATCGGCCGCAAAGGGGCGCGAATGGTGCGGGCTGGAGAGCAGAAAATCGAGGCGAACGGGCAGTGCAGGCATAGCGACGAAGATAAGCGGTGAGATGGTGAGATAATGAAATGGTGAGTTTGATGATTATGATGGTTGGGAAATTCGGGCTCTCCTCCAGCTTCGGATAGCAAAGGCTGGCTCAGCAAGTCTCTGCCCCAGTTGCGCCAGCCGGGCGGGGAGAACATCAAACTCACCATCTCACCTTTTCACCATCTTCCCATCTCACCTTTTCCCCGTATCATTGCAGCGCCCAAAATACCTGCATGACCGTTACGCTGGACCAGATACAGGCGCCTATTGCCGCCGAGATGGAGGAATTCGAAAAGAAATTCCGCGCGTCCATGCAAACCAAGCAGTTGCTGCTCGATAAGATCATGGGCTACATCGTGAAGCGCAAGGGCAAGCAGATTCGACCCATGTTCGTGTTCTTCACGGCCAAAATCAGCGGCACGGAGCCGGAAGGGCCGCTGCCGGAAGCTACGTTTCGCGGGGCCGCCCTCATCGAGCTGCTGCATACGGCCACCCTCGTGCACGACGACGTGGTGGACGAAAGCAACTACCGCCGGGGCTTTTTCTCCATCAACGCCCTCTGGAAAAACAAGATTGCCGTGCTCGTGGGGGACTACCTGCTGAGCAAGGGTCTGCTGCTGAGTTTGGAAAACGACGACTACGCTCTGCTCAAGATCGTGAGCAATGCCGTGAAGGAGCTCAGTGAGGGCGAGCTGCTGCAGATCGAAAAGGCCCGCCGCCTCGACATCACCGAGGACGTGTACTTCGACATCATCCGCCAGAAAACGGCCTCGCTTATTGCGTCCTGCTGCGCCGTGGGGGCTTCCTCCGCCGGCGCCGACCTGGGAACCGTGGAACGAGCCCGGCTTTTCGGCGAGAAAGTGGGCATGGCGTTCCAGATCAAAGACGACCTGTTCGACTTCGGCACGGCCGAAATTGGCAAGCCCGTGGGCATCGACATCAAGGAGAAAAAGATGACCCTGCCCCTGATCTACGCCCTGCAGCAGGCCGACTGGCTGACCAAGCGCCGCGTTATCTTCAACGTGAAAAACAACGAGGGCCGCAAAGACCGGGTGCAGCAGGTTATCGACTTCGTGAAGCAGTCCGGCGGGCTCGACTACGCCATCCGCACCATGGAGCGCTACCGCGACGAAGCCTTAGACATCCTGCGCACCTTCCCGGCGTCCTCCTCCCGCACCTCCCTGGAACAGCTGATCAACTACACAATAGAGCGGGAGAAGTGAACCACGGATTAGCTTCGCTGAACTTCGTTTCGCGCGGATTTTTCGGATTTTGTAGTCGGCGCGGTTCCAATTGGAGCAGAAAATAAAAGGGCTTGCCGGAAGGCAAGCCCTTTTTTATCGTCTACAAAATCCGCGAAATCCGCGCGAATCTGTGGTTTAGGCTTTCACTTGGTAGGCTACGCTCTCGGGCTTCACGTCCGATACGTCGAAGTGGACGCCCTCGAAGGTGCTTTTTACGGTGATTTCGTGGGTCATGTCGCAGCCGGGGCACTTGATTTCCTCGGTTTCGTACTGGCCGTCGTCTTCAGTGGAGTTAGCCAGATGGTCGGCGGCGGGTACGCCAATGAGGTCGGTGAAGACTTCGGTCTGGCACGAGTTACATTCGAACTTAAGGCCAACGGTGCGGCCCTGCAGCTCATCGAGCGGGGCGGGGGTGCTTTTTTGCTGAATCCACATAGGGAACCGGGAGTTTGGTTGGGGAAGTGAAAGGTTATGGGGCGGTAGCCCTACCGGCTGTACGCGCAGAAGGCTGGCTGGGGTTGTGTCGGCGGCTGGGCCCGCGCCCAAAAACGACGTGTGGCGGCGGGTTCCTGCGTATATTCCTGCCAGAATCCGCTGGTATTTTCCGCATGTCTGATTTTCCGATTTCACCCGACGCTAAATCCCCGGCGGGCGCCTTTCCGTGGGTGCCGCGCTGGCGCACCCTGCTCTCGTCATTGGCTATGGCGCGCAACCCCATCGGCAACCTCAACGAGGTACACCGGCACCGTGGCGACACGGTGGGCATTCACCTGGGCGGCATCCGGCCCACGGTAGTCACCCGCGACCCGGCCCTGGCCCAGCACATCCTGCAGAAAAACCACCGCCGCTACCTCAAGTCCGACCTCACCCACGGCCTGATCCGCTACCTAGGGCGCGGCCTGCTCACCAATGAGGGTGCCGACTGGCTGCGGCAGCGCCGCCTGATTCAGCCGGGTTTCCACCGCCAGCGCCTGGCCGGCCTCACCCGCCTGATGCAGGCCGCCGCCGAAGAATGGACCCAGGAGCTCCGTGCCCGCACCGCCCAGGGCCCGGCCGAGGTAGATATCCACGAGGCCATGACGCGGGTGGCGTTCCGCATTATTGCGCAGGCCACCTTCGGCACCAGCATGAGCGAGGCGCAGCGGGAGCGGCTTTCGGATATTCTCACGCGCATTCAGGCTTTCTACGTGCGCACCATCCGGCAGCCCTACCTGCAGCCCTGGTGGCGGGCCTCGGGCAGCTACCGCCGGCACGATGCTCTCAGCCGGGAGCTGCGCGAGCTGGTGCGCGGCTTCATCCGGCAGCGCCGCGCGGACGGCCCCGGCCTCTCCCACGACGACCTGCTGCAGATGCTGCTCGATGTGCGCTACGAGGATACCGGGGAGCCCATGATGGAGGATCAGCTGCTGGATGAAGCCAATATTCTGCTGCTGGCCGGGCACGAAACCTCCGCGAATGCTCTGAGCTGGCTGTTTTATCTGCTGGCATCCCACCCGGAAGCCGCCGACAAGGTGCGAACCGAAATGGTTGCTGCCGGCCTGGCTCAGCGCCCGCCTACCTTCGAAGAGCTGATGCGGCTGCCGTACTCCATGCAGGTGATTCAGGAAACCATGCGCCTGTACCCGCCTGCCTGGATTCTGGACCGCGTAGCCCTGGAGGCCGACGAGTTTCGGGGGCAGTCCATTCCGAAGGGCACGCTGTTCTCCATTTACCTCTACGGCCTGCACCGCCACCCGGGGCTGTGGCCCGAGCCCGATGCCTTCCGGCCCGAGCGGTTTGCGCCCGATGCCCAGCCGCCCGTGCCGACGTATGGCTACCTGCCTTTTGGGGGGCGGACCGCGCCTGTGCATCGGCAACCACTTTGCCCTCACTGAAATTCAGATAGTGCTGCTCGAAACGCTGCGGCAGTTCAGCGTTGAGTTGGTTTCAACGCAACCGGTGGTGCCCGTGCCCTTGGTTACGCTGCGGCCGCAGGCGGGGGTAATAGTGCGTTTTCGGCAACTCACGTAAATCCTGCCGGGGGGCTTTTTACGTAAATTTACGTCAGCATCAGCTCGCCAGCGAGAGAAAGGCTGAAGCTGGCTCTGCTGCCGCAGTTCAGCTCAACTTGTAGCTGCGCCCCGATTCCCGTTTGCCCTATTATGAACATACCCTCTCCCGACAACGAACCGTTGCCGACTTCACTGGTCGAGGCCCACGCTGAAATCAAGAAACTACGGGCCGAGCTGGCCGAGCAGCTCACGCTGGCGCGTATTCCGGCGCAGAACCCAAACCCCGTTTACCGCCTGGGTCCCAACCAGCAGCGGCTGTTTGCCAACGCCGCGGCCGAGCGGCTGGCCGCTTCCTTGTCGCCCGAAGATCTGCAAGCCGGGCGGGAAGAGGTGTACGGTTGGGCAATGAAAGCCCTGGACAGTGCCCGGGAGTCGCAGCACCAGCTACGCATAGACAACCGGCAGTTTGCCGTGCACATCGTGCCGTTTCCGGAAGCCCAGTACGTGAATATGTACCTGACGGAGGAAACCGCCCGGGTAGCGGCCCAGCAGCAGCAGCTGGCCCAGCAGGCTTTCACCCAGCAGGTGCTCGATGCCGTGCCCGTGATGGTATACGTGCGCGACGCCGATGGCCGGTACGTGTTTGAGAACTCCACTACCCGCGCCATGGCTGACATAATGGCTCAAACCACGCCTACGCCCGAGGTAGCCGCCCGGCAGGCCCGGCAGCAGGCCCAGTACCAGGCCACCGATGCCGAAGTCTTGGCTACGGGCCGCCAGATAGTGGTAGAAGACAATATAACGCTGCCCGATGGCACCGAGCGGTGCCTGCACACCATCAAGCAGCCGCTGGCCTGGGATGGGGGACAGACCCACGTGCTGGGCGTGAGTGCCGATGTGACGGCCCTGAAGCAGGCAGTTGAGACAGCCACCACCGCTGCCAAAGCCCGGGAAAACTTTCTGGCCAACATGAGCCACGAGATTCGTACGCCCATGAACGGGGTGCTGGGCATTGCCGCCCAGCTGGCCAAGACTCCGCTCAATGCCCGCCAGCAGGAGCTGCTGGATATTATCCGCTCCTCGGGCCGGCACTTGCTGGGTGTCATCAACGACGTGCTGGACATGGCCAAAATCACCTCCGGCAAGATTGAGCTGGTAGAGGAGCCTTTCGACCTGTGTGAGACGCTGTTTCAGGCCGCGCAGCCGCTGATGCTGCAGGCGCTGGAGAAAGGACTGCACGTAACCGGCGACCGGCTGCGCGAAACCTGCCCGCACCCACAGGTGCTGGGCGATGCGCACCGCATCAACCAGGTGATGCTGAACCTGCTCAGCAACGCCATCAAGTTCACCCCGGCCGGCGGCAGCATCCACGCCGGTACCTATCTGGTAGAAGAAACGGCCGATACGCTCACCATCGAATTTCGGGTGCGCGACACCGGCGTGGGCATTGCACCCGAAAAGCAGGAACGGATTTTCGAGGATTTCACCCAGGCCTACGCCGACACGACCCGTATTTTTGGGGGTACCGGGCTGGGGCTGAGCATCAGCCGGGCGCTGGTGGAGCGTATGGGCGGCAAGCTGTGCGTCGAGAGCCGGCTGGGCGAGGGCAGCACGTTCTCCTTCCGCCTTACGCTGCCCCGCGCCACTGCTACCGATGCGCCCCAAGTTTCCACGTCCAAAACCGACTACGACACCGGCGCCCTGCGCGGCAAGCGCCTGCTGATGGTGGAGGACAACGACATCAACCGCCTGGTAGCGCGTATGCTGCTGGAAGACTGGGGCGTGGAGCTGGATGAGGCCGAAGACGGCCCGGCCGGGCTGGCCTGCGTGCAGCAAAACAGCTATGACGCAGTGCTGATGGACATTCAGCTACCGGGCCTGAGCGGGCTGGAAGTAACGGCCGCCATTCGGGCCCTGCCCGAGCCAGACAAGGCCCGTCTGCCCATTCTGGCGCTTACGGCCAACGCTTTCCAGAACGATACCGACGAGTACTTGGCGGCGGGCATGAACGACGGCATCTCCAAGCCCTTTGAGGCAGCGGAGCTGTACGGCAAGCTGGCCCGCTTGCTAGCCCAGGACTAACGTTCTATTGCCACCACAGTTCCTGCGGCAGCGTTCCGCTGCCCAGCGTCACGGGCTGGCCCAGCTGCGGCGTGGTGATGGGCAGCTGGCGCCGGGCGGCCTCGGCCGTAGCGCGACGTACAGGCTCATTCCAGGCATGACGGGCCTCGGTGAAGGCGCCCCAGTGAACGGGAAGCATCAGGCGGGCCTGCACATCGAGGGCAGCCTGCACGCTTTGCTCGGGCATCATATGGATTTCGGCCCAGTCGACATTGTACTGCCCGCATTCCATCAGGGCCAGATCGAAGGGGCCGTGCTGCCGGCCGATGGCGGCGAAGTGCGGGCCATAGCCCCCGTCGCCGCTGTAGAACACGCGCTTTGTGGCCGACTTCAGGACCCAGGAGCTCCAAGAAGTGGAGTTGCGGTTGGTGAGGCCCCGGCCCGAAAAGTGGCGCGTAGGCGTACTCACCACGGTAAGGCCGGGCAGCCTCAGCGAGTCGCCCCAGTCCAGCTCGTGAATTTTGGCGGGCGCCACACCCCAGGCCAGCAGGTGTGCGCCCACGCCCAAGGGCACGAAGAAGTGAGCCGTCTTCTCCTTCAGCCGCAGTATGGTCTGGTAGTCGAGGTGGTCGTAGTGGTCGTGCGAAATCAGCACGGCCTCAATGGGCGGCAGCTCCTCGGCCGTAATGGCCAGCTGCGGGTTGTAGCGCTTGGGCGTCAGCCAGCTCACGGGGCCCATCTTCACGCTCAGCATGGGGTCGAACAGGATGTTTTTGCCCGCTATTTCCACCAGACTGGCCGAGTGGCCAAACCACGTCACGCGCACGATTTCGGCGGTTTTCTGCTGAATGCTGGCCGGCGTCAGGGGCCGGGTGGGCAGGGGAGAGGCGGGCCGCTCATTAGGTGTTTTGGTGAACAGGAATTTCCAGAGCGAGGAAAACGTGCTGCCTCCAGTCATCAGCGTCGTTGGCACCAGGTTCTGAAATTCGCCGTCCTTATAATGACCCGATTGGGCGTAGGCGGCGCGCTGGGCTTTGGTGGGCTTGCCCCCGAACTCCGGGCTCAGGTTGGCAAACGCCACGCCCACCACGAGCAGGGCGACAACTACACCGCCCAGCAGGCGGCCAACAAAGCGTCGGGGTTTGGGCATACAGCAGAGGAGAAAATGGTAAGCTGACTGCTTGGGTAATCGGACTGGTACGCGAAATACTTTACGCCCGCCTCAACTATCAACACAAAACCGCCCCAGCCGGTGGGGCTGAGGCGGTTTGGCGGTAGGCTGAAAGTTCGGTCGGGCTTAGCTGCGGTTGCCGAAGTCAGAGCGCCGCTCGGGGCCGCGCTGGCTGCCCGGGCGCTGCTGCATCTGCCGCTGCCGTTCCTGGCGCTTGGCCGTGAACTGCGCGTACTGCTTTTTCGACAGCGCCGACTTGAGCCTCTTGTCGGTGGCTTCGTGGATGCGCTTGGCCTCGCTCATGCGCTGGCCTCGGTCTTGGCCGGAGCGGCCCCGCAGAGAGGCCATCTGCTGCTGCTGCTCCTGGAAGATCTGATCTACTTTAACTTTTTGCTTGGCGTTCAGGCCCAGCTCTTTGGCCATTTCGTCGGCGCGGCGCTGGCGGCTCTGTTCGGCACGGAGGCCGCCTTTGCGGTACTTGTCGTCGTGCTGGCGGCCTTTGTTTTTATGGTCGTCCTGGCGCTGCTCGCGGCCGTTGGCGGGGTTGTGGTCGGCGGCCAGGGTGGAGCCGGCGAAGGAAGTGCCGAGGCTCAGGAGGAGGGCGAGGCTGAAGAGTTGCTTTTTCATGGGAAGGATACGGTAACGGTTGAAGGAAACGAGAGAATCAGGACGCTGCGTGCTGTTTCACCCCTATTCAACTACAGTGCCCCGTTCCTGGCCCGGATGGCCGGTTCTCGCGCATCAGCCCGGAAACACCGATGAATAGCTTGGTTTTCTCGGCCATTTGCGGCTCAGGCAATTCAGGCTTTCTGCTACCTTGCCGCCATGGAACTTCTCGACCTGGGCAGCCTCGTGCCCGATGCCATTCCCCGCCTCGAAACCCCGGATCTGCTCTTGCGCCCGCCGCGCCCCACCGACCTGCCCGAGGCCGCCGCTTTGCACCAGGACCCCGCCTTTTACCGCTACCTCGGGGGCAAGCCACACTCCGAGGAAGACGTGTGGCGCCGTATGCTGGCGCAGCTGGGCCACTGGTCGATGCTGGGCTACGGCTCCTGGTCCATTGAGGAAAAAGCCACCGGCCGCTACGCCGGTACCGTCGGCTTCTTCGACGTGCGGCGCGACCTGACGCCCTCACTTAAAGGTACGCCCGAAGCGGGCTGGGTGCTGGCGCCCCGCCTGCACGGCCGCGGCTATGCGTCCCAGGCCGTGCAAGCCGCCCACGCCTGGGCCGATGCCCACTTCCCCGGCCCGCGCACCACCTGCATCATCGACCCCGGCAACGAAGCGTCCCTGCGCCTGGCCCGCAGGTTCGGCTACCAGGAATTTGCCCGCACCGTCTACCACAACGACGAAATCGTGCTGCTGGAGCGGTTCCGGTAGCCTCACCCCCGGCCCCTCTCCCAAGGAGAGGGGAGCCAGCCGCGCTGTTTCACGCAGCTGCTTCGGCTAGCGCCTCCGCAGCTGCTACCGCCCGCGTTTGATATATGATGGTTTGTGTGTAAATGACAATGCCTCGGCTGGTAAGCCGAGGCATTGTTACGTTTGGTCCGGCAGGCTCCCCTCTCCACGGGAGAGGGGCCGGGGGTGAGGCCACCGGAGCCTACTCCGCCAGCAGCTGGTCAATAGTTTTGTTGAATTCGACTTTTTCCTGCTCGTAGTACTTGCCGGTGCCGGGGCCCGAGAAGCCGGTGTGAATCTTGCGCACCTCGCCTTTCTTGTCCAGGAAAATGGTGGTGGGGAAGGCCAGCACCTTGGCCAGTTGGGGCAGGGACTTGCTGGCTTCGGCCGCCGAGGCCTGGCCCGCCACGGCAATGTCGTAGCCGATGTTCATGCGCTCCTTCATCTTCAGCAGCTTCTGGGAAGCCACTTTCTGGTCGGCGGTGCGCTCGTAGCCCAGCCCGATGATTTCGACGCCGCGCTGTTTGTTCTTTTCGTACCAGGGCGCCAGGAAATTGCTTTCATCCATGCAGTTGGGGCACCAGGAACCCAGAATCTGCACCACCACCACTTTGCCCTTGTACTTGGGGTCAGTGGGGGAGATGCTGCCGCCTTCGTAGATGTTGGGGAACTTGAAGTCGAGGCGCTTCTGGCCGGGCTTCATGCCAGTGAGGGCGTTGGCATCGGGCAGCTTGGCGTTGGGGTCGGGGGTAGCCGTCCAGGTTTCGTGGCCGTTTTTGCCGGAGTAGAACTCACCGAACAAGGTATTAGGGGCATAATCCTTTGTAATGTCGATGGGCTCCTTCGGGCCGTTGTGGGCCGTGAAAAGGAAGCCGTGGCTGCCGTCAAACGTGCTGAGCTTCAGATCAGCGCCATCCACTTGCCCGGCCAGGTAGCGGTAGTCGCCGGTCGTGGTCAGGAAAGTGCCCGTTACGTCGTTGCCGGTTTGCTTGAAGATGCCGACGGCTGGGTAGGTTTCCCCGTCGTCGCCCTTGAAGGTCACTTTCCAGTTACCCGCGAAGGAAATAGGCTTGCTGCCAGCGGCTACCGGAAATAGTTTTTGCTCGCCTTTACTGGCCGAAAACGCTACCCGGTACGGCTCCTTGCCGTCGTACTTCACCCAGGCACCTTTCAGCTTGTCGGCCCCGTCCTGGCGTACGACCAGTGCGGCGTCGAATACACCCAGGCGGATGGTGGTGGAGTCGCCGGCCGAGCTGATTTCGTCCAGCTTCAGGCGTTCCTCGCCGTTGCGTAGGGTTACTACGAGCTTGCCGCCGGCTTGGCTTACTTCAAACAAAAACGGAATTTTCTGGCCCTGGGCCGATAGCACGCCGCGCCACTTGCCGGTCGCAAGCTGAGGGGCAGTGCCGGTACCCGCCGAAGCGGTGGTGGTCGGGGTAGTGTTGGTGTCGGTAGTAGAGTTGGACTGGCAGGCCACAACAGCCAGCACGAGTCCGGCCCCGGTTACGGCTTTGCGAAACGAAAAGGCAACGGGCATAGTGAAAAGAAGAAGTTAGTTCGGGGCTAAACTACGGAGTAGGGTCGATAGTTTAGAAGATGCCGCCTCTCAGCCTGAGCGCAATGAAGGACTTGCTTAAAGCAGAGAAATTCGTTTATCGATCCTACGTAGCGCTTGCCAGGTTCTTCCCAGAGGTCGGGATGACCGCATGGCGGCCCACCCGACAACCCGCCCAAAATGTTGGGCGGCGCAACGGGCGGTACCTATATTTGCGTACCTGTTCTTAATAGGCACGTTCTCTCCATCTTTTTCCCTTTCGCATTATGGCGTTTGACTTAGAAATGATCAAGGCCGTGTACGCCAACATGGGTTCCCGCATTGAGGCGGCCCGTGCTGCCGTCGGCCGTCCGCTCACCCTGACGGAAAAAATCCTGTACGCTCACCTGTACGGCGGCTCTGTTTCGCAGGCATATGAGCGGGGCGTTTCCTACGTCGATTTTGCGCCCGACCGGGTAGCCATGCAGGACGCCACCGCTCAAATGGCACTGCTGCAGTTTATGCAGGCCGGCAAGCCCCAGGCCGCTGTGCCCAGCACCGTGCACTGCGACCATCTTATTCAGGCCAAAGAAGGCGCCGACGAGGATTTGGCCATTGCCAACTCCGAAAACAAGGAGGTATATGACTTCCTGGCTTCGGTTTCCAATAAATACGGTATCGGCTTCTGGAAGCCCGGTGCTGGTATCATTCACCAGGTAGTGCTCGAAAACTACGCCTTCCCCGGCGGTATGATGATCGGCACGGACTCGCACACCCCCAACGCCGGTGGCCTCGGCATGATTGCCATTGGCGTAGGCGGCGCCGACGCCGTGGACGTAATGGCCGGCATGGCCTGGGAGCTGAAGTTCCCGAAAGTAATCGGCGTGAAGCTGACCGGCTCCATGAGCGGCTGGACTTCGGCCAAAGACGTGATTCTGAAAGTAGCCGGCATCCTGACGGTAAAAGGCGGCACCGGCGCCATTGTGGAGTACTTCGGTGAGGGCGCTAATTCTCTCTCGGCTACCGGCAAAGGCACCATCTGCAACATGGGCGCCGAAATCGGGGCTACCACCTCGGTGTTCAGCTACGATGAGAAAATGGGCGACTACCTGCGCGGCACTGGCCGCGCCGAAATTGCCGACCTGGCCGCTGGCGTAGCTGCGCACCTGCGCGCCGACGACGACGTATACGCCAACCCCGAGGCATTCTACGATCAGCTCATCGAAATCAACCTTTCCGAGCTGGAGCCTTACGTGAACGGCCCGTTCACCCCGGACGCTGCCTGGCCGATTTCACAGTTTGCCGCCGCCGTGAAAGAGCACGGCTGGCCCGAGAAGCTGGAAGTAGGCCTGATTGGCTCCTGTACGAACTCCTCATACGAAGACATTACCCGCTCGGCTTCCATTGCCAAGCAGGCCGTGGAGAAAGGCATTACCGTGCAGGCCGAGTTTACCGTGACGCCCGGCTCGGAGCTGGTGCGCTACACCGTGGAGCGCGACGGGCTGCTCGACACCTTCGCCCAGATGGGCGGTGTGGTGCTGGCCAACGCCTGCGGTCCATGCATCGGGCAGTGGGCCCGTCATACCGACGACCCCAAGCGCCGCAACTCCATCATCACGAGCTTCAACCGCAACTTTGCCAAGCGCAACGACGGCAACCCCAACACCCACGCTTTCGTGGCCTCGCCCGAAATTGTGACGGCCTTCGCCATTGCCGGCGACCTGACCTTCAACCCCCTCACCGATACCCTAACCGGCAAAGATGGCCAGCAAGTGCGCTTCGACGAGCCCCAAGGCATTGAGCTTCCCCCGCGCGGCTTCGCCGTGGAGGATGCCGGTTTCCAGGCGCCCGCCGAAGATGGCTCGGGCGTGCAGGTGCTGGTAGCGGAAACCTCCGACCGTCTGCAGCTGCTCGACCCTTTCAAGCCCTGGGAAGGCACCGACCTGCACGGGTTGCGCCTGCTCATCAAGGCCCAGGGCAAGTGCACCACCGACCATATTTCGATGGCCGGCCCCTGGCTGAAGTACCGCGGCCACCTCGACAACATCTCCAATAACATGCTCATCGGGGCTACCAACGCCTTCAACGGCGAAGCCAACTCCGTGAAGGATGCCCTGACCTCGGGCACGCCCTACGGCACGGTGCCGCAGGTAGCCCGCAACCTCAAGGCCCAGGGCATTGGGTCCATTGTGGTAGGGGATGAAAACTACGGCGAAGGTTCGTCGCGGGAGCATGCTGCTATGGAGCCCCGCCACCTGGGTGTGCGCGCCGTGCTGGTTAAGTCGTTTGCCCGTATCCACGAAACCAACCTCAAGAAGCAGGGCATGCTGGCGCTGACCTTCGCCAACAAGGCCGACTACGACCTGATTGAGGAGGACGACACCTTCGACATCCTCGGTCTGACCTCCTTCACGCCTGGTCAGCCCCTGCAGATCCGCCTGCACCACGCCGACGGCGACACGGACCTCATCACGGTGAACCACACCTACAACGAGGGTCAGATTGAGTGGTTTAAAGCCGGCTCGGCTCTGAACCTGATTCGCCTGAAAGAGTCCGGCGAAGCGCAGTTGTCGCAGAAGTAATTTCTGCCGGCTTCAACTGGCAACTAAAACGGCCGCTTCTCCGGTAGGGGAGGCGGCCGTTTTTTGTTGGCAAAAGCTGCAACTTTCTGTTGCATGACAGGCTCACCCTAAGCGAGACATTTGCAACCAACTGTAGTATATGAAACACCTCTTTACCCTGGCACTAAGTGCGCTGACCAGCCTGGCTCTGCACAGCTGCATTCCCTGTGATGGCGACATGGAACCGTGCGCAAACATACCTATTCCAGTTACCAGCCTGGAAAAAGAATACGGCTGCACGAATACGCCCAGACAACTCAGCGTTGCTTTGTCACAGACGTACACTATCATCCGCTCTCAGGCTGAGTTCGAGCAGCAGGTAACCGGGGAGTGCCGCCCGCAGATTGACTTTACGAAGTATGACTTGGTAATTGGCAACCAAGGCTCAAGAGTGGTAGCTCCACCATTACTTACAGCTACCAGCGCGAGTGCGAAACGGGACAGCTACAGTTGTCAGTGTTGTTTACCCCTGGCATGACGAATGATGCCCCCATTCTAACCTATCACGCGCTGGTTCCCAAACTGGCTCCGACCGAAACGGTGTCGGTGCAGGTCAATATGAAGTAAAGCCTCAAATTCGCCCGGGCTCATTCAACTCTACTTGACAGATATAACGGCTGCTTCTTCAGTGGGGAGGCAGCCGTTTTTTATGGAATCTATTCAAAGCCGACATCAAGTAGCTGAGTATTCCATTCAATGTTATGATGAAGAGTTACCTAATGAGTTTTCTATTGCTTATCAGTGGGTTTTTGGGCATGGCTCAGGGCGTCGTACGGGGCGTGGTACGCTATAAGAAAAGCCCTGTAACATATGCAACAGTTATAGTTACCGGAACACATACGGGAGCCCCAACAGATGCTGAAGGAGCTTTTGCCGTAGAAATTGCGCAGGACACGGCTACGCTGCAGATTAGTGCAATAGGGTTCGTTTGGCAGAAAGTGAAAGTAGCTGCGGGCGACACGCTACAGGTACAGCTCAAAGAAGCTTGCATGTGGGATGATCATGTAAACTTCAACGTCTTACAAATTGGTCTTTCTGGCGGGGCAAAGTATACGCCGCTGGGAGGAAAATGCAGCTACAATAATTTCCCCTTCTTTAACAACCAGTATTCGGATGTGACACTTGAGTTGGCAGCCGAGTACCAAACAAACTGCCAGCGCACCAATCAAGTAGCGGAATTCGAGGCGGGGGTGGGCCATCTGATTGCCCCTTGCAACTGGCCCGCCTTCGGCGTTGCCTTGAGCTATGCGTTGGTAGAAACGCCCCAGTTTCAATTCGACCGCCGGATGCTGACTGTCAATTCGACCGGGTTTTATGTCGGTTACAACCAAGTTCCGGTGACGCTGGGTTTAGGCGCCGCTTCGTATCACCTAGAAAACACGCTAGCGGAAAGGTGGGGCATCGAAGCAGGTACCGGCTTCATAAAGCCGGGTGAAGTAGTAGATTTTGAACTGACAACTAAGCTGGCTTGGTGGCAGCACTACTGGCAATGGAATAGCACACTTACTATCAATAAACGGCCATTTTCGGCAGGTATTACTTATAAACAACTGGACCGGCTCTACCACGAAGTAGGTTTTCAGCTGAGTGTCAGCTTCAGGAACCCTAGGATTAGGTTTGGCTCTAAAACCGAAGAATAGATGAGTTGGGTTGTGCTTTTTCTGGCAATGAATAACTCATATCAGGCAGCAACAGACTGCAAACTACCTTTACTTTCCTCCTGAAATCTTATTGAAGCATTCCCTGTGTCTTTTCTCCGCGTATCTCACCTCAGCCTGCACGAAGCCACCCACCAAGCCCTGACGGACATCAGCTTTACGCTGGCGGAGGGCCAGCGGCTGGCGGTGGCCGGCGAAACCGGCGCCGGCAAAAGCACCTTGCTGCAAAGCATTGCCGGCCTGATTCAGCCTACAGGCGGAGAAATATGGCTGGAAGAGCGGCGCGTGAAAGGGCCGCAGGAGCAGTTGATGCCCGGGCATGACGGCATAGCCTACCTCTCGCAGCACTCCGAGCTGCCGAAGTTTCTGCGGGTAGAGCAGGTGCTGCGCTACGCCAGCACGTTGCTAGCCCCCGAAGCTCAGGCCCTGTACCACCTTTGCCGCATCGATCACCTCTTGATGCGTCGCACCGACCAGGTGTCGGGCGGGGAAAGGCAGCGCATAGCTCTGGCCCGGCTGCTGCTGGCCCGTCCACGCCTGCTGCTGCTGGATGAGCCCTTCTCCAACCTCGACCGGGGCCACAAGCAGCAGCTCCAGGCCGTGCTCCACGACGTCACCACGCAGCTGGGCCTCACTACCATTCTCGTTTCTCACGACCCGCACGATACCCTGTCCTGGGCCGACGAGCTGCTGGTGCTGGAAAAAGGCGTGCTGGTGCAGCAGGCCGCTCCCGAAACCATTTACCGGCGGCCGGTGAGTGAGTACGTAGCGGGTCTTTTCGGGGAGTATAACCTGCTGCCCGCCGCCGCTGCCCGCCGCCTCACCGACCGACCGGCCCGGCGCGGCCGCCAGCTGCTGGTGCGCCCTGAGCAGCTGCAGTTGGCAGAAGTAGGAACACCCGCAGTGGTGCAGGAAGTACGTTTTTACGGCAGCTACTACGAAGTCCGGCTTACAGTGGCCGGGCAGCCGGTGCGGCTGCGCACTCCGCAGGCAGGCCTGCAAGCAGGCCAAACGGTAGCGGTGGCGCTGGTGCCCGGGGCGGCGTGGTACGTGTAGGGAAAAGGGCGTTGCTAATCGGGTCAGGAATTCATTATGTTGGTAGCGAGGATAGGTACCCGATGAGCTATTACCTGATACTAGACGGATGTGTCCAATGATAAAATATTGCGTGTGGTTGGTGGGGCTATGGCTATTGGCTGCCCGGCCCGCCGTGGCGCAGAGGCCCTTGGACAGCCTTTACCATCTGGCGCAGGCCGGCAGCCGCCCGGCGCTGGAGCGGTTGGTCCGGCTCACCCGCAACCCCAGGCAGGTACGCTATTTCATTCCGCGCCACGGCTTCCAAAAAATTAGATTGGCCACTCTGGCCGCTAGGAATTTGCAAGATTTAATCGTGTTTGCGGCTGGGGAGTTAAAGGGCCGACCCGTTAACTTCGACCGTAACCATCTGGCCCTGGTGCGGGCTCAACTACCCAACCTCCGCTATTTTCCGCGCTACCAGCATTGGGGGTTGAGTGCGTTGGAAGCCGATTCTGGTAGCGTGTACCATTTGCGTGCTCTTTCAACCAGCAGTAAAGCGCCTGAGCTTAAGCCCTTGCCCGACCTGCTGTTCAATGAACCCGGAAGTGCGCAACTGGACTCGCTATGGCAAGCCAAAAGCTCCTTACTGCTACGGGAGCTACCCCGCTATATCTATGTGCACCGTCATCGTAACGGGGTTTCGCAGGGGAATGCAGTGAGATTTATAGAGCAGGCCGTTGGTTTACAGATCGGGGTTCAAAGTTATCAGGCGGATACCGTCTATTCGCTGGCATACGATAAGTATGGTGTGGCCTTACACAACTATACCGTATTCTGGGCCCGGCACTATCGGGAGTTTCACTGGAACCGGCAGCTGGTCCGTTTTGAAGCGCCTGCCTTACTGGTGCATGACCGCGCACCCTTGCAACAACTCCTGGACCAGATTTCCAGCCCTGATTCCAGTGTCGCCTTACTATCTGCCCACAGTGGGCCTGCCACTGATCCTGCCGCCCACGTTGGCGGCGCAAAGCCGGCAGTTGCTGCTGCCGCTTCCGTTTGGGCAGCGTTACCGCCTGGAAAATCAACTCATACAGGCGCTTACCCCGGAAACCGTGACGGCGTTTGAGTTGCTGATGCTGGACTATGAGCGGAATGATGCGGCGCAGGAATCGGTAGGGCGCATCCTGGACGTGCTGTATTCCCGCCATTGGACCCGCATCACCACCGACAAAACACTGCTGGCCCTATACCTGAAAAAGGTGCGCGTCTACAAAGTCTTGGGTATTGTGGGCAGCAACAATCAGTTTGTTTTCAAACTCGGTAGAATGAAAGGCTCGGTGCGACGTACCGTGCGGGCTATTCAGGCCGGCACCGCGGATGCCAACGTACGCCAGGCCGCCCGGTCGGTTCTGCGGCCCCATCGGCGCTATGAATCCCGGCGGACGTTCAGCCGGGTGCGGGCAGGCTCCCGCCCGGCGGTAGTGTACAACCCGGACAGCTTGCGTCAACTGCTGCAGGAGCAGGGTTTGGTAGTGTATACAGCCGGAAAGCTGGATTTTGCCCGCGTAGATACCGCCTTGAAGTATGATGCTCCAATCGGGTTTGTCGGTGGTCATTCGCCCCGAACTACCACGTTAGGGCCTTTGATCAAGCTGCTGGAAGCGGAGTTCCAAACCGACCTGGGTTTCGGCCCCACATTCGGTAGTTGGCAAACACCTGGGTCGGCTTCGGTGGTACACCGGGCCTGGGCGTGGCGCGGCTACCTCCGGCAGCAAGGGCTGGTGGCCCGGGACACGGCGCCTGTTTCTTTCGTGCAGGAGAATAAGCACCCTTTACAAACCAGAATGGGCAGACTGAAATGGAAGCTCAGACGATTCTGGTACCGCCTGAAACATTAGTCTGCAGGGTAATTCCACTGGCAAAAGCCTGTCCGGCATGCGCGGTGTTAGGCGAAGCATCGTAACTGCTGCAGTGGCAGGTGTCTGACAAAACCGGCCAACGACGGATTACGCTAGTTTTGCGGGCAGTATAGACGTGCTTCTACTCTTCCTGCATGAAAATAGCTGTATTCCTGAGCGTATTGTTATTGACCGCCGCGGCCAGCCGGGCGCAGACGCCAGCCAAGCCTGATACGACCAACGCCCTGCCCGAAGTGACGGTGACCTACCGGGCGGCAGCTCGCACGCCCGTCACGTTTCTGAACCTGAGCGGCCGGGCGCTGGCGGCCCGCAACGTGGGACAGGAACCGTCGTTTCTGCTGAGCGAAACGCCCGCCGTGACGGCCTATTCCGATGCGGGCAGCACCCAGGGCTACGCCTACTTCCGCCTGCGTGGTATCGACCAGACGCGCATCAACACTACCCTGGACGGGGTGCCGCTTAATGAGCCCGAAGACCAGGGCGCTTATTTCTCCAACTACCCTGACCTGTTTACCTCCCTGAGCGCACTGCAGCTGCAGCGGGGCGTGGGCACTACCCAGAACGGGGCGGCCAGCTACGGGGGCAGCCTGCAACTGTTCTCGGCTTCCCTGCTCGACTCAGCCCGTGCCACCCTGGGGGCGGGCTACGGCTCCTTCGGCAGCTACCGGCTGTTTGGGGAAGCTACCAGCGGGCGGCGCGGGCGCGTGGCCGGCTACGCGCGGGCCTCGCAGGTGCACTCCGACGGCTACAAGGACCGGTCGGCCAATACTTCCCGCTCGGTGTACCTGAGCGGGGGGCTGTTCTACGACAAAACCAACTGGAAGCTGAGCGTGCTGGCCGGGCAGCAGCGCAACCAGCTGGCCTGGCTGGCCGTGCCCGACTCGGTGCTGCGCGAAAACCGCCGCGCCAACGCCAACGGGCCCGAAGACGACCTGTTCCGGCAGGGGCTGGTGCAGCTGCAGAACCAGTGGCGGCCTACGGCCCGCGCCGAAGTCAGCACCAGCGTGTATGCCTCCGGCCTGCGCGGGGGCTACGACTTCGACCTGAACAACCTTTTGGGTTTGCCTTCTACCGATGAAATGTACCGCTACGATTTCCGCTCGGGGCTGCTGGGCGCTTTCAGCACTTACACGCACCGCGGCCGCCAGCTGACGTGGTCGGTGGGCGTAAACCTGAATACGTACCAGCGGCGCCACCTGGGTAGCGAGCGGACATTGGGCGAGCTGTACCGCAACACGGGCTACAAGCGCGAGGGCAGCGCCTTTGGTAAGCTGGAGTACCGCGCCGGACTGCTCACCCTGTTTATCGATGTGCAGGCCCGCGCCGTGCGGTTTCGCTACGCGGGCGACGTGCCACTGGCGCCGCTCTCCTGGCAGTTTATCAGCCCCAAAGCCGGCCTGAGCCTGGCTCTTACCGACCGCACCACGCTATACTACAGCTGGGGCCGCACTGGCCGGGAGCCCACGCGCAACGACATGTTCGGCGGCAATGACAACCTGGTGGTCGACGAAAACGGCCAAGCCCTGCTTTACAGTACCCGCGCGGAGTATGTGCAGGACCACGAGCTGGGGCTGCGCTACCAAAGTCCCCGGATTGAGGGCAGCGTGAATGCGTATTACATGGATTTCCGCAACGAGATAGTGCTGAACGGGAAGCTGGGTCCCAACGGGCTGGCCCTGACCGACAACGTGGAGCGCAGCTACCGCAGCGGCCTGGAAGCCAGGGTGCGCTACCAGCTCACGCCCCGGTTTTTTCTGCTGAACAACTCGGCCTTCAACTACAGCCGCATCCGGGAGCAGACCGAAACCTTTCGGCCCGTTCTCACGCCCGCCCTGCTGCTCAACCAGGAAGCTGCGTACGCCACTGGGCCCTGGCAGCTGGCCCTTACCGGCCGCTACCAGAGCCGGTCTTACCTGGATTTTGCCAACTCCGCCACCATTGCGGGCTACGTGCTGCTGAATGCCCGGGCGCAGTATGCCTGGCGCCAGTGGGAGTTTACGCTCTTCGGCAACAACCTCACCAATGCCAGGTATTTCAACAATGGCAGCGTAGAGGCCGACGGCACCCGCAAGTATTTCGTGCAGGCCCCGGCCAACGTTTACCTGGATGTGAAGCTGCGTCTTTAGCCTAGTCGCGTTTTGGGTCATGCTGAGCGCAGTCGAAGCATCTCTGCCGCTTCATTGAATACCCGTAGGAAAAGCAGTAGAGATGCTTCGGCTACGCTCAGCATGACGTTCAATTACAGCCCTATGCCGCTTTCCATAGCATTTCCAGTATCCATATAGAGTCTCCGTTTGCTATGACCCGCGCCCTGGTATTCGGGAAGTTTCTGCCTTTGCACCGGGGCCACCTGGCCCTCATCGACTTTGCCCGCCGCCACTGCCACCAGTTGACGGTGCTGGTGTGCGCCAGCGACCTGGAGCAGGTGCCGGGTGCCGTGCGGGCCGGCTGGCTGCGCGACACCTATGCCGCCTGCCCCGAAGTACACGTGCAGGTACTCGACTACCGGGAAAGTGACCTACCCAATACCTCCGTTTCCTCGGAAGCCGTAGCGCACGCCTGGGCCGACCGATTCCGGCAGGTGCTGCCGGATATAAACCTGGTGGTTACCTCCGAGCCGTACGGGGAAATGGTAGCGGCCCGGCTGGGTATCCGGTTTCTTGATTTTGACCTGGGCCGCACCCAGGAACCCATTTCCGCCACCGCCATCCGGGCCGATATGCGGGTGCACTGGCCGTATCTGCCAAGTAGCGTGCAGGCCTACTACCGGCGCACCGTTGCCATCCTGGGCACCGAATCAACCGGAAAATCTACCCTCACGCAGCAGCTAGCGGCGCACTTTGGGGCTTCGTACGTAGCCGAAGCGGCCCGGGACCTTATCCCGAATTCAGCCGAAATCTGCCGGGCCGACTTGCTGACCGTGGCCGCCGAGCACGCCCGCCGCATTGCGGAAGCGCGGGCTACGGCCGGGCCGTTGCTGCTGCTGGATACCGATGTGCACATCACGCAGTCATACGCCCGGCTGCTGGGCGAAGACTACCTGGAGCTGCCGGCTGCGCTGTATGCCACCAACCGGGCCGATCTGTATTTGTATTTACAAGCCGATGTGCCGCTGGTAGAGGATGGCACCCGTTTGCCGGCGGCCGAACGGCTGCAAGTGGACGCCTTGCACCGGCAAACCCTGGCGCACTTTGGCGTCCGGTACCACGAAATAGGGGGGATGTGGGCGGCGCGGTTTGCGCAGGCCGTGCACTTGATTGAGTTGCTGCTGCAGCAGGCGGCTACAGCGTAGCCACCTGCTCCGGCCGATTCTCGCGGGGTTTCTGCACCAGGTAATAGTACGCCAGCACCGCCAGTCCGGCCCCGAAAGGCACCAGCGCCAGGTGCTTCCCCGTGACGGAATGCCACACCAGCACCTCATCGAAGTGAAAAAACTCACTGATCATCCAGTAGGAGTTGGCCGAAATCCAAAGCACAATGGCCAGGTTGTGCGCCAGCTCCGAGGCCAGGTGGCGGGTGCGCCAGGAGATAATAACGGCAATGGTGAGCGTGGGCACAATCATAGCCAAACCCAGCGGCTTCCACACCATGCACCAGCTCACGTCCTTCAGCAGCCAGAACACGATGTGCAGGTTTTCCATGCGCCGGTAAGCGGCCGGAATGACATATTGGGCGTCGGACGATTCGGGAGCCATTTTTCAGTGGAAATAGGGTTTCAAATGTACGTCGCACCGCCGTACTTGCGGCCCGCTATGCCCACCATCTTCACCCACGCTGCCGTAGCCGTTGGCCTCGGCCGCAGCCTTTCTTCCCAGCCGCGTCCTGCCGGTTTCTGGTGGCTCCTGGCCCTGTGCGCCATCCTGCCCGATTTCGACGCCATTACCTTCAAGCTGGGCATTCCCTACGCGAGCATGTGGGGTCACCGGGGCTCCACGCACTCGGTGGTGTTTGCGGTTTTGGCCGGACTTGCCTTGGCTTTGCTGGCCCCGGCGCGGCTGCGCGGTACCCTGAGCCGGGTTGAGCTGGCGGGCTGGCTGGCGGCGGCCACGGTTTCGCACCCGCTGCTGGATATGCTCACCAACGGCGGCCTGGGGGTGGCTTTGCTGGCCCCGTTCAGCGGGGAGCGGTTTTTCTGGCCCTGGCGGCCCGTGCGGGTTTCGCCAGTGGGAGCGGGCTTTTTCTCCTGGCGCGGGGTAGCCACCTTGCTAAGCGAGTTGCGCTGGCTGTGGCTGCCCACGCTGCTGGTGCTGCTGGCGGCTCGGTGGGCCCGGCGAAAAGAACGGTAACTTTCGGGCGGCTCTGCGTATGAGGGCTGATCTGTTTTATTAAAGCCCGTTTGTTCCGAATGCCGCACCCGCTGAAAAAAATACTGAAAGGCGCCGCCTGGACCGGCGGAGGCATTGTCGGCGCGGTGGTGCTCTACCTGGCCGCTTCGGCGGCACTGTCGGCGGTGCCGGTAGGAAAGCGGAGCGGGCCCGAGCCGGGCGCCATTGAAGCCTGGGTACTTTCCAACGGCGTGCATACCGACATCGTGCTGCCCGTGCGCACCGCCCAAATCGATTGGACGCAGCTGGTGCCTTACGCCCATACCCCGGCCGCCGACAGCAGCCGGCAGTACGTAGGCTTCGGATGGGGTGACAAGGGTTTTTACCTGAACACGCCTACCTGGGCCGAGCTCAAGCCCAGCACCGCCGTGCGTGCCATGTTCTGGATGAGCACCACGGCCATGCACACCACCTTCCATCACCGTCCGCAGGAAGGCCCGCACTGCGTACGCATCTACCTGACGCCCGCGGAATATGAAAAGTTGATTGGGTTCATCCGCCACAGCTTCGAGCCCGACGCGCAGGGGCGGGTGCAGCACATTGCCGGCCACAGCTACGGCCAGTACGATGCCTTTTATGAGGCCCGCCGCACCTACAACCTGTTCTATACCTGCAACACCTGGGCCAACGAGGGCTTGAAAGTAGCCAACCAGAAAGCAGCCCTCTGGACGCCCTTCGACTTCGGCATCTTCTGGCAGTACAAGTAAGCCGGCAAAAAGCACAAGCGAGGAAATTCACCTTCAGCAAGAAACGAGCAGGGCTACTACCGGAGCTTTTTTGCTCTGCGGTAGTAGCCCTGCTCGTTTGGAATGTGACTGGATTATTGCTTCAGAATATTGCCGGAGTAAAACGACTTACCATCGAAGATGCGCAGGGTATACAGGCCCGCGGGGTAAGCGCGCAGGTCGAGCTGGAGCGGGGCGTTGGTGCGCAGGGTACGTTGCTGCAGCTGCTGGCCCAAACCATTATACAGGCTGAGTTCCCACTTGCCCGGGTTCGGGCCGGGCTGAATCGTCAGAAAATCAGTGCTGGGGTTGGGGTACACTACGAAGGTGCTGGCATTGAGGGGCTGCACCGCCAGGGCCGTCAGCGCAAATTCGGCGGAGGTGCTGGTGCAGTTATCCACGGTCACCTTCACACTGTAGCGCCCATTCTGCGTGGCGGTGTAGGTGCGGGCGGTGGCGCCCGCAATAGCGGTGCCGTTGCGCACCCACTGGTTGCCCGTGCTGCTGCTGGAGGTCAGCACCATGCCTGCCGCCGTAGCAGTGCCCGCCGTAATAGTGGGCACGGGCACGTTGCACACGGCTGGCGTCACCGTAAAGTCCTGGGTGCTGGTGGCCTTGCCCGCCGGCGCTTCCACCGAGACTTTCCCGGTAGTGGCCCCGGCGGGTACCGTAGCCGTGATGCTCGTGGCGGAGTTGACTTTGACCACGGTAGCCGTGGCCTGGTTGAATTTCACCGTCGTGGTTCCCGTCAGGTTGGTGCCCGTGATGGTGACGACGGTGCCTACCGGGCCGGTAGCGGGGCTGAAGGACGCAATAGTAGGTGTGGCCGCCGGAGCCGCATCCCGCAGGTTGTACACGTACAGCTCGCGCTTGTACGTGGTGGGGTGCTCGGCCGAGAAAATCAGGTTGCCCTGGAAGTAGCTGGTATACAAAATGCCCTTAGCCGAAAAGTCAACGGCCTTGGTGCCGGCCTCGGTGCCATCCGAAACGTGCAGGGCCTGGTCGCTGTAGGAGCGCCCGCCCGTGAAGTACACCTTGTTGCCCACGGCCGTGAGGTAGTCGGGATAGGTGTCGCCCGAGCCAGGGTTCAGGTCTTTTACCAGCACGGTGCCGGCGGTCGTTCCGTCGCTTTTCCAAAGCTCGTAGCCTTTGTCGGTCTGGCCCCGGAAGTACAGGTGGTTGCGCATAGCCACCGGAATCAATCTGTCACTTACCCCGTCGCCCAGGCCAGGATTGAGGTCTTTTACCAGCTCGGCTGTAGTGCCCGTCACCTTGTACAGTTCCCAGCCCACGGTGGTGTTGCTGGCGCGGCCCATGAAGAACAGGGTGCCGTTCACGTCCGTCAGCTGCCGGATGTCGCCGTTGAAGCCACTGATGCGGGTGAGGCTATTGGCCGCGGCACCGTTGGTGCGGTACAGCACCCAGCCCGAGGTATTGCGCTCCGAGCAGGCTATGTACACATACTCACCAGCGCCCCCGAAAAGGTTGGCGTACAGGTCGGATACGCTGCTGACCAGGAAAGTGCCGGCCGCGGTGCCATCGGTGCGCCCGATGCTGTAGCCGCCGCTGCCAGGGTTGCCCTTGAAATACGCCAGGCCCCGGTAGGCAAACATCTGGTGGGGGTAAAAGTCGTAGAGCTGCTTGCTGGTCTTCGTCAGCTCATCAAACACCCACACCGTGCGGTCTTTCTCAAAAACAGCCTTGTTGTTGAGCAGCGTGTAGGTATCGTTGATGGAGCCCGTCGTGCTGAGCTCTTTCTTGGTCAGGTTCTCATCCAGGGCTACCAGCCGGCTTTTGCCCGCAGCATCGGTTTCGAAAAAGTACACGTAGCGTTCCGTCGCCCGGGCAAATTCCACGTTTAGCGGCGTGCGGATGCTGTTGCTGACGCTGATGGTGCCGGCTGCCGTGCCATCGGAGCGCCACAGCTGGGTGTTGCCATCCTCCCGCCGGCTGAAGTAGAAGCTGGTTTTTAAGCGGCACAAAGTAAGAGGTGGCGTTGTACATCGAAAGCCCCAGGGAGCCCGACGCCAGCTCGGAAGTCGGCACGATAACCGTAAAATCGTCCACGCTCTGGTGCGTAGCGGTGGGCGTGGTGACGGTAATTTTGCCGGAAGCCGCCGCCTGTGGTACAATCACGCTGATGGTAGTAGGGGAAGTGACGGTGAAGCCGAGGGAAGGCACGCCCCCGAACGATACGTCGCGGGCCCCGGTGAGGCTGCTGCCGGTCAGCACCACCACGTCGCCGGGCGCGCCGGAACCCGGAGCAAAGGCGCTGAGATAAGGCCCACCGGCCGGCGTAGCCGTCACCGTGAAGCTGGCCGCGCTGCTGGCGGTGCCGCCCGCCGTAGTCACGCTGATCTTGCCGGTGGTAGCTCCCGCCGGTACCGTCGCGGTCAGGCTGGTAGCGGATACCACGGTGAAGCTGGGCGCATTGGTGGTGTTGAACTTCACGGCCGTAGCTCCGGTGAAATTGGAGCCCGTCAGTGTCACAAGGGTACCCACCGGGCCGCTGGCCGGACTGAACGCCGTAATGGCCGGAGCCTGGGCTGTCGTCACCGTAAAGCTACCGGCGCTGGTTGCGGTGCCCTGTGAGGTCGTCACGCTGATTTTACCCGTCGAGGCGCCCGCAGGTACGGTGGCCGTAATCTGCGTAGCTGAGTTGACGGTGAAGCTCGGGGCCGCAGTGGTGTTGAACTTCACGGCCGTGGCCCCGGTAAAGCTGGTGCCCGTGAGCACCACTACGGTGCCGGCCGGGCCGCTGGCCGGGCTAAAGGAGCTGACGGCCAGCGGCGGCGCAATCAGAATATTGCCGGTGCTGGCCACAGTACCCGCTGGCGTCGTCACGCTGATTTTGCCCGTGGTGGCTCCGGTTGGTACCTTGGCGGTAATCTTCGTGGCCGAGTTGACGGTGAACGTGGTAGCCGCGGTGTTGTTGAATTTCACGGCCGTGGTGCCGGTGAAGTTGGTGCCCGTAATGGTAACCGTGCTGCCAATGGTGGTGCTGGCCGGGCTGAAGGCAGTGATAGTGGCCGCCTCAATAATGGTGAAATTCGTGGCGCTGGTGGCCGTGCCGCCCGGCGTAATCACGCTCACCTTACCGGTGGTAGCTCCTTCAGGCACCGTCACCGTAATCTTGGTGGCCGAGCTAACGGTGTGCTGCGTGGTGGTGGTTTGGTTGAACCGCACGGCCGTTGCGCCCGTGAAGTTGGTGCCGGTTAGCACCACAGTGCCGCCCCAGGGGCCGGTAGCCGGCGTCAGGGCCGTGAGGGTGGGCGCGGCCGGTACCTTGCCGTTTTCCGCAATGGGCGTGCCGTCCGACTTCCACAGCTCGCTGCCGTAGAGGCTGCCGGCCGTCGTGCGCCTGTCTGCCGCCAGCAGCACGGAGCTGCCATCCAGGGAGCCAAAGCCCAGGTCCGTGTTGATGCCACCGTGCGTGCCCTGCGCGAAATCCACCGCTATGCGAGTGCCGGCTTTGGTGAAGTTGCTGGTCCAGAGCTCCGTGCCGTGGGCGGTGTTCGGGTAGGTTTCCGTGCGGTCGGAGGCCGGAAACAGCAGCTGGGTGTTCGTAAGCAGCGTCGATTTCTGGTCGATAGTGAAGCTGATGTTGTCGCTGCGCTCGATAAGCGTAGTCGTGCCCGCCGCCGTGCCATCGGATTTCCACAGCTCATTGCCGCCGCTGAAGTATTCCAGGGAGAAAACGAGCAGCTTGGCGTTGGCCATAAACAGCCGGGGTGTTATGGACGTGGTGGCGGAAATCTGCTTGACCAGCGTCACCTTGAAATCGGGACTGATTTTCCAGAGTTCAAAGAAGTTGTTGGGGCTGACGTGACGGGTTTTGGCAAAGTAAAGGGAGCCGCCCAGCGAAGCCATCAACGGGCTGCGGCTGGTCGGGAAGGGTAGGCCAAACCCAAGCTCCTGCTTGATGTACGGGTACTGCTTGGTAACCGGGTCGATGGCCCGGATGCCGCGCATGTTGCTGCCCTCAATGGGCCGTCCCTCCGTTATCAGCACCTTGCCATTGAAATACACCATCCCACTGATGCCCGTCTGGGTTTTATCAACCACGCCCTGGTCATATAGTACTTCCGGGGCCGTGCTGTTGGTCGCGTTGTAAACCTTCCAGCCGTCCGTGAAAAAAATCCGGCTGCCTCCGGTTACGATAAAGTAGTTCAGGCCCCCGTTGATGGTGCTTTCGCCGATAATCTTCACCGGCGCCGCCTCAGTACCGTCCCAGCGGTACAGGCCGCGGATAGTAGAGAAGCCCTCAATGACGAAATACACCGCGTTGTTGAACACCGTAAGCTGCTCAATGCGGTAAATGGTAGTAGAAGTTGGGGCCGGAATCTTCTTGGTGCCATCCGTCGTGCCATCCGTCACCCATATCTCGTGCTGGTTGACTACCGCATCGTTGTAGCGGGTAAACACCAGCCGCCCGTTGAAATCGACGGCGTTCTTGGCCTCATAGGGGTCGTAGGCATCCGGGTCCTTGACCCAGGTTTTCACTAGTTGTGTGCCGGCCGCGGTGCCGTCGGTGCGGTAGAACTCCCGGGGGCCGGTGCCCCGCCGGATAAAGTATAGCTTGTTGCCGGCCTTGACAAAATTTCCGGGAAATATACCAGAGGCGCCCGGCACAATGTCCTTCACCAGGGTAGTGCCCTGGCCCAGGGCAGCCACCTGAAAAAGTGCAAAAAAGAGTAAGGGTAGAAGTTTTTTCATGAGCGGTTATATGTTGCGCGGGTACGGTGGAGAACCTAGGAACAAGGTCGCCAAACAAGCTGGTGTATCGTAGGGGCCTGTTAAAGAAAAGGGAAACGTGCTTTCGGCTGCTGGCTAAGCCATTGACTGAAAGACAAAAATAACGGTATAAGTAAAATCAACAAAATTATATGTAAGACTTGGTAGTATATCTGCTGCTACTTCACGATCCATCTTCAATGCAACTTCGCTCAGCAGCAAAAAAGGCAATGCCGAGCAACGTTGCCTTCAAGGCGTATCGTTAGCCACAATGAATACAAGGGCGCACAGCATAGGAGCGCAGCGGCTGCCGGCCACCACACTCCTCCAAGCATCACGGGCAAGTATCCTCAGCATAAAAAGGAGCCCGGATTTCATGCCGAAGCTGGTCAGGTAATCAAGCCGACCAACAGGTTAAGAAAGGGCTGAAAAAAGTTGTGCCGCGCATAGAACAGAAGACCTGTTGTATGCGCGGCAGGACAAACAAAACGGAACTGTTGCTTGATGCCCCAGTATGTGCTAATTCAGCCAGACTTCGGCCACCGAGCTAAAGCGGTGCGCGGCGAAAGCGCCGTATGGAGCCTCGGCGTAAAAGCCCAACACGTGCACCTGGGGCTGACCGGTACGGGCATTGCGCCGGTACTGCACGGGGTAAACGTGCCCAGGCTCAGGCCATTCGCCTACGTAGTCGGCAGGTCGGCAACTAGCATCAACGCACCGGGCAAACTGCTGAACGGGAACGGGTACAGGAAACTTGACTTTTGACATATCCAAAGATACGAATACTGCCGCAAACTAACAAGGTTAGATAAAGCAGTTGTACAAGAAAATTCCTATAAAACAGGCTTTTAATTTCGATTTAATACCTGGATGGTACTATTTCCAGGAGAATGTGTAAGCCAAAAACCGATACGTACGATAGAGTGCTACTGGTTGGATTTACTAAAAAAAGTGGCAAATAAACACAGGCTGCTTTTCCGACCTTTTTCTCAGGAGGTCAAACAGGGAAATCAAGCTACATAGCCGCTCAAGTCCGAAGCTCAAAGCTCCTTGTTCCGGCCGTAGAGCATCAGTTGGAAGTGGAGCCAGGCTGCGGCCCGCCTGCTGCCGGCAGCTCGGGAAAGCGACTCTGGAGCAGCTCTTCGAAGGTGCGGGAACGGTCGTAGGCGAAGATGTCGTGGTGAAAGTGGTCGAGCTTGAGCAGCAGGTACAGAAGCTGGCGCCGCTCAGCCGGCTCAAGGTTGCCGGCAATCATGTACGCTACCTGACTCATCCGGCCAAAAAGCCCAAACAGCACCTCCCGGCCGCTTTCAGTAAGGGTCAGGAGCTTACGGCGGCGGTCCGTCTGGTGGCCTTGCTCGGCAATCAGGCCTTGCTTAAGCAGGCGCTTAATGATTTCGGTGCCCGTAGGCTTCTCGTGAATGTTGCGCTCAATAACCTCCGTCTTACTTATGGGCTGGTGCCCGTACACCGTCACCAGGTAAGTGAAATCGTCGGACGTAATCAGTGGGGAGCCTGCCAGCGCCAGCCGCAGATAGGAGCGGGCATAGCGGTACATAAACGTGATAAGCTTGCCGATAACGGACTCATCGAACTCGCCAGGCTTGGCCGCCGACCGGGTTACCGGGGCCGTATCGGGCGCCGGAGCCGTACGGGCGTGCAGCCAGCTGGCAAAGGCGGCCATAGCATCGGGCTGCCCGGCGGCAGGGTGTTGAGCTTCGAAGGTTTCCGCCAGATCCAGTAGCTGACGAAAGAAGGCATAATTCATTACACAAAAATAAGGCAGCAACTGAAGCGGCAGTAAATGATACTAAAACATACAAGACATGAACATGTTTGCATGATTAAATAGTAAATGGCCTAGCTTAGATCAACCCATATGAAACTCCTTTACTTAGTGCTTTTCCTGTTGATCAGCTTCAACGGGCTGGGACAGTCGACGGGTATTCTGACCGGCGTGGTGCGCGACCGGAAAACCCAGGAAACCATTCCGGGGGCTACCATTGTGCTGGAAGGCACGAGCTTAGGCGTTTCCAGCGACGCGGAAGGCCGGTACCGGCTCAGCGAAATTCCGACGGGCAGCTACAACGTGCGGGCTACGCTGGTGGGCTACGAGCCGCTGCTGCGCGCCAACGTGGTTATTACCTCCGGCAACGCGGCCATTATCAGCCTGGAGCTGTCCGGCAGCAGCCAGCAGCTGGGCGAGGTGCAGGTAGTAGGCAGCCGCGCCATTCGGGTGGCCACGGCCGAAACGCCGCTTTCCGTGCAGCGCATCAACACCGAGGAAATCAAGAGCAACCCCGGCGGCAACTTCGATATCTCGAAGGTTATTCAGACGCTGCCGGGCGTGGGCGGGGGCGGCACGGGCGGCACCTCCGGCTTCCGCAACGACATCATCATCCGCGGCGGGGCACCCAACGAAAACGTGTATTACCTCGACGGCATTGAGGTGCCCGTCATCAACCACTTTCAGACCCAGGGCTCGGGCGGTGGGCCCACGGGCATTCTGAACGTGTCGTTTATTGAGGACGTGACCCTCAGCTCCTCAGCGTTTGAGGCCCGCTACGACAACGCCCTGTCGTCGGTGCTGCAGTTCCGGCAGCGCGACGGCAACCCCGACCGGGTGCAGGGCAACGTGCGCCTGAGCGGCACCGAGGTAGCGGGCACGCTGGAAGGCCCGCTGGCCAGGAACACCACGTTTCTGGCCTCGGCCCGGCGCTCCTACCTGCAACTGCTGTTCAAGGCCATTGACTTGCCCATCCGGCCCAACTACTGGGATTTTCAGTACAAGGTCACCACCAAACTCTCGCCCAAAACCACGCTCACGTCCCTGGGCCTGGGCGCCATCGACCACTTCGAGCTGGCCGTGCCCCGCAAGACCAGCCCCGACAAAGAATACACCCTGCGCTCCACGCCCACCATCGACCAGTGGAACTACACCGTGGGCCTGGCTTTGCGCCAACTGCTGCCCAACGGCTACCTGAACGTGGCCCTGAGCCGCACCCAGCTGGATAATAAGCTCGACCAGTTTGAGGACCGCACTACCACCGAGGAAGCCGACCGGGTGCTGCTCACGCGCTCCGGCGAAACGGAAAACAAGCTTCGCCTCGATGTAAACAAGTCGGTGGGCCGCTGGCAGTATGCCTACGGCGCGGTAGGCCAGTACGTGCAGTACGACAGCCGCTTTTTCAACCGCGTACGCAGCGAAATGCGCGATGCCCAGGGCAACCTGGTGTCGCCGCAGGTGAATGTGCGCTTCCAGACCGCTATTGACTTTGCGCGCTTTGGCACCTTCGGGCAGCTCACGCGCACCCTGCTTCCCGACGACCGGCTGACGCTTTCGGCCGGTTTGCGGGCCAATGGCAACTCCTTCACTGATGGCGGCGCTAACCTGCTGCGCACCTTGTCGCCGCGGGTTTCGGCCTCCTACGCCCTGGCCCAGCGCTGGAACCTTAATGCCTCAGTGGGACGCTACTACAAGATTCCGCCGTCCACCATCCTTGGTTTTCGGGACGAGGCGGGCCAGGCCATCAACCAGAAAGCCCGCTACATCCGCTCCGACCATTACGTGGCCGGGCTGGAGTTTCTGCCAGCCGCCACCACGCGCTTCACGCTGGAAGGCTTCTACAAGAAGTACAGCCACTATCCGGTGTCGGTACGCGACGGTATTTCGCTGGCCAACCTGGGTGGCGACTTTGCGGCCCTCGGCAACGAAGCCGTGCAAAGCACTGGCCTGGGCCGGGCCTACGGCGCCGAGCTGTTCTTTCAGCAGAAGCTGACGCGCAAAATCTTTGCGGTGGCCTCGTTTACGGCTTTCCGCTCGGAGTTTTCGGGGGTTGATGGGCAGTTCCGGCCCACGGCCTGGGACTCGCGGTTTCTGGCTTCGGCCCTGCTGGGGCGCAAGTTCAGCAAGGGCTGGGAAATGGGCTTTAAGTACCGGTTTGCGGGCGGCTCGCCCTACACGCCGTTCGACCTGGAAGCCTCCCAGGCCAGCTACCTGGCCGTGGGCCGGGGCGTGCTCGACTACTCACGCCTGAACACCGTGCGTCTGGGCAACTTTCAGCAGTTCGACTTCCGCCTCGACAAGAAGTTCAACTGGCGCCGCACCAGCATCGACCTGTTTTTGGACGTGCAGAACGCCTTCCTGATTGCCAACCCCAGCACGCCCAGCTACACCTTCCAGCGCACCGCCGATAACAGCGGCTTCCAGACCACTGACGGCCAGCCCATCCGCCCCGACGGCTCCAACGGCCTGCCCATCCTGCTGCAGGATGACGACCCGACCGTAACGCCCACCATCGGCTTTATCCTGGAGTTTTAGGCGGGCAGATTCAGTATAGTGGTCATCCTACGGGTTGATTTCATCCGGCCACCGGCATAGAACTCATCAGGGACGGATGAGCACCTTGCGCGTGAGTATGCCGCCTTTGCCTTCCAGCCGAAGCACGTAGAGTCCGGCTGCGGCGGGTAGCGCCAAACGCTGGCGCGGCTGGCCGTTCCAGGTCCAGGTGCGTACGGGGCGGCCCAGAGCATCCAGGAGCGTGAGTTGGCGGGCCGCAAAGGAAGCGGGCACTTCCACCATCAAGCTGCCGGATGCCGGATTCGGATAAACCTGCCATTGTACCACTGCCGCGGTTGAGCGCACAGGCGTAACCGTCTTGTCGTACTCCAGCCGCGCCACGTCGGCGGCGGCCTGCAGGCTGTCCAGGGAACCGGCTCCCAGAATGGCAAAAGCCACCCGCGTGGAGTCGCCGGGCGCCAGCGCGGGCAGCTCAGCGCCAACCACGTGGGAAACATCGGCGCCCGCGGGTTGCTCATTGACAGTATTTACCGCCGTGCCGCTGCTCAGCATCAGGTATTTCTCGGCATTGCTGAAGCCGTCGGCCAGCCGCACGGGGGCACCTTCCGGGGCGCTGTTATTGAGGGCGTAGGTGGAAACCGGGCCGCCGTACAGGAGCTGTACGCCCGCGTGCAGGGTAGGAGCCAGCTGGTCGTACACGTACCCAAGCTGCCGGTCCGCGTCCCAGCCGGCGGCGTTGCGGTTGTTAGCCAGCGGCAGGTCCCAATCCATGTACAATCCGGCGTACAGGGGACGAAGCGTGTCGGCGGTGGTATTGGTGAGGGTATATTCCAGCACCACGTAGTTGCGGCGCCGCTCATCGGCCCAGGCAAAGCCGCGCTGCCGCACGCTCACCCCCACGGTGGCAGTTGACAGCGTATCCCGGAAGCGGCTCATAATTTCCTGGTCGGCGCCCCGAGCTGCTCCCACGAAATGCAGTGGGCTGACGCTCATAAAATCCTTGTCAACGCTTTTGGCCTCGTTCAGAAGCCGGTCCGACACACGCTCCGGCGAGGTAGCTACCAGCAGGCCGCCAATGGATAAGAGCGAAGGGCCGTTGCGGTAGCTTACTCCCTCGCCCACGGCCGGGTTGGTAGCGTCGTAGCCGATATTGCCCTGACTGGTGACGGACACGTGCAGGTTGCCGGCCGTGAGCGTGATAAAACCCGGGTTCAGCAAAACCGGCACGAACTGATCGGAGCTATAGCCGTTGTCCGCCTCAAAGTGAAAGCGCAGAATAGCCGTGGTGGCCAGCGGTGCATCCTCCGAAACCAGCACTGTAAACGGTTCCAGCGCGTTGGCCGCTTCGCTCAGCGTGAGCATGTCGCCCAGCGGCACCGAGCCGCGCACTATCCGCACGTAGGGAGAAGCGGTGGTCAGCGAAATGCGCAGGTTGGAAACCGGGGCCAGCAGGTTCTGCAGCTCGGCCACGATGCGGGTCGTGTCTCCGGGCTGAAAGCTCGGCACGGGCTCGTAGCGCACGTTGGTGAGCTGTACGGCGTACAGCGTCGGCTCGGCCAGGGCCCGGTGCATGTTCAGGCGGCCCGTGCCCAGCTTATGCCGGTAAGCCGCATTGCCCGTGATGGTATACAGCGAATCGGCCGTCTGACGCACCCGCGCCATCACCTGCTCGGCCGAGTATTCGGGATATTGGGCGCGTACCAGCGCCACGGCTCCGGCTACCAGCGGCGTAGCCAGCGACGAGCCTCCTACCGTGGAGTAGGCGCTGTCGTGGGCGGAGCCGGTGGTCAGCATCTGCTGTCCCGGGGCCGAGATATCGACGTGGTAGCTGTAGGTATTGGTCTTTCCTTTCTGGTTGTTGGGCTCCAGCGCGGTTACCGACAGCACGTGCTCATAGCTGGCGGGGTAGAAATCCAGCTCGGCATTCGTGTTGCCGGCCGCCGCCACTATCACCACATCGTGGTTGAGCACTGCGTAGTTGATGATGTCCTGCTCGTACTGGGACTTGCCGCCCACGCCGCCCCAGGAAAGGTTGATGACCTGGCAGCCGTGGTCGGCGGCGTACACAATGGCCTCGTAGCCAGCAAACACGCCGGCGGGCGTGCTGGGGTAGATTTTGATGGGCAGGTACTTGCAGTTGAAGCCAGCCCCGGCAATGCCCTTGCCGTTGTCGGTGCGGGCGGCGGCCACGCCCGTGACCGTGATGCCGTGGCCGCGGGCCGTGCCCAGGTAAGCCGCGTCGGCGGTGGGGTCGTTGTCGTTATCGGCCATGTCCCAGCCCCGGAAGTTGTCGACGTAACCGTCCTCATCATTGTCGATGCCATCAACCGGGTCGCGGTAGTTGCGTTTTTCCTGGTCTTTCAGGTCCTGATGCGTGAACCGCGTGCCCGTGTCCAGCACCCCGATGACGATGTTGGTGTCGCCCTTGGAAATATCCCAGGCGCGGTAGGCCCGCACGTTTTTAAGGTAGTACTGCACGCTTTTGACGCGGGTAGAGTCGGCCGAGGGGTCGTTGGGCTGGTAGAGCGGCTCGCGCTGGTAGAGCGGCTCCACGTACTCCACCAGGCCCGTTTGCAGCAGCAAGGCCCGGGCTTTGGCAAAGGGCAGGTGGGCCGGATACTGGGCCTGATAGACCAGCCGCAAATCCACGACCTGCTTTTTGCGGGCCAGGGGTGCCTGCGCCTGCGGAAACTTCTGGGCAACGTTGGTGGCGCCAACCTGGCGGAGGGCTTTCTGCCAGGCCGCGCCGGAAAGACGGCGGGCGGCCGGCAAGGAAGCAGCGCCCGGCTTCAGGCGGAAAACCAGCAGGCCGGGAAGGGTAGAAGGAGCAGTCTGGGCTGTGGCCGGGCCGGCCAAAAGGCAGCCGGCCGCGCATACCACTAACCAAAAGGCAAGTAACCGTTGGAGCATAGCAGGGGGTGGGTTCGGAAGAAGGGGATATACGCTCCAGGAACGGCACGTACTGCTGTGCTATACGGGATTTTTGATGAAACAGACTGCCCGGAGGTTGATTTGTTTCAGCCTCATGTTAAGTGAGTTAGCTTCGGCGCAGTGCCAACTCGTCGGGTGTAAAAAAATCCTGCCTCAGTACCACGGTACCAAGGCAGGACTTCGTCGTAAAGCAGGCTTTGACCAGCCGGAGTGCTATGGGTTTTTCGGCCGCTTGACGGTGCGGAATTTATTGGGGTTGCGGGCGTTCATATCAATACCCAGCCCAATGTTCGACTCGCCGGGCTTGCGCTGGGCTTTCTTGTTGTGCGGGTTGCTCTTTTCCGTTCTGAAAGAGGAAGCAGAGCGTGCTTTAGGGGTGCGTAGGGCTTCGCGGTCCTGAGAACAGGAGGCCACCAGAAGCAGACAGCCGAGGAAAGGTAGAAGCAGTTTCATAAGGGGAAGCAGTACAAAAAACGCGCCAGCAGGGGTAAGGCTGGCTTTTAAAGCCATGTACTGCCGAAGGGGCGGAAAAGATACAGAAATCTTACAGACTCAGCATCTCCCGGAAGCGCACCGACTGCTGCCGCGATACTTCCACTTCCGGCCCGCCGCGCAGCTGTATTTTGAGGGAGTTGCTAAACCAGGGCTTAATGCTTTCCACCCACTTCAGGTTGATGATCTGCTGACGGTTGGCGCGGAAGAATACGCGCGGGTCGAGGCGCTGCTCCAGGTGCTGCAGGGTACGCGGAATCAGGGGCCGGTGCTGGTCGAAGTAAATCTGGGTGTAGCTGCCGTTGATTTCAAACAGGCGAATGTCGGCCAGGCGCACAAACCAGCACCGCTCCCCGTCCTTCACAAACACTTGATCCTGCTCCGTGAGCGGGGACAACGCAGGCTCATCCGGGGCGGGTGCAGCAGGTGCGGCAGCTGCTGCGGGACCGGTCATCTTCGCCCGTGCCTTGGCCAGGGCCGCGGCCAGCCTATTTTCCTGAATGGGCTTGAGCAGGTAGTCCAGGGCATTCACCTCGAAAGCCCGCAGCGCGTATTCGTCGTAGGCCGTGGTGAAGATGACGTGGGGGGCGGTTTCCAGCGAAGCCAGCAGCTCAAACCCCGTTTCGCCGGGCATGTGAATATCCAGAAACAGGACATCCGGCTGCGTTTGCAGCAACATGGCGCGGGCCTCCCCGGCGTGGCGGGCCTCACCCACAATCTGTACTTCCGGGAAAGCCCGCAGCAGGTGGCGCAGCTCGGTGCGGGCCAGGCGGGAATCATCAACTAACAGCGCGTTCATACAAAAGCAGGGCGGGGAATGGACAGGGCACCATTGGGGGCAGCGGGCGGCGCGTTTACCGGCAGCTGCAGGCAGGCCACTACAGTATCGAGTTGGGTGGGGTCGTTCTGGATGGTGAGCTGGGCGGTCGGACCAAACAGCAAAGCCAGCCGCTCCCGGGCATTGCGCACGCCCACGCCCGGATGGCCGGGTTGGGGCTCGTAGCGGCCGGTATTACGCACGCGCACGTGCAGCGTGCCGGAGTCGTTGAGCTGGGCCGTGAGCTGCACAAAGCCACCGGCCGGCCGGGGCGCTACCCCGTGCTTGATGGCGTTTTCCACCAGCAGCTGCAGCGTCATGGGCGGAATAGCTACGTGCAGGGCGGCCGGGTCCACATCCAGGGTATAGTGCAGCCGCTCTTCCAGCTGCATAGCCTCCAGCTGCAGGTAGTGCTCCACAATTTCCAGCTCCCGACCCAGGGGCACCTGCTCGGCGCTGTTGAGCTGGATGGAGTAGCGCAGCAAGTCCGAAAGATGCGTAATCATGTCGCGGGCCCGGCCGGGGTCTTCCATCACCAGGGCCCGGATGTTGTTGAGGCCGTTGAACATGAAGTGCGGGTTGATCTGGGCCTTGAGCGTGCGCATTTCGGCTTCCTGCACGGCGGCGGCGAGCTTCCACTTGTCTACCTCGGCCTGCCGGAAGCTGGTGAGGTAGTGCCAGCCAAAGTAAAACCCTTCCCACAGCCACAGCAGAAAGTTCACGTTGAACACGTAGAACACAAACTGCCCCCAGCCATGGGGCTGGCCATCGGCGGCGGGCCGGATGATAAAGTAGATAATGGCCCAGATAACGACCTGACTGAGCACCGACAGCAGCACGTTGAGCACCAGCAGGCGGCTCAGTAGCGGCACCGGGGCCAGCCTCACCCAGCCGCTGGCCTTCAGGTGGTAGCGCAGCCCGTGGCTGATGAGTACCAGCGGCCCCACAATGGCCAGCTGCATCAGCACCAGCTTGCCGGTCAGGGGCACGTTCAAACTGACCATGGCCAGGTTCAGCAGCATATACATGCCCCAGCCCACCGCCTGCAGGCGCCAGTACAAACGACCCGGCGGGGGCACCGCAGCATAGGAAAACATAGCGTAAAACTAAAAGTGAAACCCGAAAGCGGGGCAGGAAATGAAAGATTTTCCTGCCCGCCGGATTGTATTGGGCTGCAGTCTACAGGAAACGGCTTACTTTTTGGCTACTGCCTGCTCCCGCAGAAACGCATCGGCCTGCTGGAAAAACCATTGCGTGTCGTCGTACATCAGGAAGTGCTTGCCGGCTTCCGACATTTCCACGCGGTGCCGGGGCAGCTGGGCGTACTGCTGGGTGAACGTAGCGCGGGTGCTTTCCTTGGTGGCGCCGTAGATTTGGTAGGCGGCCCAGGCTCCCAGCACCAACACCGGCTGCTGGATGCGTGCTACCTCGGGGCGCAGGTCGGTGGTATACATGTCGTACATGGCCTGGGCCACGGTGGCGGGGTCGGAGGCCAGGCCCCAGCGCGTAACCTGGGTAATGCGGGCGGTATCCGTCACCAGGGAGGCCACCGTCTGGCGCTGCTGGGCAGGGTTGGCTTTGCTCTTGCTCATCTGCTGGCGCATACCCTCGGCCATCGGGCGCACCATATCCACCGTGGCGGCCGGGTTTTGCACGGCCCCAATGAACGGCAGCGAATCGACAATGACCAGGGGGCCGACAGCTTCCGGGCGGGTGCTGCTCATCCAGAGGGCCATGAACCCGCCCAGGCTGTGCCCGACAATGGTGGGCTTGCTGAGTTTCTGGGTCTGGATGTAGGTGAGCAGCTGGTCGCGCACGTTTTGCAGCAGGTGGTCGGTGCTGGCCGGAGCCGCCGTGCCGCCAAAGCCCGCCAGTGAAATGATGTGGCACTGGTACTGCTTCTGGTAGTGGGCCACGGTTTCGTTCCACACCGCGCCGGGGCAGGTCAGGCCCGGAATCAGAAGCATAGGCTGACCTTTGCCCACCACGCGTACTGTAAAGTTGGGGTGAGCGGCCGGGTTATCAGCTGTAGGCGCATTTTCTGTTGCGAAGCCAGCGGCCGAAGCGGCAATAGGAGCAGCAACCACGGTTGCGGCCAGCAGCAGGGCAGCGCAGAAGGGGCGGAAGGAGGAGACAAGTTTCATAGGAAAGAAAGTTGGGTTGTGGCGGTTGGATGCCTCAAACCTAGCCCCGGCCTTACCTGCCTGAAACTACTTTTCCGCGAACGGTAAATCCACTCGCCGAGCGGCCGTAAAACCCGGGCGAACGGAACCACGGATTCGCGCGGATTGGTCGGATTCCACGGATTTTGTAGTTGGTGCGGATCTGCCTGGATTGAATTAAAAGGAGCTTGCCAGAAGGCAAGCTCTTTCTTTTTAAAATAAGTACCAGCTATAGAAATCTGGTGCCAACTACAAAATCCGTGGAATCCGACCAATCCGCGCGAATCCGTGGTTCTGTCGTTAGATGAGGTTGCGCAGGTCGTTGCGCAGGTTCTCCACGCCCTGCCATATTTCTTCCCAGGTAGAGCGGTTGGCGTGGTCGGCACCGGTGCCGGATGCCGCCGCGGCATCGGCGGGGCCGAGACGCTCCAGGAGCTTAGCGCGCTTTACTTCCAGGGCGGCAATGTGCTCGTGGTAGGTGTGTGTGGAGTTGGCTGTGGTGGCGTGGGCGCGGTTGCGCAGGGTCTTGATTTTCTCGTCGAGTTCGGTAAGCGCCTGGCGCAGATGGGCGTCGGAGAGGTTTTCCGGTACGCGCATGTGCTGGGGGGAGGGGGTATGCGACATAGGGTAAAGCAGTTGAGCGGACCGGCGCCGCGGGTGGAAAAGCTGGACACATAAACTACTGCTTTTTGCCCGGAAAGGATGCTTCAATATTACCAACACAACCGCAACACAACCATAACGCAGCCGTGAAGCGCAGCCTTACGCAGGCCCATACTTTTGCCCACGAACAATGTCTGCCCGCTTATTCTGCTCTTCATGAAACAGCTGCTACCCGTGTTCCTGCTCAGTTGTGCCGGTTTTGCCGCCCGGGCCCAGCCTTCCCCTTCCATTGCGCTGGTAGAGCCGACCGCCGGCCAAAGCATGGGCGCCGTAGCGCCGGCTGCCCCGGCCGCCAAGGTGAAAGTGTATGCCCTGGCCGAAGAGATGCCCGCCTTCAAAGGGGGCGAAAAAGCTCTGCTTCTGTTCATGCGCGAGAAGGTGCAGTACCCGGCCGAGGCACTGCAGCAGAACGTTTCGGGCAAGGTGTACGTGCGCTTCGTGGTGGATGAGCAGGGCCGCATCCGCGACGCGGAAGCTGGTGAAAGGGCTGGGCCACGGCCTCGACCAGGAAGCCCTGCGCCTGGTGCGCATCATGCCCTGGTGGACGCCCGGCCGCGTCCAGGGCCAGCCCGTGCGCGTGCTCTACACCCTCCCCGTCGCCTTCCGCACAGTTGAATAGAGGTGAAATGGTGAGGGTAGTTCTGTCATTGCGAGGCAGAGCCGAAGCAATCCGTCCTGAACAACGCACCAAGCCTCAAAATGTGAAGAGCCCTTGACGTGTGGACGACAAGGGCTTTCTGGTAAAGAGCGGGTCTGGTATTGCTGAGGACGGATTGCTTCGCGCTGCTCGCAATGACACGCTGCCCTCTCTCGCCAACTCACTATTTCACCAACTCACCATTTCACCACTTCACCGGCACGCCCAGCTCCCGGGCCAGTGGGGCGGCGGCCGACTGGTAGAGCTGGCCGAGCACTTCGTTTATGGCTGGCTGCAGCTCCACGTGGTAGTCTTCGTGCAGCTTGTGGGCCTGGCGCAATACCTCGTGCGTACGGCGGGCCAGATGCTGGAGCAGGGGCTGGGTAGGGCCGTGCAGGCGGCCAGTAGCTTCGGGCTGGTGGCGGAACACGTTGCCGAGCAGGCGCACCGTCAGCTCAATTTCACCCTGCAGGTCATCGGTGATTTTGGTGTGGTAGCTGAGCCGCTGCTGCAGCTGCCGCACAATGTGGAGCAGGTCGTTGGGGGTTTGGTGGTAGCCGCGCACGGGGTCGTCTACCTGCTGGCGCAGGCGGTGGCGGCGCTGCTCCAGGGCGTCGTCGCCCTCCAGCAGCCGGAAGCTGAGCTGTTCCACCAGCACGGCATCCTGGGCTACGAGGCGGGCCAGCAGCTGGTCTTTTTCTTTCGGCGGAAGGCTGAAAAGGGCTTTGCGAAGGTCGGGGGAGAGGGCCGGCATAAGTGAAGTAACAATAGCAGTTAGAAGCGTATCAATAACGCAAAAAACGGATTTTTGTCTCCTGACACTTAGCGGGCATTACCTACTCTGCGCTGAATCCACCAAAACAGCCGCTTAGGTGCTTGCGCTAATCGTTGAGTAGCGGCCGGCTTGACAATCGTAACGCAGCTAATGGTGGTAACAGCGCCGCCTGACATCCTGCTTTGGTACATTACTGGTGCAATGGCTTCTTGGCTGATCTTCTCCAATTTCACTGCTCCGCGCTGCATAGGTATGGCTAATATGCCGTGGGAAGCACTTAAGTCAATAGTTTCCTCCACTACGCGGTAGCCTGGAACTTTCACCAGCAGCTGCAACATATCGGCGTTTGTAGGCAAGACCAGCTGCGCAGTGCCGTCCACTTCGGCCTGGGTAGAAAGCAGCAATGAGTCGGCCAGCCAGAGCTGCACTACGGCAAAGCTTAACCCCAGGCCAGTGGAGGGGTCATATATTCGCAACTGCAGCGTAGCTGGCTTACTGCGGGGCAACGACGCTACCGCGGAAGGTGGGAGTGCCGGAAGTTCCCCCGCTACGAGCGGGGAAGATGCCAGCAGTGGCAGGCCCAGTGCGGCCAGCCACCTCCGGACACCACTCAGGCGCGGCAAGTGCGGCCGTTGGGCAGCCGCTTCTGCCTGTTGTCGGCTTTCTGCCAAAACATGTGTTGGAATACGCCCACACACGCTACCAGTGGGTGCCTGGCGAATGACGTAAAGAATATCTGGTGCCGGCATCTCACTGAAATCCACTACTTCTTTGCGGCAGGATTGGCAGAAGCGGCCCCGCTCAGTGGGCGTCATGTGGGTCCAATCTTCGTGGCAGGGCTGTGGAATAGTAAGGTAAAATGTATCAGGCATACGGCACATTGTGGAATACCAGTGTTTTGGGCATCTCCAAAACATTGATGCCATCTTGAGCCCCTTTCCACATGTCACGCGCACTAGTTTTTATCTGTCACCTACTACTAACTGGCCTGCTGGTCTGCCCGCAAGTAGTAGCACAGACCTCGGCCCGAACGTATTACACTGTCAACGGCCGGCGCACCACATTCCCCGATTCAGCTGCCTACTATACGCTCGTGCGTAAGCAAGGCGTCGGCGGCACCATCACTACGTATCAGCTCAGCGGCCGGCGGTTGCATCAGGAGCAGTACAGCCACCTGCGAGCCGGGCAACGGCATGGAATGAGTACAGAGTGGAGTGCCACTACGGGGCGTCGTACGTCCAACTGCTCCTTCAGCCGGGGGCAGTTGCAAGGAATGGCACAAGCTTGGTACCAGAATGGCCGGCGTCGGTGGCAGGTAGAGTACCAGCAGGGGAAGCGGCACGGAGCATTGCGGGCTTGGTATCCTTCAGGCCGGCTCATGCGGGTGGAAAGCTACCGAGCTGGTGTACGGACTGCGGCGCACTGCTACGCCCGGTCTGGCAAGGATACCACTTGGTTTGAGTTTGAGCGATCAGCCCAGTTCGCTGGGGGTAATGAGGGCTTGAAAAACTGGTGTAGCCGCACCCTGCGTTACCCCGCCCTGGCCCTGCGCAATCAGGTAGAAGGCATTATCTGGGTGCAGTTTGTGATTGATGCGCGGGGACGCACCCAGAACCTGCGTATAACGAAACCGCTGGGGTCGGGCACGGATGAGGAAGTACTGCGGCTGTTGAAAATCATGCCTGCGTGGGAGCCGGCAGTAGTGGCGGGCCTACCCACAGCGGTACTTTACGAACTGCCAGTAGAATTCCGTATCCGCTGACATATATCGGCAGATACTTTGCTGCTTTATCCCGCCAGTGCGGCCCGGTTTTTTTCTTCGTCAAAGGCTCCTTCGCTCTTGGCAATGACGACCGTAGCCACCGCGTTGCCGATGATGTTGGTAATGGCCCGGGCCTCGCTCATAAACCTATCTACGCCCAGCAGCAGGGCCATGCCCTCCACGGGAATGACTTTGGTGGCCGCCAGCGTGGACGCCAGCACGATAAAGCCCGACCCCGTGACGCCCGCCGCGCCTTTGCTTGTGAGCATCAGAATACCGATGATGGTGAGCTGCTGGCCCAGCGTGAGCGGCACCCCAAACGCCTGGGCTAGGAAAATACTGGCTATGCTCAGGTAAATCGTGGTGCCGTCAAGGTTGAAGGAATAGCCCGTGGGTACCACCAGTCCCACCACCGGCCGGGCACAGCCAAAGGCCTCCAGCTTGTCCATCAGCCGCGGCAGCGCCGACTCCGACGACGACGTGCCCAGCACAATCAGCAGCTCTTCCCTGATAAAGCCCAGCAGCCGCCACAGGCTGAACCCGTAGTAGCGCGCCACGCCACCCAGCACCCCAAAAATAAACAAGGCCATGGTGCCGTACACCGTGAGCATGAGCTTGCCCAGCGGCAGCAGCGTATGGAGGCCGTACTTGCCAATGGTATAGGCTATGCCCCCGAACGCGCCCAGCGGGGCCAGCTTCATCACCATGCTCAGCACCGCGAAAAACACGTGGCTGAGCTTTTCGAAGGTGCTGATGAGCGGGCCGCTCACCGTCGGGGCTACGCGGGTGAGGGCCAGCCCAAACAGCACGGCCACCAGCAGCACCTGCAGCACGTCGCCCTGGGCAAAGGCCCCTACGAAGCTTTCGGGGATGATGTGAGTGAAAAACGCCACCCAGTCCATGTGGGCCGCCTTGTCGGCGTACTGCTGGGTTTCGGCGGCTTTGGCGGCTACGCCCCGCGTATCGATGCCGGCACCGGGCCGGGCCAGGTTGGCGGCGGCCACCCCGATGATGAGGGCAAACGTAGTTATCAGCTCGAAGTACAGCAGGGCCTTGCCGCCCACGCGCCCCACTTTCTTCAGGCTGCCCATGGAGCCGATGCCCAATACCACCGTCAGGAAGATGATGGGCGCAATCAGCATCTTGATGAGGCCGATGAAAACGTCGCCGAGGGGCTTGAGGGCCGCGCCCACGGTCGGGAAAAGCGCGCCTACCGTTATGCCCAGCGCAATGGCCGTGAGTACCTGAAACGTGAGGTTGCGAAAGAGTTTGGGCATAGCCGGGGATTAGCCCGTAAGGTAACCACCCGCCACGTCAGTGATGCTATTCGTCTGTCCTCCTGAGCAGCGCGAAGGACCTTCCTCTGATAAGTGACTACGCTGAGGCAAGGCTTCTGTTTTTAGGGGCCAGCTTCAGGGCATTGGATAATGGACAGTGGTTGAAATGAGGGAGGTCCTTCGCGCTGCTCAGGAGGACAGGCAATTAATGCTAGCTTTTCTTGCCAGCCTTGGCATCCTTACCACCCGCGGCGTAGGCCACGCGGTAAATTACGCCGTTGGCGTCGTCGGTGATGAGCAGGGAGCCGTCGGTATGCTGGGTGATGCCGCACACCCGGCCGAAGTGGGCTTTGTTGCCCTCAACCAGGAAGCCGGTCAGGAAGTCCTCGATGCCGGTGGCCTGGCCCTGCTCGTTGTAGCGCACCCGCACCACGCGGTAGCCGCTGGGCTGGGCACGATTCCAGGAGCCGTGCATGGTCACGAAGGCGTCGCGCTGGTACTCTTTCGGAAATTGGCTGCCGCTGTAAAACACCATGTCCAGCGGGGCGGCGTGGGCGGCGTAGAGCTGCACGGGCTTTACAGTGTGGGCCGCGTACTGCTCGGGCGTTTCGCCGGCGGGCTGGGGGTGGGGCGGGATTTTGCCGTCGGCGTACACGTAGGGCCAGCCGTAGTCGGCGCCTTCCCTGATTTCGTTGAGCTCCTCGCGCTGGTCTTCGTCGCCCAGCCAGTCGATGCCGTGGTCGAAGCCCCAGAGCGCCTTGGTGCTGGGGTGCCAGTCGAAGCCGATGGTGTTGCGCAGGCCCCTGGCCACCACGCGGCGGCCCGAGCCATCGGTGTTGATTTGCAGGAGCGTGGCGTTTTCCTTGTTGCGCTCGTCGCAGGCGTTGCAGGTGCTGCCCACCGAGAGGTAGAGCTTGCCATCGGGCCCGAAGTGCATGGTGCGGTTGGGGTGCTGGCCGGCGTCGGGCAGGTCGGTGTACAGGGTTTTCAGCTCACCCAGCGTGCCATCGGCCTTCATATCGGCCACCAGCAGCTCCCGGATGGTGGTGAGGTAGAGCTTGCCGCCTTGCAAAGCCAGCCCGTGCAAGTCGGGGCGGCGGGCCACCTCGCGCGTCACGTCGGCTTTCCCGTCCTTGTTCGTGTCGCGCAGCAGGGTAATGGTGCCCTTGGTGCGGTCGGAGAAATACACGTCGCCGTTGGGGGCTACCGTGAGCATGCGCGGGTTGCCGGTTTTCTCGGCAAACTTGCTGACGGTGAAGCCGGCCGGGGCTTTCAGCTGGCTTACGCGGGCGTCGGTGGCCTCTACCTGCTGGGGCTTGAATACGTTCACGGCGTAGCCGTCTTTCACGCTTTGCTGGTAGTCGTTCTGGGCTAGGGCGGCGGTAGCGGAGAGCAGGCCCAGGGCTATTAAAGAAGGTCGGAGTAGATACATGGTTGAAGAGCTGAGGAGCCTTCTTCAACTGCCGATGCGTGCCTGGGGTTGCGGGGCCGCGTAACCGCCGAACGGTATGCAGCGCCTGGCAACGCATGACCGCCCACAGCACCCGAAGCTCCATCCACGGCAACCGAAGGTCTTTCCCTAGCTCCCGAAGCTCCATCTACAACACCTGAAGGTCCTTCCTTCGAAACGGAAGCGCCGCCTACAGCAACCGAAGGTCTTCCCTTAACTCCCGAAAGTCTTTCGTTAGCTTCCAAAGGTCTTTCTTTAGCTAAGTATGCTGTTTCGGTCGTGGTAGGCGGTGCTTTGGGTGTTGAGCGGGCCGCTTCAGCTACTAAAGCCGGAGCGTCGGGTGAGGGCTTGGGCGGTTCGGGCGGGGTGGATGGAACCTGGGGAACCGGGGCCGCCGACGGGGAGCCAGTTGCCGGGGCGTGGGGCGGAGTGACCGGCGTATATCAGGGCCAGTAGTAGCGTATTCCTATTAAGGAAAGGTAAAGGCCTGGAAAAATTATCAGCGGGCTACCCCAGCCGGGAGCCTGGCTGAGGTAGCCAATGCGCAAGGCATACGGAAGGAATATTTGTTGCCGACGATGTACAGCGTAGTAACGGTCTCCTGCCGTAGGTCGAGCCAGTAGTTGCGCAGGTTGTGCTGCTGCAAATGATCAAGCAGGCGAAATAGCGTAGCGTAGCCGGTGCCTTTGTGTAGTTGAATACGCAAGCAAAGAGCATCGTCGAAGGAGGTTTTGAGCAATGGATACTCCGCCTCTATCCTTCGCAGCAAAGGGTAATCGGCAAAAGGATTTCCCGAAAGCTGAAACGTCTGCCACGGTAGCATCCGGGCTACTGCCTCATCAGAGTAACATGAGCAGTCGGAACTTACGTGGGACTCCGGTGCTGAGGAATTGCAGGCAGAGAGCGGTATAGTCAATTGAACAATTCGCTCAGGGGAATTTATACGTTCTAGCACCACCCCGCACCCCAGCCACAGCAGCCAGGCTAGTGCCAGCAAACCCGGCGGAAAGAACAGCCGGCGGCGGTGGCGGCGGGGAAGGTAGAGAGGATAGGTCATAGTGTATAGCGCCGCCCGATGCAAAAGCGCCCGGATAAGATACGTTCGACCAACTGGTTTTCGTATGCGGCCAACCCACGGGCCGGCTTCCGCGTTCGGGAGGCTACACTGATTTCGCCGAATGCTTTTTCGCTACGCTGTTCTTCCGCTGCTGCTGTTGCCCCTGATGCTGCGCGCCCAAACGCCCCCCGATACCCTCCGCACCGTGCGCCTGCCCGAAGCCACCGTGACGGGCTACGGCCAGCAGCTGCCCCTGCGCCGCACCGCCGCCGCTGTGGGCGTGGTCGATGCCGCCACTATCACCCGGTTTAGCCCGGCCAACCTCACCCAGGCCGTGAACACGCTGCCGGGCGTGCGGCTGGAGGAGCGGGCCACGGCCAGCTACCGCCTGAGCGTGCGGGGCAGCACGCTCCGCTCCCCGTTTGGCGTGCGCAACGTGAAGGTGTACTACAACGGGCTGCCTTTCACCGAAGCCAGCGGCAGCACCCCCCTCAACCTGCTCGACGTGGCTACCCTGGGGCGCATAGAGGTGATAAAAGGCCCCGCCGGCTCGGTGTATGGAGCCGGCACGGGCGGGGTGGCGCTGTTCTCTACCCGCCAGCCCACGCCCGGCGTCACCCGGGCCGAAGTAGGGCTTACCGTAGGCTCCTTCGGGCTGCGCCGGGCCACCGTGGCGCTGGAAACCGCCGACTCGGTGCAGAGCCTGCGCGCCCAGTACGCCCGCCAGACCCTGGACGGCTACCGCCAGCACAGCGCGCTGCGCCGCGACGTGCTGACCCTGGACGGGACGTGGCGCCCCGACGCCCAGCAAACGGTTTCGGCCCACCTGCTGTATTCCGACATCGACTACCAGCTGCCCGGCTCCCTTACCCGGGCGCAGTTTGAGGCCAACCCCCGGCTGGCCCGGCCCGCCACGACCACCGCGCCCGGTGCCGTGGAGCAAAACGCCTTTTACGCCTCGCGCACGGCCCTGCTTGGCGGCACCTATGAGTACCGCTTCAGCGAGCAACTCACGCTTACGACTACGCTCTACGGTAGCGGAAGCGCCGTGCGCACGGCGTCTGTGGCCGATTATGAGCGCAACACCCAGGTAGGCGGAGGTGGGCGCACGGCCCTGGGCTACCGCACCCGGCTGGCGGGCCGCGTGTTGCGCCTGGCGGCCGGGGCCGAGGCTCAAGCATCCTTCGAAAGCTCCCGCAACTACCGCAACCGCGGCGGCCAGCCCGATACCCTGCGCTACGACGACGAAATCCAAACCAGCACCGGGTTCCTGTTTGCCCAAGCCGACTGGGAGCTGCCCGCCGGCTTCCTGCTGACGGCCGCTGCCAGCTATAACCGCCTACGCTACCGCCTCGGCCGCCTCTCGGGCCGCGCCCGCACCCAGGAGGAATACCAGCTCACGCGCAGCTTCCGCCCGGAGGTGTCGCCGCGCCTGGCTTTGCTGAAGGAGGTGACGCCGCTGGTATCGGTGTACGCCAGCGTGAGTTCGGGCTTCTCGCCGCCCACGGAAGAGGAAATCCGGCCCTCGGATGGCTCCCTGAACCAGGCGCTGCAGGCCGAGCGGGGCACCAGCTACGAGGTAGGTACGCGCGGGCAGCTGTTTCAGAACCGTCTGTCGTTTGATGTAGCGGCGTATGATTTCCAGCTGCGCCAAACCATTGTGACGCGCTCCAACGCGCAGGGTGTGCAGCTGTTCTATAACACTGGCCGCACCCGGCAGCGCGGGGTAGAGGCAGCCCTCAGCGGCTGGCTGTGGCGACAGGCAACAATTGCCAGCGCTTCAGTTCAAAACGCAAGTGGGCCGTTGCCAATGATTTCAACTACCGGCCTGCGCGCCTGGGCCAGCTATGCCTATAACCACTACCGCTTCGGGCAGTACGCGGCGGGCGGCAACGACTTCAGCGGCAACCGCCTCACCGGGGCCGCCCCGCACACGCTCACGGCCGGCCTCGATTTCTCGGAACGCATGGGCTTTTACCTCAGCCCCACGCTCAGCCACCAGGCCCGCCTCCCGCTCAACGATGCCAACACAACCTACGCAGCTGGTTACTGGACGTTTGGAGCGCGGGGTGGGTGGCGCCGCCCGCTGCCGGGCCACCTGGAAGCCGACGTATACGCGGGAATCGACAATGCCACCAACCGGCGCTACAGCCTGGGCAACGACCTGAACGCCTTTGGGAACCGGTATTTCCAGCCCGCGCCGGGCCGCAGCTACTATACCGGGGCGCAGCTGGGGTGGCGCTGGTAGAGGACAAGTAAACATCTGAAAAACAACGGCAGGAAGCCGGATTGGCTGCTCCTTGGGGAGTGGCTGGTCCGGCTTCTCCGTGCTGGTACGGATAGGGGCTACGGGGTGGGGGGTAGGGCAAAATGCCGCATGGCCCGGATTGCGCACGGGGGGGCAGAATGCCCACTTTTACCCCCGGCAAAGTGTCGGCCAACGCGCTGATCAACCTGCCCCAAGCAAGCTCTCTACAACTCACTTTTTCCGCTGTTTTTCTATGCACCTGCTGCCCCACACTTCCCACCTGCTACGCCGCGCCCTGCTTCTCGTGGGCCTGGCCCTGCTCCCCGGCCTTGCCCTGGCCCAGAACCCCGACGACGAAGGCGGCCCGGCCCCGGCCAGCCCCACGGCCGTGCCCATTGACGGGGGCGCTTCGCTGCTGCTGGCCGCCGGCGTCGGCCTGGGCATGGCCCGCCTGAAAAAGCGCCGCGCCTAGCCCCCAGCCGCTGTCTTTCTACACACCTTTCATTTCCTCTTTTACGACCATGAAAAAACTGTACGCTTTTCTGCTGGTGGGCCTGAGTGCCCTGTTGGCGGCTGCTCCCGCTTCCCTGGCGCAAACCATCCGCCGCGTAAACAACACCGGTATTACCGGCACCAACATCTATAGCACCCTGCAGGCCGCGCACGACGCCGCCGCCGCCGGCGACATTATTCAGGTGGAGCCCTCGGCCACAAACTACGGTGACCTGTCTATGTCTAAAAAGCTCACAATTGTGGGGCCAGGCTACTTTCTGGGTCAGAATGCGGGCCTGCAGGCCAATCCGACTTCGGCTACCGTTGGCTACCTCTATATTCCCAGCTCGGCCAGCGGAACCAGTATTTCCGGGCTTACCTCGGGCAGCTACTGGTACATTGGCGCCAGCGACCTGATGATTCAGCGCTGCAACCTGTACTATATCTATACCGGGTACAGCTCCGGCGCCAACAACGTCAGCATCCGGCAGAATTACGTGACCTACATTCAGCCCTACAGCGCGGTGATGAACAACGTGCTGATTGCCAATAATATTATCACGGGCTCCGTGAACCTGGCCAATTATGCCTCGGGCGAGTTTACCAACAACGTAGTGCTGGGCGGCCTTTCCCTCAAGGATTTCAACGTCACCAATAACTACATCGGCAGCTCCTTCACGCCTAACAATTCTCTTTACAGCTACAACCTGTTTCAGGGCACCGGCTACTCTACGGCTGATGGCAACAAAAACAACGTGCAGCCCTCGGCCGTGTTTGTGCTGGGCTCCGGCAACCAGTATGATGCCTGGTATCAGCTGAACACCAGCGCGAGCAACCCCGCCAAAGGAGCCGGCACCAGCGGCGCCGATATCGGGGCTTTCGGTGGCAACACGCCCTATAAGCTGTCGGGCATTCCGGCTATTCCCAGCATCTACCAGTTCAGCCAGACGGTGAACGGCAACACGCTGAACGTGAACCTGAGCACGCGCTCCAACAACTAACCCCTAACCCCGCACAACGATGCAAACCGTAACCCGCACACTGCTGCCGGGACGGGGGTGGTGTGGCCGTACGGGCGCGTGGCTGGGCTTGCTGCTAGGCAGTATAGCCAGTGCCACGCCCGCGCGGAGCCAGAACATCACGCAGGCCGAGTACTACCTCGATGGCAGCCCCAGCAACGGGACGGCCGTTTCTATCCCCATTGCTACCCCCGCCGCTACGCTGAGCAACCTTGCATTCCAGGTGAATGTAGAGGACCTCGACGCCGGATTCCACCGCCTGGCGGTGCGAACCAGGGATGCCAATGGTGCCTGGAGCCTGCTCACCCACCGGACCTTCTTCTACGAGCCCGCCGTCACGGCCACCGCGTCTAACCTCAACCGGGTAGAGTATTTCGTGGATACCGACCCCGGTTTTGGCAGTGCCACCAGCGTACCCATTACGCCGGCCGCCACGCTTTCGGGCGTCACGTTCAATCTGGATATCAGCAGCTACGGCGCGGGCTTTCACACTGTGGGCGTCCGTTCGCGCTCGGCCGGCGGCCAGTGGAGCCTAACTTCGCGCCGCACTTTTTACTACGAGCCAGCCGTAGCCACCACAAAGCCCAACATCACCCGGGCGGAGTACTTTGTGGATACGGACCCGGGCTTCGGCAATGCTACCAGCGTGGCCCTGACGCCGGATGACCAGGTAGCAGACCTGGCGTTTGCGCTGAACATCAGCAGCTACGGATCTGGCTTTCACACCCTGGGCATTCGCACGAAAGACGCCAACGGCTCTTGGAGCCTGACGACGCGCCGCTCGTTCTACTACGAGCCCGAAGCTACGGTAGCGCCCAACGTGACGAAGGTGGAGTACTTCCTGGACGCTGACCCCGGTTTTGGCAGCGGCACCAACGTGCCCATCACGGCGGGTACCAACGTCAGCAACATCTCCCTGAACCTGGCCCTGGGCAGCTTGTCGGCTGGCTTTCATACGCTAAGCGTGCGGGCCAGGGATGCCAACGGCAAGTGGAGCCTGACGACGGCCCGCAGCTTCTACTACGAGCCTACGGTGGCGGTAGCGCCCAACATCAATCGGGTGGAGTACTACTTCGATACCGACCCCGGCTTTGGTAGCGGTACCAACGTGCCGGTCACGGCTTCTCCAAACCTGAGCAGCCTTTCCTTTGCGGCCGATGCCAGCGCCCTGGCCGACGGTACGCACCGCTTGTTCGTGCGCTCCCGCGATGCCAACGGCAAGTGGAGCCTGGTAACCAACCGGAGCTTTCTGAAAAACGGTTGCGCCTCCTCGCCTAATTTTGTGGCGGGCCTGTCGGCCGCCAACTACGGCTACGGCGGCAGCACCAATGGCCTGGCCGAAACCGCGTTTAACACCGACCCGGCCTCGCCCAACACCAGCAACACGTTCTACGGCTACAACGGCAGCCTCCTCCAGGCCGACTTTGGCAGCAGTCAGACTGTTAGCGAGGTGCGCTACAAGCTTACGCCCAGCAGCTCCAGCAGCTTTACTATTCTGGTGCAAACCGCTCCAAGCGTGGGTGGCACGTACACCACCCAGGACACGTACACCACCAGCTTCCTGGCCAACACGACCACGCCCGTAACCCGCACCCTGGCTACTCCCGTGAGTGCGCGGGTACTACGCCTGGTAGTGCAGAACGGTGCCGGGCAGTACGCCGTTATTTCGGGTGTAGGCGGGTATTACTTCAACTGCGCCGGGCCTACTATCGTCTCCTTCACGCCTCCGGGCGGGGCAGGGGGCACCAGCGTAGAAATTACGGGCACCAACCTGACGGGTGCTACGGCCCTCAAATTCAACGGGGTGGATGCGCAGAGCTTCACGGTGAATTCGGCTACCAGCATTACGGCGGTGGCGCCGGCCGGCGGCTCTACCGGCCAGCTGTGCGTGACTACGCCCAACGGTACGGCCTGCTCGGCGGCCTCTTATACGTACCCGCCCACTATTGCTACCGGCACGGTGTCGTCAAACTCGTTCTGCAGCACCACCTTTATTTCGGTGCCGTTCACGACCAACATGGCCTCGTACACGGCCGGCAACCAGTTTCACTTCCAGCTCTCCGATGCCAGCGGCAACTTCACCGCCGGCAGCCGCCTGTACGGCTACCTGAGCAGCCAGAACGCCAACGGGGGTGTGCTCACCGATACCATTGCCTTTCGCACGCCGGCCGGCACGGGCTACCGGGTGCGGGTGGTGGCTTCCAACCCGGAAATAACCGGCACCAGCAACGCCCAGAACCTGACGGTGCGGGCCCTGCCCATGGCTACGGCCGGCGCAACTCAGACCACCGTGCCCTACAATGGCACCATTCAGCTTACGGCCGGCCCCACGGGCCAGAGCAGCTACCAGTGGTACGTGCGCTACGCCAATGGTGGGGGCACGGGCTACGTGGGCAGCGGCCAGACGCTGAACCTGGCCAACGCCCAGCCTTCGCAGAGCGGCCGCTACTTTGTGTACGTGAGCAACAGCCTGGGCTGCCAGGATTCCGCCTCGGTGCGCGTGACGGTGCAGCCCTCGGCTCAGCCCATCCTGAGTATGGCGCAGTTTGGCTACTCGGGGTGCGCAGGTCAGCAGTTCAGCTTCGGCTTCACGGTGCAGGGCAACAACTTCCAGCCCGGCAACGTCATCACAGCCCAGTTGTCCAACGCCAGCGGCTCGTTTACCACGCCTACCAGCATTGGCACGGCTAATTTCGAAGGGCAGGGGAATGGCTCGATTTTCGTCACCATTCCGGCCGGCGCGGCCACGGGCACGAGCTACCGCATCCGGCTGGTAAGCTCCAGCCCGGGCGTAACCAGCCAGAACGACAACGGCTCCAACATCAGCCTGACGACCAAGCCCACGGCAGTGCCAGCGTCGAACTCGCCGGTGGCGTACGGGGGGACCATTCAACTCACGGCTCAGTCGGTGCCTGGCGCTACCTATCAGTGGTATGGCCCCAACTTCTATTCCACTCAGCAGAACCCCACTATCACGGGGGCTTCGCAGAATGCCAACCAGGGCACCTACACCCTGTACGTGACGGTAGGCGGCTGCCAGAGCGCGGGCGTGGCTACCCAGGTAACGGTGAACCCCTCTACGGACCCCATCCTGACGATGACAAGCCAGCCGGGCGGCACATTCTGCGGGGGCAACGGCATCACTCTGAGCTTCTCGGTGACGGGCAACTCCTTCGGGGCGGGCAACACCATCACGGCCCAACTCTCGAATGCCAGCGGCTCGTTTGTCGCGCCTACCAGTGTAGGCAGCGTAGCTTTCACCGGCCAGGGCAATGGTTCCGTAGCCATTACGCTGCCAGCCAATACGCCGGCTGGTACGGGCTACCGCCTGCGCCTGGTGGGCTCCAACCCGGCCATTACCAGCATCAACGACAATGGCTCGAACCTGACCATCAACCCGGCCCCGACGGCCGTGGCTTCGAGCAACTCGCCGGTGGCCGACAACGCCACCATTCAGCTCTCGGCCCAGACCGTAGTCGGGGCCACGTATGCCTGGAGCGGCCCGAACGGCTTCAGCTCCACGCTGCAGAACCCGGAAATCAACTTCGCCAGCCAGGCCAACGCGGGCACGTATACCCTCACGGTGAGACTAGGTGACTGCGCCGCTAAAACCAACACTTCGGTAACGGTAACGCCGGGCAGCCCCACCCTGACGCTAAACACGAATGCTGCCCGGCAAACCTGCGCCGGCAACTTCCTCAGTCTCAGCTTCACGGTTGGTGGCAGCGGCCTGACAGCGGGCGGCACGGTGTCGGCGCAACTGTCTGATGCCAGCGGCTCGTTTGCCGCGCCAACTACCATTGGTACGGCGAACTTTACGGGCGCGGGCAGCGGCTCGGTGGGGGTAACGGTACCTGGCACAACTACAGTCGGCACAGGCTACCGGGTGCGTCTAGTGAGCAGCAACCCCAGCCTCACCAGCCCCGAAAGCGGGCAGTGGGGCATTTCCAACCTGACGAGCGTAACGGCTTCCTCAAACTCACCGGTAGCAGCGGGAAGCACCATTACGCTTAGCTCGGCGGGGGTACCAGCGGGAGCCACTCTACAGTGGAGTGGCCCTAATTTCACTTCCACTCAATCTAACCCGGAAATCAACTTCGCCAGCCAGGCCAACGCCGGCACCTACACGCTGACTGTGAGCCAGGGCAACTGTACCCTGGAACGTAGCGTGGTAGTAACCGTGAACCAGGCCACCGCTTCGGTTACGACAGGTTCGGTGTCGGGCTCGTTCTGCCCTGGCTCGGGTTTGAGCGTACCATTTACCAGCAGCGGCACCTTTGCAGGCGGCAACCAGTTCCGGGCCGTTCTTTCCAACAGCAGCGGCTCGTTCGGCTCGGGCACGCAGGTGATTGGCACGCTCAGCCAGAGCGGCGCGGTTACCAGCGGTACTATTGCGGCTACCATTCCGGGTGGCGCGGCGGCTGGCTCCAGCTACCGCATCCGGGTGGAGGCCACCAACCCCGCCGTGACCAGCGCCAACGACAACGGCAGCAACCTGACGGTGCAGGCCGTGAGCTACACCTGGACGGGCGGCTACAACACCGACTGGTTTGACACGCGCAACTGGAGCTGCGGGCAGATACCCACCAGCACCAGCATCGTCACCATCGGCATCGGTACGTATTATCCGGTGATTGTGGGCTCGGGCGCGGTGGTGCGCAACATCACCGTGGTGTCCGGGGCTTCGTTCCGGGTGTCGTCGTCGTTCACGATTTACGGCAACGTGGTGAACAACGGCACCTGGATTAGCGGCGGCTCCTACGTCTTCGCGGGCTCGGGCACGCAAACCGTGGGCGGCTCGTCGGCGGTGTACTTCGGGGGCGTGACCATCAACAGCGGGGTTAGCCTGAGCCTGGGCACGGGCATTTACGTGGCCGGCAACTGGGTGAACAACGGCGGCTTCGTGGGCGGCACCTACTTCGTGAACTTCAACGGCACCGTGGGCCAGGTCATCGGCGGCTCGGTGGTGACGAACTTCTACCACGTGGTGGTGTCGAATACGGTAGGCCTCACGCTCAACCAGAACATCTACGTGCTGGGCAACTGGACCAACAACGGCGTGTTCGTGGCCGGTACGTACGGAACCACCTTTGGCGGCTCGGTTGTGCAGCTCATCGGCGGCACGAGCCTCACCAACTTCTACGGCCTCACCATTCTGAACTCGGTGGGCGTGACGTTGAACGCGGGCATCGGCCTAGGCGGACCGTTCGTGAACAACGGCGTTTTCACGGTGAATACGCAGACGGTGGTCTTCAACGGCACGGTGCTGCAAACCATTGGCGGCACCACCGAAACCACCTTCTACGACGTCATCATCAACAACACGGTGGGCGTAAGGCTGGTGTCGAGCATCCTGGTGCTGGGCGACTGGATCAACAACGGGCAGTTCCTGGCCAACTCGTACTCCGTCATCTTCGGCGGCACGCTGGCCCAGATTATCGGCGGCACGCAGGTGACGAACTTCTACGATGTAACCTTCCAGAACCCCGTTTCGGTGACTTTGCACCAAAACATCTACGTGCTGGGCGGCTTCGTGAACACGGGCGTGTTCTACGGCTACTACACGGCCGGTGGGGTGACCAGCGGCTACTGGGTGCGCTTTGGCGGCACGGTGGCCCAGGTTATCGACGTGAACAGCACCACCTACTTCTGGCACTTCTACGCCGACAACGCGGCGGGCATCAGCCTGGCCTCGCACATCTACGTGGCCGGCAACTTCTACATGTACTCCGGCACCTTTGCGCCGGGCGCCTACACCGTGTACTTCAACGGTACGGGCGGCGTGGTGCAGACGGTGGGCGGCTACACGAACCTGAGCTTCTACGGCTGGAACATCGTGAGCGGGGCCTCGGTCCGGCTGCTGCAGAATGTGACCTTGCTGGGTGGCTTCGTGAATGCGGGCACCTTCTACGGCTACAACCTGGTGGGCGGCGTGTACACGGGCTACACCTGCGTGTTCGGGGGCTCGGCGGCGCAGCTTCTCAGCGGCGCGGGTACCTACAACTTCTGGCACGTAACCTGGAATAACGCCATTTCGGTGACGCTCCAGCAGAACATCTACGTGCTGGGCAACTGGGTGAACACGCGCGGCTTCGGGCACGGCGGCTACACGGTGTACTTCAACGGTGCCGTGGCCCAAACCATCGGCGGCGCGGTGAACACCACCTTCCACCACATCAGCATCGGCAACGCGGTGAGCGTGACGCTGAACCAGCAGATTGCGGTATTGGGCAACTGGCTGGGTACGGGCAAATTCCTGGCCGGCCTGTACGCGGTGTACTTCCAGGGCACCACGGCCCAGACGATTCTGACCGGGGCGGCCACGCGCTTCTACCACCTGTACTTCGACAACCCCACGTCCGTTACCCTGCTCTCGAACATCTACCTGAACGGGAACTGGGTGCATAACGGCGGCTTCGCGGCGGGCACCTACGGGGTGTTCTTCACGGGCACCACCCTGCAAACCATCGACGGCACGGCCCTCACGCGCTTCCACCACATCAGCATCGGCACGGGCGCCAACGTGCGCCTCGACCGGGCCGTGACGGTACTCGGCAACTGGACCACCAACGGCACCTTCGGGGCCAACGGCTACGTGGTGACTTTTGGCGGCACGGTGAATCAGCTCATCGGCGGCTCGGTAATAGTGCCCTTCTACGGCGTCATCATCGACAACACCACGGCGGGCGTCACGCTGGGCAACGACATCCGCATTGTGGGCGGCAACTGGACGAACAACGGCGTGTTTTCGCCGGCTACTTACCGCGTCATCTTCGAGGGCACGGTAGCCCAGCTCATCGGCGGCACGGCCACCAGCACCTTCCATGGCCTCACCATCCTGAACAACGTGGGTGTGAGCATCAACGGACCCATCTTCATCAAGGGCAACCTGGTAAATGATGGCGTGTTCAGCTGCGCGGGCTACCTGGTGACCTTCAACGGCACGGCCGCGCAGAGTATCGGCGGCACGGCGGTGACGGTGTTCGGCCACCTCACCTTCAACAACGCGGTAGGAGTGAGCTTGCTCCAGGACATCCGGGTGCGGGGTGATTTGCGCAACCTGGCCGTTTTCGCGGCGGGTGCCCGCACGGTGTACTTCGACGGCACATCGGCTCAGTCCATCTACTGCCCCTCGGGTACGCTCCCCTTCCACCACGTGGTGTTCAGCAACGGGCTGGGCGTGACGCTGCAGAACAACATCTTCCTGACCGGCAACTGGCTCAACAATGGCGGCTTCGCGCACGGCGGCAAGCTGGTGACGTTCAAGGGCTCGGTACTCCAGACCATCGGCGGCTCGGTGAACACGGTGTTCCACCACCTCACGCTGGCCTCGGGCGCTAATGTGCGCCTCGACCGCGCCATCACGCTGCTGGGCAACTGGCTCAACAACGGCGCTACCTTCGCAGCCAACGCCTTCACGGTGTTCTTCAACGGCACCGCCCTGCAAAGCATTGGCGGCACGGCCATCAGCGTGTTCCACCACCTCACCCTTAACAACACGGTAGGGGTGAACCTGGACTTCGACATCGACCTGACCGGGAACTTCGTGAACAACGGCAAGTTCTGCGGCTGCGGCCACCGCACCCGCTTCCTGGGTACGCTGGCGCAGACCATTACCTGCTCCTCTGGCCAGACGCGCTTCCACGACGTGACGTTTGCCAACGTGGCTGGCGTGACGCTGCTGGACAACATTGGGGTGACGGGCAACTGGGTAAACAACGGCGGCTTCCGGGCCAATGGCTACCTGGTGCTGTTCAGCGGCACGGCCCTGCAGACCATCGGCGGCACGGTGCTGTCGGCCTTCCACCACGTGCAGATTACCAACGCGGTGAACGTGCAGCTGCTGCGCGACATTACGGTGGGCGGCTACTGGCTGAATTCAGGCATCTTCTCGGGCAATGGCTTCGGGGTGACCTTCAACGGCACTGCCCAGCAAACCATTACCACCACGGGTGCCTCGGCCAAGACCACCTTCCACCACGTAACCTGGGCTAACCTGGTCGGCTGCCTGCTCGGCGGCGACATCTACGTGGCCGGTAACTGGCTCTGCAACGGGCCCTTCAACCCGGCTACCTACACGGTGTACTTCAACGGCACCACGGCCCAGACCATGGGCGGCTCGGCCACGCTGCGCTTCCACGGCCTGAACGTGCAGAACACGGTGGGTTTGACCTGCAACGGCCCGGTGTACCTCTACGGCAACCTCACGAACGGCGGCCTGGTGAACGTGGGTACCTACCCCTGGTACTGCGTGGGTACTACGGCCCAAACCCTGGGCGGCACGACCACCACACCCATCCGCTTCTACGACCTGCACGTGCAGAACGGCAGCGGTGTAGGCTGCACCTCGAACCTGGGCGTGACGCATATGCTCACGCTCACAACCGGCAACCTGGCTTCCGACGGCCACCTGACCCTGCACTCCAACGCCTCGGGCACCGCCATGGTGGTGAACCCCGCCGGTGGCGGCACGGTGACGGGCCGGGCTACGATGGAGCGGTTTATTACCGGCCTGGGGGCTCCCGGCTACCGCCACTACAGCTCGCCCATGCAGCTCGGCACGGCCACCGTGCAGGAGTTTGCCGACGACCTGCCGGTGTTTGAGTTGAACCCGGCTTACAACACCCGGGGTAACACCGTAACGCCCTTCCCAACGTTGTTCCGCTACGAGGAAACCCGCCTCACCGCCGAGAAGAACACCTTCACCCAAGGCTGGATGGTGCCCTCGGCCAGTGAAAACCTGGTGCCCGGCCGTGGCTACTCGGCCCAGACGCTGCCTACCACGGTGGTGGATATTTCGGGTGTGCTCAGCAACGGCAACGTGAGCTACTCCATGACGCGCGGTACCCAACTTGGCGCCGGCTGGAACCTGGCCGGCAACCCGTACCCCGCCCCCATGGACTGGGACGTGGTGCGCAAAACGGGTGGGATGCTTTCCGGCGTGGATGATGCCCTCTACGTGTTCGTGCCCTCGGGCAAGTACACGGGCGCCTACCGCGGCTACGTGAACGGCGTGGGCCAGAATGGTGGCAACAAGGACGTGGCGGCTATGCAGGGCTTCCTGGTACGGGCCTCTTCGGCCTCGGCCAAAATGAACCTGACCAACGACGTGCGCCACACATCCTACACCAGCCCTGCCTACCAGCGCAGCACGCAGGAGAAGCGCCCCGTGGTTCGCCTCGAAGCACGCAGTGCCCAGGGCTTGGCCGATGAAGCCGTGTTCTACCTGCAGGAAGGCGCCGGCGAAGGTTACCAGGCCAACTTCGATGCCTACAAGGTGACGCAGAACGGCGCCGGCCGCCCCACTATCTGGAGCCAGGCCGGAGCCGATGCCCTGTCCATCAACGGGCTACCCGCGCTGCCGGGCCAGGCCATTCCGCTGGGCGTGCGCGTGAGCGAAGCCGGTCGGCACACCCTCGTGCTCACCAGCCAGCTGAACCTGCCCGCCGGCACCCGCGTGCTGCTGGAAGACCGCCTGCTCAACCGCAAGCAGGACCTCTCGCTCGACTCAGTGTACGCCTTCACCCTGCACCCCGATTCCGTGCGCCAGCGCTTCTACCTCTGGCTGGGCGCGGGTTCGGTAACGGCTACCGCGCCGGCGGCGCTGCAGGACGGCACCGCCCTGTATCCCAACCCCACCACTACCGGGTTTGCCACGCTGGAAGTGCACGGGCTGAAGGAGCAAGGCCCGGTAACGGGTGTCATCTACAACAGCATCGGCCAGCGGGTGCAGCAGCTCGCGCTCCGGCCTCGCCAGGGCGTCGTGCGCCAGCAGCTCGACCTGCGGGCACTGCCCACGGGCGTGTACACCGTGCATCTGCAGGCGGCCGAAGGCACTGTTGTCAAGCGCCTGGTGAGAGAATAGCCACCCCGTTTTTTCATGCATCCAAGCACCCCGGTGGGCTTCCTGCCGGGGTGCTTTTTTGTGGAAGCGGGAGCTGTCAGCCGGGATGAGCAAGCTCAGCGTTAGGCAGCACGGTGGCTTGTCGGAAAAATAATATTTGATAGAAAGTATATATTGTCATTCTTGGGTGAAATTGATTTTCAGCTGCAGGTAATAATGGGTTCATTTCAGTTGATTGCACGCAGGTGGGCCGCTATTCCGCTGAGCATATGGCCCTTTTCGCTCGTAGCGGGGCAGCTGGCTGTGGGCGTTTCTTCGTCGCCTGTAGGTTCCGCATTCCTTGCCTTTGTATGAGAAACGGCTACATTCTTATGGGTTGGTGGCTGATGAGTTTGCTGAGTGCCGCCTCGGCGGCTGCGCAGCCCGCCGGCCGCAACGCCCGCCTCGATTCCCTGGAGGCGCGCCTGCCCCAGCTGGCCGCGCCCGACACCAACCGGGTGAATACGCTCAATGAGCTGATCTGGGAAAACCGTGACAGCAATCCGCGCCGCGCCCTCAGCCTGGCCACCGAAGCCCTGCGCCTGGGCCGGCAGCTTAATCATCATCGGGGCCTGGCCAAAACCTACATTCTACGCGGCATCATCTACGCCACCACCGGCCGCTACCCCGAGGCCATTGCCGACTTCGAGGCCTGCCGCCGCCAGCGTGCTGCCCTCCAGGACTGGCAGGGCGTGGCCGGGGCCATCAACAACGTGGGCGAAGTGCTGGCTATGCAGGGCCGCTACCAGGAAGCTGTGCGCCAGTATATTCGGGCGCTGAAGTTGGAGGAAAAATACGGCACGCCCGAACGCATTGCCACCGACTGGGCCAACATTGGCATGGTGTACCAGCAGATGGGCCGCTACCGCGAAGCCCTGCGCTACCATTTGCAGTACTTGCACCTGCCCGGCCGCACCCGCGACGCCCACAACGACGCTCAGGCTCACAACATCGTGGGGCAGGACTTTGCCAAGCTCAACCAGCCCGACTCGGCGCAGGCTCACTACCAGCACGCTTTGCGCATCAGTCAGCGGGCCGCCGACCGCCAGAATGAGGCGCAGGCCCTGGCCGGCCTGGGCACGCTGGCCGGGGCCCGGCAGCAGGCGGAGCTGGCGCGCTCCTACTTTCTGAGTGCCCTCACCCTGGCCCGCCAGCTCGACGACCAGGCGGCCGTAGCTACCAACCTCAACTCTCTGGGTGAGCTGGCCCTGCGCCAGCGCCAGCCGGCGGCGGCCGTTCCCTATTTTGAGGAAGCCCGCCGCTTGAGCCGCCGCATCCAGGCGGCCGAGGCCGTGCGCACGGCTCTGCAGGGACTGGCCACGGCCTACGCGCAGCTGAGCCGCTACGCCGAGGCCTACCAGTTTCAGCAGCAGGTGATGCAGGTAAAGGATTCTTTGCTGAATGAAGCCAGCGCCCGTCAGATAACCGAAATGCAGGTGCGCTACGATACGGAGCGCAAGGAAGCCCAGAACCAGCTGCAGGCCGCTCAGCTACGCACCCAGCAGCAGCTGTTGCGCCGCCGCAACGTGCAGCTGTTGGCCGGCCTGGTGGTGATGGGGTTGCTGGGGCTGGTGGGCTGGCTGCTCTACACGCGGCAGCGGCTGCGCGAGCAGGTGGCTCACGAGCAGGAACGCCAGCAGCAGGAGCACCGGCGGGTGGCAGCGGTGCTGGAAGCCGAGGAAAACGAGCGGCGCCGCATCGGCTCCGATCTGCACGACGGTATTGGTCAGCTGCTCACGGCAGCCAAGCTCAACCTGCACGCCCTCGACCAGCGAGGCTCCCGCTCTGCTGAGGACCAGGCTGCGCTTTTGCATAACGCTATTGATGTGGTGGATGAGTCCTTCCGGGAAGTGCGCGGCATCTCGCACAACCTCATGCCGAACGCCCTCATGAAGCAGGGCCTTGCCGCGGCTGTGCGCGACCTGACCGCCAAAATGACCACCTACCATAGCGGCCCCCACATTGAGGTAGAGGTATTTGGGCTGAACGAGGAGCGGCTGCCGCCCACGATGGAAAGCGTGCTGTTTCGCGTAATCCAGGAGCTGATGCAGAACGTCATCAAACACGCCCAGGCCCAGCATGTTACTCTGCAGCTGGTGCGCAACCCAACCGATCTGACCGTTATTGTGGAGGATGATGGCGTGGGCTTCGACCCGCTGGCTCCGGGCAAAAGCGGGGGCATCGGGCTGCGCAATATTCAGACGCGCCTGACCTACCTGGGCGGGCGGGCCCACATCGACACCACGCCTGGCCACGGCACCACTGTAACGCTGGAAGTGCCCTTGGCGACGCAAACCGGGCAGCTTGCCCCCATGCGCCTCAGTCAGTCTGCCTGATAGTTTTTGGTTGAACTTCGTACAAACCAAGGCGGGGCCGGAGCAACTCGTGCACTGACACTGGACTAGCCAACGTCAGTGCACGAGTTGCTCCGGCCCCGCCTTGGTTCGACAGGTAAGTAAATCGTAAACCAGCCGGCTACACCGAAATCAGCTTGTAGCGCAGCGCGTACTGAATCAGGCCCACGATGGACTTGGACTTGGTTTTGGTGAAGATGTTCTTGCGGTGGGTTTCCACCGTTCGCTCGCTGATGAAAAGCTTGTCGGCAATGTCAGCGTTGGAATACTCCCCAGCAATGAGCTGAAGAATTTCCTGCTCGCGAGTAGTCAGCGGCACGGGCCGGTCGGTCTGCTCACGGGTCACGGGCACGTCGAGGTGGTCGAGGAGGGTCGCGCCCACTTCGGCGTTGAAGAAGGTGCGGCCGGCCGCCACGCGCCGAATGGCAGTGCTCAGCTCGGCGGCGTTGGTATTTTTGAGCAGGTAGCCCGAGCCCCCGGCGGCCAGCACTTCCTGCACCGAGGCGTGGTCGTGAAACATGCTCAGGGCCAGCACGTGCACCTGGGGGTGCGCCTCGCGGATGGCGTGCGTAAGCTGCACGCCCGACATCTGGGGCATGTTCAGGTCAACCACGGCTACCTGCACTTCCGGGTGGTCGCGCAGTCGGCGCAGGGCCTCGGCGCCGGAGTTGGCGGTGGCCACTACGGGCAGGTCGGTTTCATCCTGCAGCAGCACCCGCACACCTTCCAGCACCAGCTGGTGGTCATCGACCAGCAGGACGGGAATACTCGGGGCAGCCACGAAAGCAGAAGCGGGATACATAAGCACTCAGAAATAGCAAAGGCCGGAAGACTAGGGCACAGTACGTAAGAAACGCCGGTGGCGGCGAAAAGCTGCACCGGCGCTTCTGATGGGTTATTCCGTTATTCCAGGGGCATCTGGGCAAACCACATGGTCTTACCGGATTTATTCTCGCCAAAATATACGATCTGCTTGCGGCCGTCGCCAATATCAAGGGTTTGGTAATGGTTGTTGACGTAGTACTTGCCTTCCTTGGTCACTCCAAACGTCTTCTGTGAGCCAATGGTGGCCTTGGCCAACTCAATGCGCGTGACGCTGGGATACATGATGGTTTCTTTCTCGGTGATAGAGAACAGGCCTTTCTGGGTTTCATCCACAGTGCGCCACCCATCAATTTCAAACACACGCCAGTAAATACCCTGTCCGTTGGCAGTGGGCGTCAGAAACTGCGACGTAGGATTGGCGGAGGCGGCATCGTTGTTTTCGGCGCGGCGCAGGCCGTACTGGCTGCGCAGCTGGCCCTGGCCGCTGAACTGGAACAGCAGCAGGTCGGCGTAGGAGCGGGTGGGCTGGGCCGGTCCGGCCGGTGAGCCCCCGGCCAGCGTGTTGAGCATCTTGTTGCCGGCCAGCCCGCCACCGTGTACTTTGAAGTTCTGGCCGCTGATGAGAATGTCGCCGTTGCCGGCTTCCAGGGCCTGCCGCACCATAAAGCGCTTGCCCGTGTAGTCGGGGGTGCGTTTCTGGCCGGCCGGCACCTGCTGCTTGTCTTCAAATTCCTTGAGCGGGGTTTTGGTAATCCAGGCTACGGCGCCTTTCTGTATCTTGCCCAGCAGGAAGTTTTTGGCTTTGAAGGCCTCTTCCGGCGTCATGCCATCTTTGGCGTCGGGTAGGGCATCGGCGTAGTGCTTGTCGGGCGAGTCGTTGGCCGGGCCGTAGGCCAGCACGCTGCCATCGGTCATCGGAATGAAGCCGCTTACCAGCCAGGCTCCCACGGGCGCATCCACCCGGATTTTCTCCTTCACCTGTCCGTCGGCGGAAGTGCGCAGGTACTGGTACTCGGTGGCGGGGTGCTTGTCTTTGTCCTTGCCGGCGCCTTTCGGGTACGTGAGCATAATGGCCACGTCGCGGGCGGGCTGCTGGCTGTCGTCGGCTTCCTCATCCTGGTCGAGGCCAATGGCGTCCATTTGCACAAAGGTCTGGGCCGTGAGTCCATCCGGCTCCAGGTAGGTGTCGCGCACCAGCTCCAGCTGGCTGTTGAAGTACAGCAGGTGGTAGCCGGGCTTGGTCTGACTCATCTTGCTGAGCTTCAGGTTTTCTGCCGCCAGTACCAGCACACCGCCATTCACGTCATCATCCACGTGGGCAATGTGGCGGTAGCCGGCCCCGCTTTCAGTTTTGGGCTTTTCGGTGCCTAGCAGCTTTATCTTTTTGCGGTAGCCGCCGCCCAGCCAGCTCCACTTGTAGTCGATGCGCTTGCGCTGGAGCAGCAGCGTGCCGGCCGGGTTTTTCAGGGCATTCACCATCCCCAGCATCGGAATAGCGCCCATGCCCGCGCTGGGGTCACTCAGGGCCAGCGTTACGCCTTCCTTGCTGTAGTTTTCGCCCCGGTAGCCCTTCACTTTCTCCACCGGAATGGTGTTTTCGTCCACGCCCAGCAGGTTGTACTTCGTGTCGAAATGGTAGGTCTGCGTTTTCACCTGCTTGTCGGTGCTCTTGGTGCAGAACTCCAGGTCGATGCGGTTGGCGGCCTCGTTCACGCGCACGTCGGAGAGGTAGCCGCGCCGGGCCTTGCCCGATACATCGTGCGTTTTTTCGATGTCGAGGCGCTGGGCCAGGGCAGGGGTACTTAGCCCGGCCAGCAAGGCTGTAGCAAACAATAAACGGGGAGTAGGCATGGGGCAGAAGGTGAGGCCGGATCAGCAGGATTGCTTTCTACAAAGAAACCCTGCCTTGAGCCCGTCGTCAATCCGCGCCAGAAGGCATATTGTCTGCCCGCTACCCCGCACTCGGCCCTCCGTGCTGGTACGGAGCCGCCCGTCCGCCCGAGCCGTCCAATGACCTTGTTTTCCTACTCTCCGGCCGGCAATACCAGCATGGGCACGGTGCCGCGCAGAATGGATGCCGCCGTTACGCTGCTATGAAACAGGCGGCTCAGCACGCTGTGCCGGCGGGCCAGCAGCACGAGCAGATCAGCCTGGGTTTCGACTGCGGCCTGGGCAATGCCTTCCGGCACGCTGAGGTGACGCATCCCGTAGGGCCGGATCTGCTCGAACCCCTGGAGCAGGCCGGTTTGCTGCACCGCTATGTGGGCTGAAGCGCAGGAGTCACTTTCCTCGGGCTCCACTACGTGGGTGAGCGTGAGCCTGGCCTGCGGGGCCAGCTGCCGGGGCAGCGCCGCTATGGCTGGTTCCAAGTGCAGCGGAAGGTTGTCGGCCGCCAGCAGCAGGTGGTTAGGTGGCACGGTGGCATTGCTGTGCAGGGGGACGATCAGCAAAGGCACCCGGCACTCGCGCAGCAGCTCCAGCGAGGTGGTGTGCACCAGCGGGTCGGGGGTGTGCTCGGTGTCGGGCTTGCCTACCACTACCAGCAGGGGCCGGTGCTGGGCTACAGCCTGGCAGGTAGCGGGCACCACCTGGTCGGCAGCGGCTTCTACCCGCACCGGCACGCGCAGGCGGCTGGCGCGCTCCGCCAGGGCTGCGGCAATTTCTCCCTCGCTCAAGTGCGAAATCCGGCCGGTAAATACTTCCGGGTCCAGCCAGGAAGAGCGCCGCACGTGCAGCAGCACCAGTGAAGAGCCCAGGTGAGCAGCTAAGGCGTCGGCGTAAGTTAGTGCCTTGTCGGCAGCGGGTGAGAAATCGGTCAGAACCAGCAGGGGAGAGGCCATAAGCAAAGGAGCGGTGGAGGGTATAGCGGCAGCGACAGGTGATGAGACAGATGCTGCCCAATACGGCGGGCAGAAGGTAAGCGGTAAGCCGGTAGCATGCAACCTGGGCGGGCGGCACACGACAACGCCGCCCGGCATGTACCAGGCGGCGTTGTTTCGGGGGCTGCAGGCAGCAGACTAGCGGTTGTTGTCGTCGATGGGGTTGTTGAAGTCCGGCTGCAGCAGCTCATCGGTCTGGCTGCCCGTGTCGGGGTCAGGGCCGGTGGTGGAGCTGCCCGTTGGGATGCCGGTGGTTTCGTTTTCCAGCCGGGCCGAGGTGTCCAGCGTGCCTTCTTCGTCGCGCTGGTAGCCGTACAGCTCCTCGCGGTGCTTGCGTTGCTCGTCGGTGAGGTGGGCGCCTGCCTTGGGGTCGAGGGCGGCGGCGGGGTCCTGGGAAGTGTTGTCCTGAGATTTGGTAGCCATAGTGCTGGGAAAGAAGATCAGAGAGAAACGACGCGCTTACTTGCCGGGAATGCCCTTGCCTTTGTCGGAGCGCAGGGCGCTGAACTCGTCGGGGTTGTCGTTGCTGCCGTCGTTGGGGTTGTCAAGGCGGTCTTCGGTTTTTTCGGCCGGGCCGGTGCTTTCGTTGGCGGGCTCAGCGGTTTCCCAGTTGCGGGTGCCGCTGCCGTAGCGGGGGTCGTCTTTGGCCCAGCCTTCGCGCTGCTCGGTGTAGTCAGATTCCGAAACGGCCCGTACTTCGCTGGGGTCTTGGTTCTGGGGTACGCTGCCGCGCTGCTCGGGTGCTGCCGTGGAGGGAGCCGCTACGCCACCGGGGTTGGCGCCGGCCGCGTGCTGCACCGGAGTGGTGGGTGCTGCTGCCGCGGCGTGGCCGAACTCGCCGTACTGTGGCGTGTGGTTGCCGGCGGCTCCCTGCTGGGAAGCATTTGCGTCGTCGGAGCTAGATGTGGTGGGCTGGTTTTCGAGGGAGTCTTGCATGGGAGAGAAACGTAGGGAAGTACAGAACTATACAGAAGGTACGCGGCCGGGCCTCTTCCCGTTGTGCTTAGGTCGGGCGGGGCAGCCCCGTGGCTACTGCCTGCGTATACGGGCAGCACCCGACCGGCGGATATTTTTGCCGGCGCATTTCTCCCAGCTTCCTTTTTATGTCTCAGGCCACCATTCAGCACCATCCCCAGGATCAGGAATTCACCGCCGAGCTAAACGGCGCCACGGCCGAGCTGGCCTACAGCCGCCCCGATGACCAGACCATTGACTTTGCGCACACCTTCGTCGACGAAGCCCTGCGCGGGCAGGGTGTGGGCGAGCAGCTGGCCCGGCACGCCCTGGCCTTTGCCCGCGACGAAAAGCTGCGGGTGCTCACTTCCTGCCGCTTTATGCAGGTGTTCGTCAAAAAGCACCACGCCGAGTACGCTGACCTGCTGGCCTAGCAGCCCAGGTCGGACACAAAAAAGCCGGCCCGGCCTTCTCTCCCTGCTGAAACAGGGAAGAGAAAGTCGGGCCGGCTTGCGTTGCCGAATTCGCAGCCGCCGGTTAGTGGCGCACCACTACGCGGCCCGTGTACTGCACGCTGCCGGCCTGCACCCGCACGGAGTACAGCCCTGCGGGCAGATCGGACGTGCGGATGCTGGTAGCGGCTCCGTTGCTGGCGGCAGGCTGACGGCGCACCAGCTGGCCTACCGCGTTGAACAGGCTGATTTCTCCAACCTGCGCCGACCGTGGCACGCGCACCAGCACGGCCTCAGCCGCCGGGTTGGGGTATAGCTCCAGGCCGTTACGAACGATGGTGGGGCGGGTGCCGGTGGTAGTGCAGGCGGTGCTGGTGTAGCTGCCCACGCCGCTGAAGCTGTTCGTGCCGGCGGCCTGCCAGGTGGCGGCAGCTGCCTCATTCCAGCGGGTCGAGCCTACGCTCACCGTGGGCAGGCGCACCAGCGTGTTGTTGAGCGTAGAGCCGCCCGCAACCGTCCAGCCCACCGTTTCGCCGGGGTCCTGGCCGGGCTGGCCAATTACGTCCAGCGTATCGGTGCCCGAGAACAAGGCCAATGCATCGTTGCCATTGAAAAACGCTACCTGGGCCGTGGTGTTATCGGCCTGGGCCAGCACAGTGCCGTCGGAGCTGCCATTGGCAATTACGTACACATCGTGCGCAGCCAGCGTGCCCTTCAGGTCAAAGGAATACTGCGGCGTTTTGCCGCCATTGGAAAACAGCTCCACGCGGTGGCCGGTCAGATCAACGGCGTTGGCCGAAGGGTTATAGATTTCCAGCACCTTGGTGTTGCCGCCCGACGACTCGATGTACTGCGAAAAATACAGGGAGGCGCAGGGCGTGCCGCCCGGCGTCTGGTCGTCGTTCACGATGGTGAGCGTGTGCGTAGGGGTAGCGCCAATGACGGCGTTGCCGCCCGTGGGCGTGCCCAGGCGCAGCACTAGCGTTTCGCCGGCTTCGGGTAGCAGGTCGCCCTTCACAATCACGCCCAGGGTCTGGCGCTGGGGCACGGGGGCGTTGGTGAAAGTGAGCGTCGATTTTTCCAGCGTGTAGTCGTCGGTGCCGGCGGTGGTGCCAGCCACGTCTATCGTCACGGGAACCTGAATTTCGGAGCTGGGCGCCGCGCCGCTGAGAATTACCTCAATGGTGTACACGGTGGTGCCGTCGTTGCCTTCTGTCACGGTGCCGCTGCCCGTCTGGAAGCTGATGGTCGGGATGTCACCGTCGTCGTTGGTGATGGTGAGCGTGTGCGTGATGCTGGTGCCCGACGACAGCCCGGCCGACAGGCTACGCAGCTGCAGCTGCACAGTTTCGTCGGCTTCGGCCGTGGCGTCACCCTGCACCGTGATGGTCACGGGGGCCGACGTAACGGTGGGGGAGAAAGTGAGCGTCTGGGTCGAAAACGTGAAGTCGGTGCTGACCGTGGCGGTGGAGCTGGCAGCCAGGGCTACTTCCACCGTTTGGGTGGCGGTTGGAGCCGGGCTCACCGTTACGTTTACGGTGTAGGTTTTCGTGCCGCTGTTGCCTTCGGTAATAGTGCCCGTAGCCGAGGCAAACGACACTTTCGGGTTTTCAGTCTGAGCAAAGCCCCAGGCCCGCGCTACCAGTTCGGGGTAGGCAATGTACGGGTTGAAGTTGCCCTGAGCTTTGGCGGCGCGGCGGTTGCGCTCCAGCTCGTGCTTGTCTACCGGATCCTGCAAATGCCACTTGTAGAGCGTTTCCAGGCTGGCTACGGCCGTGATTACCCCTTTGCCGGCGTCGAAATTCTGGCCGGCGTGCATGGTGTAGAAGTAGAAGACGGCGCGGGCCAGGTTGCCCTTGTGGTCTTCGCGAGGCTCAAACTGGGAGCCGGTGTCTTCGCTGTACTCGTCGATGTTGCTGGTGGGGATAGAGCTCTGACTTTGCAGGCCCCGGATCCACTTCTGGGTGGTGTTGTCGGGAATTTCCGCAAATGGGTCGGAGCCCCGGTCGCTGTTCCACTTGTCGTACGTCGGGAACAGGTGGTGAACGTCGGAGCGCATGCGCACCGCCTCATTGAACCATGACTGCGGCACGGTATGCTCGCAGTTGATGGGTGCAACGCCCGTGCCCGTGCCGCTGGAGTCCAGCTTAAACGACTGCTGGTAGCCGGAGTACACGCACGTCAGCTTGTTGTCGAAGTTGTCGATATAGTTGTACATGCGGCCCCGGGCCTGGTCGTAGCCCAGTACCTGGCGCTTGCCGTCGTACCAGTTTTCGCGCAGCCAGGTGCGCAGCTCCTCGCCCCGCAAGGTAGCCGACGGAGCAGGGGGAAGCTTGGTTTGGGCCTGGGCTACGCCGGACAGCAGCAGTAAACCGGTCAGCCACGAAGCGAAAAAGTGTTTCATGCGCAATGGTGAGATGAAAAAAAGCGAAAGGCAGATTCTGCAAATATGGGGAAAGACGCCGGGGAAACCGGCAGGCTGCTTTACAAAAAAAGCCCGGCGAAATACTTTCGCCGGGCTTTTGCTCGTGGGTCAATGTCAGGTGGTTAGCGCGTGGGCATCAGCACAGTGTCTACCACGTGGGTCACGCCGTTGCTGGATACCACGTTCGGAATGGTTACGTTGGCCTTGCCGCCTTTTGCGTCGTGCAACATCACGGTGCTGCCGGTGCGGTGCACGGTCAGCGTTTCGCCTTCCACCGTGGTCAGCTGCTGGCCGTCTTTCAGGTCGGCGGCCAGGTAACGGCCGGGAACCACGTGGTAGGTGAGAATGGTGCTTAGCTTGGCTTTGTTTTCGGGCATCACCAGCGTGTTTACCGTGCCGGCGGGCAGCTTATCGAAGGCGGCATTAGTAGGAGCGAAAACAGTAAACGGCCCGGCGCCCTGCAGCGTGCCCACCAAGTCGGCCGCCTTCACGGCTGCTACCAGCGTGGTATGCTCCGAGGAGCCCATGGCGTTTACCACAATGTCCTTATCGGGCGTCATCATGGCGCCGCCTACCATCACCCCGGCCGAGCTGCCCATGCTGGCGTTGCTCATGCCGTTGCCCATGTCGGTGCCGCCTTTCATTGGCTTGGTGGTGGACTTCATTTTGTCGCCCCGGCCCGACTTGCCCTTCATTTTGCTTTTACCATCCTTGGCTTCCTTGGTTTTCATCACCATGTCGCCATCCTTGGTTTTGGTTTTTTCGTCGTCCGATTTCATGGAAGTCTGGGCGAAAGCCGGGGCCGTAAAAGCCGTGAAAGCCAGGCCCAGGGCCAGCGTGGAAAAGAGGTTCTTTTTCATGAGTACTAAGAGAAACAGTGAGGGGTGGGAGAAAGTATTTGGCCTACATACGACACCCAACCCATTCTGGCTTGCTTTCTGGCATGGTTCAGCTTACTGCCGGCGCCGTTTGACAGTTGGACAGGGGGCTGGTCTTTCACTTCAAAAGCGGCAGAACCGGCCGTAAAGCACCCGCAAGCCTGCTTTACGAAGAATGCCCCTCGTCCCCGCCCGGTCAGAAGCGCATGCGCTGAATCCGCACCGCATTCAGGATAGCCAGCAGCGCTACGCCCACATCCGCAAATACGGCCTCCCACATAGTAGCCAGACCCCCGGCACCCAGCGCCAGCACAATGCCCTTCACGACGAACGCCAGCCAGATGTTCTGCCATACCACCGAGTGGGTAGCCCGGGCAATGCGCCGGGCGGTGGCAATCTTGCTGGGGTGGTCGGTCTGAATAACCACGTCGGCGGTTTCGATGGTGGCGTCGGAGCCCAGGCCGCCCATGGCTATGCCCACATCGGCCAAAGCCACCACGGGAGCATCGTTTACCCCGTCGCCCACGAAGGCAAGCCGGTGCCCTTCGGCTTTATACTGCTGCACGTAGCGGGCCTTATCCTCGGGCAGCAGCCCACCGTGGGCCTCGCTGATGCCCAGCTCCCGGGCTACCCGCTGCACAATGCTGTCTTTGTCGCCCGAGAGCATCACGAGCCGGGTAATACCGTCCGCTTTCAACTCCTGTACCGCCTGGGCCGCGTCGGGCTTGGGGGCGTCGGCTACGGTGAGGTAGCCCGCGTACCGGCCATTGATGGCACCTACCACAAGGCTGTCGGTTACCTGGTCTACCTCAGGCGGATAGCCGACGTTGAACCTGCGCAGCAGCCGGGTATTGCCAGCCAGCACCTCCATACCCTCCACGCGTCCCCGCAGACCGTGGCCGGCTATTTCCTCCACGCTTTCTACTGCAATGCCGGCGGGCGTGCCAGCGTGCTTTACCACGGCCTTGGCAATGGGGTGGGTAGACTTGGCTTCCAGCGCGCCCACCAGCCGCAGCAGCTCTGCCGCGTCGGTGCCGGGAGCGGGCTGCACCTGCTGCACGGCAAACACGCCCTGGGTAAGCGTGCCGGTCTTGTCCATCACCACCATGTCCAGCTCGCGCAGCACGTCCAGGAAGTTGGAGCCCTTGAACAGGATGCCGGCCCGCGAGGCCGCGCCGATACCGCCAAAGTAGCCCAGCGGAATGCTGATGACGAGTGCGCAGGGGCAGGAAACAACCAGAAACACCAGGGCCCGGTACAGCCACTGGCGGAACACGTAGTCCTCGACCACAAACCAAGGCACCAGCACCAGCAGCACGGCCAGGCCCACCACAATGGGCGTGTAGATTCTGGCAAAGCGGGTGATGAACTGCTGCGTTTTGGCCTTGCGCCCCACCGCGCTCTGCACCATCAACAGGATTTTAGAGAGCTGCGTGTCCTCAAACGCGGCCGTAACCTGCACGTGCGCCAGGGTTTCGAGGTTGATCATGCCGGCCAGCACGGTTTCGCCCGCCTGCCGGGTTTGCGGCGCCGATTCACCGGTAAGCGCGGCGGTATTGAAAGAGGCCACTGGCGTCTGGAGGGCGCCATCGAGGGCTACTTTCTCGCCCGGCTTCACTTCCATCAGGTCGCCGATCTGCACCTGCTCGGGGGCCAGCACCAGGTTGCGGCCGTCGCGCACCACCGTTACTTCGGTGGCCTGAATTTCCAGCAGCGCCCGGATGCTGCGCTTGGCCCGGTTCACGGCCGCGTCCTGAAACAGCTCGCCCACCGTGTAAAACAGCATCACGGCCACTCCCTCGGGGTACTCGCCGATGGCAAAGGCGCCGAGGGTAGCCAGGCTCATGAGCAGAAACTCGTTGAACACGTTGCCGGTAGGAACGCTGAGCACGGCTGCTTTCAGTACTTTCCAGCCCACAAGCAGAAAAGCCACCCCGTACCAGAGCACCCGCCCGTACCCGCCAAACCAGGCCACCTCGAAGTAGTCCAAGGCTATGCCGCTCAGCAGCAGCACCAGGCTTACCCCGGGCCACAGGTACGGATTGCCATCGGCCGGGCCGTGGTCATGGTCGTGGTCGTCGCCCGCCGTGTGGTGGTGGCCGGCGTGCTCGTCAGCCGGCTTTCCGGCCGGGTCCACTACTTTCTTGCCCATCGGCTGGGCGTGGTTGGCATGGTCGTGGCCGGGCACATCGTGGCCTTCAGGCGCGGCGGCAGCTTCGGGCGTGAGCTGGTCGCGGCTGAGGGCGCCCACGTTTTCGGGCTTCACCTGCTTGGCGGTGTTCAGCTCTTCGTCGGTGTTCTGGGAGGAAGGATCAGGCATGGGAAGTCAAGAGGGAAAAGGAAGGGCCCTGCTTGCGAAGGCAAACCTCGCTTTCTACGGGATGCAACCCTATTGCATTGTTTTCAGCCCGCGCACCGGGCGCACCGGCCCTTCATCACCAAGCTGGTTTCGTGCACCTGATAGGCAGCGGGCAGGGCTATGACCGGTACGGCAACCGTGGGCAGGCAGGACGTCTCGCGACAGTGGGTGCAGAAAAAGTGTACATGCAGATCCTGGTGGTGCCCGGGCAGGCAGGCCGGGGCGCACAGGGCATACTTAGCAGCCCCGCTGCCATCCTCGACGCGGTGCACCAGGCCTTTGTCGGTGAAGGTCTTCAGGGTGCGGTGTACGGTAATGCGGTCCACGTGGCCAAGCAGTTGCTCCACGTCGGCCAGGCTGTGCGCCGCCGGGTGCTGCTGTAGTACATCAAGCACGAGCAGGCGCATAGCCGTGGGGGTAATCTGCCGGGCAAGGAGCGTGTCTTCGAGCGGGTGGGCCATCGGAGGTAGCAGTCAGGAAAGGAGAGGGGGCAGCTTTTCGCATAAGGCCTGGCACTGCCTCGCTTATACGCAGGTGGCAGCCAGGGTGTCAGGGCCGAAAGCCAGAACAGAAGAACGGCCCGGGAGAAGGTTTCTATTCCTCCTCGGCGGCGTTTTTCATCTTGGCCAGCAGCGAGTAGGCTCCGTCGGTAACGAAGAGGGCAGTAGGCGCCGTCGAGGCGGGCAGCCGCACTTCGGTGTAGCCGTCTTCGCTACGGCCCAGGGCTACGGGCACCATACGGTAGCGGCCGACGGCTTCCACCACAAAGGCGTAGTGCTGCCCCGCAAAGCGCACCAGCGCCCCGTTGGGCAGGGCAGAGGCGGTGCTGCGCGCGGTTTCGATGGTGGCACGCACGTACAAGCCAGGCAGCAGCGCCGGGTCGTTTTCCTCATCAAGGTGGCCATGCACGCGCACCGTGCGGTCTTCGCCAATGGCTTTGCCCGTCAGGTACACGTGCGCCGTCCGCTCGCGCAGGCTGCCCGCCGAGTCGCTGGCCAGGGTGAAACGCACCAGCTGCCCTTTCTGGACCCGCGCAATATCCTTCTCAAAAACTACCAGCTCCACGTGCAGGTGCTCGGGGTCAACGATTTCAAACAGCGGCTCGGTGGCCGTCACGCTCTGGCCCACGGTCACGTTTACGGCCCGCACGAACCCCGCCCGGGGGCCCGCAGCGCGGCCGTAGGCACAATGGCTCCACCCACGGGCAGCCCGGCAATGCGCAGCTGGGCTGCCTGCGCACTCAGCTGCACCTGCAAAGCTTCGGCCTCGGCCTGGGCGCGCTGGTAGTTTTTCAGGGGGGCAACTTCCTGCTCGTACAGCTCCCGCTGCCGGGCCAGCTCGGCATTGGCAAACTTCAGCCGGCTGCGTAGCTGCAGGTACTCTTTCTGTAGGGTCACGAACTCGGGGTTGCGCAGCACGGCCAGCACTTCGCCTTTGCGCACGCGGGTGCCCTGCAGCAATTCGGTGCTTTGCACGTAGCCGCCCAGCGGAGCCGTGATGGAAACGGCGCTTTCCGGCGGCACGTCCAGCGTCCCGTTCACGGCCAGACCAGAGCCCATCGGGCGTTCCTGCACAAGGCCCGTCTTCAGCCCGGCGGCCTGCTGCTCGGCCGCGGAGAGCGTCACCAGGTCGGGAGCTGGCTCGGTTTCGTTCGCTTCTTTTCCGGTGGCCGCGCCCGTTTCCGGGGGCTCATTGCCGGCGGTTTCCAGCTTGTCGGCGCCGCAGCCGGCCAGGGTCAGACTTAGTAGCAGCGCCAGGGAGGGTAGCTTAATCATGGTTGAGGGAGAAGCTAGCTACTGCGCAGCGGTGCCGAGCAGGTAGTCTAGGTCGATGACGGTGAGGTTGTGCTGCAGCAGGGCGTCGAGGTAAGCCGTGCGCACGCTCAGGGCGCGCTCCAGGTTGAGCAGCAGCTCGGAGTAGGTGGTTTCGCCGGCTTTGTAGGCGCGCTGGCTCAGGCGCACGATGATGGCGGCCTGAGGCAGGGCCGTCTGCTGATAGAACTGAACCCGCTGCCGCTGCTCCAGCAGGCGCGTGCGCAGTTCGTCCAGCTGAGCCGTGGCCTGGGCCTGGTAGTGCTGGTAAGTAGCCGCCGCTGCCTGCTCCTGCAGCCGGGCCGCCTGCACGCGGGCCCGCTGCGGCCCCTGGAGAAGAGGAATGGCGACGCCCGCCTGCACGCTCTGAAACCGGTTGCCCGGGCCGTACGTTACGGCGCGCCCATTTTCTTGGTAGGTGCCGCGCAGGGACTGGTTGGTGTAGCCCAGCGTCAGGTCGGGCAGCCCGCGGGCCTGCACCAGGCGGGTTTCGGCCTGGCGCTCTGTCAGCTGCTGCCGTAGCACCCGGGCCTGGGGTGTGGAAGCCAACTGCGCTGTATCGGCCGTTGGGGCGGGCAGCAGCTGCAGGGTGCTGTCGGCCACGAAGACGGCCTGCCGGGCCTGCAGCAACGCCTGCAGCTGGCGCTGCGCCACTACCAGGTCGGCCCGGCTCCGGGCCAGCAGGTTCTGCGTTTCGCCCTGCTGGATGATGGCGTTGGCCGGCTCCAGGCGGGCTACTTCTCCGGTTTTGAAGCGCAGCTGGGCAGCCCGCAGAAACTCGGCGTAGATGCTGTCCTGCCCCCGCAGGAAGCGCAGGTGGTGGCGGGCGTACACCGCCTGCTCGTAGCTGCGGCGTACCTGCCGGCTTAGCTCGGCCTGTACCTGCGCCAGCTGCTGCTCCCGGCCCGCAATCTGCGCCCGGCTCAGCCCGGCCTGCGCTTTGTAGTAGCCCGGCAGCGCGAAGGACTGAGCCACGCTCAGCACGTTGTCGCGCTCGGGTGAGTTAATCTGGCCATAGGTGCCCAGCACGCTGGTTTGCCCAATGTCGTAGACCGTCCGGTGCAGGGCCTGCTGCGCTTCCAGAGCGCGTTGCGCGGCTTGCACGGTGCCGTTGGCCTGCAGGGCCTGCGTCAGCGCCTGGCTTGCCGTGATGGGGGGTTGGGCCCGGGCCGGAGTTGCGCTCAACCAGCTGCTCCCCAGCGCCACCAGCGCCATCAGCAGGGGCACCGGCCCCGGCCAAGTGGGGGCTGGCGACGAAGCCGCCGGTTTATCAGTTCGTTCCGACAGGGCGTAGAGCGCCGGCAGCACCAGCAGCGTGAGCAGTGTAGCCGTCACCAGCCCGCCAATGACTACCGTGGCCAGCGGCCGTTGCACCTCGGCGCCGGCCGATTGAGCCAGGGCCATCGGCAGAAACCCCAGCGAGGCTACCGTGGCCGTCATCAGCACCGGGCGCAGCCGTACGGCCGTTCCGCGCAGAATCCGCTCCCGCAGGTTGCTGACGCCTTCGGCTTTGAGCTGGTTGAAGTACCCGATGAGTACGATTCCGTTTAGCACCGCCACCCCAAACAGGGCAATAAAGCCTACCCCGGCCGAGATGCTGAAGGGCATGCCGCGCAGCCACAACGCCAGCACCCCGCCGATAGCTGAAAGCGGAATGGCCGTGAAAATCAATGCCGCCTGCTTCAGCGACCGGAAGGTGAAGAACAGCAGCACAAAGATGAGGCCCAGGGCCACCGGCACGGCAATGCCCAGCCGCCCGGTGGCCTGGCGCAGGTTTTCGAACTGCCCGCCGTAGCTGGTATAGTAGCCCGGCGCCAGCTTCAGCTGCCGGTCGACTTTTGCCTGCAGCTCCTCCACCACGGTTTCCACGTCGCGGCCGCGTACGTTGAAGGCCACCGTCACGCGGCGCCTGGCGTCGTCGCGCTGAATCTGGTTGGGGCCTTCCTGCGCCTGCACGGTAGCTACCTGCTCCAGGGGAACCTGCTCGCCATCGGGTGTGGCAACGAGCAGCTGCCGCACGTGGTCGATGTTGCGGCGCAGCTCGGGACGCAGGCGCAGCACCACGTCGAAGCGGCGTTCCTGCTCAAACAGCTGCCCGGCCTGCTGCCCGGCAAAGGCCGTCTGCACCGTGCGGTTCACCTCATCGGCGTTCAGGCCAAAGCGGGCCATGCGGTTGCGGTCCAGCTTCACCACAATCTGCGGCAGGCCGGTTATTTCCTCCACGTACACGTCTTCTGCTCCGGGTACCTGGCGCGCCAGGGCGGCGGCCTGCCGGGCATACAGGGCCAGCTGCTGCAGGTCTTCGCCGTAGATTTTAAGCACCACATCCTGCTTGGCTCCGCTGATAAGCTCGTTGAAGCGCATCTGGATGGGTTGCTGAAAGCTGAACGTAACCCCGGGAATTACGCCGACGGTCCGGGCCATCTTTTCGGCCAGCTCCTCGCGGCTGGCGGCCGAGGTCCATTCCTGCTGCGGCCTGAGCACCACAATCAGGTCACCGGCATCCATCGGCATGGGGTCCGTCGGAATTTCGGCCGCGCCGATTTTGCCCACGACTTCCTTCACCTCAGGAAACTGCTGCTTCAGCATACCGCCCGCCTGCAGGCTCTTGTCCACGGTGTAGCTGAGCGAAGAGCCGGTGAGCGTGCGCATCTCCACGGCAAAGTCGCCTTCCGTGAGCTGAGGAATAAACTCGCCGCCCAGCGTGCGAAACAGCAGCAGCGCCCCCCCAAACAACGCCCCGGCCGAGGTCAGGACAACGGCTTTGTGGCTGAGGGCCCACCCGACCAGGGGGCGGTAGCGCGCTTCCAGCCAGCGCATCATATGGTCGGAGAAAGTCGGCTTGGAGCGCGGGTTTCGGCTGAGTGCCAGCGCCGACATCATAGGTACATAGGTCAGCGAAAGAATAAAAGCGCCCAGGATGGCGAAGGCTACCGTCTCGGCCATGGGCCGGAACATTTTGCCCTCGATGCCGGCCAGTGCCAGCAGTGGCAGGTATACAATCAGGAGAATGATTTCGCCAAAGGCTGCCGACGAACGAATCTGCGCGGCCGCCTGGTAGGTTTCATCGTTCATTTCCTGCCGCGTCAGCTGCCCGGCGGCGTGGCCGGGCCCGCGGCCTGCGTGCAGCCGGTGCACAATGGCTTCCACGATGATGACGGCCCCGTCAACAATCAGCCCGAAGTCGATGGCGCCCAGGCTCATCAGGTTGCCCGATACGCCGAAGAGCCGCATCATGCTGATGGCAAACAGCATAGCCAGCGGAATAACCGAGGCCACTATCAGGCCTGCCCGCCAGTTGCCCAGGAACAGTACCAGCACAAAGACCACGATAAGCGCGCCCTCAATCAGGTTTTTGCTGACGGTGTGAATAGTGCGGCCCACCAGATCGGAGCGGTCCAGGTACACGTCAACGGTTACGCCCTCGGGCAGCGAGGCGCGCACCGTCTGCATGCGCGCCTTCACGGCTTTGATGACTTCGTTGGCGTTGGCCCCTTTGAGCATCAGCACGATGCCGCCGGTAACCTCGCCCTCATCGTTGCGCGTCATGGCCCCGTAGCGCACCGCCGAGCCCAGCCCAACCTGGGCCACGTCGCGCACGAGCACGGGCAGCCCGCCCTGGGTGTTGCGCACCACAATGTTGCCCAGGTCAGCCGCATTTTCTGCCAGGCCTTCCGTGCGGATGACGTAGGCCGTGGGCTTCTGGTCGAGGTAGGCGCCGCCGGCGTTCTGGTTGTTGCGCGCCACGGCCTGGTAAACCTGGTCTACCGTCACGTGCAGGGAACGGAGCCGGGCCGGGTCCAGGGCAATTTCGTACTGCTTTACTTTCCCCCCGAAGGAACTCACATCCGCCACGCCGGGGGTGCCCAGCAGCTGGCGCCGCACAATCCAGTCCTGAATCGTGCGCAGTTCGCGGGCATCATAGCGCTGTTCGTAGCCGGGCCGGGCGCGCACCAGGTACTGATATATTTCGCCCAGACCGGTACTCACGGGCGCCAGCTGCGGCCGGCCAATACCGGCCGGAATCTGGCTTTCAGCTTCGCGCAGCCGCTCGGCTACCTGCTGACGCGCCCAGTAGATGTCAAGCTTATCCTCAAAGACGATGGTAACCACCGAGAGGCCAAAGCGCGAGAAGGAGCGCACTTCCTCGCGGCCGGGAATGGTGGCCACGCTCTGCTCTATGGGGAAGGATACCAGCCGCTCGATGTCGCCGGCGGCCAGTGAGGGCGCCACGGTGTAAACCACCACCTGGTTGGTGGTGATGTCAGGTACAGCGTCAATCGGCAGCCGGCTCAGGGAGTAGCCGCCCCAGGTCACCAGGGCCAGCGTGAGCAGCCCAATGATGAGCTTGTTGTGAATGGAAAAATAAATCAGCCGGTCGAACATGCCGCTGTAGGGGTTAGGTCTGATGCTTGCGTGAAAGCCCTGGGTTCCGGCGGCGCAAGCGGGTAACGGCGGACTAATGCACCCCGCTTCAGCAGCCTGCGCCGAAGCCCGACGAGCCCCGCGCGCATGGCACCAGACCGTCTGTTCGGGGGAGTAAACAGGAAAAAGGCAAGGCTAGGCCCGCGGTGGCTGCCACACGGTACCCGAAGCACGGGGAAGCGGCGAGGCCGTGAGCGGTAAGCGGTGAGTTGCAGGCGCCCACTCTCTAACTTTAGCGGGAGCTGTTGCGGCCAGCCCAGCAGCGGGTGCTATTGCCCCGCCGCAGCAGTGGCATTGGCATAGCGGAGAGCACCAATCCCCAATGTCCCCGGCGTCAGTGTGGGATGAGGAAACAAAGAAGGTTGGCGTCTGCTGGCTGCGCTCCGGCATCTCGTCGGTGCACGTGAAGCACGACAGGCACGCGAGGTACAGCGAAAACAAGAAGCAGAACAGCCGCATGCAGTAAAAGTAGCACAAGCGGCTAAATGTCGCCGCACAGCTGCCCTTAAGAGACAGGTTTTCCTATTCAGATCAGACAAAGACAAAGACAGCCAGCGGTTACATGCCCTCAAGCAGTAAAGGTAGATGCTGAGCGTAATTGGAGGGCGTAAACCCGCGTCCGCTACAACGCAAAAAACCCGGAAAACCGCTTCTGCTGACAGATGTGCGGCTTTCCGGGTTTTCCGGGCGTTAAACGTGGTGGTCGCGCCAGGACTACCCAAACCCGTATCAGTTCTATTTGTAGTTGGCCAAAAAACGCCTCTAATGCACTGTATTGCCTTTTTATGAACAGACTGGGAAAGGGTAGGTACGGTTAAGTTCAAAAGTTTTGTCCCGTGAGTTGTCCCGTGAGAACCAAATAACTACCTTAGAGTATTCACTTTTCCGGGCTAGGAAATGCTACGAACCAAGTTTTACCTCACCGATGGCAAGGCCACCGGCGAAACGGCATTGTATGCCGCCTGTTACCTCGAAGGGGTACGCAAAAAAGTCTATCTGCCTACGCTGCTGGTGCGGCCCGATCAATGGGACGCCAAAGGGCAGAAGTACCGGCGCAACTTCGATAACTACCCCGAAGCCAATAAGCTGCTGAAGCTGCTGGCAGACGAACTTGAAAAGAGCCACGTTGAACGCACAGCCCGGGGCAAGACTACCAACGTTGATGACCTCCGGGCTATAGCCGCCCGTGTTACTGCCGGGGCACCGCCCGCCGGGCCCGCCGGACTGCTGGAGGAAATGGGTAACTGGATAGAGGCCAGCAAACGGGACAAATCAGCCGCAACTATCAAATGCTATGTGACGCTCCAGCGCCACCTCACGGCCTACGCAAAAGTGCGCCGGCTGCAGCCCACCTTTGCCAGCCTCGACTCCGCCTTTTGCGAAGGATTCAAAAGCTACCTCCTCCGCACCGTAGGGTTGGGCAATGCCTCCATCAACAACCAGGTGAAGAACCTGAAGGTGTTTTTGGCGGCCACCTTTGAGCAGGAACTACACGAGTTTGCCCACTTCAAACGGTTCCGCAAGCTGGAGGCCGTGGCCCCGGAGCTGGTTTACCTCACCAGAGACGAAAAGGAACAGCTATATCTGCTCAATCTTACGGGGCGGCCCTATCTGGAGCAGACCCGGGATATCTTCCTGTTTGAGTGCGAAACTGGCCTCCGGTTCTCCGATGTGCGGGCCCTCCGCCCAGAGCAGATTGTGGGCGGCTATATCCTGCTCACCACCATCAAAACGGCTGACCTGCTGCGGGTGCCTCTTTCGCCGCTGGCTCAATCCATCCTGGCACGGTACGCCGGCCGCCGTGATGGGAAAGCCCTTCCGGTAATCAGTAACCAGAAAACCAACGCCTACCTGAAAGTAGTGGCCGAATTGGCGGGCCTTGATACGCCCACCACTACCACACAGCACAAGGGGAGCCAACGGGTAGCCACCACCCGACCCAAGTGGGAGTTGGTATGCACCCACACCGCCCGCCGCACCTTCGTCACGTTGGCGCTGGAGGGCGGGATGCGGCCGGAGGTAGTGATGCGGATTACCGGCCACAAAGACTATAAGACGCTACACCGCTACCTGAAGATTACGGATGCAGTAGTGCAGGGCGAATTTGAACAATATGTTGAACGACAGGCTGCACCCTTGATGCGAGCTGGGTAGGTAATTCTATGTCAAGTTTGACTTTTGATCAGCGACAGATATTAGCTGAACGACTGTATGTGATGTACGCATACGCCTTCCAGACTTTGGATTTTACTCAATGGTACATCGTTCCCAGCGGTACGTTTTACTTGAGGTGGCCTGAAGCATTAGCACGGTTTATTAAACTGATAGAAGCAAATCAGATAGGCGGGTACCCTTACGACTCTGACTCGTCACGGTATAGCGAGGGTCTGGATTACGAGTCTGGGTACACAGATGTGTTGCCGGCGTACTGTAGTGGCTTCAAGTCATATCTAGGTTACAAGCTTTCCATAGTGAAGCCTGTAGAAGTTGCGTCAGTTATTGAACGGAAACTAGATAAAGCAGATGAGGTAGATTGTGACTATTTGGCTGACATACTAGCAGAAATAAAGCTTGATGCTTTACAAGGATTAAGCTATGACCCGGGGCAAAAATGGGGGATAGACCGCCATTCTGCACCCACTAGCGTGCTAGAATATAATCTGCAGAGCGCAGACCGCTGGCTGGCAAAACGCAGAGCATTACTACTAAAAAGTATTGTGCTGACCGGCCAACTTGGAAGTGAATACCAAAAACGCAATGGTGAAAAAAATGAAACTATGAATCAGCGCTCTTACTCAATTAGGCAGCGAATGCAGAATGCCGAACAGGCTTATGAGGAAGCCAAAGCCAGGTTCAGGTCGAAGGATTATACAGATTGGTTTGAGGATATAAAATTGCCAAATGGTGAGGTGAGGCATCACAGCTTTGATGACTTTATCAAACCATATTGCCGTCGATACCCTACTATGCTGGGATATATATTCAGCTGCATTGATAATCTCGAAGTTGCTCCAGTACTCGACAAGCATTTTCCCGCATTTGATAAAATAGATGCTGATTACTTAGATGATGCACTTAGTGAAATTGAGGGCATTGTAGGAGCTTACAGTTTCAGCACTACATCCAATGATGGAATTGACTATTACAATGGGTATAAGAATGAAAGTGAGATGTTTAACGCATCTATGGAGGGGCAGAACACAGACAATCGTTTTGCTCCAAAGGTGATTAGTAATGTTGCCCGCGCTCGAAAGTGGGCTGTAACTAATCCAATGATTCCCGTTTCGTCGTCTCCAATTACAGATGAGACAAACGTGCATTCGAAAGTGGTTGAGCCCGTTCTGCCTGCCTTAAAGCCTGAGCGAAACCTTGCAAATGGAGAGCTCACTTCGCTGGAATGGCTAGGGAATGGTGCTGACTTAGCAGAATTGTTTTATCGTCTTGCTAAAGCTGGATTCATTAATTTAAGTCAGTTTCGCCCACCAAATGGAGGAAACATGACTAGTCTTTGCAAACACATTTGCCAACTTTTCCAAGTTGGACAGACACCAGAGAAGAACGATGCTGCTGCAGTAGCATTGCAGAAAGCTCTGGCTAAGTTCGCAACTGATGAGTTAGAACCGGGTGAAGTTGATGAACAAGCATTGTGGCGTAAACCGATTGAACGCAGACCAGGGAATGCTAAAAGTGCAAGGGTAGCAAAGGTGATACCCGATAATGGTCAAGTAGGGGAGTTGTAGGGGAGTTGTAGGGGTTTGTAGGGTTGCGCTAACCTACAAACCCCCAATAGGTTTGCAGCAGTCAAACTAACCAAACGACTGCTATGCAAACACCAATCATCCTGACAGACCCGGACGCACTCCGGGAGCTGATCCGCAGCACTCTATTGGAGTTGCTGCCCACCACGCCGCCAGCTACCAATTCGGTACCGCAGCTGATGACAATGGCCGAAACGTGCCGGGAGTTCGGCGTGTCCAAAACCACGCTGGGAGAGTGGCGCAAGAATGGCATTGTGCCGTTTGTGCGGCTGGGCCGCCGCGTGTATTTCGAGCGGGCTAGAGTGCTGGAGGCCGGCCGGTCACACCTTCGCTACCAACGCAAGGGCTAGGAATGATGGATACTACTAACTCCGCCCGCGCCCTCCGGGGCCCGCACCCTATAGCCCCGGCCACCGTCCGCCCCGGTAACCACCCACCCCGCCCGCCTCAGCCACCCCGCCGCCGCAATCCGTTCCCGGCCCCGGTGCCCAACGGGCCATTCCAAGCTGCGCTCCTGTACCGATTGGAAACGTCTTCCTACATTGCCAACCTGAACGGTATGGATTGGGAGTATCGGCTGGTGGCCGAGTGTGTACCTACGGCCGCCAGCATTACGGTACACCCGCTCCTTTATCTGTGCCGGCCTCAAAGCCGCTACACCCGCCCTAGCCAATGCGAAGGGATATTGCAGAGTCCGACTATCGAGGGGGTAAAGGAGTTCCTCTCCGGCCTTCGTATGGTGGAACTATCGCCGGTGGCACGTGATTTCTTCGATATTGCCTTCGTACTGGATTACAAGGAAAATTACCGGCTCCGCAACATAGCGGCCCCGGCAGCCGTGGCCCTCATTCGCAAGCCCACTGCACACCAGGAGGGCTATATGCTGCTACTGGTGTTACCTCAGAATTATCAGCCCCGTTACCGCAGCGCCAACGAGCGCACCGCCGCCGCTGCCATGCGGGCCGCCGTGAGCTACGTTCCAGCTTGGCTGAAGTACCTCTCTGGCTCAGCTCCGGCCTAACGGCCCCGGGCCGCCGTGCCCTCCAATGCCTTTTCCGGGTCGCGTTCTACTGCCTCTAAAACGAGGGAGCGGGCACCCTATTGCTAAGGTGCCCGCTCCGTAGTGGGCCGTTTCGGGCTAGGAAATTGGCGGATACTACTGCGAGTAAAGATAACCGATTTTGTCTACTCCTGTGTACGACAACACCCACCTTCATTTTCAGCTCCCGGCCGCCGGAACCGGGGCGGAGCTACGGCTGGCCCGTGCGCCGGCATTTGCCACCTGCTCCGGTGAACCCGATGAGCAGGGCCGCCTCACGGCCATCTACCGGGGCCTCCGTCTGGAGTATGTACCGGCTACGGGGTGGGGTAGGGTGCGCGGGTCGCTGCACACATTCGCCCACGGCCACAACACCGGGCCCTTTGGGTGGATGGAAGCCGCGCTGGCCTGCGACGAGTTAGCGGTGGCCCTGGCAATGCCACCGGATTGGCTTACGGTGCGCCGGCTAGAGGTAGGCCTGAATATTCCGGTGCCCACGCCGCCCCGGGAGTTTCTGCAGAGTCTTGTAAGCCACAAAAAGAGCCTCTTTACGGCACTCAAACCGCCGGCCGGTGCCGCCCGCCCGCTGGAGTATAGCGCGTTCCACGAAGCCTACCGGCTAAAGTTCTACGATAAGGGCACCTATGCCCGCCTACAAGGCCAGCCGCACCCGCCGGGCCACCTGCTCCGGTTTGAAGTGGTGTACTCCCGGGCCCGGCCCTTGCAGCAGCTCACGGGTTATGCCCCGCTCACATTGGCTGATCTGCCCCGGCCGCTGGTGCTGGCTGCCTTCCAGGAGCAGCTGCGCCTCCAATGGTACCGAACCCAACGCCTAACACCGATGGACTACACCGGCCTCTCCCTGGCTGATTCCGCCCTAATCCATGCGGCCAACGATCCGGCCTTTTGGGAGGCTATGCGAAAAAGCCAGCCCCGGGCTACCTACACCCGCAACCATGCCCGGGCCCGGCGGCTGCTGGAGCAGCTACGGCAACGTGCGGAGGCGCACCCGTTCGACGTGGCCTTTGAGCGCGGGCTGGAAGGGTTAGATGTTTTCAAGTATGATTGAAAGTAAGCCAATCAGAAGGCATAGCCCTGTGGTCATTCCTGCCACAATCAATATAGCAAGTCCAATCTTTTTCAGCAGTTCAGATGTACTAAGCTTATTGATCAATGACGAGCTAGGTAAGTTGTTGATTTGACCCAACTTTAATGGATGGGGCTGTACTTGTGTTTCTGACTTCAGATATGATTCAAGCAATTGCTGCACAGCTGAAAGTGATGAAACTCCACTTCTGTAGATAGGATCTGATACAAGCAGAGCATACTCCAGCTTTGAATCAAGCTGTAACGCTAGTACCTGTTCGTTGAAAAAACCGTGTTTAAAGAGCAAGTTTTTTGCATTGCTCTCTATCAAAAGGGTCTGATTACCCAGATGTTCCCAACTGGCCTTATGCACTTCGCCTTCCTGCGAAATAAGGAGTGAGCCAGTTGGACGGAAGATATATGTGACTTTAGCTTCACCTTCATCTATAACCACCCAATGCTGACTAGTTAGGAGGTGTTAACAGTCGCGCAACCAGAGGACGGTTGCGGCGAGGTGAATAAAGGCTAAGAAATGGGCATCGAGCTTGTCATACCGGGTGGCCACTCGGCGAAATTGCTTGAGCCGGCTGAAGAGCCGTTCGACGGGGTGTCGCTGGGCGTAACGGGCCGGGTCGTAGGCGCGCGGGTGGCGGCGCTTGCGCCGGGGCGGAATGACGGCGCACGTGCCGCGGGCGGCCAGCGCGGCCACGAGCGGGTCGGAATCGTAGCCCCGGTCGGCTACGACAAAGGCCGGGGCCAATCCGGCGAGCAGCGGCAACGCTTGCGGGGCGTCGTGGCGCTGGCCGGCCGTCAGCCCGCCGCGCACGAACCGGCCCCGGGCGTCGGCCACGGCGTGCAGCTTGCTGGTCAAGCCGCCGCGGCTCCGTCCCAGGGCTTGCGGTCCGTTTTTTTGCGCGCCCCGCTCGCGTGCTGGTGGGCCCGCACCGTAGTCGAGTCGACCAGCAGCGTGTGCAGCGCATCGTCCTCTTGCACGGCGGCCAGCACCCGGGCCCACACGCCCGAGGCCGTCCAGCGCTGGAAGCGCGTGTACGTCGTGTGCCAGTTGCCCCACACCGCCGGCAGGGCGCGCCAGCGGCAGCCGTTGCGCAATAACCACAACACTGCTTCGACAAAGCGGCGATTGTCCTGGCCACGGCCGCCTTTCGTGCCTTCCCGGCCAGGCAGCAAAGGCGCAATCCGCGCCCACTGCGCGTCCGTCAACAAATACTCCATGCCCAAACATACAACCTACTGTTAACACCTCCTAGTAAGGCGGTGTTGTCTAGCTCTTGGCTGAATTGCCGGAGCTTAGGAATTATACTAAGAAGATAAGTTTTCATACGGCCGCGAAACGATGAGCCTATTTAGGCATAACGCCTTGCACATCCTATTCGGGCTCAGATTTGATACCAGTTACCACCCTTGTAATCATTTGGCAAACGCCGCCGGCAGAGCAGACAGAGAAGCATGCCGTTTTCCCTGTAAACAACAGCCTAACAACAGCCCAAAAAATGGGATACGAAAAAGGAACGAGCGGCAACCCCGCCGGTAGGCCCGCCGGGAGCCCCAACAAAGCCTCCACAGCAATCCGTGCCATTATTGCGGAAGCCCTGGCCGGCACCGATGCCGCCACCTTACGCCAAAAGCTGGAGGCACTAGAGGGACTTGACTTCATTAACGCATACGTCCGGTTAGCGGAGTTTGTAGCACCCAAACTCCAGCGCACCGATATGGCAGTAGAGCCCGGCTCCGGCCGGGTGTACGTCACACTCGATCTGGGAGGCCCGCCCGCCGGTGCCCCGCCGTTCTAGAGGAGCATAGAAGTCCGGTAAACATTCCCGAATGGTAATGCATACTCAGAGTTTATCTAGCAATGTGAGGAAACTATCTCTTGGCTCTAGTGAAGAACACCAAAGCTCCGATGATTACGTCTCCAAAGAACCAAATTAGTAGAATCATAAAGGCCCCTAGGCCCGTCCCAACGGCCGCTCCGGCTTTTTCAGCCTCCGATGTTGCCGTTGACATACTATCCGCAGCTGCGCCAACACCCGCAAATAGCCAGTACATCATTAGTAAGTTGAAGCCAATGAATACGTACTTAATGAATTTTCCAAAGACTGACCTTTTGGGCTTGCGGAGTTCAAATCCACAGGAAGGGCACTTTGATGCTGAACTGCTAATCTGAGCTGCGCACTCAGGGCAAGTAACTAGAGCCATAAAGTATTTTAATCTAATGATGAAGCTATCAATGTTACTGGTATCTACTGCAATTACAAAGCATTTGCCAGTTTATCCTTAAGGATTTCGGCTATCTCAGTTGGCCTCCTAACCTTTCAGCTTCCACAATGCCCCGCTACCCTAGTTTCCCTGCTACTGCCGACGACATCAAACGGCTGGAGTTATCATACCTGCTCCGCTCCAACCTGCTCAGGCCCGGTTTCCACGTCACCACAATCAGTTGGAGTGTGCGAGGCAAGCCTTCCGGTCGGATTTCGCTGGAGGCCCACATCTTCCTAGATGAAACCTACCTCCGCCTCCGATACACGCTAAATGATACCACCAATTATGACTACCGGGTGGAACTGGAGGCCACGGCCAGCAACTTACCCGGTGGAAAGGGAGTGCGCTACTACATGATCTGTCCGGTATCGGGACGGCGGGCCACTGTCCTGTTCTTGCGCCCTGGGAGTAGTATGTTTGCTCACCGGCTGGCTTACACCGGAACCCGTCTGTTCTACGACTCGCAGTTAGAGCCAAAACGGTTCCGAGGCCTAGGTAGCTATTTCGCCATAGATAGAAAGTGGGAGCAAGAGTATCGCAAGGGTCGCAAGACGCACTACCAGGGCAAGCCTACCCGCTGGTATGCCCGGCTCCTGAAGCTGGAGCAGCGGGCAGAGGCTGCTACTCCAATGTTGTTACAAGAGTTAAATAAGTAGATGATGATAAATAGGCTTTTTCAATGGACTATCTCGTGTTATAAAGTAGTGATAATTGCCTTTATTTGGTTATTCCATGTTGTTAAACGGAAAACATCAGATGACATACAATTTTCGAGGGTTTACACTCATTGCCATAGTAGGAATCGTCACTTGTTCTTGTTCAGGCTTATCAAATAAGAAAGAAGACCTTACTGGTTCATGGGTTAAGTATAAGACCATAAATTACATGGCCGGTAAGGAAACAGTAATTGAGCCCCAATCAGGGGTTGAGAACGGCTATGTAGGCTCACTTGAGAATCCCAACGTCGTTAAGTTCACAAAGTATTCTGAGATAGTATTCACGGGTAGGGAGGGGAAGCCAGATAGGGCTTATAGTTATTCATTCAATGGTGATTCTATTGTCATTGATGAGGGGCATTTCTCGCCAAAGGCTATGTCAATCGATAGATTGACCAAAGACAGTCTGGAACTGTCATTTGAGATGAAAGTAGATTACATAGATCCATCTTATCGTAATGGCAAGTGGATCATGAGAGACTTTTACTATAAAACTGAATAGACTTTGTTCACTGATAGCATATTAATAGTCTTTGTCAGCCAATTTTCATGCGTTTATCAATCATTACCATTTTGATGCACAAAAGAATCTTTTGAAAGCAGTTATCTGGTTTTGTCCCGTGACCTGTCCCATAGGAAAAGAAACACCCCGCTAATACCCTGTTTTACAGGTAATTAGCGGGGTGTTTTGTGGTCGCGCCAGGAATCGAACCTGGATCAAGAGCTTCGGAGACTCCTATACTATCCGTTGTACTACGCGACCTTCCGGGTAGGGGTGGCAAAACTAAGCAGAAAACGCTCGGTGCACAACTCCCGATCAGAATTCACGGCGGGTATTCTGGTAGCCAACGAAAAAGGAAGCCGTAATTTTTTGACTGCTTACGGATTAGGCGCTTCGCCAGGCGCTAAAGAAAATTATGGTAGCTCAGGCGGCTATTGCCCGCCGCCGTTGGCGGAGTAGTCTGCTTTGGCGGCTGGGAGCGGGGCTGTGGTAGGCGGCGCGTAGAACGTAGCCAGGGAATGCGTATAACGCATACCCGAGAGTTTATGCTGCTGGAATGAAAGCAGTTTTTTGGCGCCTTCGGGCAGCAGCATAAGACCCGTAGGAACCGTTTTCATCCCGAAACGGTTGTCCAGCACCGTATCAAAGTAATAGAGGTAAGGGCGAATCCAGCGGAAGTAGCTTTTGCTGTTGGCTTCTGTGGAGGTGCTGATAGACAATGATTTGGGGTTAGTAGCCAAAGCCTGCTGAAGCTCAACGGCATTCACGGGCTGGCCGGCCAGCAGCGGCACGATATCAAACTGACTGTCTACCATAATCCATTTGCTTTGATCAGGCAACCAAGCTTCCGTGAGGGCGTGGCCTCCGGCCGAAGAACGGGTATCGGCGTTATGAGCCTTTAGGTATAAGGGGCGAGCCGGAATTCCCACGGCATTAAGAGCGGTAGTTAGCACGGCTCCAAACTCAACGCACTGCACAGATTTTCCGAGCATTGCGGCCCGAAGTATGGCAAAGGCGTCGCGGGTCTTCAGGTCCTGGCGACCATCGTGCTCCAAGCGGTTGTGCACCCATTTAGAGAGGGCCTGAACCCGCTCCAGATCCGTGTTGGCCCCTTGCATAGCTTCATCCAGGCCATACATTTCCCGGAAGCGCACTAAGTAATCAGTGCTTGGCGGGCTGTACTGGAAGGTGTAGCCCGCCGCATCCGGAGCGTCTTCAAATTCCAGCGCCGGCTCTGGCTGCTCCGCCAACGCGGCAAAGAACTGAGCCTGAGCAGGTGTCGACGCAAAAGAGAGGAAGCAGAGAGCAACTATTGTATAGATAAACTTTCTCATGGGCAGGCTAAATGAGTTTCCCTTAACGAAGACAATTCATTCTGGGTTTACCCCAAATTTTCTTCTTCTGTCAAAAGTAGGCTTCTGCTACCCGTTGTGAAATCACATGAATGGGTGATACTGTATCCGAAGAAAATACAAATGCCTCCCTGGCGGACCAGAGAGGCATTTTATTGACCCAAATAGGGGACAAGTATTTTTTAGGAAATGCCCTGCTCAGTCAGCACTTCCTTTACTTTCTGGGCAGCATCCTTCAGCAGCACGGCCGAGTATACCTTCAGGCCGCTTTCGTCGATGATGCGGGCGCCTTCTTCGGCGTTGGTACCCTGCAAGCGCACAATGATGGGCACTTTGATGTCGCCGATGTTCTTGTAGGCTTCTACCACCCCATTGGCCACCCGGTCGCAGCGCACGATGCCGCCGAAGATGTTGATGAGGATGGCTTTCACGTTCGGGTCCTTCAGGATGATGCGGAAACCGGCTTCCACAGTCTGCGCGTTGGCTCCACCCCCTACGTCGAGGAAGTTGGCCGGCTCGCCGCCGCTGAGCTTGATGATGTCCATAGTCGCCATAGCCAGGCCGGCCCCGTTCACCATGCAGCCCACGTTACCGTCGAGCTTCACGTAGTTCAGGTTCGAGGCCGAGGCTTCTACTTCCAGCGGGTCTTCCTCGTTGGTATCGCGCAACTCCACGAAGTCCTTGTGACGGTAGAGGGCGTTTTCGTCGAGGGTTACTTTCGCGTCAACGGCCAGAATCTTGTCGTCCGAGGTTTTCAGCACGGGGTTGATTTCGAACATGCTGGAGTCCGTCTCGTCGTAAGCCTTATATAAGGCCTGCACGAACTTCACCATTTCCTTCTGGGCCGGGCCAGTAAGACCCAGATTGAAGGCAATTTTGGCAGCCTGGAACGGACGCAGACCCACGCGCGGGTCGATGGTTTCCTTGTGGATTTTCTCGGGATGCGCCTCGGCTACCTCCTCAATGTCCATACCGCCTTCGGTGGTATAGATGATGACGTTTTTGCCGCTGGTACGGTCCAGCAGCACGCTCATGTAGTATTCCTTGGTTTCGGATGCGCCGGGGTAATATACATCCTGAGCCACCAGCACCTTATGCACTTTGCGGCCTTCGGGACCGGTTTGCTTGGTTACCAGCTGCATGCCAATGATGTTGCCGGCCACTTCCTTTACCTGGTCCAGGTTTTTGGCGAGCTTCACTCCACCCCCTTTGCCCCGGCCACCGGCGTGGATCTGCGCCTTGATGACGTGCCAGCTGGTGCCGGTTTCGGCGGTCAGCTTTTTGGCGGCTTCTACAGCTTCTTCGGCGGTGTCGGCCGTGTAGCCTTCCTGCACGCGTACGCCGTAGCGCTTGAGAATTTCTTTACCCTGATACTCGTGAATGTTCATAGAGGGTCGTTTTTAGGGGAAGATTCGGGTGGGTGTTTGCGGCTGCGAAAGTAGGCAGAAATGCGTTAGGAGTTAGTAGCTGTCCGTTGTCAGTTGTACGTTTTCAGTTGTTCGTTGGTGCTGGTGGCTGCCGCTAACAACTGACAACCAATAACTAATAACTTCACTTTCACCGCCCAAACCAGTCTGTCATCACCTGCTCGGCGGGCTTGTGCTGGGGCGTAAAGTCGAGGTGGCGGCGAGCGGCGCGGTCAGGCATCAGGCCGGGGTACCAGCTTCCACACAAACAGGCCCCGAAACCACTTCTGCGGCCAGAACGTCTCAAACATAGCCGCGTAACAGGCCGCTTGCGTGGCTTCGTCGGCGGAAGTCAGCACGGCCCTGCGGTCGGGCCAGGTCCAGGGCTCAGTGGCGGCATCGGGCGTCGTTTTATAGCCGATTTCGGTGAAGACCACCGGCTTCTTAAAGCGCCGCTGAATAGCCTTGATCCGGCGCAGCGGCTCCTGCCAAGCTTGGAGCAGGGCCGCCTTTTCGGGTCGCTCCGTCTTGCTCAGCGGAAAATACGCCTGAATGCCGATAAAGTCCAGCGCATCCCAGAACGGAACTTGTTCAAACTCCCCGCTCCAGTTGGCCGCGTACGTGAGCTGCCCGTGGTACACCCCGCGAATCTGCCGGATGAGGGTGCGCCACTCAGTTTCGTGGCCCACACTGGCGTGCTGCAGCTCGGTACCTATGCATAAGGCTTCCAACTGATGCTCCTCGGCCAGCCGGGCATAGTGCAGTATAAACAAGGAGTAGCTGGCAAACCACTGCTGCCAGTCGGCTGGGGAGGTCATGTTGATGTCGCCAGGCCAGGAGCCGGAACCCCCGCGCAGCCACAGGTGGGGCTTGAGCAGCGTGCTGATGCCGCGCTGCCGGGCCCGCTCCGCCGTCTGAATGATGCCTGCGTCACTCTCTCCCCAGTAATGACGGCTGCCCTTACCGGTTTGCAGGCGTATTTCCGGCACGGCGGCGCCCGCCTGCCAGCCAAAGGGCGTCTGGGCAATCCACGTCACGCGGGCACGCACTAGCGGCTCTAGGTCCAGAGCCGAGGCGGAGTCGCCAGCCACCCAGCTCACCCCCCGTAGGCGCCCATCAGTGGGTGGTGGGCCAATAGCAGGCTGAGCAACGCGGGCAGGAGCGGGGCGAGGTGGGCGCGTCAGCTGCCAGGCGGTAAAAGCTGCGCCAAGTAGCAGCAAAACCAGCAGCCAGCGGCGTATGGCGGAGGTAGTAAATGACATTGGAGCAGGCAAGGAATGCATCAGCAGCCAAGATAGGCAGCCAGGGCACATGGCGTAGCTTCTGCCGCCGTAGATGCACCCGCAACGCCCGACATTACGTAGATTTGTTTTCCGTACCCGCGGCTCACCTTATTTGCTCCCGATTTTGCTGCAAGCCATAAACGTTCGTAAAAGCTACAACACGCTGGAAGTCCTCAAGGGCATTGATCTGACGATTGAAAAATCCGAAATCGTGTCCATCGTCGGGTCGTCCGGGGCCGGCAAAAGCACGCTCCTGCACATCCTAGGTACGCTCGACAATCCCGATTCCGGGGAGGTGCTTTTCGATGGTGAGCCCATCAACTCGCTCAGCCGCTCCAATCTGGCCAAGTTTCGCAACCGCCACATCGGGTTCATCTTTCAGTTTCACAACCTGCTGCCCGAGTTTACGGCCCTCGAAAACGTGTGTTTGCCGGCATACCTGGCCGGTCGCTCCGAAAAAGAAACCCGGGTGCGGGCCCGCGAATTGCTCGGGATGCTGAACCTGGAGCGCCGCGCCGACCACAAACCTAGCGAAATGAGCGGCGGTGAGCAGCAGCGTACGGCCGTAGCCCGCGCCCTTATCAATTCCCCCGAAATCATCTTCGCCGACGAGCCCAGCGGCAACCTCGACTCCCAGAATGCCCAGGAATTGCACCAGATTTTCTTTCTGCTGCGCAAGGAGCTGGGCCAGACGTTCGTGATTGTGACCCACAACGACCAGCTGGCTGAAATGGCCGACCGCAAGATTGTGATGAAGGACGGCCACATCTGGGAAGGGCAGCTGGCATAACCTCTACCATTGGCCCCGCGTATACAACGCATCCGGAAGGTAACTTCTGGATGCGTTTCTTTGACCCCTGGTAATGCGCCCGTTTGTGCCGGGCCATTCAGCTACGGCCGCTGCCGCGTTTTCGAGACGTAGCAGTGGCCGTCTTTTCTTGTCTGAATTAGGGTAATTGATGTTGATTTCAGGCTTCAGGTATCCATTTAAGGGTATGTTTGAATGCTAAAAATATTGGCTGACTATTAAATATTGAATTGATGCTTGTAATTAGCTGATATTCAACGAGAAAATTTGCTAAAAAACCATGCTGTTTTTGCACCTTTTACGTGGTCGGTTCGTTATCTTCACGTAACACAATACGGTACTACAGGACATAAACGGAAAGACGCCATGAGCGAAGCAACCAAGAACATCAAAGAGCCGGTTCGTAAGACTAAAGTGGAGAGCTTTGACATCTCGCGTTCCGACGAGACGCTCCAGTTGGCGACGGACCTGGCTAAATTCATCAAGGACAACAAGCTCAGCACTACGGTGCAGGGCAAGGAGTTCGTGAACGTGGAAGGCTGGCAGTACGCCGGGTCGCGTCTGGGTATTGTGCCCATCGTAGACCACGTCATCAACGTTTCCACGGAAGCTGAAATTAAGTATCAGGCCAAAGTGACGCTGTTCGATATGCGCAGCGGCCACACGGTAGGGGCCGGGTTTGCCATCTGCTCCAATAAGGAGCAGGGCAAGAAGTTCTACCAGGAGTTTGCCATTATGAGTATGGCTCAGACCCGGGCCATTGGCAAAGCCTACCGCAACATCCTGGCCTGGATTATCCGAGCTGCCGGCTATGAGCCCACGCCCGCTGAGGAAATGGACTATGGCGGAAACACGCCCGCTGAAGCCAAGCCTGCTGCAACTCCGGTGGCTGCTCCCGCTGCCGTGACGCCCATGAAGGCGGTGCCCGCCGAGCCGCTGACCCCGGCTGCCGTTGCTTCCGAGCCTGCTCCGGTCGCTTACGCCTCGGCCCCGCAGAAGGAGGAAATCATTCGGCTGCTTAACCATCCGGTCATCACCCGTCAGGAAAAGACCAAGATGCTGCTGAATATCAACCGTCTGGACGAGGAGCGGGCCACGGGCGCCATTGCCAAGCTCAAGAAAGCCATTGAAGACCGCGAAAACGGTCAGGCTGCCACGGCTGCCTAAGGCTCTTATTTATACTGGAAAGCCCGGTTCCGCAAGGAGCCGGGCTTTTTTGTTGGCTGTTGGCGTAGCGCCCGGCCACACTCTACCTTTGCCGCTATGCTTCCGCCCACCGACGATATTCTGCACGTATTGCGCCAGACGTGGGGGCACACCGCGTTTCGGCCGCTGCAGGAGGATATCATTCGGGCGGTGCTGGCGGGGCAGGATGTGCTGGCGCTACTGCCCACGGGCGGCGGCAAGAGCATCTGCTTCCAGGTGCCGGCCCTGGCCCGGCCCGGCCTGTGCGTGGTGGTCTCGCCGCTCATTGCCCTAATGAAAGACCAGGTGGACAACCTGCGCAAGCGCGGCATCAAGGCCGAAGCCGTGTACGCGGGCATGAGCCACCAGGAAATCGACCAGACGCTGGATAACTGCGTGTATGGCCCGGTAAAGTTCCTGTACGTGTCGCCGGAGCGGCTGCTCACGGATATGTTTCGGGCCCGGGTGGGCAAGATGAAGGTGAGCTTGCTGGCCGTGGACGAAGCGCACTGCCTTTCGCAGTGGGGCTACGACTTCCGGCCACCCTACCTGCGCATTGCCGAGCTACGTGAGCTGCTGCCCGGCGTGCCCTGCATAGCCCTCACGGCCACCGCCACGGAGCAGGTTCGCCGGGACATTGTAGAGAAGCTGCGGTTCGGCGCCACGCACAGCGTGTTTCAGCAAAGCTTTGCCCGGCCCAACCTGTCGTACTCGGTGCTGAACACGGAAGACAAGCTGCGGCGCCTGCTGGAAGTGGTACGAGGCGTGGGGCCCGACAAAACCAGCATTGTATACGCCCGCACCCGCCGTCAGACCGAGGACGCCGCGGCCTATCTGTGCCAGCAGAACGTGGCCGCCGCCGCCTACCACGCCGGTCTGCCCGCCGAGTTGCGCGCCCGCACCCAACAGGACTGGATGGCCAACAAAACGCGGTGCATAGTGGCCACCAATGCCTTTGGCATGGGCATTGATAAGCCCGACGTACGCCTCGTGGTGCACCTCGATGCGCCCGATAACCTGGAGGCCTACTACCAGGAGGCTGGCCGCGCCGGCCGCGACGAAAAGTACGCCTTTGCGGTGCTGCTGCATGGCCCCAACGACGCCGACGAGTTGCGTCGCCGCACCCGGCAGGCGTTTCCCGAGCTGGAGGTGGTGCGCCGGGTGTATCAGGCCCTGGCTAACTTCTCGCGCACGGCTGTGGGTGGGGGCGAGCTGGTGGCTTTCGATTTCGACATTCAGCAGTTTGCCGAAACCTACCGTATCAAGGCTCTGGATGCGCACAACAGCCTGCGCCTGCTGGAGCGGGAAGGCTTCGTGCAGGTGAATGAGGCCGTGAACAATCCCGCCCGTGTGCACATTCCCATCGACCACAACGACTTGTACCGGTTTCAGGTGGCCAACGCCCAGCACGACCAGCTCATCAAAAGCCTGTTACGGTTTCACGGCGGAGAGCTGTTCGCGGGCTTTCAGCGGATTTCGGAAAACAGCCTGGCCCAGCATCTGCGCCTGAGCGTGGTGGAGCTGCGCAAGATGCTGCTGTTTCTGCACCGCTCGGGCATCATCCAGTTTCAGCCGCGCCACGAGTCGCCGCAGGCTATGTTTACTACGGCCCGCTTCGATGCGGCCAAGCTGCCGCTGGAGCAGAAACGCCTCCATCAGGCCCGGGAGCTGGCCCTGCACAAAACCGAGTCGGTGATTCGCTACGCGGCGGGCGGGCAATGCCGGCAACAGCTGCTGCTGGAGTATTTCGGGGAGCTGGAGGCGCCGGCCTGCGGTGTGTGCGACCTGTGCCTGGCCCGCAAAAAAGCCCGCCAGCCAACGGCGTCCAGCGCGAGCCTGCGCGACCAGCTGCTGACCCTGCTGAAAGCCATGCCCCAAACCCCGCGCGAGGTGCTCACCCATTTCCAGCCCGGTCAGGCCACCGCCGTAACGGCGCAGCTGCGGGAGCTGGTGGAGCTAGGCGAGCTGCGCTACGCAACTGATGGGCGGTTGGAAATAAGGTGAATGAGCTGAAAAGCAGTAGCTCGGAGCAAAATAATAAACCCCAACTAAGCTGGTAGTCGGGGTTTATTGTAAAGCTGAAGCTGCCTTAGATACTATGCCGGGTTGGTCGTGGCAACCAGCGTCACCTCGATATTGCCGCGGGTAGCACGCGAGTAGGGGCAGATGCCGTGAGCGGCTTCTACCAGCTGCTCGGCCTGGCTTTGAGCTACGCCGGGAATGTTCACGTGCAGATCGGCCGAGATGCCGAAACCACCATCTTCTGCCTTGCCAAAGCCAATAAGGGCTTCTACCGTCACGTCGCTGAGCCGTACGCCGGCCTGACGGGCAGCTACGCCCAGCGCACCCTCAAAGCAGGCTGCGTAGCCGGCGGCAAAAAGCTGCTCGGGGTTGGTAGCGCCGGCTTTGCCGGGGCCGCCCATAGCCTTTGGGGTGCTCAGAGCCAGGTTCAGCACATCGTCGTTGGACGTTACCTGACCGTCGCGGCCACCTTTGGCCTTGGCCTGGGCCGTGAAGATTTTCTCGATTTTCATAGTGAAGAAAAAGTAAATGGCTGCGCTAGGTCAGCCGGGTTAACAAGGTGTTGAGCTGCTGGCGGAGAGCCTCAAACTCGGGAACCGACAGCTGCAGGCGTTCTATCAAGTGCTCAGGAATGCGGCAGGCTTGCTGCTGCAGCGCCTCACCGGCTGGCTGAATGCTAATAATGACGGAACGCTCGTCGCGCGGGTCGCGGCGGCGGCTCACCCACTGCTTCTGCTCCATGCGCTTGAGCAGGGGCGTAAGCGTGCCTGAGTCGAGCAGCAGCTTGTCGCCCAGGGCTTTCACCGTCAGCTCACGGTGTTCCCACAGCAGCAGCAGCACCAGGTACTGCGGGTAGGTGAGGTCCATTTCCTGCAGGAAGGGCTGGTAGGCTTTGGTAAACATCCGCGACACGGCATACAGCGGAAAGCACAGCTGGTTTTCCAGCTTGAGCAGGTCCGGATGGTCGGCAGAAGAAGTCGGCTTGTTCATCGTTTCAGCAAGGTTAACGGGTTTGGTTGTAGAATGTTTAATTGTGTGCAATTAAAATTAACTTCTCCAACTAATCGATTAGTAGTGAGTAAGTAAAATTTAGGGGGTAATGTTCAGCCGACTGCCCGCCGGCCCAAAAACGAAGGGACCCAGCATAGTGCCGGGTCCCATACAGTCGCAGGAAAACAAAGCCGCTTAGGTCTGCTGGTAGGCCTGCATGCCGCCCAGCAGATTGCGCACGTTGCCAAAGCCCTGCTGGGTGAGAAATGCCTTGGCTGAGGCCGAGCGCCCCCCGCTTTTGCAGTGCACAATAACTTCCTGGTCTTTCAGATCCTCCAGTTCGTCGAGCTTGCCGGGCAGCTCGTTCAGGGGAATGTTGCGGCTGCCGTCGATGCGGGCTTCCTCATTTTCCCAGGTTTCGCGCACGTCGATGATGGTGGGCTTTTCGCCGGCGGCCTGGCGCTGTTTGAGTTCGGTAGGGGTGATATCAGCCATAAAAAGGCAAGGTGAAGGTGGCAGGTTAGAAAAATGGTGCTTCCTGGGAGCCGGAAAACCCCAGCTCAAAGGTGCGGATTTTAGCAGAAAGAGGCTGCCTGCCACTAGCTGTGGCCACCGCAACGAATTTAGCGCGTGAGCACCAGCCGACGTGTGACGCGGCCCGCGCCCGGCAGCTCCAGCTGCACCAGATACACCCCGGACGGTAGCCCCGTCAGGCGCAGCTCAGGTTGACCGGCCTCGGCGGCGGGCTGCTGCCACACCAGGCGGCCCAGCGCATCGAGCACGGTAGCGCGCAGGTAACGGCCCTGCACCCGCACCACCCCGGCGCTGGGGTTGGGATACAACGCTACCGTAGCGGCACCAGCCGCAGCCGTACCGGCCGTTATTACCCCCGACATCACCGGCCGCATCATGGGGGCGCCGGCGGGCGTGGTGCTGGTAGTCGTCCAGGCGTTTTGGGCCTGGTAGAACAGGTAATCCTGGGGAACGGTGCTGTTCAGATCCAGCCCAAACCGCACGAACTGGCCGATGGACGGCTGCCCGTAGCCCACCAGAAACGAGCCGCTCACGGGCACCGGGCTGGCGAATTTCACTTCGATAAACCCACTTTCCCCGGCCGTAGCGGGTACGTTGAGCGTAGCCGTGGCTTTAGCCTCAGGCTTGGGCTTGCCATCGGCCCCCAGCTCCCACACGGCTACCGTAATGCTGCGGCCGGCCGCGTTGGGCAGCTCAGGGTACAGCAGCACGCTTTTCACCTGGTCGGGGCGGTTGAGGTCGATGCGGTAAGCAAAATAGGAAAGGGGGCCATTGGACAAGGCTGGCAGGTTCACGGCCGCTTCGGGGGTGCCATCGTCGTAGGCGTAGTAGTCGGCCAGCTCCGTTACGCGCGAAATGGAGTCGTTGGGTTGCGTGAGCGGGTTGGTTTCCCGAGCGTCGAGCACCAGCGTGTGGCGGATGCGCTGGGGCCCGCCGGTCAGCAGCTGGCTTGCTACGGTGCGCAGGTTGCCGGTAATCGGGATTTGCCGGGAGTTGGCATCCACCGAGCGGTTGCCCGTCACGTACGGCAGCTCGGGGCCGTTGGGCAGACTCTGGGCCGTGCCGCGCCACTCAATGGGCGTCGGCTCGGGGCTCACGGCAAAGTTGTTGATGGTGGTAGTGGTCTGGTCGTTGAGCTCCTCGGCGGGGGAAGAAGCTGCGGCCAGCTGCACGGCCGGCATGCTGGCGTAGCGCTTCAGCAAAGACGAAAGCGGGGCGCTGGTGGCAAAGTCCAAAAAAGCCAGGTCGGTAGCCGAGCGGTTGCGGTCCAGGCGCACGTAGTCGATGCTCCAGGCGTCGCGGGTGAAGGCCTGGCTGCCGATGCTGTGCAGCCGGAATTGAAAGCCCGCGTGCAGATATTTCTCGTCGGTCACCGGAAATATTTCCTGCACAAACTCGGTGCGCTGACCCGTGCTCCGCTGCGTCCAGATGGTTTGCCAGATGTTGTTCTTATCCAGAAATTCCAGGCTCAGGGCCACGGTGCGCGAGGAGCTGGCCGCCGACGGAGCCCCCACGATGCTGCCCGCCTGCCAAAAAAAGCTTAGGTACACGTTCGAGCCCGCCGTTTGCCCGCTTAGGTCGATGGGCACGGAGGTCAGCGTGTCGGTGTCGCTGTACACGGTGGAGCTGCCGTAAGGGCTGCCATTGGCCCGCAGCCCGTCGAACGTGGCCACGTTGCGTGAGGGCGCCGCTACCGGAAATCGGTTGTTGACCAGCACGCCGCCCTTCGGCTCCCAGTGCTCGGCGTTGGGGTTGCCTTCGGACTGCTGGGCAAAGTCATCGAAGAATGGCAGCGCCAGGGCAGTCCGGCGAGCTGCCACGCCCCCGCGTGGAGTTGGCGCTTTGCGGGCCGGATCAGTTGAAAGTGGGCTGACCTCCTGCGCCCACGCGTGCTGGCCCGAGAGCAGGGCCGCCAGCAACACGCCATAAACAATAGAAATACGCTTCATCGTGGGCAAGTTACTGGATGGATGTGCTAATGTGGTTCTCGTGTCATGGCGAGCGGCGCGACGCCATCCATCCTGAACAGCACCAGACACAGGGTTTGCTCCGTCAATTCCTGGCGCTGGCCACGCTTCAGCGCATTTCAGGGCCTGGTACGTTGCCTAGGACGGATGGCGTCGCGCTGCTCGCCATGACACGAGAACCACTCAACGAAAAAAGCCCGCGGCCAGTGCGGCGGCGGGCTTTTTTCAGACAGAATAAGGGGCTTACTTCACTTCTTTGATGGGCGCTTCGCCGGCCACCCACAAATCTACCAGCTGGCCCGTGCGGATGGTAGCGCCGGGCGCTGATACCGGCCGCTGCCGCACCACGGTGCCTTCGGTCTGGCCCTCTTCGGGCGCCTGATAAAAGGTAGCACCCACCAGCAGGCCCTGGCCAGCCAGCAGGGTAGCGGCTTCATCGGCGGGCATATTCACTACGTTGGGCACCGGAAATTCCTGGTTGCCCTGTCCGTCGCCTACCACCAGGTCCACTTTTGTGCCTTTGGCAATAGGGGCGCCGGGCGCTATTTCCTTGCCGTTCACCAGTTGCTTGAGCACCGCGTTCTGAGCCAGATCAGGTACCAGCTGAATCTGACCTACGGTCAGATCATAGCTTTTCAGGATCATCTGGGCGTTTTTCACCGAGCCGTCCGTGAGCTTGGGCATCTTGATGACGGGTGGGTTTTTCATAGCCACCGCAATGTAGATTTTGCGGCCTTCCTTTACCCGGTCGCCGGGGCGCGGCTCCTGGGTGAGCACCGTGCCGGGCCGTACGGTGGCATCGTAGCTGCTGTCGTCCACGAAGTAGGCCAGGTTCCGCTCGTCGAGGTAATCCTCCAGAGCCTCCTGGTTCATGCCCGTGATTTTAGGCACCACAATGGTTTCGCCGTGGTTGGTGGTGAAGGGCAGATACACGTAGAAAAAGCCCAGCACCAGCAGGGCCACCAGCGCCGCAATGGCGGCCAGGTGCTTCACTACATCCAGGGGCGTATCCGATTTAAAGAAAGACATGATAGAAAAGGAGGTAGAAGGCGCGAGTAGCTGGCAAAGCTAGGAATTTGGCAGCTATGCCGGAGAGAAGCCAGCAGAGTTTCAATTGATGCTGTCATTCCGAGCAAAGCGAGGAATCTGGGGTTATCCTTCACCGGCTTACCTCAGATTCCTCGCTTTGCTCGGAATGACAGTTTTGGTTACACCTGAGCCTTTTCCGTGCGCTGCTTGCCGAACTCCAGAATCCGGTCGATGAAGTCGTAGGGCGTGTAGCCGGCCAGGGCAGTCTGGTGGAAGATGCAGGTGGCGGGCGTCATGCCGGGCAGGGAGTTTACCTCGATGATAATCACCTCCACGGCTCCGGTCTGGCGCACCCGCACAAACGCATCGATGCGGGCGTAGCCCTGAATATTCAGGATTTCAGCCACCCGGCGCAGCTCCTTCTTCACTTCCTCCGATACGCGCTGGCGCTCCGTGAGGTCGGCGGCGTAGCGGGCCGGGGTAATGTTCTGGCCTTCGCCGGCCAGGAATTTTTCTTCCAGGCTCAGCACCTCGCCGGTCGCCAGGGCCTCGGACGCCTCAAACACCTCAATTTTCAGCTCTCCGGTCTCGTCCCAGTGCGTGAGCAGGCCACCGGTCACTTCCAGGAAGTGGGCCGCGCCGTCGCGGTCAATCAGGGTTTCTACCAGGAAGGCTTCCTTCTGCGGAAATTCCTCCTTGAAGCCCAGGCTGAGCGTGGTGGCTTCGGCGGGCATCAGGTCTTCCTGCTCCCGGAAAATCAGGTGGGTGAAGGCTTCCAGCTCCGCCCGGTTCTTGATTTTCTTCACGGCCGAGGAACAGCCGTCGTCGGCGGGCTTGGCGATGAAGGGGTAGGGGAACTGCGTTTCCAGGCTGCGGTAGAAGACTTCCGCGTCGGCGTCCCACTCCAGGCGGTTGGCCATGCGGTGCTCGGCCACGCGCAGGCCCGCTTCGCGCAGGCGCTTGTTGGTTTCGAACTTGTTGATGGTGATGCTGGAGCTTTCGACGCCCGAGCCGTTGTAGGGCAGGCCGAACTTTTCCAGCTCCCGCTGCAGGGCGCCGTCCTCCCCGGGGCGCCCGTGCAGGGCAATGAACACCTCATCTACCATGCCCGCCAGCTCCTCAAACGACACGCGCCGGGGCTGGGCCGTGGGCTGACCGGCGTAGGTGCTGGTAATGGCCGAGGCCTCCCGGCGGATGCGCTCCAGAATAGGATGCAGACCGTGGCCCGTTTCCATGTGCTCCACTTTTTCGCGGATGTCGTCGGCATTGTCCTTGAGCATCACGTTGATCGGCAGCACATAGAGGCGAAACTCCTGGCTGTTGCCGGTCAGGAACACCGGCACCGGCTCGTACTTGACACTGGAACTGAGCTTCTCGAAGATGTTGCGGCCGCTTTCCACCGAAATATGCCGCTCCGAGGAGTAGCCGCCCATTATCACGGCCACCTTGGTGCGGGTGCGATCCTCCGAAGCCCGGGCCGCCACAGCAGTATCCAACTGCGCCAGCAAACCCGCCAGCTTCACCGGTCGCAGCCCGGCCCGCCGCCGCGCTGCCAACGAAGTGCGAATCAAATAGGTGAGAAACTGCGAGGGGTTCAGCCCGATTTCGGCGGCCTGGTGGAAAAAGAACGAAGCCGGCAGCATGCCCGACGTAGTGTTCGGGTCGTTGAGGAATAGCTGAGTTTCTGGTTTCTGGTTTCTGGTTTCTGGTTGGTCGCTTGAACTGGCAACTAGCAACGAGGAACCAGAAACTATAAACCCGTCGAGGCGGGCATATACTTGGAAGCCGAAGGTGCGGAACATTTCCTCGCAGGCTTCCCGGATGCGCTGAATTTCCGCTTCAGGCAGGTCAATAGGCGTAATTTTGCGCGCCAGGCCGGGCAGGTATTTCGAGCGGTAGTCGAACATTTCCTCGCCCTTTACAATCTCCGTGGGCGGCAGGGCCAGCGGCTGCCCGCTGGGGTCTTCCACCACGATGCACGAAAACTCGCGGCCCTGCACGAAGCTTTCCACCAGCACCTGAGTTTCGCCCTCCACGCTGGTCAGGCGCACCGCCTCGGCGGTTTGCAGCCGCTCATTCAGCGCATTCAGCAGCTGCTCGGGCTGGTAAATCAGTTGAGTTTCTGGTTTCCGGTTTCTGGTTTCTGGTTGGTCGCTCGAACTAGCAACTAGCAACGAGGAACTAGAAACTACAACGGGCAGACCGATACCCTCGCGGATATCCACCAGCTGCTGCAGCCACACGGTTTTCTGCGGGTCCGACAGCGCCTGCCACTCTGCTTGTGATACAGTTTTGTGGAACAGGCTGCGCTCTACGGCCGTGGCAAACTTGGCTACATCGGCTTCGCGCAGGATGCTGATGCCAATGCTGCTGCCCTGGCGTGGGGCTTTGAACACGAGCGGCAACCCCAGCTCCCGCACTAGGTAATCCAGGGTGGCCTGGGGGGCGGCCACATCCCATTCTTCGGCAGTGATAAGGCGGAAGTCGGGCGTGGGGCGGTTGAGGGCTTTGAGCAGCTTTTTCTGGGCAATTTTATCGATGCCGAAGGCTGAGGGCAGAATGCCGGAGCCCGAGTACGGAATGCCGTACCACTCCAGCAGGCCCTGAATGGCCCCATCCTCGCCGCCCGGGCCGTGCAAAGCCAGGAAGGCGAAGTCCATAAGGCCGGCCAGCTCCCGGGGCTCCACGCGGCGGCCAACTTCGGAGATGATGCGGTCCTGCTCATCCTGGCTCAGCTTGCCCAGGCTTTCGAAGTACATCTGCACCGGCAGCACCGCGGGCGGCAGCGCCGACACGGGCGGGTAGAAGTCCCGGATAGTACCTTTATAGATGTATTCCCACTCCAGCTGAATGAAGTTGCCGCGGCTGTCCACAAATATGGGCACGGCCTCAAACAAGGACTTATCCAGATTATCGTACACGGTGCGGCCGCCCGCGAAGCTGATTTCCCGCTCGCGCGACGGGCCACCGAAGAAGATGCCAATTTTCATATCAAGGGCAAAGGTAAAACATCTGTCATTGCAAGAAGGCACAACAAACCAAAGGCGGATGTATCCCCTGGTAATGACAACTACTCACCGGTCGCGTGTCACCTCATTACCTATCTTCGCCCCAGCCAAACCCAATTCCTGTTCCATGAAAACCCTCGATCAGTACAACTTCGCCGGCAAGCGCGCCGTGGTGCGCGTAGATTTCAACGTGCCGCTCGACAAAAGCTTCGCCATCACCGACGATACCCGCATCCGGGCCGCTACGCCCACTATCCGGAAAATCCTGGCTGATGGCGGCTCGGTCGTGCTGCTCTCGCACCTGGGCCGGCCCAAAGGTGGCCCCGAGGATAAGTACTCGCTCAAGCACATTGTAGCCCGCCTGGGTGAGGAGTACGGACAGGAAGTACAGTTCGCGACCGATGCGCTGGACGCCGAAGCGCAGGCCCAGGCCCTGCAGCCCGGCCAGATTCTGCTGGTCGAAAACGTGCGCTTCTACGGCGAGGAAGAGAAAGGCAATGCTGAATTTGCCGCCAAGCTGGCCAAGCTCGGCGACGTGTACGTGAACGACGCCTTCGGGGCGGCCCACCGCAAGCACGCCTCCACGGCCGTTATTGCCGAGTCGTTTGCCGCCGAGGACCGCGTGGGCGGCTACCTGCTGCAGGGCGAGCTGGACAACGCCAAAAAAGTGCTGGAAGAGGCCGAGCGTCCCTTCACCGCCATCATGGGTGGAGCCAAGATTTCCGACAAAATCCTCATCATCGAAAAGCTGCTCGATAAAGTCGACAACTTGCTCATCGGGGGTGGCATGGCCTACACCTTCGCCAAAGCGCAGGGCGGCAGCATCGGCAACTCGCTGCTGGAGGCCGACAAGATGGACCTGGCGCTGGAACTGATTGAAAAAGCCAAAGCCAAAGGCGTGAATCTGCTGCTGCCCACCGACAGCCTTATTGCCGACAAGTTTGCCAACGACGCCGAAACGAAAGTGACGCCAAACAACCAGATTCCCGACGGCTGGATGGGCCTCGACCTCGGTCCCGACTCCATCAAGGCATTCAGCGAGGTGGTGCGCAACTCTAAAACCATCCTCTGGAACGGTCCGATGGGCGTGTTTGAAATGAGCAACTTCGCCAAAGGCACCGAAACCATAGCCCAGGCCATTGCCGATGCCACCGAGCAGGGCGCCTTCAGCCTCATCGGCGGCGGCGACTCGGCAGCGGCTGTCAACCAGCTTGGTTTCTCGGAGAAAGTCAGCTACATCAGCACCGGCGGCGGCGCCCTTTTGGAGTACATGGAAGGCAAAGAGCTTCCCGGCGTTACGGCTCTGGGGTAGGTTTAAAACTTAGAGCTTAGAACTGAGAAGTTAGAACTTAGAGCCAAGAGAAGAGCGGCGCTTATCGTTCGCTGGCGCGTTGCCAGAACGATAAGCGCCGCTCATTCGCTTTAGTGTAGCTTCATGATTCTAAGTTCTAACGTCTCAGCTCTAAGCTCTCAATTCAAATACGGTGTTTCCAGGTCCTGGCCCATGAGCTTGATGGAGTCCAGCGACAGGCGGCCGGTGAGGCGGGTGCTGAGCGTGCGCAGCTCCTTTTCCGACAGCACATTGAGGTGGTGCAGCCAGTTGAGGCGGTGCAGCTGCAGCTCGATAGGTCCCAGTGGGTTTACCTGGGCGTATTCGTCGCGCAGGTAGCCGTGGGCGCGGCGGCGCAGCTCATCGGTGAAATTTACCAGTGCGTCGCGGCGGCCGGGCTGGTCGCGCAGCGTCAGGCGCAGGCGGTTGGTGCTGAGCGTTACGCTCCGGCCCAGGTACCGGCGCCCCAGGTATACCAGGCTCAGGCCCGCGCCAAACGCCAGCACGGCTACCCATTCGGCCAAGCCCGCCCCATGCTGCATAGCATGAATGCCAAACTGTACCCCCAGCCACATAAGCACCCACAGCAGAGGCCGGGGCAACGCCAGCGGGCCGGGCACGGCATATTCCAGCGTCACGGGCAGCAGCTCTTCGTAGGGAATTTCGCTTTCCAGCCACGCTACCCCGTTGCGCCGCCGCTGGCTCACATACAGCCCATGCCGCCGCAGTACCAGCAGCGTAGTGCCCCGCAGCAGATTTGATTGAGAAAATTGCAGAAACGTCATGAAAAATGCCGGTGCGGCAGACGCGCACCCAGCGGATAAAAACTAAGAACTAAACGGCGAAGGCGTAAAGCACAGCACAAAAATAAGCAGCATCAGCCAGCCCAGCACCTTGCGGCCGGCACTAAGTGGCCGCTCATCGGGGGCCGGCGGGTGGTAGATGCCCGTGAGCGTACCCAGCAGCAGCCCAAACGCCAGCCAGCCCGGCTGCCCCTGCAGCCCCGGTACCGCCGAGGACAGGGCCACCTGCGCGGCCCACACGGCCGCCGCCAGCAGCAGCCCGCGCCGGGGCGTGGGCAGGGCCTTGCGGAACACCAGAAACAGATACAGCGCATAGGGCCCGCCCCAGTACAGCCAGGTTTCGGCGCTGGTCGTGAGCGTAAACAGCCCCAGCCCGGCGTAAAAAATGAAGGCCACGAACAGGGCCGCCGACAGCCGGTTGGCCCGCCGAAAGCCCAGCAGCCCGTACAGAATGTGCCCTCCATCGAGCTGGCCGATAGGCACCAGGTTAAGGGCAGTGAAAAACAACGACAGCGCCCCCGCCAGCAGCACCGGGTAATGCATCAGCTCGTTGGGGTGGGGCAGCCGGGTTGGATCCGCAAACACGTATTCCAGCGCCTGGTACAGCAGCGGCCTGGCCAGGGTGAAAGTATTGCCAAAATCCTCATGGTCGTAAAATTCTTCGACCGGAATAGAAGTTAGTGGCGGCAGATGCGTGAAGCCGTAGATCAGCACGGGTACGGCCACCAGGAACCCGGCCAGTGGCCCGGCCAGGCCTACATCGAAATACTCCCGCCGCGAGTAGATGCGGTCCTTGATGCGGATAACCGCCCCAAACGTGCCCAGGGTGTTAAAGAAACCGGTGAAAAACGGAATATAGTACGGCAGCGAGGTGCGGATATGGTTGCGGCGGGCCGTGAAGTAGTGCCCGAACTCATGCACCGTCAGCACCCCCAGAAACGGCACCGAAAACCACAGTCCCTGCAAGATTTCGGCCGGCGTGAGCCAGCCTGTCAGCTTGAAGTCATCACCCTGGATAAAAAAGACCTTGCCCGTCAGCCACTCAGCCCCGGCCAGCGTGGTAGTAGTAAGAGTAACGAGGAAGAGCAGTAGGTGCAGCGCGTACCGCTGCCAGCGGGGCCGCTCGGTCTGCTCGTAGTCGGGGAAATCTACGGGTGCTGCTTCGGCCGGAGTGGGTGCGTCAGGGAAGGGGAGAGGCAGCGGGGCGGAAGGCTCGGAGGGCGTCGGGGAGGGCATCGGTGAGGGTAAGGGGCGGAGCCAGAAACAGCGTGTGCAGCCCCAGCCGCCGCGCCGTTTCGATGTGCTGAGAACTGTCCTCGATGAAAAGAGTTTCCCCGGCCTGCCAGTTCATTTCGCGTAGGGCGTGCCGGAAAATTTCTTCGCCCGGCTTGCGCAGCCCTACCTCTTGGGAGTAAAACACCCAGTCGAGGCAGTCGGCAATGCCGTGCTCCAAGCCATACTGGGTTTTGAGCCGCCGGTTGATTTCCTCGATATGAATCTGGTTGGTGTTGGAAAGCAGCGCGGTTTCGTGGCCCTGGGCGCGCAGCCCGGCAAGGTAGGCCAGGCGCTCGGCCGGGACATCCAGCAGCATGGCATTCCAGGCGGCGTCCAGCTCTTCGTCGGTAGCTTCCAGCTCGTAGTGTGTGCGTAGGCCCTCCCGGAAGGCCGCGGGCGTGAGGCGGCCGGTTTCCATCAAGTCAAACAGTTCGGCCTGGGCAGCCTGCGTGAAAGCAATGGTGCTGCCGCTGCGGTGCAGGCGGGCCATGGCATCCAGGGTGCGCTGATAGTCGATGTTGATGATGACACCGCCAAAGTCAAACAGCAGATTGGGTTTCTGGGCCATAAAACGGGTAAAGGTTGGAAATCTGACCGCGAAGTACGTAGTTTGCATTGTCGTAGCCAACCTTACTAAGGGACGTTGCGCACTGGGCCTATAGCTCAATCGGTTAGAGCAGCTGACTCATCAACTAGCGTTCTTTGAATTGAATGAAGCGGTGTGTGGTTTGTGAAAAACCGATAGCAGGTAAGCAGCAAGACCACTACTATCGGGTAAAAGCACAAACCAACACCTATCACTCCCAAACGGTCAGGTCGCTGAAGCGCAAGCTTGAGTTGATTGAGCGGCTGGGTGGTGGTTGCCGGAAGTGTGGCTATCGTACCAACATAGCCGCGCTGCATTTCCATCACTCCGACCCGAATACCAAGCGCATGAAACTTGACATGCGCGTGTTATCAAATCGGAACTGGGAGGTGATTGTTGCCGAAGCAAGTAAATGCGAGCTGCTTTGCTCAAATTGTCATGCCGAAGCGCATCACCCGGAGCTAGTGCTTTCTACAATTCAACAACTGCTAAGCGGTGCCTCCCGGCAGGAAACTACGGGATGAGCAGGGGGTTAACTCAGGGAAACCTGTTCGGTGAGTAAATGGCTCCCGATGGCAATCCTGAGCCAAGCCGGGGAACGGTCATGAAAGTACCCGGAAGGTGCAGAGACTAGGAAGTGAGCAGACCATGCAATACGCTTCCATCAACGCCCCCCACCTACGTTTGCCTTGCGGCAGATAGGGTGATGAGATAGTCCAACTACTTCGGGAAACCGGAGGAAAGTGAATCAGCAGGTCACTGGTTCGATTCCAGTTGGGCCCACAAAAAACCGGATAGAAGATCTGCTGAGGTCTTTTATCCGGTTTTTCGTTTTAGGCGGTTGCTGGGTGGCGGAATACCGAGTAGCAAGCGGTGCCAGTGCCCAGAAGTAAACCAGGCCATTCAACTCAGCGCAGCAGAAACAGGTCATCTATGCCCATGGGCCGGCGGCTGGTGTAGCCTTCCGCAAACTGTACCCTGATGTAGCTACCCAACTCCCGGTTACGGGCTTCCAGGATACTCAAAAAGTCGGGCGAGGAAATGTAGGTCTTCACCTCGTCAGTGGCGTACTCGGGGTGGTAGAACTGACTTCGGAAAGCAGTGAGGGCCTCCAGCTTCTGTTCCCAGAAATCAGAAATATCCACCACGATGTCGGGGCGGACGTAGCTGTTGTGGATGGCCTGGAGCAGCAGCCGGGGCCGCCAGGGCGCCTGCGCCCGGCCTTCCCACTCGGTCTGAACTTTGGGCAAACCCGCCAGAAAAGCGGCGTCGTGCACCAAGTCGGCGGCGCGGCCGTGGTCGGGGTGCCGGTCAATGTTGGGATTAGTCAGAATCAACTCGGGCTGAAAGCGGCGGATAACCTCGATAACGCGGCGCTGGTGCTCTTCGTCGTTGCGGAAAAACCCGTCGCGCATGCGCAGGTTTTCGCGCACGTGCAGGCCCAGGATGCGGGCCGCTTCGGCTGCTTCCTCGTCGCGCAGCTCGGCCGAGCCGCGGGAACCCAGCTCGCCCCGCGTCAAATCCACCACGCCCACTTTTCGCCCGGCCGCGGCATGGCGCAGCAGCGTGCCGGCGCAGCCCAGCTCGGCATCGTCGGGGTGAGCGGCCAGCATCAGCAAATCAAGCTTCATATCAACGTCCATAAACAAAAAGCAAACGGCTAGCGCACGAGGTGGCCTCCGGGCTGTACCTCCAGCAGCTGATTGTGGCGCACATCGTACACGTAGCCAAACACCTGCACCTCAGCCGGGAGATGCGGGTGCTGCTTAACGCGGGCCAGATCCGCGGCCACTGCCTTCGTAAGGTCCGAAAAAGAAGTTGGAGCCGGAACTACGGCCGTTGGACCGGCGCTGGAAAGCACGGCAGCCAGCGCCTCATCCAGCAGTCGGTGTGCTGGATGAGAAACCATTCTCGCGTGCCCAGCACCTGGTGGGAGAGCAGCAGGGCCTGCAGCGTTTCATCGGTAACGCGGCCGCCGGCGTTGCGCAGCACGTGGGCGCTGCCTTCGGGCACGCCCAGCAGGCGTGTGGGGTCGAGACGGGCATCCATGCAGGTAAGAATAGCGAAACGGCGGGTGGGCACAGCGGAGAGGATTAGAAAGAAAATCGGCCCATTCCGGGCTAACGGAACAGGAAATAGGCAATCAGCAGCGTGATAAAGATGTTGAAGGTCTGCGCCAGCAGGAAGGCGTAGAGCGGCTTCTTGTTTTCGTGCTTGAACAGGTCCTTAAAGTTCGTTTCCAGCCCGATGCTGGTGAAGGCCAGCGCAAACCACAGCCCCTGGGCACTCTTCAGCCCGCCCTTCACGGCCTCAGTTGTTTCGGGGGCCAGCACGAAGGAGAACAGCAGCGAAGCGGCCACAAAGCCCAGCACAAACTTGGGAAACCGCTCCCAGATGACGCCCAGCGTGGGTTTGGTGCCCGGCTCGGTGGCGTTGGGGTGTTGGGTGTAGGTCCAGTACATGGAAATGGCGAAAGCGGCCACGCCCAGCAGCACGTTCTGCGAAAACTTGACGATGGTGCTGATTTTCAGCGCTTCTTCGCCTACCAGCGTGCCCGAGGCCACTACGGCGCCGGTGGTATCGATGCTGCCGCCGAGCCAGGCCCCGGTGACCTGCTGCGAAAGACCCAGCCAGTGCGCGGCGTAGGGCATGAGCAGCATCATGGGAATGGCCGTGATGAGCACCAGGGAAATGACGTAGGAAAGCTTCTTGGCGTCGCCCTTAATGGCTCCCGACGTGGCAATGGCCGCCGACACCCCGCAAATAGACACGGCGCTGGAAATCATCATCGTCAGCTCCTCATCCACGCCCAGCCGGCGGCACAGCCAGAAGGCAAAGTACCACACCGCCAGCACTACCACCAGCGCCTGAACCAGCCCCAGTGAGCCAGCCTTCAGAATGTCGGTAAAGATGACGCTCGTGCCCAGCAGCACCAATCCGATTTTTACGAACAGCTCGGTGCTGAGCGTGGCCCGCAGCCAGTCGGGCAGCCCAAGCAGGTTGCCGATGAGCAGACCAGCCAGCAAGCTGAAAATAACGGCTTCCAGCCCCAGACTGCGAGCCGTCTTGCTGCCGGCAGCTATCAGCGCCACCAGTGTGAGCAGGTATACAATGGGAAACCCTAGGGCATAATTCTTCAGGGAGCGGTTGGTGAGCCAGGCCCCCACCGCGCCGACAGCCGCCAGATACACAAACTGGGTTAGGATCAGCTGCAGATTGGCCGGACTGAGCACTTTGCCGGTCAGGTCGGCAGCGGAGTCCCAACTGAACACGGGTACGGCGAAGGGCAAACCGGACAGGGAAAGCCCAATCAGCAGGGCGCCCAGCACCACTACCACCCAGTCTTCGTGCAGGCTGAAAGTGGATGCGACCGGAACGGTTTTAACGGCAGTTGACATACTTGAAAAGAAAAGACGAAGAGAGAAAAAGGATTAGCGGCTGGCCGGGGCCAAAGGGGCTTCGTGGTACAGGGGCGCGGCTTCCAGCTGAAACACGTCCCGCAGGGCGCGGCGGGCGGCGTGGTAGCCGCACATGCCGTGCACCCCGCCGCCGGGAGGAGTGGCCGAGGAGCACAGATACAGCCCGGTCTTTGAGGTTCGATAGGGTGAGGCGCGCAGCGCGGGCCGGGTAAACAGCTGGCTGATATCCAGCCGCCCGCCGTTAATGTCGCCGCCCACGTAGTTGGGGTTGTAGGCTTCGAGTTGGGCCGTATTGAAGGTGTGCCGGCCGATGATCAGGTCCTGAAAGCCCGGGGCAAAGCGCTCCACTTGCTGCTCGATGCGGGTGGTCATGTCTTGCGTGGAGCCGTTCGGGACGTGGCAGTAGGCCCAGGCGGTGTGCTGGCCGGCCGGGGCGCGGGTGTTGTCGAAAAGGCTCTGCTGGGCCAGCAGCACGAAGGGCTTTTCGGGGTGCGCGCCGTTGGCGGTGGCTTTTTCGCTGGCCGCAATTTCCTCCTGGGTGCCGCCCAGGTGCACCGTGCCGGCCTGGCGGCCCTCGGCGGCCGTGAAGGGAATCGGTCCATCCAGCGCCCAGTCCACTTTAAACACACCCATGCCGTAGCGGTAGCGTCGCAGCTGCCACTGGTACACCGCCGACAGATCGTGGCCAGAAATCTGCAGCAATTGGGCGGGCGTCACGTCGAAAAGCACGGCTTTGGCGGAGGGCAGCTGGGCCAGGGCGCGGACGTAGGTGCCGGTTTCAATCTGCCCGCCCAGGGCCACGAAGTGCGCAGCCAGGGCGTCGGCAATGGACTGGGAGCCGCCTTTGGGCAGCGGCCAGCCTTTGCGGTGGGCCGCCGCCAACAGCACCAGCCCAATGGCCGAAGTAGTGAGGTTGCCGAGCGGCTGAATGGCGTGGGCGGCCATGCCGGCAAACAGCCCCCGGGCTTCTTTGGTCTGGAAGTGCCGGGCCAGCAGCGTGGCCGGCTGCAGGGCCGACAAGCCAAACCGTGCCATGTCCAGCGGGTGCTTCGGGAAACGCAGTGGGGCCAGCACGTCGTTGGCAATGCGGGGCCAGCTGGCTACCACCGGCTCCAGCAGCTGCCGGTACGCCTGCTCATCGGCCCCCAGGCTTTGCGCCGTAGCCGCCAGGGAGTTGACTACTGATGCGGCCGTGCCATTATCGAATGGATGAGCGGCGGCTACGGGCGGGGTAATGTATTCCAGCCCGTACTGCGCCAGCGGCAGCATCTGAAAAAACGGGGAGCCCGCCGCCAGCGGGTGAATGGCCGAGCAGATGTCGTGGCGAAAGCCGGGCAAAGTCAGCTCGGCCGTGCGCAGGCCGCCACCCAGCTTGTTTTTGCCTTCGAGCAGCAGCACCCGCAAACCGGCCTGCTGCAGCACAATGGCCGCCGCCAACCCGTTCGGGCCCGAGCCCACTACCACCGCATCATACTCAGGTTTGCTCATAGGTGAAATGGTGAAGTTGTGAAATAGTGAGTTTTTGAGGATTGAAATAGGCGTTTAAACCCGATTGCCACCTTTCGTCTGCATCTGCCTGCGAAGACTAACAACTGGTTTTTAACTCACACCTTCACCATTTCACCTCTAATACTGCCCGGCCGACAGCGTCGACTCCGACAAGGTATACCGGCGGTCTACGCGGTCCAACATCACGTAGAGGGAATCTTTCCGCTCATTGAGGCCGCGCAGCACCACGTGCCGGCCACCATCGGTGGTGTGGTAGGTTAGCGTCATCCGGTCGCGCTTTTCAGGCTTCTGCTCGGCTTTGATGCCCCGTTCGCGCCGGGTGCTCAGGGCCGCGGGGTTGATTTTGAGGGTTTCGTCGCCGATGCGCGCCAGGGCTTCGGGGCTGATCCAGCCGGCCAGCGAAGCCTGGTACTTGGCTTGCTGCTCGGCTTCCTTGCCCCCCACGTAGCTGCCGCCATAGTCGCCGCCGTAGCCATTGTTGTGGCCGGCCGGAATGCTGCTGCCGCGCACCTGGGCCGTGGCTTTTCCGGCTTCTTCCTCGGGCTGGCCGCGCCGACCTCTTTTGCCGGTGAGCACCTTGCTTTGCAGGTAGAGCGTGTGGGTTTGCGGGTCAACATCATAGTAAAACACGCGCTGCCCGCCGGCCAGACCAGTCGTTTCAAAGGTGCGGTTGATGTCGCGCATGGCCGCGCCGCCCCCGTTGGAGAGGTCGAGCTTATGCGGGCGGTTTACTTTGTAGGTGAAGCTGGTCCATTTCTCGAAGGTGGCCTGCTGCCAGCGCACACTGTCGAGCGGGGAGTAAGGCAGCACCTGCCCGTTGAGGCGAAACTCCGCCACGTTGTAGAGCCCGCGCAGCTCAGCAAGGCCCTTCTGGGCGGGCTGCTTGTAGGGGTCGTAGGTGAAGTTGAGGTACTCGAGGTAAGTCAGGTACCCCAGAAAGATACCGATAGTAGCCACCTTCAGCCCCAGCCGGGTGAAGCGTAGCCAGGCTTCCTTGAACTGGGGGAGTAGTGCCGGGGCACCGTGTACCGCTCCCGAATCAGCAGGTTGTAGAGGTTGGGCAGGTCTTGCACCAGCAGAAAGGCGGCCAGCAGCACGAAATAGGAGCTGTAGACATGCACGCCCCCGTCATAGGCGAAGTTCACGAACACGATGTCGCCCAATGCGCCCAGCAGCAGGGCCGCGCCCAGAAAGGTGGTGCGCCGGAAAAACAGCATGGCCCCCGCCAGCGTTTCTACCACGCCGGTAAATACCTGGTACCAGGGCACAATGCCGATTTGCAGCCAGAAGATTTTCTGGGCAGTCATGTCCCCAAAGTCACTGTTCAAAATGCCAATGGAGGGGTAGGGCATCTGCGTGGGGAACACCTTGGTGAACCCGAAGCCGATGATGCCGATGCCGGCCCGGAAGCGCACTAGCACGCGCAGCCAGTAGTAGAGCACCTCGTATTCTTCCTTTTTGCGGGACAGCAGCGTCCAGATCAGGCCAACAACCAGCGAAATGCCCAGGGCAATAAACCACTTGTCGTAGCCGAGCAGGGCCGGCGCTCCGCCTTCCGCGCCGCCCTTCAGAAAGAACGAAGGCGAGAAGCGGGCAATGTCGTAGACGTCGCGGTAGTGCCCGTGCAGCCAGTCGATGGTGAATAGGTTCTTGTACCAGCCCAGGTCGCTGGGCAGGGAAAGGAGAATGAAAAACGGGAAGGCCACCCGGAACAGCACGCGCTGCCAGGGTTTCCAGGGTCGGCGGGCGGCGGCCGTTTTAACGGTCGAAGGCGCGTACCTGGAGCGGCTGGCGGCCACCGGAGCCTCGGGGCCGGGTGCAAGGGTGAAAGAGGTGGTAGACATTGGAAAAGTCGTTTTCAGGTAGAGAAATGCTAGAGCTTCAGGTCCCCGCGGCGGCCGGTTTTGGCGGCTTCTTCGAGCAGGTGTTTCTTGTCGCGCTTTTCCAGCACCACCTGTAGGTCGCGGCCCTGCGCATCGGTGCCGCTGAGCGTGATGGTGCGGGCATCCGGGCGGGTAAGGCGGAGCGTGAGCTTATCGGCACCCTCACCTGGGTTGCGGTTCTGCAGGGTCAGCGTCTGGCCGTCGGAGCTTAGCTGGTAGGCGTAGTAGTGGCGGCCGGCGGCCCCGGCAAACTCGTAGTTGCGGTTGGCGTCCTGGGAATGAATGGCTTCGGTGTTGCTATGGTCGAGCACCACGGGACGGCTGGAGCGCACGCTGAGCGTGTTCCATTCTTCCAGCACTACATCCTGCCAGCGCTCCGGGTCGGTAGCGGAGTAAGGGCGCACCTGCCCGGCCAGCCGAAACTCCCGCACGTTGTAGAGGCCGGCCGCGTCAGGCAGGCCGGGCGTCTGGGGGTAGTGGTAGGGCCCGCGCTGATAGGCGGCGTAGGTTTTCACCCCGTACAGCCCCACAAACAAGAGCACGAAGCCGGCCTTCAGGACTTGCCGGCCCGAGCGTTGCCAGCCTTCGGGCAGCACCAGCTGAAAGCGGTTCGGAACAGCAGGCCGCTCCAACGTCAGCAGGTCGTTTACACGGCGGGCATCGTACCAGAGCACCACCAGTGCCAGGGCCAGCAGGTAGAAGCTGTACACGTACTCGCCGCCCTCGTAGGCCAGGTTGGAGAGAAACACGTTGCCCAGAAACGAAATGCTGAGGAAGGCCCCGATGCTAGCCGTGCGCCGGTTCAGCAGCAGCACCGCGCTTAGAATCTCCACCAGCCCCAGAAACGACTGGTACGAAGGCACGATGCCCAAACTCAACGAGAAAATCTTCCAGTCGCTCAGGTCGCCGTAGTGGGTATTGAGCAAGCTCAGGGAAGGCGGCGGGGACTGCATGGGGAAGAGCTTGAGGAAGCCATAAGCCAGCAGGCCCGCCGCCAGCCGGTAGCGCACCAGCACCCGCAGCCAGTAGTACAGGGTGTTGTACTCCGGGCGGCTTTTGTCGACCAAGCTCCAGACCACCGCACCCACGGCAGCCAGCAAAGCCACTACCGCCCAGTTGAGGAAGGTGTCGGGGCCGTCGAAAAAGCGTGGGCTGTAGTGCGCCACCCGGAAGATGTCGCCGAAGGAGAAGCCCGACCAGTTGGCGGCTACGTCGCGGTAGTACTTCCAGTCGAGGGGCAGCACCTGCAGGGCGAAATACAGGAAAGCAAAGCGAAACAGGGCTTTTTCGTAGCCCGCCCACTGGTGCTCAGGGGCGGCGGAGCTTGTCGGCTCTACGAAACGCGGCCGTTCCAGCACCGGCGCGGCGGGGGATAAGGTTGTGCTCATGGGAGTGTAGAAGGAGGTAGCAGAAAATTCAATTCCTGTGTTTGGGAATTGTCATGCTTCGACCAGCTCAGCATGATGGTCTGAATAGTATTTGAATGCCGGGCTAGTACCCTTCGTTTTGCTTGAGGGCCGCATCAACCTGCAGCTGGCTGATGGGAATGGGCAGCACCAGGCGGAAGCCGGGCAGCGGAGCGTTGGGGTCCAGCGGGTCTTTGAAGAGGGTCGTGGCCCGGCCGGTGCGCGCCAGGTCAAACCAGCGGTGGGGCTCTAGGGCAAACTCCAGCCGCCGCTCGTCTTCCACGGCCAGTAGTGCTTCCTCCGGTGTGGCCGCAGTACTGGCTTCCAGCCCGGCGCGGGCCCGCACGGCGTTGAGGTCGGCCAGTGCTTCGGTCAGTTTGCCTTGCTGTGCCCGCGCCTCGGCCCGAATCAAATACAGCTCGGCAATGCGGAAGATGTAGCTGGGGTCTGAGGCAGGGCTGCGGTAGTAGAGGTTGCCGTACCAGGTGGTGCTGTTCAGCGCCGCAATCAGCGTGCTGCGGCCGTTGGGTGTGTTGTTCGGCGCAGTATTCAGCAGGCCCACCAGCGCATCGTTCGGGGCCCACTGCCGGGTGCCGCCGTTGGCTGTCGGCTGCCACTGCCCGCGGTGGCCGTTTACCTCGGTGGTGCCGTTGTAGAACACCTCAAACACCGACTCGCGGCTGCCGCGCACGTTGCCCGCAAACCAGGCGTTGAAGGGCGCTACCAGCTGGTAGTTCGCGTCGTCGCCGACCAGGCGGCTGGCATAATCCTCAGCTTGGGCCCAGTTCTGCTGATACAGGTACAGCCGCGCTTTCAGGGCCCACACCGTTTTTTGGGTGGCCCGGTAACGGTCGTTGGTGGTCACGGTGGCGGGGTTGGGCAGCAGGGGTTCGGCCGCCTCCAGGTCGCGCAAGGCATGGGCGTAGGTTTCGGCCTGCGTGGCGCGCGCAATGCCCTGGTTGGAAGTAGCCGTAAGCGTAGGCGCAGTGATGATAGGCACCCCGCCGAAGGTGCGGGCCAGGTCGAAGTAAGCCAGGGCCCGCAGGAAGTAGGCCTCGCCCACGTACTGGTTGCGCAGTGCCTCGGTCAGCAGCGGGTCCGTCACGCCGGGCACTTTGCTGATGACGTGGTTGGCGCGGTTGATGGTCACGTAAATCGACGACCATACGGTGCTGATGGTGGAGTTGTCGGCCCGCACGTTGTGGTTGATGAACTCCTGCACCTGCGACTGGGTGCCGGTCCACTTCACGTTGTCCCCGGTCAGGTAGCCGATGCTCTGGAAGCTGGTGCCGTAGTAGCCGCCGCTGGCCAGGGCACTATACACCCCGTTGAGGGCCGTAGCGGCCGATTTCTGGTCGGTAATGGTCTGGTCGTCGGCTACCGATTCGCGGGGGGCCACGTCAAGAAAGTCCTCGCAGGCCGATACGCTGAACGCCAGGGCAATGGAAGCGAAAAGAGCGACGGTTTTTAGGTAGGCAGTAGACATGAGAAGTCAGGAGATAGAAGTCAGAAGAAGTTGTGGAAGCCGGAAGTCAACGGCTCATTGCCAGCTGCCCTGATACAGACAGGGTAAGGCGAAGCCGGCTTGCGCGGGTAGAGTACCGGCTGCGCAGAGCGCCCGGCAGCCGGTACCGGAGACGCTCTGCCCCGGTGCTCAGCCTATGTCAGCCAAGGATATTCGGCATGTCATTGCTTTGCATTCCGAGTGTCATTGCCAGACATTCGAAATGTCTGCGGCAGATATTCCGAATGTCATTACCAGACATTTCAAATGTCCTTGGCAGACATGCGACGTGTCTCCGGCAGACATTTAGAATGTGAATGGCTTGCATGATGCTTAGAAGGTGGCGTTTATGCCCACCTGCACGCTGCGCGGCTGGGGCGGGGTGCCCAGGTCGATGCCCTGCTGGTTGGCGTCGCTGCTGGCCGCCGACTCCGGGTCGAGGCCGCTGTATTTGGTGAGCAGGGCTAGATTGGTGCCCTGGGCATACACCCGCACCGACCCATTGAAGACCCCGCGGGTAAGCGAGGCGGGCAGCGTGTAGCCCAGGCTCACGTTGCGCAGGCGCACAAAGGAGCCGTCTTCCAGCCAGCGGCTGCCCCCGTCGAGGTAGTTGTTCACGTTGATGCCATCGGGACGAGGGATGTTGGTCTGGTCGCCGGGCTTCTGCCAACGGTCCAGGTTGCTGGCGAAGATGATGCGGGCCTCGTCGCGGGCGCCGCCGCCTTCCCCGAAGAAGCGGTTGTGGTTGTACACTTCGTTGCCGTACTGGAAGGCTATGAGCACGTTGGCATCAAAGCCTTTGTAGTTGATGGAGTTGCTTAGCCCGCCGAAAAACTTGGGCCAGATGCTGCCCACGATCTGCCGGTCGGCGGCCGTAATCTTGCCGTCCTTGTTCACGTCCTCATACACGGCGTTGCCGGTTTGCGCATCCACGTACAGCTGCTTGTACACCCAGAAGGAATACAGCGGGTTGCCCTGCTGCTGCAGAATCAGGTCGCGGCTGCCAAACTTGGTGGGCGTGGCCAGCTTTTCGATGTTATTGGCGTTGCTGGCCACGTTTAGGCTGGTGTTCCAACTGAAGCCTTCGGTACGCACGTTCACCGTGTTCAGCACAAATTCCAGCCCTTTGTTGCTTACTTCCACGGCGTTGGCCCAGTAGCCCCCGAAGCCCGTGGTAGCCGGCTCGGCCAGCTGAATCAGGCCGTTTTTGGTGTATTTATAGTAGGCATTCACTTCCAGCCCCACCCGGCCCTCGAAGAAAGCCACGTCCAGGCCCACGTTGGCCTGCGAAGTCTGTTCCCACTTCAGGTCGGCGTTGGCCAGCTGCTGGGGCGCAATGCCGGCGCTGCCCAGGTAGTTGGCCCCGCCGGCCCACAGGCCCCGGGCCGCAAAGTTGCCGATGCCATTCTGGTTGCCGGTGATGCCATAGGAAGCGCGCAGCTTCAGGTCGCTCAGGAAGGCCACATCCTGCAGGAAGCTTTCCTGCTTGATGCGCCAGGCTGCGCCCACGCTCGGGAAGTAGCCCCACTGGTTGTCCTTGCCGAAGCGCGAGGAGCCATCGGCCCGGAAGCTCACGTTCAGCAGGTACCGGTCGTCGAAGTTGTAGTCGGCCCGCCCGAAGAAGGAGGCCAGCCGGTAGGCCGACCAGTTTTTGGTGCTGCTCGTGACCGAGGCAGCCGAAATTTCCCGGAAGGCATTGTTGGGGAAACCCGTGCCCTGCGCAAAGGTGCGGCCGTTGGTGTCGCTCTGCAGCCCTTGCCCCAGCAGCAGGCCCAGGCCGTGCTTGCCCAGCTGTTGGCGGTAGGTCAGCGTGTTTTCGTTGAGCAAAGACGTGTACTGGGTGATGCTGGAGGTGGCCAATCCGCCCACGCCGGCCCCGGCAATGAGCAGCGTGTTCCAGTATTCTTCCTCGTCGTAGTTGTTGTAGTCGACCCCGAAACTGGTGCGGAACTTCAGGTTAGGCAGCAGCTGCACGTCGCCGTAGAGGTTGCCGATGTAGCGCAGGCTAGTGGAGTTGACGTCGTAGTTGTTGATGAGCAGCTCCACGTTGTCGAAGCTGGCGCGGCCCACCAACTGCCCCTTGGCATCGTAAGGCGAAAGCAGCGTGGGCGTATGCAGAGCAGCCTGCAACAGCCCGCCAGCCGGCCCGTCGCCGGCGCGGCCCTCGTTGCGGAAGGTGCGCGAAAACGAGTTGCTCACCCCAATCTGCACCTTATCGGAAAGCTGCTGGTCGAGATTCACCTTGAAGCTGGCCCGCTGAAACCCGATGGGCCGCAGAATGGACTCCTGCCTGGTGTAGCCCCCACCTATGTAATAGCGGGTGCTGGCGCTGCCCCCGGCCACCGACAAATCGTAGTTCTGCAGGCGCGCCGTGCGAAACACCTGCCCCAGCCGGTCGAAGGTTGGCTGCTCTTCCGGCAGCCCGCGTCCACCCGCCGCTACGGGCCGGTAGGGCACGTTTTCGGTGGTGTGCGGGGTAGAGCCGGTGGTGTTCAGCCAGTTTTCGTTTACCAGTCGGGCGTGCTCAGGGCCGGTGGTCAGGTCCCAGAGCTTAGCGGCTTTGGCCCAGCCCTGCGACACGTTCAGGCTGATGCGGGGCTTCTGGTTGTAGCTGCCGCGCTTGGTCGTAATCAGGATGACGCCATTGGCGCCGCGGGCCCCATACAGGGCCGTGGCATCGGCATCCTTCAGCACCTCCACGTTTTCGATGTCGGCGGGGTTGAGGTCGGCAATGGGGGAGGAGGCCTTGCCGCCGGTGCTGATGGTTTGCAGGCTGTTGTTGTTCATAAACACCCCGTCCACCACGTACAGGGGCGTGTTGGAGCCGTTGATGGTAGTAGCTCCGCGCACCCGCACGTTCACGGCCCCGCCCGGCACCCCGGAGTTCGATGAAATCTGCACCCCCGACACCTTGCCCTGCAGCTGAGCATCGAAGCTCCCCACGGGCAGCTCCTTGGTGTCTGAGGGGTCTACCTTCACGATGGAGCCCGTCAGGTTTTTGCGCTGCTGGGTGCCGTAGCCCACTACCACCACCTCATTGAGCTGGCCCTGGTCGGGCACCAGGCGCACCGTCAGGCTGGCTGCCCGCGAGGCTTTGATTTCCTGGGCTTTGTAGCCGATAAAAGATAAAATGAGGGTGGCATTTTCTTCCACGGCCGGCAGCGTGAAGGTGCCGTCGGGGGCCGTGGTTGTGCCATCGGTCGTGCCTTTTACGCGCACCGTCACGCCTGGCAGGCCGGCCCCGCTTTCGTCCAGTACTTTACCGGTAACCGGCCCCGCCGCAGTTGCGTGGCTGAGGCGGCCGGAAGTAGAAGGCGTCGCCCCTGTCGTCCCGGCAACGCCTAGCGCCAGTATAAGAAAGGGTAAATGATGTTTCATGGAAAGAAGAGGGTTTTTGACTTTTCGGGTAGCCTGCCGCCAGCGCGGGTTGGCGTTGCGCATCGGTTTGGCGCCGAGTCCGCAGTATGGAGGAATGGAGTTCGGCGAAGCAGTTGTAAGGCCTTGCCGTTATAGAACTTTGCCGGATACCGGGGATACAGACACCCCGGTTGTTACCCCAATCAGGCTTTGCATATCTGCTTTCAGGCTGAGCAAAGCCGTTTTATCACAGCCGGCTAGCAGGCTGGATAAAGCGCGGGATTTAATTCTGGAAGGAGAAAAAAGCGGGATATGCTGTCCGCTACGGAGCCCCGGGGACGGGTGCAGCCATGCCACCGTACAAAACGGAGCAGGCCATAATGTGCCCGGCAGCCGGCTAAGCAAAAGAGAGAAGCACTAGGATTATGCTGCTGAAACTGAAAGCGCGTCACGTGCTTTTGCACTGTGCGCTGCCCGCTTTGGCATCAGCCATTACCGCCCTGCAGGCGCGGTAATCAGGCTAGCCCAAGCTATTTGGGGCTTATGTGTAGCAGTCAGACTGAACAGGGGTAGACCTCGCTCAACAACACCGGCTTACGACCATGCCCATACACTCCAGAGCAGCGCGGCAACAACAGCCCGGCTGAATGGCAAAGGAGGCAGATGGCAAAGCGTACGGTTGGATGTTAGCGTCCACAACAACTTGCTTCATGTGGTCAGGGCTTTGCTTCCTTTGGGAAGGCGGCCAATTGCCGGCACGTGTTTAAGTTGATTGCTACGTGCCGCTGTCTAAGAACAATCCTGCTTAGGCAAGGATTGGTACAGCAAATGTAGAAGACGTTTTTCTGAAAACGCAAATGGCTTTCTGTGTTTGCTGCTGTATAACAGTGCTATAAGCTTTTGAAAAGGCTTCGGGTAGATTTTGGCATCATAACGAAAGCTTATAAATTTCCCGCTTGCCGGATTCAACGAGAATAAGTTGTCTGCTGGCAATTTTTCCGGTAACAGATGGCGGATTGAAAAAGATAATAGCCTCATTCTGCGTTCTATAGAGTGGATTTTATCCAGTATATATCAGATTTAGACAGATTGTTAGGCAAATACTTGCGGCAAGCCATAAGCGTAAGGCATATAAATTACCTGGAGTTATATGGTATAACTTAAAGTTATCAAGCGAGATGAAAAATAATTGTCAAATTTTTTTATCGTCCAACCTATTCAACGTGTGGCTACTGCTCTGAAAGCGCTTTTTCACGAGCAAACTATCTGCTGCATAGAAAAAGCCCCTACCAGATCATCCATCCTGGTAGGGGCTTCTTTACCAGCCGGTAAGGCCACCGAGGAACCTAGTTTACTGCCTTCTTCTGCGTTTGCAGCTTGATTGTAGCGCCTTTCAGGCCCGGCGCAGTGGCTTTCAGCTGTACTTCCCCGGCTTGCTCGGCGGCCTGCACAATGGCTACCAGCATTCCCTGGAAAGCCTTCATGCGCGGCTGATGAAAAACTTCCAGGTTGGTGGCGTCGCCATTGGCTACAGCCCGAAAGCGGCCCGCCCCGCTCACCTTGAACTGGAGTTGGGGAGTGGCTTCGGGGCAGAGGTTGCCCTGGGCGTCTTCCACGCGGGCCGTCACGTAGGCCAAGTCCTGGCCGTCGGCAGTGAGGTTGGTGCGGTCGGCTACGAGACGGATGTGGTGGGGCTTGCCAGCGGTGCGCACTTCCTTTTCGGTCACAGCCTTGCCGGCGTCGTCATAGGCTACCACCTTGATGCTGCCGGGCTGGTACTTCACCTCATTCCACATCAGGCGGTAGCGCGTCTGGGGCTGGTCGGAAGAAGCTTTAGTCTGGCGGCCCTGGCTTACGCCGTTCACAAACAGCTCGGCCGAGGGGTAGTTGGTATAGGCGAAAACGGGCGTGGTCAGGCCTTCGCGACCGGGCCAGGTCCAGTGCGGGAGTAGGTGCAGTGTGGGCTTCTCGGGGTTCCAGCGGGCCCGGTACAGGTAATAGCGGTCCTTCGGAATGCCAGCCAGATCAAAGATGCCGAAGTAGGAGCTGTGCGAAGGCCACTTTTCGTCGTAGGGCCACGGCTCCCCCAGGTAGTCGAACCCCGTCCAGACGAACTCGCCCAGATTGTACGGCAGATCATCCTGCATCACGAATTCCTCGTCGGGCGTCTGCGACCAGTTGCTGGCTTCCAGATCGTACGACGACGACTGGTTGTCGGGGTACTGCTTGTCCTTGGCTTTCACCACGGGAAACTTGTACACCCCGCGTGAGCTGACAGTGGAAGCCGTTTCCGAGCCCATCAGCATGCCCTGGGGCAGCTTGCCGTAGGCCTCGGCGTAGCGGTGGGGCTTGTAGTTGAAGCCCGGCACGTCGAGCAGGGCGGCAAAGCCATTGCTCACGGCCGCATCGAACTGGTCCATGCCGGCCGTGACGGGGCGGGTAGGGTCTTCGCGGTGCACAATATCCTGCAGGCGCCGGGCGAGCTTGGTGCCACCGGGGGCCCACTGGTCGGGCACTTCGTTGCCGATGCTCCAGAGCACCACCGAGGGGTGGTTCCGGTCGCGGTGCACCATGTTCACCACGTCTTTTTCCGACCACTCGTCGAAGTACTGGCTGTAGCCGTTCTTCACCTTGGGGGTTTTCCACTCATCAAACGCCTCCACAATGAGCATAAAGCCCATTTCATCGGCCAGGCTCACCAGCTCCGGGGCCGGCATATTGTGGGTGGTCCGAATGGCATCGGCGCCTAATTCCTTAAGTAGAACAAGCTGCCGGCGCAGGGCCGCCGTGTTGACGGCCGCGCCCAGCGGGCCCAGGTCGTGGTGGTTGCACACACCTTTGAACTTGCGCGGCTGCCCGTTCAGCGAAAAGCCTTTTTCCGGCTCAAACTTGAAAGAGCGAATGCCGAAGCGCGTCTGGTACTCGTCGGTTAGCCGGAAAGCAGTATCGGCCCGCGCATCTTTGACGTAGAGCCGCGAAACCGCTGTGTAGAGCGTGGGGGTTTCCGGGCTCCAGAGTTGAGGCTGAACGATGGTGAAAGCCTGCTCACACACGGGCAAGCCGCTTTCCAGCGGCGTGCTGCTGGTGGCCACCACCGAGCCGTCGGCCGTCTGAATGTCCGTATCGAGGCGCAAAAACAACACCTTCTTCATGGCGCCCCGGCCAATGTGCTCGTCGTGGCTGCCTTTCACGTCGATTTCCGCTCCTTTGCGGCCGATCAGCCGGCCAGGCGGCACGGCCACTTCGGTAGCCAGCTTTACCCGGGCGTAGTCGGCCGTAACTTCCGGCGTGGTGAGGTAAGTGCCCCACACCGGAATGTGCACCTCATCGGTGACGATGAGGTGGACGTTGCGATAGAGGCCGGCCCCGGGGTACCAGCGCGACGACTCGGGCTGGTTTTGCAGGCGTACGGCCAGAGTGTTGCGCCCGTCGGGGCGGAGGAAGTCGGTGATGTCGAAGGAAAACGAGTTATAGCCATAGGGCCAGTAGCCTACCTCGCGGCCGTTCACGAACACGTGGGCGTTGCTCATGGCCCCATCAAACAGCAGCACGGCCCGCTTACCCGGCCCGAACTGCGGCACCTCCAGCCGCCGCCGGTACCAGCCTGTGCCAATGAACGGCAGCCCGCCGGTGCGGCCGGCTTTGGTTTTGGCTTCCTTCTCGTTGTTCTGCTCGATGCGGACTTTCTGCAGGTCGTTGCGGCTGTCGAACGGCCCGTAGATGGCCCAGTCGTGGGGCACCTGCACGGTTTGCCACCTGGCGTCGGGGAAGTTGGGGCGAGCCGCGTCGGGCAGGTCGCCCTGGGCAAACTTCCAGTTAGAGGTCAGCAGGTATTCCCGCCGCGCCTGGGCAGAGGCTACCAGGGAAGACGCCAGCAAGGCACCGGCCAGCATACCGCGCCGGGCGTACCGGGCAATAAAATCCTTCATGGGTAAGGGGAATAGAAAAGCAGGATGAAAGACAGGGCACGTAAGCCAGCAGGTTTTGGTGGAGGAAATCCTTTGGGAGCACCAATGGGTTTTGCCTTCCACATTCCTTACCTTCGTGCAAACGTTTGCACGAAGGTAAGCGCTTCACCAATAATATAGCCACCTAGTCTATTGCAGTGTTGCACAATCGGTTGTTCATACGTAGTTGTGTTTTTTTTGCAGTTGGTTGGAAAACAACCCAAAAGCTACTTGTCTTTCCCAATAGAATTTACCCGTCGGCCTTTTCACATGAAAAAGTTTCTCCGCGCAGTGAACGTCCGCCAGCTATTTCTTGTCGGGCTCTTGTTGGGCAGCGCCTGGCTTCGCCCAACGCTGGTGTCGGCCCAGACCTTTGCCAAGGGCGCCGACACCAGCTGGCTGCAGCAGATGGAAGCCAACGGCTACAAGTTCTACGACGAGCAGGGCGTGCAGCAGGACTGCTTTCAGCTGCTCAAGGACAAAGGCATCAACTCCATCCGGCTGCGGGTGTGGGTCAATCCGTCGATGGTGGACTGGGTGAACGGGCACTGCAGCCCCGCCGAGGTAGTGGCCATGGCTACCCGGGCCAAAGACATGGGGTTCCGCCTCATGATTGACTTCCACTACAGCGACAGTTGGGCTGACCCCGGCCAGCAAACCAAGCCCGCCGCCTGGAAAGACCATACCTTCGCCCAGCTGCAGCAGGACGTGTACGACCATACCTACGAGGTACTCAGCAGCCTGAAGGCCAACGGCGTGACACCGGAATGGGTGCAGGTCGGCAACGAAATACCGGGCGGCATGCTGTGGCCCGAAGGCAGCACCGCCAACTTCGGACAGCTTACCCAGCTCATCAACAAAGGCTACGATGCGGTGAAGGCCGTTAGCCCCACCAGCAAAGTGGTTGTTCACCTTGATAAGGGCAACGACAATGCCCGGTTCCGCTCGTTTTTCGACAAGCTCAAGGCCAACGGCGGTAAGTACGACGTGATAGGCCTGTCGTACTACCCTTACTGGCTCAACCAGGACTATACCGTTTCCCTCAGCAGCCTGCAATACAACCTTAACGACATGGCCAGCCGCTACGGCAAGCAGGTGGTCGTGTCGGAAATAGGCGGCGACTGTGCCAACGAGCCCCAGAAAGTGTACGACATGCTGGTGGCGGTGCAGAACGCGGTGTTTGCCGTGCCCAACAGCCAGGGCCTGGGCGTATTCTACTGGGAGCCGCAGGGCTACCGCAGCTTCAGCGGCTACCAGCTCAGCGCCTTCAGCAACGACGGCAAGCCCACCGCGGCCCTGAATGCCTTCCTGGTGACGCCCACACTCCCACCTACCACGCCCACGGGCACCAACGTGCTGGCTAACCCCGGCTTCGAGGCCGACGGCGCCACGCAGACGCCCACGGCCTGGTCGAGCTGGGCCAACACCGCCGGCAACTACGCCGCCGACAAAACTGAAACCGGCGGCCAGGCCAGCCCCTACCGCCTCACGCACTGGCTGGGTTCCGCGTACCAGGCCAGCACCTATCAGCTTAAAACCGGCTTGCCCAATGGCACCTATATGCTGAAAGCCTGGGCCATGAACGGAGGGGGCCAGAAAGCCTGCCAGCTGTACGCCAAAAGCTTCGGGGGCGCCGAAATGAACGTGGCTCTGCCCGTTGCCAGCACCTGGACGCAGATTCAGCTTACGGGAATTCAGGTAACGAACGGGCAGTGCGAAATCGGCCTGTGGTCGGACGCCAACGCCGGCAACTGGTGCAGCCTCGATAACGTGGAGCTGTTTGCCACACCCACAGCTACTGCCGCCAGCGGCCAAGCAGTGGGTGCGGCCCGCGCCAGTCTTTACCCCAACCCCGCCACGGAAACCCTACACGTTGAGTTGCCCTTGGGGGCGCCAGCTACTACGCTGCGCATCTACTCCGCCACCGGCAAGCTGGTGCTGACGCAGGCGCTGCAAGGCTTCCGTCGGCAGGCGGTGGACGTTTCCCGGCTGGCCGCCGGCTTGTACCAGCTCCGGCTGGAAAGCGCGGGCCATACGGAAAAGCATACGTTTGTAAAGCAGTAGCCAGAAACCTGCCGCTTGGGGTAGCCCACTTCCAACTGCTGTTTCCTGAAAAGGGAATATGCAGCCAGAGGTGGGCTGCTGCTTTCGGGGAAAGTACAAGCTGTTTTCAGCCGGTAGGTAGAAACCTGGGAAGGGTAGGAGTAGGACTGCAGTAGGGTCAAAACGGAAGCCGGCCGACTCGGGAGCACCGAATCGGCCGGCTACACTGCTTTCGGTTACCAGCGGCGGCCGATCAGGCGCGCAGTACTCGAAAAACGCCAGATGGGGTGGGGTTACACCTGGCAAACAGGACGTGGGAATTTCATTATCAGCAAGCCGGGGGGATTTGCTTGCTGATAACGTTACAATAGTACGACATATCCTTTGATTGAAAGTAAGTACTGCCTCACTATTTTTTGTGAGTAGTCACTCACCGCCGCAATCGTGCCCGCAAACGTTTGATTTATTGACTTTTGGACAATTGTACATAATTTTGTCATTGTTGGTTCATGAGCTGTGGGAGGTGAGCCAGGGCGTTTCAGCAGGCGAAAATTCAGCGAGCAGCCAACGACGGCTTAAGCCCGGAAGTCAGTCCCGCCTGTTACTTTCGGGGTGTGGTAGCCGGGCAGAAGTGCAACCGCCCGGCCTGCTACCTTTGGCTGGCAGCTCTTAAAGCGCCGCTTTCATTCTATGATTTACGCATTCAACGGTTTTGTGCCGGTGGTTCACGAAACGGCTTTTGTGCATCCGCAGGCGACGGTTACAGGCAACGTCATCATTGGCCGGCAGGTGTACATCGGTCCGGGCGCCGCCATCCGCGGCGACTGGGGGCAGATCATCATTGAAGACAACTGCAACGTGCAGGAAAACTGCACCGTGCATATGTTCCCGGGTACTACTGTGCGGCTGCAGGAAATGGCTCACATCGGCCATGGTGCTATCATCCATGGCGCTACCATTGGCCGCAACGTGCTGGTGGGCATGAATGCCGTTATTATGGACCGCGTGCAGGTCGGCGACGAAAGCATCATCGGGGCGCTCAGCTTTATCCGGGCCGATGAGGTGATTCCGCCGCGCAGCCTCGTGGTGGGCAACCCGCACAAAATTATCCGGCAGGTAAGTGACGACATGCTGGCCTGGAAAACCGAGGGTACCCGCGTGTACATGCAACTGCCCGCCGACTGCCACGCCACGCTACGGGTCTGTGAGCCTCTGCGCGAAATTCCCGCCGACCGCCCGGTACAGGAAACGCATTACCAGACCTGGAATGAGCGCAGGCAGTAGCCCGAACTGCTCCATTTATCCTAAACATTATCCATCACGCGGGCTGCAAAGCTCACGCTTCTCTTTCCCACCCCTATGATCCCCACCCTCGAAAACTACGCCCTGGGCCGCTGGATGCCTGGCACCGGCGCCCAACAGGAACTTTACGATGCCAGCACCGGCGAAGTCGTAGCCATTGCCAACGGTGAAGGCCTCGACTTTGAGGCTATGCTCGACTACGGCCGCCGCGTGGGCAACAAGGCCCTGCGCAAGATGACCTTCCATGAGCGGGGCCGCATGATCAAGGCCCTGGCCCTGCATCTCGACAGTAAAAAGGAAGACTTCTACACGCTCAGCTACCGCAGCGGAGCCACCCGCGCCGACTCCTGGATTGATATTGAAGGCGGTATCGGCAACCTGTTCGCCAATGCCTCCCTGCGCCGCAAGTTTCCCGATAAACCGTTCTACGTGGAGTCGGACCCGATTGCGCTGTCGAAGGCCGGCAACTTCATGGGCCACCACATTCTGGTGCCGAAAGAAGGAGTAGCGGTGCACATCAACGCCTACAACTTCCCCATCTGGGGTATGCTGGAGAAAATTGCGGTGAACCTGCTGGCCGGTATGCCTGCCATCGTGAAGCCGGCCGTGCCCACCGCCTACCTGACCGAGGCCGTGGTGCGCGAAATCATCAAGTCGAAAATTCTGCCCGAGGGGGCGTTGCAGCTCGTGTGCGGCTCCGGCCACGGCATTCTGGACCACGTCACGTACCAGGATGTCGTCACCTTCACCGGCTCGGCCGAAACCGGCCGCAAGCTTAAGAGCCACCCGCGCATCATTTCCGAAGCCGTGCCCTTCAACCTGGAGGCCGACTCGTTGAACTCGGCCGTGCTGGGACCCGACGCTGTGCCGGGAACCGCGGAGTTCGACCTGTTCATCAAGGAAGTGCGCAAGGAAATGACGGCCAAAGCCGGGCAGAAATGCACCGCCATCCGCCGCATTATCGTGCCCTCAACCCTGGTGGAGGATGTGCAGATTGCGCTGGGGAAGGCCCTGGCGCAAACCACCGTGGGCCACCCGCAGGCCGAGGGGGTGCGCATGGGCGCACTGGCCGGCATGGACCAGGTGCGCAAAGTGCGCCAGCAGGTAGAGCAGCTGGCCAAAAATACGCCCATCGTGTACGGCGACTTGGACAACGTGCAGGTTATCGGCGGCGACTGCAAAGTAGGCGCGTTCATGTCGCCCATCGTGCTGCTGAACTCCGAGCCATTCCGGTTCACCGATACCCACGAGGTGGAAGCCTTTGGGCCGGTCGCTACGCTCATGCCTTATAAGGATGTAGACGAAGCCATTGCGCTTTCCAACCTGGGCAAAGGTTCCCTGGTATGCTCCGTGGCTACCAACGACCCCCACGTGGCGCAGGACTTTGTGCTGGGTGCGGCCACCCACCACGGCCGCATTCTGGTGCTGAACGGGGAAGTAGCCAAGGAAAGTACCGGGCACGGCTCCCCGCTGCCGCTGCTGGTGCACGGCGGCCCCGGCCGGGCCGGTGGCGGACAGGAAATGGGCGGCATGCGCGGCGTAGAGCACTTCATGCAGCGCGTAGCCATTCAGGGCTCCCCGAGCATGATTACGGCCATTACGGAGGTGTATCAGCCCAAAGCCCGGCAGATCGAAAAGGACAAGCACCCATTTCAGCACTACTTCGAGGAACTGGAAATAGGGCAGACGTACACGACTCACCGCCACACCATCACGGAAGCCGATATCACCAGCTTTGCCCAGGTGTCGGGCGACAATTTCTACGCCCACGTAGACGCCACCTCGCTGGAAGGGACCTTGTTTACGGGGCGCGTGGCCCACGGCTACTACATCCTGAGCAAGGCCGCCGGCATGTTTGTGGACCCGCGCAAAGGTCCCGTGCTGCTCAACTACGGCCTCGATGAGTGCCGCTTCACCAAGCCCGTGTACCCGGGCATGACCATCGGGGTGAAGCTGACCGTGAAGGAAAAAATCGGGCAGGAAAAGCGCGACGCCGAGGACGTAGCCAAGGGCATTGTGCGCTGGCTGGTAGACGTATCCGACGAAACCAGCGAAACCGTGGCCGTGGCTACCATCCTCACGATGGTAAAAAAACGCGACCAGGCATAACCTGAACGGCTGTGGCCGGGTTGGCAGCTAAGCATACCTAACTTTTTTGCCCTGATGAAGATACTGCTGGTAGAAGATGAGCCCAAAGTGGCGGCTTTCCTGGAAAAGGGCCTGAGCGAGCAAACCCACGCCGTGGATGTGGCCTACGACGGGCTGCAGGGTTTGCAGCAGGCCTTGGCCTCCAGCTATGACCTGATTGTGCTGGACCAGATGCTGCCGGGCCTCAATGGGCTGGATGTGTGCCGCCGCATCCGGGCGCAGAACACCAGCGTACCCATTCTGATGCTCACGGCCCTGGGCGAAACCGATGACAAAATCCGGGGCCTCGATGCCGGGGCCGACGACTACCTGGTAAAGCCCTTCGCGTTTCAGGAGCTGCTGGCGCGTATCCGGGCCCTCACGCGGCGGCGCCAGGAAAACCCGGCCGGCGAGGCCCCGCTCCGCCTGGCCGACCTCACGCTGGACCCCGTGCGCAAGCAGGTAATGCGGGCCGGGCAGCCCATTCAGCTCACGGCCCGGGAGTTTGCCTTGCTGCATTTTCTGCTGCGCAACCAGGGTAGGGTAGTGTCGCGGGTGGATATTCTGGAGCAGGTCTGGGAAACGTCCTTCGATACCGGTTCCAACGTTATCGACGTGTACATCAACTTCCTGCGCAAAAAAATTGACAAGGACTTTTCTCCTAAGCTTATCCACACGCTCGTGGGCATGGGCTATGTGCTGAAGGAGGACTGAAGTGGGTAGACGGTTGAATGGGTTGCTGGTCGAATGTCATTCCGAGTGGCGCATCAGGCCATGTACCGGAGCCGTTTGCCCGCGTGGTCATTGCAATGACAATATTTGCACCCGGAATGCCTCGACCAGCCCGACAGGACGTTCAGCCAGACAGCCATTCAACCAGAAGACCATTCGACCATCTACCCATTCAAGCAAGTAACTACCATGACGATACGGATGCGGCTGGCTTTGCAGTTTGGAGTCATCCTGGCCGTGACGCTGATCCTGTTTTCGAGCCTGGTGTACTACTTCAGCTACCGCACCGGCCGCGACGTCTTCACCAGCAGCTTGTTTGCGCGGGCGCTGGTGGTAGGTCACGTATACGCCGATGGCGCCAACCGCACCGATGAGGCCAGCCGCGCCTCGTATAGACGCTATCTGCGCCAGTTCTACCGCACCCTGCCCGAGGAGGAGGTGCGGGTGTATGATGAACGGTCCCGGCTGGTTTTCCGCGAAGGCGCCACGCCGCAGGCCAAGGTGCCCTCCAACCGGCTGGAGGCCGTGCGGCAGAGTGGGCGGGAAGTATGGCGGGAGCACGACTTCCGACAAACAGTAGGCCTGCGCTACCACGACCTGCAGCGGCAGCGCACCTTCGTTATCATGGCCTCGTCGATGGACACGGACCATGCCAAGCAGCTGACCAGCCTGCGCGTAATTCTGGGCGGCGGACTGCTGGTGGCGCTGGTGCTGGTAGGCATTGGGGGCTGGTTTTTTGCCGGGCAGGCCTTGCGGCCCATGCAGCGCATGGTGCAGGAAGTGGATGGCATTACGGGCTCCGACCTGCACCGCCGCCTTTCGCAGGCCCAGGATGGGCAGGACGAGGTGTCGCACCTGGCGCAGCGCTTCAACCGCCTGCTCGACCGGCTGGAAACCGCTTTCGTGGGCCAGCGCACGTTCGTGCGCGACGCCTCCCACGAGTTGCGCACCCCGCTTACCTCGCTCATCGGGGAGCTGGAAGTAGCGCTGCTCCAGAAGGAACGCCCGGCCGCCGAGTATCGGCGCGTGCTGCAAAGTATCCTGGATGCGGCCCGCCTGCTTAAAGACCTCACCAACGGCCTGCTGCAGATTGCCCGCGCTTCCGACGACCCTTCGCAGATTGCCCGCACTAACATCCGCCTCGACGAATTGCTGCTGCAGGCCCACGAGGAAATGCAGCGCCGCCACCCCACCAGCCGCATCGACCTGGAGTTTCAGGAGGCAGCATCGGCCACGCCGTATCTGGTGTGGGGCAATGAGGCTCTGCTGCTCTCGGCTATGCTGAACGTGCTCGAAAACGCCTGCAAGTTCTCCACCCAGACAGAGCAGCCCATAGTAGCCAGCCTAAGCACCCAAGCCGGCCGCGTGAGTTTGCTGGTGCACGACCAGGGCGTGGGCATGAGTGAGGCCGACCGCAAGCAGGTTTTCGTGCCATTCTTTCGGGCCGAAGCCGTGCGCACCGTGCCCGGCCATGGCATCGGACTGCCGCTCACGGCCAAGATTATGGCTTTGCATGGGGGCGAAATCCGGGTGCAAAGCCAGTTGGGGCAGGGCACCAGCGTATGGCTGGAAATGCCCGCCGCGTAGAAAAGGGGTTTAATCCGAATTTAATTCTCTTTTAACCGGGGCTTAACGCCCTTGGTCTATCCTTGTAGTCCGAAGTTGGCCTGCTCCGGGTGGAGCGCTTTATCCTACTCGTCCTACATGGTTTCTCAATCTCCTGTTTCCGGCTCTCCCACCGTTGCGCCGGCGCCCCGTTCCCCCTTCAGCTCCTTGGCCAGTGATGTGCCAGCCGGGCTGGTTGTTTTTCTGGTTGCTTTGCCGCTGTGCTTGGGCATAGCCCTGGCTTCCAACGCACCCCTGCTGTCGGGCATCATTGCCGGTATGGTGGGCGGGTTGATCGTATCCTTGCTCAGCGGCTCGCAGCTGAGCGTGAGCGGTCCGGCCGCGGGGCTTACGGCCATCATCGTTACGGCCATTCAAACGCTCGGCTCATTTGAGGCGCTCCTGGCGGCCGTGGTTATAGCAGGAGCCGTGCAGGTGCTGCTGGGCGTGTTCCGGGCCGGCTTTGTGGCGCTGTATTTCCCTTCCTCGGTTATCCGGGGTATGCTGGCGGCTATTGGCCTTATTCTGATTCTCAAGCAGATACCTCACTTTTTGGGAGCCGATGCCGACTACTTTGAGGACATGACCTTTCTGCAGTTCGACGGGCAGAATACCTTCTCGGCCATCCAAAGCGCCCTGAACGCCATCAGCCCGGGCTCGGCTCTGATCGGCCTTTTCTCGCTGGGGCTGCTGCTGCTGTGGGATAATGTGCTGGTAAAGAAGGTGAAGGCGCTGCGCCTGGTGCCGGCGGCACTGGTGGTTGTTATCCTCTCCATTCTGATTAACACGATGCTCGATACGGCCGCGCCCACGCTGCGCATCCGCCCCGAGCACTTGGTGCAGTTGCCCCGGATTACGTCCCTGAATGACTTCCTGAATACGTTCACCATGCCCGACTGGTCGGCCTTCATGCGGCCAGCCACTTACACCGTGGGTCTGACCATTGCCATTGTGGCCTCGCTGGAAAGCTTGCTGAGTGTAGAAGCTGTGGACAAGCTGGATCCGCACAACCGCGTGACGCCACCCAACCGTGAACTGCTGGCTCAGGGTTTGGGCAACATGGTAAGCGGGGTGCTCGGCGGCCTGCCGCTTACGGCCGTTATCGTGCGCAGCTCGGCCAACATCAACGCCGGCGCCCAGACGCGCATGTCGGCTTTTGTACACGGGCTGCTGCTGCTGGTGAGTCTGCTGTTTCTGGGGCCGGTGCTCAACCATATCCCGCTCTCGGCGCTGGCCGCGGTGCTGCTGGTGGTTGGTTTCCGCCTGACCCGCCCTATGCTCTACCGCAATCAGTTTCAGCTGGGCTGGCAGCAGTTTCTGCCCTTTATCATCACGGTGCTGGCCATCCTGTTCACGGATCTGCTGAAAGGCGTGACGATAGGGTTGGTTGCAGGTATCTTCTTTGTGCTGAAGGCCAACTACGAGCAGGCCTTCTTCCTGAGTGCCGCCAACACCCCGCACCAGCCCGATACCATCTACCTGAAGCTGGCTGAGCAAGTATCGTTTCTCAATAAAGCCAGCATTGTGAAGGTCCTGACTGAGTTACCCGACAACGCGCATGTGGTCATCGACGGCTCCAACTCCGCTTCTATTGACTACGACGTGCTGGAAGTAATTGAAAACTTCCGCCTCGCAGCCCCCGACCGGGGTATCCGTTTGGAACTCGTAGACGTACCTCAGGTAGCCGTACTGGGTCACTAGTCAGCCGGCGTCCTCCCACCCGCTTTTTCTTCGTACCGTTTCCCTTTTCCCTGTATGCAAGGCATCGAATCCATCCTGGACAACAACCGCAAGTGGGTGAAAACCATGCGCGCCTCCGACCCGGACTTTTTCAATCGTCTGGCCGATGGCCAGAAACCCCGTTACCTGTTTATCGGCTGCTCCGATTCCCGCGTGCCTGGTAGCGCCATCACCGGCACCGGCCCGGGCGAAATGTTCACCCACCGCAACATAGCCAACGTGGTAGTGAACACCGATTTCAACCTGCTTTCGGTGTTGCAGTACGCGGTAGAAGTGCTGGGGGTGCAGGACATTATGGTAGTAGGCCACTACGGCTGCGGCGGGGTGGCGGCGGCAGCCAGCAACAAGCAGTACGGCCTCATCGACAACTGGCTCACCAACATCCGCGACGTTATCCGGGTGCATGATCAGGAGTTGCAGAGTATCACTGACGAAGATTCCCGTCTGCGCCGCCTGGTAGAGCTGAACGTGATAGAACAGGTACGGAACCTGGCTAAAACCAGCATTATCCAGAACGCCCGCAAGCGCGACAACCCACCCCGCCTGCACGGCCTCGTCTACGACATCAAGGAAGGCTTGCTAAAGGATCTGAAGGTGGAAGATGACCTGATTCACGAACTGGAGCACATTTACGGCACTAAGTCTGCCGAGGAACATGCCCAGGATGAGCACGAAAAGTACGCCGAGAAGGTGCTGGAAGACCAAGTGGACATGCAGCTGCCTGATGACATAGGAACAGCTGCAAAATAGACGAACATACGGCCAAAGCTGAGAAATAAGAGCTGGCTAACGCTGCATAAAAAAGCCCCTGACTATTTCCCTTCCAGCATGTGGGAGGGAAATAGTCAGGGGCTTTTCGTTGATAGGATCGTGGTGGGTGGTTGAACTATAAGAGGTAGTTACTTTATAATTTTCAGGGAGTCAACCAGCGCGTTCGGGGTTATTTCCAGCAGCGCCGGCTCAACGTTGACGCGGCCGTTGACCACGGTTTTCTGGCGGTTGTAGTACAGCTTCCCGTTCAGCGTACGAATGACGACGATGCTAACCGCGCTTCCCAGCGGAATGCCCGGACTCTTGATTTTGCCGGGCCCGGCGTATTCGCAGATCTTAATGGCCGTATTGTCGGTGTTAAAGAGGACGTAGGCCACGGTGTTTTTGACCAGATCAACCTCTTCCCCCACAATGTTGGCAATGATGGTGTCTTTGGGCGCGTCGGGCAGAAAACGGTCGAAGTTGATCCAGTCGTAGCCCGCGTTCAGTACGGCCCCGCTTACCTGTCCCGTAGCAATTTGCCCATCCGTGGTAAGTGCTGAGCTGTCAACGGGCTGCCATTGAAAGCAGCGGGAGGTGCCGGCGCCGGGTGTGGCGCCCACGAACATCTGCATGCCGCTCATGGACGTAACGGAGGCGGGAATGGCCGCGCTGAATTTGACGGAAGCGCCATCGGCCCATTTCACCTTTTCCTGCGGGGCCAGGTAAAACTCCCCGGCCGACTCCAGCAGCTGCCCGTTGCTGATGGTGGGCATAGCCGACAGAACCATATCCGCCTTGCTGAAAACCTCCCGCATTTCCAGGTGTACCGGGCCGGTAAATGGCTGCCCGCTCTCGGTCACGAAAGCATTGGGAGAAACCAGAATAACGGTGCCCTGGCTGCCGGTGAAGACGTTTTCCCGGGTAGGATCGTAGATGAACTGCTGCACCGGCGGGCCCAGCTTACTGGGTATGTCCTGGATGTTAGCCGGTGTTGTCAGTATTGGTGGTGGAGGAGGGCCGTCCTCGCAGATTATCACGCTGGGGGTAAGCTCGCACCCAGCCAGGGCGGCCAGCAGCAACGCCGCTCCGAAAACTTGTTGGTAGGTCAGTTTCATATCAAAGAGAGAAGCCTGGACAAGGGAATAATTATTTTTTGCGCGGGTTCAGCTCCCAGCTCATGCCTACTTCCACTCCCAGGTTCCAGGGGCGGCGCGGCGCTTTCGATTGACTGGGGTTGGTGATGGAGGTGAGGAAGTACTGGGCCTGGGGCCGCACGCTCAGCCACTGGCCCAGCGCGGTCTGGTAGTTGGCAAAGGCCCCGGCCGTGAGCAGCAGGCTGCTGGACCGATAGGGCGAGGAAACGCCGGGTGCCCAGTCCTGCTGCGTGCAGGCACAGGCACTGCCTTCCGTGGTGCGCGAGCCGGTGCGCAAGGCCAAGGTGGCCCCGCCCATCGAGCCCACACTCCAGCGGTGGTTGCCAGCCAGCCGGTAGCGCGCCTGCACCGGAATGATGAAATAGCGGTGCACGTCGCGGAAGGAAACCCGCGTACCCGTTTCCTGGGAAGTCTTGCGCAGCATGTAGTCAAGCGAAGTAGCGTACTCCGAATAGCCCACGCCCGCCGACGCGGTCAGCAGCCGGTTGAGGGCATACGTGACGCCTACGCGACCCGAGAAACTGGTGCCGGGCTTTTCCAGCTTTTCCAGCTGGGTAGGCGAGCCGCCGAGCGTGCGGTAGGAAATACCGGAACCGCCCAGCAGCTCCACGCCAAAGCCGCGCAGGATGATGTCTTTGCGGGAGCGTTTCACCCGGGGGCGGCGCTTTTTGTGTACTTCCGGCTCTTCCGGTGTCAGGTCGGGGGCCTGCATGTGGCGGAGCGCAATGGGCTCGTAGCTGATTTTGACGGGCTTGGTTTTCCCGGTAGCCTCCCGGCGCTTGCCGGCCGCTGCGCTGTTAGCCGCGCCTGCCGCCCAATCGGGCTGCCCGGAACGTCCGGCGCGCCGACGCACGGCTTTGTTGGAGCTACCGGCAAGGCTGTGCCCCAGCGAAGCTTCCCGCGCCGCAGCATCTAGAGTACTTGATTTCCTGGAATGCCGGGACCCGGTGCGGCTGCGGCGGCCATTCACGGTAGCTGCCAGAGCCATGGGTACCGCTTTTTTGCGGCGGGTGGAGGTAGATGCCACGCTACGCCGGGATGCATTGGATTCTTCGTCCGTCTCATTGCCGGGCAACGGTTTACGCGTGCGGCCAGCAAGGGGCAGCAGGGTTGGCCGCACCTTGCGGGTGGGCGCCGTAGCCAGATTGCCGGCCACGCCAGATTCATCAGCGTTTTTCAGGTTAGCGGAGGCTAGCTCGTGGCTGGCTGCCTGATTGCCGGCTGTGCGGCCTGCCTCAGAACCCGCAGCAACTCCGGGCGCGCCGGCAGCCCGGGCACCTGCCAGATCCGACGTTTCATCAGCCTGCCGGGCATGTCCTACTTTCGCTACCGACACCGCTTCTGGCCCGGATGGCCCGGCCAGGCCCGTGCGCAGCATAGAGGAAGGTACTACTCCCTCGTAGATAACGAAGCTACCGATCAGCAAAAGCAACAGAAGCGGCCAGCGGCGCCGGTTTTTGGGCTTGGGTAGCTGTTGCTGAATCCCGGACCAGACGGCCTCGGGCACAGGGCTGCCGAAATCGTGCAGCTTGTGGCGCAGATCGTTGTAAAATTGTTCCGATTCTTGTTCAGTCATTACCGTGAGTTGTAGAGGCTAACACGAACAGCCGCTCTTCGAGAAGACGACGTGCCCGCGACAGTTGTGATTTGCTGGTACCTTCCGAGATGCCCAGCAGCGTGCTAATCTCGGCGTGGCTGTAGCCCTCAATGGCGTACAGGTTGAGAACGGTGCGGTAGCCCAGGGGCAGCTGGCCGATCATCCGAACGAGTTCCTCAGCCGACATCTGGTCGAAGGGAGTGCCATCGGGGTGAGCCAGGTCCAGTGCTTCTTCGGCTTCCACCTGCTGGCCCCGCTGCCGGTGCTGGTGGTAGGCGTTCAGGGCCGTGGTGACGGCAATACGCCGGGCCCAGGCCTCGAAGGGCCCCTGGCTGCGGTATTGCTCCAGGCGGGTAAATAGTTTGACGAACGTGAGCTGCAGCGCGTCCTCCGCCTCTTCGCGGGAAGGGCAGTAGCGCAGGCACACGCCCATCAGCTGGTAGCCCAGCCGCTCGTATAAGGCTCTTTGGGCTGCTGGCTGATTGCGGCGGCATCCTTCAAGTAGAGCGTCAATCGTATCAGCCATTGGCGGATAAATAAAAAAGTAGTAAAAGTATTTGCGCTAGCGTTCTGTCCCCATGACCGGGGTGGCCGGGTGGCGGTTGCGTGAAGAAAAAATATATTTCAGACCTGGTCGCCAGGCCGGTGCAGCTAGGAAAGAAATAGCGGGCGCCGTAGCTTCGGCTGCCGGCAGCCAGTCTGCCCCATTGTAGCTCTTTCCACGCGCCTATGCAACTCCCGCTCTACCAGGTCGACGCCTTCACCGATACCCTGTTTGCCGGCAACCCCGCCGCCGTGTGCCCGCTCTCGGAGTGGCTGCCCGCCGAAACCATGCAGGCCATTGCCGCCGAAAACAACCTGGCGGAAACCGCCTTTTTCGTGCCCCGCAGCGGGGCTGAGTTTGAAATTCGTTGGTTTACGCCCACGGTGGAGGTAGAGCTCTGCGGCCACGCTACGCTGGCCTCGGCCCACGTGCTCTACCAGCACCGGGGTTTTGTGGGCCCGGAAATCGTGTTTCATAGCCAGAGCGGCCCGCTGCGGGTTAGCCGAGCCGAAGCCGGCCGTCTGACCCTAGACTTCCCGGCCCGGCCCCCGCAGCCCATCAGCCTGCACCCCGAGGGGCTACTCGACGGCTTGCGGGCCACACCCCTGCAGCTGCTGGCCGGACCCGATCTGGTTTGCGTGTTTGGTAGCGAGGATGAGGTGCGGGCCCTGCGCCCCGATATGGCCCACCTTATCAAGGTAGAGTACCGCGCCGTTATTGCCACCGCGCCTGGGCCTGAGGGTATTGACTTTGTGTCGCGCTTCTTTGGGCCAAGGGTGGGCGTGCCGGAAGATCCGGTGACAGGTTCGGCGCACACCACGCTGGTGCCGTACTGGGCGGCCCGCCTCGGCAAAACTCATCTGCACGCCCGCCAGGTTTCGGCCCGGGGCGGCGACCTGTGGTGCGAGCTGCGCGACGACCGGGTGCTGATGAGCGGCCACGCCGTCACGTATCTGCGCGGGGAGATTGAGGTGTAGAATCTCTCCATTATTGCACTCCTAATCCATTTATCATCTTGTCATCCGGGTCCAACTACCTCCTTTTTTGCTGGCCCGCTCACCTCAGCTTATGCGGACACTACTTTATCGGCTTGCTTTTGTAGCAGCTCTGAATACCCTTTCCTACGCCAGCTTCGGGCAGGCAACTTCCGATGATGACCCGGTAAAAAAGCTGATTTCAGAAGGCGTAGCACTACACGATGCAGGCAAGTATGATGCTGCTCTTGCCCGGTACCAAGAGGCCCTAAAGTTGCAGCCTCAAGACGTTATTACCCAGGCAGAAATGGCCATTACCTATTATGCGCTGGGTAAATACGAAGAAGCCTTGACCCTGTCTCGCCAGGCCATTGCCTCACCAGGTAAAAAAGGACCTAATATATACGCCACCTATGCCAACTCCCTCGATGCCCTGAACCGCCCTGCCGAGGCCGAGCAAGCCTACCGCGACGGGCTAAAAGAGTTTCCGAACTACTACCTGCTACTGTACAACCTGGGTGTAACTCAGTACGGTATGAAGAAATATGACGATGCCCAGCAAAGCTTTCAGCAGGCTGTGCAGGCCAACCCCAACCATCCTGGTTCTAACCTGAGTTGGGGCTTGGGCTTGGTAGATCGGGGCAAGCGAATTCCGGCTATTCTAGCGCTGGCCAATTTTCTGCTATTGGAGCCCAACACTAAGCGCTCCTACGAAAACCTGCACCAACTGCACCAGCTCATGAGCGAAGGAGTGGAGAAGACGGCTGGAGGTGGGACTGTAATCCGAGTGGATTCAAGTAAGCTTAAGGCCAGCAAGAAAGGCAAGCAAAAGGCCAAAGCTGATGATTTTGGCAGTAGTGAGTTAATGTTGTCCTTATTGAGTACCATGGATAACTTGCCCCCAGAACTGGCAAAAAACCCTGTAGAAACCTTTGGCTTCCAGTTTAATATGTTATGTCAGGGATTAGTGAAAAAAGAGGCTGCGCCGACCGGTTTTGCGGCTACACACTATGTACCCTTTTTCAATGAAATGGGTAGCAAAGGCCACATGACCACTTTCGCCTACCTTATTCACTTCTCCGACGACGAGAAGCCCTACGCGCGGCAGTGGCTCGAGCAGCATCCCGACGAACTAAAAGACTTAATAAGCTTCGTTAGCGAATACAATTGGGCTAAGTAATCAAACTATGTGTACGCGGGCTAAGTAGCCTAAGCCTCCTCTACGCCGCCGGCTTTTTGCGGGTGGCGGCCAGCTTCTTGCCGGCTACCGGGGCGGCCAGCTTGTCGGGGTTGTCGGCCAGGAACTTGCCCCAGCTTTTGCCGCCGGCCTTCACGTTGTTGCCTTTCTGGTAGTGGTGGCAGAGGGCCACGCCCAGGGCATCGGTGGCATCCAGAAACTTGGACGCTTCCTCAATGGGGGGCAGCCGCAGCGTCTGGCGGAGCATGTGGGCCACCTGCTCCTTGGTGGCGTTGCCCGAGCCCGTTACGGCCTGCTTTACTTTGGTGGGCGCGTACTCCACGTACGGAATCTGGCGCGACAAACAGGCGGCAATAGCCACGCCCTGGGCCCGCCCCAGCTTGAGCATACTCTGCACGTTCACCCCAAAAAATGGCGCTTCAATGGCTAGCTCATCGGGCAGAAACTCGTCGATCAGCTCCAGCATCCGCTCAAAAATCCGCTTGAGCTTGAGGGCGTGGTTGCTGCCGATTTTCTTCATATCAATGACGTCGTAGCACAGCACGGTCACCTGCTGGCCCCGCACCTCAATCACGGCGTAGCCCATAATCTGGGTGCCGGGGTCTACGCCCATGATGACTTTGGGCAGTAGCTCAGAGGAAGAGGCAAGGGGCAGAATCATAGAAGAAAGCTGTTAGCGGCGGGCTACCGGCGGTTGGCTGGATCAAACAAGAAAACCGGCCGGCGGAGGGTCTGGTAGCCAACAGCCAGAAGCTAACGGCTAACTTGCCGAAGTTACGCAACAACCCGCCGTTTTGCCCCAGCCCAAGCCCCAAAACTACGCACGAAAGCCCGAAGAACCTGCAAGCCGCCGGCGCGTCTGGGTGATTCTGGGCAAGCTGCTCATCACCGGACTCACGCTGGCGTTGCTGTATCACTCGGTAGTGGCCGATGCTGCCACGGCCGCTGCCTGGCGCCAGCTGCTGCACACGGCCCTGGCCGGCGCCGGGCGCGGCCCCGTGCTGCTGGCTTTGGCGCTGGTGCCCGTCAACTGGGGCCTGGAAGCCTGGAAGTGGTGGCGGCTGGCCCGGCACCTGGAGCCGGTATCGTTCCGGCGGGCCTTCCGGGCGGTGCTGGTGGGCCTCACCCTGGGTTTTGTAACCCCCAACCGCGTGGGCGACTATGCCGGCCGCATCATCGAGCTCAAAAGCCGCCGCCTCGACGCCCTGGGGGCGGTGTTTCTGGGGCGCTACTGCCAGCTGGTGGCCACGGTGGTAGCCGGCTCCCTGGGGCTGATGTACTTCTTGTTTCGGTTTTACCTGCCCGGGTACGCTGCCACCAAGCTGGGCGTGCTGGTGGCCGTACTGCTGCTGAACGTCGCCGTGCTGGTGCCGCTTTACCGCAGCCGGCTGCTGCTGAGCCTGTTCACGGCAGTGCGGCCGCTGCGGCGCTTCCGGCGCTATCTGGCCGTGATGCCCACGTATCCGGCGCGGCTGCTTTCGGCGGTGCTGGCCGGGGCGGGCCTGCGCTACGCCGTGTTCTGTCTGCAATTCGGGTTGCTGCTCTATGCTTACGGGGCCCGGCCCGCCGTAGGACCTGCCCTGGCCGCCATTGCGGGTACGTTGCTGCTCAAGTCGTTGGTGCCCTCGCTTAATGCCCTGGCCGACGTGGGCGTGCGGGAGCTGTCGGCCACGCACCTGTTTGGGCTGCTGGGCGAGCCGGTGCTGCCCGTACTCAGCGCCAGCCTAAGCTTGTGGGTCATCAACATTGCCCTGCCCAGCGCGGCCGGACTGCTGTTCGTGCTGCGGCTGCGGGTGTTTCGGAAGCGTCAACCCACTGCCCCATGATGAGCCTGTTCACGCTGCTGGGCGCAGGCCTGGCCACTGCTTACCTGGAGCAGATGGTCCGCTTCCGGCGTGCCTGGCAGCGCCTGCCGGTGCACTCGGCAGCTACTCCCTCTGACTCGATTCCTGAAGCCGGCCCAGCCTTTTCTATCCTGGTAGCGGCCCGTAACGAAGCGGCCACACTACCTGGCCTGCTGGCCGACCTGGCCCGGCAGCTGCCGGTGCGCGGCGGATTTGAGGTGCTGATTGTGGACGACCACTCCACCGATACCACGGCGGCGCTGGTAGCTCAGACCGCCGCGGCCGTGCCGTTCCCGCTCCGCCTGCTGCGCCTGGCCGACAACCCCACGCAGCCTACTGGCAAAAAAGCCGCCATTGCCGCCGCCATTGCCGCTGCCCGTGCCCCCTGGCTGCTGCTCACCGACGCCGACTGCCGCGTGCCCGCCGGCTGGGTGCGTGCCTACGCCGCCGTGGCGCAGGCCGAGCCCGCCGTGCAGTTTATCAGCGGGCCGGTGCTGCTTACGGGCCAGGGCTGGCTGGCCACGCTGCAAGGCTTAGAGCTGGCCGGATTGGTAGGAGTGGGGGCTGCTTCCATTGGGTTGAATGCGCCTACCATGTGCAACGGTGCCAACCTGGCCTACCGCCGCGCTGCCTTCGAGGCCGTGCGGGGCTTTGCCGGCAACGAAGCCATTGCCAGCGGCGACGACGAATTTCTGCTTCATAAGCTCCACCAGCAGTTTTCCGAAGGTATCCGCTTTCTGAAAACGCCCGAGGCTGTCGTCCGGACGGCCGCCCAGCCTACGCTGCGGCGGTTGCTGGCCCAACGGGTGCGCTGGGCCAGCAAATGGCAGCATTACCAGACGGCCGCGCCCCGGCAACTGGCCGTCATGGTGCTCCTGGCCAACCTGCTGTTTCCATTGGGGGCGCTGCTGTGGTGGTTTCGCCCCCAGGATGGCCTCTGGATTCTGGGCGCCTGGCTGCTGAAACTGCTTGGCGACGGGCTGCTGCTGGGGCCGGTGCTGCGGTTTCTGGGGCGGCCGGGCTGGCTGACGTGGGTGCCCATTTTGCAGCTGGCTTACGGGCCGTATGCCTTGCTGGTGGGTTTGCTGGGGCTGCGCGGGGGCTACGAGTGGAAAGGCCGCCAGGTGCGGGCACTAAAGAACAAGTAACCCGCGAGCAGGGGAAGGCAGCCCGGTGTTGCACGCAATACTTGCACGGCCTGCTTGAGTGTAGTCAGTTGATCGAGGGCGGCTTTAAACTCAGCAAATGTTTGCGGCGGGCTAGCAACCACATCTTCTGCCGTGCCTACACTTTGCGTTACGGTGGAAAGCAGCGTAGTAAAACTATCGGTACTCCCGCCAATCAAGGTAAGAATATCCCAGCCCAGCGCTTGGAAGAAACGGAGTTGGTCAGAAGCCAGTGTCAGCGGTGCGAACAGACGCGGTACTTCGGTAAGAGACGTTGAAAGAACCACTGAGGCATAGAGGGTACGACATGAAATCCTTTAATAAAGCAGGATTCAGCCTTTAGTTAAGCAGCACGCGCATTACGCTGCGCCTGCTTTTTAAATAGCTTGACATGCAACACAATTAGAAGAGGTACCGCCAAGAGAGTAGGAGCCCAGTTCTCGTGAAGATCTGAGCTCAAGACAATTTTTGATAAAGCATCATGGAGTGTATGATCCCAATGAATTACCCGTAGAGCATCAACAATTACCCACCCAATGATCAAGTAGGGTATCCACATGAGTATCCAGCGTATCCAATAGCGGCGCAACATTCGCATTACTCCAATGAGAAGCAACACGGCGAGGCCTATGTAAAACAGTTGCGGAACCCATAGTAGTATGAATATCAATATCCAATCCTCCAAACGTCTACTGTGAATGGAAAGTAAAAGCTGAATAATCATCATGAGCATTTGACTATCTAATTATAATAAGCTCCTGGCCGGCTGGTTCCTTGAGGTGCTGTCAAATCAAGCGTATGCAACATATACAGTTTCAACGTCAACTGCTCACTAGGGCTTGGCTCTGTGTCCTCCACTCCACTGAAGTTTGAGGCATAGAAAGAGGCATTTCGACCTTTGAGTACAATACGCTCAGACGCATTCTGACCCACGAACCAAGACCACGGCGCCAAACTTACGGCACTTTTACGAGAGGTGCCCGTGGGTCGTCACATCTTGCGCTAAAAAATTAACAGATAGTTTATTATGGTTTTTATTTCAGAGTCCGAGCACGCAGTTTGCGGTAGTGGCCCTGCACCTGAACAAGGCAGGCAGGGTTGCCTCGAAAGAAGCTAGTATTCATAGCTTCTTCCCCGAAGCAGAACTCTATTACCGTTTGCTGGCGCACTGGCGGCTGTGCCTGCTGCTGACTGTCGGCAAGCGGTGCCTGTATCTGAACCGCACCGCAGTGAAACTTCCGCCACCGTCAACAGCGCCCACCTGCTACCTGCTCTAGCCAACAATGGCAAGTGGATGGAGAAAGCCATAGTTTGGAATATCGTTACCCGTCTTACTTGCGCCCGGCACCCTATCTTTGTTTTCGCCCATTTCTGACCGCCGTGACCGACGCTGAATTCGATATTCTCGACGAGTTGTACTTCGTGACTTCCTTTCAGGACCTTACCCAGAAAACCGGCCTGCCCGCCGCCGATCTGGACCAAGGCCTGCGTAGCCTCCTGGAGCAGGGGCTCGTGCGCTTCTACTGGCCCGATGCCGATACGGAGCTGGCCTACGAGCCCTCCTCGTACGGGGCCATCAGCCGCGACGCGTTTTACCTGGCCTCGAAGGAAGGCTTGCTTCAGCACAACACCCGGTGAGTTCAGCTGCTACCCAGGTGGCTCCAACGGCCGCGCCGGTACGCTCGCCCGGCTACTATGTGCGCCGCCGCCTGCTCCAGAACCGTCCGGCTATGGCGGGGCTGGCCTTTATCCTAGTATGCGCGCTGGTGGCGGTACTGGGCTACTGGGTGCTGCCTGACAACTCGCCCTCGGCCAACAACAGCCTGGTGCAGCTGCAAAAGGAGGCCCCGGGCTTCCGGGCTACTATTCTGCGCCTGCCCCTGGCTGCCGACTCGGCCCGCACTGCCTCCGATAACCCGCTGCTGACGTGGTGGCAGGGGCGCGCTCCGCGCTTCCGGGAAGTACCCATCGGCGGCTACGAGTTCCGCGGCGACTCCCTGCAAACCACGCCCTACCAGAATCACTCTGCCCTCGCCGATAAAGCCCAGGGCTACTCCCTGGTCGAGGTGGCGGGGCGCTCCGGCTCCGCCGCCGAGTTGCGCCGCATCGTGGAGCAGGAGCGCATCAGCGGGCGTACCTACTGGCTGGGCACCGACAAAGCCGGCCGCGACGAGCTAAGCCGCCTGCTGTTGGGCACGCGCGTGAGCCTGGGCATCGGGCTGGTGGCGGTGCTCATCTCCTTGGCGCTGGGCATGCTCATCGGGGCCGTGGCGGGCTACGTGGGCGGTTGGGTCGATTCGCTGCTGCTGGGGCTGATGACGGTGGTGTGGAGCATTCCGGGCATTATGCTCGTTATTGCCATTTCCCTGGCCCTCGACAGCAAGGGCGTCTGGACTTCGTTTGTGGCCGTGGGCCTGACCATGTGGGTGGACGTGGCCCGGGTGGTGCGCGGGCAGATGCTGAGCTTGCGCGAAAAAACCTTTGTGGAGGCCGGCCGCGTGCTGGGGCTGCCGCAAAGCCGCCTGATTGCCCGCCACCTGCTGCCCAACATGACGGGGCCGCTCATCGTCATTGCCACCAGCAACTTCGCGGCGGCCATTCTGCTGGAAGCCGGCCTGAGCTTTCTGGGGTTGGGCGTGCAGCCGCCCGCGCCTTCCTGGGGGCTGATGGTAAATGAAGGGTTTCAGCTGCTGGGCACTACGGCGGGCCTGTGGCTCACCCTGCTACCGGGCCTGGCCATCAGCCTGCTGGTGCTGAGCTTCAACCTGCTGGGCAACGGCCTGCGCGACGCCTACGACCCCAAAACCCCGCTGAACTCGTAAGCTAATAGTGGTTAACTGTCCGTTGCCCGTCATGCTGAGCATGTCGAAGCATCTCTACCGCTCTGTCTGAATAACATTCCAACGTCGGCACACGATACACTTCAGCTTTGCTTAGCATGAGGGGTAACCGACAACTATCAACTGACAACAGGCAACTTCTTTCTACCTTGCCGCCGCACTGTCTGTTTTGCGTATGCCCGCCACCGAACGCCTTATTTCGCTTGAGAAACGCTTCTTTCTGAAGGAACGGGAGCTGAATGCGCTGCTGGAAATCACGCAGGCCATCAACCTCGACTCCCCGGAAAACTCCCTCTACAAGATTTTTCAGTTCACGCTGCTGGGCCAGCTCAACATCCGCCGGCTGGTTCTTTACGTGCGGGAAGAGGAGCAGTGGCAGTGCGTGCTCTCCTTCGGCGCGGGGCAGCCCGATTTCCGGGGCGTACCCCTGCCCGAGGTAGCCCGCCAGAAATGCACGCACGCAGCCTGCCCGGTGCATACCCTGGAAATGGGACCGGAGTGGGAACTGCTGGAAACCATTATCCCGGTGGTGCAGAACGGGCAGGTGCTGGCCTACATCTTTATCGGGAGTGTACACGAAGACTACGGGCAGGGCGAGGCCACCAAGTTTCTGGAAACGCTCAGCAACATTCTGCTCGGCGCCATCCAGAACCGGCGCCTGGCCCGCCAGCGCGTGGCTGATGCCGCCATCCGCAAGGAAATAGAAATTGCCCAGGAAGTGCAGAGCATGCTGTTTCCGCAGAAGCTGCCCAACGATGCACACGTGGCCGTGCATGCCAGCTACGTGCCCCATACCGCCGTGGGCGGCGACTACTACGACGTGGTGAGCCTTGACGCCGAGCGGTTCCTGTTCTGCGTGGCCGACGTATCGGGCAAGGGTGTGGCCGCTTCGCTCTTGATGTCGAACTTCCAGGCGGGCTTGCGCACCCTGGTGCGGCAGAAAGTGGACCTGGCGACCATCGTGCACGAGCTCAACCACCTGATCTTCCGCAACTCCGGCGGCGACAAGTTCATTACCGTGTTCTTCGGAGTGTACGACCGGACCACGCGCCGCCTACAGTACGTAAATGCCGGCCACAACGACCCCATTCTGGTGCCTGACTACGGCCCCATTAAGCTGCTGAAGGAAGGTACTATTATGCTGGGCGTGATGGACGACCTGCCCATGATGAGCGTGGGCGAAGTGACCGTGCCCCCGCAAACCCTGCTGCTCAACTACACCGACGGCCTCACCGAGGTTTTCAACGAAGCCCAGGAGGAGTTTGGGGAAGAAGGCGTAGTGGCCGCCCTGCGCCGGGGCCGCTACCTGCCGCTCACGCGCCTGCACAGCGAGCTGCTGGCCGAAATCAAGGCCTTCAACGCCAAAGGCAGCCACTTCTCCGACGACATTACCATCCTGAGCTGCCGGTTCAAGTAATGGCGGATTGATAGGCGGCGGCTGGCAGGTGCTCAGCTGATAACGGAAGCTGCTAAAGCAGGTCTTCTTATTCCCGAACGGCAGCAGCTTGCCGTCTTTTCATTCTTGGCAAAAGCCCGCTGGGAGCTTGGTTGGCGTGTGCCAGGAAAGCTTCCGGTGGGCTTTTACTGTAGCTTCAGGGCTAGAGCCGGAACTTGGTTTCATACCATTCCCAGCCAGGTGCTCTGGTAGGGCTACCTGCCTTAATGTCTAGAGCGTGTTATGAACTTTCCAGCCAATGAAGGCACATTCTTCGCCTGTTTTTGCAGCTATGGAATGATTCAACAGGCCAACCTGTCGGCGAAAGTGCCTCAGCGGGTTTCCTTTGGCGTTAGCCGTTTGGCCGATGCCGCAATTTTTCCTTTAAGTGCATAACACGCTCTAGAGGCAGTCCGGAAGCAGTCTGGAGGCAGGGTAGAGGCGCTATCTGGCTATAGTGCAACCTGACCGGCTGCATGCCGGCCCTGCAGACTGCCAGCAGCTTAGGTTAGTTAGGCCTCCTGCGGAGCTTCCTCGGGAATGGTCACGTCCAGCCGAACCAGCGCGGCCAGGGCCACGAAGAAAAAGGAGCCGATTTTATCGACTTCAACCAGCTCGTTGAGCAGCAGGTGAAACACGATAATGAAAAACGATAGTCCGGCAGCCAGCACCAGCCGGCGGTGCTCGGGCCGGGCGCTGCGGTGGTAGAGGCGCTCCACCAGCAGCAGGGCCGTGCCCACCACCAGCAGAAACAGCCCGCAGCCCGGCACCCCCTGCTCGGCCAGCAGCAGCAAGAAGTAGTTGTGCGTGGTGGAGTGCTCGGGGTTGTTGCTCACGTAGGTGCGGAACCCCTTGACGGTGTAGCGCTTGTACTCGGGGTAGAAGGTGCTGGGGCCACTGCCCAGCCAGGGCTTTTCGTGCGCCATGCGCGCGGCCGCCACCCAGCGGTACAGCCGCTCCATGCCTGATACATCCTTGAGCTCATACGTGGCCTCCAGGTGCTTTTCGAAGTTATGGCCGTTGAAGACCGTCTGCTCGAAATCCGGGGCGTAGCGCATGAAGTTGCTCTGGTAGGCAAAGTAGCTTGCCGCGGCTACCGCCGCCACAACCACGGTTGCCAGCATTAGCCGCGTCTGGCGCCAGCGCAGCACCAGGTAAAACGCCGCCGCCGCCGGCAGCGACAGAAACGAGGCGCGGGTGTAGGAAGTAAGCAAGCCGAACAGCAGCACGACTACGGCCACCCGCCAGGCCCGGCGGACGCGCCAGTGCGTAGCTGCCCGCGCCCCGTACAGCGCATACGGCAGCAGCAGCGCCAGCACCGTGGCGTAGATGACGTGGTTGCGGTAGAAGGGCTGGAGCGCCGGGTGAATGGCATCGAACCCGAAGCGCATGCCCGCGTGCCGCACGGCTGTGTATACCACGGTGATGCAGACACTCAGGGCGTAAACGCCGCTCAGGCGCCACAGGTGGGCAGGGTTGCGCAAAAGCAGCAGCGTGCCCAGCACAAACGGCACCAGGTACCACAGCTTGGCCAGCAGAAACTTGACGGACTTCACCGCGTCCACTGAGGTAAGGGCGCTGGTGCCGGCCCACAAAAGCTGTAGCAGCAGCAGCAGCAGCAGCGGGTGCTGCCACTCCCGCGCCGAAAGGTGCTGCTGCCGAAACAGCAAAGCCAGCGGCACGCAGGCCAGCAGCACCAGCATCAAGGGCTCCGAGGGCACATCCATGGCCAGTCCGCCGGGCAGGTGGAACTCGTGCGAAAAGCCCAGCGTGAACAGAAACAGGTAGAACACCAGCCGCCAGTCGAGCAGCACAATGGCCGCGGCCAGCAACCCCAGGCCCGGCAGCAGGCCCCGCACGTCGCCGCGCAGCAGCCACCACGCGCCACCGCCCACCAGCAGCAGCACAAACGTGCCGAAGATCAGAAACTCCGGTGGGGGCGTCCGGCGCAAAAGCGGGAGCCGGGGCAGCATCAGGCAGCCTGTGCCAGCGGCTGGGGGGCGCGGTACCATTCCAGCACCCCAATCAGCACCACCGACAGCCCCAGCGTAACGGCCACGCTGCCCAACACAATCAGCCAGCGGATGGGCCGCGCTTTGCGGGTGGCGGGCAGCGCGGGCTGCACAATGTAGAGGGAAGAAATCCGGCTTTTCAGGGCTATGTCGGCCGATTCGTATTCGCCGCGGGCCGTAGCCATGCGGTTGGCCAGATCCTTCATGCGAATTTCCAGCATCTGCACCGAGTCCAGGCCCTGGGCGTAGCTTTCCAGGTTGAAGCGGTTGCCGGTTTTGGCCTCGGTAAGGCCGCGCAGCGCCCGGCGCAGGCCAGCTACGGTAGCAGCGGTGGCGCCGCTGCCCTCGGCCTGGCGCAGGGCGGCTTCCACCCGGATGACCTCCCGGGCCAGGTAGCGCGACTCTTCCTCCAGCCCATAGATGCCGTAGTGGCGCCGGGCTTTCAGGATTTCCTGCTGGGTGGTCTGAAACGACTTGTTCAGGTAGGTGTAGCGGGTGCGCTGCAAGTCCAGCACCTTGCGGCGGTTTTCTACCGTGAGCTGCTGGTTGATGGAGTCGATAAGGCCGACCATGGCGTTGGCCAGCCGGGCCGCCAGCTGCTTGTCGGTGTCCAGGAAAGTCAGCTCAATGGCGTCCCGCTCGTTGTGCACCAGCGAGAGGTTGGACATGAACTCGTAGAGCACATAGTTGTCGGCCTCGTCGTTGCCGGGCTTCCCGGCCTTGTAGTGCTTGTAGAGGTCGAAGCGCCGGATGAGCTCTTCCGCCACCGGCTGCGACTGGCCAATGGTGAGGACGCGGTCAATGTCTTCGGCGCGGGCTCCGGGGTCGAGACGGCCGCCTTCGGCCAGGGTACGGTCGGGGTCAATGGCTTCGGGGTTGCTGGGAATAAACACAGCCGTGGAGGCATACTCGTTGGGCAGCAGCAACGATACCACGGCACTTACCACCAACGCCAGCAGACCAGCACCCAGCAGCCAGGATTTCCAACGATACAGCAGCGGCCACAGGCCAAACAGGGAATACCGAGACAGCATAACAACACGAAAGCAGTGACGCACGGAAACAACCCGCCCGCTTCAGCCAAAACCGAACAAATATAGGGGAAAATCCCCCGCACAAACGGGGCACAGGGCGCCGGGGCGCGGCTACTTTCGTAGCTTTGGCGGCTTTCCTGTACTTCATCCCCGGGCCATATCAAACGCTTTTTCGGAAATATCAGCCTCGTGGTGCTCCTCAACCTGCTGGTGAAACCGGGCTGGGTGGTGGTGGAGAACCTGGTGCAGGACCGCCTGGGCCACGTGGCCTATGGCACCTTCACGGCCCTGTTCACGCTGGCTACCATTGTGGCGGCGGTGTCGGACCTGGGCACCACCCAGCTGACCACCAAGCGCGTAGCTGCCAACCCGGAGTTTCTGGGCGAGTACTTTCCCACGCTGCTGCCGTTGAAGGCCGGGCTGAAGGTGCTGTTTCTGGGCGGCACCGTGGCCTGGGGCTGGGTGCTGGGCTACCGGGGTGCCACGCTCACTCTGCTCACGCTCACGGCCGTAGGGCTGCTGCTCACCCAGTACACCCAGTTTCTGCGGGGTGTGCTGCAGGCCCATCAGCGGTTTGGGGCCGATGCCGTGCTGTCGGTGGTGGAGAAGGTGCTGCTGCTGGGGCTGGTGCTGGCCTTGCTGCCTTTCGGCATTACCCTTTCCGGCTACGTGGGCGTGCGGGCTTTGGCGGCGGGCTTCACGTTCGTGGTGCTGTTTGCCCTTATTGCCCGGCTCTACGGACGGGTACGCCTGCGGCTGCGCTGGGACCATGCCCGCACGGTGCTGCAGGCCAGTCTGCCGCTGGCCTTCATCACGCTGGTGTATGGCCTCAATGAGCGCATCGATATGCTGATGCTGGAGCGCTTGCACTCAGCCCGGGAAGCCAGCTACTACGCCGCCGCCTACCGCTGGGTCGATACCGTGATGATGTTTCTGTGGACGGTGCTACCGCTGTTTTTTGCCAAGTTTGCGCGGGCTACCGGCCAGCGCGAAGAGCAGCGGGAGCTGCTCTGGTTTGGGCAGCGGGTCGTTACGGTACCCCTGCTGCTGGTATGCGCGTTCGTGCTGTTTCGGGGTGAGGTACTGTTCTGGCAGTTCACCCACAGCACCGCCGCCGAGGTCAGCCGCATGACGCTGTGCTTGAAAATCCTGTTCGTGAACGTGCTGGTGCACGCGTTTTTTGCCATCTATAGCACCCTGCTCACCAGCACCAACCAGGAGCGGCCGGTCAGCTGGCTGGTCGCCAGCAGCATCGTCCTGAACGTGACGCTGAACCTGCTGCTGCTGCCCCGTCTGGGCGCCGTAGCCGGCGCCATCAACACGCTGGTGTGCGCCGTGTTTGTGTCCGGGGGCTACGTGTGGTTGGTGGCGCGGCGGGCGGGCGTAGCTTTGCCCTGGGCGTGGCTGGGGCGGCTGACTCTGGCGTTCGGACTGCTGTGTGCGGCCTGGTACGGCCTGCAAAGCGGCCTGCAACTGCACTGGCTCCTGGAGTCGGTGCTGGCGGGCGGCATCTTCGTAGTGCTGCTGCCGCTCACGGGGGTGGTGCAGGTGGCCGAGGTGAGGAAGTTGGTAACAGGTAACAGGTAACAGGTGAGGAGGTGATTCGATGGAGGATTTTTTACGTCAGTTTCCTGTACCATTTTCGTTTACGTCGATATGGTCCCGCGTAAGCGCAACAGGCCGCTACCTTTGTCACCTGTCACCTGTCACCTGTCACCTGTCACCGATTTTGCACATTGCCGTCAACACCCGTTTTCTGCTGCCCGGCGACAAGCTGGAAGGCATCGGGCGTTTCACTTACGAAACGCTCCGGCGGCTAGTGAAGCAGCAGCCCGAGCACACGTTTCACTTCCTCTTCGACCGGCCGTTCGATGAGCGGTACGTGTTTGGGCCCAACGTGGTGCCGCACGTGCTGTACCCCCCGGCCCGCCATCCGCTGCTCTGGCTGGCCTGGTTTGAGGGCGCGGTGGCTTCCTGGCTGCTGCGCTACCGCCCGGCCGTGCTGCTCAGCCCCGACGGCTACACCACGCTGGCTACCCGGGTGCCCCGCGTCACCGTCATTCACGACCTGGCCTTCGAGCATTTTCCGCAGGATGTAGATGGCCTTACGCGCCGCTATTACCAGTATTTCACCCCGCGCTTTGCCCGGGCCTCGGCGCGGGTAGTGGCCGTATCGGAAGCCACGCGCCAGGATATTATGGCTACCTACGGCCTCAGCGGGGAGCAGATTCGGGTGGTGCCCAACGCCGCCGATGCGCATTTTCGGCCCCAGTCGGCGGAGGTGCAGCTGGCTACCCGGGAGCGGTACAGCGCAGGCAAGCCGTACTTTCTGTTTGTGGGGGCGCTGCAGCCGCGCAAAAACCTGCTCAATCTGCTGCATGCCTTCGACGCCTTTAAGCAGCAAACCGGCGCTAACAGTAAGCTGCTGGTGGTGGGCCGTACGGCCTGGCAGGCCGGTCCCATCTTCGAGGTATACCGCCAGCTGCAGCACCGCCACGACGTGCACCTGACCGGGCGCGTAACCGACGAAGAACTCACCCAGCTGTACGCGGCGGCGCAGGCTACCGTGTATGTACCGTACTTCGAGGGTTTTGGTATTCCCGTAATTGAGGCCCAGGCCTGCGGTTGCCCCGTCATTACCTCCAACTGCAGCTCCCTGCCCGAAGTAGCCGGCGGCGCGGCCCGGCTGGTAGACCCGTTTTCGGTAGGGTCCATTGCCGAAGCCCTCAGCGAATTGCACCACGATGAAGCCCGCCGCATTGAGCTAACTGACCTGGGCTACCAGAACGCCCGCCGCTACTCCTGGGACCATAGCGCCCACCTGCTCTGGCAAAACGTAGAAGAGGTGATGAAAACGGAGGACTGAAGCATTTTCCTTCTGGATGTCAAACCAGAAAAAGGACGTCTTTCCGAGCTTGCCGAGGAATCTTGCGTGCTGACGTTGAATATATCTGGTCTGCAAAACGGTATCCGGCCGCAACTGCCGCGCTATCCGTTAAACAACTTCAGCAAGCGGTGCGAACGGCGGGGACAAGCCCCGCATCCTACCGCGTTTCCGTAAATCTCTGCCCGACAATTCTTAATTCTTAATTCTTAATTACTAATTACTGCCATGCGTCTGTACCGAATGCCTGAGCTCCTGCGCCGCCTGCTGCCGGAGTGCTGGTGGCAGATGCCCGCCAACGGCCGCACCCTGTACCTGACGTTCGACGACGGCCCCATCCCCGAGGAAACGCCGTTTGTGCTCGAGCAGCTGGCCCGGTTCAACGCCAAAGCCACGTTCTTTTGCGTGGGCGACAACGTGGAGCGTCACCCCGGCATTGCCCGCGCCGTGCTGGCCGCCGGCCACCGCCTGGCCAACCACACCCACCACCACCTCAGTGGCTGGACCACGCCCCGCACCGATTACCTCACTGACATAGCCCGCTGCCAGCAGGCGCTGGAAGCCGTTCTGCCCGCACCCGAAGCGCGCCCGCTGCTGCGGCCTCCCTACGGACGCATCACTGTTCCGCTGGCCCGCCTTCTGAACGAGCAGTACCAGCTTATTATGTGGGACGTGCTTACCTGCGACTACGACCAAACGCTGGCGCCCGAAGACTGCCTGCGCACGGCCATCAGCCTTACCCGTCCGGGCTCCATCGTGGTGTTTCACGACAGCCTGAAAGCCAGCCGCAACCTGCGCTATGTACTGCCGCGCTACCTTGCGCACTTTGCCGGGCAGGGCTATTCATTCGCTGCCCTATAAGTTTCTGCCCAATGCTGCTGACGGGGCTATTGTTGTTTCTGGCGGTGTGGTTTGCCATTCTGGGCACGGCCGTAGTCCGGTTTGCGGGCCGGCGCGAACCTGCTGTGCCGCCCTTGCTGGAGCCGTTGCCCCGCGTGAGTATTCTGCTGGCTGCCCGCAACGAGGAAGGCACCCTTGAGCGGTGCCTGCTGGCCATTCGGGCGCTGGACTACCCACCGCAGCGGGTGGAAGTGCTGCTGGGCGACGATGCCTCCACCGACCAGACGGCCGCCCTGGCCCAGGCCATGATGCAGGACTACGCGGGCAGCTTCCGGCTCATTCCGATTACGGATACGGTGGGGGAGGCGCGCGGCAAAGCCAACGTGCTGGCTCACCTGGCCCGCGCCGCCACCACCGATGTGTTCTGCATCACCGATGCCGACATTGCCGTGCCTCCCCGCTGGCTGCAGGGCCTGCTGAGCCGCCGGCACGGCACCGTGGGCATCGTCACGGGTATTACCGTAGTGGACGGTCCGCGCCTGTTCGACCAGCTGCAGGGACTCGACTGGCTTTTGTCGTTGTCGTTGGTGCAGGTGGTGTCGGACTGGGGCCGGCCCGTGACGGCTATGGGCAACAACATGCTGGTGACGCGCGCAGCCTATGAGGCGACGGGCGGCTACGAGGCGCTGCCGTTTTCCGTCACGGAGGACTACGTGTTGTTCCGGGCCGTGCTGGACCGGGGCTTTACCTTCCGCAACGTTTTCGCCCCGGAGGTCTTGGCTGAGTCCTTGCCCACGACCACCTTCAGGCAGCTGCTGCACCAGCGGCGGCGCTGGCTGCGGGGCGTAGAAGCCCTGCCCTGGCGGCTGCAGGCGGCCCTGACGGTCTACGCGGGAATTTATCCGGCTCTGCTGCTGCTAGGCTTTGCCGTGGGGCCTGGGGCCGCGCTGGCCGTGCTGGCTGCCAAAATGGTGGCTCAGGGGGTACTGGCCACGCTGGCCTTTTACCGGGTAGGCCTGCGTCCGCCGCTGCGCCTGCTGCCCTTGTTTGAGTTCTACACCGTGGGCCTCACTCTGGGGCTAGTTGCTTTTCGCCTGCTGCCACTGGGCTTCACTTGGAAAGGCCGCCGGTATTCTTGAGGTTTCTTGTTGCTGGTTTTGCATTGATGTGAAATGGCTGTCGATAAACCAGCACCCGCACTGCGTAGTACCTTTGCCAGCAACCAGAAACTATCAATCAGCAACTAACCATATGCACCTCACCGATTCGCACGCGCACGTCTATTCCGAGCAGTTCAAAGAAGACCGCGCCGCCATGCTGGAGCGGGCCTGGGAAGCCGGCGTGCGCACCATCGTGATGCCCAACATCGACCATACCAGCATTGAGGTGATGCTGGAAACCGAGCTGCAGCACCCGCAGCAGTGCCAGGCCATGATGGGTCTGCACCCGTGCTCGGTGGGTAAAAACTTCGAAAAGGAGCTGTACGAGGTGGAAACGTGGCTGGGACAGCGGCCCTTCGCGGCGGTGGGGGGAGTGCGGCATCGATTTGCACTGGGACAAAACCACGCTGGGCTGGCAGCAGGAAGCCCTGCGCGTGCAGATTGCCCTAGCCAAAAAGCACCAGCTCCCCCTGGTACTGCATACCCGCGAGGCTTTCGAGGAAACCTTCGAACTCGTAGAAGCGGCGCAGGACGGGACGTTGCAGGGTGTGTTTCACTGTTTCTCGGGTTCCCGCACCGAGGCCGAGCGGGTTATCGGGCTGGGCTTCAAGCTGGGTATCGGGGGCGTGGTCACCTTCAAAAACGGCGGCCTCGATAAAGTGCTGCCCGGACTGGGACTGGAGCATCTGCTGCTGGAAACCGACTGCCCCTACCTGGCACCCGTGCCGTACCGGGGCAAGCGCAATGAGCCGGCGTATCTGCCGCTGGTAGCCCACCGCGTAGCGGAGTTGCTGGGCAAAGAGCTGGAAGAAGTAGCCGAAGCCACCACCCGCACCGCCCGGGAGCTGTTCCGGCTGTAGCAAAAGGAGCCGACGCCGGTGGAAAAATTATCGGTAAACGCTTAGCTTGCCCTCTCGCCGGCCTCACCCACCGGCGTTTGCCTGCCGTTTGCTTTCCACCCACCGCTCGGGGCCCGCTTGCGCTGCGTGCGGGCCTTGAGCTACCTTTGCCTGCTTTTGAACCAGTTACTGGATATTAACATTGCCGCGCCGGCCGCGCCGGAGGCATCGTTGCTGCTGATTTACACGGGCGGCACCATTGGCATGGCCTACAACCGGCGGGGCGAGATGGCGCCGATGGAGTTCAGCAGCATGCTGGAGTTGATGCCTGAGCTGCTGCAGTTCAACGTGCGCCTCACCGTGCGCAGCCTGGCCCACCCCATCGACTCATCCAATGTAATGCCCGCCGACTGGTTTACGCTGGTCGATATCATCCGGGAAAACTACGCGGAGTACGACGGCTTCGTGGTGTTGCACGGCACCGATACCATGGCGTACTCGGCCTCGGCCCTGAGTTTTCTGCTTGAAAACCTCACCAAGCCCATCATCTTTACCGGGGCCCAGCTCCCCGTGGGCAAGGTGCGCACCGATGCCCGCAAAAACCTGCTCACGGCCCTGGAGCTGGCCGCCGCCCGCGACGCACAAACCGGCCGGGCCCGGGTGCCCGAGGTCAGTATTTTCTTTCACAACGTGCTGCTGCGCGGCAACCGGGCCAAGAAAGTGGAAAGCGGCCACTTCAATGCCTTTAAGAGTGAAAACTACCCGCCTCTGGTGCGCGCCGGCATCGATTTGGAGTACAACCAGGCCTTTATTCGTACGGCCGTGCCGCCCGGTATTCCGCTTTTTCACCGGGAACTGGACGACCGGGTAACCATCCTGAAGCTCTATCCGGGCATTGCCGAACGCATGGTACGCGGCATTCTGGAGGTGGATGACCTGCGGGGCTGTGTGCTCGAAACGTACGGGGCCGGCAACGCCCCCACGGCGCCGTGGTTTACCAGCGCCCTGCGCGACTCCACCGACCGGGGCCTGCACATTCTCAACGTGAGCCAGTGCGACGAAGGCCACGTGCAGCAGGGCCGCTACGAAACCAGTGCCCACCTGCGCGACCTGGGCGTTATCGGAGGCGAAGACATTACTACCGAAGCGGCCATTACCAAGCTCATGTATGTGCTGGCCCAGCCGCTCAGTGAAGCCGAAACGGCCGCCGGTCTGGCCCGCGACCTGCGCGGCGAAATCACGCCGGGGTAGGGGCCTGGCTGGTGAGAATTACCCGGCGGCTTGCGTTTCCGGAAAATAGGGTGTTATTTTGCGCCAGCTTCCCCGCATCCTAGAGAGGTGTCCGAGTGGTTGAAGGAGCACGCCTGGAAAGTGTGTATGGGTCTAAAGCTCATCGTGGGTTCGAATCCCATCCTCTCTGCATAAAACCCCGTTTGCAAGCCGCAAACGGGGTTTTTCTTTTGATGGGGGACGCTATAGGGGACGTATTCGAACTTTCGTTTTATTTATGTGAGGCTACAACTTCTACAGAACATAATCTGAATCGTGATAATGGACGGAGGAAAATGTGTATTTCTTCAGTCATAGCATTCAAATCCCGGCCCTGCCTCTTGCCCTAGGTGAGAAGGGCATATCAGAGGCCTTTCTGTAGAAGAGCGCCACCTAAGCCTTATTGCTTAAGTATGCGCGTGGTTTGGACCACGCCGCCGAGGGGAGCGAAGCGAACCACATAAATACCCGCTGGCAATTCACTGAGACCTATTAGCGTCAGTTTATTAGAACCGGCGCCTAGGGTACTTGTCTGCTGCCGGACGATGCGACCTGTCAGGTCAAGCAGAGTCACCTCACCTTGGTCGGTTTCCACGCTAGCGGCCGTCATGTGAATCGTGTCGGTGAACGGGTTGGGAAACACATCCAGACGGGCAGCAAAGGCTGTACGGGAAGCAAAGCTCACGGCTTTTGAGCCGTAGAAGGCGGCTTTGCCATCAAGGTCCACCTGGCGCAGGCGGTAGTAGCGGATGCCCTGCTTGCCAGTTTCCGTATCGACGTAGCGGTACGTACTCAGGCTGGTGCTCGTGGCTGACTGGCTGGGCACGAAGGCCAGCACCCGAAACTGTCGCCCATCGGTGGATACCTGCACTTCAAAGCCCCGGCTGTTGAACTCCGTGGCCGTTTGCCAGGTCAGCACCGCGTTTGTGTCTTCGCGTTTGGCCGAAAACGCCGTCAGGGTCACGGGCAAGGGCTCGGTGGCCTCGCTGAGCGTGAACGTGCCAAAGGAGGTGACGTTGTTTTTGGTCAGCTGGTTGGTTGTCGTATTCAGGCCGTCACGACCCAGCTGACCGAAGATGTCACCTGAAGATGTGGACAGGAACAGCGCAAAGTCGGCTTCTGTCAGGCGTTGATTGTCCGGCATCAGGTTCCGGGTTTCGTCGTCCAGATAATGAAACACCAGCGTGGCCCGCAGTCCCCCGTCCGTCAGGTGGGGGTTGGAAGGCCGCACGCCATACACGCGCCGGATGCTGGGGTTGCCGTTGGTGCCATTGTTGATGGAGCCATAATTGAGGCTGGTGTTGCGGGTAATCGACACGTTGCCGGGCCCGTTGCCGCTGAAGGTCAGGCTCAGACCACTGTTGCCAAAGTTCTGAGCAATGCCCGCTTGGGCCAGCTGCGTGGTTTTCAGGAAGCCGCGCAGATGGGAAAGGTCAGTTTCACCGGCCAGCTGGCCCGAGGGCGTCGTTACCCCATTGCTGACGGTGGCTGGAGCCAGTTCCACGAACTCCACATTCACGTTGCTGACGTTGGTTTCCAGCACGCCGCTGATGAACTGCAAGGTGCTGCCGGGCAGAATCGTGAAGCTGGTGGTGAGGGTTTTCAGGCCGCCGCCATCAATTTCTACCCCCGCAAACCCCGAAGCCGAGCCACTGATGGTCTGGTCTCCACCCGCAAAGCTGATAACCGTGTTGTCGCGCTGGATAAAGCTGTCCTGCTGGTTGTTGAAGCCGCCGTACACCTGCAGGCGCCCGACGAGGAGGCGCACCAAAGAACGTTGCAGCTGGTTGGTACCCTGCATAGTCAGATCGTGCGTCAGGGCCGGGCCTGATCCACTGTTGTCGTAGCCCGGCGTGGTGGTTTGCACGTCCGTGAACGTACCGTCCAAGTTCTGAATACGCGTCGTGGTGATGGTAGCGGGCTTGGCGGCGTTGCTGTAAATATTGGGGTAGGCTACCGTAGAGCCCGAGCCGAAATTGGGGACGTTGGCGTCCTTTGTGGCGGTGGGCACGCCTTGGGTCCAGTTAGCGGCATCAAACCAGTTATCATTTTTGCCGCCCGTCCAGGTGGTCGAGTTTGCTGGTTCGCTCGGTGCTATGCCCGTCACCGTAAACGTGGCTTCCAAAAACCTGAACGGCGGATCAGGAATAGCAAAGGCGCCCCCGTCCGGACCGCTTCTCACGCCTTCGGCCACCAGCTGTACGCTCAGGATATAGCTGCCAGCGGTCAGGCCTGTTAGCAGACTGGTATTGGCCGTCGTGGCGGCAAACATGCGCATGCCGTCACTGGCACTCATTTGGGGCAGGGCAATGGTGCCGGAACGCAGGATAGCAGCGCTGCCATTGGCCCGAACCCGGTACGTGAGCGAGCCACTGTTTACTTCGTCCGGGGCGCTTTCCTGGGTGGTCAGCGTGCCGCCGTTTAGTACAAGGCGGGTGGCAAAGCTGCTGATGTCGAATGAGCCGAGGTTGCGGCCCTGAAATGCCGGAGCGGGCAGCCCGTTCTTGCACCCAAACGTTTCGTTGCCCGTCGGTCCGCCGCGGTCAATGATGATGGAGCTGCTGCTGATGGACGTATTTTCCTGGGCCTGCCCCTGTGACAGTGTGCCTGCGAGCAGCAAAAGCGCCAAAAGTGCCCGTAAGGCCCGGAGTGGCGGCCGAGCCATGCGGAAAGGAATGGCGGTAGTGGTCTTCATAACGATGCGGCGGAAATGCATGGCGGATAGACGAATTATATCTGGCCGTCCGGTCAAGGACATGTGCAGACCACGCCATTGCCAATTCGATGGACGCGCTATCAGCCGCAAAGGTCAGCTGGCTGGCGCCGGCCAGCCATAACCCCGGTCAAGCGCGGAGGTGATTATCGTCAAAAGCAATCCGAAACAGCCAGAGCCACCCGGCAGTCGGCTACGGCAGCCTGAAGCCACCTAGCCACAAAAAAGCCCCGCACGTGCTGGTGGGGCGTTGCCGTATGGCTAGCCTGGGAGTATCGGCCGCAGCCAGGAAGTGGCAAAGCCCGGCGGCTCAGCTAACCCGCGCTGAGGGTCCGCCTAGGCTACCAGTTGGCGCTGCGCAGCTTTTCGGGCTTCACTACCCGAATAAACTTGCTGGTCAGCTCCACGATGCCCGCCTGGCGGAACTCACTCAGGGTGCGGCTGAGCGACTCTGGCGCCGTGCCCACCAGCGCGGCCATATCGTCGCGGGAGATATGGATGTGCGGGGCCGCAGGCGTCAGCTCACATTCTCTCTGGTATAGCCGCAACAGCATATTGCCTACGCGCCGGCGCAGGGAGTTGTAGGCCATGTCCAGCAGCAGCACTTCCTGCTCGCGCACCCGGCCGGCCAGTAGGCGCACAAACTGCTGGCTTACTTCGGGGTTGCGCAGCAGAAGCTGGGTGAAGTCATCGGCCGGAATATAGCGCAGCACGGAATCGTCCGTAGCCACGGCTGAGTCGGAGTGGGCAGTGCCTTCGAGCAGGGCTTTGTAGCCGAAAAAGTCGCCGGCCTGGTAAAGGCCCGTAATCAGCTCCTTGCCGGCGGCGGTGGTTTTGCTGGTTTTCACCTGCCCGGCCTGTACAAAGTAGAGCCGCGCAGCCTCGTCGCCTTCGTCATACACCACCTGCTTGCGGGCCACGGCGTGGGGGCGGCGGTCCTCGGAAAGGCTTTGCAGGGTACTTACCTGGCGGGCATCATCCAGAAATTCGTTTAAACCACCCTGTTGCAGGTCGTAGTGGGGCCGCAGGTGCTGAAACCGGTTGATACGGCCGGCAATGGCGCTAAGCAGCTCGGCCCGGTCGAAGGGCTTGGTTAGGTAGTCGTCGGCCCCCAGCTCCATGCCGCGGCGCAGGTCCGTGCGCTCAGTTTTGGCGGTCAGGAAAATGAAGGGCACCCCGGCCAGGTGCGGGTTCTGGTTGAAGATGTGCAGCACGCCGTACCCGTCAAGAACGGGCATCATGATGTCGCACACCACTAGGTCGGGCCTGGTGGCCAGCGCCTGCCGCACACCCAGCTGCCCGTTTTCGGCCGTGAGCACGGCATAGCCAGCCAACTCCAGCAGCTCGGCGGTGTTTTCCCGAATGAACGCATCGTCTTCAATCAGCAAGATGGTTTTCATACGGGATGGTTAAGGTGACGGTGGTGCCTACGCCGAGGGTGCTGTGTAGTACGATAGTACCGTTCATCAGCTCCAGATACTTGGCAATGATGTAGAGCCCTAGGCCCGTGCCGGGTACGTAGGCCACGTTGCGGGCCCGGAAAAACCGCTCGAACAAGTGAGCTTGGTCTTCCTCGGAAATGCCCACGCCCTCGTCCTGCACAGTGAGCATGAGCTGCCCGCTGGTGCAAACGGCCCGAACTTTAACCGGCACGTTTTCACCCGAATACTTGAGGGCGTTGGACAGCAGGTTGACCAGAATTTTGCGCAGCAACGAAGGGTCCAGCCATACCGGCTCGGCGCAGCTTACCTCCAGCTCGATAGTCTGCCCGACCTTCAGCAGGCCCTGCACGTCGGTAATGGTTTCCTGCAGCAGCCCGGGCAGCAGCACATCCGTAGCGCTGGTCAGCACCTTGCCTTCCTCCAAGCGCCCTACCGAAAGAAACTCCTCCAGGATGTTGTTCAGGTGCAGCACCGACTGGCGGATACGGTCCAGGTGGCGCAGGCGCTTGTCCTGCTGGGCATTGTTGGTGTACTGCTCAATGAGCTCGGCCGAGGTAAGCACGGCCGTAAGCGGGGTGCGAAACTCGTGGGAGGCCATACTCACGAAGCGCGACTTCAACTCCCCCAGCTCCTGCTCGGCCTTTAAGGCCTTGGCCAGTTCGTTTTTGTGCAGCTCCAGCTGGGCCAGGGTGCTGGTGAGGGCATAGGTGCGGTTGGCTACCTTCTGCTCCAGCTCGGTATTGAGGCGCTCCACGCGCCGGCGCTCGGCCAGCAGTTGCTGGTCAGCCTGCCTTTTCAGGGTAGTATCCAGGATGTAGGATACGGCGTAGAGTTCCTCATCGAGGTTGAAATAGCTCAGGCTCACTTCCACCGGAAACACCGAGTTATCGGCCCGCAAACCTTCCAGGTCGCTGCGGTGGGCACTCATGGCGCGCACCTGCGGGTGGGCGTTGAAGGACTCGCGCAGCTGCTCGTGCCGCCGGCCCGCGGCGTCAGGCACCAGCACCTCGATGCGGAGCCCGGCCAGGGCGCCCGCTGGGTAGGCAAACTGCTGGTGGGCCATCTGGTTGGCCGACACAATGGTGCCCGCACGGTCACACACCAGAATGCCGATGGTGGCATTGGCAAACACGGCCTCGTAGCGCCGCTCGCTCTGAGCCAGCTCGTGCTCTACCTGATGCAGACGGGTCTGGGCAGTGATGCGCACCAGAATAGTGGGCGTACCCTCGGCCTGAAAGTATGTTAGCTCGATGCAGGCTTCAAACCCGGTACCATCGGGGCGGATAATTTCGGTTTCAGCCTGCTGGCGGCCGTGGCGCCTGGTAAGGTCGCAGAGCAGCGCCCAGCTCCGGGTCGGAAAAGCCGGGGTGCGCAGGGCCCGGGCCGGCTCGCTCAGGAACGCTTGCTCGGAGCGGTAGCCCAGCAGCTGCACACCTGCCGGGTTGACCCGGGTAAACCAGCCCTCTTCGGGGGCATATACGCCCAGAAACTCGGGGGCCTGGTTGATGAGCACATCCGTTAGGGAGCGGGCAAAGTGGTCGGTGGCCATGATTCAAAGCAGGGAAAAACCGCCCGGCAGAATAGCCAGCGTAGCGCCGCTTCTAAGGTCGGCAATTTTGAACGGAGCGGGTCGATGACGAAGATCAAGCCGGCAGGTGAGGCGGCTCATGTTGCCTGGCGCGCCCGGAGGGTACTTTTACCGGCCTACCTTATTTCAATCCATCATGCTTCTTTCGTCAATTTCCCCGCTGCTGCCCCCGGATACAGCCGTGCTCCTGGTATTGCTGCCGGTGGATTTTGGCCGGATTCCGGAAACGGTAGCCCTGACCGACGAGTGGATTCAGGCACTGCAGCTGCGGCTTGGGGCCAGCATCCGGGTGCTGAAGATTGAGGCGGCCCTGCACCCGGCCGTGGTGCTCAGCTTCGGCCTAAGCGCCTTGCCGGCCTGCGTGCTGGTGCACCAAGGCATTGAGTTGGCCCGGCAGGAGGGCCTGCCAACGGAAGAAACCTACGCCATCAGCCTGCTGATAATGCTCCAGGCCGGCACCCGGGAGAAGCCGTAGCCCGGCAGAAGCGCTTCCCGCCGTCGTTTGAGTTGGTAAGACGTATAACCTGAATGATACAGAGTGGCAAGGATGCGGCTCTACCTTACTCAACCCCAACAAGCGGGCCCGTTCCTCTTCAACCTGACTGGCTGGATAGGAACGGGCCCGCTTCGTGCGAAAAGCCGTAACGGCCGGCTGACTACTCCGTGGTGGCTACCACCATGGTGCCTTTGGTGGTAGCTACCGGAACCAGCGTTGGTTTCCCGGCGGGCTGCTTGGGTGCCGCCCGGCTGGCCGGCCGCCGGGCCACCGGCCGGGCGCCGGGGCCTTTAACTTCGGCTTTGGGTGCTGCTGCTGATTTGGAAGCGGCTACGTTTTTGGCGGCTTTTCGGGCCTCTTTGGTAGTAGGCCTGACCTCCTGGCGCTGCTTAAGCACCTGCCCGGCGAGCTGCAGCACTGCTTTGCGCAAGGATTTAGCGGGCTTTTCCTGCTCGCCCAGCAGCGGGTGCAGCAAGGCGGTCAGCTCGCCAGCCAATGCCTTGTGCACCATCTTCTTAGTAGGCCGCGCGGCCCGCTCATCGGCTTTCACCTGCCGGGCCTGCTGCTTCAGGAGCTGGCCGGATAGCTGCCGCAGGGTTTTCGCCACGGCTTTTGACGCCGAAACCGGTCCGTTAGAAATGACGTGGGGCGCCACGGCGGCCGTGAGCTGGGCGGTTAGAACTTGCCTGGGGGATTTCATAGAAGGGAAAATGAAGGTGAACAAACAGCCGCTTAGCGCAGCCCGAGGAACACGGCAACCAAGGCTACCAGCGTACTCATGAAGGCATAAAGAATGAGCGTGTCGCGGGTGGCGGGGTCGCGCTCAGCCGATGAGGTAGGTTCCATAAAAAAGTGGGAAAACCGGGTGGGAAACAGAGAAGACGAAAAATCTGAGGCGGCTTAGGCCTGGAGCATCGGCCTGGGTTCGGCCTGAGCTGCTTGGGCTGGTGCGGCGTGGGTCAGCTCGGTAGCCAGCGCCTGGCCGGCCGCCCAGCTGTCGAGGTTCTGGCGGGTGGTGGCGGCAATATTCTGCAGCGCCTCCCGGGTCAGAAACGCCTGGTGCCCGGTCACAAGCACATTGGGATAAGACAGCAGACGGGCAAACAGCGCATCAACGGGCGGCCGCCGGGAATGGTCCCGGAAAAACAGCGCCTTCTCGTGCTCATACACATCCAGGCCCAGGTAGCCCAGCTGCCCCGAGTCCAGGGCGTCGAGGGCGGCGGCGGTATCCAGCTCGGCGCCGCGGCTGGTATTGATCAGCATCACGCCCTTCTTCATCTGGGCCAGTCGCGGGGCGTCAATCAGGTAGGGTGCGTGCGGCGTCATGGGTGCATGCAGGGTGATGATGTCGGCCTCGGCACAAAGATGATCCAGCGTGGTATAGGTAAGGCCGTGGCGCACGGTCAGCTCCGGGTTGGGCAGCGGGTCGTAGCCCAGCAGCCGGCAGCCAAAGCCGCTCAGAATGCCCGCCACAATGCCACCAATGTGCCCCAGCCCGATGATGCCGACAGTTTTGCCGTGCAAATCGAAGCCGATCAGCTCGTCGAGGCGGAAGTCGTAGGCCCGCAGCTGGCGGTCGGCCTGAATCAGGCGGCGGTTGAGGGCCAGCATCAGCGCCAGGGCATGCTCGGCAATGGCGTAGGGTGAGTACTCGGGCACATTGGCCACGCGCAGGCCCAGCGCCTGGGCGTGCGGCAGGTCTACCTGGTCGTGGCCGGTGGCCCGGATGGAAATAAACCGCACGCCCTGCGCGTGCAAGGCATCCAGCACCGGGGCGGAGGCGTCATCGGTGCTGAAAATGGCTACCGCCTCCGAGCCCCGCGCCAGCGCCGCCGTTTCCGTGCTCAGGTTGGCCTCGATAAAGCGCAGCGGATGCCCGGGGCCGAGCGCCTCGCTCAGGTAGGCTTGCTCAAAAGGCTTGGTGCTAAAGACGGTGGTTTTCATAAGGCAGCAGTGAGGTACGAAAGCAAAGGTGCGGGGCTGCGGCCGGCAAAAGAATGAGCAACGTCATGCCCGGACATGACCTGTGTCAAGGCATCCGGCCCGGTAAAGGCCAAGCTTTGTGGGGCTTAGTTACTTCAGCCTTCATCCTTCCTGCTGCCATGTCCGCCTGTATCCTGGTTCTCACTGATTTCTCGACCGCGGCCGACCACGCCCTGGCTTACGCGGCGGTTCTTGCCAAGCCTCTGGGGGCTCACCTCGTAGTGCTGCACGTAGATACCCACACCTCCCTGCTGGACCCGGAGCTGCTTGCCGGGCCCCGCCCCGACCAGCAGGCGATAACGCTGGCCCTCAGTACCCGCATCCACGGGCTCCGCGTTCCGGCTCAGGCGGAGGTTTGTGCCGGAACGCTGGCGGTAGCAGTAGCGGAAGTAGCAGATCGGCACCAGCCGGCGTTGATAGTGGTGGGGCGGCAGCCTACCGAAGACGTGCCCGAAGAGCTTATTTCCTCCTCGGCAGTGGATGTGTTGCAGATAACGTCCCATCCGCTGCTGATGGTGCCGTATGCTGCTACACTCCCGGCGCCGCCGCACTATGCGCTGCTGGCAGCCGATGACGAGCCATTTTCCTTAGGGGATAATGCCGGGTCAGTTCGCCACCTGTTCAATGCCCTGAACGTCCGGTTATCGGTGGTGCATGTGGCCACGGCCGGCCATCAGGCCTCGCACACGCAGGCACTGGACGCGGTGCTGCAGACGGGTATCACCATCGAAATGCCGCTGCCTTTGCTGCACCGCGTCACGGACGCCGACCCCGCCCGGGGCATTGCCACGACGGCCGCCACCTGCCACCCCGATCTGCTCGTGCTCATTGCCCGCCCCCGCAGCTTTTTCGGGCGGCTTTTTCACCGCAGCGTCACCGCCCAGGTAGTGCTCCACAGCGCTGTCCCGGTTTTGCTGCTCCCGGCTACGACGAAAGCTACGGGCCCAAAAATCTCCCTGCATGCGGCCGGGCAATACAACCACTAGCCAATCAGCCCTAAGCTTTTGTATCGTTGATGTAGCGCCCTGCCCATCTCCCTCACCTTTTTCAGTCCTTTCCCATGAACCACCAATCTGCCCATCTTGCCCCGGAAGAGCTGCTGGCCGATGCTGACATCAAGCTGGCCATCGAGCGGCTGTTTCAGCAGAAAAAAGGCGTGGCCGCTTCCCTGCTCGAAGTCACCTGCCGGACGGTATTGTGGAGCTGACGGGCTTTACCGACAGCCTGCTTTCCCGGGAGCGGGCCGAGGACATGGCCAAAGCCGTGCGGGGCGTCCGTGGGGTTATCGATGAAATCAGCATCCGCACCCCCGATGTGCCGGATGAGGTGCTGCAGCAGCGGGTGGAGCAGGCCCTGGCCCAGGATCCGGCCGCCGGCACGTATGCCTTGCAATGCTCGGCCCACGATGGCGAAATCACCCTGGATGGCTCGGTGCAGTCCTGGGCCGAGCAGCAGCTGGTGCTGCGGGTCGTCTTCGGGGTGCCGGGCGTGCGCCGGCTCCAGAACCGCCTGCTGGTGCAGGGCGGCGTGCTTAACAATACCGACGAGGAAATCACCAATCAGATCCGGGAATTTCTGGCCTGGGATATCCGCGTGAAAAGTACGCTGATTGACATTCGCACCGACCACGGCGTGGTGCACATAACGGGTACCGTGGGCACGGCCGCCGAGCATGCTCACGTGGTGGCTACCGCCTACGTGGCCGGGGCCGCCCGCGTGGATGCCCGCGACCTGTTTATTGCCTACTGGGCCGTGGACAAGGAACTGCGCCGGCAGAAGTTTGCGCCCAAAGCCGACGAGGACATGGCCCAGGCCATCCGCGACACGTTGCGCTACGACCCACGCGTGGACTTCCTGGCGTTGACCGTGCACGTGCGCGACGGGGAGGTGACGCTGCTGGGCGCCATGAGCAACCTGAAGTCGCGGCACGCGGCCGAGCAGGATGCCCGCAACGTGGTAGGTGTGGGCCAGGTGCACAACCTGCTGCAGGTGCGTGTGCAAAACCCGGCGCCCGACGAATTCACCCTCGACCAGGTGCAGACGGCCCTGGCGGCCGACCTGTTTGTGGGGCGCTACACGTTCGTGGTGAAAGTAAACGACGGACTGGTGCAGCTCTACGGTACCGTGGCTACGCACTTCGACCTGGAGCGGGCGGCCGATGTTGTCACCGGCATCAGCGGCATGGTAGCGCTGACCAACCACGTGCAGATTGTGCCTGAAAAACACGAGCCGGCCGTGGCAGAAGACACCGCCGCCGGCGTGGGGCAGGGGCACGCGCCCTTCCGCAGCCTGGAGCCCGACCATTTGCTGCAGCAGCGCATCCGCTACCACTACGCCTGGTCGGCTCTGCTGCACGATCAGGACATTACGATTGACGTGCGCAAAGGCCGCGTGACGCTCACGGGCACCGTGGATACGCTGCTGGACCGCAAAAGTGCCGCCGTGGAAGCCTACAACTGCGGGGCTCAGGATGTAAACAACCACCTGCGCCTGACGCCTCTTCTCAGCCAGCCACAAGCGTTATGAGGCATCGGTCCACTTCCTATTCTTCCGCGGAAACCCGCCCGGCCGATACCCGCGCGACGCGAAACCTGGGCAGCTCCCGCCACGCTTTCCCCACCAGCAGCAGCGCGGCGCAGGTCTTGCACGAAGTAAACCACCAGCTCAACGATACCCTGACCGAGGCCGCCGGTGATGCCCGGGACCCTAACGCCGAGTGGTTCGACGGGAAAATAAGCTGACGGCTTCAGAACCACACTAGCCTATTAGCAGCCTGACCACCGAGGTGGCCGGGCTGCTCTTTTTAGCCTTTCTACTCCACCCGGCCAGCTCCATGCCCGGCCGGTTTTTGCCCGATTTATTATGCCCGAAGTACTTGAGCTACCTATTGCCCCGCCCACCACGCACCGCGGCCTCACCGAAGCCGAAGCGCAGGAAGGTCTGCGGCGCTACGGCCCCAATGCCGTGGAGGCCACCCCGCCCGATTCCTGGGCGCGGGTGCTGCTGCGGCAGTTTCGCAGCCTGATTGTGGCCGTGCTGGGTGCCGCCGCCGTTTTCTCCTTTGTCTTCCACGACTACGCCGAGGGCTATGCTATTCTGGCCGTCATCCTGATAAACGCCGGCATTGGGTTTTGGCTTGAATGGAATGCCCAGGCTTCCATGACGGCCCTGCGCCGTATGGGCCTGACTTCGGCCCGGGTGCTGCGCAACGGCCAACCCCGCGCCGTGCCCTCCGACCAGGTTACCGTGGGCGACGTGCTGCTGATAGAAGCCGGCGAGGTAGTAGCCGCCGACGCGGAACTGTTCGAGGCCCAGCAGCTGCAGGTCAATGAGTCCACGCTGACGGGCGAGTCGATGCCGGTCAGCAAAACGCTGGTAGCGCCCGGCGTGGTGGCTCCGCTGGCCGAGCAAACCAACCGGCTTTTCAAAGGCACGGCCGTAGTCAACGGCACGGGCCGAGCCACCGTCACGGGCGTGGGCGGTGGCACCCAACTGGGCGAAATTGCCCGGCTTATGCAGCAGGCCGAGCGCACCGCTACCCCGCTCGAAGCCAAGCTGGCCCGCCTCACCCGCCAGCTGGTGCTGCTCACGGTAGGGCTGGCCGCCGTGTTTGTGCTGGTGGGGCTCTGGCGGGGCAAGCCAGTGCAGCTGCTCCTGGAAACGGCTATTGTGCTGGCCGTGGCTGCCATTCCCGAAGGCATGGCCATTGTGGCCACGCTGGCTTTGGCCTACGGCATGCTGCGGCTGGCCCGCCGTCAGGTGTTGGTCAAGCGCCTGGCCGCCGTCGAAACCCTGGGCAGCACCGATATCATCTTCACCGATAAAACCGGTACGCTCACCCAGAATCAGATGGCCGTGCATACCGTGTGGCTGCCTGAGGCTCAAGTGCAATTCCCGCCAACTACCGAGGCCGGGCAGGCGGTGCTAGTGGGCGCGGCGTATCAGCGGCTGTTGCGCGCCGCCGTGCTGTGCAACAACGCCACGTACGCGCCCGCGCAGCCCGAAGCCGCCCTGGGCGACCCGCTGGAAGTGGCGCTGCTGGCAGCTGCATTCGAGGGCCGGTTCCCGGTGGCCGAAACCCAGGCAATGCTCCGCCTGGCCGAGCAGCCCTTCAACTCCGATACGCGCCTGATGGCTACGCTGCACCGCCAGCCCGTCGGCGGCGGTCTGGTCACGGTAAAAGGCGCGGCGGAAGAAGTACTGAGCCTGTGCGGGCGCCAGCAAACGGCTACCGGAGTTGAGCCGCTGGTGCTGGCCGAGCAGGCGGAATGGCTAATGCGCGCCGAACAGCTGGCCCAAACCGGCCTGCGTACCCTGGGCCTGGCCTACCGCGGGCAGCCCGACGAAACCCCCGAAGACCTGGCCCAAGACCTGATCTGGCTGGGAATGGTGGCTTTTCTGGACCCGGCCCGCCCGGAAGTTATTCCCGCCATTGAGGCCTGCCAGTGGGCGGGCATCCGGGTGTTGATGGTCACGGGCGACCATCCGGCTACGGCCCTTACCGTGGCCCGGCAGGTTCATCTGGCCACCGCCGACGACGCCACGGCCGTTACCGGCAGTGAGTTGGCCGCGCTGCTAACCCAGCCCGGTGCGGCCAATAATCGGCTCGGGCAAGCCAGCGTGTTTGCCCGGGTGAGTCCGGCTCAGAAGCTGGATTTGATCAGCTACTACCAGCAGCGGGGCCACGTGGTAGCTATGATTGGCGACGGAGTAAATGATGCTCCCGCCCTCAAAAAAGCCGATATCGGGGTGGCTATGGGGCTGCGGGGTACGCAGGTAGCCAGCGAAGCCGCCGCCTTGGTGCTGCGCGACGACTCGTTTGCTTCCGTAGTAGCGGCCGTGGAGCAGGGGCGCATTATCTTCACCAACATCCGCCGCTTTGTGCTTTACCTGGTTTCCTGCAACCTCAGTGAACTGCTCGTGGTGCTGGCGGCGGGTCTGGCAGGCCTTGATTCGGTGCTGCTGCCCCTGCAGATTCTGTTTCTGAATTTGATTACCGACGTGTTTCCGGCGCTGGCTTTGAGCGTGGGCAAAGGCAGCCCCCGGGTGATGGAGCAGCCACCCCACGATCCGCAAAGCCCCATGATGCGCCCTCGGGACTGGCAACTGGCGGGAGCCTACGCCGCCCTGATGACGGCCGCGCTGCTGGGCTGCTATTACCTGGCCCGCTACCAGGCCGGCTTCACGCCCGCTGCGGCCACTACCATTCTGTTTTACGGGTTGGCGGTGGCTCAGCTCGTGCAGGTTTTCAACATGGCTGGCGGCCGGGTTCGGCTGCGCGACAATGATGTGCTGCGCAACCGCTACGTCTGGCTGGCGGTAGGCTTCTGCACGGGCCTGCTGCTGCTTTCTTATTACCAGCCCCTGTTTCGTCAGCTGCTGGGCATCCAGCCCCTCAACCTCACCGGCGTGCTGCTGATTCTGGTGCCGGCCGGCGCGGTTTTGCTGGTGGGCCCGCTATTGAGTCGTTGGCTTGGCCGGTTTCCATCATCCTTACCCAAAAAGAAGGCGGCGACGAACCTAAGCGCGAAGTAGCGCATAGCGCACCTCACAGGCGTCGGAAAAATCAAAAGTGGTAACCCAGCCTGCTCCTAGGCCATGCAGCATATCTGAGAAGGCCACGATGCCGGAGCGGCTGGCCAGCGTTTCGGGGTGAAAGTCATGCCCGACCATAACGTGGCTCATGGCCGGGCCGCCGGGCAGGGCGTAATCTTGCTGCTGCGCTACTGGCAGGCACAACCGGGCAGCAGCTCCGAGGCAGTTTGTCTTCACTTTCTTCCTTACTCACCACCTCATGAATGAAGACCTACAACTCAGCCTGGACAATAACGCGAAGGAATGGCTGGCACTTTCGCAGTCGATTTCCACGTCGGAAAAAGCAACGTTTGACCGCCTGCATAACGGCTTTTTTGCCGCCTACGGCCCCAACTTCATGGCGCACGTCTACCGGGCCGCTATTGAGCAGGTGCTGCAAAACATGCCGACGGCCGAGCGTGAAAAGCTGCTCGTAGCGTTCCGCCAGGCAATGGATGGGGCCATCAACAAGCACGCGAACATGCTTCCTACCGCGGCGGACTGTATGGCCTGCCACGCCCGTAAGTTCTAAACTGCTCAGCAGCCTTTCTGGCTTTCAGCGCCGTTGGCTCAACCAGGGCGCCAGCTAGAGGCGGGAATAGTGCAGCTGCGGCAAGTAACAGTAAAGTCCTGACTTGATGCAAAGTAGGCGAGAGTGTAATAGTGCCATTCGGTATTGTGCCAGGCGGGTGGCAGCCTATTTGGTGCGTAATGCCAGGTTGATAATTGGGGTGATATTCAGAAGGTTGATTCTAAAACGGCTTTAGGAAAATTTGGTGTGGGCATTGCCATGCCAGTTGCCTGCTGCAGGCGCTGGTTTGGCCCGCAGACTTCGTGAGTAGCTACCAGTATATTACCCGGCAGGCCAACCCACTTCAAAACCAACTTCAGGCCAATAGCTTGATTCTATCCAGCTTAACTAGGCCACCTCAGAAGCCCACAGCGCGGCGCGGAAAATAGGATGCCTGAACTGGCAGCACTAGCCTCAGTTCCTGGATATTATTCGGCCTTGAATACGGCAAGCTGCACTGGTGCGCGAGCCTGAAAAGCGCAAAATCAGCAGGTAACCAGCCTGTCTGCCGCGCTCAGCTTAAGCTGGGCTTGCAAAAGCGGCAAGCTCGACCTAACACATTGACAATCCCATTCGTAAGCAGAAGCTCACTATTTAATTCTCTTCTTACAATGGCACAGCATACTTCCCCCACTACCTCCCAGCCCGACAACGGCCTGCTTGATCAGGCGCAGAATTGGTTTCGTCAGGGCAGCCTGGGCCAAACGCTTGGTCAGGTGCCCTCTTCCCTGAAAAACGCCGGCACTAAAGGCGTAGCCAGTTTCAACAAGCTTAGTACCACTCAAAAAGTAGTGGGTGGCGCCCTGCTGGCCCTCGGCGTAGGCTATCTGGCTACCCGCAAATCAAGCAGCGGACCTAAAAAAGCCGGCCCGGCCACCACGCTGCAGGAGCTGTTGCTCTTCGTGAACGACCGGATTGCGGGCTACGAGCGGGCCGTGGCCGAAAGCCAGGACGCCGAGCTGCGCGGCTACTACAAGCAGCTGGTAAGCCAAAGCCAGCAGTTTGCCACCGACCTGAACTCGCACCTGGCCCGCGTAGGCGGTCAGCGCGAAGACGAAACTACGCTTAAAGGCAAGGTGTACCGCGCCTGGATGGATGCCAAGGCCGCCGTCACCGGCAACGACGAAAAAGCCATTCTGGGCTCCAACGTGTACGGCGAAGAGTGGGCGCTGAAAGCCTACGAAGATGCTCTGCGCGACCAGACGCTCAATGGTCCCGTCCGGCAGGCTATCCAGCGCCAGTACTTCCTGTCGCAGAAAACGTACAAGCACCTGAAGAGTCTGGAGAAAAAGCAGCAATAGCCCTGCGAAAATCAGTTGATCAGCAACAAAAAAGCCCTGCCGTTCTCGTAACGGCAGGGCTTTTTTAGCTTAAATCAGCTTATCGGGCGTTATGGGCAGCTCCCGGATGCGCTTGCCGGTGGCGTTGAACACAGCGTTGGCAATGGCCGGAGCCACCCCGATGATGGCAATTTCGCCGATACCCTTGGTGCCCAGGGCGTTTACGTGCGGGTCGGGCTGGTTCACGAAGAGTACGTCCACAGCCGGAGAGTCGGCCTGCACCGGCACGTGGTAGTCGGCCAGGTCCTTGGTCACGTAGCGGCCGAACCGGTCGTCCATCACGGCCGCTTCCATCAGCGCCATGCCGATGCCGCCGACGGCGCCACCTTTCATCTGGTTGCCCGCCGTTTTCTGATTCACGATAGTGCCCGCGTCAGCGCAGGAAACCAACTTGCTCACGCGCACTTCGCCGGTGAGCGGATTCACCCGCACCTCCGCAAAATGCACCGAGAACGAGTACATCGAATACTTCTGGCTGTTTTCCCCGTTGGGCTTCGACTCCACCGTGACAAATCCGCCATCCACCTGCTTGAGCAAGTCAGCGTAGCTGGTGCGGGCACCGGGGTTCCCGTTCAGCGTCAGGTAAGTATCGGCGAAAACAACATCTTCTTTCCTGGCTGAGGCAAAGGCGGCGTTGCTGGCGCCTGCCATCGTGCGGAGCTTCTCTTTTAAGGCCATGCAAGCCTCCTGCACGGCGGGACCTACGGTGTTTACGATGGCTGAGCCGCCCTGCGTGGGTGCCGACGCAAACTGCGAGTTTCCCCACTCAAACCGGATTTTATCGGGCGACAAACCCAATGCGTCGGCCGCAATCTGGGTCATGGCCGTGCCGGTGCCGGGGCCGATGTCCGTCACAGCGCTTTGCAGCACCACGGTGCCGTTGGGCAACAGCCGCACATTAGCTTTCGATGAGCCCCGGTGCGCCCCAAACGTACCCACGCCCATCCCATAGCCCACCAGCCACTCGCCGTCGCGCAGGCTGCCGGGCTTCAGCTGGCGCTTGTTCCAGCCGATGCGCTCGGCCCCCATCTGGTAGCATTCCTTCAGAAACTTGCTCGACCAGGGCTTGCCATTTTCGGGGTCCTTGTCGGTATAGTTGCGCAAGCGGAATTCCAACGGGTCGAGGTTCAGCAAATGAGCCATTTCGTCCATGGCCGACTCCAGGGCGAAGGCGCCGGTAGCCTCGCCCGGACCGCGCATCCAGATGGGCGTGCTCACGTCGAGGGCTGCCAGGCGGTAGCGCGTGTTCACGTTGGGCGACTCGTACATCATGCGCGTCTGCTGTACCGTCGACTCCGTAAATTCCTCGTAGCTGGAGGTTTGGCCTGTAGCTTCGTGGGTGATGGCCGTGATTTTGCCGTCGGCCGAGGCACTCATCCCGATTTTCTGCCAGGTGTGTGGCCGGTAGCCCACCATGGTGGTCATCTGCTCGCGGGTAAGCACCAGCTTCACGGGCCGGTTTACTTTTTTAGCCGCAATAATAGCAGCCGACTCGTGCGGCCAGCTGTGCAGGGCGTTGCCGAATGCTCCGCCCACAAACGTGGCAATAACCTTCACGTTTTCTTCGGGCAAATTCCATTCCTTAGCAAAGTCGCGGCGGGTAGCCAGGGTGCCCTGGGTCTTGTCGTAGAGCGTCAGGCGGTCAGGCGCCTCCCAATGAGCTATTATGGACTGCAGCTCCATCGGGTGGTGCACTTCGGTCGGGATGATGTACTCGGCTTCAAGCCGACGAGTGCCGGTTTTATAGGCATCGGCGGTGCCGCGCACGTAGTCAGCCACCGGGGATTTGGGGTTTTTCTTGGCCTGGGTGGGCACAAAGGCCTGCTTCGCGCCTGCGGCCATGTCGGTTTCGTGCTTTTCCGCTGCGTACTCCGCCTTCACCAGCCTTGCTGCGAAGCGGGCGCGCTCCAGCGTATCGGCCACCACCACGGCAATGGGCTGGTCGTTGAAGCGCACCTTTTCGTCGTTAAACACCTTCAGCCGACCACCCACGGTTTGCGGCTGCGAGGGGTCTTTGCCCGTGGGCGTGAAGCCCGGCACCTTGGGCGAGTTGAAGTGGGTGATGACGGCCAGCACGCCGGGAGCCTTTTCCGCCGCCCGGGCATCGATGCTTTTGATGCGGCCCTTGGCGATGGTGCTGCCCACCAGCACGGCATAGCTCATACCTGGCAGCTCGTACTCAGCCGAGTAGGTAGCCGCACCCGTTACTTTCAGGTGGCCGTCCACCCGGTTCAGCGTGCCGCCAATATGCTTGTCTTGTGGTTTCATATAGGAAAGGCTGTAGAGACGCGTATTCGCGTCTGCTGCTCCGCGCCATTAGGGGTTATAGTATCCGTTTTCTTCAGCGCCGAGACGCGAATACACGCCTTCAATATCAGGCAGCAGCCGCGTTTCTCAGGGCCTGAATCAGCGTATTCGGGGCCAGCTTCAGCTTGTATTCGTTGTGCTTGAAGGCCTTGGCCCCCTGCATGGCCACCGCCGCAGCCTGCCGGAAGGTTTCTTCCGTGGCCGGTTTGCCCACCAAAAACTGCTCCGCCGTCTGCAAGCGCCAGGGCTTGTGTGCTACGCCACCAAAGGCCAGCCGCGCTGCTTTGATGGTGTTGCCATCCAGATCCAGCGCCACCGCCGCCGACACCAGCGCGAAGGCGTAGCTGGCCCGCTCGCGTACCTTGTAGTAGCTCACATGCTTGGTGAAAGGCCCGTCGGGCACTTCCACGGCGGTGATTAGCTCGCCTGGTTCCAGGGTCGTGTCCTTTTCGGGCGTGTCGCCGGGCAAGCGGTGCAGGTCTGCGAAAGGTAGGCGCCGGTCGCCTTTAGGGCCACTCACGAGCACGGTGGCATCCAGGGCTACCAGGGCCACGCTCATATCGGAGGGGTGCACCGCGATACACTTGTCGGAAAAGCCAAAGATGGCGTGCATGCGGTTGATGCCTTCCAGGGCACCGCAGCCGGAGCCGGGCTCGCGCTTGTTGCAGGGCAGGGCCGTGTCGTAGAAGTAGGGGCAGCGGGTGCGCTGGAGCATGTTGCCGCCGGTGGTAGCCATGTTTCGCAGCTGAGCCGAAGCCCCGGCATTGATGGCCTGCGCCAGCAGCGGCTGCCGCTCGCGCACCTGCCGGTCGTCGGCCACGGCCGAGTTCAGGGCCAGGGCACCGATGCGCAGGCCACCGTTTTCGTGCTCGATCTTGATCAGGGGCAGGCGGTTGATGTCAACCAGCTTTTGCGGGGCCATTACGCCACGCTTCATCAGATCAACCAGGTTGGTGCCGCCGGCAATAAACCGGGCGTTGGCATCCTTGGCCACGGCCTCAATGGCGGCCTGCTGCTTGCTAGGGCGGATGTATTGGAACTGGTTCATACTTTTTGCCCGCCGTTTTTCACTTCCTGAATGGCCGCCACAATGTTGGTGTAGGCCCCGCAGCGACAGATATTGCCGCTCATATACTCCCGGATTTCAGCCTCCGAATCGGCGTGGCCTTCGCGCACGCAGGCCACGGCGCTCATTATCTGTCCGGGGGTACAGTAGCCGCACTGGAAGCCGTCGTGCTTTACAAACGCAGCTTGCATAGGGTGCAGCTTGTCGCCGTCAGCCAGCCCTTCAATAGTGGTGATTTTCTTGCCGTCGTGCATCACCGCAAAGCTCAGGCAGGAGTTCACGCGCTGGCCATCCATATGCACGGTGCAGGCGCCGCACTGGCCATAGTCGCAGCCTTTTTTGGTGCCAGTGAGATGAAGCTGCTCACGCAGTAGGTCGAGCAGCGTGGTGCGGGGCTCCACATCCAACTTATACTTCTTGCCGTTGATTTCAAGCTTGAGCGGGACTTTCTCAAAGGCGGAGGCCACTCGCTCATCGAGGTTTTGGGCTGCGGCTTCAACCACGGGGCCCGGCACCAATGCCAGAGCCGTAAGCAGCGACGACTGCTTCAGGAAGTTGCGGCGCGCCTCGTCGTGATTGGCCGGCAGGTCGGGTTCAGTATTCATAGTAAGCAGGAAGCTAAAGGGTCGAACAGCTGGCGGAGGGCCTGCGCTTTGGGCATACGCAGTAGCAGGCTTGCCTGTTGACCGAAAAGCAAGGATATAAAATGCATAAAATACTATCTACTGCAGCCTCGGATACGTGAAATGCCCATTCTTAAAGGCGCACAAGCCAAGGCCCCCGGTTTCAGCTGAAACCGGGGGCCTTGGCTTGTGATGCCGGTGCTGTTACTTAAGCAACACCGGCATCACAGTTTGTAAGCTGTTTATTCGGCCAGCGCGATAAAACGCTGCTGCAAGCCGGTAGGGGCAGTTTTCTCCCATTGCTCCAGGCGGGCCAGCTGCATGGGGGAGAGGCTGTCGTGGAACTGCTTCTGCAGGGCCGTCAGTGACTCACCTTTAGGTGTTTCCAGGGTCCGGCGCAGGATTTGTGCCTGGTGAGGCTGTAGCTGCAGCGCATTGGACAGGCTACGAACCAGTTCTGCGGGCGTTACGTCGGTAGTGACTGGTGCCGCAGTTTTGGTGGGCGCTTCCTGGGCAAAGGCTGAGGAGCTACCGCAGATAAGTGAAAAACCCAGCAGCAAGCGGAAAGCAGAAGATTTCATAGGTGTGTAGTGAAAGTGCGTGTTGGTGAAGTGTGTGAGGTAAATATGGGTGTTGTTTGGCCGATAGACGAATACAATAGGTTAACCCCGCTATTCAGGCGACCAATACCTTAACTAACCCGATGAATATTGAACGTGAAGTATATTCAATGCAGAAAGCCTGGTAAAACTACGTAGCCCAGTACCAAGCAAAACGCCTTTCCATACCGGAAAGGCGTTTTGCTTGGTACTGGGCTCAGCTAAAGAAGAACTATTGCCGCTGAGGAGCCGAAGCGTTGAGCATGGCCAGATCTGTTTGCGGAGTAATGGCCACCACGTTGGGCAGATCAGCAGGAATGTGTACCAACCGCTTGTTGCCGTTGGCTGTCATATGCCTGGCCGGAGCCGTAACGGCCACTCCACGCTGGCTGGCGTAGTTCATGACCTTGCTGATAGCCACCAGCAGCGTCTGAATTTCCTGCGGATCGTTCACCCAGGTATCATCCGAAAGGTCGTTGGGCGTGCCGTGGTCGTCGCGGTACTTGCTGTGGCTGGGAACGGCCGTAGCCAGATCCAGGCTCACGATGTTGGCACGTTGCGTGGTAGCGAAGTACAGGCCCTGCAGCATCCAGCCCAACGAGCCGGTTCCTTCGTCGCCCAGCACTTTCACCATCAGCACCCGCGCCTCGGGCGAGGTAGCGGCCACCTGCCGTACAGGAACTGCCTGAACGTCTTCGCCCGGTACAAAAGACGTAACACCTACAACACGGTTTTTGAAGGCCGGCATGAGATGGTTGCCCCGGCCCAGCATTGCCACCAGGGTACTTTGTCCCTTGTTCTGGGAAGCCTGCTCGTCTGCGGAGCTTGTGTTTTTAATAGTCTGCGCCCAAGGCATCAAGCTATGAGCATCGGCAGAAGACTGCGCTGCGGTATAGGCCGCACCGGCGCGCGTCGCTTGTGGTTTAGGAGCCTGGTAGCTGAAGTCATGAATAACAGCCCTGATGCCGGACATGCGGCTGGCTTTGGCCTGAAACTCGGGGTCATCGGAGGTAGCCAGGGCCAGCCCAACTTCAGGCAGAGTGCCCGTGATGGTACCATTGGCCAACCAGGCTTGCTCAAGCAAATTAGCGGGCAGCTGGTCGGTGTGGGAAAGCAGCAGATACTGATGCTGCAATCGGGTAACGGGTTCCAGGCTGGGAGCCTGCGCGACCTGGGTGACGGAGCGGCTTTGCTTCGTTGCGTTAGTTAACGAGTCTTCCGATGAGCAGCTGCCCAACAGCACTAATCCAAAGCCCAGTATCGAGAAATTGCGAAAGCAGAAAGCAGAGGTAAGCATAGCGGTGGGGGTTAAGTGCAGTACTAAATAATAATAAAATATTTCAATAAAAAAGTAAAGTGCAAAAAAGATGAAATTATGTACATAATATAGCTTTCTGATTATGAAAGGATAATTTGCTGGAAATGAATTGACTGATGTTCTAGTTTTAACAGTGCTGGTCGATTGTGCAATCGATTACGGCGATGAGCGCGTAGTTCTGCAAAATGCTATTGGCTGCCGGCCCCGGCTATTCGGGCACTAATTCCAGGTTTAGCCAAAACATACTGCCATTGCGCACAACCCGGTTAACGAAGTAATGCAGGCCATATATCCGCTAGTAGCTGCTTATAGGCTCGCTGATAACATGCAAACGGCCCGCTTCCAGAGTTGGAAGCGGGCCGTTTGCCAAGTAAATACTGCTTATTGTGCCTGCGTCACGGCACGGAGGGCGTTTACGCGGCCATAGCCGTAATACGCGTCGCGGCCGGGCTTGCCGAGGTCATCGGCTGAGGCACGCATGGTGGCGCGCACCTGAGACGGATCCATCTGCCCGCCATTTTTTCCTACGATAAGCGCGGCCACGCCGGCGGCGTGGGGGCCTGCCATGCTGGTGCCCGCCGACCACGTATAGCGCCCCAAACTGGTGCAGCTGAACACCATGTCGAAGGCATAAGTGTACTGCCGGACGCCAGCCACCGTGCTGATATCCAGGCCAGGGTACATGGCGTCGCCGCCGGGAGCGGCAAAGGTCACATCCGAGATGCCGTAGTTGGTATAAGATGCTACCCCGTCAAGGTTGGTACCGAAGGGGTTCAGGGCCCAACCGGTAGGCGCAGTAGCTGAAATGGAAATAACGTTGGTAGCGCCCGAAGGGATGTGCACCAGATCCTGGTCGCGCTGGCCATTGTTGGCGTCGTTGCCGGAAGAAGCAATAACGGTAGCGCCGTGCTGAGTGGCGTAGGTAGTAGCCTTGCTAATGGCGACCAGCAGCTCCTGGATTTCCTTGGTTTCGTTTACCCATTTGTCGTCCGAAGTATCGTCGGGCGTACCGTTGTCGTCGCGGAACTTGCTGTTGCGCGGAATGGCGGCGCCCAGGCTCATGTTAATCACATCAGCCTTTTGCTCCACGGCGTAGTAGATGCCCTGAATCATCCAGGAAAACGACCCGCTGCCTGCATCACGCAGCACTTTCACCAGCAGCAGCTTGGCATCGGGAGCTACCCCGATAACCCCGAGGCCATTATCGGCGGCGGCAATGGTACCGGCCGTGTGCGAGCCGTGGCTAAAGGAAGTGAGGCCAAACTGAGCCGGCTCGCCGGGAACAAAGGAGCGGCTGCCCACGATGTTGGGCTGCAGGTCGGGGTGGGTAAGGTCAAAGCCACCGTCGAGTACGGCTACCAGAGCGCCGGCTCCGCGGGCCCCGGCATTCCAGGCGGCGGGGGCCTGAATGGCAGTATGGCCCCACTGCAGCGGGAAGAACCGCTCGTTGTCGCCCGCGCTAGCGGGGTTGGTGTTTTCAGCTTCAGCTACGGCTTCCAGATTACGGTCGGAAGCGGGGTTGAAGCCCTGAAAGCTGAAATCGTGAATAACGGAGCGCACCCCGCTGATGCGGCCGGCTTTGGCGGCAAAGTTGGGGTCGGTGGAAGTAGCCAGGGCAAGGCCGGTGCCGGGCAGCTGATCGGTAAGGGTACCGTTGGCCGCCTGCGTCTGGGCAGCCAGGTCGGCAGGTAGGGCATCCGTACTGGAAATGATGATGTACTGGTTGCCCCGACGTACTACCGAGCCTGCATCAGCGGCAGCGGCGGCGTTGCTCAGAACTGCTGACTGCGGGGCCGCATCTTTCAATTGGATGTCTTCCTTGCTGCAGCTGGCCAGCAAACCCAGGCTCAGGCCCAGCACAGAAAGAGAACGGGGAGTAAAAAAGGAGGGGTGCATAAAATGAAGTGGGGTGGGTGGAAAAGTAAACAATGAGAGGAATGTCCCGGAAAGATGAAATAATTGCAGAATACTAGGCGATAAAGGCTGAAATTTTACACATACTATAAGGCAAGTCGGATAAAGTAGGAAAGTTGATAGTTGGCTGTCAGTTGCCGGAAAAGCACCAGCGCACCCGTATTAGTTCAACTAGCCGGTGCCCGTCCGCGTACTGGGCAGGGAGTAGCAAGGCTTCGGCGTCCTTTCGCCTTCGGGCCTCACGGTGCTCCAAAACCTTCATTCAACCCGGCAGAGCCTCATTTGGCTGACATTCAGCCGGAAGGACATTGTGCCCGGGTACGCCATAATTATGAACGAACTTCAACGCCTGCTCCTTGCCTACGATGTGCACCGCGCGGCAGGGCGTGCCTGTGCGCTGGCCTCGGTGGTGGATGTAGCTGGCTCGGCCTACCGCCGCCCCGGTGCCCGCATGCTCGTCACCGACGAAGGCCAGCTGACGGGCGCCATCAGCGGGGGCTGCCTGGAGGGCGACGCCCGCCAGCGCGCCCGACGCGTGATTCAGCAGGGCCGACCCACGGTGGTAACCTATGATTCGACTGACCCCGACGACGACCTGCAGTTTGGGGCCGCGCTGGGCTGCCAGGGCATCGTGCAGATTCTGCTGGAGCCGCTCAACTTTCAGGACCCCGACAACCCCGTGGAGCAGCTGCGCCGCTGGTCTGCCGGGCTGCAAGAGCCAGCCCTGGCGGCTACCGTGTACAGCACCCCCGGCCCGGGCTCCGATGTAGCTGTGGGCCAGCGTCTGCTGCTGCGGCCCGATGGAACTACCCAGGGCACCTTGCCTCCGCAGACCAGCCTGTACCCGCCGCTGCTGGCTGATGCCCGCGCTGCCCTGGCTGCCGGGCAGCCCGCCACGCATCATTATAACACGGCGGCCGGACCGGTGCGCGTTAGCCTGGAAATCCTGCGGCCCCCGGTGCGCCTCACGGTGTACGGGGCCGGCAACGACGTGCAGCCCCTGGTGCGGCTGGCGGCCGGGCTGGGCTGGCAGGTGCAGGTAGTGGATGGGCGCCCGGCCCAGGCGCAGGCGGCCCGCTTCCCGGAGGCCGCCGCGGTGCGGGTGCTGCCCCTGGCTCAGGTAGGAGAGGAGCCCCACGACGGCAGCTTTGCCTTGCTCATGACCCACAACTACTACTATGATCTGGCCGTGCTGCGCCACCTGTTGCCCGCCGCTTCGGCCCGCTACATCGGGCTGCTGGGGCCGCGCAAGAAGTATGAGCGGCTGCTGGAAGACCTGCGGAAGGATGTGCCCGACGCAGCCGGGCAGCTGCAGGGTCGCATCCACAGCCCCATTGGCCTGAACCTGGGTGCCGAAACGCCCGAGGAAATTGCCCTGTCCATTGTGGCCGAAATTCAGGCGGTGCTCACGGGCCGGCCGGCTGGCTTCCTGCGCGACTCTCCGCACCCCATTCATCCACCGCTGCGGGCCGCTGCGCCGCTGGTGCCCGAGGGCCGGGTAGAGGCCGTGTGCCGTCTCTGAAACGTGTACCTTGCTGTGCGCCGGTGCGGTTGGCCTTTGGGTTGAGCGTGCGCCGGACACAGTTGCTTTCCACGTTCTCCGCCCGCTTGTATGCCACCCATCGTTCTTCTCGCTGCCGGTGCCTCGTCGCGCCTGGGCCGGCCCAAGCAGCTGTTGCCGTACCAAGGCAAAACCTTGCTGCGCCGGGCTGCCGAAACGGCCGTGTCCGCCGCGGCCGGCGACCTGGTAGTGGTGGTGACGGGTGCCGTACACGAGGAGCTGCTGCCGGAGCTGGCGGGCCTGCCCGTGCACGTAGAGCACTGCCCCACGTGGGCGGCCGGCATGGGAGCTTCGCTTAAGTTTGGGCTGCAGGCTCTTAGTCGATTGCAGCCGCAGGTGCCCGGCTTCACGGTAATGCTCTGCGACCAGCCCCACGTGACGCCGGGCCTGCTCTGGGAGCTGGTAGAGGCCCACGCCCGCACCGACCGCGCCGTGGCCGCCGCCGAGTATGGCCGGGTGCGGGGCGTACCCGCCTATTTTGCCGCTGCCTGCCACGGGCACCTGCGCAGGCTCTCGGACCACGCCGGCGCCGGGCAGCTTATGCGTGAGCACCCTGAGCTGGTAGTAGGGGTGCCGTTTCCCGAGGGCGCTATCGACGTGGATACCGAGGAACAATATGCCGCCCTGCTGGCACAAGGCTAGGGTTAAGGCTTCCATTCTTAGCCTGAGCCCGAATTCAGTTTTGCCCGTGAATACACGAAAGAAATACTGCCTAAGCGTGCAAATGGCAGGGTTGCCACCCGATAAGACTCTGGAATACAACCGGATTCAGGAAGTTAGGACATAGTATAATAGCCATAACGAATAGTAGAAAACTTCCTGCAACTCGACTGGTTTCAGTGTCGCGCTGCCTCCTGGTTCGGATTTGCGTGTACATTTGCTGCTCTACGTTACCTCGTTGCTCATGCAAACGCTTCGTTCCTGGCTGGCTTTGGTGCTGCTGCTCTGCTTTACGCGGGTGCTGGTGCCGGAGGCGTGGGTACTAAGTTTGCACAGCCACGAGCACACCACGGAGGAGCCGACTCAGGCCCCGGGCGCCCTGCGCGGGAAGACGATGCTGAGTGCCAAGCACCAGCACTGCGACGTCGACCATTTCTACAACGCGCCCTTCCAGCCGGCTGCGCCGCTGGAACTGCCGCTGGAACTGGTGCTGCAGGCTTATCAGCAAACCACCACGGTGGCGCTGATTCGGGCGGGTGAGGTATTGCCCCCCGCCGTTGATTACCTGCGCGGACCACCTTCCAGGAGCTAAACCCGGATAGCCGTCGGTGGCGCAGTTGGGCCTCTTTGCCAGGAGGTTCAATGCCTTCTTTCTCCTTTCTCGTGGAGCAACCTGCCCCTGCGCACAATGTAGCGCGGGCATGGCGGCGGCTGGTTTAGTTTTTACCGGCTCTCCTTTCTTTTTATGTCTTTCCGATTTCCGGGCATTCCGGGAGCGGGACGGTGGGGCGTTGGGCTGCTACTCCTTCTGAGCAGCGCCACCGCCAGCCGGGCCCAGGCTCCTGCCGAATGCACGCTGGCGCTGAGCGGGCGCGTGGCCGACCATGAGTCGCGGGCCGACCTGCCGGGTGCGACCGTGGTAGTGCTGGAAACCCAGCAGGCTGCCCAGGCCGATGCGGCTGGTAACTTTCACTTTCACCTTTGCCCGGGCCTCTATCATCTGCAGGTCAGCTTTATTGGCTACCAGCCCGAAACCGCCGAACTGCGGGTGGAGCGGGCCGTAGTCCGCAACTTTCAGCTGCACCCCGACGCCGTGCTGCTGCGCGGGGCTACGGTGCAGGGCACGCGTGTGGCGGTGCCCGGCCCGCAACCCACGGCCACCCTGAGCGGGCAGGCGCTGCAGCAGACGCGGGGCCAGGCCCTGGGAGAGGCGCTGCAGAAGATAAGCGGCGTTACGGCTATCCAGACTGGTCCCGGCGTCTTCAAACCTATGATTCATGGGCTGCACTCCAACCGCCTCACTATTCTCAACAATGGGGTGCGGCAGGAAGGCCAGCAGTGGGGGCAGGAGCATGGCCCGGAAATAGACCCGTTTATAGCTTCCCGGCTGACGGTAGTAAAGGGAGCGGCCAGCGTCCGCTACGGCTCCGATGCCATTGGCGGAGTGGTGCTGGTAGAACCCCGGCCGCTGCGGGATTCGGTGGGCACCGGGGCTGAGCTGAACCTGGTGGCCATGAGCAACAACGGGCTGGGCGCGGCTTCCGGGAGCGTAGAAGGCAACCTGCGGCAGCTGCCGGCCTTCAGCTGGCGGCTGCAGGGTACCGCCAAGCGGGCCGGTACGATGCGGGCGCCGGGCTACTACCTCAAGAACTCCGGCTTTCAGGAATACAACTTCTCGGCCGCAGTGGGCTGGCGCAAGGCAAGCTACGGGCTGGATGCTTTCTACAGCCAGTACAACACCCAGATTGGTATTTTGCCCGCCGCGCACGTGGGCAACCCCACCGACCTGGTGCTGGCTATTGCCCGCGCCCGGCCGCTGGAAACGTCGGGCTTCAGCTACGCTATTGACCGGGCCTACCAGCAGGTGCGCCACGATGTAGTCCGGCTTACAGGCTTCGTACAAACCGGCACCGCCGGGCGCCTGACCGGCACCCTGGCTCAGCAAACCGACTTTCGGGAGGAGTACGACAAGTACCGCCCGCGCAACGATAACCTGGCCAGCTTAAACAAGCCCGCGCTGAGCTACACCAACCGCACCAGCACGGCCGAGCTGCTCTGGGAGCACCGCCGCTGGCACAACCTCACAGGTAGCCTGGGCCTGACTGGTACGTACCAGCTTAACCGCTACGCGGCGGGCAGCCGGCAGTTTATTCCCTTTTACACCAATACCAGCGCGGGTGCTTTCTGGCTGGAAAGATGGCAGCGCGGCAAGTGGCTGCTCGAAGCCGGCCTCCGCCTGGACCGCCGCAGCTTACAGGTAAAGCGCGGTGACCGGGATAGTACGGGGGCGTTCTTCGTGGCGCGCAGTCGGTTTCAGTACACTACCCCGGCCGCTTCCCTGGGCGCTACCCTCGACCCTACGGCGCACCTGACGCTGAACCTGGCTACGGGCCTCACGCGCCGGGCCCCCGCCGCCAACGAACGTTTCAGCGACGGGGTGCACAACGCCCAGTACGAGCTGGGCTACGACCTGGTGCCGGGCAACGGCGCGCTGCAGCCGGAAACCGCCCTTAATGTCAGCCTGACGGCTACCTGGCACGACAACCCACGCCTGAACGGCGAAATCACGGTGTACCAGACGCGCATCACGGATTTCATATACCAGGTGCCGATTCTGCCGCCGGTCATCACCATTCGGGGGGCACTCATCAGCTGGCAGTACCAGCAAACGGATGCCACCTTTCGGGGAATAGACGTAGCGGGAACCTACCAGCTGGCGCCGCGCTGGCTGCTGGGCGCGAAGGGCTCCGTGGTGCGGGCCCGCGACACGCGCCAAAACCAGTGGCAGGTGTTTATGCCCGCCGACCGGGCCGAGGCTTCCCTGCGCTACAGCTTCGTGGAACGCCCCGCTGCCCGGTACCGCCAGAGCTACGTGCAGCTGGGCGGCTCCGCCGTGGCCCGCCAAACCCGCGTGCCCGACAACTATGCCGAGCGGGACTACAAAGCCCCGCCGGCCGGCTACGCCCTGCTGGGGCTGGAGGCGGGCACGACCATCGGCTGGGGCCGCCTGCCGCTGACGGTGAGCTTGGCGGGCACCAACCTGCTCAACCAGCGCTACCGCGACTACCTCAACCGCTACCGCTACTTCGCCGATGAAATGGGCCGCAACGTGACGCTACGCGTGCAGGTGCCGCTGGCGTTTGGCCGGTAGGGGCAGGGCCTGCCCCCGCCCGTCGTTGCTTGTTATCTGTCTCTGCCTCTGGCTACTCAATACTAGTAACGAAGCGGTAGAGATGCTTCGGCAAGCTCAGCATGACGGTCCTTTTCATTTATCACCTCATCACTTTTCACCTTTCACTTTTTCACCTTTTTTCCCCTTTTCAGTATGCACACTCCTTTCAAACACCGCCTGTTTCGGGCCACGCTGCTAGCTTTAGTGGCCGCCACTCCCTTGTTCAGCGCCTGCAGCAAAGACGACAACGACGAACCCACGCCCGACGAAGAAAACGAGCAAATTACCACGGTGATGTACACCCTCACGCCCGTGGGGGGTGGCACCCCGGTGTCGGTAACCTACCGGGATGTCGACGGCGACGGGGGCACGGCACCAACCATTGGCACGCTCACGCTGGCGCCCAATACCACCTACACCGGCACGCTCACGCTCCGGGATGAAACCAAAAATCCGGTGGTAGACACCTCGGCCGAAATTCTGGAGGAGGCCGACGAGCACTTGTTTGTGTATGAGCCTACGCCCGCTGACCTGCTGACGGTGACGCGCACCGATAAAGACGCGAACAACCTGGAAATAGGCCTGCAGACGCGCCTGGAAACCACGGCCGCCACTACGGGCACGCTCAAGATTACGCTCCGCCACCAGCCTGGCGTGAAGGATGGCTCCTTTGCCCCTGGCGACACGGATGTGGAGGTGGTTTTCCCGACTACGGTCCGGTAAGCCTAGCTGCCTCCCTGGGAAGCCGGCTGCAAACGGCTTCTCTCCCTTTTCTCCCCTGGGGTGGAGAATCGGAAAGCAAGCCCCGGCCGCTGGTTGGGGCTTGCTTGTTGGTGGTAGCGGAGAAGCGTTGAGCACAGTTAACCGCCACCATGAATAGGAAGTGGTTGTGGCTAATACTCAAAAATAGTCCAATTTACATGCTGCCATCTACCTATAAGCGGCTAGCTTGAGCATTGTACGGGATAACTTCCTGCACCTGCTCGACATTGCTAACTGCCCAAGCCCGGCAACGCCCCCACCGAATTCCCGTTATCTTGCCCGGCCCCTCAGCGCCAACCTCCGTCTGCATGACCACAGCCTCTACTGCTCCGGCCACCGCGCCCGATGCTTCTTTCAGTGACATTCCCAAGGACGACAAGCGCATCACCCGCGGCTGGACGTTCTACGACTGGGCCAACTCGGTGTACCCGCTCGTCATCACCAGTTCCATCTTCCCCATCTATTGGGGCGCGATGGTGAAGGAAATCACCAAGACCGACAGCGGCAAAAGCCCGGTGGAGTTCCTGGGCTTTCAGGTGCCGGGCTCCTCTTTGCTGACGTACGCCATTTCGGCTGCTTTCCTGTTCATTGCCATCATCAGCCCATTCCTCACGTCCCTGGCCGATTTCTCGGGGCGCAAGAAGCTGTTCATGCAGATCTTCTGCTACCTCGGGGCCTTCTCCTGCGCCGCGCTGTTCTTCTTCACCCCCGAAACGCTCACGCTCAGCACCTTTGTGTTTGTGCTGGCCACCATCGGGTTTTCGGGGTCCATTGTGTTCTACAACTCCTACCTGCCGCTGATTTCCAGCGAGGAAAAGTATGATTCGCTGTCGGCGCGGGGCTTTTCCATGGGCTACATCGGCTCGGTGCTGCTGCTCGTTATCTGCCTGGGCCTGATTATGGGCCACGACGCGCTGGGCCTCGAAGAAGGCTTTGCTACCCGGCTGGCCTTCCTGCTCACAGGCGTGTGGTGGGCTGGCTTCGCACAGATTGCCTTTTTTGCCCTGCCCGCCGACCCGGGCCGACCCGCCGGCGCTACTGCCGAGGGTGGCTGGCTGCTCAACGGCTTCCGCGAGCTAGGCAAGGTATGGGACCAGCTCAAGCACCTGCCCAACCTGAAGCGCTTCCTGCTGGCGTACTTCACCTACAACATGGGCGTGCAAACGGTGATGTACGTGGCCACCATCTTCGGCGACGAGGAGCTGAAGCTCGAAAGCTCGGCCCTGATTCTGACGATTCTGCTGCTGCAGCTGGTGGGTATTTTGGGGGCGTACCTCTTTGCCAAGCTCTCGGAGCGCATCGGTAATACCCGGGCCCTGAGCTGGTCGGTATTCATCTGGATGCTGATTTGCGTGGCGGGGTACTACGTGCAGGCCGGCTGGAGCTTCTATGCCCTGGCGGCCGTCATCGGCCTCACCATGGGCGCCGTGCAAAGCCTCTCGCGCAGCACGTACTCCAAGATTATTCCTGAAAACACGCCCAACACGGCGGCCTTCTTCAGCTTTTTCGATGTGACGGAAAAGCTCAGTATTGTGATTGGTACGGCCGTGTTCGGGGTCATTGCCCAGGTAACAGGCTCTATGCGCAACAGCATTCTGTCGCTCATCGTGTTCTTCGTGCTGGGGCTGGTGTTCCTGCTCACCCTGCGTGGCAAGAAGCTGCGGGATGAGCCCACCACCGGTGCCGAGGCCATTGGCCCGCCGCCCGCTACGCCCAACGTGGCGCGGCCCACTACCTAAACAAGTCCGGCGACTTTCGCTATTTGCACGAGCATCGGGAAAGCCCGGTGCTCGTCGTTTTTATAGCCCATTTCTTTCTTTTACCCCTCGAGCAATGCACACCTCTTCCTTTCAGCAAAACATCCTGGCGGAGCTAAACCACGAGTTGGCCGGCACCCGCACTATTCTGGAACGGGTACCTTACGAGCAGGCTGAGTTTCGCCCGCACCCCAAGAGCATGAGTTTGTGGCAGCTGGCTACGCACGTGGTCAACCTGCTGGCGTTCAAGAGCCTGTTCGTCACGCACGACTCCCGCGACTTCCTCGACCCCAATGCCCCCAAGCCCGGTCCCACGCCCACCAGCAAGGAGGAGCTGCTGGCCCGCTTTGATGAATACAGCGCCCTGCTGCGGGAGCAGCTGCAAGCCACCACCGACGAAAGCCTGACCCACAACTTCCGGCTCCACCGCGGCGAGCAAACCATTTTCGAGCAGTCAAAGGGCGCGGCTATCCGCCTCATGGGCCTCAACCACAGCATCCATCATCGCGGCCAGCTCACCGTGTACCTGCGCCTACTCGACATCCCCGTGCCCGGCTTCTACGGCCCCTCCGCCGACGAAAAATAACCTTTGTTGATATGCGAATGTGGTTGAATGTGGGGGATGTACTAATGGCCCTGTCATTGCGAGCAGCGCGAAGCAATCCGATCTGTACAGAACCAGACACTTCTTTCTACCAAAAAGCCCTTTCCCGCACGCGCCGGAAAGGGCTTTTTCATGTATTAAAGCTTAGTGCATTTCAGAGGACGGATTGCTTCGCGCTGCTCGCAATGACAGCTGGAACATTAGCACATTATCTTCCGTACACCTTTTCGCCGGCAATCCACGTCTGCTGCACTTTGGCGCTGCGCAGCTTCTCCTTGGGCGCTTTCAGCAGGTCCATGTCCAGCACTACAAAGTCGGCGGCTAAACCGGGGCGGATGCTGCCTTTCTGCTTTTCCTCGAAGGCGGCGTGGGCGGCCCAGGTCGTCATGCCACGTAGGGCGTCGGGGCGGCTCAGCGCGTTTTCGGGCTGGAAGCCAGCAGCGGGGTAGTTCTTGGCATCCTGCCGGGCCACGGCCGAGTGAAAGCCAAACAGCGGGTTGATATCTTCCACCGGGAAGTCGGAGCCCAGGGCCACTTGACCGTACTGCTTGCGCAACTCCTCGTAAGCGTAGGCCGTTTTCAGTCGTTTCGGGCCCAGCCGCTCGCCGGCCCAGTACATATCGGAGGTAGCGTGCGTGGGCTGCACCGAGGGAACAATGCCGAACTGTCCGAACTTAGGCATATCAGCTGGGGTGATGACCTGGGCGTGCTCGATGCGCCAGCGCCGGTCCTTTTGGCTCTTCAGCGCTTCCCCGTAAATGTTCAGGATGATGCGGTTGGCTGAGTCGCCGATGGCGTGGGTGTTCATCTGGAACTTGCTGGCCGCAATTTCCTTAGCCAGAGCACGGTATTCCTTTTCCGTGGAAAGCAGAAAACCCGTTTCCTTGGGCCGGTCGGCATACGGCGCTACCAGGCAGGCGCCGCGGGAGCCCAGGGCCCCATCCGCATACACCTTGAAGGAAGCTACCGTCAGCCGCTCCTGAAAGACGGGGCCATTCTGGAAGTAGAAGTCCTTGTTAGCCTTGGTGGGGTTCAGCATGGTGTAGAGGCGCAGCTTGAGCTTGCCTTGCTGCTGCAAAGCAGCCATCTGGTCAATGTTGGGCTTGTCGAGGCCCGCGTCGGCGAGGCTCGTGAGGCCTACGGCCAGGCAGCGCTGCTGGGCTTCAAGCAACAGGATATTGGCTTCGGCGGTCGTGGGCTCGGAAATCTTTGCGGACACCAGATCCACGGCATTGTCGATCAGCAAACCGGTGAGCCGGCCGGCGGCATCTTTCGTGATTACGCCCCCGCTGATCGGCGTACGGGCCGTAATACCCGCCAGATCCAGGGCCTTCTGGTTGACGAGGGCCGCGTGCCCATCCACCCGGATGATAAACACCGGCACGTCCGGAAACAGGGCGTCCAGGGTGTCTTTGGAGGGAAACTGCTTGGTGGGCCAGTCGTTCTGGTCCCAGCCCCGGCCGGTTAGCCACGCGGCCTGCGGGTATTGCCGGCGCTGCTCCTGCAGGCGCTGCACCACGGTTCCCCACGACTCCGTGCCTACCAGGTCAGCGTCGCGCAAGCCCAGGGCGTAGCGGTAGAAGTGGCAGTGCGCGTCGTAGAAACCGGGGTAGACGAACTGGCCCTGGGCATCCACTTCCTGCGCGGCCTGGTATTTGGCGCGCAGCTCCTCGGCGGTGCCCACGGCCAAGAACTTTCCATCTTTCACCGCAAACGCCTGCGCCTGGCTGAACGCCGAGTCGACGGTGTACACGGTGGCATTGAACACGAGCACATCGGCAGGCTGGCGGTTGCCCGACTGGCATGCAGTTACGAAAGCGGCCAGGGCGGCCACCAGAAGCAGGCGGCGGAACAGAAGAAATAGCATACCGCGAAAGTACGCAGCCGGCCCCGATGCGCCATTACCGGGCGGCGCGGCAGGTGCGCAGCCAGTGCAGGGCGGCGGCTTCCTCGGTGAAGCGCTGCAGCTGGTAGGGCGTGCCATTGAGAGCAGCCAGGGGCGGAATGGCGTGGTTGGTGAGCACCCCGGCCAGCTGGTGCGGGGCCATCAGAAACGCCAGGTACACGGTGCCGCCGAGCTGGGGGTGCAGCCGGGGTAGAAAGCTTTCCAGCATCCACAGCACCGTAGTAGCATCAGCCGGGGCCTGCCAGCGGGTGGTATCTACCAGCCAGAACCGGCACTGGTGCGCCACGGCGGCCTCCAGCAGCTGCGCGTAGCCATGGTGCAGCTCAAACGGCATAATGGAGCGCTGCCACTGCCCCAGCAGCACGCGCTGCCGCCCTTGGTACGTGATGGTGAGGTACGGCAGCGAGGCAACAAGAGGCATGGCGCGGGGTAGCGGCGGGGCAAAAACGCAACGGGGCGCGGGCTCCCGAAAAAACCAGCGCCCCGCAAGTAGCGTTTTTTTCGGCTACTCGAACCGCATGTGCTTCACCGATTCGCCGGAATTCTTCAGCTCCAGCAGCGAGTCGATGCCAATCTGCAGGTGCGTGGTCACGTAATCAGTCGTTACCTTTTTGTCGCTTTCGGCCGTTTTCACGCCTTCGGGCGTCATCGGGTTGTCGCTCACCAGCAGCAGGGCGCCGTGCGGAATCTCATTCACGAAGCCCACAGTGAAGATGGTGGCCGTTTCCATATCCACGGCCATAGCCCGAATCTGGCGCAAGTATTCCTTGAAGTTCTCGTCGTGCTCCCACACGCGGCGGTTGGTGGTGTACACCGTGCCGGTCCAGTAATCCTTCTCGTGCTTCTTGATCATAGACGATACGGCGCGCTGCAGGCGGAAGGAGGGCAGAGCCGGAATTTCGGCGGGCAGGTAGTCGTCGGAAGTACCCTCGCCGCGGATGGCGGCAATGGGCAGAATCAGGTCGCCAAGCTTGGTTTTGTTTTTCAGGCCACCGCACTTGCCCAAGAACAGCGCCGCCTTGGGCTTCACGGCCGAAATCAGGTCCATAACGGTGGCGGCCATGGGGGAGCCCATGCCAAAGTTGATAATGGTGATGCCGTTGGCCGTAGCCGTTTGCATGGGCTTGTCGAGGCCGCGCACTTCGACCCCAAACTGCTCGGCAAACATGTGCACGTAGTTGATGAAGTTGGTAAGCAGAATATACTGCCCAAACTCCTTCAGCGGTACGCCGGTATAGCGCGGCAGCCAGTTCTCAACAATGTCAGCTTTGGTTTTCATATGGATTGATTTAAGGGGACTTGGTCTGTGGGGACTTGAGGGGATGACGTTCCTGCAAACAATGGCTTGTCGCCTTGTTGAACCGCATCCACGCTGCCAAGTCCCAAAATGAAAAAACCGTCGGAACCCAGGGAAAGGGGTACGACGGTACAGCGCGAAAAGCGGGAGAGTGCCCGGGGCCGTACCTTTGGAGGTGATGCAAGCCTTGAACCTGCCGCCTTTCGAATACAAACTTACCCAATCCGGCGAAAACTTGCTAATCTGGGACGTGCTACGCCGCCGCCACGTGGTGCTCACGCCCGAGGAGTGGGTTCGCCAGCACGTGGTACACTACCTCATCGGGCACCGGGGCTACCCCAAGGGCCTGCTCAGCCTGGAGCGCGGCCACCGCTACAACCAGCGCCAGAAGCGCACCGATCTGGTAGCGCTGGATGCTGCCGGCACGCCCCTGCTGCTGGTTGAATGTAAGGCGCCCACGGTGCCCATCACGGCGGCGGTAGCCCACCAGGCAGCCACCTACAATCAGACCATCGGGGCGCCGTTGCTGCTGCTTACCAACGGGTTGCAGCACTTCTGCTGGCGGGTCGACTTTGAGCAACGCACGAACACGCAGCTGGCCGAAATACCGGAGTACACCAGCCCGATGCAATAAAATGTTGCAATAAATTCATAAAAAGGTACTTTACGGCTGTTGTGCCTCATCTGGGCCGGTGCTGCCCGGGGCCATTCGTGCTATGTCCGTATCTGATTCCGTCCCCACTAACGCCTTTTTTGATCAGCACCCCGATGCCGTGTTCACGCTGAATACGGCCGGGGAGCTGATACGGGCCAACGCGCGCTTTGCCGAGCTGCTGGGCTATACGCCGGCGCAGTTCGTGGGCACCAGCCTGTTTCAGTACCTGCTGCCCTCCGAAACCGTACGGGCGCGGCAGTGCTTTCAGCAGGCCCTGCGGGGCGAAATTCTTACCCACGATGTAAGCGTCCGAACGAAGGAACAGGGCATTCGGTCGTTGCTGTGTACGGTCTTTCCGCTGGTAGAAGGCCAGGAAGTGCGGGGCGTGCATGGCATTATGAAAGACCTGGCCGCCGCCGAGCGGGCCGAAAAGCACCTGCGCCAGCGGGAGCAGCAGCTGTCGGTCATCTTCAACACCATGACCGATGTGGTTTTTGTGCTGGATGTGGAGGGGGAAGGGCGCTATCGGTTTTCCTTTGCCAACAATGCCTTCGCCGTCACCACTGGCATTCCGCTGGCGCAGCTGATCGGCCGCCTTGCCCAAGACGTTATTCCGGAGCCGCTGCGCACCATGGAGCTGGCCCGCTACGCCAAGGCCATTGCCACCCGGCAGCGCCAGACCTGGCAGGAAACCTCTGACTTTCCATCGGGCCTGGTAACGGGTGAGGTGACCCTGACGCCGGTGGTAGGCGAAGATGGTGCCTGCACCCAGCTGGTGGGCATCGTGCACGACCTCACTGCCCAGAAAAGGATAGCCGAGGCGCTGCAGATCAGCAATGAGCGGTACGAATACGTGTTCCGGGCCACCAACGACGCCATCTACGACTGGAATATCCCCGGCAACACGCTGTATTGGGGCCAGAGCTTTGAGGCGCTGTTTGGCCACGTGCTGGAGGAGAACGTGTCGAACCTGGACTTATGGGCCGAGTTCATTCACCCCGAAGACACGGCCCGGACCGTGAACAGCCTGCTGCAGGCTGTGGAGTCGGCGGACGTGCGCTACTGGCAGAGCGAATACCGCTTCCGGCGGGCCGATGGCTCCTGGGCTACCATTTTCGACCGGGGCTACGTGCTGCGCGATGCCGCTGGCCGTTCCCTGCGCATGATCGGGGCCATGCAGGACATATCGGAGCGTAAGGAGGCTGAGGAGCGCCAGCTGCAGATGTCGCGGGAAGTATTCAAGCAGAACGCCGATCTGCAGCAGTTTGCCTACATCGTGTCGCACAACCTGCGCGGGCCGCTGGCCAATGCCCTGGGCTTTGCCGATCTGCTGCAGCGCACGGCCAAAGACACGGAGGTGTTCGACACGTCCCTGAAAAACCTGCACGCCAGCATCCGCCAGCTCGATGCCGTGCTGATGGAGGTCAACACCGTGCTGTCCATCCGGGACCAGCAGGAAGTGCCGCGCCTGGAGCTGGTACACCTGGCCGGCGTGTGCCAGCGGGTAGCGCAAAGCCTGGAGGAACCGCTGCGCGAGTGCGCGGGCACGATAGTGTGTTACATCCCCGAAGACCTGCGCGTGAGCGGCAACCGCGCCTACTTCCACAGTATCTTCTACAACCTGTTTGCCAATGCCATCAAGTACCGCGCCGAGGGCCGTCCGCTGGTGGTAGAAGTAGAGGGCAACACCAGCCCGGAAACCGGCACGACCATTACCATTTCCGACAATGGCTCCGGCTTCGATACGGTGAAAGCGGGCCAGGAAGTGTTTCAGCTTTACAAGCGTTTTCACGCCGTCGGGCCAGGGCGCGGAATCGGGTTATTTCTGGTCAAATCACACGTCGAATCCATGGGCGGAACGGTTGCGGTAGAAAGTCAGGTGAATGTGGGAACCCGCTTTATATTGCGTTTCAGCTAAGATGCCCATGAAAACTTTCCTCATCGACGACGACGACCTGGGCAATTACCTGACGGAAACCCTGTTGCGCCTGGAGGGCTTCTCGGATGATATCCGCACGTTTCTGGCAGCTGAAGAGGCCCTGCAGGCCCTGTTGACGCAGCCTAGTCAGGAAATACCCCAAATTATATTCCTCGACCTGAACATGCCGGTAATGAACGGGTGGCAGTTTCTGGAGGCGCTGGCCCCCTACGAAGCCCGGCTGCACGGGCGCTGCCATATCTACATCCTGACCTCCTCGCTGGCTCTCACTGACATGGAAAAAGCCAAAACCTATAGCCTGGTGGCCGGCCTCATCCACAAGCCTATCGACGGGGAAGAAATCCGGGCCATTCGCTCCCAGCTGGAGGAAGAACGCGCCCAGTAGTGTCCTTACTCGGTCTTCGGGTACAGCCCGTTCTGGACCAGCCCATTCACGTAAAACTGCACGCAGGCCTTCAGCTCATTTCCGTACTGGCGCAGCTTCCCGGGGTCGGGCGCGGCCAGGGGGCGGGCCGGCAGCTGGTGCGTGCGGTAGGGGTAGAGGCGCACCTGGTCGTCGGCCGTCAGCTCGGTCACATAATCGGTATGTACGAGGTAGTAGGAGCCCCCGCTGAGGAAGATGGCGCGGCCTGTGGTAGTGCTATCAAACACCGAGTAGCCGAAGGGCAACAACTGGCGCGGGGCCGCTACGCCCAGCAAATCCAGCACCGTGGCCGGCACATCGGCTTGCTGGGTGATGCGGTGCACGTTGGCAGCCGGTAGCGGCGTGCCGGGCCGGAACAGCAGCAGCGGGGTTTTGTAAGCACCCAGCACGTTGCGGTAGCCCGGCCGGTTGGTTTGGGAGGTATGGTCGGCCAGCAACACAAATAGCGTGTGCTGGTACCACGGCTGCTTTGCGGCAGTCCGGAAAAACTGCCGCAAGGCAAAGTCGGAGTACGCCACGGCCCGATGAATGGGCAGCGTGCCCTTGGGAAAGCGGCCGGCGTATTGGGCTGGTACCGTGAACGGCTCGTGAGCCGAGAGGGTGAACAGTGTGCTGAAGAATGGCTCGGGCTGCTGGCTGAGCTGGCGGCTGAAATACTGCAGGTACGGCTCGTCGAAAATGCCCCAGTGCCCGTCGTAGTCGGGGCTGGTACGGCCGCCGGGGTACTCATTCAGGCCGTAGTAGCGCTGTATGCCCGCTACGCCCGCAAAGGTATTGAAGCCCATCGACCCGTTTTCGGCCCCGTGGAACACCGAGGTCGTGTAGCCCTGCCGTCCCAGGATTTCGCCCAGCCCGTGCAGCTCATTGGTTTGGAAGTTGGAGGTGATGAACGGCCCTTCCAGCAACGAGGGCAGCCCCGCCAGCACGGCCGGCAGCGCCTCAATGGAGCGGCGCCCGTTGGCATAATGCTCCCGCAACAGCAAGCCGCCGTGCGTGGCCAGCGAATCGAAGAAAGGGGTGTACCCATGCCCGCCGTTTTCCGCGCCAGTGTACTCCGAGGCAAAGCTTTCCAGCAACAGCACCACTACGTTGTCGCGGCGGGCTAGGCGCGGTACGGGCGGGGCCGGCTGTGCTGCCAGCGCCCGGTGCAGCGCCGTATCAGAACTGAAGTAGGTTTTCGGCTCGATAGTATCGTAGCCCAGGCTTTTGAGGAAGGTGAAGGTGCTGTTCAAAGCCAGATGGCCCAGCACCGCAGGCTGCTGCACGAAGGCGGCGCCGGTGCGCAGGGGCTTCAGCTGAAACCCGCCCCGGATACCCAGCACCGCCAGCCCAGCTACTAATGCCGCCTCAAGCAGCCAGCGCAGCCGGGCTTTGCGGTCGGGCATGGTCCGGGTCTCCGGTTGAGGCTGAGGCATGGGGTAAAAAAACCACAGCGCGGCCAGCAGCAGCCCAAACGGCACGAACAGATGCCAATAGTTGCTGATCAGCTGGCCCGCCTGCCGCTGCACGTCGGCCCCGATGGTCGTTAGCTCATTGGTGGTGCGCCGCCCGATAAAGCTGAAATACTCCCAGTCTGCAAGGTTGAGCACCAGCCCCAGCGCGTTCAGCAGCAGGTAGAGCGTGCGCAGGAAATGCTGCCAGCGCCGGGCCCGGCTGGGTATCAAACTCAGCACCACCCACGGCAGGTTCAGCAGCAGCAGGGCCGAGACGTCGAACCGGAAGCCGTGCCAGAACGCCAGCAGCGTCTGCCCCGCTGAGGCCTCCTGAAAAACTGCGTGGTTGACCGCGTAAAACCCCAGGCGCAGCAGCGTATACACCCCCAGCAGTAGGGCAAAGCGGCGTAGCAGCAGACGCAGAAATTCCGAGGGCATCAGCAAAGGCAAAGCTTATTCAGTGGGCCGAAAGCGGATTTGCTGGCCGTCGGGCAGGTCTTTGATCTGGCGGTAGAAGTCCGCCAGCCACGCCAGCCGCTCGGCCGCGGGCCGGGCCATCAGCTGCGTTTTTTCGGTAGCCGTGCGGATGCACAACGGCGGGCTCACGCTCAGCAGCTGCCCGGGCGCCAGCACGCCGCCGGCCCGCTGAAAGTCACGCAAAGGCTCCAGGCCCAGGGCATCTACCGGAAACTTCTCAGCCCCAAACAGAAAGTGCTTGAAGTCCACTTCCAAGTCAGCCAGCTCGCCGGTTTCGGTGTCCAGAAACAGCACCGCGTCGCCGCGCAGCAGAAACTGGTTGCCCACGCAGTCCTGCGCAAAGGGCACGTCGGTTTCCAGCACGGTGTCGTAGGTGCGCCAGAAAGCATTTTCGCCCTGCCACGCCTCGGCCAGCGCGTGCCAGGCCGGCGCCGCCACGCACCCGCGCACGTGCAGCCCCCCGAAGTACGCTACCACGCCGTTCTGCTCGCGCAAAAACGCTTGCAGGTAGGAGGGAAGTTGCGCAAAGCTCACTAGGTCCGTCAGCTCGCCACCAGTGTACAGAATACCCTTCATGTAAGAAATGAGGAATGAAGAACAGGAATGAATAATCAGCGGGCCCGGCTGGGGCAGCGGGTAGCTGGTTGAAGTAAAAATTGAGCGCCCCAACGGCGTAACGGCCATCAGAGCGCTCAATCAATTCAGCAGTTAGAATTTATGCTGCAGAATTAAACCGCTGCTTCTTCCATCACCGACTCAACCGATTCCAGGGGCAGACCCCAGGCTTCAGCTACGCCTTTGTATACCACTTTGCCGTGCACCACGTTCAGGCCGAGGCGCAGGGCCTCGTCGCGGCGGCAGGCTTCCTGCCAGCCCAGGTTGGCCAGCTTCACGGCGTAAGGCAATGTGGCGTTGGTCAGCGCCAGGGTAGAGGTATAGGGCACCGCGCCGGGCATGTTGGCCACGCAGTAGTGCACAATATCGTCGATGATGAAGGTCGGGTTTTCGTGGGTGGTGGGCTTGCAGGTTTCGATGCAGCCGCCCTGGTCCACGGCCACGTCCACCAGCACGGTGCCGGGGCGCATGGTTTTGAGCATGTCGCGGGTGATGAGGTGCGGGGCCTTGGCACCCGGAATCAGCACAGCGCCCACCACGAGGTCGGTGGTTTTGATGGCTTCGCGGATGTTATACTCGTTGGAGTACTGCGTCACCACGTTCTTGGGCATGAAGTCGTCCAGCTCGCGCAGGCGGTTCAGGTTCACGTCCATAATGGTTACCTGCGCACCCAGACCGGCGGCCACTTTGGCGGCCTGCGTACCTACGATACCACCACCCAGCACCAGCACGTGGGCAGGCTTCACGCCGGGCACGCCGCCCAGCAGAATGCCGCGGCCTTTCAGAGGTTTCTCCAGGTACTTGGCGCCTTCCTGCGGGGCCATACGACCGGCCACTTCGCTCATCGGAATAAGCAGGGGCAGAGCGCGGGTGGGCAGCTCCACTGTTTCGTAGGCCAGGCAAACGGCTTTGCGCTCAATCATGGCGTGGGTCAGCTCCTCGCCCGAGGCAAAGTGAAAATACGTGAACAGCAGCTGGTTTTCCTTGATGAGCGGGTACTCCTCGGCAATGGGCTCCTTTACCTTCACAATCATTTCGGCCTTGCCGTACACGTCGGCAATGCCGGGCAGAATAGTGGCGCCGGCCTGCTGATACTCGGCGTCGGAAAAGCCGCTGCCTTCGCCGGCCGTAGCCTGCACGAATACCTCGTGGCCATGCTTGCGGAATTCCGCTACGCCCGCCGGGGTCAGGCCCACGCGGTTTTCGTTGTTTTTGATTTCCTTCGGTACGCCGATGATCATCGCAGAAAGGTAAGAGAAAGTGGGTGGAGAAATGCGCCCCGTAGAGCACCGCAAAGATAGGGGATAAGGTGATGAGGTAACACGTAACAGGTGACACGTAACAGGTAGCATGTGTCTTTGCGAGCAACGCGAAGCAATCCGTCCTTTTCAGTGCCAGTCCCATCTTTGTTAGCAGAAAGCCCTTACTCGTTGCGCACGGGTAAGGGCTTTTTACATTTCAGGGCATTGGGCGTTGCTCAGGATGGATTGCTTCGGAATGACCACGTGGAACCTGTCACGTGTTACCTGTCACCTCATCACCTACTTAAACGGCACGGCTGCGTCGCCTTCTTTGAGCATGTTGGCGGCTTGCAGGCTTTTTACCACGTTGGCTTTCAGCGTGAGGCGGGCGTCGCCGTTCAGGTCGTTGGAGCTGAGTACAACTTCATCCGTCATGGCGCCCAGCTTGCGCTGAGAATAAATCAGCTCTATCACCGCGCTTTGGCCGGGCTTGATGGGTGCGGGCACGCTCTTGAGCCCCACGCAGTAGCACCCCGACGACAGCGCGCCCAGCACTAGGTCCGACTTGCCGGTATTGCGCACCGTGAAGCGGGCGGTAGGCTGCTGGCCAGCCTCCATTTTGCCAAAATCATGCACAGGGCGGTCCAGTACCATACGTGGCGACTGGGCCAACTGGGCCGGCGTCAGGTTCTTTTTCAGTTCGTCGCGCGTGAGCACCGTGCCCTTGATGGTGAGCACCTTGCTGGCCTCGGCGGCGTTGCTGGTCACGGTAATGGTTTTGTTGAACACCCCGGGCCGGCCGGCGCTGCTGTACACCGCTTTTATCACGCCCGACTTGCCGGGCAGCACGGGCGTCTTGGTCCAGTCGGGCGTGGTGCAGCCGCAGCTGGCCTGCACGTGCGCTACCACAATAGGCTGATTGCCTGTATTTTTGAACCGAAACTCGTAGGTGGCCATGGTGCCCTCGGGCACGTTGCCGAAGTCGTGGAGGTCTTTGTCAAAGGAAAGCACGCCCTGGGCGCGGGCTCCCACGGCCAGCAGCAAAGCCAGCACCAGCAGGTAAGTAGATTTCAGCATAATTCGGCAGGAAAAAGGCCGGCCGCACCAGTCGGGCCGGCCCCTGCCCAAAGATAGCCAAAATCCAGCCTTGTGCGTACAGACGCGCCGGGGACCTGCTCTGTGGCAGGCTGAGGCCAAATCCGTACTTTTGACCCGAAATGCCGGGCGTCCACCCACCTGCCCGGCTTGCTTTGCCGTTTACATTTCCTGCCCGCTCCCTTCCCATGCCTACTCCTGAAACTGTCGAACTCAACACCGCCGTGCTGACCAAAGAAGACCTGCTCCGCGACTACCGCCTGGGCTGGGAAAGTCGCCAGGCCTCGCTTGCGGGCCGCAAGGAAGTATTTATGGGCAAAGCCAAGTTCGGCATCTTCGGCGACGGCAAGGAGCTGCCTCAGCTGGCCATGGCCCGCGCCTTCCGCCCCGGCGACTGGCGCTCCGGCTACTACCGCGACCAGACGTTCATGTTCAGCATCGGGGAGCTGACGCTGCAGCAGTACTTTGCCCAGCTCTATGCCCACGCCGACGTGGAAGCCGAGCCCTCCACGGCCGGCCGCGCCATGAACGGGCACTTCGGCTCCCGCTTGCTGGATGAGGATGGGCATTTCAAGAACCTGGCGGAAAGCAAGAACTCATCGGCTGATATTTCGCCTACCGGCGGCCAGATGCCGCGCCTCGTCGGGCTGGCCTACGCCTCCAAGCTTTACCGCCAAAACCCTGGGCTGCACCAGTACAGCCAGTTCTCCGTGAACGGCAACGAGGTAGCCTTCGGTACCATCGGTAACGCCAGCACCTCGGAGGGCATGTTCTTCGAGGCCATCAATGCCGCCGGGGTGCTGCAGATTCCTATGCTCGTAAGTGTGTGGGACGACCATTACGGCATTTCGGTGCCCGCCGAGTACCAGACCACCAAGCAAAGCATTTCCGAAATCCTGAAAGGCTTCCAGCGCGAAGGCGAAGGGCAGCAGGGGTTTGAAATATTTGTGGTGAAGGGCTGGGACTACCCTGCACTGGTGGACACCTACCAGCGTGCCGCTGAGGTGTGCCGCACCCAGCACGTGCCGGTCCTTGTGCACGTGACGGAGGTAACCCAGCCCCAGGGCCACAGCACCAGCGGCTCGCATGAGCGGTATAAGTCGAAAGACCGCCTGAGCTGGGAAGAAGAGCACGACTGCCTGCGCAAAATGCGGGAGTGGCTGCTAACCGAAGGCTACGCTCTGGAAGAAGAGCTGGACCAGCTCGAAACCGAGGCCAAGGAAACCGTGCGCCTGGCCCGCACGGCCGCGTGGAACGGGTTTTTCAGCCCCATCCGACAGGAGCGTGACGAAGCGGTGGAGCTGCTCAACAAGCTGGTAACCGAAACTGGCACCGAAAACTCCCTGCACGAGCTGGTGGAGCAGCTGCAGCAGAATACCACACCTATCCGGGCGGATATCGTGCGGACCGTGCGCCGCGCCTTGCGCCAGGTGCGCGGGCAGCGCAGCTGGGTTCGCCGCGAGCTGCAGAACTGGCTGGAGCAGGCCCAGGCCGAAAATGCGGAGCGCTACAACTCCTACCTGTTCAGCCAGAGCGAAGAAGCCGCGCTGAACATTCAGGAAGTGCCGGTAGAGTTTGCTGCTGACGCCCCGCAGGTAGATGGCCGCGAGGTGCTGCAGGCCTGCTTTGAAGCCAACTTCCGCCGCGACCCGCGCATCTTCGCTATCGGGGAGGATGTGGGCCGCATCGGCGACGTAAACCAGGCCTTTGCCGGGCTGCAGGAAAAGTTTGGCGAGCTGCGCGTAACGGATACCGGCATCCGGGAGTGCACCATTGTCGGGCAGGGCATCGGCGCGGCCCTGCGTGGCCTGCGGCCCATTACCGAAATCCAGTACCTCGATTACCTGCTCTACGCCATCCAGATCTTGAGCGACGACGTAGCCTGCCTGCAGTATCGCACCAAAGGCGGGCAGAAAGCACCGCTTATCGTCCGCACCCGCGGCCACCGCTTGGAGGGTATCTGGCACAGCGGTTCGCCCATTCAGATGATTCTGGGCGCCATCCGGGGCATGCATCTGTGCGTGCCCCGCAACATGACGCAGGCCGCCGGGTTCTACAATACGCTCCTGCGCTCCGACGAGCCGGCCATTGTGATTGAGTGCCTGAACGGCTACCGCCTCAAGGAGCGCATTCCGCAAAATGTGGGCGAGTTTACCCTGCCCCTGGGCCAGCCCGAAATCCTGCGCGAAGGTGAAGACGTGACTATCGTAACCTACGGCTCCATGTGCCGCATCGTGCAGGACGCCGCCAAGCAGCTGGCCGACGTAGGCATTTCCGTTGAAGTCATCGACGTGCAAACGCTGCTGCCCTTTGATGTCGACCATATCATTGCCGATAGCCTGCGCAAAACCAGCCGGGTGCTTTTCGCCGATGAGGACGTGCCTGGCGGGGCCACCGCCTACATGCTCCAGCAGGTGCTCGACGAGCAGCAGGCGTACCGCTTCCTGGATGCCCAGCCGCGCTGCCTTTCCGCCCAGGCCCACCGCCCACCCTATGGCTCCGACGGTGACTACTTTTCCAAGCCCAATGTGGAGGATGTGTTCGACGCCGTATATGAGCTCATGCAGGAAGCCGACGCCAAGCGCTTTCCGGCTATCTATTAAGTAGAGTCCGCATTAAAAAGGGCCGCAACTACGAGAGTTGCGGCCCTTTTGTCTTTCTTACCCGGCTTCAGGGAATAATAATGGAATCGGTAGTGATGGTGTTGCTTTCCCGGAGGCCACGGTCGGCAATGGCTATTTCGAATCGGATTTCATCTCCCTTGCGGAAGGTTAGTCCATACAACAGAATGAGGGTGAAACGCAGGTCCCCCTTGATTGGTGCGGCTTTATCAGACGGGGCCAGGTGGTCGAAGCGGCTGTTATATTGCGGCTCAAGATTCAGCGAGCGAAAAACGCCCGTAGCATCCTTGCGGAAAATCTTGACGAAGTAGTTATTGAAGTAACGGTTGGCCGAGCCATCCGCGTTGAACGGTAAAAAAGGTGCGGCCTTAATATCCAGGGAGTCCAACCCCAAATCACCCGTGCCATCCTGGAAGGCTACGGTAATGGTAACCACATCCCGTGTGCCACTGCCGTCTACTACCCGCCGGGAGTTGATAGCCTTGAACTCGATGCTGGGCGTATCGGAATACTCCGGGGGCGAAATGCAGGATGCCACGAACAGGCTGATGCTCAGAACAAGGCCTAGCCGAACTGCGGTTTGCCAAAACGTACGCGTAGAAAACATATGCAGAAAAACTCCTTATGTGAGCGGCAAAAGGTACGGATTCTCAACGAAGCCGACGGACCTTTGTTGTGCCACTACGCTAACCTTACCAAGGCCCAATGAGTTTCCGCGACGAGCACCTGCGCCAGCTTTCTGCCCTTACTGCCACCACCGCCCCGCAGGCTGCGCTGCAACTGTTCCGGTACCAGGCGCGCCACTGCCCGCCGTACGCGGCCTACCTGAAGGCGCTGGGCTGCCAGCCGGAGCAGGTAGCCGGCTCGGAGGAAATTCCGTTTCTGCCCATTGAGTTTTTCAAGACCCATGAGGTGCGCACCGACCCTGCCGAGTGGCAGCCGCAGGAGGTGTTTCTGAGCAGCGGCACCACGCGGCAGCAGCGCAGCCGCCACTACGTGCGCGACTCACAGTTGTACCGCCGGCATGCGGCCGAAATCTTCGAGCGTTACTACGGCCCGCTGAACGGGTGGACGATTCTGGCTCTGCTGCCGTCTTACCTGGAGCAGGGAGAGTCCTCTTTGGTAGCCATGGTAGAGCATTTTGCGCAGGTTTCGGGCCAGCGGCAAAGCGCCTTTTTCCTGCACGACCACGCCGCCCTGCTTTCGGCCATTGAGCAAGCCCGGCAAACCAGCAACCGGCGTATCCTGCTTATCGGTGTCAGCTATGCGCTCCTGGATTTTGCCGCCACCTATGCCGGCAACCCCGTGCTGCAGGGCCTTACGGTGCTCGAAACCGGTGGCATGAAGGGCCGCCGCCGCGAAATGATTCGGGAAGAACTGTACCAGGAGCTGCAAGCAGCTTTTGGCCCCGCTGGCATCCACTCCGAATATGGTATGACGGAGCTGCTGAGCCAGGCGTACAGCTTGGGCGATGGGCGCTTCCATGCTCCGCCTCAGCTGCAAGTGTTGCTGCGCGACCCCAGCGACCCGTTCGCTGTGTCAGCCAGCCGAACCACCGGAGCCATAAACGTCATCGACCTGGCCAATGTGGATAGCTGCGCTTTCATTGAAACGAAGGACTTGGCCCGCATGCACCCGGATGGCTCTTTTGAGGTATTGGGCCGGCTCGATAACTCTGATATCCGCGGCTGCAACCAACTGGCCGACTAGGAAAAAAATAATCCGCTTCCCATAGTGGGAAGCGGATTTTCTAAAAAGCAATTCTAGTAACGGATAAAGCTTACAAGTGAGCAATGCGGTCGGCAGTGCCGTCGGGGTCCAGCTTCACGTTGCCGCTGCGGGTAAAGGATTTGCCGCGCATCAGGAGCACGCCGGCCATATGCGGAGCTGCCATGGAAGTGCCACTCATGGCCGCGTAGCCACCGGCTTTGTAGGTTGATTTGATAGCTACACCAGGCATGCAGTAGTCAACGGTGGGGCTGCCGAAGCAGGAGAAGGAAGCCCACGAATCAAGGTTGTTCATGGCCGTGACGGTGAAAACATTGGTGTGATTCACCCGGGCCGGCGAGTGGAGGGTTACGTTTTTGGCATCGTTGCCGGCTGCAATGGCGAACAGCACCCCTTTGTTGGCTACCCGAGTTACTGCGGCGTCAAGGGACGTCGAGGTGCCGCCGCTGATGCTCAGATTTACCACATCACCTGCTTTGGCGTTGGCGGCTACGTAATCGAGGCCGGCAATAACCACGGAGGAAGAGCTGCTGCCCGTAGCATCCATCACCTTTACGGCTACAACAGTAGCACCGGCGGCTACGCCCATAACACCTACCGTATTGTTTTTGGCGGCAATGATACCGGCTACGTGCGTGCCGTGACCATTCAGATCATTGGCCGAAGCTGCGTCAGCTCCTACGGGGTAGAAAGTGCGGCTGCGGGTTTTATCGACGGTCAGGTCGGGGTGCGTGAGGTCAACACCGGTGTCCAGAATCCACACCGTTTTGCCTACGCCGCTGCCGTAGCCTACCCGCTTCACGCCATACTGAATGACCTGGGTTGAAGCGGTAGCGGTGGTAGCAGTAGTCTGCTCAATCGACATAGGCTGATCGAGCTCTACGTAGGCTACGCGGGAATCCTGGGCCAGATCGGCGGCTTCAGCCTTGGTCAGGTCAGCGGAGAAGCCTTTCAGGGCACGATTATACGTGCGGCCTACCTGCTCGGAGCGCAGGCCACGCTGCCGAAGTACGCCCTGGGCAACGTCGCGTACTTTTGCACTGCGGGCAGCAAAGCGCGCTTCCGTACGCTCATCGTTGCTATCCTCAGTTCCAGCATCGCTCAGATTTACACTTTCGTCTTTCAGTACTACGATATACTTACCGGCAGCCTGACCAGAAACGCTGGAAGAGGAATTGAGGCCGGTAGCAGGGGTGGGGTCGTTGGCGGTGATAGAGTCTTTGGCGCAGCTGGCCAACAAAGAAGAACCTACAACGGCAGCACACAGAGCACTGAAGCGGAAATTCTGAACGAGATTCATCATGCGTAATGGGTTACGTGGATAAAAGACAACTCAGCAGCAGTCTGGGCCGGCGGCAACTTCATCCATTTGATAAAGTTGACTACCGGTTGCTTGCCTTATAGACAATAGTAACTTCTCTATGGTTCACATTTTTTCAAAAAAGGCGTAACCAAATAAAAAAGCCCCCCGTATAGGGCGGCTTTCATTGCCAGAATAACAAGTCTTTACTTGCCCGCAAACGCCCGGGCATCGGCCTCGGAAATGATTTCGTCGCTCATAATCACGAGGCGCTCCACCACGTTGCGCAGCTCCCGGATATTGCCCCGCCAGTCGAGGCCCTGCAGGTAGGCCAGCGCCGCGTCGTCAATCTTCTTGGGCTTGTTGCCGTAGTCCTGGGCAATGTCCTTCAGGAATTTCTCGATAAGCGCCGGAATGTCCTCGCGCCGGTCATTGAGGGCAGGCACCTGAATCAGGATAACGGACAGGCGGTGGTAGAGGTCCTCGCGGAAGTTGCGGTCGGCTATTTCCTGAAGCAGGTCCTTGTTGGTGGCTGCCAGTACGCGCACGTTCACCGAAATTTCCTTTTCGCCACCCACGCGGGTAATCTTGTTTTCCTGCAGGGCGCGTAGCACTTTGGCCTGGGCAGAAAGACTCATGTCGCCGATTTCGTCGAGGAAAAGCGTACCGCCATCGGCCTGCTCAAACTTGCCGATGCGCTGTTTCACGGCCGAGGTAAACGAGCCTTTCTCGTGCCCGAACAGCTCCGACTCAATCAGCTCCGAGGGAATAGCGGCGCAGTTTACTTCCACCATGGGGCCACCGGCGCGGTTGCTGAGCTCGTGGAGCTGGCGGGCTACCATTTCCTTGCCCGCGCCGTTGGGCCCGGTGATGAGCACGCGGGCATCGGTGGGGGCTACTTTCTCAATGGCTTTGCGCACGGCCCCCAGAGCGGCCGAGTCGCCTACCATTTCCGAGTTCTTGGCCAGCTTTTTCTTGAGCGTCTTGTTTTCGGAAGCCAGCTTAGTGGTTTCGGAAGCCAGCTTGGTACGGTCGAGGGCGTTGCGCACTGTCACGAGCAGGCGGTTCAGGTCTGGTGGCTTCTGCAGGAAATCGTAGGCGCCTTTTTTGGTGGCGTCCACGGCCATTTCCACGTTGCCGTGCGCCGATACCATGATGAAGGCCGCGTCGGGGGCTACGATGCGGGCCCGCTCTAGCACTTCAATACCATCCATCTTGGGCATTTTCACGTCGCAGAGCACCACGTCGTATTTGTCCTTGATGAGCATGTCCAAGCCGGTGGGGCCGTCCTCGGCTTGGTCTACCTGGTAGCTTTCGTACTCCAGAATCTCCTTGAGGGTATTGCGGATGGCACGTTCGTCGTCAATAATCAGAATGCGGGGCATAGGCTGGAACAAGGCAAGGGAAGAAAGTCAAAGAAACGAAATGCCCGCCGCAAATGGACGAACGTGCCCCCGAAAACCACATCAGTGAAACCAAACGAGGTCCGGTAACTCAGCGCAGGTACACGGATTCAATATCAACGGAAGGCCGGTCGGAGCTGGCGGGAGCCGCGGCGGGTTCCAGCAGCACCTGCAACACTTCCAGCTGCGCAACCGGCACAACTGGCGGGCCGGACACCTGGAACGTCAGCGGCAAAAAGCTGGGGTAGGGACGCGGCAACAGCATCTGCGCCCCCGGTCGGAAAGCGGAAAGCGGCACGCGCACGTCCTGCACCTCAGCTCCCAGCTCCACCTCCGCCACGTAGGCCGCTGCATCCCGCGACGTCAGCACCAGGCGCACCCGGCCGGCTCCGGCGCTGCGCTGGCCCCGCACGACTACTTCGGTGAAGTTGCCCGCTTCACTGGCTCGGGCTGCTAGCCGGTCGCCGAAGTAGGCGCGCAGAAACGCCACCGGGGCCTTGGCATCGGCAAACGGAATGGGCGCGGCCGCTGGCGGGGCTTGCAGCAGGCGCAGAGCCAACTGGCCGGTAGGGGTACTTATGTAATCAGCCCAGCCGGCCCCGTTTACGCCGCCGGTTTCAACCAGCTGCCGGTCCTGGGCAGCCCGAAAAAGGGGTAGTGCCGTGCCGGGAGCCACAATGAGAGCTTCCCAACGGTCCTGGGGGGCATAGTCCCAGGCCAGGGAGCTGCCCGCAAAGCCGCCGGGGAAAGTGGTGGAGCGGTCCTGGTGCCTGAGTACAATGGAATAGCGCAGCAGCCCGGGGTACAGCAGCTCGGCCGGCACGTTAGCTTCGGCTGAGGTAAGCGTGAGCCGGCGCATGGGGATGGTGCGGGTACGTCCGTAGAAATGCTGGGCTATTAGAAAAAGCGAATCGGTGGCGCCGGCGCCGGCTACTGTGGCGCGAAGCAGAGCGGGCTGGCCTGCTACCAGTTGCGCTGGCGGAGTGTGCAGCACCTGGGCCGGCAACGTAGAGGCGGCCGGGGCTACAAATTCGCCGAGCCGGATAGCACCCAGCGTAGTCTGGGCTGTGAAGGCCGCTATGTTTTTGCCCCGGGCAGCTACCAGATACACGCCTGGCTGCAAGCGCACGGTGCCCTCGGAGGCCTGGCTCTGGAAGGTGTTGCTGGGGTTCAGCCCCCGCACCGTGAAATCGGCTCCTAAGCCGGGCAGCGTGAGACGCATGGGCTGGGCGTTCCAAGCAATGCGCGTAACGGACTGACGCAGGGAAGTAGTGGCAAACGGGTCCCGCACCTCAATAGCGTCGGGCATTACCTCCAGCCGCCACACCCCGCTGGCCAGTTGGTCGAGGAAGTAGGCACCGGTTCCTTCGTAGTGCACGATGGGCGAGGAGCCGGTGCCGGCCACGCGGCGCAGGGCAGTGGGCTTGCGCGGCTGGGTGGTGGTAGAGCTGGTGTAGTAAAACTCCTCGGGCGTATTCAGCTCGCTTACGCCGGCCCGGTAGCTAATGCGGAAGTCTCCAAACGTAGAATCCTGGGGGAAAGCGCCAAACGACTGGCCGCGCTTCACCTGCCGGAAAACCTTGCCGGCAATCAGCAGGCTGAGGGCTTTGGCCGGCGTGTAGGCCAGATTGAGGTAGTGAGTCTGGTACTCGGTGTTGGCGTAGGCAATGGCCAGCGGGTCGTAGGCAAACTGGGTGGCCCACTGGAAGCCCGCCGAGCGGAAGCTGCGGGCCATCATCGGGTACATTATAGGCTGCAGGATATCGGCCGACTCAAACTCGTATACCATGCGCGGCTTGGAGCTAAAGCGCGGGTCCCGGGCGTACGGAATCGGGTATTGATTTACGAGCGGGAGCAGGTTGCCTCGCTGGGTGTGGCCGCCCACCAGCGCCGAGGGGTACCACTGAAACGTAAAGCCCTGCACCGGGCTGTTCAGAATAGCATTGGCCACGGTCGGGCTTTCGGCAATGTTGTAGAAGATAGGCTTGCGGTAGCCGGTAGAGCGCATAGCCGCCACCATGCGCTCCACAAACTGGCTTACCTCGGCCTCGGGCTGACGGTAGTGCGGCTCGTTGCACACCTCGTAGGCAATGATGTCGGGGTCTTCGCGGTTGAGCTGGCCCGTGTACTGGTTGCGGTGATTCAGAAACTGTTTGAGGTAGTTTTCCTGGGCCTGCACCGCGCGCGGGTTGTTGTAGGCGCGCCCCTTAGGGTAGATGGCCGAAAAGCCCGTCTGGGCCGTGTCGGGCTCGGGGTAGCCGTTGCCCCAGTAGGCAATGGGCGTGAGGATGATTTTGATGCCGCGCTGCTTGAGGCGCTGCACCAGGTAGTCGAGCAGGCGCAGGTGCTCATTGGCCAGCAGGTTGCCCACGGTATCGGTAATTTCCACGTCCCACACGTGCACCCGAAAGGCGTCGATGCCCAGGCGCGAAAGGTGGTACACATCCTGGTCGATGGCCTGTTCCAGCGGCACGCCCAGCCGCCGGTGGGCGCGGTAGGAGTATGCAAACGGCGCGGTATAGTTCACCCCGAAAAGCGCCACTTCTTCGCGGCTGCCCTGCCAGCGCAGCACGCCGCCTTTATCGATGTATACGTCGGTTTTGGGCAGCGGCTTCTGGGCCTGGGCCGGCCCGATGCCCGCCAGAAAAAGCAGTAGCCCGAGCAGCATTGCCCTGCCCCGGGCGAGGAAAGAAAGGAAACCAACCATACGCTGTAGTGAAGTAAGGGAACCGCGAAGTAACACTACGCAAACGCAAAAGCGGCCGCCGCACCCGAAGATGCTGCGGCCGCCCTGGTGCCGGTGATGAGTCTGTAAGCCGGGTTTTGTCCGCTGCCGAAGCCGCGGCCCCACCATTTATCTAGGCCAGTCCTCGCGGAAAGGCTCCATCAACCTACCCGCTGGCGCCGGACGAGCCGCCCGGTGCCCGCCCCCGAGAGGGCCGGCGTGCCAGCTTATTTGGTCTTTCAACCCCTGAGGTTTACCCAGCCGGCATAGTCACCCAGCCGCTGGTGCGCTCTTACCGCACCTTTTCACCCTTACCAAAGGTGAAGTTGTAAATTTGTAAGATTGTGAAATTCACAACTTCACTTTTCGCAACTTCACCGCTTGGCGGTACTTTTCTGTGGCACTGGCTGTCCCGGGAAGCTTTACGCCGCCCGGTCCTTCCCGTTAGGAAGCAGGGTGCTCTGCGTTGCCCGGACTTTCCTCGTCGCCATTCTCACGTTTGGCGCCGCGGTGGGGCGACCCATCACTGCCGGCAAAGATAGGCAAAGCTGAAGACTCATTCTGGGTTGGTAGCCCGGGCTAGTGATAAGTTTTGATGCGCAATAAGTTAGGGACGCTGAACTTCTCAGGCGCCAAAAAAAGTAGCCGCACACCACGGGAAGAACAATGGCTACTGCCAGATGAAGTGCTTGCGCTGCTGCCAGTGCAAAGCCGTGTTGACTGAGAACGGATACTAGCAGCCCCAGACAATAGGGAAGAATAACGGAGAAAATCAGGTAAACGAAGGGTGGGCTCAGCGCATACATTTTGCCTTTTATTTTACACCTGAGCAAGGGCCCTATCAGGCCAAGAACAGCTAAGCTTATCCCCCCAACAACTTCCCCGGAACCAAGCGGCAAATTCCCGATGGTAGCATAAACGGCCAGAACCCAAACAACCAGGCTGGGTAGAAACACAAGTAAAACTAGTATGCCCACGGTACAGTGCTTCTGGTTTTGGCCTTATGGCTTATTGCTCGGAGACGTGTGCTGTTGTGGCTGAATTATAGTAAAGCTTAATTCGTATTTCTCCTTTGCAAAGGACGAGGCTTTACAAAGTATCTGTCCAATTTCTCAATTTCAGCCTGGATATTCTGGCTAATAATGCGGTGACAAATACTTAGCTCTTGTCCTGGATTGGTGTAGAGAACATAAGTGCTGCCCGCCTGTAGGCGAATGTTACAATTACTGCCCGTCTGCAGCATTAGAGTATCGGCTGACTCACCTCGCCAGGTTTTTAAAGGAACGAACTTGTAAGTAGCGCTGAAAAAGATTGGTGAATCGGAAACCTGGCTTATTTCGACCAGCTTTCCGAGGAAAACCAACGAGCTAGCCTTGACCGCATGGTTGAATTCACGGACCTTAATGCTGCATTTGCAGGCCCTTACTTCTGTTGATGCCAGCATCAGCAGCGTAAACACAAGTAAGAAAGTAGTTGGGAGGCGCATGATTAAAAAACAAGTGGGAAGCACATTTGAAAGAAGGCTATTGTACGATTTAGCCGATTTGTATCCCTCCAAGAGGCGTCATATGAGAGTCTAATGTTTGACAAGGTTTATAACCGATTCACGAACGCTGTAGCGGCTGCGTAGAGACGCATACTTGCGTCTACTCGTTGAACGACATGCGGCGCAGACGACGAGACGCAAGTATGCGTCTCTACACCGTTCACGAAACTGCTATAATAAGAGGATTTATTTATAATTTAGAGTTTTTATAGAAAATAATGAATAATGCATTGATTTATAAAAATTGCAGTAATAGAATAAAATAAAATGTATTTTTCGCCCGCGAAGTTGTTATTCGATATTGAAAAATAACTTCTAATTCCTTTTCTTGTAATTAGTAGTAACAATATCAGTGTAATAACAATGCTCCAATAGTTACTCTCTCTCGATGTGCTAGGAATATTTTGGTAGAGTAGGAGTGTAATTATTGAACCCAATGCAAAGTATGTTAGTGTGAAAAATATCAACTTGTATCCTTTAGAATTTTCAAAAAAAGCGTATATACAGCCGGCAAGAAATACAGAAAAAGGAAACTGGTTCAAAAGTAGGCTAAAGAATGTCCGGCCCATCAACGGAATGTTGTACGCGCCGATATACTCCGGCCTGTAGGCATAAAAAGCATATATTTGTAGTATAATCCCAATTGCTAAGATTATTGCTAAGGATGCGAAGATAATTTTGATGGTTATTTTCATATTATATAATCTGAGTTGAAAAGGTACTGGTTTACCTCCCTTCCCACACGTTATCCTTCGGGTAGCTGTCGGGCACGAGGGTGGCGCCTAGCTTCACTTGCTTCACGGCTTTGGTGGTGGGCACGGGCACCGTCACGGTGCGGGAGCCGGTTTCCCAGACTTCGATGGTGCGGTGCAGCTGCTGGGTGGAATTGTCCTGGTAGGTGATGGTGAGGTATACGGGCACGGGCTTGGTGCCTTTGGCTTCCACGGTCACGTCGTAGCCGGTGGCGGTTTTGGCTACGGTCCGGATGGCCAGGTCGGGGTAGCCGCCGTCGAAAAACCAGCGCTGCCAGAACCAGTTGAGGTTGCGGCCCGCCCCAGCGTTCATGGAGTTGAAGAAGTCGTAGGGCATGGGGTGCTTGCCGTTCCAGTTGCGGATGTAGGTGTGCAGGGCCTTGGTGAACAGCTCGTCGCCCAGCAACTCCTTCACATAGAGGTAGCCGAAAGCCGGCTTGGGGTAGGAGTTCAGGAAGAAGGGCAGCCCGTTCTGCTGGGTCGTCAACGTCATAATGGGCAAGTCTGCTTCGGTGGCGGCGTTCTGGGCGTAGGGCGCCACGCCGTAGTCATCGTCCAGCGTGGGGTCAATCTGCTTGGAAATCAGCCACTCGCCAATGGTGGCCCAGCCCTCATCCATCCAGGCGTACTTGGTTTCGTTGATGCCCATGTAGAACGGGAACATCGTGTGGAAAATCTCGTGGTCGGTGAGCGTAATGGCGTCCTGGCGGCTTTCCACGGGGTTGTCGTTCACCATCATGGGGTACTCCATCTGGTCGAGGCCGTCGAAGATGGTTTCGTGGGAGTAGGGGAAGGGCCACTTGGGGAAGGTGTAGCTCATGGCCTCCACCGTTTTGCGGGCGAAGTGAATGACCTCCTCGTAGTCCTTGTGCTTGGTGTTGTACACGGCATCCACGCGGGTGCGGCGCTTGGTGGCCGGGTCCACCACCAGGCTGCTCGACTGCCACACGTAGTGGTCGGCGGTGGCAAACACGAAGTCCGTCACGTTCTTGGCCTCAAAGTGCCAGGTGTTCTGGGCGTTCGGGGCGGTTATGTCCTGCTTCTTAAGGTCGGCTTCGGTGATGATGCTGGTAATGGCGTCCTTCTTTTCCGCGTCGCGCAGGCGCTTCACGTATTTTTTGCCTAGCACCGCGTCGGCGTTGGTCAGGTCGCCGGTAGCCCACACCACAAAGTTGCGGGGCACGGTAATGTCGGCCGAGAAGTTGGCGAAGTCGTTGTAGAACTCCTGGGAGCCGATGTAGGGGTGGCGGTTCCAGCCGTCGATGTCGTCGTACACGGCCACGCGCGGGAAGAAGTAGGCCACAAAGTCGGCGCCCGGCTCAATCTCCCCGGTGCGCATGTGGGAGCCTTTGTTGAGCGTGTAGCTGTACGTCACGCTGATCTGGGCCGTCTGCTTCGCGCCCAGGGTGCGGGGCAGGGGCACGAACATGTTGGTAGCGTCCGGCCTTAGGTTGGCCACGTCCACGGCCTGACCGTTGATGCTCAAAGCCTCAATCTGCATTCCCTCGGTGAGGTCTTCGGGGCTGATGCGGCCGGCGCGAGGGGCGCCTTTCTGGTAGTAGTTGGGGTAGATTTTGAACAGGAGCTGCCGCAGCGAGTCGGGGCTTTGGTTGTGGTAGGCAATCTGGGCGGTGCCCGCCACGCGCCGGCTGGCCGGGTCGAAGCTGACTTTGAGGGTATAGTCGGCCGAGTTCTGCCAGTAGTTGGGGCCGGGCTGGCCGTTTTCGGCGCGGGTGCCTTTGGCGTAGGTGGCCTGCAGGTTGCGCGGCACCGGCAGCGGCTGCTGGGCCAGGGCCGAGAAGGAGAGAAGAGAAGCGGCGAGAAGTAAAGGGAGTTTCATGCGGCGGATGAGTTGCTGCCGCAAAGTACCCGTATGGGCCGGAATGGTTGCCTATTTGCAGAAAAAGGAACTGTCATCCTGAGCAGCACGAAGGACCTTGCCATGCCTGGACGAAATCGTTCTAACGACATCAGCCAAACATGACAAGGTCCTTCGCGCTGCTCAGGATGACAGCCGGTTTGTACGGTTTACTTCAGCCGTACCAGGGTGGCGCCGTAGCCGAACTTTTCTTTCTTGGAGTCCTCGAAAAACTTGATGTCGCGGTTGCGGCTCAGGAGCTTGTGCAGCTCTTTGCGCAGCGTGCCGTTGCCGGAGCCGTGGATGAACACGATTTCGTGCATGTTGGTAGCCAGGGCGCGGCTCAATGTATCCTCGAAGGCATCGAGCTGGAGCTTGAGAATGGCCGTGTTGCTAAGGCCCTCGGCGCCTTCGGGGCGCAGGGCTTCCAGGTGAAGGTCTACTTCGTGAGGCGGGGCCTTAATGGCCTTGGCTGGCTCCGGCGCGGGCGCAATGGCGGCGGGCTTGGCCGGGGCATTGCCGGTGAACTGGGCTTTCAGGGTTTCGGCCAGCTTCTCGGGCGCAATAACGGCGGGCGGCGCAGGCTTTTCATCCAGCTGAAACAGATACGCCTCGCGCTGGAGCACCGGCACGTTGGGCTGGCGGCTGGTGTAGAAGCTGGCGGCCTTGAATTGCAGGCGCTTGGTGAGCAGCTCGTAGGCTGTGTTGCTGTTGAGCTTGTAGGGCAGCAGCTGCACCACCAGGGCCGGCCACTGGTCGAAATCCTTGAGGTGCCAGTGGCCCAGCGGCGCGCTGGCCGCTTTGGCCGCCAGCTTATCGGCGCCCAAGGCACGGTACTGCTCCTTGCGCTCCTCCCCAAAGGTGTAAAGCACTTCCTGGTCGGTATGGTTCACGAGCTGCACCGCCAGCAGCTCCGGCGACTGGTGGGTGAGGGCCAGATACACGCCTTTCTGTACCACCGGTGCGGCATTTTTGGCGGCCGGCAGCGGGGCAGGACTGTTGGCTTTCTGCGCCGCGGCGGGCGAGGCAGATACTCCGGCGGCTTTAGCCGCTTGGGCGGCCCCGCTGGCGGCGGCTTTTTTCTCGGCGGCAACCGAGGCGGCGCTTTGCCCGAAGGCTTTGGTTTCTTCGGCGGCTACTACCACCACTTCGCGGCGCAGCACCGGAATGGTGAAGTCGTTATCAATGGCTACTTCTACCAGGTCGTTGTCGAGCAGGCGGGTGATGATGCCTTCCTCGCGCCCGGTGAGCAGGCGTACTCGGTCTCCTACGTTCATATGCTGGGGGATTAGCGCTGTTTTTCCTGAGTACGTAGTTTTGACGTTCAGTATCCCAGGCGCAGGCTGTAAAGGTCGCCAATGAAAAGGGAAAAACGGCAGCTAAGACTGGCCGCGCCCCTGGCCGTCGACTATCTTCCACCGGGGCCGCTGCAGTTGATAGTTGTGAATTTATAGTTGTTCCTGCTTCAGGCAACAGACCAACTATCAACAGACAACTTAATAATAAAGCCCGCGCACAACCACACCGCGCTGGCGGTTGAACTCCAGGGCGGGGGCAGGCAGGTGGAAGATGCTGGCCACGTAGAACACGCGCTTGAGCAGCTTGCTGCGGGTGGGAATGCGCCGCAGGTCTACGTCGAGGCTGAGATAGTACTGCCGGTAGGGGTGGAGGCCGAGGGCGGCGTTGGCTTTCGGGTCGTTGTACACCATCTGCTGGGCCCCGTAGCCCAGGGCCGGCTGCAGCCAGCGGGGCCAGCGCGAGGAAGCCGGCAGCCAGGCCCCCACGTCCACGCACAGCCAGTACGTCTGGCCATTGTAGTCCTTCAGGTGCTGCTCGCCCAGGCTTTTACCCAGCACGTTGGGGCGCAAAGCGGCGTAGCGGGTAGTATGAAACGAATACTTGGGCATGATGCGCACCTCGCCCCAGGCCAGCTGCTGCCCGATAAGGCCCGCCGAGCCCAGAAAGTTGGCCGCCAAATCAGTGGCCGAGGCGCCGTAGGCCGGGTCGCGGCCGTCGAGCAATTCAATGGGGCTTTGCAGCAGAAACCCCACGAAGCCGCCGTACCACAGGGCCCGCCGCTCGGGCACGCCGGCCCAGCGTAGCATGTCCACGGCGCCTCGGCTTTCGTGGAAAGCGCCCCAGAAATGACCGGCTTTGTCGAGCTGCTTCCACTCGCGGGCGTCATCAAACCAATGCAGCGGCACCCGCTCACCGGTATACCAGCTTTTGCTTAGCAGATAGAGTGTGCCGGTGTAGGTTACAGCCAGGCCCCCGGCCAGTATGGGCAGGCGGCGGCTGAGCTGGCTGGAGTCGGGGGGAGGCGGGAACTGTGGCGGTGTGGTAGTGGTTGCCCTTAGCGTGAGTGTGTCGGGCTGGGCGCGGGGCACCTGCGCAAAGGCAGGCCACCCGCCCACAAGCAGCAGCCCCAACCAGAAAACGCGGATAACCCACAGCATAGCAGCGCGACAACCAGACACCGGGAAAAGTGCCTCAACAAAACTACGACAAAAGCATCCTGTAGCTTGGTTATGCGGCTGGTGCGGATGTAACTTTAAGAGAATTTCCCCGGCTAAATCAACGAATTTTCGCTGTTTTCGGCATATACGCCGGTTAGCATCTTGCATTTTTTTCACCCCTTACCAATTCCCATGAAAGCACTTCGACTTCTACTGCTCTGGGCAGTAGCGCTGGCTGGTATGCCGGCTGCCTACGCCCAGGTAGTTACTGCCGACCCGGTATTCTTCACCGAAACCACACCGGTTACACTCACCTTCGACGCCACCAAAGGCGACGCCGGCCTGAAAGATTTCACCGGCGAGGTGTACATCTGGACGGGCGTTATCACCGACAAGAGCACCAGCGACTCCGACTGGAAAGCCGTAGTAGGCACCACCTGGACGCCGCCCATCGCCAAGGAGAAGATGACGCGCAGCGCCTCCAATCCCAACCTCTACACCATCACCTTCACCCCGCGCACCTACTACGACAAGGTGGCTGCCGGCGAGAAAATCGTGAAGCTGGCCATGCTGTTCCGTAGTGCCGACGGCACCAAGTCGGGCCGCAACACGGGGGGCAAGGATATTTTCGTGGATGTAGCGCAAACGTCGGCGCTGTCGGTGCGCATCACCGGGCCTACCACGGCCGGCACCACGCAGTTTGTGAATCAGAACGCCAAGGTAACCGTCACGGGTACGGCTTCGGCCGCCGCCACGCTCACGCTCACGCTCAACGGCACGCAGGTTGACCAGCAAACCAATGCCACCACGCTCAGCAAGGAAGTGACCCTGACCCAGGCCGGCAACAACGTGCTCAAGCTAACAGCCACCAGCGGCACTACCACGGCCACCGACGAAATTACCATCTTCGCCAGCCCGGCCGCTACCGTGGCGGCCCTGCCGACCGGCGCCAAGAAAGACGGCGTGACGTATATCAACAACGGCAAATCGGCTATTCTCACGCTCACAGCTCCCGGCAAAACCGCCGTGTACGCCGTGGGCGAGTTCAACAACTGGCAGCCCGGCCTGCAGTACCAGCTCAAGAAAACCAGCACCACCGACGACGTGAACACGCGCTGGTGGGTGCAGATTGACGGCCTCACGCCCGGCCAGGAATACGCCTACCAGTTTCAGGTAGACGGCCTGCGCGTGGCTGACCCCTACACCGAAAAAGTGCTGGACCCCAACAACGACCAGTACATTACGGCCGCTACCTACCCCAACCTGAAGGCTTACCCCACGGGCAAAACCACCGGCATCGTATCGGTGCTGCAGTCGAACGAGCCCGCCTATAACTGGCAGGTAACCAACTTCGAGCGTCCCAGCAAGCTGGATATGGTGGTGTACGAGCTGCTGATCCGCGACTTTGTGGTGAAGCACGACTACAAAACCGTAACCGACTCGCTGGATTACCTCAAGCGCCTCGGCATCAACGTGCTGGAGCTGATGCCCGTGAACGAGTTTGAAGGCAACGAAAGCTGGGGCTACAACCCCTCTTTCTTTTTCGCGCCCGACAAGTACTACGGCACCAAGAACGATCTGAAAAAGCTTATCGACGAAGCGCACAAGCGCGGCATTGCCGTGGTGCTCGACATGGTGCTCAACCACTCCTTTGGCCAGAGCCCGATGGTGCAAATGTATAGCAGCAACAGCCCCTGGTTTAACGCCGTGGCCACGCACCCCTACAACGTAGGCACCGACTTCAACCACGAAAGCGAGTACACCCGCTACTTCAGCAAGCAGGTCATCAAGTTCTGGCTGGACGAGTACCACATCGACGGCTACCGCTACGATCTGGCCGGCGGTTTCAGCCAGGTGCAGAAAACGGAAGCCACCTACGAGTCGGTGTTCGACCAGTCGCGCGTGAACATCTGGAAGGACTACTACGCCGCCCAACAGGCCGCCAGCCCCGGATCTTACGCTATCCTGGAAACCTTCGTGGCCAACGACGAAGCTAAGGCTCTATCGGCTGCCGGCCTGATGCTGTGGGGCAAGATGACGACTAACTACAACGAGGCCACTATGGGCTACAACGACGGCAACAAGTCCGACTTGAGCTGGGGCTACTACAAGCAGCGCGGCTTTACGGAGCCTAACCTGGTGACGTACATGGAAAGCCACGACGAGGACCGGCTGATGTACAAGAACCTGCGCTTCGGCAACAGCTCCGGCAGCTACTCGGTGAAAAACCTGAACACGGCCCTGAGCCGCCAGGAAACGGCCGCCGCTTTCTTCTTCCTGGTGCCCGGCCCCCGCATGATCTGGCAGTTTGGCGAAGTTGGCTACGACAAAGGCATCTTCATGTGCCCCAACGGTACCTACCCCGGCGACGACGGCACGGACCCCAACAAATACGGCAAGGATGATGGGTGCAAGCTCAGCAACAAGCCCGTGCTGGACGAGTACTACGACAACCCCAACCGCCGCCACCTCTACGACGTGTACCGCAGCCTGATTACGCTGCGCACCAGCCAGCCCGTATTCGAAAACACCAGCGCCACCTTCACGCAGACCACTACCGGCGCGGTGAAAACCCTGCACCTCAGCGACGCCAGCCTGAGCATGACGGTGCTGGGCAACTTCGACGTGGTAGCCAAAACCGTGAGCCCCGATTTCCAGTCGGCCGGAACCTGGTACAACTACCTCGACGGCACTTCCCTCACCGTAGCTGCCGCCGACGTGAGCAAGCAGCTCACCCTGCAGCCCGGAGAGTACCGCGTGTATTTGTCGAAGAAAGTAGCCGTGCCAAGCGGCACCGTGCTGCCCACCACTACGGAGCGCGCCGCCCTGGCTTTGAGTTTTACAGCGGCTCCCAACCCGGCCGGCTCGGCCGTACGCCTGAAGTACACGCTACCCCAGGCCACCCAGGTTTCGGTGAGCGTGGTGAACGTGCTGGGCGCTACGGTGCGCACCGTACCCGCTGCTGCCAAGCAGGCCACCGGCGCGCATGAGCTGAGCATTCCGGTACAGGACCTGGCTAACGGCGTGTACATCGTGCGCCTGCAGGCCGGCGGCAAAGTAGCCACCACCCGCCTGATGGTTCAGCACTAAGCCGAGCACTTGCTTCACTAAAAAGGCCTCTTCACGCAAGTGAAGAGGCCTTTTTCTTTATGGACCGTTAGCAGAACAAGCAAGGTGTCCGCTGGGAACTACCTAACGCGTCAGCACGGTGTGGTAGTGCACGAGGTCATCGATGGGGGAGCGGATGATCTTGCCTACTTCCATGCCGTAGCCCTTGGCTACCTGCTCCAGCGCGTCGCGGAAGTTGTAGCCCACCGAGCCCACGCAGTTGAAGGAGTAGTTCTGGTAGCTGGGGTAATGGGCCACCAGGTTGCGGAAAAATGCCTCGAACCCGTCCAGCACAATCTCGCGGCAGTAGCTGATGTTGTTGTGGTCGTAGGCAAACTTGCTGAACGAAGCCAGGAAGCGGTTGGGCAGCGGCTGGTTGTAGAGGCGGTCGAAGATTTCCTCGTTGGTCAGCTCGTACTGCGCCCGGAAAGCTTCCTGCAGGCCATCGGGCAGGTAGCCGCGCATAAAGTCGCGGAGCAGGCGCTTGCCGATGTAGGAGCCGCTGCCTTCGTCGCCGAGGAAGTAGCCCAGCGAGTCGATGTTAAGCTCCACGTCCTGCCCATTATAGATGCAGGAGTTGGTGCCCGTACCCAGGATGGCGGCAAAACCCATGTCGCGGCCCAGCAGGGCGCGGGCGGCGGCCAGCAGATCGTGGCCCACATACACGCGTGCCCCACTGAACACCTGGCGCATGGCCTTGGCCACCGTTTCCACCTTCTCCGGTACCGAGCAGCCGGCGCCATAGTAGTACAGCTCGCTTACTTCCTGTCGGGGCAACGTATCGGGCAGGCTCTTCTCCAGCGAGGCCACAATACCGGGCGTGTCGATAAAGTACGGGTTGTAGCCTTCCGTGTTGAAGTAGATTTTGTTACCCTCGTTGTCAAGCAGGCACCAGTTGGTTTTCGTCGAGCCGCCGTCGGCAATGATGATCATAGAAGAAAAGTTGGAAGATGTTCAAATGTTAGGGGGAGGTAAAGATAGTAGCCTAATCCAATACAGCACGCACAAGGTCACTGAGGGAAGTGAGCGGCCACCACCAGAAACTTTTTTTTTGATTGTTTGAGCTCAACCCACTAACCTAAGGAGCGTATGGCTGTATATTAAATGCGCAAAACAGGCTACTACGGCAGTTTGTAGCACAAACACTCATCATATTTCCTTTTCCTTCCCATTTTACAGTTTCTCATGAAAAAAATCCTTACCCTCGCAACTATGGGGTTGCTTTCTGCGGCTTCCTTCTCTGCTCAGGCGCAAACGCTGGACGGGCAATTGCTTCCGGCTGAAGGCTACACCATGATTGGGGAAAACACCAGCACCGTTCATGGCTTTGGTGACCATGGCATTGGCGCCATGTATGTAAAAACCACGGCTACCAAGCTGTACATTGCCCTGACGGCCGCCCTGGAAACCAATGGTAACTCCCTGCAGATTTACCTGAATCTGCCCGGCAAAACCGGTATTGCGGCCGGGCAGGCGCTGGCGGCCAGCAACACTACTGGTACTTCGTTTGAGAAGAACATGGCCAAGATGGACATGGAGGTAGACTATGCGTTTGGCGTGAAAGGGGGCACTACGTCTTCCGCTGGCAGCATTATCGACTACACCAAGCTGACAGATGGAAAAGCCACCGACCAGAAGACCGGCGACCTGCTGAATGTTGGTACGGCAGCTACCGTGGCTGATGGCACCACCGGTGGTTTTGGCAAAACGCGCATGGCTTTCACCAACCTCAATACCCTCACGGCGCACACCGCTGCCGGTGGCACCGCCGCTTGGGAAATCGAGCTGGATAAAGCCGATCTGGGCATTGCCGATAATGATGTGATTCAACTGTTTGCTGCCCAGAACAACGGCGACGGCGGATATTTCTCGTCTGACGTACTACCCGTAGTTCCGGGCAACACCGCACCACAGACCGCACCCATCGGCACCAACAACGAAGGCAACTTTGCTACCAACCCCGATTTCTCAGCCCTACCCGGTACGCAATCTATCAGCTACACGGTGATGGTAGCTACTGCCAACCGTGGCGCCGTAGCCCGGGAGCTTGATTTTCAGGTATATCCCAACCCCGCTCATAAGGCCAACATCCGTTACAAGGTAACCGGCCAGAACGACGTAGTGCTGGAGGTGTATAACCTGATGGGGCAGCGGATGCGCACGTTGGCAGCGGCCAAGCAGTCGGGCACGCAGTCCGTGGCCCTCACCGATTTGAAAGCCGGAACCTACCTCGTAAAGCTGCGGGTTGGTGACCAGCTGACCAGCCAGAAAGTGGTTATTCTGTAGCGCACCGGAATCCATTTCGCCGCAAAAAGGGGAGGGCTGATCGGCCTTCCCTTTTTTGTTTTCCAGGTACAGCCTTTCACGAAGGGGGCAGAAACACCTACTTACGTTTCGTCGTTGAACATAGGCCACGTAGACGATAAGCCGCGAATACGCGCCCTCACACCCTTATACATCGTTCAAGAAACTGCTTACTATCTCGGCATATTGCGTCAGCAGGACAGCCTGCCCAATGGCGCGGGAATCCGCGTAGCAGAAACCAGCTTTTTCGGAAGTATAGAAAATACCTTGTGTACCGGAAGTGCAAACCGGGTTAAAAATAAAAAGCGCCACCCAATCGGGTGGCGCTTTTAATAGAAGCAGCTGGCTCAGAAACTAGTTCTGACGAATCTTGTACGTGTAGTTGCCCGCGCCATTTTTCAGGCTCAGCGTAACGGTGTAATTACCGTCATCTTTCACTATAATATCCTTACCTCCGTACTCGAGAATTTTATCGGGCTCATTGTCGCCAAAGTTGACGTCCCAGTTGCCGTTGGCCCGGAATTTCATGGCTTGGCCACCTTTCAGGTCGGTGGTCACGGTCCAAACTTGATTAGCTACATCAAATGTCATAGGGGTATCACCATCCCAGCCTTTTGCAGTAGCTGAGCCAATGATGCCCCACTCCGTGCGCGTTGCGCTCCAGGTCTGCGTATTGAGGTCAGCCTTCAGCATGTAGTAGCCGGCAGTAGGAACCTTGAGGTTAGGCCCACCGGGAGTAGTGGAGAGCTTGCCAGTGGTTGTTCCACCCGTGGTAGCGGCCGAGCCATCATCACCGTACGCGAGGTCCCAGTTGGGAGCAGCCGTAAATTTGAACTCGTTGTTGGCCGCGGGGAAGTTAGCATAGCCTTCGTACACCTTGTTATCTGCAACCGAAGCCGCTTTCGGAGCCGAGGCCGGGTCCCAGCCCTGGTGGGCGCCGGGGATGTAAACCGAAGGATAAGGAATAACAACATCACCAGCGCTGTAAGGCGTACCGCTTACCGTTGATACAGCCGAGTAGCGCGTCGTGGCCGTGGCAGAGCCTGTCGTGCCGATAGAGGTCTTCACCCGCGCTTCAATCTCCGCCGTCGCATCGGCAGGTAACTGCAGCTCCAGCATAAGCGAGTTCAGTTCGGCTACCGTAAAGGTTTTTTTCATGGCCGTGCCAACGGCAAACAGCTGGGGCTTGGCGAATTTGTTGCCTTTCTTATCAAGCTGCAGCTCGTAAGCCACAACTTGTCCTTCGTAGCCGTAGTCTGCCGGCGTCCAGGAAAAGGTTACCGCAGTTTCAGCAGCCTTGCTTTCGGCCAGATCCACCGTGGTAGTTGAAGCCGTGAGGGTAGAAGGAGTGCCGGGTTGAGCAACTACGCGTACTTCATCTTTCTCGCAGGAAGAAAGAAGTACTACGCCCGCGCACAGCCCTAGTATTTGGGTAAGCCAGAGTTTCATATTATTTTTTGAAAGAGGTGAGAAACAGGTAAGCCAGGTTAGCTGGCAAATGCAACAGGTAGACTAAGAGTTCATCTTACCACCCGGCATCTGCCAGCTAATTTCCAGGCTTAGTATCCCGTGTTTTGCTTCAGGTTAGGATTCGCCACCAGATCTGTTGTCGGAATCGGGAACAGTACGCGGAAGTCTTCAACTCCACGGCCTTCTTTCACTCCACCTTTGAAGGGCCATACGTAGCTGGCAGTGGTGTACTTGCCAAAGCGGATAAGGTCGGTGCGGCGGTGACCTTCCCAGTACAGCTCACGACCCCGCTCATCCAGGATGTCATCCAGATCAACGGAAGTCAGTGCCTCCGCATCAGCCCGGTCCCGTACGGCATTCACTGCTGCCAGGGGCGTGCGGCCGGCTACCGGAGCCCCGCCGCGCAGCACCGCCTCGGCATACATCAGGTAGGTGTCGGCCAGGCGGAACATGGGGAAGTCGGTGTCGGGGAAGTTGCCTTCCGTGTCGGAGCCGGGGGCGCCGTTGGAGGTTACGTTCTTGAACTTGGTAACGGCAAAGCCATCCGTGAAAGCGAAGATGTCATTAATCTCCAGGTTCTGACCAGCTGTATAAAACAGAGCCCGGTTATCGGTGCTGGCAGCCCCGTCGGGGAACAGCTCCACCAGGTTTTTCTTGGCCCGGTTGCCAGCCCAGCCACCGTTTACGCCAAAGTTAGCAGGCGACATGCTACCCCCAACGGCGGCGTGTACAATGAAGGTCATGCCTCCGAACGTACGGGTGCGCTGACCGTCAAACGTAATCGGGAAGATTACCTCGTTGCGAGCAGCCGTTTTATCGTTGTCGGCCAGGAACAGGCTCTGATAGTCGGGAGCCAGCGTGAAGGCATTCGCATCGATTACTTTGGCGGCGTAGATGGCAGCATCGTTGTTGCGCTCCTGGCCGGTGTACACCTGAGCATTCAGATACAGCTTGGAAAGCAGCATCCAGGCCGCCGCTTTATCGGCGCGGGCATACACGGCTTTGGGCGCCAGCAGCTCACCGTCAATAGCTTTCAGCTCCGACTCGATATAATCGAATACGAACTTGCGCGACTGTTGCGGCGGAGGCGTGCTGCCTACGGTCGACTCTTCCGTGGCAAAGGGAATATTACCAAACATGTCGATGCCATGCCAGTAGCTGAGGGCGCGCAGGAAGCGCGCTTCAGCCCGGTAGGTGCGGATGGCGGCCTGATCTTCCTCAGAAATACCCCGCTCGCTCAGCCTGGCCGGCGTGGTTTGCCGGATAAACTCGTTGCACAACGAAACCTGATAGAAAATCCGGTCATAGATGGCCCGCACAAATTCGTTATCGGCGTTCCAGGCCAGGCGGTTGAAGTCGGGCAGGTTGCCATCATTCCAGGCAATAATGGCTTCATCGGTGGTCAGCTCCTGCGCACCCCAGTACTGACGCAGGTAGTTGGAAAAACCTTCATCGATACCGGAAATATCCGGCTGACCAGAAGGACCCGACTGGCCGCTTACTGCGAGCGTGGCATACAGACGAGCCAATACCTGCTGGATCTGGGCGGGGTCGCGGTACACCGTTTCGGTGTTGGCCTGGTAAGAAGGAGACTGATCCAGCTCATTCACGCACGAAGAAAGCGGTGAAAGAGCAACAGCCAGCAGCGCGGCTGCTACACTGCGTATGAATTTATTTTTCATGAAGGGGAATTTTTAGAAGCCGATGTTCAGACCAAGTGTGAACGTGCGCGGGCGCGGGTAGATGGAGTTATCGATGCCGTTGAACACCTCTGGGTCAAGCCCGGTGTAATCGGTGATAACGAACGCATTCTGAACAGACAGCGAGAGGTTTACGTTCGCCTTGTCCTGGGCAATTTTACCCACATTGTACCCCAGCGTGATGTTCTCCATGCGCAGGTACGAAGCATTCTCCATGTAGTAATCGGAGAAGTACTGGGCCGTGCTGAACTGCGAGTTCAGAACCTCGTGCGTGGCGTTGCTCAGGAAGCCGGTAGAGTTGGCCGAGAAGGTAGAGCCCGAACGTAGGTTGTTGTACATGTAGTTGTCGAGGCTGGAGCGCATCGTGAAAGCCAGGCTGGCTTTGCCGTAGCTCAGGTTGGAGCCAAAGCCCAGGATGTACTTCGGCCGCGACGACTTGTAGCGGTAGCGGTCCGAGCCGTTTACCACACCATCCTTGTTGCGGTCCACGTACACGCCTTCCAGCGGCTTGCCATCCGTGCCGTATACCTGCTGATACACGTAGAAGGAGTTTGCCGGGTAGCCTACCGAGTTGATCTGAATGTTGTTGCCAACCCCGCCACCAATAACGCCGGTAGGAACGCCAATGTAGTTTGGCGACTCCACCAGGGTAAGGCGCGTAATTTCGTTCTGGTTGTAGTTGCCGTTCAGGTTCAGCGACCAGTTGAGCTTTTCGCCGCGCAGAACGTCTACGTTTACAATGGCTTCCACACCTTTGTTGGTCATGCTGCCCACGTTGAAGTTGCCAGCGTTAGACAGGTTGGCCAGCGCAGCTACTTCGATGAAGTTCAGCAGGTCTTTCGTATCGCGCTGGTACACGTCTACCGAGCCGGAAATGCGGTTGTCGATAAAGCCGTAGTCCAGACCTACGTTGTAGGTTGTCGTGGTTTCCCACTTGCGCTGCAGGTTGTAGAAGCTAGGACGGCTGGTGGTGTAGAATCGGTCACCCAGCTGGTAAGAAGCGGTGTTCTGGCTGGGCGTATACAGCGCCAGGTACCCATACAAGCCTTCAACACTGGTGCCCAGGTCCTGCTGGCCCGTCTGGCCGTAGCCGAAGCGGAGTTTCAGGTCAGACACCACCGAATTGTTGGCCAGGAAGTCTTCTCCTTTAATACGCCAGGCGAAAGCACCGGACGGGAAGTAGCCCCAGCGGTTGTTCTCAGGGAAGCGGGAAGAGCCGTCGGCCCGGAAAGTGCCGGTGAACAGGTACTTATCCTTGATGTTGTAGTTGGCGCGGCCATAGAACGACAGCAGGCGGTAACCCGGGTCGGTGTAGTCTTTGCCGTTGATGGGCATCGTAGCCGGGATGAATACCTCGCCTGCGGCCGTGAAGTCGTCAAAGACAAACGTTTTGTAGTCGAAGGCCTGGTAGGAATGACCCGCCAGCAGTTCCAGGCGGCCAATTCCAATTTCCTTGTCATACTTAAGGTAGGCTTCCAGCAGCTTGTTGTCGTTGTTGGCGGCGTAGGGGTTGTTCTGGCCTTTGCCCAGACGGTCACCCACGAACGTAGCGGAGTTGGGTGCTACGTATACCGAGCCACGGCCGCGCTGAATGTCGTAGCCCACGTTCAGGTTGGCGCTCAGACCGTCTACGAAGGGCAGGCGGTAGTCGAGCTGGATGTTGCCGATGCTGCGCTTTACGGTGCTCCGGTCGCGGCGCTGGTTGATCAGACCCACCGGGTTGCGGCCCGAGAGGGTGTTGATGTTGCCATTCACATCCAGGTTTTGGTAGTATCCGCCATACTTAGCCAGCAAAGGATTGCTGGAGTACACAGGCTGCGTAGGATCGTAGAAAACGGCCGCTGCTACCGCGCCACCATCCGAGAAGTTGTTGTCGATCCAGGAGCCTTTCAGGTTCAGGGTCACGCGCAGCTTGCTGTCCAGCAGCACGGGCGTGAGGCTAATCGAGCCGGTGTAGCGCTTCAGGTCGTTGTTGATCAACAGGCCTTCCTGGTCGAGGTAGCCGCCGGACACCCGGAAGGGAACCGGGCCAGCCGAGCCGGCAATGCTCACGTTGTTGTCGGTGGTTTGGGCCGTGCGGAAAATCTCCTTCTGCCAGTCGGTGTTGGCCGTGCCTACCTGGGCTTTCTGCTGGGCATTGCCGCGGGAATTAACCAGTGCCCGGTACTCGGGGCCGTTCAGCACGTCAATGTACTTAACCGCTTCCGAAATAGAGTTCTGCGAGCTTACGTTCACCGTTAGCTTTTCGCCCTGCAGGCCGCGCTTGGTGGTCACCAGAATTACGCCGTTAGAAGCGCGCGAACCGTAGATGGCCGTAGACGAAGCATCCTTCAGCACCGTAATGCTTTCGATGTCGTTGGGGTTGATCAGCGACAAGGGGTTAGCCGCCCCGGAAATGCCCTGGTTGTCAACGGGCACGCCATCGATTACGATCAATGGGTCGTTGCTGGCGCTCAGCGAAGAGCCGCCGCGAATACGGATAGACGAGCCCGTGCCAGGCGCACCACCGCCGGTGGTTACCTGCAAACCGGCTACTTTGCCTTGAATCAGCTGCTCGGGGTTGGTTACCTGGCCTTTCACGAACTGCTTTTCGGAAATCTGCTCTACGGCGCCCGTCAGGTCCTGCCGGCGCTGGGTACCGTAGCCGATAACTACCGCCTCATTGAGCAGCGTAGTGTTTTCGGCCAGGCTTACGTCCAGAGTTGCGTTCTGCCCGGCGCTTATCGTGACAGGACGACGGGTGGTGGTGAACCCAACAAACGATGCGACAATCGTTTGCGGACCGGCGGGCACGTTCTGGATGGAGAACTGACCGTCGGAGTTGGTGGAAGTGCCCAGGGAGGTGCCTTCAATTAGCACGGTCACACCGGGGATGCCCTGGCTTTTTTCGTCCACAATCCGGCCGCTTATGGAGCCGGTTTGCGCTAGCGCACTGGTGAAACCAGCACACACAAACAAAAGCAGAAACAGCAGTTTCGGCAGATAAGGGTGTTTCATTAAGAAGGTTGGTTGAAGGTAAGGGGAAAAAACATGTGGGAAGTTGCACTGGTTCAAGAGAGGCAGTAGGGGCCGTAGAAAAAGTATATTTCGGGGCAAAACCTGCTCTGTGTCATCGGCTGCTACCGGCATCCAAGAATGCCGGATTGGGGATATTCTCTGCAAGTTAAACCTTTGAAAACAAGAAAAACAACGCTTTGCAGCCTGCGGGATGGTATTGTAATAAGTCTATTTTGCGGGCGAAATTTCGCTCTTTTTGTACGGGGTGTCACGTACTCAGGCCGACAAATGCCTTATAGTTAGTAACTACTTACCCACGGGCATTTTATCGGTAGAAAGCGCGTAGCGAAAGAATTTCGTTTAGCCTGCCCAAATCCGCTGATACGCTTACATAACATCCTTTTTAGGCGAGAGTTTTTTTTCGGCTCCAAAGCTTAAACCGGACAAATACTACACTTGGGAGCGGGCAGAGGTTCCCCGGTTATGGGTTCCGGTTTACTTTCTCTAGCTTTACCTTCTATGAAACGCCTGCTGCTTACCTCTGCTTTCGGAATAGGGCTGCTGCTGGGGCCGGTAAGGGCTGGTACCCGTCCGGCACCCCGGCTGCGGGCCATTGAGATACCAGACCCGGTATTGGTATTCTACCGGGAAAAACCGCCGGGCACCGCCGCGCAGCAGCTGATTATGAACAGCAGTGAACTGCCGCTACTGGCTAAGCTACCCTTTCTGGATCTGGTAAAGCGGCCCGACGTGTATTTCGATGGAAGCGGAAACCGGGATATGCCCGGTGCCGGTAAGGAAAGCGCCCGGCTGCGGCTGGTAGGCACTTATGCCCTGGCCACCGGCAAGCGCCAACTTGCCTCGGATGGCCGCAGCTACTACGTGCCGCTGCGCCAGCCCAGGCAGCGAAAGTTTTACGTGTGCTGGGACGATGCCAACCAGTTCCGGACGCTGACGGCCAGCACGGGCATCACCCCCAAAGTCGATTTCCAGGCCAATGTGCTGCCGGAAATCGACTCCGTGCGGGCTTTGTACGTGCTGCGTGTAGTGCCACCCGCGCAACAAGGCACTGCTATCCGGTGACCTTAGCAGAACAGTTTGATTTCTCACCCCTCCCCACCCATGCGAATTTTCCTTACGGCGGCAGCCTGCCTACTGACGCTGGCTGCCCACGCCCAAACCACCATCCGGCTTACCAGCGTACCGGCTACCACACCTCCGGACGCCACCGTGTATATAGCCGGCTCCTTTAATAGCTGGGACCCGGGCAGCGCAGCGCATAGCCTTGCTAAGAATACCGATGGAACGTACCAGATTACTCTTCCGGCCAGCGTAACAGGCAAGCTGGAGTTTAAATTTACGCGGGGCTCCTGGGATAAGGTGGAAACCAGCGCCCAGCAGGCCGACGTGAGCAACCGCACCTACACCGTTACCGGTGCTGCGGCTACGGTGGAGCTGCAGGTAGCCAACTGGAAAGACTTGGGTGGCCCCGGCGGCTGCACCAGCACCGCGCTGCAGCCCAACGTGCAGGTCGTAAACGCCAGCTTTGCCATGCCCCAGCTGGGCGGGCGCACCCGCCGCGTCTGGATTTATCTGCCCGTAGACTATGCGACCAGCGCCCGGCGCTATCCGGTGCTGTACATGCACGACGGGCAGAACGTGTTCGACAAGTGCACGAGCTTTTCGGGCGAGTGGGGCGTAGATGAGGCTCTGCGCCAACTGCAGCAAAGCGGACAGGACCCAACGGGTACCATTGTGGTGGCCGTAGACAACGGTGGCAACTCCCGCCTAAATGAGTATTCGCCGTGGCCTAATGCGGAGTATAAGAGCGGGGGAGAGGGCGACAAGTACGTGGACTTCCTGGTAGAAACCCTGAAGCCCTATATCGACCAGCAGTACCGTACGCTCACGGGCCGTGAGTACACCGGTATTGCGGGCAGCAGCATGGGTGGCCTGATTTCGGTGTACGCGGCGCTGAAGTACCAGAACGTATTCAGCAAAGTGGGCGTGTTTTCGCCGGCGTTCTGGTTTGCCAAGCAGCCGCTCTTCGACTACGTGAAAACAGCCGGCCACCAGCAGCCCATCAAATTCTACTTTCTGGCCGGCGCCAAGGAAAGCGAAACCATGGTGCCCCTGATGGCCGACATGCGCGACGCTCTGCAACAGCAGGGCTTTGCCGCCGCCGACATGAGCTACCACGTGCTGGAAGACGGGCAGCACGCCGAGTGGTTCTGGCAGCGCGAGTTTCCGGCGGCGTTTCAGTGGCTGTACGCGCCGGGTGTGGTAGCTTCTAATGGACGTCAGTATCCTCGAGTCTTGCTCGGGGCCTACCCTAATCCGGTGAAAGACTGGCTCCATCTAACCATCTTATCCGGGGTTGAGCGAGTGGGTGTGGAGATACGGGATATTAATAGCCGGCTGGTCTTGCAGCTAAAAAACTTTCGGGCTAGTGACTCGATAGATGTTAGGCGACTCAGTAAAGGCATATATACTTTGCGCGTGAAGGCTGGTCGGCATAATATTGAAGAACAAAAAATCTACAAAGAATAGCTGCGTACTAGCTTTCAATAGAGTTCAGGATTTTGACTTATTGGTTACTTGCAGAAGAAAAAAGCAGCTGGGTGCTTGCTTGTTCGGATTGCCGGAATACCTTTGCCTTACTCAACTCGCATTCAACAATGACCTTCTCCTCGACGCAGCAAGCTTGGTGGTGGCCCTTCGGAAATTCCGGACGGGACTCCCTGTGCGTGCGTTAGAGCAACCTTCTACGTATCGACTCAACAGAAAGCCCGGCCGCCCGCCGGGCTTTTTTGTGCCCTGCTCACTCGCTTCTCCTCCTTCCATTACCCGTTTCCTTTATGCAAACTTTTCAGCTCCATACGCGCTACCTCCGGGTGCTGGCCGATACGGTAACGCCCGTGGGCTTGTATCTGCGCCTGCGCGACCGGTACCCCAACTGCCTGCTGCTGGAAAGCTCCGACTACCACGGTCAGCAGAACGCTTTCAGCTATCTGGCTTTCGATCCGCTGGCCCGCTTTGAGCTGCAGGGCGGGGAGCTGACGCTGACGTTGCCGAACAATACCACGCACACCGAAACGCTGGCCGAGCCCCGGCAAGCGCTGCTGCGGCTGCAGGAGTTTGCCAATGCTTTCCAGACCGAAGACACGGGCCACGACTTTATTACGGGCGGGCTGTTTGGCTACCTGGGCTATGAGGCAGTGCAGTACTTCGAGGACCTGGAGCTGAACACGGCCAAAGAGCCGGCCGGCACGGTGCCGGAAATCCTGTACAGCACCTACCGCTACGTTATTGCCGTCAACCACTTCCGCAACGAGCTATATGTGTTTGAGCATACGCTGGCCGGCGAAACGGTGGACGAGGACGGGCTGACGCGGCTGGTGAATCTGATTCGGAACCCGTCGTTGCCAGACTTCAAGTTCCAGACCGTGGGTGAGGAGCAAACCAACCAGACCGACGAGGAGTTTCTGCGGGTACTGGCGCAGGGTCAGCAGCACTGCCGCCGCGGCGACGTCTTTCAAATTGTGCTGTCGCGTCGGTTTCAGCAGAGTTTTGTGGGTGACGAGTTCAACGTGTACCGGGCGCTGCGCTCTATCAACCCCTCACCCTACCTGTTTTACTTCGACTACGGCTCTTTCAAGATTTTCGGCTCCTCACCCGAAACGCAGCTGCTGGTGAAGGGGCGCCAGGCCAGCCTGTATCCCATTGCCGGCACTTTCCGGCGCACCGGCCACGATGCCGAGGACGCCGCCCTGGCCCAGAAGCTGGCCGCCGACCCCAAGGAAAATGCCGAGCACGTGATGCTGGTAGACTTGGCCCGCAACGACCTGGCCCGCCATGGCGACGAAGTAAAGGTGAAGGTGTTCCGCGAAATTCAGTTCTACTCTCACGTCATTCACCTGGTAAGCGAGGTGACGGCCAAGCTGGCGCCCAAAGCCAGCTCCCTGCAGGTGGTGGCCGATACCTTCCCTGCCGGCACACTTTCCGGCGCGCCCAAGCACCGCGCCATGCAGCTCATTGATGGGCTGGAACCCACGGCCCGCGGCTACTACGGCGGTGCCATCGGCCATCTGGGCTTCAACGGCGACTTCAACCACGCCATCATGATTCGCTCCTTCCTGAGTGCCGCCGACCAGCTGTACTTCCAGGCGGGTGCGGGTGTGGTGGCCGCTTCCGATATCAACTCCGAGCTGCAGGAAGTGCACCACAAGCTGGCCGCCCTGCGCAAAGCTCTGCAGGAAGCGGCATTAGTGTAAAAACGGACAACCAATACGCCATGAAAATCCTCGTTCTTGATAACTACGACTCCTTCACCTACAACCTCGTGCAGGTGTTGCGGGAGCTGGGCCACACCGATAACGTCACCGTTATCCGCAACGACAAGCTGGCCGTGGCCGACGTGGCCGACTACGACGCCGTGCTGCTGTCGCCCGGGCCGGGCGTGCCTTCCGAGGCAGGTCTGATGCCGGAAATCATCCGCCAGTACGCACCCACCAAGCGCATTCTGGGCGTATGCCTGGGGCACCAGGGGCTGGCCGAAAGCTTCGGTGGGGAACTGTACAACCTGCCGCAGGTACTACACGGGCTGGCTACGGAGGCTGAAGTGGTGGCGGAGGACAAGCTCTTCGCGGGTTTGCCTTCGCGCTTTCAGGTAGGCCGTTACCATTCCTGGAGCGTGCGGCCCGAGTCCATGCCTGAGGAGCTGGAAGTGACGGTGCAGGACGCCGATGGCCAGGTTCTGGCCTTTCGCCACCGCCAGTATGACGTGCGCGGCGTGCAATTCCACCCCGAGTCCATCCTCACCGAGCATGGCCACGACATGCTGCGCAACTGGTTGGCTTAAGCAAAAGCAGCAGACTCAGCATGACAATCAGCCAAACCAGCCTTACGAATCCCTTGTGAAACACCTTCTCAACCAGTTATTTGAGCAGCAGCTGCTCACGCACGCCGAGGCACGCGAGGCCATGCTGCGCATCGGGCAGGGCGAAGCCAATGCCTCGGAAATGGCGGCTTTCATGACCGTGTACCGGATGCGCCCCATTTCGGTGCCCGAGCTGGCCGGCTTCCGCGAAGCCCTGCTGAGCTTGAGCCGCGACCCGGAGCTGGGCACCCGCGACACCGTCGACATTGTAGGCACCGGCGGCGACGGCAAGGACACGCTTAACATCAGCACGCTGGCCTGCTTTGTGGTGGCCGGAGCCGGGTATAAGGTCACCAAGCACGGCAACATTGGGGTGTCGTCAGTTTGCGGCTCGTCGGATGTGCTGGCGCAGCTGGGCGTGGAGTTTACTTCGGGCAACGACGTGCTGAAGCGGCAGCTGGAGCAGGCCAACATCTGCTTTCTGCACGCGCCCTCGTTTCATCCGGCCATGCGCCACGCCGGCCCTATCCGGCGGGAGCTGGGCGTGCGCACGTTTTTCAACATCCTCGGGCCCCTCGTAAACCCGGGCCGGCCGCGCTACCAGGTAGCCGGTACGTTCAGCCTGGAGCTGCTACGTCTATACCATTATCTGCTGCAGCAAACCGATGTGCGCTACGCCGTGGTTCACGCCCTGGATGGCTACGACGAGCTTTCCCTGACGGCCACCGCCAAGCTGGCTACCCCCGCCGGCGAGCAGCTCGTTACGGCGGCCGACTTTGGCCTGACCACGACCCTGCCCGCCGAGCTGGCCGGGGGAAGTACGGCCGCCGAATCGGCGCGGCTGTTTGTGCAGGTGCTGGAAGGTCAGGGCACCCGCGCCCAGCGCGACGTAGTAACGGTTAACGCGGCTCTGGCCATTGGCTGCCTGGAGCCGCAGCTCAGCTTCGCCGAAGCTGTGGCGAAAGCGCAGGAGTCCCTGGATTCAGGCCGGGCGCGGCAGGCACTTAAGAAGCTGCTAGCTGCCGGCTGAACGCTTTATTCTCTTCATCTCGCCCCGGCCACTGTTCGGAAATACACTTTACCAGCAACAACTCCAAAATGACCATTCTCGATAAAATCATTCAGCACAAGCGCCGGGAAGTGGCCGACCGCCAGAGCCTGGTGCCGGTGAAGCTGCTCGAAAAAAGCCTCTACATGCAGGCCCAGCCCCTAAGCTTGCGCCGCTACCTGCAGCGCGACGACCTGAGCGGCATCATTGCCGAGTTCAAGCGCAAGTCGCCGAGCAAAGGCTTCATCAACCCACACGCGCCGGTGGAGCGCACCACGCTGGGCTACATGCAGGCCGGCGCCTCGGCGCTGTCGGTACTGACAGATACGGAGTTTTTCGGGGGTAAAAACGAGGACCTGACCACGGCCCGCCGCTACAATTTCTGCCCGATTCTGCGCAAGGATTTTGTGGTAGATGAGTACCAGGTGCTGGAAGCCAAAAGCATCGGAGCCGACGCTGTACTGCTGATTGCGGCCGTGCTGTCGGGTGAAGAGGTGCTGCGCCTGGGCCGGCTGGCCAAAAGCCTGGGTCTGGAAGTGCTGCTCGAAATCCACAACGCCGAGGAGCTCGAAAAAACGCTGCATCCCGACGCCGTGAGTCTGGTGGGCGTAAATAACCGCAACCTGCACGACTTCTCCGTGAGCCTCGACATCTCGGGTGAGCTGGCCCGGCGCATTCCCGCTGAGTTCGTGAAAGTGACGGAAAGCGGGTTGTCGTCGGCAGCTGAGATTGAGGCTTTGCGCGCCGTGGGCTACCAGGGCTTCCTCATCGGCGAAACCTTCATGCGCCACTCGCGCCCCGAAAAAGCCTGCGCCGCCCTGGTGCAGCAGCTCCGCCACACCGAAGCCGTAACGCTCCTCTAAGATGCAGCCAGCCCTGAAAGTATGCGGCATGGCCCGGCCCGACAACCTGCGGGCCGTGGCCGCCCTGCGCCCCGACTTTCTGGGCCTCATCTTCTACCCGCGCTCCAAGCGGTACGCCGCGCCCACGCTGTCCGCTGCCGAAGTTGCCACGCTGCCCACCGGAATTCAGAAAGTTGGCGTGTTCGTGGACGAAGAAGCGGAGGTAATACTGGCGCGAGTACGCGAATACGACCTGAATCTGGTGCAGCTTCACGGCGCCGAGCCGCCCGAAGTCTGTGCCGCGCTGCAACGGGCAGGCGTGGCGGTTATCAAGGCATTTGCAGTGGGCGAGGCGTTTGACTTCGCCAGCCTGCGGCCGTACGTGGGCAGCGTGGATTACTTTCTCTTTGATGCGGCCGGTCCGCAGCCCGGCGGCAACGGCACCGCCTTCAACTGGCAGCAGCTCCAGCGCTACGACCTGCCGGTGCCGTACTTTCTGGCGGGCGGTATCGGGCCGGAACACGCAGCCGAACTGCGAAACCTACGCCTGCCCGGCCTGTTTGCGCTGGACCTAAACAGCAAATTCGAAGCCGCGCCGGGTGTGAAGGATGCCAAACAGCTGCGGCGGTTTTTTGATGATGTACGAATCAGATGATTTTTCAAGCAGCGTCTCGCAGGAGAAAACCGCAGGGTTTCGCGGTGGCCATTCACTGCGAAACCCTGCGACTCCCACCCCGAAACCCTGCGTGCAACCGATATGACACCAACCTACCAACAACCCACGGAACGCGGCTACTACGGCCAGTTCGGGGGCGCCTTTATTCCCGAAATGCTCTACCCCAACGTGGAGGAGCTGCGCCAGCAATACCTCAATATTCTGGCCGACCCCAGCTTTCAGCAGGATTACCAGTTGCTGCTGCGCGACTACGTAGGCCGGCCCACCCCGCTGTTTGAGGCCAAACGGCTGTCGGCCAAGTACAACACGCGAGTATTCCTCAAGCGCGAAGACCTCTGCCACACCGGCGCCCACAAGGTAAACAACACCGTGGGGCAGATTCTGCTGGCCCGGCGCCTGGGCAAAACACGCATTATTGCCGAAACCGGCGCCGGCCAGCACGGCGTCGCTACGGCCACAGTTTGCGCCCTTATGGGGATGCAGTGCATCGTGTATATGGGCGAAATTGACATGGAGCGGCAAAAGCCCAACGTGTACCGCATGCGTCTACTAGGCGCCGAGGTGCGGGCGGCCATGAGCGGCAGCCGCACCCTTAAAGACGCCACCAACGAAGCCATCCGCGACTGGATCAGCAACCCCGTCGATACGCACTATATCATCGGCTCGGTAGTGGGCCCGCACCCGTACCCCGATCTGGTGGCCCGGCTGCAGTCCGTCATCAGCGAGGAAATGCGCAAGCAGCTGCTCGAAAAAACCGGCTCTGAGCTGCCCCAGTACGTGGTGGCCTGCGTGGGCGGCGGCTCCAACGCGGCCGGTGCGTTCTACCATTTTCTGGAAGAGCCCACTGTACAGCTGGTAGCGGTGGAAGCCGCCGGGCACGGCATTCACTCGGGGCACTCGGCGGCTACGTCGGTGCTGGGCAAGCCGGGCATCATCCACGGCTCCCGCACCTTGCTCATGCAGGACGAAGACGGCCAGATTACCGAGCCGTATTCTTTGTCGGCCGGGCTGGATTATCCCGGAATCGGCCCGCTACATGCGTTTCTGGCCGATTCCGGCCGGGCGCGCTTTATTAGCATCGAAGACGAAGAAGCCCTGCGCGCGGTGGCCGAGCTAAGCCGACTGGAAGGCATCATCCCGGCCCTCGAAACGGCCCACGCTCTGGCCGCACTAAGCCAGCTGGGCGCCGGCCCCGACGATGTAGTGGTAGTGAACCTGTCGGGCCGGGGAGATAAGGACCTGGAAACCTACATCAAGTACGCCGACTCCATTATGTAAGGCAACGGTATTGTCATGCTGAGCGCAGTCGAAGCATCTCTACCGCTTCGCTTTCACAATTGAGTTAGCCAGAGGGAGAGATGCTTCAACTGCGCTCAATATGACAAATAGTATCAAGTGACATGACCAACCGAATCAAAGACGCCTTCGACAATAAGCAGAAAAACCTGCTCAACGTGTACTTCACGGCCGGCTACCCGAGCCTGCACGACACCGTTCCCATCCTCAACGCCCTCAGCGCGGCCGGGGCCGACCTTATCGAAATTGGGATGCCGTTTTCGGACCCGCTGGCCGATGGCCCCGTGATTCAGCAAAGCAGCACCGTAGCCCTGCAGAACGGTATGAACCTGCGCGTGCTGTTCCGGCAGCTGGCCGGCATCCGGGAGCAGGTGCCCGATACGCCTATTCTGCTGATGGGCTACCTGAATCCGGTGCTGCAGTTTGGGGTGGAAAACTTCTGCCGCGAAGCCGCCGCCGTGGGCGCCGACGGAATCATCCTGCCTGACTTGCCGCTGGATGATTACGTGGCCGAGTACCAGCCCATTTTTCAGCAGTACAACCTGCGCCCAGTGTTCCTCATTACCCCGCAAACCGCGCCGGCCCGCATCCGCCGCATCGACGAGTTGACGGACTCATTTCTCTACCTCGTGTCGGGCCCCGGCACTACGGGCGGCGCCAATACCCAGGCCGAAGGCGTGCAGGAAGCCTATTTTCAGCGCATCGAGGCCATGCAGCTGCGCAATCCGCGCCTCATTGGTTTTGGTATCGGAGATAAAGCTTCGTTCCAGCACGCTTGTCAGTACGCCGAGGGCGCCATCATCGGCTCGGCCTTTATCCGGGCCCTCGAAGGCGTGGCAGATGCCCCGGCCGCGGCTGCTCGATTCGTAGCATCCATCCTCCCTTAACATTTCCCGCAGAGGACGCGGTGGCTGTTCTGCAACGTCTTCGCATCCACTCTCCGCGTCCCCGAACCCCGAAAGACCATGATCATTCAGCTTGAACCCACTATAAATGCCAGCGCCCAGGCCGATATCGAAGCGCACCTCACCGCTCACAAATACAAAGTTACCAATGTAAAAACCCAGCGGGCGCACTACCTCGTGGCCATCGGTAAGGCCGACCTTGATCTGCGGGCCGTTGGCCAGCTGCCGGGTATTATGGACATTCATCGGGTGTCGGATGAGTACAAGCTGGTGAGCCGCAAATGGCGCGTGCGCCCCACCGTGCTCGACCTCGGCGACGGAGTACGAATTGGGGAGGGCAGCCTCACGCTGGCGGCCGGACCGTGCAGCATCGAGAGCGAAGCCCAAATGGAGCGCATCATGCAGCACTTGGTGGACAACGACGTGCGCATCATGCGGGGCGGCGTGTTCAAGCCCCGGTCTTCGCCCTACTCCTTCCGGGGGCTGGGCATGGAAGGCCTGAAGCTGTTCCACCAGATGGCCCGGCAGCGCGGCATTAAAATCGTAACGGAGGTGATGCAGGTGTCGCAGGTGGAGGAAATGCACGACTACGTGGACGTATTCCAGGTGGGCGCCCGCAATACCCAGAACTTCAACCTGCTCGACGCGCTGGGCGGCGTGGACAAGCCCGTGCTCATCAAGCGCGGTATTTCAGGCACGCTGGAGGAACTGCTGTCGTCGGCCGAGTACGTGTTTTCGGGGGGCAACGAAAAGCTGATTCTCTGTGAGCGGGGCATCCGCACCTTTGAAACGGCCTCGCGCAATACGCTCGACCTGAACGCGGTGCCCATCCTGAAGGAGAAAACGCACCTGCCCGTCATCGTCGACCCCTCACATGGCATCGGCATCCGCGACTACGTGCCCACGATGGCCCTGGCCGGCGTCATGGCCGGGGCCGATGGCATCATCTACGAAGCCCACGAAAAGCCCGAAGAAGCCGCCTCCGATGGCGCTCAGACGTTGAACTTTCAAGAGTCCGAACGCCTGATCCGCAACCTGCGACGGGTGTATGCCCTACGGGAAGAGTTGGAATAGAAAACGAATTGGGTGACAAAATTGATTTGGAATAAGGTGCAAAATTCAGGGTGTAAATTCATAATATCCTACTTTTTACCCTGATGACCTATATGATATTGCAGGGTGCTTGTTGGAAAATATAGTAATTAGGACGAAAGGCCTGTGAAAAAATAAGTGCCATGCTTTTTGCAATCTGTTTCTGAAATTTTCTATATTTGGCTTGTCATGTTGAAACACTCTGTGCAATGCGTCGCCCTAATTAATCGTCCCGCGGGACGCGGGGTCGGGCTGCCTTGCCGGTACGTTAGCGAATAGCACAACATGCTTCTTACACGCTGAAAACCTCGAAAGCCCGACCCTTACCCAGGATGTCGGGCTTTTTTTATTTCCGTTACTATGTTTGAGCAGCGCTACAACCAGTACACCACCCAGGACCAGTTGGTGTGGAAAGTCTTGTTTGACCGGCAGACGGCCTTACTCCACAAGCGGGCCTGCGCCGCGTTTGGGCAGGGGCTGGAAGCCTCGGGCCTGCACCGCCACGCCATTCCCGATTTTGATGACGTAAACCGGCGGCTGCGGGCAGCCACGGGCTGGGAATTAGCGCCGGTGCAGGGCATGCTCAATGATGCTGATTTCTTTGGGCTCCTGGCTCAGCGCAAGTTTCCCGGCACTATCTGGATACGGTCCATGCAGCAGTTCGACTTCACGCAGGAGCCCGACTTGTTCCACGGAGTCTTCGGCCACGTGCCGCTGCTGATGGATGCCGCCTTTGCCGACTTCCTGCACTTTCTGGGGCATGTAGCTGCGCAGCATCTGCACGACGCGCCGGCACTTGCCCGCCTGGAGCGGCTGTATGGCTTCACGGTGCAGTTTGGGTTGGTGCAGGAGCGGGGAGAAACCCGCATGTACGGGGCGGGTCTGCTTTCTTCCTCGGGGGAAATCCACCATTGCCTCAGCCATGCCAACCACCAGCGCCCGTTCGACCTGGCCAGCGCCCTGCAAACGCCCTACAGCGAAGCACACCTGCAGGATCAGTATTTCGTGCTCAACAATTGGGAGCAGCTCACGGAAAGCGTAGCGGAGTTAGCGGCCTTGCTGTCGAGCAACTGGCAGCTGAACACGGTATAGTTGCCAGTTACCAACTAACAGACAACAGGCAAGTCAATACTGCCAGCCCAGGCGCCGATACACGAAGTGCAGCAGCCACAGCGGCCCGATCAGCAGGAACTGCAGGTCTTTCAGGAAGCTGGGCTTTTTGCCTTCCACCTTGTGGCCCCAGAACTGGCCCACCCAGGCCAGCACGAATATAATCAGGCACACGGCCCAAAGGGGCAGGGGCGCACTGGCTTCTACCAACCGCAGGGCCAGGGCCATAGCGGCCCATACCAGCACCATACCCACGGCCAGCGGCACCGAAAGCCGCAGGTAATAGCCCACGGCCAGCACCATCACCACCGTGGCCCAGTTCAGCCAGGGGCTAACGGCGCGCAAACCGGCCGGCACCGGAATCGACCACAGCAAGCCTAGGATGGAGAACATAATCAGTGGGACACATACCCAGTGCACAAGCTTGTTGGTGGGGTTCTGGTGACTTTCGCCGTATTCGTTGAGCAGGGAGGTGAGAGCAGACGCAGACATAAGCAGGACGCAGGAGTGGGAGCTAAGAAAGCTACGAAGTTTGCCGGCTGCATCCAAGTGAGGGTACATACAAAAAAGCCCTTCCTTAAGTAGGAAGGGCTTTTTGCAGGACGGAAACGAATACACCTTTAGCCTTTCAGCTTTAAGGCCTTGCGCAGGTAGGCCAGAGAAAGCGCGTGGGCATCTTCCGCGAACTGCCGGTTGTACCTGGGGTTGGAGGGGTTGGCAAAAGCGTGGTCGGCGTCGTAGAACTTCACCGTGAGCTTCTTCTTGGCAGCAGCCATATCCTTGGTGAACTGCGCTACCACGGCCGGTGTGATGGACCTATCCTGCTGCGCAAAAATGCCCAGCACGTCAGTATTCAGAGTTTTCAGACGAGCCGGGTCTTTCTCGGGCATACCGTAGTACATAATGCAACCCACGGCTTTCGGGCCGGCCAGCAGCGCGGTCTGCAGACTCCAGCTGCCCCCGAAGCACCAGCCCAGGGTGGCAATCTGGGCGTTGTTGCCTACATGCAGCAAGGCCCCTTTAATGATGGCCTCGGCCCGCTCCGTCGTCACGCCCTGCATCAGCCGGGCGGCTTCCTCGGCGGTAGTGGCTACCTGGCCGTCGTACAAATCGAGGGCAATGACGTTGACGCCCTTCAACTCGTTGGCGTACCGGAACGACTCTTTTTTGATGTAGTCGTTCAGGCCCCACCATTCGTGAATCACGAAGACATACTTATCGGAGCGAACATTGCTTTTGATTTCGAACCCCCGGGCCGGCTTGCCATCGGCCGTGCTGAACTCAATCATTTCGCCGGGGCCCTCATATTGATAAGGCATCGGGTCTTCGTGGCCGCGCACAAATTCCTCGTTGGCGCCCAGCATGGCAAATACCTCGGTGGCTTTTTCGGGCTTGGCGCAGCAGCTGGCCGGACTCTGGGCCGTAGCTAGGGAAACAGTGGCCAGCAGCACCGCCCATAGGGTTAAGAGTTTTTTCATGTCGGTGGCAGAAAAGAGCGTGAGGTAGTCGTTTGAGGAGGAAGTGCTGGTTGATAGTGGTCAGGCAGTTTACTTCTGAAAGGACACGCAACCGCAGCAAACAAACGAAAAAGCCGCGAATGAACCTCAGATAGTCAGCTGCTTTCCGTGTTTAGCGGAGCCCGGTTTGGATGTGGGCGCGCAGTTCAGTCAGCAGGGCGTACAGGCCCACATAAGTGCGGTTGAGGTAGATAAAATGCTCGGAGCCGCGCGGTTCCCGCTGCTGGCGTAGCTCGGGCTGCTGCAGCAGGTCGTCGCCGAGGGCGTACAGGGCCTGCATATAAGCCGGGTCGCCGAAGTCGAACGTAGCCTGGCGGAAGGGGCGGCCTACCAGCTCCAGGGACGTGTGCATGGTGCTCACATAGAAAGCGCGCTGGGCGGGGGCGTCGTCGGGGCGCACTACGCCGGCTTCCTCCAGCAAGGCCCCCAGCCGGGCCGAATCAGCCAGGGTTTCGGGGGCCAGCAGAGCCGTGAAAAGGCGGTGAACTTCGGCCGGGATTTCCTTTACGCAGCCAAAATCCAGCACGGCTACGGTGCCACCGTGGTCGGTGCGCAGCAGGAAGTTGCCGGGGTGCGGGTCGGCGTGTACCTGATGCAGGTTGTTCAGCTGGTGCATGTAGAAGTCCCACAGCGCCTGGCCCAGCTGGTTGCGCACAGCGGGCGAAGGGTCGGTGGCCAGAAACTCCCGCAGGTGCTGGCCCGGCAGCCAGTCCATAGTCAGGATGCGGGCCGAGGACAGGGCGGGGTAGTAGCGCGGAAACTCCAGGTGCGGCAGTTCGGCGCACTGGGCGGCTATTTCCTGGCCGCGCCGCAGCTCCAGGGTGTAGTCGGTTTCTTCCAGCAGGCGGATTTCTACCTCCTGCAGGTAGGGCCGTACAGTGTCTTCGCTTAGACCCAGCACGCGCAGGGCAATAGGCTTCACCAGCCGGATATCGGAGCGGATGCTGTCAGCCACACCAGGGTACTGCACTTTCACTGCGTACGTGAGTCCACCACTGCGGGCCCAGTGCACCTGCCCAATGCTGGCCGCCTGCCGGGCGTTGATGTCGAACTCCTCGAACACCTCAAACGGTGAGCGGCCAAACGCGTCCCGGAAAGCTTTGACTACCAACGGCCCCGATAGTGGCGGCGTCTGGTACTGGGCCTGGGCAAACTGGTCGGCGTAGGCCGCGGGCAGCAGGTTTTTCTCCATAGCCAGCATCTGGGCCACCTTCAGCACCGAGCCTTTCATTTCGCTGAGCGTGCCGTACAGCTCGGCGGCGTTGGCCGCGTGCAGGTCGTCGGTTGGGGCCTTGGCGCCTACGGCCCGGCGGGCGTAGTGCTTCACGTAGTTGGCGCCCACATTAAGGCCCGTTTTAGCAAAGCGCGCCGCACGCGCCACTTTGGAGGTAGGCAGGGAGCTGAGCGGCTTGGGAGAATCTTCCATGCATCAATTAAAAAGTGAGGAGTAAAGAGGAACGAGGAACTGGTCGGATGGCTCAGTTCCATGTTGCCCTTTACTCCTCATAGGATTACTTTATTTCCGTATCAGAAACCGCACAAAGTCCAGCGCCGAGTCGAACGTGTTGCGGCCCACGAGGTCGAAGCTGAGCGTCACGGCTTTTTCGATGGCCGCGTCGGTGCGCTCAAAGTTCACGGTATCGTCTTTGGCGAAGAAGCCCAGCACGAAGAGCATCTGCTGCCAGAAGGCGCGCGGATACTGCTCCTGCACCAGCGGGCGGCTAGCTACTTCTTCGGTGCGGCGCCCTTCGCGCAGGATTTCGCCCACGAATACCTCAAACTCCTGCCGGAAGTCGTCGAGCACCCGGGGCGTGAGGCCAGGCATTCCGCGCAGGGAGTGGTGCAGGCTTTGCAGGGCGTAGCTGCGGTTGCGCTTCAGAATTTCGAGCAGGGTATAATAGAAGCCCAGCAGCTTTTCGCGGCTGCCGTACTGTTCCCACACCGGCTCCCGGGCGGCGGCCGTGCGGGCTTCGCGCCCAAAATCAGCCCACAGCTCCCGGTCGATGGCCGCGAAGGTGGGATAGAAGCGGTAGAACTCCTGCTCGGGCAGGTTCAGCTTCTGCGTCAGGCGGTACACCGATGGCGGAGGCGTGCCCTTACGCAGCACATAGTCCAGATACGCCTGCTTGATGCGGGCTTTGGGCGAAGCGGCCGGCTCGGCTGCGGCCAGGGGAGGGAGTTGCTGTTCCATACCTTAAGTAACCACCGGATGCCGCGTAAAGTTGTCGGTTTTCAGTTGATACAACTTCGCTGGCTTACTTACTTTAGCCGGCCCAGGCCCCCGTCCACCGGCAGCACCTGGCCTGTTATAAAGGAGCTGTGGTCGGAAAGCAGAAATGAGGCGGTGTAAGCCATGTCCTCAGGCTGCCCGATGCGCTGCAGCGGATGCCGTTTGGCGCCGGCTTCCTGCTTTTCCGGGGAACTAAGCAGTGCGGCGGCCAGGGGCGTGTTGGTGAGCGAAGGCGCCACGGCATTCACCCGGATATTGCTGGCGGCGTACTCGGCGGCCAGAGCGCGGGTGAGGCCTTCTACGGCGGCTTTGGCGGTGGCAATGCTGGTATGGAAAGCCATGCCCGTCTCGGCCGCCACCGTGCTGAATAGCACCACAGATGCGCCTTCGGCCTTTTTCAGCTTCTTCACGGTGGCTTGCAGCACCTGCACGGCGCCCACCACATTCAGCTCAAAGTCGGCCCGGAAATCTTCCGCACTAATTCGCTCAAAGGGTCGCAGTCGGATGCTGCCGGGGCAGTACACCACGCCGTGTAGCACGGCAGGCAGCGCGTCCAGGGTACCGTTGAGGGGCTGCGTGGCGTCCAGCGCTACAAACGTGGTACCCAACTCGGCCAGCTCCGGCGACAAGTGACGGGCCGCTGTGTACACCGTGGCGTTCAGCTGCCGGAGTAGGCGCGTAATGGCCAGCCCAATGCCGGAGGAGGCCCCCACAACGAGGATATGCTTGTCGGCAAATTCCATGATAGAAATTGTATGAAGAGTAGATGAGTGTTTGGCTAACCTGCGCAGGAAGCTTTGGTTTCGGATATTTTGCTTATTCAAGATTGAACAGGAAGGTTCGAATTGCGAAATATTGCTTCCTAGCAAATATTCGCTGGAGCTTCTCTGCTCTTTCTGTAGCTTGCAACCTGTTTTCACCCCTACCTCAAACACCGCTTTTCTCGATGAATATCCGCAAACTGCTGGTCGCCAACCGAGGCGAAATTGCCATACGCGTCCTGCGCGCGGCCACGGAGCTGGGCATCCCCACGGTAGCCATCTACACCTACGAAGACCGGTATTCTCTGCACCGCTACAAGGCCGACGAAGCCTATCAGGTGGGCCGCGACGACGAGCCGCTGAAGCCTTACCTCGATATTGAAGGCTTGATTCGGACGGCCAAGGAAAACGGCGTCAACGCCATTCACCCCGGCTACGGCTTCCTAAGCGAAAATGCCACGCTGGCCCGCCGCTGCCGCGAGGAGAACATTATCTTCGTTGGTCCCCGGCCCGAGGTGATGGAAGCCCTCGGCGACAAAGTAGCCGCCAAGCGCGTGGCCGTGGAGTGCCAGGTGCCAATCATCGAAAGCAGCCGGCAGGACCTCAACAGCTTTGAAATTGCCCTCGAAGAAGCCCACCGCATCGGCTACCCCGTGATGCTGAAAGCCGCCAGTGGCGGTGGCGGCCGGGGCATGCGCGTCATCCGCGACGATGACCAGCTGGAAAAAGGCTTTTTCGAGGCTCGCAACGAAGCCCTCAAAGCCTTCGGCGACGATACGGTATTCCTCGAGAAGTTTGTGGAGCAGCCCAAGCACATCGAGGTGCAGCTGGTGGCCGACAACCACGGTGGGCTGATGCACCTCTACGAGCGGGACTGCTCGGTGCAGCGGCGCTACCAGAAAGTGGTTGAAGTGGCGCCCTCCCTGAACCTGCCCGACCATATGCGCCACCTGCTCTACGAGTACGCGCTGCGCCTGGGCCGGGCCGTGAACTACAACAACGTGGGCACCGTGGAATTCCTGGTGAACCCCGAGCACGACCGGATTTACTTTATCGAGGTAAACCCGCGCATCCAGGTTGAGCACACGGTTACGGAAATGATAACCGGCGTCGACCTGATCAAAACCCAGCTCTACATTGCGGCCGGCTACCGCCTCACCGACCCGGAAATTGGGCTGGGCCCCGACGTAAAGCCGCTGAAAACGGGCTATGCTATTCAGTGCCGCATCACCACCGAAGACCCGGAGCAGGATTTCAAGCCCGACTACGGCACCATCACGGCCTACCGCTCGGCCGGCGGCTTCGGTATCCGCCTCGACCAGGGCTCGGTGTACACCGGCGTGAAGGTGTCACCGTTCTTTGACTCCTTGCTGGTGAAGGTATCGGCGCACGCGCCCACCCTGGCCAGTGCCGCCCAGAAAATGGCCCGTACGCTGGACGAGTTCCGGGTGCGCGGGGTGAACACCAACATTCAGTTTCTGCAGAATATCATTGCCCACCCGGTATTCATGGCTGGCGAGGCCAACGTGGACTTCATCAAGGACCACGCGGAGCTGTTCAAGTTCAAAGCCCGTCAGGACCGTGCCACCAAGGTGCTTAACTTCCTGGGCGACGTGGTGGTGAACGGCAACCCCGACGTGAAGGGCCACATCGACCCCAAGCGGGAACTGCGCAAGCCACGCCTGCCCGAATACAACCGCGACTCGCCCATCACGCCCGGCACCAAGGAAAAGCTCACCGAGCTCGGCCCCGAAAAATTTGCCCAGTGGCTGCGCCAGGACAAGCAGATCCACTACACCGACACCACCCTGCGCGACGCCCACCAGAGCCTGCTGGCCACGCGCATGCGCACCTACGATATGCTGAAGGTGGCCGAGCGCTACGCCCACCAGCACCCGCAGATATTTTCGCTCGAATGCTGGGGCGGCGCCACCTTCGACGTGGCCCTGCGCTTTCTGCACGAAGACCCTTGGGTGCGGCTGGCTAAACTGCGCAAGGCCGTGCCCAATATCCTGCTTCAGATGCTCATTCGTGGGGCCAACGGTGTGGGCTACAAGGCGTACCCTGATAACCTCACGGAACGCTTCGTGCAGCAGGCCGCTGAGACTGGCATCGACGTATTCCGCATCTTCGACTCGCTGAACTGGATGCCGGGCATGGAAGCCTGCATCGGCTTTGTGCGCAATAAGACCGACCGGCTGGCTGAAGCCAGTATCTGCTACACCGGCGACATTCTGGACCCCCGGCGCAACCAGAAATACAACCTTGACTACTACCTGCGCCTGGCCCGGCAGATTGAGGAAGCCGGCGCCCACATCCTGTGCATCAAGGATATGGCCGGGCTGCTGAAGCCCTACGCCGCCACCGAGCTGATTACCGCTTTGCGCGACACCGTGCAGATGCCCATTCACCTGCACACGCATGATACTTCTTCCCTGCAGCCGGCCACGTACCTGAAAGCGGTGGAAGCGGGCGTGGACGTGATTGATGTAGCGCTGGGCAGCCTTTCGGGCCTCACCTCGCAGCCCAACTTCAACTCCGTGGTGGAAATGCTGCGCGGGCAGGAGCGCCACCGCGAGTTTGATCAACAGTCGCTCAACGAATTCTCCAATTACTGGGAAACCGTGCGCGAATATTACTACCCGTTTGAGTCGGGGCTGAAAGCGGGTACTTCGGAAGTGTTTCAGCACGAAATCCCGGGTGGGCAGTATTCCAACCTGCGGCCCCAGGCGGCGGCGTTGGGCTTGCTGGATAAGTTTGAAACCGTGAAAACGACTTTCGCCGACGTAAACCAGTTGTTCGGCGACATTGTGAAGGTGACGCCTTCCTCGAAGGTGGTGGGGGATATGGCCCTGTTTCTGGTGTCCAACAACCTCACCACGCAGGACGTGCTGGAGAAAGGCGCCACGCTCAACTTCCCCGAGTCGGTGCGGGAGCTGTTCCGCGGCGACATCGGGCAGCCCGAGGGCGGCTGGCCCCGGGACGTGCAGCAGGTGATTCTGAAAGACGAGCAGCCCTTCACTGACCGGCCCAACGAGCACCTCGCGCCCATCGACTTCGACCAGGAATGGCAGCGGTTTGAAAAGAAGTTCGGGCAGCGCGGCAAGTTCACCGATGTGCTGTCGTGGCTGCTATACCCTAAGGTATTCGAGCAGTACTGGGCACACCTGCAGCAGTACGGGGAAGTTTCCATTGTGCCTACGCCAGTGTTCTATTACGGCCTGCAGCCCGGCGAAGAAACCATCATCGATATTGCCCGGGGCAAGAGCATTATCGTGGGTTTGCAGAGCATTGGGCCGGTAAACGAAGACGGCTGCCGCACCATGTTCTTCACCCTCAACGGCCAGCAGCGCAACCTCGAAATCCGCGACACGAGCGTGGAAGTGAAGCGCATCCAGAATCCCAAAGCCGACAAAGCCAACGTCAAGCAGGTGGGCGCCCCGCTGCAGGGGCTGCTTTCGCGGGTGCTCGTCGAAAATGGCCAGGAGGTGCGTAAGAACGCGCCCCTGTTCATCATCGAAGCTATGAAGATGGAAACCACTATCACTGCTCCTCAGGATACCAAGGTGCAAACCATTAATCTAGCCGAAGGCACCCTGGTAAACGCTGACGATCTGGTGCTGACGCTTGGATAAAGCAGGTTTGCGTAAATTGAGCTGCACATTTAAGATTTACGCATGAAAAATTCTGCTTCATTGCTGTCGAATTGGGCAGGCGCTCTGCTGCTAGGAGTGGCAAGCCTTGCTACAGCGCCTGCCCACGCGCAACAAGCCACCGGTAGCTCCCTGGGCGACCAGGAAAATCTGCGGTTGCTATCCGGTGGCAACGTCAGCACCGCTATTGTGACGGTGGATAAGCGCTATGAAGGAGTGCGGGGTACGCCTTTTTTGCTGCCCATATGGGCTGTCGGCGACATTCTACTTACCTCGAACAAGCGCGTGACGGCAGTGCCATTGAAATTCGATGTCTACAATCAGCAGTTGATGGCGCGACGCCCGCAGGGTGATTCTATCTGGATTGATTTGCGTAACATCCAGGAGTTCACGCTCAATGATCCGCGTGCCGTATCTGGTCAGGCCGGTCTACACCGGTTTGCCCGCTTCAAGAATCTGCCGGATCAGGCCGGGCGTGTTGATTTTCTGGAGGTGCTCCACGATGCTGGTCCGTATGCATTGCTGAAGCGCTCCGGTAAATCGTTGCTGAAAGCCAGCTACCAGCAGGCGTATAGTGCCGATCGACCCTATGATGAGTTGGTAGATGCCACTGACTATTACCTGCGAAGTCCTGAAGGAACATTCACGACGGTGAAGCCGACAACCAAGTCGTTGGTGGCTGCTATACCGCCCGTTTTGCAGGAGTCCTTACGCGCTGAATTAAAAAAGACGCCTGTCCGCACCGAAACGGATTTGGTTAATGCTGTTTCGCAGCTAAACAAGCTGGCAGCTGTCAGCAAGTAAACAGTAGAATATTCTAATCTCTCATTCAAAGACTGGTGGCTAGAGAAGCGTCTCTTGCTAACAGCAAGGCAACAAAGGCAAGGAAGTGAAACTGCTGCTGGTTAAGGCCAAGCGACGGAAACGGGCGGCCCAACCGAAACTGTTCTCCACCACCTAGCAGTGCAACCACGAAATCCGCGCTTATGTCTTGGTGCTGACGCTTGGATAAATCTAATTTTGCGTAAATTGGAAAACACACTCTATTCCAATTTACGCATGAAAAACACATCCTATTTTCTATCCACTTGGTTGGGCATGGTAGTACTGTTCGTCGTCTTCGGCGCGGCAATACCGGCTTATGCCCAGCAGGCTGCTGGCAGCTCCTTGGTCGACTTGCAAAATCTGCGGCTTGTATCGGACAGCAAAGTGGCCACAACGTACCTGAAGGTGGATAAACGCTACGAAGGCATACGGGGCACACCCTTTCTGCTGCGCGGATGGTCTACCGGCGACATTCTGCTGACGACTAATCAGCGTGTGAAAGCGGTGCCGTTGAAGTTTGACCTTTACAACCAGCAGCTAATGGTGCGGCGCCCGCAGGGCGATTCTATCTTGCTTGACCTGCGCAATATCCAGGAGTTCACCCTCACCGACATCCGGACCTTATCCGGGCAGGCTAGCCTACACCGGTTTGCACGTTTTACAGATATACCCGGCCACCCAGGCCGAACGGAGTTCCTGGAAGTGCTGCATGCTACCGGTCCATATACGCTTTTGAAGCGCTCCGGTAAATCGATGGTGAAAGCCGACTACCAGCAAGCCTACAGTTCCTACCGGCCTTACGATGAGTTGGTGGACGTTATCCAGTATTTTCTGCTAAGTCCGCAGGGTACGCTTACCGTCATAAAGCCAGCCGTCAAGTCCTTGGTAGCAGCGGTGCCTGCTGCTGTGCAGGAACCGCTCCGGGCTGAGCTGAAAAAAGCAACGTTACGCACCGAAACAGACCTGGTTAATGCCGTTTCGCAACTGAACCTGCTGGCAGCAACCGTCAGCAAGTAAACAGCGGGACCTTCCAGGCGCTCCGCCCAGCTATATGCTGCTGGGCGGAGCTTCTGTTCTCTGCAAACTGGTTGGGCGATTAAGGCTGAGGCGACCAGCTGGTTATCAGGTTTCATAGCTGGTTAGCCTAGGTGAAGAGGCACCGTTTTGCTCGTAATCGTCTGACGGGCTTGGTTGCGGCATAAAGCCGGGGTAGTTTGTGAAAGTGGCTATATTGCTGAGCAAGAGGGGCAACTTCGGGTAGAGGAAGCCTGCGGGCAACGCATCCGCACAAAAAGGCGTCCATAGCTTTCAGTAGCAGCCCACTGCAGTAGCTATGCGGCACTGTTGTTGCACGGCTGCCGCTGCTCTACTTTCCCCGCACTTGCGCAAAATCCCACCTGTTGCCATGAAATTGGTTTTTCTTATTGTCTTGTTTGTGCACACGTCCTTACTGGGGCTGGGCCAGAAAAAGACGCCTGCTCTAGCCGAAGGTGTTGCGCCCTCAACTGTAGAACGCGTGGAGCGGGCTTTGGCTTCCGATGCCATGCAGGGGCGCGGGGTGCCGGCCGGAGCAGCTAAAGCAGCTCAGTTTCTGGTAGCCGAGTTTGAGCGAATCGGGCTGCAGCCCCTGCCGGGCCTCTCGTCATTTGAGCAGAAGTTTACGGTATTCGAAACCCGCACTACGGCGTTGTTCGTGCAGCTGAACAACACCACCGTACCCAAAGACAAGACCCTCCTGATTTCGGGGGAACCCCACCTGAACTGGGCCGACGACGACCAGAGTGCCCGCGTGATGGTTATTGGCGCGGAAGCAAACCTGATGAAAGTGCTGCGGCCGCTGCTGCAGCCCACCGAAAACGTCGTCGTGTTTATTGACCCTGCTCATGCCGCTGCGTTCAAACAGGTGGCCGAGTATGTGAAGCACAGCAACCTGCGCGCCGAAAAGCCGGGGCCCTATTCAGTGGTAATGGCCCTAGCGGCAGTGGGCAATGGTGCCGTTAAGTACCGTGTCGCGGCCAATACCACCGTGCGGCCCGTGGAACTGCGCAATGTAGTGGGCATATTGCCCGGCCACGAGCCCGCCCGTGCGGCCGAGCAGGTAATATTTTCAGCCCACTACGACCACCTGGGCCTGATAACCAAAGTAGCCGGCGACTCTATTGCCAACGGCGCCGACGACGATGCCAGCGGTACTACGGCCGTGGTAACCTTAGCGGAACACTTCAAGAAACGTGATGACAACGCCCGGCCGCTCATTTTTGTGGCTTTCACGGCCGAAGAAATAGGCGGGCTGGGCTCACGCTACTTTGCCAGCCAGCTCAACCCCCAACAGGTAGTAGCTATGTTCAACATTGAAATGATTGGTAAGCTGGCCAAGTTCGGCCCTAATACCGCGTTTATCACGGGGTTCGATAAGTCAGACTTCGGGACCATTCTGCAGCGCAATCTGCAGGGCTCCGGTTTCCGGTTCGAGCCCGACCCGTACCCCGAGCAGAACCTGTTTTACCGCTCCGACAACGCTACCCTGGCCCGCCTGGGCGTACCAGCCCACAGCATCAGCACCGACCAGATTCCAACGGACAAGCTATACCATAGCGTTGATGACGAAGTGGAAACGCTGAACCTCGTTAATATGACTGGCGTTATCAGCGCCATTGCGCAGAGCGCTAAAAGTATCATCAGTGGTCAGGATACGCCTACGCGCCTCGTTGTAGAACCCGGCCAGGCTGCCCGCTGATTCGCTTATATTCCCCGTAAAGCAGCAACACCCCGGCACTACTGCCGGGGTGTTGCTGCTTTAGTACTTGTTCCTCTATTGCTTTTTCTGTTCTGGCTTGGCTGGCAACATCACTGTATCGGGCGTTGCCGGAGGGGAGGCCGGCTCTGCAGGGGGCGAGGAGCTTTCGTGGAGCCGGGCCAGCGCCCAGGCCGGCGGCGAAGCGGGCTCAGGGTCCCCAAAACCAGTGATAGTAACTTTGGATGCGGGCGCTAGACCCTGCGCCCGGGAGGAGAGTGGCTGATGAGCAACAGCGCCAGCAGCAGTAAAAAGCGGTAGAGTGTTTGCATAAGGGGGCTGTAAGGGGAGAATGCAACAAAATTACAAAATATCTATATGAAGTTCAATCACACAATGATGTGAGGAGCTAACACGACGCAAAACGGCCGCTTTTGCCGGGTTACTTCCCGTACGGAAATACCCCGGCAAAAGCGGCCGCTGATAGTTATTTGTGCTCCTTATTTAGGCAGGCGCAAACTCAGGCCAGTGCCCAGTAGCAGTCCATTGTTGTTGAGCTGATGGCCAGCTGTTACATCTACTCGGAAACCAGGTACGGGGCGCCAGGATACGCCAGTGTTTATGCCTTTCTGCCAGGAAAACCGGCCGATGGCGTACGCCTCGGTGAAGAAGCCGAAGTTGCCGCCAAGGGGGCCATTCAAGGCCAAAGACGCCGTGTACTGCCCAACCTTGGTATCGGCCGCCCGAAAGCCCCGCTGCCGAAAGCCAAAATTGCCTTCCAGCCCGTAGCGCTGCCCCAGCAGCTGCGACACCAGTAGGCGCGCACTGGGCTCATAAGCTTTATTAACGAAAGATGCATCCCCGTTGGGCAGCGTTAGTTCTGTTAGAACTACTACCTGGGAACGGGCATTCTGCACCGTAGAGGCCAGAAACTTGGCGCCTACCGTAAGGGGCGCGAGGCCCGCTGGCGAAGTTGGGCGGCCACTGGCCTCGCCCGTAGTCAGGCGGGCCAGTGGGTGCAAGTAACCCTGCGTGGCGCGCAACTCGATATGGTTGAAAAAGCCAACGCGCAAGGTAGCAGTCGACATAGCCCGGTGGCGGCCAAATGCTTCCGAAGCGGGAAGCTGCTGAATACCGGCATCTACTTGTACCTGACCGGGGTACAGCATGTTAGTGGTGATAGTCACCCCGGGCCGGTCGGGGCGGATATTCCGTACAAATGGAGAGTCGGTCAATTCGTTGCCCGATGTTTGGGCCAAGGAGTGGGTGGCGGCGCCTAACAGCGCGGCTGCACCCAGCAGAATGGTCTTACGCATGCAGACCGGACAGCCCACGCTACGTGAAAGTTCAGAAAGGGGTTGCTCAAACTTGCTGGATACGGCATTTTTTTTAAATAGTTACACAGATAGGTTATATGTTTATATACATTCAGCTATCTGCATTCAATTTCTGACTTAATCCGGGGTAAGCATGCCAGGCACAAGGAAAGCCGTACACCGCGCTGACTGTTGCTTTACAATCGATATGCGATGTTACGGCGGTGTGCTCCGGACTGGCGGAGCACCGGCGGATGGTTAGTCGTCTTCGTAGTCAAGGCCCAGCAGGCTGTTTAGCACGCCCTGAATTTCGCTGGCGGCGTGCAGCTGGCCGGCCTTGCGCGCTACACTAAGGCCGGTGCGGTATACTTTCTCCGCCTCGTCGGGCTGCTTCAGCTGTTCCAGAAGCTTGCCAGCATGATAGTAAGTGCCCACGTACTCAGGGTGCTCCGTGAGAAGCTTATGATAAAATCCCCAGGCTTTCTGCGGATCAGTAGAGCGGTATTCGGTGGCTAGAGCGTAAATCGTGAACGGGTCGTTCGGGTCGTCCTGGTAAAAGGCCAGAAGTTGCTGCAGGCGGCTGGGAGGAGTTTCCATAGGGGAGGAGTTTTCAGTATCTTTGCCCCAAATTTGGGGCTTTCCCGTAGTATATCGTTCACTCAAGTCGTCATAGATGAAGTTTCTCGTTTGCATCAGCAACGTGCCTGACACGACCACCAAGATTACCTTCACGCCCGATAACAAGGAATTCAACAAGGCGGGGGTGCAATTCGTTATCAACCCCTGGGATGAGTACGCCCTCACCCGCGCCATTGAGCTGAAGGAAGTGCAGGGTAGTGGCACGGTTACGGTACTGAACGTAGGGGAAGCCGATACCGAACCAAATATTCGCAAAGCCCTGGCCATTGGCGCCGACGATGCCATCCGGGTAAATGCGTACCCCAAGGACGCCTTCTTCGTGGCGCAGCAGATTGCCAGCATTGCCAAAGACGGCGGCTACGACGTGATTCTGATGGGCAAGGAAAGTATTGACTACAACGGCTTCCAGGTGCACGGCATGGTAGGCGAGCTGCTGGGCATCCCCACCGTAGCCCCGGCCATGAAGCTCGATATGAGCGGCAACACGGCCACGCTGGAGCGCGAAATTGAGGGCGGCAAGGAAATCGTGGAGGTAAATACACCTTTTGTGGCCAGCTGCCAGCAGCCCATGTGCGAGCCCCGCATCCCGAATATGCGCGGCATCATGACAGCCCGTACCAAGCCCCTGAAAGTAGTAGAGCCCACCGGCGACGCCTCCCGCACCCAGGTAACGGAGTACCAGCTGCCGCCCAAAAAGCAGGGTGTGAAGCTGATTCCCGCCGAAAGCGCCGGCGACCTGATCAAGCTGCTCCGCAACGAAGCCAAAGTCATCTAGAAACTAATTAAGAATTGGTAATTAAGAATTAATAATTGCTTCAATGGCCGCAACAGCCGCAAAGCATCAAGTCTTAATTACTAATTCTTAATTACTAATTGAAAAACGTATGTCTGTTCTAGTAGTAGTAGAGTGTGATAAGGGCGAAGTGAAAAAGTCTTCGCTGGAAGTGGCTTCGTATGGCAGCCAGGTGGCCCAGCTGCTGGGTACCACCGCTACGGCGGTGGCCGTGGGCGAGGCCTCCGAGGCCAGCCTGGCCCAGCTGGGTGAGCAGGGCATCAGCAAAGTGCTTTACGACGCCGAGCCCCGCCTGAAGGACTTCGTAAACGGGGCCTACACCAAGCTCATTGCCGCTGCCGCGCAGCAGGAAGATGCCAAGGTGCTGGTGCTGGCCAACTCCAACGTTGGCGCCTCCGTGGGCTCCCGCCTGGCGGTGCGCCTGCAGGCCTCGCTGGCTACCAACGTGGTGGAGCTACCCAAAAACGATGGCGGCCAGTTCACGGTAAAGCGCGGGGCCTTCTCGGGCAAAGCCTTTGCCGAGGTGGTGCTCACTGGCGACCGGAAAATCATTGCCGTCAAGAAAAACTCCATTGAGGCCCAGCACGAAGCCGGCAAAAATGCTACGGTGGAAAGCTTCTCGGCCCAGCTCTCGGATGTTGACTTTGCCGATGCGCCCAAGCAGGTAGTGCTGCAGGATCAGGCCGGCGGCATCCTGCTGCCCGAAGCCGACAAGGTAGTATCGGGTGGCCGCGGCATGAAAGGTCCCGAAAACTGGGGCCTCATCGAAGATCTGGCCAAGGCCCTGGGCGCGGCTACGGCCTGCTCCAAGCCGGTATCCGACGTAGACTGGCGCCCTCACCACGAGCACGTGGGTCAGACAGGCATCACCGTGTCGCCGAACCTGTACATTGCCTGCGGTATTTCGGGGGCCATCCAGCACCTGGCCGGCGTAAACTCCAGCAAGGTGATTGTGGTCATCAACAAAGACCCCGAGGCTCCTTTCTTTAAAGCGGCCGACTACGGCATCGTGGGTGACGTGTTCGACGTGCTGCCGAAGCTCACGCAGGCGGTGAAAGAACTGAACTAAGCGGAAAGAATAGCGTAGGGTCTTGGAGACGGGGTTTGCTGCAAACCGTGTTTCCGGGGCCCTACGCTGTTCTTTTCGTGCCAGCTCCGGTGTGCAAAGTCTTTGTTTCTTTGCGGCGGCAAGTTTTTCATCCCTAAGCCTTCAGACTCCAAGTTCCTATTCCCTTGAAAAAAATCCAGCTTGAAATCCTGGGCCTTTCTTCCAGCCAGTCTCAATCTGGCTCGTTTGCCCTGATTCTGGGGGAGAAAACCGGCAACCGGCGCCTGCCCATCATCATTGGCATGTTTGAGGCCCAGAGCATTGCCATCCAGATCGAGAAAATCAGCCCCAACCGGCCGCTCACCCACGACCTGTTCAAGTCGTTTGCCGAGCAGGTGCACGTGGCCATTCTGGAGGTCATGATTTCGGACCTGAAGGAAGGCGTGTTCTACTCGAAAATTGTGTGCTCCGATGGGGCCACGACCTTTGAGCTGGATGCCCGTCCTTCCGATGCCATTGCCATCGGTCTGCGCTTCGGTGTGCCGATATACACTGTGGAAAGCGTGCTGAGCGAAGCCGGCATTATTCTCTCGGACCTCGACGAAAACACGGAGGAAACCGATGATGAAGATGACGACGAGGACGATGACGACACCGGTACTGCCGACCGGCCGGCTCCTACCACGCCGAAAGAGCCCAGTGGGCAGGTTTCGCTGGATGAGCTGACGAAGATGCTGGCCCAGGCCCTGGAGCGCGAAGACTACGAGAAGGCTGCCAAAATTCGCGACGAGCTCAACAAGCGCAACCCATAAAAATTATCAACGACGGCTTTTCTACTTCTGGAAAAGCCGTTTTCGTTTCCTCTGACTGTTTCACACAATTCTCTTCATTACGCTATGCTCACCATTCCCGAAGCCGATTTACGGTACCCAATCGGGCACGCCGAAGTCCCACAGGAACCCCTTACGGATGGACGCCGCATTGCGCTGCTGGCCCAGCTGGCCGTGCTGCCCGACCAAGTGCGCGTGGCCGTAGCCGGTTTGCACCCCGAGCAGCTTGATACGCCTTACCGGCCCGGCGGCTGGTCGGTGCGCCAGGTACTACACCACTTGCCCGACTCGCACATGAATGCCTACGTGCGGATGCGCCTGGCTCTGACGGAGGAGCTGCCTACCATTAAGCCCTACGAAGAAGCTGCCTGGGCCGAGCTGCCTGATGTGGCTGCTACGCCCGTAGCCGTATCCCTGGCCTTGCTGGAGGCGCTGCACATTCGGTGGGTGACGCTCATGCGCCAGCTGACGGAGGAGCAATGGGGAAGGCGCTTCTACCATCCCGGCTCCCAGAAAGAGTTTTCGCTGGACCAGGCCCTGGCGCTGTATGCCTGGCACGGGCGCCATCATCTGGCCCACATCACCAGCCTGCGCCAGCGCGAGAACTGGTAGGCTGTAATGTGCTGATTTTTGAATGTGCTGAGGTGCTAATGTGGTAAAAGTGTCATTGCGGGCATGTGGCGCATCAAGCCAGTGTCGAAGCAATCTGTCCCGCACAAAACCAGAATCGTTCTTTTACCAAAAATCCCCTGACGTTAGCGCTTACGTCAGGGGATTTTTACATTCCAGGGCTTTGGACGTTGCTCAGGACGGATGGCGGCGTCGTGCCTCCTCGCTATGACCCGTTCTTTTCATTGGCACTTCAGCACATTCAAAAATTAGCACATTAACCGCTATACTTCCGACAGCGGCTCGCTGGCCAAGGCTTCGAGGCCGCCTTCCGTGGCGTCGTCAACTTTTTTGGCGGCACGCACGAGGCTGCTGCTGAAGATAAACTCGCGCAGCTCGGGCACCTTGGCGCCCAGTATTTCATCCTTCGTCCCGTCCCAGAGCTTCAGGCCCTTGTGCATGAAAATGATATGGTCGCCGATTTCGACCACCGAGTTCATATCGTGGGTGATGACGACAGTAGTGATGTTGTACTCGTGGGTGATTTCGTAAATCAGCTCGTCAATTTTGATGCTGGTAGCGGGGTCGAGGCCGGAGTTGGGCTCGTCGCAGAACAGGTACGTACAGTTGGGCGCAATAGCCCGCGCAATACCTACCCGCTTTTTCATGCCGCCCGAAATTTCGGAAGGCATCTTGTTGCCCGCGTTTTCGAGGCCCACACGCTTCAGGCAGAACTCCACCCGGTCGCGACGCTCTTCCCGGCTCATGTCGGGCGTGAGCATCTTCAGCGGAAACTCCGTGTTTTCAAACACCGTCATGGAGTCGAACAGCGCCGAGCCCTGAAACAGCATCCCGATTTTGCGGCGAATTTCCTGTCGGATCTGCACCTTATTGTTGGTGAAGGTGGTGCCATCAAAGGTGATACTGCCGATGTCGGGTTTCATCAACCCTACAATGCACTGCAGCAGTACGCTTTTGCCCGTGCCCGAGCCGCCCAGCACCAGGTTGCACTGCCCGCTCGCAAACGTGCAGGTAATGCCCTTCAGCACCTGATTGCCATCAAAGGCCTTCTGAATGTTATGGACTTCAATCATGATGGAATGCGCTGATGTGCTGAGACGCTGCATGTGCCAATGCTCAATCACATCAGCATATTCAGCGTCTCAGCACATTAAAGTAGTACAGCTGCCAGCACGTAATCGGCCAGCAGAATGGCAATGATGGAGTTGGTAACGGCACCCGTGCTGGCTGCTCCAACTTCCAGCGCGCCGCCTTTGGTGAAGTACCCCTTGTAGGCCGATATAGCCGATACCAGAAAGGCGAAGACCACCGATTTGATGAGGGCGAAGGCAATGTTGTAGGGAATAAAATCGGTACGAATTCCCTCCACGTACTCCGAGGCCGACATGGCGCCCGAGAGCGTACCGGCCAGATAGCCGCCCAGAATAGACAGGCCCATAGCCAGAATCACCAGCAAAGGGAACATAAGCAAAGCCGCCAGGATCTTGGGTAGCACCAGATAAGAGGCTGAGTTGATGCCCATTACTTCCAGCGCATCAACCTGCTCGGTGATGCGCATGGTGCCCAGGCCGCCCGCAATGCTGGAGCCTACTTTGCCCGCCAGCACAATGCTAGTGATGGTAGGTGCCAGCTCCAGAATCGTCATTTCGCGCACCATATACCCGATGGTGCTTTTAGGAATGAGGGGATTGGTGAGGTTATAGGCAATCTGCACGCAGGTAACGGCTCCAATAAAGGCCGACACAATCATGACGATAAAGATGGAGTCGATGCCGATGAGAATGGCTTCATCGAGGGTCCGCTGCCAAAGAATTTTAACCCGCTCAGTGCGCGTGAGCATGCTTTGCAGGAAGAGAATGAATTCGCCAAAGGTTTTGACCATACAAAGCGCGAAGTGTAGCAGAAATACGAAAACTTGCGAACCCGCCCAAGCTCAACCAAAATGGTGGCGCGGCGGTTTGGGCAGGCATACGTAAAACGAGGTTCAACAAGCAAAGGAATGCAAAAATTAATCGTAGTAACGGGCGGCACCAAAGGAATAGGGCGCGCCGTAGTAGAGCGTTTTCTGGCCGCCGGGCTGCCCGTCGTCACCTGCGCGCGCTCCGCTGCCGACCTACTGGTGCTGAGCAGTGAGCTGGCCCGGCAGTATCCCGACACGCCCGTGTACACGCTCGCCGCCGACCTCAGCCAGCCCGAGGACACGCAGCGTTTCGTGTCGTTTGTGCGGGAGCTGGAAGGCAGCGTAGAAGTGCTGGTAAACAATACCGGCGGCTTCGAGCCCGGCCGGCTGCAGGACGAGCCCGCCGACGGCTCCCAGCTCCGCCGCATGATTGACGTGAACCTGTACAGCGCCTACGACGTGACCCAAGGCCTGCTGCCCGACATGATTGCGCGGCGCCACGGTCATATATTCATGCTATGCTCTACGGCCAGCATCATGGCCTACACTAACGGTGGTTCTTACTGCATAGCTAAGTTTGCCTTGTACGGCATGACGAAAGTGCTGCGCGCCGAGCTGCAGGAACATGATATCCGCGTGACGGCCATTTTGCCGGGTGCTACGCTCACCAACAGCTGGGCCGGCGCCGACCTGCCCGCCGAGCGGTTTATGCGCCCCCAGGACGTGGCCGAGTCCATCTTCGCCGCCTATTCTCTCTCGCCCCAAGCCGTGGTAGAGGAACTGCTCATGCGCCCGCAGCTGGGGGATATTTAGAAGGGCTCATTCCTCATTGACTACAATGCCTTCGCCTTTGATATCAATGAGGGTGGGGGAGCCAGTGTAGTAAATAGTGCCGGAGCCCGAGTGGGTGCCGCCCAGCAGGCCGGTAGCCCGCACCCGGGCGCTGCCGCCGCTGTCGTGGTTGGTAGTGAAGTAACAGTCGCGGGCCAGCAGAGTAGTTGCCTGCAGGTTGCCCAGGCCGCCAAGGGTAAAGTGCAGCTCGTCGGTGCGGCCGCGCAGCTGCATGTCGCCCAGCTCATATTGACTGATAGCCAGATACCGGCAATTTACTTCCAGGTCCACGTCGCCGGCACCCACAATATGGCAGAACAGCCGGTCGGCCCGAAACACGCCGGCCGTGCGGAGGCTGTTCTCGCCCCGCTGAAACAGATTAAGCACTTTGGGCAGGTGCACGGTTACTTCGCGGGGCACATCGTAGCGGCGCACCCAGTTGCAGCGGCTGGTATTGCGAATGACAAGGGCGCTGTCCTGTACGGTCAGCTCCAGGTCTTCCTGCAGGTTACGGCCCGTGCGCACTTCCGCATAAAAGGCCGTGTCCTGCACCAGCGTCACGTCCACGTTGTCGTACACCGTGAGGGTATGAAACGCGGGTAGCGCGCGGTGCGTGGTGCGGATGGGGCCGGAGCTTTTCAGGCAGTCCAACTCGTGGTCGGCCCGGCAGGCAGTGAGCAGCCCGGCTAGTGCCAGCAGCCCTGCCCAACGCCCAGGCAGCCACAAGCGGTTATCTTGTACCCGAAATCGTACGCCAAACGTCATTCCAACCATTTTTCTTTATGGACCTAAGCGGCAAGGTAGCCATTGTCACGGGCGTCAGCAAAGGCATTGGCCGCGCCACGGCTGAACTATTGCTGGAGCGCGGCGCCACGGTAGCAGGGTGGAGTCGCTCCGCCCCAACCGGGCTGGCGCACGAGCGGTTCCACTTCGTAGCCTGCGACGTGAGCCGGGAAGAATCGGTACAGCAGGCGCTGGCCGCCACCCAGCAGGCAGTAGGGCCGGAAGTTCACGTCCTCATCAACAACGCCGGCTTGGGTATTATGGGCGCGGTGGATGGCTTCGCGGCCGACGACTGGTGCACGATGTTCGATACCAATGTGCACGGCACGTTCTACTGTGCCCGAGCTGTACTGCCAAAGATGAAGCGGCAGCAGCTGGGGCACATTCTCAACGTGGCTTCCTTGGCCGGCACGGTGGGCAGCGAGAACATGGCGGGCTACTGCGCTACCAAGTTTGCGGTGCGCGGCTTTTCGGAGGCGTTGTTTAAGGAAGTTCGCCAGTTCGGCATCAAAGTCACCTGCCTGAACCCTGGCTCCGTGGAAACCAGCTTCAACGGTAAAACACCCGGCGCCACGCCTACTTTGGGCAAGCTGCAGGCCGAGGACGTGGCGGCCGTCATCGTGCATACCCTGGAGGCGCCTTTCCACGTTCTGATTTCGGAGCTGGATATGCGACCTTTGCAGCCGGGGAAATAAATGACGTTACTCGTTATTCTTGCATTGCTGATTTATTGCCTTCGGCAATTGCGGCAAGCCTTGCCACATCGGCGCCAAACGAAACGCGTTTTTGTTTGGTTGGCTATTGCTTGGCTGGTAGTGCAACTACTTGGCGCCTTGCTGCCATTTGCTGCAGGCTACTAAAGTTGACGGTTCGTAAACGCGGTAATATCAATGGTAGAAATCCAACACCTAACCAAGTATTTCGGCTCGCAGGCTGCTGTCAACGACATCAGCTTTGCGGCGGGGAAAGGCGAAATCCTGGGTTTCCTAGGGCCAAACGGTGCGGGCAAGTCCACCACCATGAAGATAGCCACCGGCTACCTGCCGCCCAGTAGCGGCACGGTGCGCGTAGCCGGGTTCGATGTGGTGGAAAACCCGCTGGAAGTGCGCCGCCGGGTGGGCTACCTGCCCGAGCACAACCCGCTCTACCTGGATATGTACGTGCATGAGTACCTCGAATTTATCGGGCGGGCGCACAACCTTTCGGGCAGCGGGCTGCGCCAGCGGGTGAAAGAACTCGTGGGCCGCGTGGGCCTCACGCGTGAGCAGAACAAGCAGATTGGCGCCCTCTCCAAAGGTTACCGTCAGCGCGTTGGGCTGGCACAGGCGCTGGTGCACGACCCGCCGGTGCTCATCCTCGACGAGCCCACCACGGGCCTCGACCCCAACCAGATAAGCGAAATCCGCCAACTGATTCGGGAGCTGGGCCAGGATAAAACCGTCATCTTCAGCACCCACATTCTGCCCGAGGTGCAGGCCCTCTGCGACCGGGTGGTCATCATCAGCCGCGGCCAGCTGGTAGCCGACTCGCCGGTGCGGGAGTTGGGCGCGCTGGCTCAGGGCGAAACCATCATCCGCGCCGAGTTTGAAGGCGGCATTGACCCCGCCCCACTGCGGCAGCTGCCGGGCGTGAAGCTGGTAGAGCCGGGACCGGGCAATACCTGGCGCATCCGCGTGGCCGGAACTGCTGATCAGCGCGGGGCCATTTCGCGCCTGGCTGCCGCGCAAGGCTGGGTTCTGCTGGGCCTGCGCCAGGAAGAGCAGTCGTTGGAGCAGGTGTTTGGGGAGCTGACAAAGTAATGCTCAATGAATGATCTGAGTCGTATCAAAACGTGGTTAGAGGCTGGTCGTCAAATCGGCAAAAGAGCACCTGTCGAACAAGATGGAAGCACTTTTTGGTGGTCAGTTGGGATTCAACAGTGGCAAGGAACATATAAGGTGTTTTTTGACAAGTTTGACGAGTCTCAACGTGTGGACTATGGCTCCGAAACCGAGGAAGTAATACAGGTTACAGACATAGATGCGCTTCCGGCGCTGATAAAAGCCAAGTCACCTTTCAACATTGAGGAATTGACACCTTTGAAAGGCCAAAAAATATTTAGCCCTAGTTTTTGAATGTCAATCTTAAACTGGGTTTCTGATTCAGAATAGAATGTTCGCCATACTTCGCAAAGAATTCAACGCTTTCCTAAACTCCCCGGTGGCTTACGTGGTCATTGGGGTGTTTCTGGTAGCTACCGGCCTGTTCGTGTGGGTATTTCCCGACAGCAGCGTGCTGGACTACGGTTTTGCCGATTTGCAGACGCTGTTCAACCTGGCCCCCTGGATTTTCCTGTTCCTGATTCCGGCCATCAGCATGCGCACCTTCGCCGAAGAGAAGAAGGCCGGCACCATTGAGCTGCTGCTCACGCGCCCCCTCACCGACGGGCAGCTGGTAGGAGGGAAGTACCTGGCCTGCCTGCTGCTGGCTTTGCTGGCGCTGGTGCCCACGCTGCTTTACTACTACTCGGTGTATCAGCTCGGCAACCCAGTGGGCAATATCGATTCAGCAGCGTTTGCGGGCTCCCTGCTGGGGCTGGCTTTGCTAGCGGCGGTGTTTGCAGCCATTGGCGTGCTGGCTTCGGCCCTCACCCGCGACCAGATAATTGCCTTTCTGCTGGCCGTGGTGGGGTGCTTTCTGGTCTACTCGGGCTTCGATTCGGTGGCTTCGCTGTTTGAGGGTGCACCGGCCTATTACATCGGGCAGTTCGGCATTGCCGCCCACTACCGCGACATGAGCAAGGGTCTCGTCGATTCCCGCGACCTAGTGTACTTCTTCAGCACGGTGGCCCTTATGCTGGGCGCCACCCGCCTGGCCCTGCGCAGCCGCAACTGGTAACCTTACTCTTCTGTCAACTGACCATCGTCAACTGACAACGCTACATGGAACAACCCGCTCCGTCTTCTTCCGCTTCCCGCAAACAGCGCGACCTGCTGCGGTTTGGCCTGTTTGCGCTGGGGCTGCTGGTACTCAACTTTCTGGCCCAGCAGTTCTTCTTCCGTCTCGACCTCACCGCCGATAAGCGCTACAGCATGTCGGCGGCCACCAAGCAGTTGCTCAGCCAGATGCCCGAGCCGGTAACGGTGACGGTGTACCTGGCCGGCGACTTTCCGCCTGCTTTCCGCCGCCTCTCCCAATCAACCCGCGAAACCCTGGACGAAATGCAGCTGCAGGCCGGCTCCCGGCTGCGCTACGTGTTCGTCGATCCGTCGGCGGCTTCGTCGGAGGAGGCGCGCAACAAGGAGTACCAGCGGCTTATCCAAAAGGGGCTGGCGCCTACCAACCTCGGCGCCAACGAGAAAGGCAAGCGGGTCGAGAAAATCATCTTTCCCTGGGCTACCATCACCGTGGGCAACCGCGAGCAGAACGTGCTGCTGCTGCGCGGCAACCAGGCTGCTGCGCCCGACGTGCGCCTCAACCAGAGCATCGAAGGACTGGAATACGAGCTGGCCAGCGCCATCCGCCGCCTGCAGCCGGGCCAGCGCCGCGTGATTGGCATTGTGGAGGGCCACGGTGAGCTGGACAACTTGCAGATGGCCGACATGATCAGCACCCTGCAGCGCGACTATAACGTGTACCGCGTGGATTTGAGCAAAGTGCCTAGCCTCAAGCCGCTGGCCGCCGTCATCGTGGCCAAACCCCAGCGGCCCTACACGGAGGAAGAGAAGTTTAAGCTTGATGAGTACATCACCCAGGGCGGCCGGGCCATGTTTTTCGTGGATCAGATGCGCGTGAACCTGGACAGCGCCAACCGCGGCGGCATGCTCTCGTTTCCGCAGGAGCTGAATCTGACGGATATGCTTTTTAAGTACGGTGTGCGCCTCAACGGCGACCTGCTGCTGGACCTCAACTCGGGCCTGATTCCGCTGGTGACGGGCATGACGGGCAACAAGCCCCAGGTGGAGCCCATGCCCTGGCAGTTCTACCCCATCGTCAACGCGTTCAGCCCGCACCCCATCACCCGCAACCTCGACGCGGTGTACCTCAAGTTTGCGGGTACCATTGATACGGTGAAGGCTCAAGGCATCCGCAAAACCCCACTGCTCTTTACTTCCCGCTATACCCGCGTGCTGCCCGCTCCGGTGCCTGTCAACCTCAACGACGCCCGCCTGCCGCCTGACCCTAAGCTGTACACGGCCGGCCCCAAGCCCGTGGGCTATCTGCTCGAAGGCCAGTTCCGCTCCCTGTATGCCAACCGTGCCCGGCCCGGCACTACGCAGTTCCAGCCCGCGCAAAGCCCCCAGGCCCGCCCCGGTAAGGTGTTGGTGATGTCGGATGGGGACTTTGCCCGCAACGACGTGGACACGAAAACCAACCGACCCCTGCGCCTGGGGTACGACCGGCTAGCCGCCACCGAGTTTGCCAACCGCGAGCTGGTGCAGAACGCCGCCGACTTCCTGCTCGATGAGTCCGGGCTGATTGCCGTGCGCAGCAAGGAAATTACCCTGCGCCCGCTCGATAAGGTGAAAGTAAACGAGCAGCGCCGGGGCTGGCAGCTCCTGAACCTAGTGGCACCCCTGGTGCTGCTGGCATTGTTCGGGCTGGTGCGGGCCTGGCTGCGGAAACGCCGATACGCGTCGTTTGGGGCGGAGTGAGGTGCTAGCGGTAGTGAGGAGTCCTAAACTGCCTTTTTCTCGAACTAATTAATTCCCCGTCTTCTGAATACCTGCTGATAGTCATTCTATTTACTATTCCTGGTAAGTATCTAACCTTGCGTAGGAGTTCCAATTGGCTGTTTGAATAATAACGCCTTTGGACAGATCCAAACAAACGTCGATGGGATTTATCTTTTGGTTTCCCGTCTGCATAGTATTCATAAGAATGGCTTCTGAGTAGGCCTTCGCGTTCTATTCTTTTCAAAGAAGCATCGAGATAATATTCTTTTAGAACATACCTGCGGAAGAGATTTTCACTTTTGGCGTTTTTATTATATCGTTTGCTGTTGTATTCATATTTTGTTAGAATAAATACACTATCTCTATTGAGTGTATATACTTCCTCGCTCCAATCTTTACGCTTTTTGTTTTCAAAACTCTTATACTGAAGAGTGGCTAAAAGAGAATCCTTCTTAGAGCGTGTTTGGGAATTTATGAAAACGTCGTTTCTGTCATGCTGAGCCTGCCGAAGCATCTCTACCGCTTCGTTGAAAAAGCCCCAAACGAAGCGGTAGAGATGCTTCGGCAGGCTCAGCATGACGTTCTTTTCAAATTCCCAAACACGCTCTTATTGTAAAATCGCCATATTCCTGTTCTGCCAGTAATGCCTTGTTGCTTATATTCCTCGGTGCCATTACTGTCAACAATAACTTCGCCCGCGCCACCTCTATATTCACCTAACGAATAGCTGCCATCTTTACAATGAGCTTTCCAGATGCCAATAGGCTGGCCATTCTTATACTCGCCAATTACATAGTCAGTGGTGTCATTGAATAAGTTTTCTTTTCTTGTCGTATAAACGTGTATTCCTTCATAAAGGCCGTTGCTGTTCAACTTGTTCAGGGTATCCCCCTTTTCATTTATTGCATAACTATTATGATAGTGGACGTTCGAATAATCAATTTCACACAGCTGAGCGGTTGCTGATAAAGAAATTACGAAGAATAATAGTGTAGATAGTATCTTCTGCATAGATTTTTTTATTTAATGAGTTTCAACTAATTTCTGACCCAGAACCGACGCGAGTATAGCGTAGCGTAACTCATGACCGGCCATAGGATGGACGCTGAGCCTCCACTGTCACTGAGGCGGCAATATAAAGCCACGGATTCTGCTTCTTAGAGGGTGTTTGGGAATTCAGGCTCGATTAAGGGCCATGGTGATGTTGGCCAGCAAGAGCCAGGCGGCGTGGCTAGCAGGGGTGAATTCGTAATCAACGACGACCCGGCGAAAGCAGGCCAGCCAAGCGAAGGTGCGCTCGACGACCCAGCGCCGGGCCAGCGGTACGAAACCGCGCTGCGTGGGCGGGCGGCTGCTGATTTGCTGAGCCACCCCCAAGCTCAGCAGGTGGCGGGTGAAGCGCCCACGGTAGGCCGCATCGGTGAGCACCAGCTGAAGGCGCCGCGCCCACCAGGGGCGGTGGGGCAGCAAAGCCAGCGCGCTGGTGCTGTCATGGCGGTGGGCCGCGTGCACGTGCGCGGCCCAGATGCGCCCGCCCGAATCAACCAGTAGCTGACGTTTGCGGCCATTGACGAGTTTATGCGCGTCCAGGCCGCGGTGTTCGTAGATACGCGGAGCCAGCTTGACGCTTTGGCTGTCGATGCAAGCCAGCGCCGGGGTAGGTTCGCGGCCGTGTGCCACCCGGTCCAGGGCGTTGACGACCGTGTTGAGTTGCTGCCACAGGCCCAGACGCTGCCAGCGGTAGAAATAGTAGTACACCGCCGTCCAGGGTGGGAACTGCGGGGGTAGCGCCCGCCACTGACAGCCGGTGCGACACACGTAAAGCAACGCATCGAAGACGTGACGCAAACACAGGCGTCGGCGCCGTTGCACAGGCAGCAGCAACTCGATAACTTGCCATTGCGAGTCAGTAAGGGGTTGATAGCCGTCAACCATAAGCCGGAAGGAGCCTAGGAACTCCCCCGGCAACTTACTGACTCGCTTTTATTTACTCCCTACCCAATTCCCAAACACCCTCTTAAACACCAGCATCATTCTCCCGGAAACGCGCATAATTTTCCAGAAGCGCCCGAATATTAGCAGCCCCTATGGGGTTGGCCGAGTGCACGTTGATGCTTGGCACCAGCAGTTCCTGCTCCACCAGCCACTTGGCGCAGTCGTAGCCCCTTTTCCGCTCGCAGTTGCGGGTTTCGTCCCAGCCCAGGTCGTGGTCGAAGGATATTTCCGTTGGTATGCCTTGCTGCTCAATGGTGGCCACGAACTCCTTGAAGCTGCGCACCACCGTCCAGCCGCTGCCGCGGGGCGTGCGCAGGTCGTCGAGGTAGAGTTTGTAGGGAGGAGGCATAAAAGGAAGAAATTACAGCGCCGTTAGCGGCTGAGCCATGTGATGGACGTGCAGGATATCTACTCTATCCGGATCAATGATTTCGTACATAATCCGATAACGACCTTCCAGCAGCTCACGCACGTTGGCCACCTGATACTCGGGTACAATGCGCCCGATGCGGGGCAAGCTGCCCAAAATATCCGTTCGGGCAATCAGCCGCTCAATCAACTGCTCTGCGTAGGTTCGGGAAATAGAGATAGTATAGTCCCGAATACCTGCCAGGTCTTCCAGCGCAGCGTTGGTCCATCTTACTTGAACCATGTCTTGACGAGCTGTTTGGCTTCTTCGTGCGAAACCGTCTGGCCACGGCGGCTTTGCTCGCGGCCCTTTTCAATCTTCTCGATAAGCAATAAGCGTTCAATCAACTCTTCCAGCTCAAACGTGTCGGGAAGTTGGTCGAGCGTGGCTTGCAGCAGTTCCTTGGTCATGGCAGTGGCGGTTAAGGCTTACTAAGGTACAACTTCTCCTGCCTGAATACACCGCCGCCGCTAATGAAGCGAAGTAGCTTTAGGCCGCTGTAGCTGCGTAAACGCCAGCGCACGTCATTCCAAACCCTCAACCTTTCAGTTCTTCCAGCATTTCCTGCAGTAGCTCGGCTTCCCGCTCCAGGCCGGCCAGACGGGCTTGTAGCAGCCGTTGCGGGCCGGCGCCGCAGGTGTAGAACAGGGCGTACTCGGCTTCGCCTTCCAGCAAAGCCAGCCAGTTTTCTTCGCGCTCTGGGTGGCGCACCGGGCCGGTCCAGGCGCGAAGGGCGGGCAATGCGGCCAGGCGGGCCTCGTAAGGAGCGGCCTGGCGTTGCAGCCGTAGCCGGCTGATGTGGTAGCGGCAGTAGCTGAGGCGGTCTTCGAGGGGAGCCGGGGCAGGCGCGGGAACGGGGAGGGACGGCGGTGCCGGCTGCGTGGTGCCATCCGGCTGCAGTACCTGGCCCAAAGTAGCCAGCAGCAGCCGCGCTTCCTGCACGCCGGTGCCAATGGGCAGCCCCTGGCTGCCCCGCTCGGCCAAGGCCAGGCTCACCCTCGGTATTCCCAGCCAACTGGCCAGCAGCTCTTGCGTGAGTCCCAGGCAGGCGCGTAGTTCTTTGCTCATAACGAATGCTGCTAAGTCTCAAACATTTTCCAACCTAACAATTTATAATGTTTACTCTGAAAATGTTTGTAGTGGGGTGCAGAAGGCCAGTGCCAGGCTCAGTTGACTTAAAGCAGGTAGGGGCGGGGCTTGTCCCCGCCCGTTGTTGAACGAACCTTGCATCCGTCGTTCAACAACGGGCGGGGACAAGCCCCGCGCCCAACCGGGTACACATGCCGGGCAGATAGCCTTCCTGAATACCCTTGCGGTCCTGTTTGTTGCCGTATGGGTAGGAATAGCAGTAGCTACAGTAGGTAGTGGACTGATCCACTGGCTGGCGGCATGAGCTGTCCTTTACCGCTAGAAAACCCCGCCGCCGTTGCCTATCTTTGTCCTCTTCCAAAAAAGCCCCAAACCGCCCGCTATATGAAGTTCATCGTCTCGTCTTCCGCCTTGCTCAAGCAGCTGCAGAGCATCAATGGCGTGGTCACGAACAACCCCGTAGTGCCCATTCTGGAGAACTTTCTCTTTGAAATCGAAGACGGCAAGCTGACGATTACGGCCTCCGACCTGGAGACCAGCATGATAACCGAGCTGCCGGTGGAAGCCCGCGAAAGTGGCCGCATTGCCGCCCCCGCCCGCATCCTGCTCGACACGCTCAAGAACCTGCCAGACCAGCCCGTAACCTTTACGCTGGACGAGGAAACCTATACCATCGAAATTGCCTCGGCCAATGGACGCTACAAGCTGGCCGGCGAAAACGCCACCGACTTCCCCCGCGTGCCCGTCGTGAAGGGTTCGGCCCCAATTGAAATGCCCTCATCGTCCCTGGCCCGGGCCATCAACAAAACCATCTTCGCGGTGAGCACCGACGAGCTGCGCCCCGCCATGACGGGCGTGCTCATTCAGCTGGCCGACGCGCAGGTAACCTTCGTGGCTACCGATGGGCACCGCCTGCTGCGCTACCGTCGTCAGGATGTGGGGGCGGGTCAGACGGCTAACCTCATTGTGCCGCGCAAAGCTTTCAACCTGCTCAAAAATGCGCTGCCCTCGGAGGCTACCACGGTGCGCGTGGAGTTCAACCACTCCAACGCCTTTTTCTCCTTCAACCAGATGCGCCTGGTGTGCCGCCTGATTGACGAGCGGTACCCCGACTACGAAAACGTAATTCCGGTGAGCAACCCCAACAAGCTCATCATCGACCGGGCGGCCCTGCTGAACTCAGTGAAGCGCATTGCCATCTACTCCAACAAAACTACCCACCAGGTGCGCTTCCGTCTTGCCGGCTCGGAGCTGACGGTTTCGGCCGAAGACCTGGACTTCTCCAATGAAGCCAACGAAAAGCTGGCCTGCCAGTACGATGGCGAAGACATGGAAATCGGCTTCAACGCCAAGTTCCTCATCGAAATGCTGTCGAACATTGACTCCGAGGAAATAACCCTGGAGCTGAGCACCCCCAACCGCGCCGGCCTGCTCATGCCCACCATTGCCGACGACAACGAAAGCATCCTGATGCTGGTGATGCCGGTGATGCTGAACAACTACGTTTAAACTTGAATGTGGCAAATGTGAAAAATGTGCTGAATGTGGTTCAAAGCCATGTTCAGCACATTTTTCACATTTGCCACATTCCTCACATTTGCCACATTATGAAAAAGTCTGAAATCCGCTTCAGCATCGCCCTTGATGACCAGAAAGTGCCCGAGGCCATCAGCTGGCAAGCCACCGACGCGGGCCCTGATATTCACTTTGCCAAGGCCATCAACATCAGCCTCTGGGACCGGGACGAGCGGGGCACGATGAAAATCGACCTTTGGACCAAGGAAATGCCCGTGGATGAAATGAAGCATTTCTACGTGGATACCATTGGAGCCATGGCCGAAAGCATCATCACCGCCACCAACGACTCCGTAATGGCCACCAAGATGCGCACCCTCTGCCGCGAGTTAATGGCCCACCTCGAAGAGGAGCAGAAAAAGCAGAAGTAATCCGTTGCCAGCCAACGCAAAAAGCCCCGCCTGATAACTCAGGCGGGGCTTTTTATATGAATTCCGATTTTCGGCGGCTATGTAGCGCGGAATGGTAAGCCTAGCGGCCGCGGGCCCGGGTGCTGGCGGGCGTAGTGCGGGGCGTTTCGGCAGTAGGAGCCAGTACGGCGCCTTTGCTACTGGCCGGAGCCGGGCTCTGTACCGAGTTTACGAAACGAGTATTCGCGGCCGTTGTCGCGTAGTCCCGGTCGTACTTGTAGAACGAGGCGCGGGAGCCGTAGTAATTGCTGTACTGGTCGGTGCTGAGTACGGCCTGCAACTCCCGGTCGCGCTCCTTGCATACGCCCTGGCACTGCTCATCAATGAGCTTGGTGTTGCCGGCGTGCTTTTGCTCAATGGCAGCCATCTTGGCTATTTTGTCTTCGTTGATGGACCGCAGCCGGCTGGCCTGGTAGCCATTGAGGCGTAGCTGCCGCACCATCTGGTCGGAAAGGCGGTCGGCGCGCTCGGCTACTACGGGGTTAAGTCGCGGCGTAGTCTGGGTTTTATCCTGACGGGTGGCAAGTTGGTTGTTCTGTTGAGCCTGCGCTCCGGTAGCCACCGAAGCCAGCAACAGGGCCGTAAAAGCAAGTGTATGTCGCATGGTTTGGTTCGTTATCGGGGTAAGAGAACAGCGCTTGCGAGCTTGACGAAACAAGTTTTGCCCCCGCGCCTCTACCTGACTAACGAAAAACTGTGCCAAGGAGTTTAGGAAGAATGGGTATATGGTTATGTCTTTGCACACCTAACTGACTCGCCGCTAGTTCCAGTCTTCTTAGTCAGAAACCTCCCAGCGGGTCAACCAGACAACCTTTCAGCCAGTTAAAACTGGTTTTTCCACATCATCGATTCCACGGGCTTCACCGTCCGCTCGTTGTACTTGGCGTTGGGCTTGCGGTTGTAGAAGTTCTCCACGCTGCCCTGCACGGTGAAGTAAATGAGCTGCCCTACAGGCATGAGGTGGTATACCCGAACGGGCATCGACACGCTGATTTCCAGCGTCCAGGTGTTGCAGAAGCCGATGTCGCCCTTGCCAGCGGTGGCATGAATATCGATGCCCAGGCGGCCTACGCTGCTTTTACCTTCGAGAAAGGGCACGTGTGCGTGGCTTTCGGTGTACTCCTCCGTCACGCCCAGGTAGAGCATGCCGGGCTGCAGCACAAAGCCTTCCTCGGGTATTTCAAACACGTCGATTTCGTTGTGCTTGCGCGCGTCCAGCACCGCGTCGCGGTAAGTAGCCAGGTAACGGCCCAGGTGCACGTCGTAGGAGTTGGTACCCAGGCAGCTCCGGTCGTAGGGCTCAATGACGATGTTGCCTTGCTCAATTTCAGTGAGAATCTGCTGGTCGGTCAGAATCATATGGAGAGGTAATTATGAATTATGAATGCTGAGTTATGCATTGGCAGCTTCAATGGGAACCTGCCGATAGGGCCGCCAATTCAGCATTCATAATTTAGAATTCAGAATTATTCGCCGTCTTCGTAACGGTCTTCGGGTAGCTCGCGGCGGCGCTTGGGGGCGGCGTAAGCAGGTTCAGTTTCTTCGTCTTCCGGCTCTTCGTCCGTTGGTAGATCGTAGGCACCATCGAGGCGGCGGCGCAGCTCGGGCACCGTCACGAGAGTGAGGCGCAGGGTGAGGCCCAGCGAGGCCAGGGCCATCAGAAACGTGATATAATCCAGCAAGCCATAGCGCGACGGTGGGCCGTCGGATGGACCGGTGCTGGTGAGGGCACCGATTTTGCGGGCCGAGGGGGCCACCGTTTCGCCGTCGGGCTCGGGGGCGGGGTCTTCTATGGGGGAGGCCAGCGGGGCTTCGGCGTCCACATCAGCCGGGGGCACGGCGGCGCCATCGGCCGCCAGCGTGGTTGGCTCCGGGTCTTCGGAGGCATTGAACTGGGCCGTGCCCTGTTTGATGACGCGCTGCAAGGCCCGGATGAGCATCACCCGCTCGTCGCGCGGCAGCACCCGGATAAAGAACTCGAAGTTGCGGTCAATCAGAATACTATTGAGCTGCTTCTCGAACTCCACCAAATCGGTGCGGCCCTGGCCAAAGCGGTTCTTGAACCGTTCCGATACGCCGTTGTAGTTCTGAAACAGCGTTTTCAGGTCGTCGCGGCCCATGAAGTCATCGAACTCGCGGCGGGCTTTGGCCGTGCGCAGCGTGATGGGAAACTTACGCCGCGTAAACGACTTGTCGTACACGGTTTCCATAGTGCGGAAGTTCAGCTCGTCTACTGTGCGGTCGAACAGGCGCTTGTTGGCAGCGGCCGGGGCTTCCGTCTGGGCCAGCAACGTGGCCGGCCCGACAAGCCACAGCAGCAGAACAAGCGGGAGCAGCTGGCGAAATCGGAGCATAGCGGGCAAAGGAGGTTCGCCGCAAAGGTCGTTTATAATGTGCTGATGTGGAAATGTGTTTAATGTGCTGATGCGGGCAACGTGCGAATGGGTGGTCTAACCAACGTGTCATTACGAGCGTAGCGAAGCAATCCGGCCTGAGCAGCACCAGGCACATCTTTTTACCAGAAAATCCCTGACGTATAAGCATAAAGTCAGGGGCTCTCCACATTTCAAGGCTACGTAAGTTGCTCAGGCCGGATTGCTTCGCTACGCTCGCAATGACATGTTTGCCTTGATTAGCACATTACCCACATTCCATCACATTAGCACCTTACATCCCGTGGGCTTTGCGCATGGATTCGCGGCAGGCGGTGAGGTAGAGGTCCACGTACTCATCGGTAATGGCGGTGCTTACGAACAGGGCTTCGTACTGGGCCGGTGCGAGGTAGATACCCCGGTGTAGCATAGCCCGGAAGTAGCGCCCGAAAGCTTCGGTATCCGAAGTTTTGGCAGATTCCAGATCGGTAACGGGCTGCGCGGTGAAGAACACGCTGAACATGGAGCCTACCTGGTTCACGGTGTAGTTCAGGCCCAGTTCGGCGCAGATCTGACGGGTGCCGTCGGCAATGCGCGTGGTGATGCGGTTTAGCTCGTCGTATAGCTCGGGATGCTCGTTGAGGTAGGTGAGCTGGGCAATGCCGGCCGCCGTGGCAATGGGGTTGCCGGAGAGCGTGCCCGCCTGATACACCCTGCCGGCCGGAGCCACGTTGTCCATGATATCCTGGCGGCCACCGTAGGCACCTACCGGCATCCCGCCCCCGATGATTTTGCCTAGCGTCGTCATGTCCGGGGTGATGCCGTAGAGCTCCTGGGCGCCGCCCCGGGCCAGCCGGAAGCCGGTCATTACCTCATCAAAAATAAGCACGATGCCGTGCCGGGTGCACAGCTCGCGTAGGGTTTGCAGGTAGCCTTCCTGCGGCGCCACCAGGCCCATGTTGCCCACCACCGGCTCCAGAATGAGGGCGGCCACCTGGCCTTCGTTGGCCTCGATGATCTGCGTTAGTGCGGGCACATCGTTGAAGGGCACGGTGAGCGTATCCTGGGCCACGCCCTGCGTGACGCCCGGTGAGTCGGGGGCGCCGAGGGTGAGGGCGCCTGAGCCGGCCGCAATCAGGAAGGAGTCGCCGTGGCCGTGGTAGCAGCCTTCAAACTTGATGATCTTGTCGCGCCCGGTGTAGCCCCGCGCCACCCGAATGGCCGACATCGTGGCCTCGGTGCCGGAGTTCACCAGCCGCACCTTCTCAATGCTGGGCACCATCTGCTTGATGAGCTCGGCCATTTCGACTTCCCGGCGCGTGGGGGCTCCAAACGACAGAGAGTTCTGAATGGCGCCCTGCACCGCCTCCAGCACAAGGGCGGGCGCGTGGCCCAGTATCATCGGCCCCCAGGAATTGATGAAGTCGAGGTACTTGTTGCCATCCACGTCCGTCAGCCAGGCCCCCTGAGCCGACTGCATGAACACCGGGTGCCCGCCCACGGCCCGGAACGCCCGTACCGGCGAGTTCACGCCCCCCGGAATGTGGTCTTTGGCGCGGGTAAAAAGGGCATCGGAAGTGGCAAGGTTGAGCGTAGGCATAAGGGGAAGTTTTCTGGTTGAATGGCTGTTAAGTGGCTGAATGGCTATCTGGTTGAATAGTTGGCCCTATAGTTAGCGCATTGGCTGTATGCCAAATGAATCATTCAGCCTTGTAGCCATATCAACCAGAAACCCATTCAACCGGTTACCGGCCGCTAACGGGGTTCAGGACTTCGGTTTCCAGCCGTTCGAGCTTGGTGAGGGGTACGTACTGGTTATCATGGGCGCCGCCGGGGTAGCCAATGCCCTGAAATACAGCCCCCGACACCGGCCCGCCGTTAGCTAGCGGCTGCTGAAAGGCCGGGCCATGCTGGTGCAGCTGGGAGCCAAAGTAATACAGCAGCTCGAAGCCTGAAAAGGCAAACACGGAAGGGGGTAGGTTCTGGCGCTGGGTGTAGAGCTGGCGGAAGCGCCGCACGCCGGGGTTGGTTTTGTCGAGGTACTTGGGCTGGATGAAGTACACGTCGCGGGCGTCGAGCTGACTGAGGCCCACGCGGTTGTTTTCTATCCAGGAGGCGTAGGTGATGAGCGGGATGCGGGCGTCCTGGGCCTTGAGGGCGTTGAAGGTAGCCGGGCCGGCCTGCTTGCCATCGGAGGCCACTACCAGGTGCCCCAGCGTCTTCAGATCCACCCCCGCAAACCCCGCCGTCACCGATTCCTCCACGTCGGAGTTGAGGCGGCGCAGCTGGAGCACCTTGCCACCCAGCGCCTCGTAAGCCTGCTTGTAAGCCAGCCCGAAGGAAGTTTCGTCCTTGGTGTCCTCGTAGAGCACCACGGCGGTACGGGGGCCACCCAGCCGGTTGTAAGCAAACTCGGCAGCCTGCCGGGCCTGGGTAGCGGTGCTGGGTTCGAAGAGGTAATGCCAGGCATTGTCGAGCACCAGCTCTCCGTCCTGCGACAGCGGGTTTACCACCACAATCTGCTTTTGCTGGGCGTAGCGAGCCAGAATCTTGCTGCCCGACTTATACACGGGCCCGATAATCATATCCATGCCGGCCACCTCCGGCAACGCCAGCACCTGCTTGAGCTGCAGCGTGTCGGCGCCGGTATCGTAGGCAAAGAGCTGCACCGGTCGGCCTTCGCGCTGCAAAGAGTCCTGGGCCAAACGTAAGCCCGCGTACAGGTCCGTCACAAACTGGTTGCGGCGCCGCGTTTCCCAGCTGGTATCGTTGAACTCGAAAGGCAGCAGCACGCCAATGTTGTAGGAGCTCTTTTTGGCCGGGCGGCGGGGCGTGTAGCGGGTACGGTCCAGCTGAAACTGCGTGATGAGCTGGTCGAGCTGAGGTCGGTCAGCATCGGTGTACCAGCCGCCGTTGGCCAGCTTGTCGGCGTAGGCGCGGGCCAGGGCCGCTTCCTGCGGAAACGCCTGCAACAGCTGCTGGAAGGTAGCTTTGTCTTTGATGCGCGGCAGATACTGCGCCTTCATATTCTCGCGCTCCGTGGCCAGCCGGTCGGCCGGCACCTGGGCTAGCACGCGCAGCGCATTGTCGAAGTCACCCTGCTCAAAGGAAAGCTGCCCCTGCAGAAAAAGGGCCTCGGCCAGGGCGGGCCACTGCGGAAACCGGCTGCGCAGCAGGTTCAGCATCTGCTCGGCCTCGGCCCACTTTTTGGCGCGGCTGGCGGCCACGGCATAGAGGTAGGCCGCTTCGGGCGCGCGCTCAAACTGCGTGGTAGGCGCCGTGAGCGGCTGCAGCTCCTGCATGGCCAGCTCGTAGCGCGTCTGATCAATGAGCGTCTTGCCGTTGCGGTAGCGGGTGTTGAAATCCACGGAGCCCATATTGGCCGGCAGGGGCGGGCCGGTAGGCTTGGGAGGTGCTGAAGACGCTGGCTTGGGCGCTGCCGTAGCCGCTGGCTTTGAGGCTGCTGTTGCGGCTGGCTTGGCTGCCCCGGCCGGGGTAGCCGCCGGCTTTGGGGGCGTAGTAGCTGGCCGCGCCGGCGTGGCAGCGGGAGTAGCGGGCTTTTTGACGGGTGTTTGCTGGGCCAGGGCAGGAGCTGCCGCATAGCAGGTAGCACACAGCACGGCCGTAAACAAAGAAGAGAAAGACCTCATAAACCGAGGAGCCGGGGAATAGGCAGCAGGAACCACGGCGCCGCAACCAACGCGGTGCCCGGGGCAAAGGTACGTAGTTGCGGCGGGCAAGGGTTATACTACACTGAAGCGGGCTCCCCAATAGTACTTTTTCGGGAGGTACCCCGGAGGTGGGTAGGCAGTGCCTTCGCTGTTCCTTCTCGGAAAGTGTACGCTGCCTTCAAACTGACTTTTGTATTTAGGCAGGAAGATGTCAGAGGTAGCGGGAACTGCTTGGAAAGGCATCAGCTCACAGGCAGAGCGCCGCAAAGCCCGACGACGGCTATAGCATTCAACCCGAAGATTTCCGACCTTGGCAGCATGTCGATGTCCGTTGCTGCTTTTTCGGCGCCTCAGCTGCGCCAACGCCTGAACCTGGTGCTGGTGCTGGGTGCCTCCCTGGCCCTCAGCGTGGTGCTGATTGCCTTTCGGGTATTTCTAACGCACAAGATTACCCTCGTTTTTCTGCTCTGGAACCTGTTTCTGGCCCTCATTCCGTTTGGGCTGAGCACGCTCCTGGGGCTGGCGCACGGCCGGCTGAAGGCTCGGGTGCTGCTGCCGGTGGGGGCGGTATGGCTGCTGTTCTTTCCCAACGCTCCTTATATTCTTACCGACCTTTTTCACCTGGAGCCCCGCGCCGGTGTGCCTTATTGGTACGATCTGGCTTTGATTCTGAGCTGCGCCTGGAACGGGCTGATGCTGGCCTATGCCTCCCTGACCGATATGCAGACGCTGGTGGCGCGCCGTATGGGCACCTGGACCGGCTGGGGTTTTGCGGCGGTAGCGCTGCTGCTCAGCTCCTTCGGCATCTACCTGGGCCGCTACCTGCGCTTCAATAGCTGGGACATTGTTACCAACCCGCTCACGCTGTTCTACGATATTCTCAACCGCCTCGTCCATCCAACCGCCCACCTCAGTACCTGGGGCGTCACGCTGCTGTTTGGGGCATTTCTGCTGCTGGGCTATGCTACCGTGCGCCTGATGGGGCGCGTAGGGGGAGGAAGAGCCTGCGTCGGTCGGTTGAAGACCAGCTTAAAGCTCGTAAGCGGGTGTAATCGTTGGAGAATAAGAATAGCGGATACAGCTTGATAGTCCTCCCAGTGGGTAGTATCTTTCTGAGCCTTATCCGGCTTAGCTTCCTGCGTGAAAAACCCGCCTATCTACGTTGAAACCTCTATTCGCTGCTCAATGGAAGAGCTGTGGGCTCACACCCAGCAGCCGGAGTTGCATCAACAGTGGGACCTGCGCTTTACAACCATTGAGTACCTGCCCCGGGCGGCCGACACAGAGCCGCAACAATTTTTGTACGCCACGCGCATCGGTTTCGGGCTGGGAGTAGAGGGCCGCGGCGAGAGTGTAGGTAGCAAGGAGAAGAACGGTGAGCGAACCTCCGTACTCAAGTTCTGGTCGGATGAGCGGCTGTCATTGATTGCCGCAGGCTCGGGGTATTGGAAATACATTCCAATGCCTGCACCGGGTGGCCTGCGCTTCTTCACAGGCTACGACTATAAAACTCGGTTCGGCCTGCCAGGACGCTTATTTGATCGGGCAGTGTTTCGCCCGCTTATCGGTTGGGCTACGGCCTGGAGTTTCGACTGCCTGCGGCTGTGGCTGGAGCGGGGTATCCGGCCGGCTGTGCTGGTGCGGCTGGCGTTGCTGCAACTGCTGGTACGCGGAGTGCTGGGGTTTATCTGGGTGTATCAGGGGCTGATTCCTAAACTTCTGTTTCCAGATACCGGCGAGGTAGCCATGCTGCGCGGAGCCGGCTTTGCGCCCGACGTCATCAGGTATCTGCTGATGGCCGTAGGCTGGGGTGAAATTGGCTTTGGCCTGCTGTTCTGGCTGTTGCCGGTCCGTTTCCTGCGTACGCTCTACTGGCTGAACTGCGTGGGACTGGTGATACTGGGGCTAGGCGCTATGTTCAGTCAGCCGGCGGTATTCATCGCGCCTTTCAACCCGTTTACCCTCAACCTCGGTATGCTAGGCTTAGCGGCTGTGGGCTTGCTGCTCGATTCCGACGAAATACCCAGCGCCACCCGCTGCTTACGCCGGCCCCGGTAATTCACCGCTCTACTTTCTAAGGTATGCAGTCAATCTATGAGCAAGAGTTAGGCGCCGAGTTTGCGCGGTTGCATCCGCGTATTCAGGAGCGTTTGCAACTGCATAGCACCCAGGAGCGGGCCTTCATTGGACGCGGAGTGATGGAGCGCGTTTGGCATGGGCCGGTGTACACGCAGCCTTTTCTGCGCGTAGGGCTGCTGCGAAATATCATGTTTCCGGAAGCTGGCCACAACATTCCTTTCCGCATCGAAAACTACGCCTACCGCGACAAGCTGGGCCGCGAAACCGTCACCTGGATCAGACGCTTCGAGTTTGCGCGGCGCACCCGTTGCTTTGATGCCACTATGGTGCGCAGTCAGCGGCGCAACTGTATTGTCGATTATTTAGGTACGCATCAACACCTGGCCGTGGACATTGCTTTGGCCGTGACGCCCCGTGGTGGGCTGCGGCTACGCTCGGGTGCCCAGCGGTTTCACGAGGGGCCCTTCAGCTTTCAGTTTCCAATGCTGCTCTCGGGACTGGCCGATGTGGAAGAGTGGTACGACGACGCTGCGGGCTGCTACCGTATTCAGGTTGAAGTCAGCAACCCCACCTTTGGTAAAATCTTCGGCTACCACGGCTCTTTCCAACCCGAGTGGCAGCCAGTTACGGCCGCTCAGATACCAACCTACGCCTTGCCTGTGCGCCTGGAATCCCGCGAATAAATTCTCTGCTACCATTTTATGCTACGTCCAAATGCCGCCGCGGCGCATCTGCGCCTTTCACCTACCCAGCAGTGGCTGGAACTGATGCGCCCTTGGGTGCTGCTGGCGGGCTACGTGGCTACGGCCAGCCTGGGCTGGTGGTGGCTGGCCGTGCCCCTGGCGGTAGCCGTGTGCCTGGCCGGCTTTGTGCAAACCCACGATGCCATGCACCAGGCCCTGGGGCTGTCCAAGCAACAGAACGACCGGCTGCTCACGCTCAGCGGGCTGCTGTTATTGAAAAGCGGGCACGGCCTGCAAGTGACGCACCTGCGCCACCACGCGCACTGCCTGCGCGACGATGACCCGGAGGGTGCCCCCGCTACCTGGGCGTTCTGGCGGGTGGTGTGGCAGGGGCCTTACCATATTCTGATGCTGCGACGGGAATCCTTGCGCATGGCTCCGCACACGCGCTCCATTCAGCTCGTTGAAACCGCGCTGACGCTGCTGCTGCTGGGGGTATTCGTGGGGCTGTACTACTGGTGGGGAAGCCCGGTGGGGCTTGTATATTGGGGCGTGGCCTTCGTGATGAGTGCCACGCTGCCCATCTGGGCGGCTTACCTACCGCACCAACTGGCCGAGCGCAACCCGGCCGTGCGGGCCGCCGCCGCTACGGCACTTTTCTGGACGCCGGTGCTGTCGTCCTTCGCTTTCCATCACCTGCATCACCACTATCCCCGGGTGCCGACGGCCCTGCTGCCCCGGGCGGCAGCGGAGCTGCCGCCGCCCCCGCCGCATCACCACTAGCGGCCCGGAAAGCCCCGTATCTGCTACCTTGCCTTTCCGATGATGCACCTCCAGCCTGATTCCGCCGCCGCGCCCGCTATGACCTGGGGGCAGCTTCTCAGCCGCCGCCGCTACCCCGAGCAGCCCCAGCTGCACGTCGTGACGGATGCGCCGCCCGTGCGCGGGGCCTTCGTGCAGGACTACGACCGGGTGGTGTTCAGCTCGGCTTTCCGGCGCCTGCAGCGCAGAACCCAGGTGATGCCCCTGCCCGAAACCGACTTTGTGCACACCCGCCTCACGCACTCCCTCGAAACCGCCTGCGTGGGCCGCTCCCTTGGTCGCCTCGGAGGCCGCCTGCTGCTCGAAGAAACCGAAGGGCTGGCCCACACGCTGCCGTATCTCGACAGTGACTTCGGCGACATAGTAGCCGCCGCCTGCCTGGCCCACGACATCGGCAACCCGCCCTTCGGGCACAGCGGCGAAGACGCTATATCGGCCTACTTCCGCAGCAGCGCCGCCGAGCCCTTCGTGCGCGTGCTCAACCCCGCCCAGCGCGCCGATTTACAGCAGTTTGAAGGCAACGCCGCCGGGTTCCGGGTGCTCACGCACACCTACGCCGCCCACAGCAGCGGCACGGCCGGCCTGGGACTCACCTACGCCACACTGGGCGCTTTCAGCAAGTATCCGCGGCCGGCCCTGGTGCCAAATACCCGCCTGACACAGGGCACCAGCGAGAAGCGCTACGGCTACTTTCAGACTGAAGCCCCCCGTTTTCAGGAAGTGGCGCGGGAGCTGGGTTTGCGGCCGAAATCGGCGGAGGAGGATGCGGCCGATGGCTGCTTTTACCGGCACCCGCTGGCGTTCCTAGTCGAAGCCGCCGACGACCTTTGCTACCGTATTATCGACTTTGAGGATGGCCTGAAGCTGGGGCTGATTCCCCGGAAAGCCGGCCTGCGGCTGCTGCGCGAAATGCTGGGCGACGCCCCCGACCGGCGCGGCTCCGTGGAGTGGCGCGACTGGCGCGAGGAGCTGGGCTACCTGCGGGCGCGCCTCATCAACCACCTGGTGCTGCAAACGGCGCGGTTGTTTGCCACTCGCGCCCCTGCACTGCTGTACGGCCGCGCCGATGAGCCCCTCGTCTGCCAGTTGGACTGCTGGGAGCAGCTCCAGCATATGCACCAGCTCACCGTGGAGCACCTCTACCACAGTCGCCCGGTGCTGGAAATTGAGGCCGCCGGCTTCGAGGTGCTGGCCGGCCTGCTCGACGCATTCCTGCACGCCTCCTTCGACCCACAGAGCAGCGCCCGTTCCCGCAAGCTTCTGCAGCTGCTGCCCGAGCAGTTCCGGGCCACCGGCCCGCAGCAGCAAGCCACCGCCTACGAGCAAATCATCCTGCTCACCGACTACATCGGCGGCCTCACCGACCAGAACGCCCTCAGCTTGTTCCGCACCATTCGCGGCATCGACCTGCCCAAGGTGTTTTGAGTTTTTCGTTGCTGGTTTATAATTTCTGGTTGCCCGTCATGCTTCGACAAGCTCAGCATGACGCACTATTATACAACGGGCAGCTATCAATTGACAACAGATTACTCAAAGGTTTGTAGCATCTGCAGGGTGGTGTCCAGGGCCTGCTGCCGCAGCAGGTCCTGGTATTGCTGGAGAATGTCGGTCTGGTAGCGGCGCTGGGCGAGTTTCTGGAAAGGCTTCACCTGGTAGCGGCTGCCGGGCGTGCGGCTCAAATTCAGGTAAATGAGGCCCCGGCTGCGGCGCTGGGCTGCTTCGCCGGTCTGTACGCGGCTCACGCGCTGCCGGTTGTCGCCAAGCAGAGTTTGCAGCGGACTGAGGCCCACGTACAGATTGGCACGCCCATCGAGGTAGTACTCCCCGGTGATGGCCATGTCGGTGAGGTTGCTGCTCAGGCTCAGGCCGGGAATGAGCAAGCGGTTGCCGTCGAGGATAAACCGGGACCGGACCGGCTCGAAATACACGTGGCTGGTGCGGCGCTTGCGCAGCATTTTCAGCGTCTGCATCACGGCTTCCACTTCCAGCAGCTCCAGGTTGCGCAAATCGGTACGCAGGAAAGCCTGGGTTTGCGCCAACCGCGGAAGAAAGGTGGCATCCAGCATCGTGCGCACGTCGGCTTCAGTATTCATCGTGCCCCGGATGTTTTCGGGCCCCAGCACATCCAGCCCCAGCACCGAAGCCAGCCCAAACAGCTCCGGTAGCTGAATATCTTCCAGCCGCACCTGCGTGTGCAGCGGATGCTGTCCGGCTTCGCTCTCCGTCTGGAACTGCCCGCGCAGGTGAATACTGCCTCCCAGCGCCTGTAACGAGCATTCTTCGAGCAGTACCTGCCCGGTTTCGAGGCTGCTACGTGCCCGAAACTGCCGGCCCCGCAGCACCCCGTACTGAATGGCATCGGCCTGCACGCGCACCCGGCCCGTGATGGTACCATCCAGCAGGGGCGAAGGCCGGTTGGCCTGACGAGCGGCCCGGCGGCGGGGCGTGTCGGGCGGCTCGGGCAGGGAGCTGAGGGACGCCATCAGCTGCAGCAGGTGTTGCACATCGAGGGTAGCGTAGCGCAAATCCAGCTCGGTATGGGCTCGCAGCAGGTGGTGGCCCCGCAGGCTGGCCGCCGCCGAAAGCTCGCCCGTGCCACCTGTGCTCGTGCGAAACGTGAGGCTGGGAACCCGAAAGTCGGGCCCGTTTTTTTCCATGCGCAGCCGGAGTGCCGACAGCTGGTCGCCGCCCGGCAGCAGCAGCTGGTCGATGTCGGCCGTCACCTGCCCGTTGGCCGCTAGCAGCAGTTCCCGCAGCGAGGGGTCGGATGGAGCTTTGGCAGCGCGGCGCGGGGCCTGGGTGGCGCGGTTGAGCAGGCGCTGGTAGTTGAGCTGGTTGAAGTGCACCGCCAGCCGTGCCGCTACGGGCTGCTCCCGGGTTGTATCCGTCAGCCAGCTCACGGCTCCGCGTACGTCGCCGCCCCAGGCCTGCCCGCGCAAATCGGAAATCTGCACTCGTTGTCCGTTATGCCGCACGGTAGCGGCCAGCTGCTGCAGCGTGTCGGTGGCCAATACCAGACGCCCACACGTGAGGCGGATGTTGAGCTGCAGGCCGGCGGGCAGAAGGTTCAGGGCCCGATATGCCACATCCTGAGGGCGGCCGGGAAGTGCCTGTCTTCGGGTCGGGCGGCGCACCGGTGGGGCCAGTAGGCGGCGCAGCTCGGTTAGCCGGAGCTCATCCACCGCAAAGGTGCCCGTGATAGTAGTGGTGCGGTGCTGCCCGCTGAAGTACGCCAGCAGGTAGGTAGTGGTAGCGTTGGCCTGCACCTGCATCCCGTTCAGCTCGCCCTTCAGGTTTTCCAGCGTCCACAAACTATCGCGCAGGCGTACGCGCACATTGAGGTGGCGAAAATCGGCCCGGCGCCCCGGAACCAGGAAGAAGGCGTTTTCCAGCTGAACCGTACCGCGCACCGCAATGGGCGGGCGTTGAGAAGTCGGGCGCCGCGGGCGCAGGCCCCGCCTTCGCGGAATAACCGGCAGCGTGCCGTTCAGGTGAATATCCAGCGCCACCTGTCCCTGGCGGGCGCGCCAGAGGCGGGGCACCAGCACGGTGGCCAGGGTCTGGAGCTCGGTGCGGCCCCGAATGCGGCCGTAGAGGTGGGGGAGGGTGAAGTCAGTTACTTTCAGCTGGGCATCCAGCTCCCCGGCCCGGGAGTAGAGCCGGCATTGTTCAAAGGAGAGGGAAGAGGTGCGGGCTGAGTGGCTGGGACCATTGTCGAACACGCCCCGGGCGTCCCAGCGCCGGATGCGCCGCGCCGAGTCGGCCCACTGCACCTGCGCATTCTGGAGGGCAAACCGCAGGATGGTGCGTGGCCGAGTGGTAGGGCCGCTCACCCCTTGAATGGAATACCAGATTCGGGCGTGGCTGGCACTGCGGGCTCCGGTCAGAAACCGGTCGAGGCCCGGGGGAAAGCCACCCGCAGCACTTCCAGCAGCGGCTGCCGGCCCGCAAAGCGCAAATTGAGGCGGGTGCCCCGGGGCTGACCGGGCGCCGCGCCCTGGTGCGTGCCGCTTAGGACCACCGTGTCGCCGTTGAGGGTGGAGCTGGTGCGCAGAAACGTGCCCTGGCGCCGCCGGAAGCTGTACTGATAGTGTACCTGCGCCACCATCGGCTCCATTTCAAACAGCGTGCCCCGGCCACTGCGCAAATACTCCAGTTGCCCCTGTAACTGCCCCTGCACGTGCGCTATGCCCTTGCGCACGTGGGCCCGCAGGCTGCCGCGCTGCACGTGGGCGGCAAAGCTGCTGCGGTGCAACTCATTCCGTTCGGAAACGCGAAAGTTGACCAGAACCAGAGAATCCAACTCGAAGGAAGGCGGGGCCGAGGGCGTCGTCTTGTGGGGGCCTTTGCCGCGCAGGCCCCAGTCGTGGCCCAGGGAATCGGTGTACTGCCGGAACACGGCGTCGCGCACCGTTAGGCGGCTTACCCGGAACTCGCCCCGCCATATCTTGCTGACTTCCAGGCGGGCATCGGCGCGGGGCACGCGCAGCACGGTTACGCTCCGGCCGTAGGACGTATCCGTCAGACTCAGGTGGTGCACGGAGGCGGTAAGGTGCGGAAAGTCGCGCAGCAGGGAAAAGCGTACTTCAAACGGTGCCAGCACCAGCGCCGACTGCCGCGCTACCCGCTCGCGCACCAGAGTTTCTACCCGGCGCTGCCCCCAGCGCGTGCCCAGCAGCCAAGCCGCCCCCACTACCACCAACAGCGCCAGCAGCACAAGCAAAGCCAGCAGCCGCGGAATGGTAGAGCGTTTCATGCAAACAGGAAGAGAAGGGCAGCAACAGGTTGGAACAGTCTTACGCAGAGAAGTACCCACGCGGCTAGGGCAAGGCAGCTCGCAGTTTAACAACTTTCAAGCGGCCACTCGCTCCGGCACAGGAGCCAGGGCGGCCAGCAGGAGTATAACATTCAGCAAAACTTTGTCAAATAAACGGAATTAATATTTAGACAAATTCTAAATATTTATACTTGCCGTCTCAATAACTCAACCGAAGCGGCTTATGGCGCAGTTTTTTCACCACAACGCCTATGGCTACTGCGCCCGCTGCCCGCGTACGCGCCACCTGCACGTGTGCTTTGGAAATGTGGCTATAGCCACTACTCCGGCGGAATTTGCTGAGTTCAGGAGCTACGTATCGCGCACTTGGCAATACCACTGCCTGCACACCCAGGACCCCGAAGCGCGCTGCATTGCCCTGCGGACGCCGGTTTGCCGGCTGGCGTTGGTGTTTTCGCTGGTTGAACTCACGCAGCTCCAGGAAATTCTCGAAAACACAGCCTTGCTGCTGGAAGTAGAGCAGCTGCTGCAGTAGCGCGTAGGTGGCAACGGGCCTAGCCGGAAACTCAGCAAAAGAGCCGTTCTTGCCCGGTATATTCACCAGTTGGCTATGAAATTACCTTCCCTGCAGCGCCTGACTTCCGAAGCGGCCCGCGTGGCGCAGCGGTTTCCGCTTACCCTGTTGTGCGCCTTTGTACTGTGCGGAATAGGTATCTATACCATTTATCTTGACAACCAGGCAGAGCAGCAACTGAGGTGGCTTTTCCCGGCACTATCGACTGCCGGGCTGGCCTTACCGCTCACGCTGGCGTTGGCTCTCACGGCCGAGCGGTACCAGTGGCCGCTGTGGCTGCGCTGGGGCAGCATGGCCGGGGCGCTGGGACTGCTGGGCTTATGGTACGCCCTGGTGCCCGCCCAACCGGATATTACCTGGGGAATTCGACTGGCATTGCTGCTGCTGGCCCTTCATCTAGGGGTAGCAGCGGGTCCTTACCTCTCGGAGCTGCGCGGACAGGCAGATACTCCCGGTTTCTGGCGCTATAATGAAACCCTTTTTCTGCGCATTCTCACGGCCGGTTTATACTCCGGGGTCCTGTTTGTGGGGTGTGCACTGGCACTGGCCGCCGTTGATAACCTGTTTGACGTGAAGCTGAACGAGCGTCTGTATGCCGATTTGTTCGTGGTGCTGGCTACGGTATTCAATACGTGGTTTTTCCTGGCCGGGGTGCCCCGGGATTTTGCGGCGCTGGAACAGGAAACGGCTTATCCCAAAGGGCTGAAGCTGTTCACGCAGTTTGTGCTGCTGCCGCTGGTGGTGCTGTATCTGGTGATTTTGTACGCCTATCTGGCCCGCATCCTAGTGCTCTGGACGCTGCCCAAAGGCTGGGTTTCTACGCTGGTACTAGCGCTGGCCGTGGCGGGCATTTTCGCGCTGCTGCTGATTCATCCCATCCGGCAAGCCGCCGAAAACACCTGGATTCGCACGTTTGCCCGCTGGTTTTATTTGGCGCTGTTTCCGCTGCTGGGGTTGCTGGCAGTAGCCATTGGCACCCGCGTTGGGGAATATGGCGTGACGGAGGAGCGTTACTTCGTGCTGGTGCTGGCCGCGTGGCTTTTCTGCATGGCCATTTACTTTCTGGTGCGGCGCGGGCAGGGCATCATCTGGATTCCGGCCTCGCTGGCTTTGGTGGCGTTTCTGGCGGCTGTGGGCCCGTGGAGCGCCTTTGCCGTGGCCCGGCGTAGCCAGCTGGGGCAGCTGCGCGAAATCAGCGCCCGCTACAGGCTGTTGGAAAACGGCAAGCTGGATGAAGCCGGCAAACGAGCACCGAATCTGCCTTTTGCGGTCCGCCAGCGCATATCCTCCATCTTCGAGTTCTTCGCCCGGCGCGATGCCACTGAGCAGCTGCAGCCTTTGTTCACCGCTTCACTTCAGCTACCTGATTCCTTGCAGGCGAGCCCGGAGTGGCAGCAGGGAGAATGGAAATCCAACCGGGTATTTGTCGTCAGTCTTCTGGACCGGGTTAGCCTGTATGCCACAGATCAGGCTCATGAACTCTCAGCCAGCTTTGCGGCAGACGAGCCGGACTTGCGGACGCTGGGCAATGGCCGCTACTGGCTGAACAATGTGAGCCTCATGCAGTACCGGAAAGACTCTACCGACAATGTGTTGAGTAAAGCGGCTGTGCCAGAAGGCACTTTCCGGCTGCGCACCGAGGGGCGAGGCCGCAAGTTGGTGCTGGAGCAGTGGCGGGCCGACCAGCGTTGGAAAATCTGCCTTGCTTTGTTTCCCGGCCGATTGGCTGATTCCCTGGCTCGCCAGCATGGCCGCAACCAAGCCGACCATACAAGACTCCCTACTGCCGGGCTCACGCTGCAGGCCACAGCCGGAAATACCAGGCTTCAGCTGTTTCTGCGGGAGCTTACCCGTCGCCAGCAAGAGGATACCGTGCGGTACGATTTCGAAGCCCAGGCCCTACTGGAAATAACCAATCCCTAAAAAGCCAGCAGCCCGACCCACTGGCCGGGCTGCTGGTGAAGCGGCTACTAATGGCTGCAAAATGGTCTTCAAGGGTTACGCAAAGCCAAATCCGCAACCGCACCGCCCACAAAATCCGCGTAGTCCGAAAAATCCGCGCAAAACGAAGTTCGGCGTAGCCAATCCGTGGTTCCTACTCCCACTCAATCGTAGCCGGGGGCTTGGAGCTGATGTCGTACACCACGCGGTTGATGCCGCGCACCTGGTTGATGATTTTGTTGCTGACCTCGGCCAGGAACTCGTAGGGCAGGTGGGCCCAGTCGGCCGTCATGCCGTCCACGCTCGTCACGGCGCGCAGGGCTACTACCCGCTCGTAGGTTCGCTCGTCGCCCATCACGCCCACGCTCTGCACCGGCAGCAGCATCACGCCGGCCTGCCACACTTTCTCGTATAGGCCGTGCTCTTTCAAGCCGTTGATGAAAATGGCATCGGCGCGCTGGAGCAGGTCCACTTTCTCGGGCGTGATGTCGCCGAGGATGCGGATGCCCAGGCCGGGGCCGGGGAAGGGGTGGCGGTGCAGAATGTTGACAGGCAGCTCCAGGGTGTGGCCCACTTCGCGCACCTCATCCTTAAACAAGGCCCGCAGCGGCTCTACAATGCGCAGGTTCATCTTCTCGGGCAGGCCGCCCACGTTGTGGTGACTCTTGATGGTTACGGCCGGGCCCTTCACCGATACCGACTCAATTACGTCGGGGTAGATGGTGCCCTGGGCCAGCCAGCGGGCGCCATCTACTTTCTGAGCTTCGCGGTCGAATACCTCGATAAAGGTGCGGCCAATGGCTTTGCGCTTCAGCTCGGGGTCCGTGAGGCCGGTGAGGGCCGCGTAGAATTCCTGCGAGGCATCTACGCCGCGCACGTTCAGGCCGAGGTCCTTGTAGGAGTGGAGCACGTCCTCGTACTCATCCTTGCGCAGCAGGCCATTGTTCACGAAAATGCCGTGCAGGCGCTTGCCTATGGCCTTATGCAGCAGCAATGCCGCCACGCTGGAATCCACGCCGCCGGAAAGGCCCAGAATCACCTGGTCTTCCTCCCCGATGGTGCGCTGCAGGGTAGCCACCATGGAGTCTACGAAGTGCTCCGGAGTCCAGCTCTGGTCGAGCCCGCAGATGTTCACCACGAAGTTCTGGAGCAGCGTTTTGCCGTCGGTGGAGTGCGTTACCTCGGGGTGAAACTGGATGCCGTAGGTTTCCTGCCCCGCAATTTTAAAGGCGGCCACGGCTACTTCCGGGGTGCTGGCAATGCTGTCGAACCTGGCGGGCAGGCTCTTAATCGTGTCGCCGTGCGACATCCATACCTGGGACTCGGTGGGCACACCGTGCAGCAGCGGAGAGTCGTGATTCACGCGGGCCAGGCGGGCGCGGCCATACTCGCGGATGGTGGCGGGCAGTACTTCGCCGCCCTGCTGGTGGGCCAGCAGCTGCGCCCCGTAGCATACGCCCAGCACGGGCACCTGGCCCAGGTAGCGGCTCAGGTCGGGGTTGGGCGAGTCGGCGTCGCGCACGGAACAGGGGGAGCCCGAAAGCACCACGCCCCGAATATCCTCAGTGAGGTTCGGGGCGTGATTATACGGATGGATTTCGCAGTAAACATTCAGTTCCCGGATGCGCCGGGCAATGAGCTGGGTGTACTGCGACCCAAAATCGAGAATGAGAATCTGTTGAGGCATGGGCAAAGGTAAAGCGCAGATTTCAGACCGGCCGCAGCTTTTCGGGGTTCTCTCGGAAGAATTCTTGCGGGCCGCAACCAGCAGGTTTCGGGCCCGGCGCTGTCACAACTACCCGGCTATTACCCGAAAACTACCGTGGAGCTGCCGCGCTGACTCCCACGTAGGAATATCTAAATAAGAATAGTGCAAGTATTTGTGCGGCCGGTTCACGTCACGTCCACGTCACAATCTGCCTTGAAGCCGGCCGAGGATACCGCTACCTTTGAACTGCTCCCTGTTCACTCTTATTCCCTTGTCCGCATGCGTTACGCTACTCTCGTTTTCGGTTTACTTGGGTTTGCGCTGCCAATCGGGGCCGCCCAGGCACAATCAGCTCCCGCGCCCGCCGCGCTCACCACGTTGGATATGGCCGCGCTGCTCAAACCCACTACGCAGCCCGATGAAATCCGGGACCCGGTACTCAGCAGTGAGGAAGAACTAACGGCCGACTCGATTCTGTCCGCCGCGCCCCTGGCCGAGAAGGTGACGCTGAAGGGCCGCGTGATGAACGAAGAAAACGAGCCGCTCATTGGGGCTACCGTGTACGTGCGGGGCGCCGGGGTGGCCGCCAGCACCGATGCCAAGGGCTTTTACTCTCTGCAGGTGCCAGCCGGCGTCAACAAGCTGCTCTTCAGCTATGGGGGCTACGCCGACAAGGAAATTGACGCCAGCAACTACCTGCCCGTCAACGTAAGCCTTGCTCCGCAAACCACCAGAAAGAAATAACGCCGACTCGCTCAATGCAAGGTGGCTGATACAGATCCGATGCTATGAAAACAGTCCGGAAGGAGCACCTCGGTGCTCCTTTTTTGGCTTCTGACTCAGATAGATGGCGCCTTTCAACGGGTGAAGGGGCAGGAAACCTTGCATCGGGCAGAAAAACCTGCGTATATTTGCAGCGGCGAATCAGTACGACCAGCTCCTGCTGAACTCCCCCAGGACCGGAAGGTAGCAAGGGTAGGTGGTTGAGCGGTGCGATATTGGTTCGCTTTTTTTTGTCCGTGAATGAGCTCGGATTGCGGCTGTTGCTGCGGATTTTTGTAGCTGGACTATGCGTAGGAAAGCGGCCCAAGCGGGCCGCTTTCCTGCTTTTCCGGCCTGTTCAAAAGCTTGTTTATGCTGGATGTAGTCATAAAATACCCGCTATCGGTTACCACAGGAGTTAATCCGTGAGTAGCTTTGGGGTACCGTCTTTTGCGGCACCACACGCTACCAGTTGCTGGCGTAAGGTGCCGCTGCTTCTCTTATCGTCCTAACCCACCTGTTGCGTATGAAATTCTTCGTTGATACCGCCAACCTGCGCGAAATCCAGGAAGCCGTAGAGCTGGGCGTCCTCGATGGCGTCACCACCAATCCGTCCCTGATGGCCAAGGAAGGCATCAAGGGCACCGACGCGGTGATGCGCCACTACCGGCAAATCTGCGAGATGGTGGAAGGCGACGTATCGGCCGAGGTTATTGCTACCGATTTCGACGATATCATCCGGGAAGGAGAGGCCCTGGCCGAGCTGCACCCCAATATTGTGGTGAAGGTGCCCATGATCCTGGACGGGGTGAGAGCCATCCGCTACTTCGCCGACAAAGGCATCAAAACCAACTGCACGCTGATTTTCACGGCCGGGCAGGCCCTGCTGGCGGCCAAGGCCGGCGCAACGTACGTGTCGCCCTTCGTGGGCCGCCTCGACGATATCGGGCACGACGGCCTGCAGCTGGTGCAGCAGATAGTGGATATTTTCAGCAACTACGGCTACCCTACGCAGGTACTGGCGGCCTCGGTGCGCCACGTACCCCACCTGATCCAGTGCGCCGAGCTGGGCGCCGACGTAGTTACCTGCCCGTTGAGCGTCATCACCGGCCTGCTCCACCACCCGCTCACCGACAAAGGCCTCGCCACCTTCCTGGCCGACCACAAAAAAGTCAATTCTTAATGTGCTAATGTGTTGGATGTGCTAAAGTGTTAATTAACAACCGAAAAGCATTAGCAAATTCAACCACATTAACACCTTAGCACATTAACAGAAATGTACATCATCAAGGTAAAAGGCAAGGCCAAGATTCCGGATTATATTCAGCTGCGCGACGAAAACTTCGTGCTCATTGCGTATTTCCGTGCCGACCGCCCATTGAAGGATTTGCACCGCTACGGGCTGGAAGGCAAGGAAACTCCACTGGCCGCCGTCATCGAGCAGCTGGCGTTTGGCAAGCTGCAAAAGCTCGAAGTCTAACTGTAACCTCTGCTATTGGTGCAGGTCATCGGTTCATAAGTGACCCTTGAGCCCCCGGTACCAGGCATTAAGCACTACACGCATGTCCGTAATTGAGCTGCACGACGCGTACATTATGCAGGAGGTGAATACCGTGCTGCAAAAGGTGTCGTTTCGGCTGGAAAAAGGCGAATTTGCCTACCTCGTAGGCCGGACGGGCTCGGGCAAAAGCTCCCTGCTCAAAACCCTCTACGCCGACCTGCCCCTGGGCGGCGGCACTGCCACGGTAGCCGGGGTGCCGCTACAGCGCCTCAGCCGCGGGCAGGTGCCCCAGCTGAGGCGCAAGCTGGGTATTATCTTTCAGGATTTTCAGCTGCTCTTCGACCGTTCCGTGGCCGATAACCTGCTGTTTGTGCTCAATGCTACCGGCTGGACGGGCAAGGCGCGCAAAAAACAGCGCATTTCGGAAGTGCTCATGCGCGTGGGGCTGGCCAACGTAGCTGGCAAAATGCCCCACCAGCTTTCCGGCGGCGAGCAGCAGCGCGTGGTTATTGCCCGCGCCCTGCTCAACGAGCCCCTGCTGCTGCTGGCCGACGAACCCACGGGCAACCTCGACCCCGACGTGGCCGATAGTATTATGCGGCTGTTTGTGGAAATCAACCACGCGGGTACGGCCGTGCTCATGGCTACCCACAACTACCAGCTGCTGCGCCAGTACCCCCAGCGGGTGCTGCAGTGCAAGGACGGCCACTTGCTCGACTCGGCCAAGGCACCGCTGGAGCTGAGCGGCAGCTAACGGCTGTACTTTCTTTATTCCCTACGCTTTTTACCTATGCCGGGCCTGTCGGTTTTGCTGCCTATCTATAACCGGAACGTAACCCGGCTGGTGGCCGCGCTTGTCCGGCAGGCACCCGACTGGCCCGGCCCGGTCGAAATTCTGTGCTACGATGATGGCTCCGGGGAAGCTACGCGCCAAACAAACCGCGTGGTGCAGACGTGGCCCGGAGTGTTGTACCACGAACTGCCCCATAACGTCGGGCGCTCAGCCATTCGAAACCAGTTAGCGGCTGCTGCCCGCCACGCTTGGCTGCTGCTGCTCGACAATGATAGTCTGCTGCCCGACGCGCAATTTCTGACTCGCTACGTGGCTGCGCGTGCCACCGCGCCCGTGCTGGTTGGCGGTACTACCTACGAGCCGGCAGAGCCATCCGACGCGGCACTGCGCCTGCGCTGGCTGTATGGCCTGCAGCGCGAGGCGCGTTCGGCATCCATGCGCCAGCGCAACGCCTACAGTCAGCTAACCATCAATAATATATTGATACGCGCCGACCTGTTTCGCAGCATCGGGCTCGATGAACACCTGACGCGCTACGGGCACGAGGATACCAAGCTGGGCTGGGCCCTGCGGGCCCAGCAGGTGGCGGTGCTTCACCTCAACAACCCGGTGCTGCACGATGGGCTGGAGCCGGCCCCGGAGTTTCTGCGCAAGTCGCGGCAGGCGGTGCTCAACCTCGCGCAGTTGTACCGGTCCGAAGGGCTGGGCACCGATACCAAACTCCTGCGCTCGGCCTTGCGCCTGCGCCGCCTGGGGCTGGACCAGGCCTACTGCCGGGGCTTCGCGCTGGTGCAGCGTCGGGTGCGGCGGCAGGTGCTCTTGGCGCGGCCTGGCAGTTTGCGCCAATTTGATGCGCTCAAGCTGTACTGGCTGCTGCTGGCGCTGGGCCGCCCCGAAACTCACCGGCCCCAAACGCAAACCGCCAGCCCGGTGGAGGCTGGCGGCTGAGGTAACGTTGGCTATTCGTTGCTCATTGTTGGATTTTGGTGGTTTGTTCTCGAATGACCAGAATCAACCAACAAGTTCTTAGTCGTTGTCGGTGTTTTTAACTTCCGACTTCACTTCCTTATAGCCTTCCTTGGTTTTCTCGCCTACTTTTTTGGCGGCGTTACCAATCTTCTGGCCTACGGTTTTACCAGCATCCTTCACGTCAGAAGCCGTATTGCTGGCGGCCTGGCCTACTTTGCTGCGCTCATCGGCCGTTTCGGCTTTGATTTCCTTGGCTTCGCCGCTCACGGCGTCGGCACCCTGGGCCGTGCGGGCCTCAGCTTTATCGTAGGATTTGAAGGCGGCATATTTCAGCTTTTCCTTCTGAATTTCGGCCAGGTCGTTGGCCGGAATGTCACCTTTTACTTTGTCGTAGGCCTCATCCAGGGCGCGCCACTCAGCATTGATGTTGCGCCAGTCGTCGATGTCGTATTGGTTTTCGTTGGCCTTGATGTTGTTCACGAAAGCCTCGTAGGTAGCGCGGGCGTTGGCGGCCGTAATCTGCGCGGCGGGGGAGGAAGGCTTGTAGTATTTGCCCAGCTTGGTGGGCGTGCCGGACGCCGCGGTAGCCCCGGAGCGGCTGCTCCAGGCGGCGGCCCGCTTGTCGTAGGCCGTGGTATAGCGGGTTTTCAACTGGTCGTATTCGGTGCGGCGCGCTTCATCCCATCCCGACATGCCGGCTTCGGCGGCGGCCACGCGGGCATCGTAATCGGTTTTCAGCTGAGCGGTTTCCTGGTTCCACTGCTCTTCCGTTTTGTCGCCCACCATGTCGGCGTTGGTTTCGGCGTTGGTCACGAAGGTGCGGAAATCGGAGTAGGCTTGCTCACTGTCCTGGGCTACCTCGGCGTTTTCGGTGCGCGAGCAGCTGGATTGGGTGGCAGCGCCGGCCAGCAGCAAAGCAGCCAGCGCGGGGAGGGTGATGAATTTCTTGAACATGGCAGTAGGGAGGAGAAAGTTAAACGGGAAATAGCCGGCTCACTTTCGAGCTGGGCTGCTGCCATAACGATGCGACGCCACCCGGGGTTGCGGTGACTCCGCTTGCCTGGCCTCTTCTATCTTTAGGGCCATTACTCATTTACTGCCTCCCATTGGCTACTGTACCTCGTCCCGCCGCCCCCATTCAGCTGCTCGATTTAGCTGCCCAGCATGCCCCCATTCAGGACGAGCTGGAAGCCGCGGTGCGCCAGACTTTGGCCGAAGCCGCCTTCATCCAGGGACCCGCCGTGGGAAAGTTTGCGCAGGAATTGAGTCAGTACCTCGGTGGTGCCCACGTCATACCGTGCGCCAACGGCACCGACGCCCTGCAGCTGGCCCTGATGAGCCTGAACCTGCCCGCCGGCGCCGAAGTCATTGTGCCCGCTTTCACCTACGTGGCCACCCTCGAAGCGGCCGCCGTGCTGGGTTTGCGCCCCGTACCCGCCGATGTACGGCCTGATACCTTCAACCTCGCCCCCGCCGCCGTGCGGGCCGCCCTCACACCCCGCACGGGCGCTATCGTAGCCGTGCACTTGTTCGGGCAGTGCGCCGATCTGCTGGCTTTGCGCGAGCTGGCCGACGCGCACGGCGTGGCCCTGATCGAAGACAACGCCCAGGCCATTGGGGCCACGTTTCAACCAAACCCGCAGGAAACCTGGCTGGCCGGCACCGTGGGCGAGGTGGGCACTACGTCGTTCTTCCCCAGCAAAAACCTCGGGGGTTTCGGCGACGGCGGCGCCCTCTTCACCCGCGACGAGAGTCGCGCCACCTACCTGCGCCAGCTTGCCAGCCACGGCCAGACGCGCAAGTACCACCACCAGCACGTGGGCCTCAACTCCCGCCTCGATACCCTGCAGGCGGCCCTGCTCCGCGTGAAGCTGCCCCACCTGCCCGCCTGGACGGCCGCCCGCCAGCATGTGGCCGCCCGCTACGATGCCCTATTGGGAGGCATACCCGGCATCATCATTTCGGCCCGCGACCCGCGCAGCACCCACGTCTTCCACCAGTACACCATCACCGTGGCCGATGAGCCCGGCCGCCGCGACGCCCTGCAGCAACACCTGCACCAGCACGGCGTGCCCAGCGCCGTGTACTACCCGCTGCCCGTGCATCAGCAGCCAGCTTATCAGTACCTAGGCTACCGCGCCGGGCAGTTTCCGGTGGCCGAGCGTCTTTGCCGCACCGTGCTGTCGTTGCCCATCCATCCCACGCTCACAGAGCAGGAGCAGGTCTACATCGGGGAGGTGCTGCAGGCTTTTGGAGGCGGGATTGCCCGGTAACGTTGTCGCCGGAGCCAAGAAAAGGCCGTAGGGGCGGGGCTTGCCCCCGCCCGCCGTTGCTCAGTGTGGATTTCGTTCAACGTCGGGCGGGGGCAAGCCCCGCCCCTACCACGCGTGACGGTTTGCATCCAAAATGTAGCCAGTCAACCTGTACTATTCTTTGCAAAAAGTCCGACCTGCAAATACCAGAAGTCCGCCGGCCGGATACCAAAAGTCCGACCTCCGGGCGCAGTCGTCGCGGGTCTGGTTCCAATCGTCGCGGGTCCGGATTCAGTCGTCGCGGGTCCGGATTCAGTCGTCGCGGGTGTGGCCTCACTCGTTGCGGCCTTGGATTCAGTCGTCGCGGGTCCGGATTCAGGTGTCCGCGGTGTCGCCCCGGTCGTCGCGGGTCCGGATTCAGTCGTCGCGGGCCTCGCCGCAGTCGTTGCGGGTATAGTCACGGGTTTTGCGCGGAAGAATCCGCTTTTTCGTGGCCTGGTATCAGGATCCGCTGAAAGCGGGGTGTCTTGTTTTTTCGGCAATTGCAGTGCTGTAGAGATGCCTGGTTGCGTCTCGTCGGCCGCGCCGTACCAACCATTATTGTTAGTTACGCTGCTCCGGTCGTTCAACGAGGAGACGCAACTAGGCGTCTCTACACCGTTCTTACAGCCCCTTCGCCAAAGCAAATAATACCGGTCGTAGGGGCGGGACTTTCCCCGACCGTTGTTGTACATCACGCTGCCCCTAATCAGCGTCGGGAGGCGCGCCCGGCGTGAGGTGGACGCGGTTCAGCTCGGCCTTGTAGGCCCGCCAATCGGGCATAAACTGATCCATCAGCCCCCAGAAGCGGGCATTGTGGAGCCGCTCGTGCAAGTGGTTCAGTTCATGCACTACCACGTACTCCAGGCAGGGGAGAGGGCGCTTTATCAGTTCCAGATTCAGCCAGATGCGCCGGGCGCCAATGTTGCAGGTGCCCCAGCGGGTGCGCATCTGCCGGATGCCCCAGGCCGCCGCCTGTCGGCCCACCACCGGCTCCCACTTGGCCAGCAGCTGGGGCACCAGCGCCCGCAGCTGATGCCGGTACCAGGCCGTGAGCAAGGCCGCCCGCTGTTCCGCTGTAGCTTCGGCCGGCAAATACAGGTGCAGCTCCCGGGTTTCGGAGTGTAGCTCTACCCGGGGCCGGGCGGCGGCGTGCAGGGCCAGCGTGTAGGCTTCGCCCTGGTAGAAGTGCGTTTCGCCGGCTTCGTAGCGCAGTTGTGGCACCAGGGGGCGGGCCGCAAACTGCTGCTGGTGTTTCTCAATCCAGCTCCGGCGCGCTTGCACAAACGCCTCCACGGCCGCCAGTGGCGTGTGCAGGGGTGCCGACACGCGCACGCGCCCGGCGGCGTACACCGTCAGCCGTAGGCTGCGCATGCGCTTGCGCACCAGGTCTACTTCAATACCAGCCAGCTGCGTCAGGGCCATACAGAATTGTTTTTCCGCAAAGGTAGGGGCGGGGCTTGTCCCCGCCCGCCGTTCGCGCCGTTAGCCGTCATGCTGAGCGGAGTCGAAGCATCTCTGCCGAGGGTAATCATTTACCAGTGCAACGAAGCGGCAGAGATGCTTCGACTTCGCTCAGCATGACGTTCTTTTAAATCATTACCTATACCCACAACCGCCGGTTTTTTCGCAGCTTGCGCCGTATTTCTTTACCCTGCCAACCTAATCCGTGGCCGATTCTTCACCTGACATTCGATTCGCTATCTGCGGCGTGGGCCACATCGGCCGCCGCCACGCCGCCCTGGTGTCCCGCCAGCCCGGTGCCCGGCTCGTCGCCCTCATTGATATCCGCGCCGAGCTGCAGCCCGCCCTGGCCGCCGAGTTTCCCGGCGTGCCCTTCTTCGCTTCCCTGGATGAGTACCTTCGCTCTGGCCCCGGCGCCGACGTGCTCACCGTAGCCACGCCCAACCACCTGCACGCGCTCCAGGCCATCCAAGGGCTGCAAGCCGGCCTGCACGTGGTGGTGGAAAAGCCGATGGCCCTGCGCACCCAGGATGCCCAGGCCATTGTGGATACGGCCCAGGCTACCGGCCGCCGCGTGTTTGGGGTGATGCAGAACCGCTACTCGCCCCCCGCCGCCTGGCTTAAGCGCATCTACGACGAAGGCCGCCTCGGCCAGATCTACCTTGTGCAGCTCACCTGCTTCTGGAACCGCGACGAGCGGTACTACACGCCCGGCTCCTGGCACGGCACCCGCCAGCAGGACGGCGGTACGCTCTTCACCCAGTTCAGCCAGCTTCGTGGACTTGCTTTACTGGGTGTTCGGCGACATCACCAACATCTCGGCCCGCTTCCGCGACTTCAACCACCAGCACCTCACCGAGTTCGAGGACTCGGGCCTCGTTACCTTCGACCTCGTGCGCGGGGGCAGCGGCACGCTCCAGTACAGCACCGCTGTGTGGGACCAGAACCTCGAAAGCTCCCTCACCGTGGTAGCCGAGCACGGCAGCCTGCGCCTCGGCGGCCAGTACATGGACAAAGTGGAGCACTGCCACCTGCGCAACTATCAGCTGCCCATGCTGCCGCCCACCAATCCCGCCAACCACTACGGCGCCTACCAGGGCTCCGCCGCCAACCACGTCCACGTCATCGAAAACGTGCTGGAGACGTTGCAGAACGGCGGTTTGGCTACCACCAATGCGCTAGAAGGCCTGAAGGTGGTGGAAATGATAGAGCGCGTGTATAGCTTACGGACCTGACGGATTTTAGCCCGCAGAGGGCGCTGAGGCTTGACGCAGAGGACGCAGATGCACGAGAATGATATTTCGTTTTTGATTCGGAAGGCGGCGTTTACCATCCATATGGCGCTGGGACCGGGGCTGCTGGAATCGGTATACGAGACGCTGCTGTGCCACGAGCTGCGCAAAGCTGGCCTACGGGTTCAGACGCAAGTGGCCCTGCCCGTGGTATACGACGGCCTGACGCTGGAGCAAGGCTTCCGCCTCGACCTGCTGGTGGAAGATAAAGTAGTGGTGGAGCTAAAATCGGTGGAAACGCTGCTGGAAGTACACCACATGCAGCTGGTCACCTACCTCAAGCTCTCCGGCTATAAGCTTGGCCTGCTCATCAACTTCAACGTGCCTCTAATCAAAAACGGCATATTCCGCAAAGTAAACGGCCTGGAAGAACCCTCTGCGCCCTCCGCGAAACCCTCCCCGCCCTCTGCGGGCTAAAACCCGTTAGCGCAACCATATGAACGACTTCGAAGCCTGGCAGCAACGGATGCAGCGGAAGCCCACGCTGCTGGGGCGCCTCACCCGCCGGGTGCAAGCGCGCCTCAACGCCCTGCTGCCCGAAAAGCTGCACAAGGCCCTCACCGTAGCCATCCAGAAAATGGTGCAGGGCGTCTTGTTCGGCTCCATGCACACCACCCGCAAGCCCCTCGCCGATACGGCCCTGGCCGAGCGTGAAGCCTTGGTGCGCACCCGCATCCGCTACTACCGCAACACGGCCGCGGCCGAAGGAGCCGCCACCGGTGCCGGCGGCTTCCTTCTCGGCCTCGCCGATTTTCCCCTGCTGCTCGGCCTCAAGCTCAAGCTTCTCTTCGACGTAGCGGCCCTCTACGGCCACGATGTGCGCGACTATTCCGAGCGGCTGTTTCTGCTGCACATCTTTCAGCTGGCCTTCAGCTCCCAGCACACCCGCAACGAAATCTATCAGCGCGTAGCCACCTGGGAAACCTACCGCCACACCCTGCCCACCGACGTCAACGAGTTTGACTGGCTCACCTTCCAGCAGGAGTACCGCGACTACATCGACCTGGCCAAGCTGGCCCAGCTCATTCCCGTCATTGGGGCGGCCGTGGGCGCCGTGGCCAACTACAAGCTGGTCGAGCAGCTCGGCGAAACCGCCATCAACTGCTACCGCCTGCGCTGGTTTGCTTCCGAAGCACCTTAAGGCATGTCATTCCGAGCGAAGCGAGGAATCTGGGTTAATGTTTACAAACGGTTGACTCAGATTCCTCGCTTCGCTCGGAATGGCATGCCTAAAGAAAATAGAAAAGGCCCCGGCGTTTCCGTCGGGGCCTTTTCTATGCGTGAATCAGCGGCTTAGCTTTTGCCTTGCTGGGGGGCCGCCATGCTCTGGCGGTGGGCTTTGCGCTTCTGCATCCGTTCGGCCTGCAGCTGGGTGTATTTAGCGTACTGCTCGGCGCTCAGGATTTGCTTGAGCTGGGCTTCGTAGCGCTGCTTGCCGGCTTTCATAGCGGCATGATGCTGCTTTTTATCGGCGGGGGCAGCAGTGGTGCCGGCCTGGGCTTTGTGGGCCTGCATTTCCTGGATACGGGCTAGGTGCAGCTGACGTACCTGAGTTGTCTGGGCGGCTGTGAGGCTCAGCTTTTCTGCCATTTTCTTGGCGGCTTTGTCGGCGCGCTGTTCGGGCGTGAGGTTGGCTTTCTGCCCTTTGTGGCCGTGGTGCATTTTCGGCTTGCCGGCCGGAGCGGTAGTGGTCTGGGCCGAAGCAGCGCCAGCGGAAAACGAGAAGGCGAGCAGAACTACAAGAAGCTTTTTCATGACGAAGGAAGAAGTGAATTTGTGCAACTGGTGAAGTGAAGTCCGCGTCCGGCTGAAACAGAAAAACCGGCTTCATTGGGGTGGTTTGCAACTCCGGTGCCAGTTTCTTCCAGATCAAGCCAAAACGCCTTCTGAAAAAATTTAAAATTTCGACTTAAACTTTCACAACTGAATCCTGTCGTTTGAATTAGGGTGCTGTTCGTTAGGGAGTTAACCTATTTGGGGTGGTGTATCGGGTAGAAAGCGGGGTTTGCGGGCCCCGGAATACGGGGCTACCTTTGCGGCATCAATTCTTTCTAGCCTGAAGGATTGTTTTTATACAGAGGTGCCGAGAGACAGGCTCGACGACGCGCCGGCAACCACCCGCACCCCGCGGAACGGTGCCAACTCCTGACCATATAAAAACAAGTTGCCGTGGACTTTCTGCCTCGCCTTACTGCTCGCCCTGTTGTTCCTGCTGCCTCCTTGTGCCCGTATGTGGCCGCTGAGGCGTGTTGTAGCAAGCAGTGTTGTTGCTGAGCTGAGTTGCCTGCGGGCCTGAGTTGGCCGTTTTCGGCTCCCTTCCTCTGTTTTTTATTCTGCGCAAACGTCGCCGGTCTACGCTGACCGGCCAGCCTGTCTTTCTGCCGTCAGGAATCAGGTTGCGCTGTTTTCTTCACTTACCCGGGAAGCTGCGGCTTCTCGCCACCCCTGTTTATGCTTAAAAAGTCCCTGGAAATGCTGCGGCTGGAGGCCGCCGAAACCGGTGCGGGCACCCTGAAACGCACCCTGAACGGCTTCAACCTTATTGCCATCGGCATTGGCGTCATCATCGGGGCCGGTTTGTTCTCGCTCACCGGCATTGCCGCGGCCAACAACGCCGGCCCGGCCGTCACGCTTTCCTTCGTGGTGGCGGCCGTGGGCTGCGCCTTTTCGGCCCTGTGCTATGCTGAGTTTGCCGCCATGGTGCCGGTAGCCGGCTCGGCCTACACCTACGCCTACGCCACCATGGGCGAGCTGTTCGCCTGGATTATCGGCTGGGACCTAGTGCTGGAGTACTCGGTGGGCGCCGCTACGGTGGCTATTAGCTGGTCGCAGTACCTGCTCAAGTTTCTGAGCAAATACGGCATCCACCTACCCCCGCAGCTGGTGATGTCGCCGTTTGAAACGGCCGCGCTGGCCGATGGCAGCACCGTGCACGGCTTCGTGAACGTGCCCGCCATGCTCATCGTGCTGGCCATTACGCTTATCATCATCCGCGGCACCTCGGGCTCGGCCTGGTTTAATGCACTGGTAGTTACCTTAAAGGTAGCTGTGGTGCTGGTGTTCATTGCCTTAGGCTGGCAGTACATCGATCCGGCCAACTACCAACCCTACATCCCGCAGAATACCGGGGTGTTCGGGGAGTTTGGCTGGAGCGGCATTCTGCGCGGGGCGGGCGTGGTGTTCTTCGTGTTCATCGGCTTCGATATTGTGGCTACCATGGCCCAGGAAACCAAGAACCCGCAGCGCAATATGCCTATTGGCATCATCGGCTCCCTGCTGATCTGCACTGTGCTGTTCGTGCTCTTCGGCCACGTGATGACGGGTCTGGCCAACTACACCGAGTTCAAGAACAGCGCCGCGCCGGTGGCCATTGCCATCGAAAAAACGCCCTACGCCTGGCTTTCTTCGGCCGTTATTCTGGCCATCATCATCGGCTATACTTCCGTTATTCTGGTGGATTTGCTGGGTCAGAGCCGGGTGTTTTTCTCCATGGCCAAGGATGGCCTGCTGCCTCCGGTTTTCGCCCGCATCCACGAGCGGTTCCGCACGCCCCTGCAGTCGAACCTGCTGTTGGGCCTGTTCATTGCCTTGTTTGCCGGCTTCGTGCCGATTTCAGTGGTCGGCGAGATGACGAGCATTGGTACGCTGCTGGCCTTCGTGATGGTGTGCGCGGGCGTGCTCATCATGCGCAAAAAAGAACCCGACGCGCCGCGCGGATTCCGCACCCCACTGGTGCCGCTGGTGCCCATTCTCGGCATCGTTACCTGCCTGGTGATGATGGTATCCTTGCCCTGGGAAACGTGGCTCCGTCTGGCCGTGTGGCTGGCTATCGGGCTGGCTATCTACTTCGGCTACGGCCGCAAGCACAGCAAGCTGGGCCAGGAGCGGACCGCGCAACGAGCAGCGTAAACATGCGCTGAGGAAGATGGGTTTCCGGCAGCAGACCTGAGCTGTTGCACTAGCCGGGTTGTAGTGAAAGACTATAAGTAGCTTTACTCCTGATCTGTCTTCCCTTATCAGCCTATTTCACGCATGGAACCAAGTGTGCCCGAGACGTCATCGATAATCCACAAGCCATCAGCTTATCCGACAATCAAGGAAAGCTGGGCCTTTCTGGGGTGGTATCTGCTGGTGATGCTGGTGGTAGGCGTGCCGGTGTTCCTGCTGTGCGAAAAAGCTCTGAACTTTTCCCGCCCGGCCACGCTGGTTATCGTCACGATCAGCAGCAACCTGGCCTTGCTGGGGGTGTTGCGTCGGCGGGCTGGCAGCCGCTGGGTACCCGTCCGCCCCCTTGGTAAAGAGCAGGCCTGGCTATATGCGGCGCTACCCATAGTGGTGCTGGCAATGGTAACGGTGCTTTCCCTGCTGGATTTGCTGCATCTGCCCAACTGGGCCGACGCTTCTTTTAAAGAGCTGGCCAAAACGCCCGTGCTGGCTTTCGGGGTACTGTGTGTGGCGGCGCCGGTGTTGGAAGAATTGCTGTTCCGGGGTGTGCTGCTGGCGGGACTGTTGCGCAATTACCCGCAGCGGCCATGGGTGGCCATTGGTCAATCGGCGCTGCTGTTTGGTCTGATCCACGCTAACCCGGCGCAGATGGTAGGAGCCGGGCTGATTGGCCTGCTGCTGGGGTGGCTCTACTACCGCACCCAATCCTTGTGGCTTTGCATGGCCACGCACGCCCTAAACAATCTGCTGGCTTTTCTGGGTCTGGTAGTTGGTGGCCAGGAACTAGAGAAAAAGTCGGCCGTGGAAGCATTTGGCTCCTGGGGAGCATACCTCGGAGCAGTGGCAGTAAGTGCGCTGGTGCTGTACTGGCTGTTGCGGCGGGTGCAGCAGACCACCCAGCCGCCGGCGTACCCGGCTCCTGGTTTTGCTCAGGTGGAACTCCCGCTACCAGAAGCCGTCATAGCGGCGCAGTAAAAAGCAATTTCCCACCCGATATTTTCCGACTTCATGCGGCAGTTTATGTTTTTGCTGGCTATCTGTAGCCTGCTGGGCGCCTGCACCCGCACCTACCACAATGTGGTGCCCGGCGTGGGCACCGTGGCTACCCGCGAAGCGTATCCGCAGGCGGAGCCCGTGCGTACCAAAAAGTCTGTGCAGCTGCCCCCGGCTCTGCGGACCAGCCTCGAAGACTACCGCCGCCGCAACGGCTACTGGCCCCAGACTACGCGCACCCTGGAAATAGAATCGGAAGCCGGCCGCCGGGCCCTGTGGCAGATGCAGCGGCAAGGCTATTCCCTCACCGAAATCCTGGTGCCGCACCCCGATACGCTTATCCTGGAATTTGCCTTCAACACCGAAACCCGTTGGCGCACAGACCGCGACAACCCTGGTATTCCGCTGGGCCGGGAGCTGCGCGGGCGGTTTGTGTTTGTGGCCGCCGCTGATGGACAGGTGCAGGTATGGAAAACGTTCGACAACACCTGGCGACCCGGCCGGCGCGAGTTGCTGGGCCAGCGGCCCTAAGCCAGCAGTAGTCAAAAGAAAAGCCCTGTAGCTCATACTACGGGGCTTTTTTACTATTCCGCACCTACCGGAGCTACATAAACAGCTTGCGCAACGACCACATACTCCACACTATCACCATCAAACCCACGCCCACGAACATCCAGCGTGTGGGAATGCGGCCGGCCAGGCGGGCAGCGAAGGGCGCAGCAGCAACCCCACCCACAATCAGCCCCAGGATAATCTGCCAGTGCGAAATGCCAATGGTAGCGAAAAACGTGAGGGCGCTGGCAAACGTGACGAAGAACTCCGTGACGCTCACCGAGCCGATAACGTACTGCGGCGTGCGGCCCCCGGCAATGAGGGTGCTGGTTACCAGCGGGCCCCAGCCGCCTCCGCCAAATGAATCCAGGAAACCCCCGGCTGCGGCCAGGAAGCCCAGCTTCTTGTGCTTTTTGCGCGGGCCTGGCTTGGAAAATGCCTTCGAGATAATGCGGATGCCTAGCAGCAACAGGTATACCGCCAGAAACGGGCGCACGTAGCTGCCGTAGGTTTCCCCGAATTTCGAGAGCAGAAAGGCGCCCAGAATAGCGCCCAGCACGCCCGGAATCAGCAGCACCTTGAACAGCTTCTTGTTCACGTTGCCGAAGCGGTAGTGGTGGTAGCCCGAGGCCCCGCTGGCAAACATTTCGGCGGTGTGAATGCTGGAGCTGACGGCCGCCGGCGAAATGTTCAGCGTCATCAAACTGATGGCTGTGACCACGCCGTAGCCCATGCCCAGCAGCCCGTCAATCAGCTGAGCCCCGAAGCCGATGGCTACGAAGATGTAGAACGTCTGCGACGAGCTGGCCACGTCCCATACCTGCTGCCAGGTGAAGTAGTAGGAGAGAATGTTGAACACCAGCATGGCCGCAAATGCCAGCAGCGAGGCCGTGGCAATCTTGCGCCACCGCGTTGCCGCCGGCGACTCATAGGCTGGCCCGCCCGTCAGTTCGGCCGTCACGGCGTTCAGGGACTTTACCTTGTGAGCAAAGTCGCCGCCCACTTTCTCCCGAATCACGGCCATGCGCTGGAGCACGTCGTGGAGCTCGTCGGGCAGGGCGTGGGTGAGCATTTCGCGCAGGCGCTTGGCAATGGTCGGCGACTTGCCGTTGGTGCTGATGGCAATTTTCAGGTCGCCTTTCTGCACGATGGAGCCCAGGTAAAAGTCGCAGGCGGCGGGCGTGTCGGCCACGTTGCAGAGCAGGCGCTGGCGCGTGGCGTCGGCCTTGATACTCAGGTTAAGCTCCTTGTCGTTGGTGGCCACAATCACCAGGTCGTGGCCCACAAGGTCGGTGGGGTGGTAGGGCTGCTCGCGAAGTTGTACGGCGGGGTGCCGCTCGGCCAGCAGCCGCAGCTCCGGCGAAAACCAGGTAGCCACCACCGTTATGGCCGCGCCGGGGCTGTTGGCCAGCATAGCCGACAGCTTTTCGAAGCCCACGGCCCCACCACCTACCAGCAGCACGTGCAGCTGCTCCAGCTTCAGAAACACCGGAAACAGCCGGTTGATATCCGGCTGGGGCGGCGGCTCTGGCTGGGGCAGAACGTTGTTTGAAGAAAGAGGCATGTGGTTGAGGTCGAGGTCAGAGAAGAAAGGCAACCCTAAGGTTGAAGGTGTCATGCTGAGCGGAGCCGAAGCATCTCTACCGCTTCGTTGGATTACCACTGCAACGAAGCGGTAGAGATGCTTCGACTCCGCTCAGCATGACGCTCAATGAATACTATCGGTTACTCGTGAAAGGTAAGACCGCTCAGGGTGGGTTGCACATAGCCCTGGCGGACCACAAAATCCCCAAACTGCTCCTGGGGCTGGCGGTTTTGGGCGTAGTCGGCGAGCAGGGGCGTGAGCTCCCGCACAATGCCGTCTTCGTCCAACATTTCCCGGTACAGCTTGTTCATCCGCTCCCCGTTGAAAGCGGCGCCGAGGTACAGATTGTAGCGCCCCACGGCGCGGCCCACCAACCCGATTTCGCCCAGGTAGGGGCGGGCGCAGCCGTTGGGGCAGCCCGTCATCCGCAGCAGAATATCGTCCTGAGCCAAGCCCTGCGCGCGAATGACTTTCTCTAATCTAGCCAAAAGCTGGGGAAGATAACGCTCCGCCTCGGCAAAAGCCAACGAGCAAGTGTTCAAGGCTACGCAGGCTAAGGCACCACGCCGCAGGCCGGTATGTACCTCATTGGCTTCCGCCAGCACGCCGTACTCTGCCAGAATTGCCTGCACCGCCAGTTCGTGTTCGGGCGCCACGTTGGCCAGAATCAGGTTCTGATTGCCGGTCAGGCGGAAGTCGCCGGTGTGGAAGCGGGCAATTTCGCGCAGGGCGGCTTTCAGCTGGCTGGCTTGGGTGTCCAGCACGCGGCCACCTTCCACGAATAGGGTGAGGTGGCGGGCACCATCGGGGCCGGTGCTCCAGCCGAAAGCGTCGCCGGAGGAGCGGAACGTGTAGGCGCGGGCAGGCTCCAGGTCAAAACCCAGGCGGCGGTTTAGCTCGTCCCGGAACACGTCGAGGCCCACGCGGTCCAGAGTGTACTTGAGGCGGGAAAACTTGCGGTTTTCGCGGTTGCCCCAGTCGCGCTGAATCGTCACAACCTGCTCGCAGGCATCCACCACCTTGTCGGCGGGTACGAAGCCGATGATGTCGGCCAGGCGCGGGTAGGTGTCGGGCATGCCGAACGTCATGCCCATGCCGCCGCCTACGGCCACGTTGAAGCCCAGAAGCTTGCCGTTCTTTTCAATGGCAATCAGCCCCAGGTCGTTGGCGAAGATATCGGTGTCGTTGTAGGGCGGCACGGCCAGCGCAATCTTGAACTTGCGGGGCAGGTAGGTTTTGCCGTAAATCGGCTCGAAGTCCCCTTCGCCGTCGTTCAGCACGCTGCTGTACTTCGATTGCCCGTCGAGCCACAGTTCCCAATAGGCCGAGGTGCGCGGCGTGAGGTGGGTGCTGATGGCCTTCGTGACTTCGTACACCTGCTCATGCACCCGCGAGAGGTGCGGGTTGGGGTTGAACATCACGTTGCGGTTCACGTCGCCGCAGCCCGCAATGCTGTCCAGTAGCACGTCGTTGAAGCCCTGAATGGTGGCTTTCAGGTCGCGCTTGAGCACACCGTGCAGCTGAAAAGCCTGGCGGGTAGTGAGCTTGATGGTCTGGTTGCCGTAGGCGTCGGCCAGCTCATCCATGCGCAGCCATTGGTCGGAAGTAGCCACCCCGCCCGGCACCCGCACTCGAATCATGAAGGAGTAAAGCGGTTCCAGTTTCTGGCGTTTCCGCTCCGAGTCCAAGTCGCGGTCCGTTTGCTGGTAGGAGCCGTGAAACTTGATGAGGTGAGTATCGTCGGGGTACAGGGCGCCGGTAATCGGGTTCTGCATGCTCCCGGCCAGGGTGCCGCGCAAAAAATTGCTGGCATCCTTCACGTGTTCAACTTCGGAGAGCTTGAGGGTATCGGCCATTACGGTTGAGTTGGAGAAGAAATGGGGGCCGGCGGGGGCGTAGGCCGCAGGTCGAAGTTGTGGAAGTAAAACAGCCGGATGGTGTGCTGATTGCGGTAGGTGCTGCCCGCCGGCAGCTGCTGAAACAGGTGCATGTAGCCGCCCTGCAGCTGCCCATGCTTGTTTACCTGGTAGGATAACCCGGCAAAGAAGCGGTTCTGATCGAAGTAGTTGTAGCGGATTTCCTTGCCGAAGTTCATCATCACTTCGTTATTCAGCAGGAACTGCACCCCACCCGGCTCAAAGCCCCGTTTGGTGAGCGGCAGAAACAACGCCGCGTTGTAGCGGGTGCGGTAGTTGAAATCGAAGTCGTCGGTGCGCTCATTGTTCTGAATGGTGCGCCGGAACCGCTCTTCCAGCCGCACCCACTGCATCAGGCGGGCCTTGGGAAACTTGGTAAACCACTGCACCTGCTGCCAGGGCCGGTGCTCGGACTGGCCCACGGTGCGGGTTCCATCGGGGTAGTGATGCACATAGGCGTAGCCGCCGGTCAGGCGCACGTCGTCGGTGAGGTAATAGGTAAGGCCAACGCGGGCCAGGGCCTGAAACTTCTCCTGCACGAAGTGGTCGTGCAGGCGCAGGTGCAGGTCGGTCCAGGAGCCCCAGCGCTGCGAAAACCGCGTTTGGTTGAACACTCCCAGCCAGGTCTGCTGCTCCCGCACGTACTGCTTCTGCGCCCGTAGCGGGGCGGCCGCGAGCAACAGAAGCAGCAGAACAAAAAAGGCGCGTGGCATCGAGCGGAGCAGCTAGCGGATGATGTTGTTGTCGAAGGTGAGAGCCACGTAGTAGAGGCCGCCGATGGTTGGGCCGGCCGCGTACTGGATGTAGCGGTTGTTGAGCAGGTTGGTGCCGCCCAGCTTGATGGTCGACTTCAGGGCCGGAATGCGCACGTTCACCTGGGCATCCACGGTGGAGTAGGCCGGGATCTGGCCGTTGGCCAGCTGGCTTTCCCAATAAAAGGAATCCTGGAAGCGCCACACCACATTAAAGCCCACGTTGCGTACAACTTCGCGGTTGCCGAAGCTCAGGTTCGTCGTCCACTTCGGCGTGTTAAAGCCCGTGATGAACACGTCCTTTTCCTCGTTGGCGGCAATGTTGTTGTAGTTCACGTTGCCGGCCACGGTGAACTTCTGGTAGAAGTTGTAGGTGATGCCCAGGGCCGAGCCGTAGCTGCGGTAGGTATTGCGGGCATTGGTGTACACGCGGTAGCGGTCCTGCTTGGCGCGGGAAAGCATGTCCAGCACGGCCGCATCCGTCAGCACCGGCCCCGTTTTCGGCACGGCCACTTCCACCTGCCCCAGGAAGCCCGAGTACTCGTTGTAGTAGGCGTCGATGTCCAGGGCCAGGCTGTTGTCGAGCAGCACGCTCTTGTAGCCTACCTCGAAGGCGTTGATGTGCTCGGGCTCTTCCGTAGGCAGGTTAGCCACCTGCAGCACGTCCCTGTTTTTGAGGGCGGCGTCGTTGCGGGGAGTGCCAGCGGCCACATCCTTGTTCACGGCGGCCGTGAAGTTGTCGAGCGAAGTCAGCGTGTAGGAGTTTTCGAGGAAGCCCAGGCCTTCGTTCACGCGGGCTAGGCCGCCCACGCGGCGCACGTTGCCGTTTTTCACAAACGACAGGGCCTCAAACAAGGCCGGGAAGCGCCAGCCGTTCTGGAAGGAAGCGCGCAGGTTGTGGCGCTGGGCAATGGTGTACACGGCCGCCACCCGCGGGTTCAGCTTGGGGTTGAACTCGGGGTTGTAGTCCACGCGCAGGGAGGCGTTCAGCTTGAGGCGGTCCTGGAACAGCAGCTTGGTAGCCTGGGCGAAGGCGCCGTATTTTTTGTAGTACAGGTTGTTGCCGCCGGGCGTGTTGCGGTCGGCCAGGGGCTTGGAGAAGTCCACGAAGTTGTTGCCGTCGGGAATCACCTCGTAAATGCGGGCATCGGCGCCCATTACCACATCGGCAAACTTGATGCGCTGGCCCAGGTTCCACTGCGCTTCGTTGTGGTAAGTGCGGCTGCGCTGCCAGAGGGCGGCCCCGCCGGTAGCCGGCGCGCCGGGCACGTTCACGCCGCTGTCCCAGTTGTTGATGCCCGTGATGGTGTTTTTCAGCTGCTCGAAGGCGGCGGTGCCGGGCTGGGCCCGACCGGCATCGGCGGCAGCGCGGGCGGCCTGCATGGCGGCGGCCAGGTCCACGCCGGCATTCACCTGCTCCTGGAGCTTGGCCTGAAACTTATCGGCCCAGCTGGTTTTGGGGCCGGAGCCGGTGGTGAGGGCCGTGGCGCCGTTCTGCAAATCCAGGTTCAAAGCCAGCGGGTTCAGGTTGTAGGAGTCCCCGGTGTTTTCTACCAGCACGTAGCTGCGCACGTAGTAGTCGGCCCCGCGCAGCTCCAGCTTGTGGTTCTGCACCGTCACGTCCTTGAGCTGAATCTTGTTGCCGCGTTGGAAAATGCCGTCCATCAGGCCGTAGCGGTAGCCGTAGCTCAGCTCCAGCTTGTCGGTGAACTTGTAGAACAGTCCCCCGTCAAACTTGAGGTTGCGCACGGTGGGCGAAATCAGGTCCTTCTCATAGTAGCCCGTGCGGCGCACGTTGAAGGTTTCCGTCTTGCCCTGGTAGGTGATGGGAATGGCCACGTTGCCGCTACGGTCGTCGCCGTAACGGTTCCAGAGGTCAGCGGCGGGGTTGTTGGCGCCGCTCAGCTCGGGGAAGCGGGGGTTGGCCGAGTTCAGGCTCTGCGGATTCTGGTCAATCTGGGTGTCGGCCAGCCAGTCGGTGCCGCGCAGGTAGGAGCCATTCAGCTTGAAGGCAAAGCGGCTGCCGATAGTCTGAGCGTAGCGCACGGCCGTTTCGGTGAGGGCGCTGGGGTCCCGGTCCTTGCCATCCACGTGGTTGACGCCCACTTTCTGGTACACGCTCAGGCCCTGGTAGGTGAAAGGGCTTTTGGTGGTGAGGTTGGCCATGCCGTTGATGGCGTTCATGCCATAGAGGGCCGAGGCCGCACCGGGCGTGATTTCGACGGAGGCAATGTCCAGCTCCGTGGGCCCAATGGCGTTGCCTAGGGGCACACCCAGGGTAGCCGCCTGCATGTCCACCCCATCCACCAGCTGCATAAAGCGGAAGTTGTTGGGGATGTTGAAGCCGCGGGTGTTGGGCACTTTGAAGGTGAGCGAGCTGGTGGTCATCTGCACGCCCTTCACGTTTTCCAGGGCGTCGTAGAAGCTGGGCGCGGGCGTTTCCTTGATGGCGCGGATGTCGAGCTTCTCAATGGCTACCGGTGACTTCAGCCGGCTTTCCTCCACCCGGGAGGCCGACACTACTACTTCGTTCACCAGCACGGGCTTCGATTCCAGCTGGATAGCAATGGGCTGGCTGCCGCTGGCAATTTCCAGCTCCCGGGGCTCGTAGCCAATGATGTTGAAGACGATGGTAAACGGAAACCGCAGGCGGGCCTGGAGCACGAACTTGCCGCTGGCGTCGCTCTGGGCGCTCATCAGTCCGCCCTTCACATTCACGCTCACGCCGGGCAACGGCTGCTGGGTGTCTTTTTCGCGGACGGTGCCGCTGATGGAAATTAATTGGTCCTGGGCCTGCGCGGCCATCAAACTAGCAAAAAGTAAGATCAGGAGAATCCAGAAAGAAGCGTAGTACTTCTTCATTACAGAAAAGGCGTTTGGAGGAGAAAGAGAAGGGAGTAGGCTGGGCTGGTGGGAGCCAGCAGGAAAGGAGGGAAGCCGGGGCTTCCAAGGGTGCCTTGGGCGTAGCGGCAAGCGGCTCGGGTCAGGCACACGGCGGCTTTTACCGGCTACTACAACATCGTCTTTGCGAAACGCGCATCTGGTTGAATGGATTAACTAGTGTTTGGGATAAGGAAGCTTGATTGGTTGTTGGATTGGCTAGTACACGTCCTCCAGGTAGCGGCGCTGCTTGCGCAGCTGCTTGACGTAGTCGGCAGCGTAGTCGGCATCTTTCCCGCTTTCCTGCTGAATGACGGCAAGCAGGGCCTGGCGCACGTCGGCGGCCATGCGGTTTTTGTCGCCGCACACGTAGAAGTGGGCGCCGTTTTCGAGCTGGTCGTAGAGGCGGGCGCCTTGCTGGAGCAGGCGGTGCTGGATGTACACTTTCTGCTGCTGGTCGCGGGAGAAGGCTACGTCGAGGCGGTCCAGCGTGCCTTTTTTCAGGTGCTGCTGCCACTCGGTCTGGTACAGGAAATCGGTGGTGAAGTGGGGGTTGCCGAACACCAGCCAGTTGCGGCCGGCGGCGCCGGTTTCAGCCCGCTCCTCCACAAAGGCCCGGAACGGGGCCACGCCCGTACCCGCGCCTACCATAATGATGTCGGTAGCAGCATCCTGGGGCAGCTTGAAGTACTCGTTGCGGTCCACCCACACCCGGGCTGTGTCGCCTACGGTCAGCCCATCGGCCTGGTAGGCGGAGCAGGTGCCGTGCTTGCGGCGGCCCTGGGTTTCGTAGCGCACGGCGCCTACCGTGAGGTGTACTTCCTCGGGGTGAGCCAGCAGGGAGCTGGCAATGGAGTAAGCGCGGGCCGGCAGGGGCCGGAGCACCGCCGCCAGCTGCTGCCCCGACAGCTCTACCGGAAACTCCGTGAGCAGGTCGGCCACGTCGCGGCCGTAGAGGTAGTCGGGCAGCTGGGCTTTGTTGGTGAGAATGTCGCGGAGCCTGGGGTGCTGCGGGGCCACGGCGGCATAGCGTTCCAGCACGTCGCGCGTGAGTACCGACAGCTCCAGCTTCTCCGCCAGCGCGGTGTGCAGATCAAATTCCGTGTCATTGAGCTTTACCGGGGCCGTGGCGTTCAGGCGGGCGGCCTGAATTACCTCCTGCACCAGCGCCTCGCTATTCACGGGCTGCACCATCAACGCGTCGCCGGCTTCGTAGGCTATGCCGGAGTCCGCCAGCGAAAATTCCAGGTGGTAAGTTTCCTTGGTGGAGCCGCGCCCGTTCAGCTGGATTTTCTCCAGCAGCTCAGCGGCGAAGGGGTTGTGGCTGGTATATTCCACTTTTTCTTCTACCTCGGCCTCACCCGCGGCCACCAGCTGGTTTACCTGAATCGAAGGCTGCGCGGAGGCAATCGTAGTGGTAGCTGGGGCCGGCTGGGCTACCAGCGCCAGCACCTGCTCGGCCCAGCGGCGGGCCTCGGCTTCAAATTCCACGTCGCAGTCCACGCGCTCCAGCAGGCGCTTGCCACCCAGCTCGGCCAGGCGCTGGTCGAACTCGAAACCGGTCTGGCAGAACTGCAGGTAGCTTTTGTCGCCAAGGGCCAGCACGGCGTAGCGCAGGTTGGGCAGCTTGGGGGCCCGGTTGCTGAGCAGAAACTGGTGCAGCTCCTCGGCGGCAATAGGTGGGTCGCCCTCGCCCTGGGTGCTTACCACGACCAATAGCTGCTGCTCGTTTTTCAGCTCCTTGGTCGGGTAGTCGTTCATGTCGCGCACCGTCACGGCCAGGCCGCGCTGGCGGGCCGCTTCGGCCACCAGGCCCGCTGCCTTCTTGCTGTTGCCGGTCTGGGAGCCGAAGAGAATGGTTAGCCGGGCCGAATCCGGAGCCGGCGCTGCGGCCACCGAGGTAGCAGACTGAGCGGCCGGGGGTGCCGCTGCGCCCGCCGACCGACCGTAGAAATACCCGCTCAGCCACAGCAGCTGCTGCTCGGTGAGGCCGCCCGCGAACTGCTGCAGGCTGGCGTCATCCAGACCCAGGGGCAGCGTGAAAGTTGAGGTAATGGACATGGCAAAAACAGGATGACGGCGTAGAGGGAAGTCAGAAGAAAACCGGCCGGAAATCCGCCCGAAAAAGCAAATCAGGCCACCTCGGCGTAAGAGGCGTCGGCAAAAACGGTCGGCAAAGCCTGCGTCAGCACTGCGGGCGTGGCCAGGCGCGTCACCTCTCCGATGATGATGATGGCCGGAGCCCCGATACCGGCTTCCAGCGCCCGGGCCGGCAGCTCGGCCACGGTACCCGTGACCAGCCGGGCGGTGGGCAGGGTGCCGTTCTGGATGATGGCCGCTGGCGTCTCGGCCTGGCCCTGCGCGCAGAACAGTCGCACAATGCTCGGCAGCTCGCCCAGGCCCATCAGTATCACGGTGGTAGCGCGGGAGCGGGCGGCTTCGGCCACGCTGGAAGCCAGCTCGCCGGTGGCCGTAGTGGCCGTAATCACCCGGAACCCCTCGCTGGCGCCCCGGTGCGTGACGGGAATGCCCACGCTGCCGGCCGCCGCCACGGCGCTGCTGATACCGGGCACGTAGTCGGTGCGCAGGCCGTGGGCTTCGGCGTAGAGCATTTCCTCCCGGCCGCGCCCAAACACGAACGGGTCGCCGCCTTTCAGACGCACCACGTGGCCGGAGCGGTGCGCGTGCTCCACAATCAGGGCGTTGATTTCGTCCTGGGAAAAGCTGCGCATGCCGCGCCGCTTGCCCACCGATACCAGCACGGCCTCGGGCCGGGCGTGTTGCAGCAGCTCGCGGTTGGCCAGAGCGTCGTAGAGAATGACATCGGCCTCACCCAGCACCCGCGCCCCTTTGAGCGTGAGCAGCTCCGGGTCGCCGGGGCCGGCACCAAGGACGGTCAGACGGGGCGTTTTCATACGGTGAAATGGTGAGGTGGTGAAATGGTGAGTTTCCAGGCCGTCATGCTGAGCGCAGCCGAAGCATCTCTACCTCTGACTACTTCTAGCGTGAGGACAAAGCTGTAGAGGTGCTTCGGCTGCGCTCAGCATGACATTCTATTGGCTTGAACACTAAATCGAAAAGGCAACCGGGGGCTGAACCGGGGCGGTGAAGTACTCGGAGTTGGCAGCTTCTACCAGGCCGGCGGCGAGGGTGTCGCCACTTACTTCATCCACCAGAATGAAAGACCCGGTGGCGCGGTTTTCCTGGTAGAGGTCCACAGCCAGGGGCTGGGCGGTTTTCAGGCGCACCCGCACGATGTCGTTGAGCTGGGCCTGCTCGGCCGATACCCGGGCAAACGTGTGCACGTTCACCTTGTAGAGAATGGCCGACACGGACGCTTTCGAGAGGGTGGTGTGGTGTTGCACGAGCAGCTTGCGGCCGGGCCACAATGGCTGCTCGCTCATCCAGCACAGCGTAGCTTCCAGCTCCCGCGTCACCGTAGCTTCGGCCGCGACGGGCACCAGGGCGTCGCCGCGGCTCACGTCCAGGTCGTCGCGCAGGCGGATGACCACGGCCTGGGGCGCGGCGGCAGATTCCACTTCCTGCTGGTTTACTTCAATGGCTTCGATTTCGGATTCCAGGCCGGAGGGTAGCACCCGCACCCGCTCGCCGCGGCGGTACTGGCCACTCAAAATCTGGCCGGCGTAGCCGCGGTAGTCGGGCAGCTCAGGCGTCTGGGGACGAATCACGTACTGCACCTGAAAACGTGGGGCAGAAGTCGTTTCTACGGCACTGGGCACGCTTTCCAGGTGCTCCAGCAGGCTGGGGCCAGTGTACCAGGGCAGGTGCTTGGAGCGCGTCACCACGTTGTCGCCATTGAGGGCGCTGAGCGGAATGGCCGTAGCCGCCGGCAGGTTGAAGTGGTTGGTAAGGGCTGCATAGTCAATGGCAATCTGGTCGAACACGGCCTGGTCGTAGTCTACCAAGTCCATCTTGTTCACGGCCAGCACGAAGTGGCGGATACCCAGCAGCGCGGCAATGAGGGTGTGGCGGCGCGTCTGCTCAATCACGCCCTGGCGCGCATCCACCAACACAATGGCCAGGTCAGCGTTGGAGGCGCCCGTGACCATGTTACGGGTATACTGCACGTGGCCCGGCGCATCGGTAATGATGAATTTGCGGCGGGGCGTAGTGAAGTATTTATAGGCTACGTCGATGGTAATGCCCTGTTCCCGCTCGGCGCGCAGGCCGTCGGTGAGGAGGGCGAGGTCTACCACGCCGCCCGAGGCCTGCCGCTTTTCCAGGGCCGCCAGCACATCCAGCGACACGGATTCGGAGTCGTATAGCAGCCGCCCGATCAGGGTGCTTTTGCCGTCGTCTACGCTGCCGCAAGTGATAAATCGAAGAAGGTCCATAAAGGTGAACTTGTGAGTTTGTGAAATTGTGAATGGTCGTTCAGGTGAGGTGCAGAATTCACAACTTCACCTTTCACAACTTCACCACTTAGAAATACCCGTTGCGCTTGCGGTCTTCCATGCCGGCTTCGGAGATGTTGTCGTCGAGACGGGTAGCACCCCGCTCGCTTACTTTGGCCAGCAGCAGATCCTGGATGATGTCTTCCACCGTGGCGGCGTCGCTTTCCACGGCGGCCGTGCAGGTAGAGTCGCCCACGGTGCGGAAACGCACCTGCCGCGTCACGATTTCGTCGTCCTTGTCGAGGCGGATGTGCTCGGTGAGGCCCAGCAGCTGGCCCGAGGGCAGCACCACGCAGGTACGCTCGTGGCCGAAGTAGATGTCGGGCAGGGTGATGTTCTCGCGCTGGATGTAGCGCCACACGTCCAGCTCCGTCCAGTTGGAAATGGGGAATACGCGCACGTTTTCGCCCTTCTGGATGCGGCCGTTATAGATGTTCCACAGCTCGGGGCGCTGGCGCTTGGGGTCCCACTGGCCAAACTCGTCGCGCACCGAGAAGATGCGTTCCTTGGCGCGGGCCTTTTCCTCGTCGCGCCGGGCCCCGCCGATGCAAGCATCAAACTCAAACTCCTCAATGGTTTCCAGCAGCGTGTAGGTTTGCAGCGGGTTGCGGCTGGGGTACTTGCCCATCGGCTCACGCAGGCGCTGGCGCCGGATGGTGTCCTCCACACTGCGCACAATCAGCTTTTCGCCCAGCTGCTCGGCCAGCGTATCGCGGTAGGCCAGCACCTCGGGGAAGTTATGCCCGGTATCCACGTGCACCAGCGGAAACGGGAAGCGGCCGGGGCGGAAGGCTTTTTCGGCCAGGCGCGTAAGCACAATGGAGTCTTTGCCACCCGAAAACAGCAGGGCAGGACGCTCAAACTGGCCGGCTACTTCCCGCAGGATGTGGATGGCTTCGGCTTCCAGCCGGTCGAGGTAATCGAAGGAAGGGGTACTCATAAGAAACTGGTCTTGCTTGATACTTAGTTGGCGGGCACCGGCTCCACCACCGGGTCGGGACCATTGTGGTGGGCGGTGGCGTGCAGACCGCATTCTTTGGCCGAAAGGTCTTCCCACCACCAGCGACCGGCGCGGAAGTCTTCGCCCGGCTTGATGGCGCGGGTGCAGGGCGCGCACCCAATACTCACAAAGCCCTGCTTATGTAGTGTATTCACCGGAATTCCGTGCTCCTGGGTGAAGGCCACCGCCTCTTCCCAGGTCCAGTCGAACAGCGGGTGAACTTTGATGAGGTTGTGCGGCGCGTCCCACTCCACCGGCTCCATCGTCTGGCGGTTCTGCGACTGTTCGGCCCGGATGCCCGTTACCCAGGCCTGTTGCCCGGCCAGGGCGCGGTTCAGGGGTTCTACTTTGCGGATGTGGCAGCACTCCTTGCGGTTTTCCACGCTCTCATAGAAGGAGTTGGGGCCTTTTTCGAGGAGCAGCGCCTGCAGGCTTTCCTGCCGGGGCGCATACACCTCAATCGGCTTCTGGTAGCGCAGCAAAGTCTTGTTCCAGGTGGCGTAGGTTTCCTGGAAGTTGCGGCCCGTATCGAGCGTGAATACCCGAATGGGCAAGTCGAACTCAAAAATCAAGTGACTGATAATCTGGTCTTCCAGGCCAAAGGAGGTCGAGAAAACCGCCGAGTTGGGGTACAGAGAAGCCACGAGGCGCAACCGCTCCAGGGCGGTGGCTGGCGTGAGCTGATGGCGCAGGTCGTCCAGGGGTGGACCAACCGGCGCGGCCAGGGCTGCGGGCATACGACAAGCAGGGAGAAGGAGAACCGGCCGGAGAAAGGCAGCAGTTCGGCGGAGAATCATCCTGCGCGGAAGCTGGCCTGACGTGGGCTGGTCGGGGCGCTGCGGCAGAACAAAAAGCGGCCTGTGCTAAGCCAGGCGGCCGCTAAGCATAGCGGAGCTGCCGGGGGCTGAAATCAGCGCACAAACCAGGAAAAGTAGGGGTGTGAACTAGCAACAACACGCCATGCCCATCGTAGCACAACACCCATGCTGTACAGCAATGGAAGTGGCGGAGGCAGGGACGAGGTTGGACAAGTGGTTCACGGTTTGTTGTTTTTATATGGTCAGGACTTGGCACCGTTTCGGAAATTCCGCTGGTTGCCGGCGTTTCATAGAGCCTGTCTCTCCACGCCTCTGTATAAAAACAATCCTTTGGGGGGTAAAGAATTGGTAGGGCAAAGGAAGGGTCGAAATTTTATACTTCCAAATTTTCTTTTTCATGGGTAACCGCCAGCCAGTGAAATTAGCCGCTGATTTAGTGGAAATATCTAACTCGGGTGGTTGCTGTATGCCTACTAGTGAAATAGTGATTTTGGTTACTGGTTGACAGCTGGGCAATGCAGTGAGAATACAATTTCTATGACTGTCCCTTTGCCTGGTACAGCGGCCAAATAGGGCATTGATGCCAGCCTGAAAAACCTTTCTTTACTCGTTTTTAAGTTATGACATAATGATTTCCAACAGGCGTCATCAACTTGACTTGGCTGCCCGGTGCCCGGCTTAACGGCCCCTTACTGTGGGCCTAGGCCAACCGGTGAGAGTACAATCAGGTCAGCGGGTTTCGGTGCCGAAATTTTTGCATCAAAGCCTTGGCCTCTGGGGCAGACTTGGTGAGTAGAACCAGCGTGGCATACACTACCGTCAGTACCGCCGAGCGTACGAGCATGGCTACCAGTGGCGAATTGAAGGAGGGAACCAGCCAGGCGGCTCCGCCGGCTACTACCGCACTCAGCAGAATAAGCGGGATGCGGCCGGTGAAGGGCTGCATGCGGTAGCTGTGCCATACAAACCAGGTGCGGGCCAGGTTGATGCTCACAATGGCCAGCAGAAATGCCACCGCTGCCCCCGTCAGCCCCAGGCGCGGAATCAGCAGGGCATTGAGGGTAATGGTTACCAACGCCAACGACACGTTGAACAGCAGATCGTAGCGGTAGCGCGGGGAGGTGACGAGGATGAGCCCGTTGAGGCCCGTGATACCGTCGAAGAGGCGGGCCAAGAGCAGTACCAGCACGGCCGTAGTGCCAGCTTCAAGCGCGGGGTTGCGCATCAGGCCGTAGATGAAATCCAGGTTCAGCGCGATGCCCAGAGCCAAGTAGCAGCCCAGCACGGCATTCAGGCGGGTGGTGTCGCGATAGAAGGCGGCCATACGCGGCAGGGCGTTTTCCTTCCAGTAGTCGGCCAGTAGCGGGAAGGCAATTTTGTTGAGCGAGCGGGCCGGCAGCGTGAGGGCCGTGCTGATGAAAAATGCAATGCTGTACACGCCCGCTGCGGCCAGGTTCAACTGGGAGCCCACCATGAGCGTGTCGATGTTCATGATGATGGTGCCCGAAATATTGGCCAGCAGCGCAAACGCCCCGAAGCTCAGAATACCCCGCAACGGCTGCACGCGCAGGGCCGCCGCCTGCGGGCGCACGTGCAGCTCGCCGATGTAAGCCAGGTAACCCGTAAGCAGCAGGGCAATACCGCTCATGCAGCCGATGTACGCCAGCACGTAGCCGTGAAACGACAGGTAGCCCAGCCCGTAGAGCACAGCCGCCCCGGCCTGTAGCACCCGTAGCAGAATTTCCTGCACAAACGACGAAAAAGCCGTGTGGTACAGCCCTTTCAGGTAAGCGTCCTGCAGGGAGTACAGCATCACGAACAGCGCCAGCCCCGCCGCCCAGCCGTAGTAGGAGCCAATGAGGGCGCGGTCCTGCTCATAGAAGCTGAGCACCAGCGGCCTCCCGCTCAGGTACAGCACCGTCACCAGCGCAAAGCCCAGTAAAGGCACGCCTAGCAGCAGCGGCAGAAACCCCTGGTGCCCGGTTTCCCGGTTGCGGAAATACGGGAAAAACCGGATGCCCACACTAGCAAACCCCAGTGCCGACAGCTGCGCATAAATGGTGGCAATGGCCAGCAGCGTGCTGGTCAGGCCCAGCTGGTTGGCGGCCAGAAAGCGCGGCACAATGAAGGCCGTATTCAGAAACCCCAGCGCCAGCCCCAGGTAAGAAATAATGGTGTTGCGCAGCCCCTGCCGCTGAACGATGCCCAAGCGCGGTGATTTAGTGATTTAGTGAATTACCCCTTATGTCATTCCGACGCAGGAGGAATCCGGGTTTGTCTTTTAACGCTGAACCCAGATTCCTCCTGCGTCGGAATGACAGTTCTAGGACCGCTGTGCGCAAATATCCGAGCCGTTGACGAAGGTCACGTGGCGGCCGCGAAGGTACTCCATGATGGTGTGGAACTCGCGGGGGCCGTTGTGGTGGTTGGCCGGGTCGAAGTTCTCGTTGTGCCAGAGCACCGTGCACACGCCCCCAAACCGCTCGATTTCCTGGAACATGGGCGTGAGGGCCGGCAGGATTTCCGCTGGTTCCAGCTGCAGGTAGCGCGGGTGGTAGAGCGTAGCGTCCATCACGTTCAGCGGAATTTCGAGGAAGTCATGGGCTTCGCCGGTCTGAAAGTTGAACGGGTAAAAAGGCAGACAGTAAGAGTTGCGGAAGCCGAAATGCTCAGCAAAGCCTAACGTGGAGTCGTAAACCGACGTGAGTTCCTCAACTAGAATTGGAGTAAAGCGCGGCTCCCACCTCAGATAGTGGAATCGGTTGCCGAAATAAGTGCCCGAATCAAGTGGCAAGCCGGCTATTTTCCGGACTGTGGCGGTTTCGATTACTAAATTGTAATCATCCCCACCTGCGCTTAAACTGCCGTGAACTGCTATTTCAGAGCCATCTTCAAACAATTGACGAATCTGGTTTATAAGCTTCGAATGGTTGATTTTATAATCCGCATTGGGCGTGCCATTGGCGGCTTTTCGGTGCTCAGGCAGAAAGAAGAACGTGCTCTTTGCCCCGTACGAAGCCACGGTTTGCTGTACCTGCGCCAGGTTGTCCCAGGCATCGGGCTTGGTGAAGTGCTGCCAGAGCTGCCGGCCGAAGCTAAGCAGCTTGCCCTGGCGCAGGGCAGCGTTGGCCGGAGCTTTCCAGGCGCTGTACAGGTTGTCGATGTCGTGGGTGATAAAGGCGGCCCAACTCGCGCCGTTTGCCCAGCGGCGCGGGCGCAGCGGTTGCCCGGTTACGTGCTCCACGGCCGTTTTCAGAATATCGAAGTAGTAATTGACGACAGGCACGGTCACGAAACCGTAGCGGCTCTGTACGCTGGCCGAGTAGGGAAAGCGTCCGTGCTGGTCGCGCTCCTCGGAAAAATACTCCTGCCAGCCGCTGAGCAGGTAAAACGCCGCCGAAATAATGTCCGGACAGATAAAGGATTTTCCTTCTGGCAGCAGTTCTATTAGTGGTTCTCCGGCGTCGCTGTCAAAGAAAAAAGGAATACTTTTTCCCCGCCACTGCCGCCAGTTTATTTCAAATGAATGTGGATATGGTCGTTGTAGAGCGAAAAACTCATCTTCTCCACTACCAATAACTATCTGAGCGTCTTCCGGCCCTACCGGATAATAGCCAATGGATGGTAAATGAACACTTTCATATGCCAGTCGAAAATGCCGGAGCACATAAGACAGCCGGGTTTCGGCGGAGACAGGAAGTGCTTGGATAGGAGGCAGCGACATACCGGCAAGATAGGGCCGGCCTCTTTACCGTACTACTTCCAGCCAGCCCTTGTATGTGGTAGGGTTGTCGGTGCGCTGAAGCACGAAATAATACGCGCCCGGGGCCGCGTTTAGCCCCCAATCATTGGCATAGCGCGCCGCAGAATATACCTGTTTGCCCCAGCGGTTGAAGATAACCACCGACCAATTGCCGGTTGCCGCCGCCAACAGTCGGAACGTGTCGTTGATTCGGTCCCCGTTCGGCGTAATGATGTTGGGTACACACAGTTCCATCTGCACATTGCGGCTGGCCGTTTGCGTGTTGCAGGCATTGCTGACCTGAGCGGTATAGAGTCCCGGCTGCTGCGCGACCAGCGTTGAGGTGCTGGAGCCGTCTTGCCAGCGGTAAGTGTAGCTACCCCCAGCTACTGCACGCAGAGTAAGTGGGGTGCCTTCGCAGATGGTGGTATCGGCTCCCAAGCTGAAACGAGGAACCGCAATTCCGCTTCGAACCGTTACGCGCCGGCTGGCAGTACAGCCCGAGGGGTACGTAGCCGTCACCGTGTACGTGCCGGCTGCTGCTACCGACAGCTCCGCTTTGGTTGTACCCGTGCTCCAGCGGTAGGCCGTAGCCCCGGCGCTCTGGGCTGTCAGCGCCACCGAACTGCCCGGGCAAAGCAGAGAGTCGCCCGCAATTTGTATTTCGGGCCGGAAAAGCTGCACAGTATGTTCGGTTGATACCGTGCAGCCGCCCGGGTACGTAGCCGTCACGGTATATACGCCGGGTTTGTTCGCCGAAATTGCGGCGGTGGTAGCGCCCGTATTCCAGCGGTAGGTTACGCCCACGCCCGCCGTAGCCTGCAGGGGCACTGAGCCTCCCTGGCAAACTTGAGCCGCTCCACTGATAGCTACTGCCGGTTGCACTACGGTACGCTGGGCCAGCAGCGTGCAGCCTCCGGGGTACGAAATCGTTACGCTATACAAACCGGCCTGGGTAGGCGCAATGCTGGCGGTGGTAGCCCCCGTGCTCCAGCGGTACGTAGCTCCGGGCAGGCTGGCAGTAGCCGTGAGCCGGATAGGAGCCCCGGCGCAGAGTAGGGTATCCGCCGAAAGCGTGAGGCGCGGCTGTATTACCGTGCGGCGAGCTTCTACCCGGCAGCCGCCGGGATACGTAGCCACGGCGGTGTACGTGCCGGGCTTGGTAATGTCAATGGCCTGAGTGGTGGCCCCGGTGCTCCACTTTACCCCGGATGCACCCGCCGTAATAGATTGAATATCTAGTCTCAGACTGCCGTTAGGACAGAGCAGCGTGTCGGCGCTAAGTTTCAGGGCAGGACGTACGACGGTCTGTTGACGAGTGATGGTGCAGCCGTTAGGAAATCGGGTGCTGACGCTGTAAGTGCCCGCCTGCGTTACCTGAACAGCCGCCGTAGTGGCGCCGGTACTCCAAAGAAATGTAGCCCCGGCAGCAGGCGTAGCGGCGGCCTGCAGCGTCACGGAGCCATTAGCGCAAAGCCGCGACTCACCGCTGAGCTGTACGGTAGGCGTCGTCAGCGTGGTAGAGGACGTAAGCTGGCAGCCGTTGGGAAAAGTGGCTACTACCGTATAGGTGCCCGCCTGCGTGGCCGACAGCGTAGCGGTAGTAGCGCCGGTATTCCATTTATACGTGGCGGTAGCCGGGGTGGCCTGGGCCTGTAGCTGTACGCTGCTACCAGGGCATAGCAGAGCCGGGCCCGTCAGCTGCAGCGTAGGGCTTGCCACCGTGCGGGTGGCGCTGATAGCGCAGCCATTAGCAAAAGTTGCCGTCACGGCATATGTACCTGCCTTGGTGGCAATGATGGTGGCTGTAGTAGCGCCGGTATTCCATTTGAAAGTAGCCCCTGCCGGGGTTGCGGTAGCGCGCAACGGGGTGCCACTACTGCCAGCACACAACAGATTGTCGGCCTCTACAGCAATAGTAGGGTTTACCACAGTGTGGGTGCCCGTAACGGTGCAGCCGCCTGCCAGTGTAGCAGTTACACTATAAGTGCCAGCCTGGGTAACGGTTATAGCTGCCGTGGTAGCGCCCGTGTTCCAGCGGTAGGCTGTTGCCCCAGCCAGAGAGGCGCTCAGCTTCACGGAACCACCCGTACAAAGCAATTCATCACCGCTGATGTTTACCTGGCCTCCGTTTCCCGCGGAGGAAACCTGAATATACTCGCTCCGGTATTTCTGGGCCGTTAGCACCAGGCTTTGGCTGGAGAGGGTCGCATTGGCGGCAGTCCAGCTGTCGGTGTTGGTTGAGCGGCTATATATCTGCGTGCAACTACTGGCCCCCGCGGCAGGATGGAGCCGAAATTGATAGGTGCCCGTGCTGCCCCGACTGAAGACACCGAAATACGTGGCCGTAACGTTGCCTGCCGGCTTTAGCGTCGGTGCCTGGTTGATGGCATATAGCTGGATGCCATCGGTTTGAGTAATTCCGGAAACAATAGCTGAGTCGCCGTTGGCTGCTTTCAGCTTAAGCTTGCCCTGGCTGAGGTTACTGCCGTACACCGACGTCGACAGGTCGCCGATAGGGGCACCGGAAAGCTTCCAGGGGGCGCTGCCGAAGTTCTGCAATGTGCCGTTTACCGGGACGTTCCCCCGGTCAACTACCGTGGTGCCCGCTGTTTGGTCGAAGGTATAGTAGCCTACTAGATCGGCCGGCACAGTGCTAAACCGGCGGCACATATTGGCCTGAATCTGCTCTGCCAAAAGGGCCGTGCGCCACAGCCTGATTTCGTCGATTTCACCGGAAAAGAAGTTTTCCGATTGTACATAGTACTTGCCAATAGCCAGCGTTGAGGTCGTTGTCAAATCAGCTTGCGTGTAGTTGTACACACGACTATTTTCTAATGCGCCATCCACGTAAATCTGCCAGATATCTACGTTACATACACCTGCCAGATGGTGCCAACGACCATCGTCAATACGGGTAGTAGAGGCTCCGGAGGACATATACGTGCCTACGTCGGCGCGGCCATTGAAGGATGCTGTGCCATTCTGGGTAATCAAATGATAGCCTTTTTCTTCAAGCAAAGAATTGGAGTATTTGCCTATTATCCATTGGTAACCGCTACTGGTTGTTCGAATCCAAGCTTCAACGGTAACTCGTTGTATAATTCCTCGGTTTACGCTACCGCATTCAACACTAGTAGTATATCCGTTAAAAGAGACAGTGTTGCCAGGTCCAGGAACGGACTGCGCAATCGTTAATGAGCATGTCTCCAGTAGTATGCCAAGCACTACTATAGCTTTAGCTAAAAAGGTGTAATACTTCGATGCTGAAGAAAGAAAACGCCTTGACATACAGCCGTATATAGATAGGGTAATTTGCAAAATAACGCTATTTAAGCCACTCCCCCAAAATCCGCAAAGCCCGCTGCTGACTACGACCTTCGTCGGGAGTGCCCAGGGTAGCATTGTAGTAAGCTGCCCGCCGGTACAAATCCAACGGCTTGTGCTGCTGGTAGCGGCGCAGCATGTCTACCAGCATGGCAGGGCTGTCGGCTTGGTCCACCAGGTTGTGGGCCACGTAGCCGTAATAGTCGTCGAAGGAGGCGGGGCTGCCCAGGCGGTAGTAGAGGCTGACCAGGTTGAGCAGGATGGCTTCGAGGTGGGTGCTAGTGTCGGCGGCAATGAGGGCATCCTGCCCGGCCAGAAACTCAAAAACCGACTGCTGACGCGCATCGGAAAACTGCAGCTCCGGGTGCTGCTGACGTAGAAAACCAAAGTCGCGGGTGTCGCCGGGGTGGGGGCGGAAGGTGAGCGTGAGGTCCGGCAACTCCCGCAGCACGTGCGCCACAGCATTGGCCACCTGCTGGGTATCATCGAGCAGGTTGGCTGCAATACCCACACGCCGGATGCCGGGTGCGGTGTTGCGGCGGGCCAGAAACGCATCGGCTTTGGGCATGCCTACCAATTCCACCCGGCCCCGGATAAGGCCACACTGCCGGTACTTGTCCAGGGCATCCTGGCCTTCCAGCAGATTCAGGTCAAAGCCCAGGGGCGGGAAGTTGGTGCTTACGCTGGCGTGCTGCACATAGGCCGTGGGCACCCCCTCGGCCCGGCAGGCCAGCAGCAGGGCGCGGGTGTCGTCGTTGTGGTCGTTGGCAAATACCACGGCGCGGGGCCGGTAGTGCCGCAGCGCCCGCCGGTACACCTCGTAGTAGCCAATGGCATTGAAAATCAAATCGCAGAATCGCCAGGCCCTCCGGCCTTCCAGCCGCAGCAGTTCGGCCAGTACGAAGGGAAACTGCCAGTAGTACAAACCCTTGCGACGCAGGGAAAGACGGTTCACCTGCTGGTTATAGCGGCCAATCTGCTTGCTCTGCCCGGCTACCAGCACACTATCAGGGCGGGCATCCCGGATAAAGCGCAGGGAATCGTAGTTGTTCTGACTGACCACATAGAGCCACACAGCCCCGCGCAGCTGCTCCGGGTTATGGATGGGCCGGAACACGTTGCCTACCAGCCGTAGCGCCGCGTAGCCGGCCATACGGGCCAGCCGCCGTACTGGGTTGGCGGGCGAAATGCCATTGAGCGTGCGCGCCGGCAGGGCCGCAAACAAATCCGTAAATCGTAGCTGCAGAATGTCGCGCAGGCGGGCCGTAACAGCGGCCAATACGGCAGCCATTTACAGCGCCTCCCAGGTAAGCGGCGTGCCGGCGCGTAGGTTCTGACGGGCAGGCTTACCCAGCAGCTGGTCGAGGTAGCGCGGGGGCAGTCCGTCGCCGGGACGCACTACCCGCAGGTTTTCTTTGGTGAATACTTCCCCGGCTTGCACGTCCTGGGCCACGTACAGGCTGCGCTTGTACAAGCGGCTTTTTTCCTCGGCCCGCTGCACCCCGTACTGCACTTGGCCCAGGGCCTGCCAGGCCCGCTCGGTTTCCGTCACCAGCTGCGCTACTTCCTCGGGTTCCAGGGAGAAGGCCGAATCTACCCCGCCGTCGGCGCGGCGCAGGGTCACGTGCTTTTCTATCACGCAGGCGCCCAGGGCCACTGCGGCCACCGCCGCGCCCACACCCATGGTATGGTCGGAGAGGCCCACCAGGGTATCGGGAAACAGCTGCTGAAAGTGGGGCAGGGTGCGCAGGTTGGTGTTCTGGGGCGTGGCCGGGTAGGTGCTGGTACACTTCAGCAGCACCAGTTCGCGGCAACCCGCTTCCCGGAGTACCTGCACGGCCTCGGCCACTTCGGCCAGCTGGCTGGCCCCGGTGCTCATAATTACGGGCTTGCCGGTGGCGGCTACGCGGCGCAGCAGCGGCCAGTCGGTATTTTCGAAGGAGGCAATTTTGTAGGCCGGCACCTCCAGGCTTTCCAGGAAGTCGACGGCAGTTTCATCGAAGGGCGAGCTGAAGGCTACCATACCGTGCGCTTTGGCGCGGTCGAACAAAGGCTTGTGCCACTCCCAGGGCGTTTGCGCCTCCTGGTACAGCTCGTGCAGCTCGCGCCCAAACCAGAGGGACGCAGGGTCGTCGATGCGGTAGGCGCCGGGCAGCGTCATGGTATCGGCGGTGTAGGTCTGGAGCTTGATGGCGTGGGCCCCGGCAGCGGCCACGGCATCCACAATGGCCAGGCCGCGCTGCAAATCCTGGTTGTGGTTGCCGCTAAGCTCGGCAATGATGAAGGGCGGCTGATCGGGGCCCACGAGGCGGGAGCCAAAGGAAATCGTCATGCCGCAAAAATACGAAGCCGTACGGGGCTACGCGTAGCTTTCCTGTTCGCCCAGCAGCAAATCATCGGGTTCCGGGACGGGGCCACCCAGGGTATCGACCTGAAGTCGAGCGGCTGCTTCCTGCTCGGCATCGGAAACAGACTGAACGACCTGAATAGTTAATACGGCCGAGATGATGGCAAAAACGCAGGCAATTATGTCAAAAATCAAGGCGTTTTCTTCATCCGAAGGCGTACTGGCTCGTAGTGCGTATCGTTGAGAAGTCCGGGTTAGGATGGTGTATAGCAGGTATAGAACCCACCACCAACCGACCACCGTGTGCGGGCGCGAACGGCCAGCCATTTCCAGGGTACCGTGCCAGACCTCTTTCATAATTGAATAAGGTCGCACCAGATTTAAGAAGGGAACAAACCAGGCCCCCACGGCCCACCCATCCGTAAGCTCCGTGTATTGCCCTGCCAAGCGCAAGTTGAGGTAAGCCCGGCGAAACCACTGCAGGAAATAAACAGTGCCCAGAATCACAGTCAGTACTTGTGCTACCCCTACGAAAAGCAGGGAAATAGCTAAGAAATCTGAGATTAAGGCATTGGCTGTCCCAGAAAACAGCAGCGTCAGCATGTCGTGTAGAAGAGCAAGCACGAGGACCAGAATGATGGCCCAAAACATAACGATAGTCTGGCGGGCACGCTTGGAATTGTCGCGGAGCATACAGTAAAAAAGATAATAAAGCGCGGATCAGGTACTCGTAACCCGTTCAAAGGTAATAGCTTCGTCGGTCGCCCCAGCTAGTATAGGCACCTTCTGTGCTAAAAAACCCGCCCGCTCAAAGGCTTTTACGGAAGCAACATTGGCGGGCTGCACGTGGCCCAGCACCCGCTGCACGGCCGGGAAGTGCTCCGTCAGGCGGCGCACTCCGGCCAGCAGCAGCAGTGGCGCCAGCCCGCGCCCCCGGAAGCTGGCGTCCAGCAGGTAGCTTAAGGTAGCCTCCTCGTCTTCAACTGCAAACCGGATAAGGCCGGCAGGAAGGCCACTGGCCGCATCCTGAGCCAGCAGCAGCAGGGAGTTGGGGTCGTGGAGTCGGGCGGCCAGCCACTGCTCATGGTCGGTGCGGGAAACGGGAGTAGGGTTAAAGGAAAACTGCCGTACCGAAGGCTCGTTCGTCCAGGTCAGAAGCTGGTCGGAGTCGGTGGGCACGACGGGCCGCAGATGAAACGGGGGCGGAGGGAGTAGCAGGGCGCGAAATTCCTGCCGCAGCCGCCGTGGGGCCTGCCCGTCGAACCGCAGCCGCTGGGCCGCCTGCATAGCAGCGGCCAGACGTGCGGCCTCGGGCGAAGTAAGGATGTTGGCCGACGAGGTAAACGGCCGGGCCAGCCCCACCCCGCGCAGATACTGGTCGATGTCGTACTGATTGTCGGCGGTGGGAAGCAGGAAAAGCAAGCCGCCCGCCGCCGCGCAGTACTCGTAGCTGACGGTGCTGGCTGAACAAACCGCCGCGCCGCACTGGCGCATAACCTCGGCCAGCTCCGGCGCCGGCAGGTTGCGGTGCAGCGTCAGGCGCGGGTGTTCCGGCGCCCAGGCCTGCAGGCTTTCCCAGCCCAGGTAGGCGCTGCCCACCACCACGTGTACGCGCTGCACGGCCGGCAATGCCAGCAGCTCAGCCGCCACGCGCTGGGTTTGGTGGGTAGGGTCGGCCCCGCCCAGGCATACCAGTACGGTTGCTGGATCAGGAGGAACAGGTAAAGCGGGCGGGGTGCGGAAGGCGGCGCGCAGGGGCGCGTAGGCCGGACCGCTCAACAGGTTGGCACCAGGCTGGCGCAGTTGGTAATGGCTGGTGGAGAGGCCCCCGGCCGGGTTCAGTACCAGATCGGCGGCCAGCGGGTAGGCGTGCAGGTCGTCCAGGTACACCAGCCGGCCCACGGCCCCGCGCACGGTGTTCTGATACTCGTAGCGGAAGTCGTAGCCATCCAGCACCAGCACATCTGTGGTATGCAGTACTTGGCGCGCGAGGTAGGCCGCTTCTTCCGCCAGGGGCTGATAAGGTAGAATATGCACCACCAAGCCGGCCTCTCGAAGCTGCTGCCCAAGCACGGCTTCCGGCTCCCGAATCAGGAAAAGCTGCTCCGGGAAATTCGGTTGCAGTATTTCGGCCAGGGCCAGCAGCCGCATCACGTGGCCCAGCCCGATGCGGGAGTTGCCATCGGCCCGGAATACGAGGCGGGGAGAACCGGCTTTGGCAGAGGTCATGCTACGCGTACCTGTTGGTTGTCGGCATTGATGAGCGGCAGCCACGGGTATTGCTCGTACAGCGCGGCTACTTCGGCCAGCCCAAAATCCGTAGGCAGCGTCGTATATAGCGTGTGCAGCAAAGCGTAGTCGCTCGGGTAGTCGACGGTGAGGCGGAAGCTGGCCCAACCAGGATGCTGCGTGGCCAAGTCCAGTTCCTGCAGTTGAAACAGCTCCGGGTGGCGCCGCAGGTAGGGCGTCACGTGCTCCCGCTCGTCGGGCTGCCGCGCCTGCGCGTGGGCCAGGGCCAGGGCCCGGCCGCTGATGATTTCGAGGTTGGTGCCCAGCGGCAGGCCGGTGGTGTGGGTGTAGTCGGCCCGGTTGAGGTGCTGCTGCTGTAAGGCTTGCCGCACGTAGTGCGGGTCGATGGCGGGGTTGTCGGCGGTTAGCCGCACGATAGTATCGAGCTGATGAAGGGCCGCAGCTTCCTGAAAGCGGGCCAGCACGTCAGTTTCGCTGCCCCGGTACACCTGCGCGCCCGCCTGACGGGCAGCCGACGCCACGGCGTCATCGGCAGGCAAAGTGGATGTGGCTACGACGACTACCGCCACCCCGCTGCACCGGGCCCGGCTTATCACGCGGTCAAGTAAAGTGAGCGGGCCGCCCAGCGGGAGCGGGAGCAGGGCTTTGCCAGGCAGGCGGGTGGAGCCCATCCGAGCCTGAATGACGGCGCCGACGCGCGGCTCAATCGGGGCGTTTATCGAATCGTCCATCCGCCGTCCACTACCAAGTTATGGCCCGTTACAAAATTGGCGGCCCGGGAACTCAGAAACACGAACGCGCCGGCCAGATCTTCGGGCTGCCCAATGCGCCCCAGCGGAATGCGCTGCTCCAATTCCCGGATGAACCCGGGGTGGGCCTGGGCCGCGCTGCCCGGGAAGGCGCCGGGCGTTACGCAGTTGACCTGAATATTTTCGGGCCCCAGATAAGACGCAAAATACTTGGTGAGCTGAATGACGCCCGCTTTGGCCGCGCCGTAGTGCGGCGGGTTGGTAAACTGCGGCGTAACGTGATAAGCCGCAAAATCCGGCGCTACTACCCCATACATGGAAGCCACGTTGATGATTTTGCCGCGGCCCTGGGCCCGCAGATGCGGCAGCACCTCGCGCAGGCAGCGGTAGGCCGAGCCCACAGAGCCATCCAGTCCGAAGGCAAACTCCTCATCGGTGAGTTGGTCGGGCTGGCTGCCGCGGGTGTAAAAGGCGTTGTTAATGAGCACGTCAATGGCCCCGAACTGCGCGTGGCAGGCCACAAATGCCGCCCGCACGGAAACCGAATCGGCCACGTCGCACTCCCGGAAATGTAGCCTGCCGGTGTCTTCGTCCCGAAAAGCAGCCTCGAACAACTCTTCCTGGCGGCCCAGTACTACCACGGTAGCCCCGTACGCCAGCAGCCCCAGCACCACGGCTTGGCCCAGGTGGCCGTAGCCCCCCGTGATAAGCACCACCTGGTGCCGCAACGAAAAAAGAGAAGCCGGATCTAGCGGGGCCATGCGTAGGGAAGAATGAACGTGTCGTCGGGTTCCGCGAAAGTAGCCAGCGCCGACCGAACCTGGTTGAACTGCGTTAGGTATTGCCCCGCCCGCACGTTTTCGCGCAGATTTTCCACAGAATCCACCCCAACGACCAAGCGGCTTATCTGTGGAAAAGACGCGGCAAAAAGCAGCAACAAGGCTTCCAGCGGCAGCTGCTGGTCCGTAGCTAGTTGGTGCAGCCTTTGCAGCTTGTCGCGCAATGGGGCAAAGAATGCCGGCAGCTGCTCTGAGTTACGCAATAGCAGCCCCTGCAGAAAAGCCGACCGCGCATGCACTTCTATGCCAGCGGCCTCCAGCACTGGCAGCAGCGGCACGAAGCGCTGATCCAGTACATTTAAGGGCAGCTGGACCAGGCTCACCGGTAGCCGTTTTTCCAGCAGCCACTCGGCTTGCCAGGGGTGGTAGAGCGAAACGCCGATGCGCTCCGTCTGGCCCGCCTGTTGCGTAGCCTGCAACGCCCCCCAGGCCTCGGGCCACTGCTGCTGCCCCGCAAAATCATGAAACAACACCCCGTACACGCGCTGCTGCCCCAGCCGCTGCAGGGAAGCGCGCAACTGGCTGGTGACTTCTGAACTGGAGCCGGCGGCAACTTTGGTTACTAGCTGAAAGCCGGGCAGTGTGAGGGCCGGCAGCAACTGGCCCAGCCGGCTTTCACTGTCGCCGTAGGCTGCGGCCGTGTCCAGCAATGTAATACCGATTTCCTGAGCCGCCTTTAGCAAGGCCGCAGCCTGAGCCAGACTGGGCTGGCCGGCAGTGTTGTTGATGCCGTAAGCCAGCCCCAGCTGGGCTGTGCCCAGCGCCAGTCGTTGCGCGAAGTCCTGCATTACCGCTCCACAAACGCCCGAATGCAGTCAATTACGTACTGCTGCTCTTCGTCGGTGAGGGTGGGGAACAACGGGATGCTCAGGCAGTGGGCGTAGTAGTTTTCGGCCGCTGGAAAGTCGCCGGGCTGCCAGCCCAGGTCCTGGTAGTAGGGCATGGTATGCACCGGAATGTAGTGCACCTGCGCAAAAATCTGTTGTTCCCGCAACGCGTCGTACAGGCCCTTGCGGTCGGGCACCTGAATCACGTAGAGGTGGTAGGCGTGCCCGGGTGCCCCGGCTACGGGCCGCACGGTGGTCATTTCGGCAAAGGCGTCGTCGTAGCGGGCGGCCAGCTGGCGCCGCCGGGCCAGGCCTTCGTCGGCGCGCCGGAGCTGACTGATGCCCAGAGCGCAGAGCATGTCGGGCATGCGGTAGTTGTAGCCCAGTTCCTGCATTTCCATGTACCAGCCGCCGTCGTTGCGCGTGAGCTGGGCCGGGTCTTTGGTGATGCCGTGAGTGCGCAGGCGCAGCAGGTGCTCGTACAGGTCGCGGCGGTTGGTGGTAATCATGCCGCCCTCGCCGGTAGCAATGTGCTTCACGGGGTGGAAGCTGAAAATAGCCAGCTCGGCAAACTGCCCGTTGCCGCACCGCTGCTCATGGCCCTGCGAGTCGGTGAAAAAGCCGCCCGGCGCGTGGCAGGCATCCTCAATCATCCAGAGCCCGAACTCGTCGCATAGCTGGCGGGCCGCTTCCAGGTTCACGGGCAGGCCGGCAAAATCCACCGGAATCAGCCCGTGGAAGTAACCTTTGGGGTGGCTTTCCAGCAGGCGGCGCACGGCGCCCAGGTCCAGCAGCGCGGTTTCGGGGTCGATATCAGCAAAATGCACTTCGCCTCCGCAGTAGCGCACGCAGTTGGCCGAGGCCGAAAAGGTGATGGGCGTGGTGATGACGCGCTGCCCGGGCTCCACACCCAGCGCCAGCGCACACAGGTGCAGGGCCGCCGTGCCGTTGGCTACGGCCACCGCGTGGTCGGCACCAATGTAGGCGGCAAACTTTTCTTCAAATTCCGCCACCTTGGGTCCCTGCGTGAGGTAGTCCGAGTACAGGGTTTCCGTCACGGCCTGCACGTCGTCGGGGGTGATGTGCTGGCGGCCGTAGGCAATGGGGCGGGTGGGCTGAAAAGCGAGGTCAGGCATACGGCTTCAAATGTACAGTACGGCGGGCATCCCGGGCGGAAAAACCAACAGCTGCCCCCAAGGGGCAGCTGCCAGCCATGGAGCACGAAAAAAGTTAGCACTCGTGGGTGAACTCGGCATCCACGTGCAAGCGAATTTCTTCCCGGATCTGCTCCACCGACATCCAATCGGCATTGTTTGAAGAATCATAGTGGAAGCCGGCCTCCACGCGGCGGCCGTTGAAGTGCCGGATAAACTCTTCCACATCCCAGCGCGGGGTGAAGGGCAGGATAACGTAGTATTTATCCAGCTCCACCGTGCTCAGCGCGTCGGTTTCGGTTATCATTTCCTCGTGCAACTTCTCGCCGGGCCGGATGCCCACGATTTCCTGGCGGCAGTTGGGGGCAATGGCCTTGGCTACTTCCGTGATTTTGTAGCTTGGAATCTTGGGTACGAAGATTTCCCCGCCCCAGCTGTGCTCCAGGGCATACAGAACCAGGTCCACGCCTTCCTCCAGGGAAATGTTGAAGCGCGTCATGTCGGGGTGGGTGATGGGCAGCACGCCCTTGTGGCGCTCCTGCAGGAAAAACGGCACCACCGAGCCCCGGGACCCTATTACGTTGCCGTAGCGCACCACCGAAAAGCGCAGGTTGCGGGAGCCTTTCATGTTGTTGGCCGCCACAAAAAGCTTATCGGAGCACAGCTTGGTGGCCCCGTAGAGGTTGATGGGCGCGGCCGCCTTGTCGGTGCTCAGGGCCACCACTTCCTGCACGCCGCAGTCCAGGGCCGCGTTAATCACGTTTTCGGCCCCGAAGATGTTGGTTTTGATGCACTCCATCGGGTTGTACTCGGCGGCAGGCACCTGCTTGAGGGCGGCGGCGTGCACGATGATGTCGATACCCTCGCAGGCCCGCTTCATGCGCTCCGCGTCGCGCACGTCGCCAATGAAATAGCGGATGGCCGGGTACTTGCTGCTGGAAAACGTCTGCGACATTTCGTACTGCTTCAGCTCGTCGCGCGAGTACACCACCAGGCGCTTCACCTGCGGATATTTTTCAAATACGGCCTGCACGAACTGCTTGCCGAAAGAACCGGTGCCGCCGGTTACCAGAATAGACTTATGATTAAGGTCGAGGGCCATAAGAAGAAAACAGGGCCAGCCACCAGGCCGGCCGGGGTAAGGAAAACAAAAGTAGGCATTCCGGCGTCAGTTGCGAGTTGTCAGTGGCCCGGTGCGTGGAGCGGAAACCGAACCCCGACTGCGGCTTGCCGGTTCATTGTACCTTTGAAAAACCTTTTTAGCTGAATCGGCCGCTGGAGCGGGGTAAGTATCCCCCGCTCCTCGGCTCCAACCTGCATGGCACTGGCAACTGACAACCCAAAACGGACTTCTGAAGCCCCCGTCAAAGTTATTATCTGGGATTTGGATGATACGTTCTGGCGCGGCACGCTCTCGGAGGGCGCGGTGGAGGCGCTGGACGAAAACCTGCGGCTCGTCCGGGACACGGCAGCCCGGGGCATTGTGCACACCATCGTTTCCAAAAATGACTTTGCCCCGGCCGAAGCCAAGCTGGTGGAGCTGGGCATCCGCGACCTGTTCGTGTTTCCGCAGATCAGCTGGCAGCCCAAAGGCCCCATTATCCGCCAGCTGCTGGAACAAATGCAGCTGCGGGCGCCCAATGCGCTGTTTTTAGATGACAACCCCATCAACCGGGCGGAAGCGCAGTACTACAACCCCGGCCTGCAGGTAGCCGACCCCGCCGAACTGCCTATGCTGGCCCCGAAGCTACGTGCCAGCGGCAAGCCCGACCCCGCGCTTTCCCGGCTAAAGCAGTACAAGCTGCTGGAGCGCCAGCAGCAGGCTCGCACCCAGTACAACGACAACCTGGCCTTTTTGCGCGATGCCCGGGTGCGCGTGCAGTTCCGCGAGGACGCGGCCGTACTGCCCGACCTGGGCCGCATCGAAGAGCTTATCAACCGCTCCAATCAACTTAACTTCACCAAGCACCGCGTCACGCTTGCTGAGCTGGAAGCCAGCCTCCTGGACCCTGCCCGGCGTTGGGGTACCGTGCGCGTGCAGGACCGCTTCGGCGACTATGGCCTGGTGGGCGTGTACTGCCTGAACCTAGAGGAAAACCGGGTGGAGCAGCTCGTGTTTTCCTGCCGCATCCTGCACCTGGGCGTCGAGCAGTTCACCTACGCCCACTTGGGCTTTCCGGCGCTGGAAGTGCAGGGCGAAGTAGCTACGGAGCTGAATCGGCAGGAAAAACCCGACTGGATTACGCTGGACCAAGGCAACGATTCAGACCCCGCAGAAGCTCCCAGGGCGGGTGGCCGTCTGCGCGTGCTGCTCAAAGGCGGCTGCGACCTGGGCCAGCTCACGCCCTTCCTGCAGGCCTTTGAGCTGGAGGTAGTGGAGGAATTCAACTACAACAATGAGCATCAGATACCGGTGCACCTGGAGCACACCGCTTTGCTGCGGGCGGGGCGCGAGTGGCCCGCCGCCGAACAGCAGCGCCTGGCCGCCGCGTTGTCTTTTCTTGGGCAGGATGCTTTTGCTACTCAACTCTGGCAGCCGGGCTACGACGTGCTGGTGTATAGCCCGCTGATGGATTATACCCAGGAGCTTTACCGCGAAAAAGCCACCGGCCGGCAAATACCCTTCGGAGGCTACCAGAACCTGCTGACGGTGGACCCCGCCGCCCAGGCTGCCCGGTACGCGCAGCGCCGGTTTCAGGGGATGGACGAGGCGTTTCTGCGGCGGTTTCAGCAGGATTTCGCCTTTGAAGGCCAGATTTCCCCGGAGCAGTTCACCGAAAACCTCCGCTGGCTGCGGGCGCAGGTGCCCGCCTCCGTGCCTGTCTTTTTCCTGAACGGCACTGAAATCGACGTGCCTGGCTCCCCCGAGGCCGGGGCCGCCCAACGCCACCGCGTTATGAACCAGGCGCTGGCCGCCTTCGTCGCCGGAGCGGCCAACTGCTACCTCATCGACGTGCGCGAGTTTATCCGTACGCCCGCCGACGTGACCAACAACCTGCGCCACTACCAGCGCCCCCAGTACCGCACGCTGGCCCAGCGTCTGGCCACCGCCATCGGTCAGTGGCAGGGCCGCCAGCTGGCTCACTCTCCCTGGACGGACCTGAAAGCCCGCGCCGCCAGCCTCGTTCCCGGCAAGCTGCGCGGCTTACTTAAGTGGTGAAATTATGAGGTAATGAATAAACGTGTCATTGCTTCGCGGCTCGCAATGACACGTTTATAAACTCACCCTTTCACATCCTCACTACTTGCGCCAGCTGCCCGGTGAGGGCGCGGCGGGAGTAGCGGGAGTGATGCTGGTCGGGCAAATCCAGGTTGGGGTGCTGCTGCCACTGCCGGCACAATGCTTCCAGGCGGGCCAGCATCCCCGCGAAATCCTCGTAGGGCAGGGCCGAGCCCGCTCCGCATTCCGTCAGCAGCGCGTCGGCATCGGAGCCGCTGGGGCCCACGCACAGAATGGGCTTGCCGGCCGCCAGGTACTCGAACACCTTGCCCGGCAGAATAGCCCGGTTGTTGACCACGTCGGGAACGGCCATGAGCAGCACCGTGCTTTGCAGCAGGTACCGCACCGACTCATCGTGCGGCACGAAGGGCACAAACTCAGTCTGAGCCTGCAAGCCTGCCTCCTGCACCTGCTGCTGAATACCGGGCGAAACCTTGCCCACGAAGCGCAGCCTCAGCGGCACTTGGGGGTGGCGGCGGGTGCACTCGGCGCAGGCCGCCAGCAGCTGCCCGATGTGGTAGGTTTCGGAAATAGTGCCCGTATGCGTAATCAGCAGCGCATCCCGGGGCGGCGCGCTGGGCTGCCGGAAGTCGTCTTCATCATAGCCGTTGGGTAGCACGTGGAACTTCTCCGGCCGCAGCGCCGCCGACTTGCTTAGGTACAGGCGCTTGGTGCTGGGGCTGGTTACGAGCACCGCGTCGGCCTGCTCCAGCACCTGCCGCTCGTAGCGCGCATCCAGCCAGCGGGCCGGTGGCAGATGGTTGAGCTCCTTATAATAATAGATGTCGGTCCACGGGTCGCGCATATCGGCCAGCCAGCGCAGCCCGTAGCGGCGCTTGAGCTCCAGCCCGATGAGCTGGGTAGAGTGGGGGGGCGAGGACGTGAGCACGGCGTCGAACTGCTCGCCGGCCGCCAGCAGCTCGGCTACGGCCTGCAGCACGTAGCGGTTCCAGCCCCGGCGGGCATCGGGGATGAACACGTTGCCGCGCACGAACTTGAACAGGCGCTGGGTGAAGCTGGTCTTGCTTTCGCCCACGAAGCCGCCGTAGGGCACCTGTTTACGGCCCGTCAGCTTCTTGTAGCTGTCGAAGGGCTCAAAGGTGCCGGTTCGGATGACGCGCATCCCGGCCGGAATATCAGCCGCCAGCGAATCATCCAGGACCGGATATGCGGCCTGGTCGGGGTCTACGGTGATGACGGTGGGCTCTACGTCAAACTGGGGCAAGTGCTTCACGAACTTAAGGCTGCGCTGCACGCCCGCCCCGCCGGAAGGGGGCCAGTAGTACGTAATTACGAGCAAACGAAGAGGGCGGGCAGCGGGCACGGGCACGAAAGGAAGGGGCAAGAAAGCAGCGAAGGTACGCACCGGCGGCCTTTCGGGGTTTTCTGGTTACTTTTGAAGGCTGAACCCGGTTTTTGTTTCGTAAACTATCTACACTATGGCTTCCGATAACTCCGAAATTTTGGCTCTTTTAGCTGACCTACTGCGGGCCACTGACCGGCAAACCGAGGAAAACTCGCGCAAAATCGATGAGCTGCGCACCGAAATCCGGCAGACCGCAGCCGATACTAACGCCCGCTTTGAAGCCATTTTCGACCGTTTTGCCACCGCCGTAGCAGATGGGTTTATTCGGGTCGAAAAGAAAATTGATGCCGTAAAGCAGGAAGTAGCTGAGTTGCGCACCGACGTGCAGCACATCGACCAGCGGCTGGAGCGCATCGAAACCAATCCGGCAACTACTCCCGATGTACTGCGCCGCCTGGAAATCCTGGAAAGTATTGTGCTGCGCAAAGCCTCGTAACCGCCCCCCGAAAATCAGCAAAAACAAATAACTCCGCGCAAAATCTCTGCGACTCAATGTTCGATAATCTAAGTACCAAGCTCGACAAAGCCTTTAAAACCCTCAAAGGTCAGGGCAGCATCACCGAAATCAACGTAGCGGCCACCGTTAAGGAAATTCGCCGCGCGCTGGTAGATGCCGACGTGAACTACAAGGTGGCCAAGGAAGTCACCGACAAAATCAAGGAAGAGGCCATGGGCCGCGACGTGCTCATCAGCGTGTCGCCGGGTCAGCTGCTCACCAAAATCGTCTACGATGAGCTTACCCAGCTCATGGGCGGCGAAAAGCAGGACATCGTCATCAAGGGCGAGCCGGCCGTGGTGCTGCTCTCGGGTTTGCAGGGCTCGGGCAAAACTACTTTCGCGGGCAAGCTGGCCTCTTTCATCAAAAAGCAGAACCGCACGGTGCTGCTGGTAGCCTGCGACGTGTACCGTCCGGCCGCTATCGATCAGCTGAAAGTGCTGGGCGAGCAGATTGGCGTGGAAGTATTCTCGGAGCCGGAAAACAAGAACCCGGTGGAGATTTCGCAGCACGCCATTGAGTATGCCCGCAAAAACAACAAGAAGGTAGTCATCATCGATACCGCCGGCCGCCTAGCCGTGGATGAGCAGATGATGCGCGAGATTGAGGCCGTGAAAAAGGCCATCAACCCGAGCGAAACCCTGTTCGTGGTGGACTCCATGACGGGCCAGGACGCCGTGAACACGGCCAAAACCTTCAACGACCGGCTGAACTTCGACGGCGTGGTGCTCACCAAGCTCGACGGCGACTCGCGCGGTGGAGCGGCCCTCAGCATCCGGGCCGTGGTGGAGAAACCCATCAAGTTCATCTCCACGGGGGAGAAGATGGAGGCCCTGGACATGTTCTACCCCGACCGCATGGCCCAGCGCATCCTGGGCATGGGCGACGTGATTTCGCTGGTAGAGCGGGCCCAACAGCAGTTCGACGAGGAAGAGGCCAAGCGTATCAACCAGAAGATCCGCAAAAACCAGTTCAACTTCGATGACTTCCTCTCCCAGCTGGAGCAGATCAAGAAGATGGGCAACCTGAAGGACCTGGTGGGCATGATTCCCGGCATGAGCAAGGCCATCAAGGACGTGGACATCGACGACGACGCCTTCAAGCCCATTGAGGCTATCATCAAGAGTATGACCAAGCAGGAGCGCGCCCAGCCCGAGCTGCTGAACAGCTCGCGCCGGCGCCGCCTGGCGAAAGGCTCCGGTACTGATATTCAGCAGGTAAACAACCTGATGAAGCAGTTTGAGGACATGCGCAAAGTGATGCGCACCATGAACAAGATGAGCACCACCAAAGGTGGCATGCAGCAAATGGCCCGCATGATGGGCATGAAAGGACCCTTGCGGTAGACCAGCCTGCTTAAACAGAAAGCCCCGTCTTTGCAGGCGGGGCTTTCTGTTTGGGTGGAAGTCACTGAACAGGTATTTCAACAACTACATCAGGCAGCAAATCATTGAAAATGTAGCAGTTTTGGTCAATCGGATAGTCCTGATTCCAAATGGCGAAGGTGAGGCCTCCCTCAAAGTAGAGCTTTACGCCAAAGCTGGGGCCAATTTTATGGTCGATAAGCTCAATTACGGCTAATAATCGACGTCCAATGAAAGGCTCGAAAGCAGGAAACACATCGGAGATAGAGCCAATCTGATATACCAGTCCACCTTGGTCTATAGTTCCGATGACAACTTCAGCTTCCTCGGCCAGATGCGTCATTGTCTGCTCATCGGTTGAGATGATGGCTAGGAGGTGTTAACAGTAGGTGTTAAGTTTGGGTATGGAGTACATGCTGACAGATGTGCAATGGGCGCGGATTGCGCCGCTGCTACCGGGCCGCGAGGGCACCAAAGGCGGGCGGGGTCAGGACAATCGACGCTTTGTGGAGGCGGTGCTGTGGCTGACACGCAATGGCTGCCGGTGGCGGGCCCTGCCGACCGAATGGGGCAACTGGCACACGACCTACACGCGCTTCCAGCGCTGGACGGCCTCCGGCGTGTGGGCCCGGGTGCTGGCGGCTGTGCAACAGGACGACGCGCTGCACACGCTGCTGGTGGACTCCACCACCGTGCGGGCGCACCAGCATGCCAGCGGGGCACGCAAAAAAACGGGCCGCAAGCCCTCGGGCGCAGCCGCGGCGGGCTGACGAGCAAGCTGCACGCGGTGGCCGACGCGCGGGGGCGGTTTGTGCGTGGGGGCTTGACGGCGGGCCAGCGCCACGATGCCCCGCAGGCGTTGCCGCTGCTCGACGGGTTGAGTCCGGCGTATGTCGTGGCCGACCGTGGCTACGATTCCGACCAGTTCGTCGCGGCCCTGGCCGCCCGCGGCACCTGTGCCGTGATTCCGCCTCGGCGCAAGCGCCGACACCCGCGCGCCTACGACGTGGCCCGCTATGCCCAGCGCCACCCCGTTGAGCGGCTCTTTAGCCGACTCAAGCAGTTTCGCCGTGTGGCCACGCGCTACGACAAGCTCGATGCGCATTTTCTGGCCTTTGTTCATCTGGCCGCAACCGTGCTCTGGTTGCGCGACTGTTAACACTTCCTAGCCACTGGTTGCCGTTGGCATGGTGAAATTGCAAATAAGTGATGAGAGGATCTGATTCTCCTTCCTCCATCATTATATCCACACGACCATCAAGCAAGGTGGCGCCAACTTGCTCCAGAAGGATAGGAGCGTTATGAAGCATAGGCTAATACTCCGTCTTGCCTTCCTTTTGCTCCCAGGCTTGGAAACCAGCCTGCGCCTCGCCGCGCAGAAACTCGGTCATGGGCAGGCGCCGCTGGTCGAGGGGTTTGTCCAGCTCTTCGTAGATGAACTGGTCGTCGAAGCCAATGGCGGCGGCATCGGCTTTGGTGTTGCCGTAGAACACGCGGCGTGGGCGGGCCCAGTAGATGGCGCCCAGGCACATGGGGCACGGCTCGCAGCTGGTATACAGGTCGCAGCCGTCGAGCTGAAATGTGCCCAGCACGGCGCAGGCTTTGCGGATGGCGTCTACCTCGGCGTGGCAGGTGGGGTCGTTGGTGCTCGTAACCTGGTTGAAGCCGCGCGCAATAATCTGCCCGCCTTTTACGATTACTGCTCCGAAGGGCCCGCCGTGGCCGGCCTGCATCTTTTCAATGGAAAGCCGGATGGCTTCCCGCATAAACTCGGGGTTGGGGTCCTGCATACACATCAAGTAAAAAGGGCGTGCAAGTTACGCGCCCCGCCGCAATGGCGCAGCTCCGACAAAACTTATTTCCTAAAGCAAGAAAGTTATGCGAATAATGAAATAGGTTTTGCCGGCTATGGCATGATGATTGATTTATCTAATCCCGAAAGAATAGTTTTTAGGTGTTTTGGTTGTGGAAAAGGGGGCGGCTATTGGTCGCCCTTTTTTATGCTCTTTTCCGCCGGCCTCTTTGCCTACTGCACCACGCGGAGCAGGTATTCTTCCTCATCGGGCGCAGTGCCGAACTTTTCGTTGCGGAACGCGCCCACGCGGCTGGGACCGTAGCCCAGATTCACTTTTACCCATTCGTCGCGCACGGGCAGCATGGTCAGGATTTCGCGGCGTAGCGTGGCCAGGTCCTCTTCCACGGCGCCGATGCGCTGCTGCTCTTCGTCGGTTTGCTGATCGTAGCTGCCGGTAGGGGGGGCGCTGTTCGAACTCCGGGGTGGGCGTGGGGTGCTCGTGCATGGTACGGGCTATGTGGGCCTGCTGCAACTCCTTTTCCGCTTTCAGGTAGGCTTGCACTTTATCTTCGAGCGGCAGCAGGTCGGGGTTCAGGTAGTCGAGGTTGCTGGACATGGGGCGTAAGGTTGAACGAGGTTTTCTCAACGCAGCCCCGCCCGAAAAGATACGTGCGCAGCCCGCCGCCCGCGTTTCCGGGCTCGTGGCCGTATCTTTGCGACCATGCCTCACTCTGTATCTTCGCCCGATGCCCTGGGCCACGCGCTGCTGACCTACCACCGTGGCCTCGACCCCGCCGCCACGCTCACCGTGCACTCCAACGTAGCCGAGGACGAGTCACTACCGGCCAGTTACTTCTTCCGCTCCCTCTGGGAAATGCCCGAGATGGAGCGCCTGGCCCTGGATGAGTGTCAGGGCCGCGTGCTCGACCTGGGCGCCGGCGCCGGCTGCCACGCCCTGGAGCTGCAAAGCCGGGGCTTTGCTGTGAAAGCCGTGGATGTATCGGTGGGGGCGGTGCAAACCATGCAGGAGCGCGGGGTACGGGAAGTGGCCTGCCACGAGCTGTTTGCCGTACCGGCCGAGGCGGGAGGCTACGACACGCTGCTGATGCTCATGAACGGTCTCGGGCTGGTAGGCACCCTGGACGGGCTGGAGCGTTTTCTGGTTTTTGCCCGTACGCTGCTGGCGCCCGGCGGCCAGATTCTGGCTACTTCCTCGGATATTTCTTATCTGTATGAAGACGAGGAAGGCGCCTTGGTGTTCGACCTGAACGGCCCCTACTACGGGGAAGTGGAGTACACCATGAGCTACCAGACCGAAACCGGCGCGGCCTTTTCCTGGTTGTTTGCCGATGCCAGCATTTTGCAGGATTACGCCGAAGCCGCCGGCTACGAAGTCGAGTTTCTGGCCGAAGACGAGCAGCAGCAATACCTGGTACGCCTTACGCTGAGAAGCTAGAATATTCATCTTAGCCTGCAACACCGGCTTCTGGCTTCTGCCTGATTTCTTCCCTTATGGAATACGCCAAAACCTATACCGTCCGCTGGGCCGACCTCGACCCGAACATCCACATGCGCCACTCGGCCTACACCGACTACGCGGCCCATACCCGGGTGCAGTTTCTGGCCGAGCAGGGTTTTACCATGGCGCGCTTTGCCCAGCTGGGCATCGGCCCCATCCTGTTTCGCGAAGACACCCGCTTTCTAAAAGAAGTGGGACTCGGCGAAACCATTCGCGTGACGGCCGAGCTGTCGGGGCTGAACGAGGATGGCTCCCGCTGGAATATCGTCCACGCAATCTATAAGGAAGATGGTCGGCTGGCCGCCACCGTGACAGTGGAAGGGGCCTGGCTGGATTTGCGCGCCCGCAAGCTGACGGTGCCCCCGCCCGAAATTTCCACCGTTATGAGCAGCATCAGCCGGCACGCTTCTTACCAGGATATTGTGCGGGCGCCCCGCGAGGCGTAGTCGGGGCATGAGGGCTCGGTCAAAAACCAGGCACTACCAGAAGATATTAATGGCCGTCACCAAGCGCTGTTCATTGCTTTAGCCAGGAGTTCCAGGAGTTGCTGCAGAAAGCAATACCTACTAAGAAGCAGTGTTTGGGCGACATGGCTGCGCCTGCTGCCCAATGGCCGCCAGCATTCGAAAAGGAGCGTAGGTAAAATAGTTGTCTGAATAATAGTGCGTTGTACAGGCTGTCTACACTTTGTCTACACGCCTTTTTAGGAATGTAAGCCTATTCGGTTGAACTATTGTAAAACTTAGAGCGTGTCGGCTTCGCTTCCTCTAGCTTCCTCTAGGCTTAGCGCTTTCTTGCATTCGTTGGTAGCTCCCTGCTCGGAAAACGGACGGCGGTTGGTGCCTTCATCAAGGGGCGTTTCCCTTTCTCTTATCTTCTGCTCACCTCATGCCATACCAATACTCTTTTCCTGCTTTGCGCTATTCTTGCCTGCTTGCGCCATTGGCGACCCTGCTGCTACTGGCTGCTGCCCCTCAGGCCACCCAGGCCCAAAGCGTTGGTATCGGCACCACCGCGCCCAATGCCTCGGCGGCCCTCGAAATCAGGAGCACCTCGCAGGGCCTGCTGCTGCCCCGCCTCACCCTGGCCCAGCGCGACGCCCTTACGGCCAGCACTACGGCCCCGCCCGTGGCCGGCCTGGTGATTTATCAGTCCGACAACACCCCCGGCCTCTACGCCTTCGATGGCACGACCTGGGTGCGCCTGGGCGGTGACAATCTGGGCAGCCACACGGTTACCCAAAACCTGAACCTGGCCGATAAGCTGCTGGTGGGCAATGGCGGCACCCAGGGCCTGAGCATCGACAACGCCGGCAACGTAGGTCTGGGCACCACCGCCCCCAGCCAGAAGCTGGACGTGCGCGGCAACGTGCGCCTGGGCGACAACGGCGGCCAGGCAGCCGGTACAGGGCAGGCCATTGAGTGGGTGGGGCCGGGCGTGAGCTCCGACCCGGTAGGTATCTACCGCCACAATCCAGCCGTAGACCAGAGCGAGCTGCGCGTGGTAGTGGGCGATGTGGCCGACCCGAGCGACAAGTTCGTGGTGGGCCGCATGGGCGGCACCAGCAGTGAGGGCGGCATCCCTACGGGTAACTTCACCCCGGCTTTCTCGGTGGGTGCCGACGGCAAGGTGAACGTGAACGGGCTGGTGGGCACCGGCACCCGTTTCCTGGCCGCCGACCCTGACGGCAACCTGACGGCTACGGCCACCACCGGTACGGAAGGCGACAACCTGGGCGACCATGTGGCCACCCAGAACATCAACCTGAACGGCAACAAGCTGGTGGGCGGCACCACGGACCGCGCCATCCGGGGTGGTCTAAGCCTCGACGGCAACGGCCTGCTCACGGTCGGCGCGGCCCGCGTCAACGCCGACTCCACCAACCGCTACGGCGCGCGCCTGCTCGACATGGACCAGGACGTGGTCATCACCTCCAAGCAGGGCAAGGGCAACACGACACCCGCCATCCTCGGGGCCGGCGACCGGCTGATGTGGCTCTCGTATTACGGGGCCTTCCGGGCCGGGGGCGTCACGGGCGACCGGTGGAACCGCACGGCCGCGGGCAGCTCCAGCACCGTTATCGGCATGTACTCGGCGGCTTTCGGCCTCGACAACCAGGTCGGCAGCCCCTACGCCACGGGCTTTGGCTGGAACAACCGTCTGCGCAACAGCGAAGGGGCGCTGGTCACGGGCCTCAACAACGACGTGGTGCAGGGCTTCTACGCGCTGGTGACTGGTGCGCGCAACTCCCCCAAAGGCTGGTACCACCTGATCGGCGGCTACCAGAACAAGGTGCTGGGGTCAACTTCCGCCGGCTACTCCGCCGCCGTGGGTGCCTACGTCCCGAGCTGGCCCCCGTCCTTGGCCTTTGGCCAGGGCTGCTACTCCCGCTCCAGCCGGGGCAACACCTACACCATGGGCTACTACGCCCGCACCAACGGCTACTACGGCAGCTTTGTACTGGCCGATATGTCGCCGCTTGTCGGTCTTGACCCTCAAGTCCAGACACCCTCCGACCGCCAGCAGGACTCGGTGTACAGCACCAACTACAACCAGATGACCATGCGCTTTGCCGGGGGCTACCGCCTCTTCACCTCCGTGGCCACCCGCACTGACCCCGGAGGGGTCACGCCGCTGGGTACGCCCGTGGGCGTACAGGTGTTTCCCGGCGGCAATGCCTGGCAAACCCTCTCCGACTCGACCAAGAAGGAGCGGCGGGTGCTGGCCGACGGCAACCTGTTTCTGGCCCGCATCAACCGTATGCGCCTGGGCTCGTGGAACTACAAGGGCCAGAGCGCCGACACCATGCGCCACTACGGCCCCATGGCCCAGGACTTCTATGCCGCCTTCGGTCACGACGGGGTAGGCAGTATTGGCGAGAAAACCAGCATCAACCAAGCCGACTTCGACGGGGTGAACCTGATTGCCATTCAGGCCCTGTACCGGCGGGTGCTGGCTCTGGAAGCAGAGAATGCCCGCCAGCAGCAGCAGATTCAGTTGCTGCAAGTCCCGGCCGGTGTCTCGCCCACGCCGGCTGCCGAGGTGGCGGAGCTGCGCCGTCAGCAGGCCGCCCTGCAAGCCCGCCTGACCCAGGCCGATGCCGACCACGCCAGCCTGCTTTCCCTGCAAGCCCAGATGGCCCGCCTGCTGGGCGCCGACGCCCAGGCCCGCCAAGAACCGACTCCGGCCCGGTAAAGCACCCTTGCTGCGCTACCGTGCCTACAGCAAAAAGCCAGACCCTACGTAGGGTCTGGCTTTTGCTGTAGGCACGGTAGGGTATTGTCTCAGATGCATAATTGATAGACTGTGCCTGTTGCAACGGTAGGGTGCCGCCTAAGCCAGCAGGAGCCTGGGGTAGCCAGGGAGGGTGGTAGCCGGGTAAGGGTTCATGATTCGATTTTGGCTAGCTGAGTGCGGTTTGATCCGAGCCTGGACCACTAATGGGCCGCTCGCAGCCCAATAGCGGGCACGGATGGCCGGTCGCATAGCAACGCCAGTTGATAGGAGCAGGGGGTAGGAGGCCAGCCAAAAACCTACCGGCAAAAGCACCCTCACACGTTTTGGCGGGGGACTAGTGTAGGATGGTGCTAGTAGGAAATGGGTGAGCAAACCGTCATATGGTACTATTCTATTATCTGTATACAACGGGGCGCGCGGTCAGTTATCTTTACGGGGACGGCCGAGCTTTCCAGCAGCATGTGTACCTTAACTGTGCTGTCGTATTTTCCGTGTACGCGCTATTGTCCGTTACCTGGCAGTAGCGCGTCCTTATGTTCTGCTGCTGCTTTCCGGTCTGTTTCTGCCCGCTACCACACCGTTATTGTGCTTCCGTTACCTCTTGGTCTGTTTGTGCTAAAAAGGCTGCACCTACTGCTGCTGTGTTTGTGCCTGGCAGGTGGACTGCGCGCAGAAGCGCAGCCGGCAGTCAGCAAGGATACGGCTGCTGACCTCACCGTACGGTTGGAGGGCATGCTGCCCGATAAGAGCTATAGCTGGGAAAGAATTCATGCAGATTCCACGCTGGTCTTTGCCCCGGCCGACTCGCTGCGTCCGGCTCAGGCCCGCCGGTTCTGGCTTAAACTCACGGTTACCAACCGCAGCCGCTACGACCAGGCCGGCCGACTGCGGGTGCTGCCTGCCCTCGATAACACCCTGTTTTATTTCGATGCGGATGCCCAGCTGTGGCGTACCCACCGGGCTGGTCTGGCCATAGCCACGGATAGTGCCCGCCTGAAAGGGCAAATGACCCTGCTACTGCAAGGACACACCACCACTACAGTTTATGTGCACGTGCGGCTGAGCCAGCAGGCTACGTTGCCGCCATCCATACACTTGGGAGTGAGCATAGAGCAAGAAGCAACGGCCCGGCACACCGAGTTGTTCTTCGGCGTGGCCTGGGCCGTGTCCATAGCGGTGCTGCTGCTGCTGCTGCTCACCAACCTGCACGGGTACGCCCGCTTTCCGGACCGCACTACCCTGTATTATATCTGCACGCAGGTAGGGGCGGCCCTGTACATTACGGCGTTCCGGAATTTTTTCAGAGTCTGGTTTCCGGCGCCGGTTTTCAGTTTGATGGTGCTGCCCAGCGGTATCGGGTACGGCTACTCCATCAACAATATATTTATGCACCTGAGCGTGGTGCTACTGCTCATTGGGTTTGGGCAGATGACCCGCTCATACCTGGAAACGCCCACCCACCTCCCCCGGCTCGACAAGGTGCTGCGCTACGCACTGCGGGGCTACATAGGCTTCACCGTGGTGGTAGGGCTGGTGAACCTGAGCGGATTTTATCTGAACTACTACTCGCTGCTGCTCGACAACCTGCTGGTGCTGGGGGTGATAACGCTGCTGCTGTACATCACCTTCGTGGCTTACCGGCGGCGGCTGCCCCTGGCGCGCACCTACCTGCTGGCCAACGTGCTGCCCCTGCTGTGCATCATGGCCGTGGCCGTGTACCACGTGGTACTGGGCTTCGACAATGAGGGCAAGCTCCTGCTGCCCGACCTGGCCGTGGTGTCGCACGCGCTGTGCTTTTCGGCCGCCATCAGCATCCGCCTCCAGAACCTGCAGCGCAGCCTGCTGGCCAGGGAGCGCGAAGCCAGTAACCTGGCCCTGGACATCCGGCAGCAGGAGCTGCGCAGCCGGGAAATAGCCCTGCAGAACACCCAGATTCAGGCGGCTTTCCAGCGGATGGAGCGGCAGCACCAGCAGGACCGGGAGCAGGCCTCGCAGCAGCTGAGCGAAGACCGGCGCCAGCAGGAAACCACCAACCAGGAGCTGCAGCAGCAGTTGGAAGCCAACCAGCGCGAGCTGGCCTCCACCACCCTGTACGTGCAGCAGAAAAACGCCCTGCTGGCCGAACTCAAGCAGCAGATAGGAGAACTGGGCGCGCAGAGCCCAGGAGGCCGACCGCAGGAGCTGGCGGGCATCAAGTCTATTCTGCAAACCAGCCTGTACCTGGACGAGGACTGGCAGCGGTTCAAGCTGCACTTCGAGCAGGTGCACCCGCGCTTTTTCGAGGAGCTGCAAAGCAAGTACCCGGCCCTCACCAAGCACGAGCAGCGGCTGTACTGCTACTTCCACATCAACCTTTCTACCAAGGAAATTGCGGTGCTGCTCAACATCGACCCAGCCAGCGTGCGGCGGGCCAAAACCAGGCTCTACAAAAAAATAGGTGCGGCCGACAAAGGGGAGGAGCTACCCCCATCCGGGCAGGAAGCAGCCGGGCCCCTGGCCGAAGAATAACGCCTCGCCACCGCACGCAGTATCCAGCCGACCAGGCAAGGGCCCTGGGTTTCCAATGAAACCCAGGGCCCTTGTTGTTTTACAGGTAAATAAAAGTATCTGATTATCAGTAATGTGTAAACATTGTCCATACTTTGTCTACGCTCGGTTTTAGGGAAACGGGCCCTGCGCGTCGGACTATTGCAGCACATAGCACGTGTCGTCCACGCCCCGCCGTTGGCTTAGGCCATTATCCACTCGGCAGCAGCTCCAGGGGGAGCTGGGTTGGCGCGCCGGCATCAGAGGTTGGCCCTCGGTGCTGGCGCGGCCCACCAGCTGGCGGCGCGTTTTTCAGTTGTCTTTCGCTCTTTGCCCATGACCCACACCTACACTCTCCTGCCTGTGTTTTACCGTTACCTGCTCGCGCCCCTGGCGGCGCTGCTGCTGCTGGCTGCCGCGCCCACGGCCCTGGCCCAAACCACGCCCAGCGGCGGGGTAGGCATCGGCACCACGGCCCCCAATGCCAAGGCTGCCCTCGAAATCGTGAGCTCGGAAAAGGGCCTGCTCATTCCGCGCCTGACGGTGACGGAGCGGGGTGCCATTGCCGCCCCCGTGCCCGCCGGCCTGCTCGTGTACCAGACCGACGGCACCCAGCCCGGCTTCTGGTACTACGAGGCCACCAACGGCTGGACGTACCTGAACCCCACCGGCGACGGGGCTGGCGACAACCTGGGCGACCACACCGCCACCCAGGCCGTGCGCCTCAACGACAACGCCCTGACCAACAACGGCACCGGCGGCATCCGCATCGACGACGCGGGCCAGGTGGGCATTGGCACCAGCAGCCCCACAGCCCCGCTACACATTGCCAAAGCGGCGACAGTTACGACCTCCAGTTCGGGCCCCAACCTAGCTGCGAATGCCGTGGCCTCGGCTTCTTCCATTTATGACGCCGATTACCCGGCTTCCGGCGTCAACGATGGTAGTACCGGCAGTACGTGGTCGGCGGCCGGCGGGGCCGGGCTGCCGCAGTGGGTGCAGCTGGATTTGGGTAGCTCGCCCGCCGTCGTGAAGCAGTACCAGGTGTACCTGGGTGCTTACAACTACGCGGCCGGGGCCTGGGACATGCAGGGCAGCAACGACGCCAGCGCCTGGACCACTCTGCACACGGTAAGCACGGACCAGCCTGCTGGTACTTACAACACTTACGCGGTGACCAACACCACGGCCTACCGCTACTACCGCCTGCTCATCTCCCGCGCCCGCACCGGCTACACTAGCAGCGACGTGGACATTGCCGAGTGGCGCCTGATGAGTTCGGTAGGTGGGACGACCTCCACGCCCGCCGTGGCCGTGCGCATCGACCCCGGCACCCTGCAGCTGGGCAGCGGCGCGGCCGTGGGCTCCTTCTCCACCGATGGCACCCTGGCCGGCAACTCCGATGCCAGCGTACCCACCGAGCAGGCTGTGAAAACCTACGTGGACGCCAAAGTAGCCGGCGGCGGCACCGGCAACCAGACGCTGAGCATCAATGGCCAGAACCTGAGCATCTCGGGCGGCAACACCATTACCCTTCCTGCCGCCAGCGGCGACAACCTGGGCAACCACACCGCCACCGAAGACCTGAACCTGCAAGGCAATGCCCTGACGGGGGACGGCGCCAACATTAATGGTATCGGGCTGGGCGTGCGTGCCGACGGCGGCCTGAACATCGGACAGAACGCGCCCCGCCGTAACTTCCTGCTAGGCTACGAAGCCGGCCAGAGCGCTACCACCGGCAACGACAACCACTTTGTGGGTTACCAGGCCGGCCAAGCTACTACCACGGGGGCGTTCAACCAGTTTGTGGGTCTGCAGAGCGGGTATTTCAACACCACAGGTAGCAGCAACCTGTTCAGCGGCTACCAGAGCGGCTACAATAGCACCACGGGCGACAATAACGTATTCAGTGGTTTTCGCAGCGGTGTGTACAGCAGCACGGGCAGCCAAAACGTATTTCTGGGCTCCTCCAGCGGCCTCATCAACACCACTGGCAGCAACAACGTGGCTCTGGGTTACAACAGCGGGCCGAACAGAGGGGATCTGACGAATGCCATTGCCATTGGCGCGAACGTGCAGGCCACCCAGAGCAACACGATGGTGCTGGGCAACGGCGTGAAAGTGGGTATTGGCACCAGTGAGCCCACCCAGAAGCTGGAAGTGGCCGACGGCAACATCAAGATTGCAACTACTGGCAATGGCTTGGTCTTTCCCGACGGTACTTTCCAGACCACGGCGGCCAGCGGCGACAACCTAGGCAACCACACCGCCACCACCAACATTGGCCTGAACGGCAACTGGCTCAGCAACGCCCCCGGCAATGCCAACGGCCTACGCGTGACGGATGGTGGCAACGTGGGCATCGGTACGGCCGACCCGCAGGCTACGCTGCACGTGAACGGCAGCACCCGCCTAAGCGGCTTGGCCGGCTCCGGCACCCGCGTGGTAACGGCCGATGCCAACGGCAACCTGGCTACGACAGCCACCAGCACCCTGGGCGACAATCTGGGCAACCACACCGCCACCCAGAACCTGAACTTGCAAACCAACGCTCTGACGGGCAACGGCGCCAACATCAGCGGTATTGGCCTGGGCGTGCGGGCCGATGGGGGCCTGAACATCGGGCAGAACAACCAGAATCAGAACCTGGCGCTGGGCTACGGCACCGGCTCCACCAGCTTGGGCGCCTACAACCAGTTTGTGGGTTTGCAGAGTGGGGCCTACACCACGGGCGAAGGCAACCTGTTTGTGGGCTACCAGAGCGGCCTCTACAATGGCAGCGGCAACTACAACCAGTTTGTGGGGCGCTACAGCGGCCGCAACAACACCACGGGCAGTTACAACCTGTTCATGGGTGAATCGAGCGGTAACAGCAACACCACGGGCAGCTACAACCAGTTTGTGGGCTACCGGAGCGGCCAGGCCAATACTACGGGCGAATACAACCTGTTTATGGGCTATGAGAGCGGCAGAGCTAACACCACGGGCGGCCGCAATATGTTCAGCGGCAACTATAGCGGCTACTCCAACACCACGGGCATCTTCAACCAGTTTATAGGTAACTACAGCGGCTACGCCAACACCACGGGCCAGGAGAACCTGTTTGTAGGCTACGGGAGCGGCAGCACCAATACCACGGGCTTCTACAACCAATTTATTGGCTTCCGCAGTGGCGAGGCCAACACTACGGGCAGCAACAACCAGTTCAGCGGCTACTATAGTGGCTACCGCAATACGACGGGCAGCAGCAACCAGTTTAGCGGCTACGAGAGCGGCAACGCCAACACCTCGGGCAACAACAACCTGTTCAGCGGCTACCGTAGCGGCCTGTATAGCACTACGGGCAGCAATAACCAGTTCAGCGGCTATGAAAGCGGCTACTTCAACACCACGGGTGAGAACAACCTGTTCCTGGGCTTCCGCAGCGGCTACCTTAACGAAACCGGCGTCGGCAACACGGTAGTAGGCTCCAACAGCGGCCCCACCTATGCGGCCCGCGCCATCACCAACGCCACGGCCCTGGGCGCCAACGTAACGCTGACTACCAGCAACACCGTGGTGCTGGGCAACGGCGCCAACGTGGGCATCGGCACCAGCAGCCCCACCCAGAAGCTGGAAGTGGCCGGCGGCATCAAGTTCACCGGCCTAAGCAACGCCCTGACCTTCCCCGACGGTACCACCCAGACCAGCGCCGCCGCTAGTTCCACGGCCAGCAATGGCCTCACGCGCACGGGCACCAACATCACCCTGGGCGGCACCCTCACCCAGGCCACCACCATCGACCAGCAGAACAATAACCTGAGCTTCACCAATGGCCGCGTGGGCATCGGCACCACCAGCCCCGGTCACCCGCTCACGGTGCAGTCCGACGCTAACGGGCGTTTCCTGGGCTTCAACGACATGTACGGCGGCGACCGGTATAACTTCAGCATGGTATCCGGCGGATTGGGCGGCCTCAACTTGAGCGAGAGCAACATTGCCAGCGGCCGCCTGTTCATCCAAGCGTTTTCAGGCAATATCGGCATCGGCACCATCACGCCCACCGATAAGCTTGAGTGGCCGATGGCAACATCCGAATAGTGAGCCAGAACCGCGGCCTCTTCTTCCCCGATGGCACCTTTCAGGGCACGGCGGCCGTCGGCGACAACCTAGGCAACCACGTGGCGACGCAGGGTATCACGGGCACCAACGGCGAGGACATCGGCACTGTGGTGGGCCTGGGCATCCGGCCCGACGGTGGCCTGAACCTGGCCCAGAACGGCGTGGGCCACAACCTGCTGATAGGCTACCTAGCCGGCCAGATGATTACGGTACCGGATGAGAATTCCATTTATGGGCAAGATAACCAGATTGTTGGCTACCTGGCCGGCAGGTACACCACGACCGGCCACGCTAACCTCTTCAATGGCTACTATAGTGGCTACCGCAATACGACGGGCTTCTTCAACCAGTTTATCGGCTACCAGAGCGGCTACTCTAACACAGAAGGCGCGGCCAACCTGTTCTCGGGCTATCAGAGCGGCTTCCACAACACTCTGGGCAACCTCAACCAGTTCATCGGCTTTCGGAGCGGCTATAACAACACCACCGGCAACAATAACTCTTTTAACGGCAGTCAAAGCGGTTTGAGCAACACCACTGGCTCCTACAACGTGTTCAGCGGCGACCAAGCCGGTAGCGCCAACGAGACGGGCTCCTACAACACGGCCCTGGGCGCCAACAGCGGCCCCGACAGCAGCCACGGCAACATCACCAACGCCACGGCCCTGGGCGCCAACGTGGAGCTGACCACCAGCAACACCGTAGTGCTGGGCAGCGGGGCCAACGTGGGCATCGGCACCAGCGGGCCAACCCAGAAGCTGGAAGTAGCCGGCACCATCTTCAGCAGCACGGGCGGCTTCCAGTTCCCCGACGGTACCACCCAAACCACCGCCGCCGCCCCCTTCGACCTGACTGGCGACATCATCAGCACCGGCGTGGCCACCACCTATAACAACGTGGTGCCCGCCACCAAGGGCGGCGCCGGCACGGTGAGTGGCATCCTCAAGGCCAATGGCAGCGGCACCGTAGCCGCCGCCCAGGTTGCCGATTTCCCCGTCCTTAACCAGAACACCACCGGCAACGCGGCCACGGCCACCTACGCCACCACGGCCGGCAATTCCGCTACCGTGACCACCAACGCCAACCTGACGGGCGACATCACCAGCACCGGCAATGCCACCATCTACGCCGCCGTGGTGCCCGCCGCCAAGGGCGGCGCCGGCACCGTAAGCGGCTTGCTGAAAGCCAATGGCAGCGGGGTGGTCTCGGCGGCCGTGGCCGGCACCGACTACCTGACCCCGGCCGCGGCAGGCACGGGCTTCATCCAGAACACCACCACCCAGCAAGCCAGCAGCAACTTCAACATCAGCGGCGCCGGCACCGTGGGCGGTCAGCTCACGGTGGGCAGTGCCACAATAAGCGGCGCCACCAAACTGGGTAGCCTGGCCGGCAGCAACTCCCGCATGGTAACGGCCGCCGCCGATGGCACCTTGGCCACCCAGGCCCTGCCTACCGACGCTCAGACGCTGACCCTAAGCAGCGGCAGCCTGAGCATCAGCGGGGGCAACAGTGTAACGCTGCCCGATGCCTCGGCCACCAATGAAGCCCAGACCCTCAGCAAAGCCGGTACCACGGTAACGCTAAGCACCGTGAACGGCGCTGGCGGCGGTTCCTTCACCGACCTGGATACCGACGCCCAGCAGTTGACGCTGGACGGCAATGCGCTACGCCTCTCCAACAGCACCAGCGTAATCCTGCCCGATGCCTCGGACACCAACGAGGCCCAGACCATCTTCAAGAACAACGGCCTGATCAGCCTGACGCCGATTAATGGCTTCGGCGGCGGCTCCGTAACCGATAACGACGGGCAGACCTTGAGCGTGAGCGGCGGCAACCTGAGCATCAGCGGGGGCAACAGCGTGGCCCTGAGCAGCCTGGGCGACAACCTGGGCAACCATACCGCCACCCAGAACCTGAATTTGACGACGGCCAACGACCTGCTGCTGAAAGATGCCAACCACGGTCTGGGCTGGTACGGCGCCGCCAAAACCTGGAACAGCCTGACCACCGACGGCCCCGTGCTCTACGGGTACGACACCGGTATTCTGGGCATCAAGCGCAACGGCACTCAGCAGTCGGTGCTGTACTGGAACTATCTGGGCCGCGTGGGCATCGGCAACACGAATCCCACGCAGACGCTGGACGTGAACGGGGGCATCCTGGCCCGCGGCTTCGGGGCCATCAGCGACCAGGGCGCCTACCTGCAATGGAACCGCTCACTGGGGGAAGGCGAAACCTGGCTGCTCAACCAGAAGGGTGGCGGCAACCAGTACGGCGGCATCCGCTTTGGGGGCGCGAGTTCCTCGAACGCCGTGACGGAGTGGGCGCGCTTCATCGACAATGGCAACCTGGGCCTAGGCACGGCTACGCCCGATGCCCGGCTCGACATCGAGAGCAGCGCCCCGCAGCAGCTGATTCTGACCTCGACCAGCCCTGACCCGACGGGCATGCTTACCTTCAACTTCCCGGCCAGCAACTCCGCCGGCAACACGGCCACGGAGATGATTGTCTTCAACAAGGCTGGCCACCCGACCTTTATCGGGGCCATCGGGGCCAATCTGAGCAGCAACACGGTCTACTACAACACGGCCTCGGACCGGCGCCTGAAGGAGAACATCCGCCCCACCCACTACGGGCTGGCTGACGTGCTCAAGCTGCGGGTGCAGGACTATAACTTCATCGGCACGGCAGCAGTGAACCGCACGACCGGCTTCCTGGCCCAGGACCTGTTCGGGGTATACCCGGAGGCCGTGAGCCCGGGTGATACGGGTGCCACGGTGAGCCGCCCCTGGGCCGTGGACTATGGCAAGCTCACGCCCCTGCTGGTGCAGGCCATTCAGGACCAGCAAGCCCAGATTGAGGACTTGAAAAAGCAGAACGCCGCCCTGCAGGCCCAGGCCAAAACCCAGGAGGCCCGCGCCACCTCGGCTGAGACCCAGGCCGCCCAGGCAACTGCCGCCACCGAAGCCTTTGAGCAGCGGCTGCGGCGCCTGGAAGCTGGTCAGGCCCAGGCCCAGAAATAGGCTTATCATCTGCTTAATAGCAACGCCTCCGGTCGACTTGGCCGGAGGCGTTGCAGTGTTTAGAAGCCAGGTAGCTTAGGTCTTCGCTGCCTCAGGTTGCTGCCGGTTTTGATGCTTATTGAAAAGGTAACACTTGAATAGTAATCATTTACCCAGGTTGTCTACACTTTGTCTACGCTCCTTTTTAGGAAAGCGGGGCCAGTGTGTCGGACTATTGTAGGTGCCGCCGCCAGTTGGCCCTACCGCCTGGTGCCGGGCACTTCGACCCCGGTTTCTTTTGCCCGCCTCTCTTCTTCGCTTGATGACAAACTCGTACTTTCTCGCTCCGCTCACCGCCCTGCTGCTGGCCGCCTTGCCTCTGGCGGCTCAGGCTCAGACCACGCCCACTGGCTCCGTCGGCATCGGCACCACCGCCCCCGACGCTTCGGCCGCCCTCGATATTGTGAGTTCCGATAAAGGGCTGCTGCTACCCCGCGTGGCCGCTGCCTCGGCCATTGCCAGCCCGGCCGCTGGGCTGCTGGTGTACCAGACCGGCGGCATACCTGGCTTTTACTACAACGCCGGCACGGCCGCCGCCGCCGACTGGCAACTGCTGGGCGCTGACAACCTGGGCAACCACGTGGCGACGCAGGGCCTCACCGGCACCAACGGCGAGGACATTGGCACCGTGGTGGGCTTGGGCATTCGGCCCGACGGCGGCCTGAACCTGGCCCAGAGCGGTGTGGGTCACAACCTGCTGCTGGGCTACCAGGCCGGCCAGATTCTGATGCCTGTAGAGGCCGATGGCACGGGCATAGAGAACCAGTTCATCGGCTACCAAGCTGGTCAGCTCACCACCGTTGGCTCGCGCAACCACTTTAGTGGCTACCAGGCCGGCTATGCTAACACTGAAGGCAACGGCAACCAGTTCATCGGCTTCCAGAGCGGCTACTCCAACACCACCGGTGAGGGCAACTTCTTCAGCGGCTACCACAGCGGCTACTCTAACACCACGGGCTTTGCCAACCACTTCGTTGGGGTGCGTAGCGGCTTCTTCAACACCACGGGCTTCTTCAACCAGTTTGACGGCAACAATAGTGGGGTGAGCAACACCGAGGGCAATTACAATATGTTCAGCGGCTTCGGCAGCGGCCTGGGCAACACCACCGGCTCCAACAACGTGTTCAGCGGCTACCTGGCCGGTAGCGCCAACGAGGAAGGTACCAACAACACCGCCATCGGCGCCAACAGCGGCCCCGACATCTACCACAAAAACATTGAAAATGCCACAGCCCTGGGCGCCAACGTGGTCTTGACGCAGAGTAATACCGTAGTGCTGGGCAGCGGGGCCAACGTGGGCATCGGCACCAGCGAGCCAACTCAGAAGCTGGAAGTGGCTGGCACCATCTTCAGCAGCACGGGCGGCTTCCAGTTCCCCGACGGCACCACTCAAACCACCGCCGCCGGAGCCGACAACCTGGGCAACCACACCGCCACCGAATCCCTGAAGCTCAACGGCAACACGCTCTCCAACACCGGCACCGGCGGCCTGACCGTGGACGATGCCGGCAACGTCGGCATTGGCACCAGCGCCCCCAACAGCGCCCTCACGGTGGGTGGGGCCGTGGCAATGCCCTACCTGATATCCACCACCCCGGCGGCCAACGTCACCGTCACCGACGCCCACCATACCGTGCGGGTCTCCAACGCGGCGTCCATCACGCTGCCCAGCGCCGAGGGGCGGGCCGGGCGCATCTACATCCTGATTAATGCCCGCACCTCCAACGGCGGGGTATTCGTTGTGTGTAGCGGCAGCGAGACCATTACCGACGATACGGCCCATGCCACCGTTACCTCGCTGCTGCGCGGTGAGCGGATGACCATCCAGAGCGACGGGGCTAATTGGATTGTGCTGAGCATGAACCGCCTTTCGGGCTTCTTGGCCGAATAGCAGCCTGGTCCTGCGCCCTCTTCTTCAATTATCCTGCTCCTGTAGCCTTAGCCTGATGACACAAAAATACCTGCTTACCTCTCTGCTGGCGGGCCTGCTGCTGGCCGTCGCGCCCCTGGCCGCCCAGGCCCAGACGACTACGCCCGCGGGCAGGGTGGGCATCGGCACCACCACGCCCAACGCCTCGGCCGCGCTCGATGTGAGCAGCACCAGCATGGGCCTGCTGCCCCCGCGCATGACGCAGGTGCAGCGCGACGCCATCGGGCCGGCCGCCACGGCGGCGGGCCTCACCATCTACAACACCAGCACCAACAAGCTGAACGTGTGGAACGGCACGGCCTGGACGGAGGCCGTGAGTGCCGTAGACCAGTTTGTGGGTCCGGCCAGCAGCATCACCTTTAGCTATACTGGCGGCGTGCAAACCTATACCGTGCCGGCGGGCGTGACTAGCCTGCAAGTGGAAGCGCGCGGCGCGCAGGGCGGTGCCAATACCGGCGGCGGAGGCAACCAATACGGATTGGAATATGGTCCCCAGCCCGGCGGGTTGGGGGCGCGGGTGCAGGCCACGCTGGCCGTGACGCCCGGTCAGGTGCTTTACCTCTATGTAGGTGGGGCCGGCCGCCCCGCTACCAATGACAGTGGCAGCAACGGCAGCGGCGGCTTCAACGGCGGCGGCAATGGGGGATTTATTTCCTACGCCAGTCCGCCCCGGGGCGGCGGCGGCGGCGGCGGGGCCAGCGACATCCGCACCAGCGCCAGCGGCGGCACCTACGCCGACCGGCTGCTGACGGCCGGCGGCGGCGGCGGCGGCGGCGGCCAGGGCAGCGGCGGCGGCGGCGGGGCTCCCAACGGCGCTGATGGCACCGGGACGGAGAATAGCGGGGCTACCCAGACCAGTGGCAATGCCTTGGGGCAGGGGGGCAACAACTTCCCGAATGAATTCGCCGCCGGCGGTGGCGGCGGCTATTATGGCGGCGGCTTTGGTGGCGGTAGCGACGGCGGCGTATACGGCGCAGGCGGCGGCGGGGGCGGTAGCTCCTGGGTGACGCCCACCGGCGGCAGCAATGTGCAGCTGACCGCTACCTACAACGCCGGCAATGGAGTCATTATCCTGACTGCACCCAACTCCTACGCTGCTCCGGCCCTGGACGGGCGCAATTTTGTGAACGTGCCCGGCGACAACCTGGGCACGCACACCGCCACCCGGAACCTGGACCTGGCCGACAAGCTCCTGGTAGGCAACGGCGGCAGCACCGGCCTGGCCATTGGCAGCGGCGGCAACGTGGGCATTGGCACCCCGGCCACCGAGAAGCTGCAGGTAGCCGGCACGGTGTACAGCAGCGCCGGCGGCTTCAAGTTCCCCGACGGCACCACCCAGACCACGGCGGCCGTGACGGCCACCGGGGCCGGCTTCATCCAGAACACCATCACCCCGCAGGCGGGCGCCAATTTCAACATCAGCGGCAGCGGCACCATCGGGGGCAATAGCTCGGTGACGGGCAACAGCACCGTAGGCGGCACCAGCGCGGTGGCGGGCAACAGCACGACCGGGGGCACCAGCACCGTGACGGGCAACGCCTACGTGAACGGCGGGCTGGGCGTGGTGCTCAACAACCAGGACCGCCCGCTCATCACCCGCGGCTGGGACGCCTTTACCTCGGGTAAATACCAGGGCGCCGGCCGCTGGGGCCTGTTTATGGAGGCCGGCACCCTCACGTTCGGCGTGCCGGCGGCGGTGGGTAAGAACTTTCAGTGGGTGCGCTACAACGACAACTCCACCATCGCCAGCACGCTGATGACGCTCAGCCAGGCCGGGCAGCTGGGCCTCGGCACCGGCACCACTGGCCCGACCACCACCCTGGACGTGCGCAGCCCGGACGACAACGCCGCCATTACGGTGGGCAGCACCGGCGGGGGCATGGGCGCCCTATACCTGGGCAACGCCAACCACGGCCTGAAGCGCAACTACGCCACCGGCAACGACGTGGGCCTTTATACTACTGGCGGCACGCTCTATCTCTCGGCCAACAGCACCAGCACGGCGCAGTTTGCCCTGCTTAATAGCGGCAACGTGGGCATCGGCACCAATATCCCGGGCGAAAAGCTGGAAGTGAAAGACGGCAGCATCCGGCTCTCGACTACTACCCAGGCCATTGGGGTGGGCCTGACCAACGGCAGCGGCTCGCTGAACTTGGGCCTTGCCCAGGGCAACGGCAACTACTCCGACCTGGCCCGGCCCGGCGACGCCGTGCTGCGCGCCAACGGGGGCAACCTGCTGCTGGCCGGCCGCGACGGTGGCAACGTGCTCATCACGTCGGGGGCCACTGGCAGCGAGGCCGAGCGCCTGCGCGTGACCAGTGCCGGCAACGTGGGCATCGGCACCAACGACCCCCAGCAGAAGCTCGATGTGAACGGCAATGTGCGGGTGCGCGGCCTGTCCGGCACCGGCAGCCGCCTGCCCGTGGTGCTGGCCGATGGCACCCTCGGCATCAGTGCCCCGGTGTATACCACCAGCACGCCCACTACCAGCACGCCCACGGCGGCCGGCCAGGCCAACACCGGCGACTTTCCCAACGGCGTGGCTGTGAGCGGCGTGACGGCCTACGTGGTGAACAATGTCCCCGACAATCTCCAGATATACGACGTGAGCAACCCCGACGCGCCGGTTTCGGTGGGCACGGTGGGCACGGGCAGCGCCCCCATGAGCGTAGAGGTGAGCGGCACCATCCTCTACGTGGCCAACCAGGGCGGCACGCTCCAGCTCTTCGACATCAGCAGCCCCCGGTTTCCGGTGCTGCTGGGCACCGCCGCCACGGGCGAGAACACCTACGACGTGGCCGTGAGCGGCACCCGCGCCTACGTGGTGAACAACAACAGCAAAACCATGCAGGTCTTCGACGTGAGCAACCCCCGGCTGCCGACTCTACTGGGCAGCACCAACACGGGCAATGCCCCGCAGTCGGTGGCTGTGAGCGGCACCACCGTGTACGTAGGCAACGTGAGCAGCAGCAACGTGCAGATTTTCAACGCCAGCAACCCGGCTGCCATCAGTCTGGCGGGCACCATTGGCACCATTCAGTACCCCACCGGCTTGGCCGTGAGCGGCACCACCGTGTACGTGGTGGGCTACAACTCCTCGAACAACAGCCAGCTGCAGATTTTCAACGCCGGTAACCCCGCCTCCGTCACCCAGACTGGAAGCATCGGCACGACGATGGGGGTCAGCGACGTGGTGCTGAGCGGCACCACGGCTTACACCATCAGCGAAACCGGCAATACCCTGCAGCTCTTCAACGTGAGCAACCCCGCCGCACCCGCTCTGCTTTCTACCGTAGGCACGAACCGGCCGTTTGGGGTGGCCGTGAGCGGTACCACCGCCTACGTGACCGATGCCGACAACGACAAGCTGAAAGTCTTCAGCGGAGCCAGCACCGGCCGGCCCGTCACGGTGAACCCCGACGGCTCGTTCTCGTCGGGCACCGCGCCCACGTTGAGCGTGAGCGGGCCGAACTTAAGCATCAGCGGCGGCAACACGGTGCTGCTGCCCCTGGTAACAGCCGGCCCTGGCCTGAGCAGCAGCACCAGTGGCGGCGTAACCACGCTACGCCTGGGTGGCGCCCTCACGGCAGCCACCGACGTGCCGCTGGCCGGCCAGAACCTCACCTTCTCCGGTTCGGGCCGGGTGGGCGTCGGCCTCACCGTCCCCACGCAAACGCTGGACGTGAACGGGGGCATCCTGGCCCGCGGCTTCGGGGCCATCAGCGACCAGGGCGCCTACCTGCAATGGAACCGCTCACTGGGGGAAGGCGAAACCTGGCTGCTCAACCAGAAGGGCGGCGGCAACCAGTACGGCGGCATCCGCTTTGGGGGCGTAAGCTCCTCGAACGCCGTGACGGAGTGGGCACGCTTCATCGACAATGGCAACCTGGGCCTAGGCACGGCTACGCCCGATGCCCGGCTCGACATCGAGAGCAGTGCCCCGCAGCAGCTGATTCTGACCTCGACCAGCAATGACCCGACGGGCATGCTCACCTTCAACTTCCCGGCCGGCAACTCCGCCGGCAACACGGCCACGGAGATGATTGTCTTCAACAAGGCCGGCCACCCGACCTTCATCGGCGCCATCGGGGCGAATCTGAGCAGCAACACGGTCTACTACAACACAGCCTCGGACCGGCGCCTGAAGGAGAACATCCGCCCCACGCACTACGGCCTGAGCGATTTGCTCAGGCTGCGGGTGCAGGACTACAACTTCATCGGCACGGGAGCAGTGAACCGGACGACCGGCTTTCTGGCCCAGGACCTGTTCGGGGTGTATCCGGAGGCCGTGACGCCCGGCGACGCGGGCACGACGGTGAGCCGGGCCTGGTCGGTGGACTACGGCAAGCTCACGCCCCTGCTCGTGCAGGCCATCCAGGACCAGCAGAAGCTCATCGAGCAGCAGCAGGCCGAAATTCAGGCGTTAAAAGCCCGCGCCACCTCGGCCGAAGCCCAGGCAACTGCCGCCACCGAAGCCTTTGAGACCCGGCTGCGGCGCCTGGAAGCTGGTCAGGCCCAGGCTCACAAATAAGTAGTAGAGTGCAGTAAGCCTGCTTGCTGGCCCGGGCTGCCTCTTTTCCCAGTCGATTCTTCTCTTGCGTATGAAACTTCCGCTTACTCTTGCATTGCTGCTGCCTTCTCTGGCCGGCCTGGCCCAAACCCTCACCAATGACGGCGGCACGCTCACGGTCGAAGCCGGTGCCACGCTCTACGTGGAAGGCGGCGTACAAAGTAAGGCTACCAGCGTGGTCACCAATGCGGGCACCGTGCAGCTTACCGGCGACCTGACCAACGAAGGCACGCTCACTTCCTCGGGCCAGCTGCAGTTCACGGGCGCGGCCAACCAGGTATTCCAGCCCGGCCCGGCCGCCGTCACCAACCTTACGCTCAACAATACCGGGGCCAACGGCCAGCGTACCCTGAGCATTCCGGCCAACCTCACCCTCACCGGCCAGCTTACCCTGCTGAGCGGTCTGGTGCGCACCGCCTCGGTGGGCGCTACCACGCCACTGGCTACCCTCACCCTGACCGACGGGGCCAGTGTAGTAGGGGAGGCCGCCGGCCGGTACGTGCAGGGCAACCTGCGCGTCCTGCGCGCGGCCGTGAATGCCTCTACCGGTTCAGTTGACTTCAGCAATGGGCTCGTGCTGAACCCCAACGGCCAGAGCCTGGGAGCCGTGGCCGTGACGCGCACGGCAGGTCTGCAGGCAGCCGGGGTAAGCTACGGCCAGAACCTAGAAGGCACCCAGAAAGGCATCGACCGGGTGTGGGCGGTAGAGGCTGCCAGCCAGCCAGCTCAGCCCGTAGCCGTAACGCTGAGTTGGGTGAGCGACGATGATAACGGGTTTGATACCAGCCTGCCGGGCCAGCTGTGGCGGGCGGCCACCGCTGCCGGCCCCTGGGTGCGGCAGGGCGCGGCAGCCAGCGCCAGCAGCCGCAGCTTTACGGCGGCTGTGGCGCAGCTGGGTACCCTTACGGTGAGCAACATCAACGCCCCGCTGCCGGTGGAGCTGACAAACTTCACGGCCGAGCCCCGCGCCGACGATGCGCTGCTGCACTGGACCACGGCCTCGGAGAAAGACAACGACCGGTTCGAGGTGGAGGCCAGCGCCGATGGGCACACGTTCCACCGCATTGGCACGGTGGCCGGGCACGGCACCACTTCCCAGCCGCAGCAGTACCAGTTGGTGGATAAAGGCATTTCCCGCTACGCCACCGACCTGGTGTACTACCGTCTGCGTCAGGTAGACCGAAACGGCACAGCCTCGCTCTCGCCGGTACGCACCGTGCGCGTGCTGGGGCTGGCTGGCTTCGCGGTTCAGCTTTATCCCAATCCGCTCCACACCGGCGAAACGCCTACGCTGCTGGTGCGCACCGCCCAGGCCGGTCCCGTGCAGTGGCAGCTGACCGATGTCCTGGGCCGTACCATATTCAGCCGGACCGGTTCGGTGCCCGTTGGCACCAGCCCGCTGAGTTTGCTGCCCACCAAAGACCTGGCTATGGGCGTGTACCTGGTGCGCGTGCAGCAGGGCAAGCAAAGCCAGACGCTCAAGCTGATCCGCGAGTAGAAAGGAAGAAGGCTGTCTGGCCGCTGCTATGCAGGTAAACGAGCGGAGCTGGTTTGCTTGCCTGTAAGCTTACTGGGCCCCAGGCGGCGCGGTAACAGCCGGCATATTTCGTAAATGACGATATCGTAAAGCGTCCTATCAGGCCCTGCTCAGGACTGGTAGGACGCTTTTCTTTGGATGCTCCGGGTTCTGTATGTGCACAACTATGCAGGCTGGAAATCAGGAGCTGAGGGTGGGAGAGAAAAAAGTTAGGTAGGCGCATAGGGGTAAACAGCTGGCAGCGGCTCTTACCTCTACAAACTTCTCGCACACCTATGAAAACACTACTTACCAGCCTGAGCCTGTTGGCCAGCACCGCAGCCTTTGCTCAGCAGGCAGAACAGCCCGCCCTTCAAACCCTGTTACGGCCCGGAACGCACTGCGGCTTTTTCGTGGCCGCTTCTGCTCAGTATGCCCGCCTGGCCGGGCAGGATGCCCTGGCCGCCACGGGCCGCCTTGGCGTCAGCTTCAACCGCTCGTTTGCGCTGGGGCTGGGTGGCACGGCCCTGACCAATGGGCGTATTCCCAACCGCTGGAACCACCCCGCAGACACACCCTCTGATTACCTCGCGGCGGCTTACGGCGGCATTTACCTGGAGCCCATGTTTCCGGCGGGGAAAGCCATTCACCTGACGTTTCCCGTACTGCTCGGGGCCGGCGCCGCTACCAGGGAAGGCAGCCTGAATGGGCCTTACTACCGCTACCAGGCCGATGAGTTTCTGATTGTGGAGCCAGGGGTGCAGCTCGAAGTCAACCTGCTCAAGTTCGTCGCCCTCGGCGCCGGGGCTTCATACCGACTGACGACCGGCTTAAATCTACCGGACACGTCGTCGAAAGCTCTGAACGGTATGTCGGCGGGCCTAACCTTGAAGCTCGGGCTACTATAGCCGAGGCGGCGTTTTCAGACCAGCTGCTTGCCGATGCGCTGCACCTGCCGTTGGTGGTGCAGCACGTGGTCAACCATGAAATCCAGCGTCTGGTAGATGTTGAGCATACCCGAGCGGGGGTGCTTGAAAATGGCTTTGTCGAGCAGCTTGCTCGGAAACTCATTGAGCATACGCTCCAGCTGGCGGCGCGAGGTGGCCCAGTCGGTGCGGAGCTGCGGCAGCGGCGGCACGGCGGCGCCTTCGGGCATGAGGGCTGCCAAGCGGGCCGGCGCCTTGAACTTGAGAAACGGGGCCCGCAGCAGCACCCGCAACAGCCCCGCCCGCAGCCGCGCGCCCACGCCGGATTTCAGTAGTCCTTCTTCCTGCTGCACCTTCTTTCCGATGTACTGCCCAATGCCCTGCTCCGCTACCAGCAAGTGCTGCACCACCTGCGCCGCCGACCATTGGTTGGGGCCCGGGGCCTGATGGGTGCGGGTTTCGCCCAGGGAAGCGGCGGAGTTCAATAATTTCTCGGTGGCACGCTCAAGCTGCTCGAAACGGACGTGTAAACGGTGGTTCATGGGGTGGGTAGTAGGGGTGGCAGAGGGCAAAAGGTACGGAAATTTCCTGCGCAGGTCGGAGCCTGAGAGCTGGTCGACCTCCGCAGGCTACAAACGTAAAACGGCCCGCTACCGGATGGTGGCGGGCCGTTTTGCAGGAGGGGAAGCCGGCTATTTGCTTACGTACAGCACGTCCTTCACGGCTTTCACCGTGCGGGCCACGTTGGGTAAGGAGGCCTCAATGAGCGTGGGCGCGTAGGGCAGGGGGCACGTCGCCGCAGGTGATGCGGATAACGGGCGCGTCGAGGTAGTCGAAGGCGCGGCGCTGCACAATGTAGGCCAGCTCCGAGCTGATGCTGGCCAGCGGCCAGGCTTCCTCTACCACTACCATCCGGTTGGTTTTCTTCACCGACTCAATGAGGGTGTCGTAGTCGATGGGGCGCACGGAGCGCAGGTCAATTACCTCGGCGCTGATGCCTTCCTTGGCCAGCTCATCGGCGGCAGACAAGGCAATTTTCATCATTTTGCCGAAGCTCACCAGGGTCACGCTGTCGCCGGGGCGCACTACGTTGGCTTTGCCGATGGGCAGCAGGTACTCTTCCTCGGGCACCTCGCCCTTGTCGCCGTACATCAGCTCCGACTCCATGAAAATCACCGGATCCGGGTCGCGAATAGCCGATTTCAGCAAGCCCTTGGCATCGTAGGGGTTCGAGGGTACCACCACTTTCAGGCCGGGGCAGTTGGCGTACCAGTTCTCGAAGTTCTGGGAGTGCTGGGAGGACAGCATGCCCGCGTTGCCCGTGGGCCCGCGGAACACGATGGGGCAGGAGTACTGCCCACCCGACATCGAATAAATCTTGGCCGCCGAGTTAATCACCTGGTCAATGGCCACCAGGGAGAAGTTGAAGGTCATGAACTCGATGATGGGCAGCAGGCCGTTGATGGCCGCGCCTACCCCGATGCCGGCAAAGCCCAGCTCGGCAATGGGCGTGTCAATCACCCGCTCGGCGCCAAACTCGTCCAGCATGCCCTGGCTTACTTTGTAGGCGCCGTTGTATTCGGCTACTTCTTCGCCCATCAGAAACACGCGCGGGTCGCGGCGCATTTCCTCGGACATGGCTTCACGCAGGGCTTCCCGGAATTGGATGGTCCGCATAGTCAGTCGGTCAGTGACAGAAAGTCGAAATCAAAAAGAAAAGGCCGGAAAAATTCCGGCCCGTAAAGCTACAACGAGGAAGGCGGCCGGGCAAACAGTAATGCAAGGACGAAGTGTAATCATCATAAGCTCGTCATGCCGAGCGCAGCCAATGTACCTCGCGTGCTGATGTTGGGGTAGTAATTGTCATGCTGAGCGAAGTCGAAGCATCTCTGCCGCTTCGTGGATTACTATACTAGCGAGATGCCTCGGCTACGCTCGGCATGACGATCAACTACTTGCTTATCCTACTTCAGCGCCTCCACAAACGCCTTATTCCCCGCAAACTCCCGGAACTCCAGGTCCTCCACGGCGCGCTGGGCGAAGCTGCGGTCCAGCTGCACGGCGCGGCGCAGGTGCAGGCCCATCATAGCGGCGTCCTGCTGGCGGGCAGCAATGATGGCCAGGCAGTAGTAGGCCAGCGGGTCGTTGGGCTTGATGGTCAGGGCCTCCTGGTAGATGGTGGCGGCCCCGGCGGGGTTGTCCTTGAGCAGGTACACCAAGGCCCGGTTCATGGTGTTCTGGTAGGATTTGTCGCTGAAGCTGATGCTGCGCAGGGCGTCTTCGGGCTGCCCGATTTCAATTTCCAGTGCGGCCTTATCGGCAAACACCTGGTTGAGAATGGAACGAGGGCCACCGAGCTTAATGGCGTAGTCGTAGCTCTGCAGGGCCTCCAGTTTGTCGCCGGCGCGGTGGTAGGCCGTAGCGGCCCGGTAGAACGTGAGGGCCGTGGGGTTGCGGTGCGCGGCCAGGATAAAGTTGGTGGCGGCCCGGCGCTGGTAGGCGCGCTTCACCCGCAGGCTCACTTCCTTGTCGGCGCGGGCAGCCAGCACCACGCCCAGGTTGTGGTAGGCTTCCCAGCGGCCGGTGGTGGCAATAGCGGTTTCGTAGATGCGCTGCTTTTCGGCCAGCAGGGGCGTGAGCGTGGCCGAGTAGCGCAGCTCCTCGGGCGTGAGGGCATCGGCTTCCATCTGCTTGTCCACAATCTTCTTGGAGAGCAGGTAGATTTCCGACTCGTAGCGCTGGGGCGCCGAGTATTGCACGGCCACCGTACCGAAGCGCATCACCGGGTAGATGTACTGCTCCAGGTAATCGAAGTAGGAAAGCCGGTGCAGCTGCTCCTCCCGCTCGGCAAACGTGCCCTTCGACTCGTTCAGAATAGTAATAATCGAATCGACCTGCGCGGGCTGCAGCGCCGACTCCTGCACTTTCTGCATAAACAGGTCCCAACGGTTGCGGTAGGCTTTCGTCTCGAAGCGCACGGTGCTGACCGAGTTCAGGTAAGAGCTGACGTCGATACGGTTCTTGAAGTATTTTACCAGCGCCTGGGTGCGCTGCTCGGCCAGGCGCGGGTTTTTGGTTTCCAGGGGCTCGGGCGAGTTGGCGGCTACCACCATTACCAGCTCGGTTTTCTGGTTGGCTTCAATGAACTCCTCCAAGGCCGCTACGTTGGTGCCCAGGTAGTTGCGAATTTTGCTTTCGCCGGTGTCAAAGAAGAAGGGCAGCACGCGGGTGCCGCCACCGGCCAGGTTGGCGGGCGGTTCCGGCAAATACGGAATCAGCGAATCCGGGCGCACCACCAAGCGGCTGGTCGTCACGATGCCGCGGGCAACGAGAAAGGGCTTGCCCGCTTTGCGCTTGCCGTTGGGCTTGAGCTGCCGCGCTTCGGGTGTGGCCATCAGTTGCCCCGGGTTTTTGCGCGGCACAAACGGGATGTTGAATTGCTTGGTGGCGACAAGCTGGTCTTTCTTTTCCTCGTCGTACACGTAGTCGCCGGAGGCAAAGCTGATGCGGCCCACCGTGTCTTCGCGCAGGCCATTGTCGTAGTGATAGCGCAGGTTGAGGCCGTAGGCGTAGCCCTTTTTCAGGTGTTTGGCCGGCACGCGGGCCTGCACTTCAAAGAGCACGTTTTCGCCATTAGTTTCCAGCACGGCGGGCCGTACGGCCACTTGCTGGCCTTCGCCCGCAACCTTTAGCATACGCGGCAGCGTACAACCCGGCAGCAACGCGCTGACCAGCAGTACCAGAGGGAAAAGACGCAATAGGTTGGGCATAGAAAACGGAGCGGATCAGCGGGCGGAATTTCGGACATCAAACGGAAAACTGCCGCCAACCGCCGTAACTTGCCTTGAATTAGCGAAGAAAGTCTTGGGTATTTCCGGCCAGTAGCATAATTTACACAAGGTTAGCCCGAAGTGGCGGCTGTTGCAGAAAAGAGCTATGAAACGACTAACCGACTTTATCGAGAAACAGAGCTTTGGTGTGTGTAACACGCTGGGCCAGCGCCTGGGCTTTTCGACCAGCAGCGTGCGGCTCTCGTTCGTGTACGCTTCCTTTTTCACGTTCGGCTCACCCATTGTGCTCTACTTTGCGCTGGCGTTCTGGATGAACGTGCGCCGGGCCATGCGCCGACAGCGCAGCACCGTCTGGGATTTGTAAGTCCCGAAACGTCCGCACGCCTCGCCCAAAGTACGCCCACACCAGACTGCCCGCATACGTACCGGCCCGTTCCGCTACCCGCAGGTGCGGCCGGCCCAGCTGCCGCCGCTGCCGCCAGTAGGCGCGCTGCTGCCACACGTGCCAGTGGGCCCGCCCAATAGCCTGCGCATCGGCCCAGGCTCCCTGCGTGAGAAACCGCGCCGCCGCCACCCAGTCCAGCAACACCCGCGCCGCCACCGTGCCGAACAGCTCGGCCGGGGCGGCATTTTTGTATACCAGCGCCAGCCCGTTGCGAAAGTTGAGGTAGGTTTTGCGCGGGTTGGATTTCGGCAGCGTGCCGCCGCCCACGTGGAATACCGTGCTTTGCCCGCAGTACCACACGCCGTAGCCCGCGTTCTGGAGGCGCCAGCACAAGTCTATTTCCTCCATGTGAGCAAAAAATGCCGGCTCCAGCCCACCCAGCGCGTGCCAGGCCGAGGCCCGCACCAGCATACAGGCGCCCGTAGCCCAGGCCACCGGCCGGGAGTCGTCGTACTGGCCGTGGTCGGTTTCGAGGGTATCGAAGAGGCGCCCCCGGCAGAAGGGGTAGCCCAGCTGGTCGAGGTAGCCGCCGCCGGCCCCGGCGTACTCAAACGCTTCGGGCTGATTGAATGCACGGATTTTGGGCTGGCAGGCCGCAATGGTGGCGTCGCGCTCCAGCAGCTCCCGTAGCGGTAGCAGCCAGCCGGGCGTCACCTGCACGTCGGAGTTCAGCAGCACGTAGTAGCGAAAATCGAGCTGGCGCAGGGCGTGGTTATAACCTTCGCAAAAGCCCAGATTTTCGGCGTGCTGCAGCAGGCGTACGGCCGGGAAATGCTGTTGCAGCCAGGCTACGGAGTCATCCGTGGAGGCATTGTCGGCTACCACGATGGTGGCGCCATCGGCGTGCTCTACCACGGCGGGCAGAAACTGCTGTAGCCAGTGGCGGCCGTTCCAGTTCAGAATAACTACCGCCACGTCGGCGCAGGGTCCGGCGGGCGGGAGGGGGCTAGAGGCCAAGGCTGCCGAAGTCGAGGCCCGGAATGTTGGGCATCAGGCCGGAGGTTTTGCGCTTGAGCTCTTCCTTGGCCTGGTTGGCCACGTCATCCATTACCTTGTTCACGGCGGCCACTACCAGGTCGGCCAGCATGTCGCGGTCGGGGCCGGAGAGCAGGCTTTCGTCGATGTCGAGCTTGAGCAGGCGGCGTTGCCCGTTGGCGGTGGCTTTCACCAGCCCGCCACCCGATTCGGCCGTGGCGGTCAGGAATTGCAACTCGTCCTGGGCCTGCTTCATCTTTTCCTGAAGCTCCTTTACTTTGCCCATCATGCCCATCATGTCAAACATAGCGTCGTTGATTTAGTCGGTTGAAGTAGGGAAGAAGATGCGGTAGGCGGGTAGTTCGTTGCTTGAGGCACTACCTACGCGGCAGGGTCAAAAGTACGCACCCAAACGTTGGCGGTCAGCGCAGCAGCGTCACGGAGCCATTCTGCACGATAACGCGGCCGGTCTCATCGGTGGCCTCAAACCGAAATACGTACACGCCGGGCACCGGGGCGGCCCCGTTCACGCGCCCATCCCAGGTCTCGCGGCGGCTGGTGCTGCGAAACACTTCCCGCCCGTTCCGGTCGCGCAGAATCAGCACGTAGTTGGTCAGAAACCGGCCTTTCACTTCCAGCACGTCGTTCAGCCCGTCGCCGTTTGGGGTGAAGGCCGTAGGCAGCACCAGCCGCAGCGGCCGCACCAGCGTGACGAGGTTGGAGTAGCTCACGGTCCCCGAGCCAGTTGTGGCCTCCAATCGGTAGCGCAGCACCTGCCGGTCGGCGGGTGGGGTCAGATCCAGGGTTTCGAGGCCGTTTACGGGCTGGGCGCGCAGCACCTGCCCATCGGCAGCCAGCAGCAGCAGGCGGTAGCGCGCCGTCGTGCGGCCAGCGTCCAGGGGCGTCCACTGCAGGGCTACTGCGCTTTGCCCGGCCGTTTCCTGCTCCCGGGCCGTGAGGATAACCGGACAGGCCGCAGCACTCGGGCCTGAGGTCTGCCCACAGCCATCCTGCAGCCGGGCCGTGTAGCAGGGTGGCAGCTCCGGCGAAATTGTCAGTGCGGAGTCCCGCAGTGTGCCCTGAGTTGTGCCAAGTACCACCGTGGCGTTATCCTGCTCCCGGCTGAACGTGGCCTGACTGCCGGCGGGCGCGGGTTCGGCCGTCAGCACCACGCGGTTGCGCAGGTCGAAGCTGGCCGTGAGGGTGGGCGTTGGTGGGGGCGGCCCGGTCACAGCGCGTACCCTAATTTCGCTGGAGGTAGCCGTGACCGGGCTGTTGACGGCCGTTATGCGGTAGGCGTACTCCGAGCCGCACACCACACTGGCATCGGTATAGGAGCGGGCTGACCCCGCCAGGCGCGCTACTACCTGTCCGTCGCGGCTTACCTCGAAGCTGACGGGGGAGTTGCCAATGGTCCAGCGCAGCTCGTTGCGGCCCGGCGCAGCCGCGGCCGTAAGCTGTACCGCGCAGCCCTCCGCCGACACGTACCGCGCGCCTACTGACTCGCAGGCGTCGGTGAGCCGCAGCCGGAAGCAACCGGTGGTAGGAGAAGTTAAGGTGTACGTGGAGCTGCTGCCAGGTACTTCGGCCACGCGCCGGTAGCCGCCGGGCTGGGTTGCATCGGCGGTTTCCAGCACGTACTGGTATTGGACCTGTAAGCCGCCGAAGGTGAATTGCAGGCCGTTATTCTGTGTCGTGAGGCTGAGGAGCTGCGGGGCTATGGGCGCGGGCAACGTGGGCAGAGGCTGCGAAGCCTCGGCACTGCACAGCCCCGCAGCGGCGTAGCTGCCGCGAACCCGCACGGTAGTGGCCCCGGCCGGTACCGCGTAGCTGGCCGTGGTGCCGGCCGCCACGGCCTGGGCTGGCCCACTGCCGATCTGCACCGTGAACCGGTCGTAGGTTCGGTCCGTAATGGCCACCTGCACGCGGCCGGGGGCGCAGGATGTTACGCTGAAGGAGGGCGCGGGCGTGGCGTACACCGTGAGCTGCCGGGAGAAGATGATGCCAGTGCCCGCGCTGGAATTGGTGTTCTGAGAAATGACCAGCAAACCCGGCGTGGCCGGCACCGTGCGCGTGGTGGTGGTATCCGCAAAGCCACTGCACAGCGTAGTAGATCCAAACTGATAATAAGTCTTCTTAGGGTCCAGCGGCCGGCCGCTACAGTCGCGCAGGCGGATGCGCTGGCCGGCACACAGGGCCGTGACTTCCTGGCGCGTGGCCTCGTCAAACACCCGAAAGCAGGCCCCGGAACCAGGCGTATCCCGGCACTGCGCCTGAGCCTGCGACAGGGCCAGACCAAGCGTAAAAATCAACAGCAAAAAGGCCCGCAGCTTCAAGAATCGAAAGGTTGGTAATCCTGGGAGAAACTACAGAACGGGGAAGACGGCAAAAAGCTTACGAACTGCCAGAAAAAAAGCCGGCCTGCATGGCTTGGTATATATGGAGCAGCGCAAGATGACCTTCTTAAATCTCGTTGCGAAGCAACAAGCTTCCATTGTAAGGTTAGCACGCTGCTCCGGCTTCGCTCAGTATAATTGGCTGGAATATTATGAATGCTTTGGCGCTGACAGGCTTCGTGCTGACTTCTGCTACGGCCACTCGTAGGTGCGCACGAAGGCGGCGGCGGCGTGCATATCGGGGTAGAGAATTCGGTCCTGGCTTACGAACGACACACGCTGGCGGAAATCGGCTACTACCTGTTCCAGTTGGGGAGAGGTGCGGGCCGGGCGGCGGAATTCCAGGGCCTGCACGGCGTTCATCAACTCGATACCCAGCACCTGCTCGGTGTTCTGCACCACGCGCAGGGCTTTGGTAGCGGCGTTGGCACCCATGCTCACGTGGTCTTCCTGGCCGTTGCTGCTCACAATGCTGTCCACCGACGCGGGCGTGCACAGCTGTTTGCTCTGGCTCACGATGCCGGCGGCCGTGTATTGCGGAATCATGAAACCGGAGTTGAGCCCCGGCTCGGCTACCAGAAACGGCGGCAGCCCGCGCTGCCCCGAAACTAGCTGATACGTGCGCCGCTCCGAAATCGAGCCCAGCTCGGCCACCGCAATAGCCATGAAGTCCAAGGCCAGCGCCAGCGGCTGCCCGTGGAAGTTGCCGCCCGACAGAATAGCGTCGTCCTCGGGAAAGATATTGGGGTTGTCCGTCACGGCATTTACTTCTGTTTCCATCACCTGAGCCACGTAGGTTAACGCGTCGCGGGAGGCACCGTGCACCTGAGGCAGGCAGCGGAAGGAGTAAGGGTCCTGCACGGCTGTTTTGGGCTGATTCTGCAAATCACTGCCGGCCAGCAGTTCGCGCAGGTGGGCGGCCGCGGCCAGCTGCCCGGCGTGCGGCCGGATTTGGTGTAGGCGCTCATCGAATGGCTCAGGGCGGCCATCAAAGGCTTCCAGGGAAAGCGCCCCAATCACGTCGGCTGCGCGGCTGAGGCGCTGGGCGCGCAGGGTGCAGTGCACGCCGTAGGCCAGCATAAACTGGGTGCCGTTCAGCAGGGCAAGGCCTTCCTTGGCTTCGAGGCGCAGGGGCTGCCAGCTGAACAGGTGCAGCACATCCGTAACGGCCAGGTTGTAGCCCTGGTACTGCACCTGGCCCAGGCCCAGCAGCGGCAAACACAGGTGCGCCAGCGGGGCCAGGTCGCCGCTGGCCCCGAGGGAGCCTTGCTGGTAGACCACGGGCAGAATGTCGCGGTTGTAGAAGTCGAGCAGACGCTGCACCGTGCTTAGCTGCACCCCGCTGTGGCCGTAGCTCAGGCTGCGGGCCTTTAGCAGGAGCATCAGCTTCACCAGCTCCAGCGGCACGGTTTCGCCGGTTCCGCAGGCGTGCGACATCATCAGGTTCACTTGCAGCTGCTCGCGCTCGGCCGGGGCAATGCTGGTGTTGCACAGTGCCCCAAACCCGGTATTGATGCCATACACGGGGGCGTCGGACTGCTCCAGTCGGTCGTGGAGGTAGCGGTGGCAAGCTTGTATGCGCTCCTGGGCGTCGGCGCTGAGCGTGACGGGGCTTTTCTCCGTTAGAATACGACCAAGGTCGGCCAGGGTGAGAAACTGGGTGGGCGAAATGGAATGGGTGGACATCGGGGAGAAATGGGTGGGGATGCAAGGGGCAGCAAAGTTCGCACATGGCGGGGCTTTTACCACAGGCCCCGCACCTGGAGCATGCGAGCCAGCGGGGTGCCAGGGCGCACCAGCGGGCGTAGCTCGCGGTAGGGAATCGTGGTTGTGTTGGCGCCATGTGCTACGTAAGCTGCTAGGGCATAGTCGCCGTACTCGGCTTGTAGGCCACCGGGCGTTAGGGTAAACGAATCAGGCATTGGTGGGACTTTCTTCCAGTGCCAGTTGTCGCCCTCGTTCATTTCAGGATAGTCTTGCCGAAGGTGCTTGGCCAGCAGCTTTAGCAGCGCCGGCTCGGTACCGGAGCGCAGCAGCTTATCTATTAGCAATTCCTTGCCGGTTCTCAGGTCCACTATGAAACCCTCAATGCTATGCTCAGGGTGGGCGCCGTAGTAGTAACTGTTGGTCCACATGCTGTAAGAAAACAGACTAAAATCGTTAAGCTTTACATTGAGCGACTGGCTAACCTGCTGACAGGCTTCGCTCCGCAGCCACCGGCGTAATGAGTCGCGCCGGGCACCGGGTGGCGGTGCTTGCCAGCGGCCTAGACGTAACGAGTCAGCTCCCAGCAGGTGCAGGAAATCGGTGGAATAATACGTTTTCACGCTTTCCGACTCCTCGCACCAGTAACGGCGCTGGGCCGTAAGGCGCAGCAGCTCGTAGGGCGTGGCTTGGGAATAGTCTTCGTGCAGCTGTATGGTTTGCTGCTTTGAGTTATAAACCGCCCGGCGTTGGCCTTGCAGGTTGCGGCCCAGCGGCCAGTCGAACCGCCACTCCATGTGGGCTGTGTCAGCAGCAGATGCTTTATCGGGAGCTTCTTCGGCCAGCACCAACTGGGCGCCGTGCTGACGGCGGAAAAGCAGCCGGTGTTCGGCTGGCTGCCGGGCGTAACGGTAGTACCAGCTGCCGGCCAAGTACTCCCTGTAGGATTTGACTTGAAGATTGTCCTGAATCGACAGATGCACTACAATAGCCTGCCCGTCCAGCGCACCGAGGTAGCGGCGGTAGGTGCGTGGTTGGGCCAGCGTGTCGTCTTCGAGCGGGGAGTAGGTAGCGAAGCGAATGGTCGTGTCGACCGGAATTTTCTGCAGTTCCTGCGGTAGCTCAGCTTCGGCAGCCGTTGCCAGTAAGGCAGTAGCTGAAATGGTATCTGCTGCCACCTTTTCGCCATTTTGAAGAGCCGTCGTTGTTAGGAGCTTGACTTCTGGGGCCGTTGCTACCGGCAGAACCGGCAGCGGCGCGGGCAGCAAGGACCTGCCTAACAGGTTAGCCGTAAGCAGGATCAGCAGCCCCGCTACGCTGGCCGGCCACCAGGTTTTCCGGTGCGGAGGTTGCCTCATGCCGTTAAGGCGGCCACAATCTCACTCATAGGCAACAACCGCTCCTGACCGGTACTTAACTCTTTAAGCTTGAAATGACTGGCGGCACGCTCCTCGGGGCCTTGCAGCAGCACGTAGGGAATGCCCTTGGCGTCGGCGTACTTGAACTGCTTGCCCAGCTTGGCCTCATCGGGGTACAGCTCGCTGGGGATGCCGGCCTCGCGCAGCTGGCGCAGCACGGGCAGCATCAGGCGGGCCGATTCGGCATCGAAGGAAGCCAGCAGGCAGCGCGTGGTAGTCGCCACGGCTTCGGGGAACAAATTCAGCTCATCCAGGCAGTCGTAGAGCCGGTCTACGCCGAAGGAGAAGCCCACGCCCGACACGCCCGGCAGCCCGAAGGCGCCCGTGAGGTTGTCGTAGCGGCCGCCGCCGCTCACGCTGCCCATGTTCACGTTGTTGATCTTGATTTCGAAGATGCAGCCGGTGTAATAGGAGAGGCCGCGGGCCAGCGTCGGGTCGAACTCAAGGTGGCCGAACTGTGTGAAGCCAAAATCCTGGAGAAGCTGCTGCACCTGCTGTAGCTCCTGCAGGCCTTTGTAGCTGCCATCGGTTTCGGTGGGCACGTTGGCGGCGGCAAAGGCGGTTTGCAGCTGACTTAGCTTCTCGCCAAAAGAGCCCTGCACCCCCAGCAGCCCGAACAGCCGCTCCACCGAAGCTTCCGAGAAGCCACGTTCCAGCAGCTCCCGCGTTACGCCGTCCTGCCCGATTTTGTCGAGCTTGTCGATGGCCGTGAACAAGTCCACTTCCGTGCCCTCGCCCCCCAGAGCCTGGTAGAACGCACCCAGCACGCGGCGGTGGTTGATCTTAATGGTGTGCTCCGTGAGGCCCAGCGTGTTCAGCACTTCCGACATCATCAGCACGATTTCGGCCTCGCAGAGCAGCGAGTCGGTGCCTACCACGTCGGCGTCGCACTGGTAAAATTCGCGGTAGCGGCCGCGCTGGGGACGGTCGGCGCGCCACACGGGCTGAATCTGGTAGCGCTTGAAGGGAAAGGTGAGCGTGCCCCGGTTCATCACCACGTAGCGGGCGAAGGGCACGGTGAGGTCGTAGCGCAGGCCTTTTTCGGCAATTTTGGGCAGCACTTTCTTGGAGCCAGCCTCCAGGTCTTCGGGCGTTACGGCCGCGTTTTTCTTGTTCAGGAAGTCGCCCGAGTTCAGCACTTTAAACAGCAGCTGGTCGCCCTCGTCGCCGTACTTGCCGGTGAGCACCGACAGGTTTTCCATGGTAGGCGTTTCGAGCGGGGCGTAGCCAAACTTCTCGAATACGCGGCGAATTACGCCAAAAATGTAGTTGCGGCGGGCCACCACGGCCGGGCCAAAGTCGCGGGTGCCTTGCGGAATGCTGGGTTTCTGAACGCTCATCGGATGCCAAAATGTGGCCGCGAAGGTACTCACACTTCCCGGCACTCGGGCAAGGCCTTTGGCGGGCTGGTGGGAAACTACTGCGGCTTGCCCGTAGGGAGGAGCAGGCGGTGAGCATCGAGCAGGGAAGGCACTACCAACGGTGCTTCTTCGGCCGGCAGCTGGGCAAAACGCGCCGCAGCCGCCTCGGGCAAATGGCAGAGCACCAGCTGGCGCTGCTGGCAGCGGAGCGTGAAGTCGTAGGCCAGCAACAGATCCACGGCATCCTCCGGCAGTTCCGTCAGCAGGCTGCAGTCCACGCAGATCAGGCGCTTCTCGCTCCGGCTGGCCCGATGCAGGCCCCGGGCCAGCTTGTGCTGGTCGTTGGGGTCGAAGTCAGGCGCTATAATCAGCAGGTAGCTGTCCGGCAATTGCTCGCGTTGCACATCCATCATGCTGACTATAACGCAGGGTAACAGGGAAAAGTGACAGTGAGCAGTAGTACGGTATGAGGATTTATTCGGTTTGAATATTACTGAAAAATGACATAACGATTTGACAACCAAGATTAAAAATGTGTTATTGAGGTTGCTGATAATTGACAAAATTTTATTCGGTGGGTAAAGTATATAATAGAATTATGCAATTCTTAATAAATTTTGGCGGTCTTCGCACTTGGTTCTGAGTCTGCTCAGGACATGAAAACGCCTAAAACGCGCACCGCCCGACTGGCTGCCTCCGGGCGGAGAGCAGTTCGTCGGGCGGGGTTGTTCGGGTGCATAGCTACCACCAGAACCAAAGGCGAAAGAGGCGGAAAGTAAGCGGAAGTTTAGCCCTGCGGCTGAACAGTAGAGCAGGTTGGGGCCGTAACGGCGGCGGTGGTTTTGGCGGCTTTGCGGGCACCCAGGGGCTGGAGAAGCACATTGCCGACTGCAATGCGAGTTTGCACACCATTGACCAAGATGCGCGGCTGCTGCGGCTTAAAGCCCAGTACCGTAGTGGCCAGCTTGTATTTGCCGAAAGGCACCTTACCTACCTGGAACGAGCCGTCGGCGTTGGTGGCTACCGTGCGAATCACGGCGTTGTCGTCGGCCCGCAGGATGGCTACGGTAGCGCTGGGAATTGGCTCATTGGTTTCGCCGTCGCGCAGCGTGCCGGTGATGGTGCCGTTGTAGAAAGTGCTGGCGGAAAGCTGAAGGCCAGCCAGAACGAAGGTGAAACCCAGAAGGATGCGGTTGATGGCGAAAGTTTTCATAGCTCAGAAAGACAAAGAAGGAGGAGGCGGATTGGGCGAAGGAAGCTGCTGCGGTAGCCGCGGTTCTGCAGCAGAAGCTTCCGAAGGCCCGGAAAAAGAGAAAAAGCAAGTCGGCAGCAGGAAAAGAAGTGGTGCCGAACAAAGACCGGAGGCCGGTTACCCAACGCTGGCGAACAGGACTTTCGCGGGGCTGAGTTGGAAGAACAAATCAAAGGTAATACTTACTACTATGCTTTGCAAGGTACCTTCGATAATTATTTTTTAGTTCTGTTTTTTCAGGCTGGCCAGGAGCGAAGAGCAACTGGCCGGCAAGAGTGAATGAAGCGGGAAAGGGCGCGGAAAACGAAGCGGGAAGCGGGTAAGTGCCTGCGTAGAAAAGCTTTGTTACTCCATTAGATGGGACTTCTTGAATGAGGGTTGCCTGCGGCAGCGTAATTTTTTACAACTTCTTCTGGCCTTGGTAAAAACGAGCAAAACCAGCCGGTTGAGGTAATCCTCGAAAGAATGGCACAAAGGTACAGGGTGCTTGGGGCGGCGTCAACCGCACGATGATGTGAGCAGGCCGGCTCTGGCCATAACATTATCAGGCGGCTTGCTGGTTAGCCCTAACGACATACTGCCGGCCTCCAAAGGAAACCGGCAGTATAACAGCACTAGAAGAAAGAGGGCAACGGAAACACAGCACTCGTATTCGTTGGCCTGGCTGGCGGGCGTGCTTAGCCCCCAAACCCGCCACCGCCTCCCTGCGGCTGGCTTTCAATTTTCTTGGGCGGCTTGGTGGCCCCGATGTACCAGGTGAAGCCCAGCCAGCCCACGCGGGTTTCGTTTTTGTAGCGGTTGCGCACCGTCAGCTCGTCGGTGTTGATTTCGGAGCGGCTCACCTGCGTATCGAAGAGGTCGGAAACCCGCAAGGTGAGGGCGGCGCGGTCCTGGAACAGGCGCTGGCGCAAAGCCAGGTCGAGGCCGCCGTAGGAAAGCTGCCGGCCCTGGGCCGTGAGCGTGGCCGAGCGCCACGAGCCAGTCAGCTGCACATCGAGCGTGGGCCGGGGCGTGAAGTTGCTGCTCAGGCGCACGTTGCCGGCCACCGTGCGGCGGTTGATGCCATTGGAGCCATTGGATGCTACCTCGTTGCGGTACAAAGAGCCCGAGGCCGCTACGCGCCACCACTTCGTGAGCGACTGGTTCCAGGTGGCTTCGGCGCCCAGGTTGGCGGTGTTGCCGAAGTTGCGGTAGGTTTCAGCCGTTACGATGCCAGCCTGATTGAGGCGCGTGGCCATGGTGTCGATTTCGCGCACCCGCTGCACCACGTCCTGCGAAAAGCGTCCGAACAGCGTAGCGGTGATGGAAGCGCCGCCGCTCAGGTTCAGCTGGTGGCCCAGCTCCAGGTTGTGGCTGAACTCGGCCCGCAGCGCCGGGTTGCCCTGGCGGTAGTTGCGGGCGTCCTGGTAGAGTTGGAAGGGCAGTTGCTCCATAAAGTTGGGCCGGTCGATGCGGCGGGCGTAGCTGAGCTGCAGGCGCTGCTGGCCGGGTTCCTTACCTAGCTCCTTGGCCAGCGTAGCCGACGGAAACAAGCTCAGGTAATCGAGTCCTACGCGGCCGGTGCCGCCTTTCACGGTGCCGCTCAGGTTGGTGTATTCGGTGCGCAGGCCGCTTTGCAGGTTGTAGCCGTGGCCCAGGGTGCGCTGGTACGTCACGTAGGCGGCGGGCAGCACTTCCTGAATGTTGTACTCCACGGAGCGGGCTGCGTCGCGCTCAAACTCGGTGGGCCGGTCAGTGGGCGCCGTAAACAGGGCCGCGGTGCCGTGGTTGTCGGTGGTCTGTATTTTCAGGCCGGTTTCCAGCTTGCCGTTGGCCAGTGGGTGCGTGTAGTCCAGCGTGCCGTACAGGATGCGCGCATCAACGGCAAACTCCTGGCGCTGGGTGGGCGCGTTGCTCAGCTGCTGAGTGAAGGGCACCTCACCCGTGATGGAAACGAAGCCGGCGTTGGCGGTTAGCTCGCGGCCTTTCTGCTTGGCCCAGGTGCGGCGGTAAGAAGCATCGGTGTTCCACACGCGCACATCCACATCTACGCGCTGCTGGCCCAGTTGATCGGGCTTGCTCTCCCCGTCAATTTTGGTAGTCAGTGTTTGGCGGTTGAAGCCCTTTTCGCCTTCCTTCGACGGCGACACGCTGAAACTCAGGCTTTGCTCGTCGCTCAGCTCGTAGTCCACGCCCAGGTTCAGGGAGTGGTTGATGCGCCGCTCGGTGCCGTTGCCTTCCTGGGTGGTTTCGATGAGGGTGCCATCTTCGAGGCGGGCGGTTTGGGCTCCCCGGGAGTTGTCGGAGAAGCGCTGGTCGCGGCCGTTGTAGCCGAAGTTCCAGGTGGCTTTGCCCCGGCGGCGGCTCAGGTTCAGGGTGGGGGCGTACTTGTTGCCGTTGCCCGCTACCAGTCCGATCTGGCCGTTGGTGCCTTCCTTCTTATCCTTCTTGGTGATGATGTTGATGACGCCGGCGCCCGAGGCGTCGTATTTGGCCGAGGGGTTCGTCATTATCTCCACCTGCGAAATGCGTGAGGCAGGGAGCTGGTCGAGGCGGGGTCCCGAGCCGGCGCCGCCGTTGCTGGTGCCGGCAGGCTTGCCGTCAATGAGAATAGTAAGGTTGGAGGAGCCGCGCAAGCTCACAGTGCCATTGGCGTCTACCGCTACCGAGGGCACATTCTGCAGCACGTTCACGGCCGTGCCGCCCACGCTGCTTAGGTCTTTCTCTACGTTGATGACGCGCTTGCCCAGGTCGTTCTGCACGGTTTCCTTCTGGCCCGTCACCGTCACGCCTTTCAGTTGCGTGGTGATGGGGGCAAGCGAAAAAGAGCCCAGCCGTGCATCCGGGGCCGTGGTGGTAAGCGTTACCGTGCGGCGCACCGGCTGGTAGCCGATAACCGAGGTTTTCACCAGGTACTTGCCCATGCCCAGCGAGGCCAGCGTGAAGGTGCCGTTTTCGCCGGTTTCGGCGCCCGCCACAAAGGTGGAATCCTGGGCGCGCAGCACGACTACGTTGGCAAACGGTACGGGCTGCTTGTTGCTTTGGTCGAGCAGGGTGCCGCTGACGGAGCCCGTGGGTTGCTGCTGGGCGGCGGCGGCCAGCGGAAAGAACATAGTGAGGAGGCCCAGGCCCCGCAGGGTCCGGTAGAGAGGTAGCTGAGTTTTCATCGGAAAAAGGGAGGTTGGAAGGGCGAAGAAGGCAAAGGGAGGCCGCCCCAACGGCCGCGGCTCCGTTGGAAAGGGTGTTTGCCCGGAATGTAGACACGAGTAGCAGGGGCACTACCTGCTTAGAGCAGGAGCGCCGGAAAGCCAGTTCCCAAGGGGCGCCGCCGGAACCAGAGGTTTCCGGGAGGGCGCCGCGCTACCTGGCCCGATTGGCGCAGGGTAGGAGGGGCAGCCGGGGCGGGAAGTAAAAGCAGCGCCGCCGGGGTATTTGCGAATCAATAAGCCAAAGGTAACAGAAGGTACTATGCAACGCAAGGTACTTGTTGAAAATATTTTTTGGCTACTCGATTTTGCTCTGCTGTCTTTGGCAAGCACCTGGTAAAACCGGGTGCTGCTGCGCGCCCATCTTAACCTTATAAAGAGCCAGATGGACAAGCCCACAGAGCCGTTGCCTGACCAAGGAAAAAAGCCGCCGCACGCCGGCCAATGGCGGTGTCCGGTACCCTAAAAAGGCCTGCGCAATTCCGAACACCCTGTCCGTAATCGGACAGTTTTTTACTGCCGATAGCAAGGTATTAGGTAGATAAATAATTGAAAGATTGGTTTTTATAAAACTGGCACTTCGCTTGGCTAGGGTAGGGCATAACCTCTACACGACCGAACGAAAATGGACAGAGCTATTTCCTCCGCTATTCAAAACCGCCGCGTCCGCCAGCGCTGGCTGCTGGTGCTGGCTGGCGTGCTGGTAGTAGCCGCCGCGTTGTGGGGCTTCCGCAGCGTGCTGCGCCCCAGCATCAACCAGGCTGATCTGCTCACCACTACCGTCGAAACCGGCGACGTGGAAGCCACCATTACGGCGGCCGGGCTGGTTATTCCGGCTCGGGAGGCCGTTGTCACCAGCCCTATTCAGTCGACCATCCGGCGGGTGCTGCTCACGGCCGGCGACGAGGTGAAGCCCGGCCAGCCCATTGTGGAGCTCGATAAGGAAATGACGTCTTCCAGCCTGGCTAAGCTCCAGGACGAGCAACTCCAGAACCAGAATAAGAGCACTGTGCTGCAACTTTCCCTGGAGCGCAGCCTCAACGACCTGGAAGCCCAGGAGCAGGTGCAGCAGGAGAAAGTGCGCAGCCTGCAGTCGGCCCTGCGCGACGAGCAGCACCTGCTGAGCATTGGCTCGGGTACTCAGGAAAACGTGCGCCAGGCCGAGCTCAACCTGAAAATTGCCCAGCTGGAGCTGCAGAAGGTGCGTCGCCAGATAGCCAACCAGCGCCGCTCCAACCAGGCCGATGAGCGGGGTCTGGGCTATACTCGCCAGATTCAGGCCCGCAGCATTGCCGAGCTGGCCCGCGAGCTGCAGCAGGCCACCATCAGCGCCGACCAGGCCGGGGTGCTTACGTGGGTGAGCGAGGACGTGGGTGGGGCCGTGAGCAAGGGCCAAGTGCTGGCCCGCGTGGCCGACCTGAGCTCCTACCGGGTGCGCGCCACCGTGGCCGACACCTACGCCGACTCCCTGCACGTGGGCGACGCCGTGCGTGTGCGCCTTGGCGGCACTGATTTAGCCGGCACTATTGCCTCCATCAGCCCGGCCGTGGAGAAGGGCGTGGTCACGTTCTACGCCCGCCTGCGCGAAAACCACCACCCCGTGCTGCGCGCCAACCAGCGGGCCGAAGTGTACGTGGTGACGCGGGCTCACCCCCGGGTAACGCGCGTGAAAAACGGGCCCTTCTACCAGGGTGGCCGCGAGCAGTCGGTGTTTGTGCTGCAGGATGGCCGCGCCGTGCGCCGCACCGTGCGCTTCGGCGACGCCAACTTCGACTATGTGCAGGTAGTGCAGGGCCTGCGCCCCGGCGAGGAGCTCATCCTCACCAATATGAAGGACTACGAGCAAGTAAACGAGCTGTCCGTTTCGGCCAACTAGCAGCGGGCAACTGACAACTGGCAACTGATTTTTCCGCCGCTTCTGCTTTTCTGAGTTATGAAAACCTCTGCTTTTTACCTGGAAGTATTACGCCTCTGGAGTTTGCTGCTGGCCATTGTGAGCCTGCTGCTGGGCGCGGTCATCAGCGCCTCGGCTCAAGCCCCGACCCTCACGCTGCCCCAGGCTATTGAGCTTACTCTGGCGCAGTCGGCCGTGGCCAAGCAGGCCGTGACGGCCCGCGAAACCAGCTACTGGCAGTACCGCTCCTTCCGCGCTGACTATAAGCCCCAACTGGCTCTGGAAGGCGTACTGCCCGACTATAGCCGCTCCATTCTGGCCGTGACGCAGCCCGACGGCACGACTGATTTTCGGGCCGTGCGCATCAACACTTCTTACCTGGCTACCACGGCCACCCAAGCCATTGGCTTCACGGGCGGCAAAATCACGGTGGGCTCCACGCTCCAGCGCTTCGATAATCTTGAGGGCAAGCAGCGCCTTTACAACAGCAGCCCCGTAGCCCTGGGCTTCTTGCAGCCCATCGGGGCCTTCAACGCGCTGAGCTGGAACAAGCGCATCGAGCCGCTGCGCTACCAGGAATCGGGTCGCCAGTATGCCCAGGACCGCGAAACTATTGCCCAACGCGTGACGGAGCTCTACTTCGACGTGCTGCTGCAGCAGGTGAATGCCGACGTAGCCCGCCAGAACCGCCAGGCCAGCGCCGACATGCTGCGCATGGGCCGGGAGCGGTATAAGCTAGGCCGCCTTTCCGAAAACGACCTGCTCTTGCTGGAGTTGAACCTGCTCGGCGCCGAGCAGGCCGAGCTTCAGGCCGGGGTAGAATCCCGCCAGGCGGCCGTGCAGCTCACGAGCTACGCCGGCCTCACGCTGGACCCCGCCGTTCCCCTGGTCGTGCCAGCTTTGCTACCCGCCCTGCAGGTTTCGGCCGACGATGCCCTGGCCCAGGCCCGCCGCTACCGCCGCGAAACGCTGCTGTTTCAGCGGCGCCTGCTCGAAGCCGACCGCGGCGTGGCCCAGGCCAAAGGCACCACCGGCTTTCAGGCCAGCCTTTCGGCCGGTTTCGGGCTGGCCAGCAGTGCCGACCAGCTGGGCCGTAGCTACGTGAACCCCAACGACCAGCAGCAGGTGCGCCTGGGCTTCTCCATGCCGATTGTGGATTGGGGCAAGACGCGCGCCGCCGTGAAAACCGCCGAGCTCAGCCGCCAGCAGGTGCAGCAGCAAGTGCAGCAGGAGCAGCTCACCTTCGAGCAGACCGTGCGCGCCCAGGCCACCCAGCTCGGGGCGCTAAACCAGCAGCTTGCCCTGGCTTCCCGCGCCGATTCCCTGGCCCAGCGCCGTTACGCCATCAGCCGGGCCACCTACCAGGTGGGCCGCATTTCCCTCACCGACCTCAACATTGCCCAGAGCGAAAAGGACCGCGCCAAGCGCGCCTACATTGCCGCGCTACGGGCCTGTTGGGTAGCCTACTACCAGCTGCGTACCCTCACCCTCTACGACTTTGAGCACCAGCAGCCGCTGGTGGTGGAAGGGTAGGAGGGAATGTTATTGCATCTGCTCAATATGGGATTTGCTTATCAGATACTGCTCCCGGGTACAGACACTTATACTTTGATTGCCTTCACGACCCCGGTAAAGTATAACGCAATAGTCGGTATCCTTGTAGAAACGAAAATAGCCTTTGGTCAAAGTAGTGTGAAAGTCGCCATCAGCGGTAAGGTGGGCAGCAGAGAGTTGCTGGAGCAGTGCTCTAAAACACTGTCTGGCGGGGTTAACACTGTATTCCACACGGTTAGTGGTCATACTCTCACCACTAAAATGAGTGAGAAACTGCCCGCTATTCCCGTTAGTGTTATCCAGCCAACGGATTTTGCTTCCTCCAACGTCGCCATAAGTAAAGCCGCGCTGCATCATAAACGCATCTTCTGCCCCAAGCTGCCGGCCTAACAGACTACGCATATCCTGCAACGATAAACATTGGGCCTGTCCTTCTAGCCCTGCACAAATCAACCATAGCATAAGTAAGAATCTGTACATCGGTTGGAGTGGTAGTGGATTGGATAGCCTGTAAAACACGGTAGTTGGCGCAAAGCCGGGCGGTAGTCCGGCTTTGTGCTTTTTTTCAGTTCTGCAAAATGTGGACATCAATATGTTCTTTCCCGACTTATTTCCGAACACCTTGTCCGTTTTTGGACAGATTATTTACAGAGTAATATAATGATTTACAAGGTAAAGTTCTTTAAATCAATTGTTTATTAAAATGGCACGCGGCTTGGCTACTTACCAGGCAGGAAGGGCTCCGATAGTGCAAAACCGGACACTTCTTCCGCCCATAGCAAGCAACTCCCTTCCTTCTCTCTCCCTAAACAAACCAGCCAGCCCCATGACCACGATGACTGCCCAACCAAACCACCTGACGGCTGCCCAGGCCACGGCTACCGCCCCGGCGCCTGCTCAGCCTATCATCCAGCTCACCGACATTGAAAAGGTGTACCAGACCAGCACCGTGGAAACGCTGGCGCTGAACCGCGTGAACCTGACCATCAACCAGGGCGAGTTTGTGAGCATCATGGGCCCCTCGGGCTGCGGCAAATCCACGCTGCTCAGCATCATGGGGCTGCTCGACGAGCCCACGCACGGTACCGTTACGCTGTCGGGCCGGGCCGTGACGTCGTACTCCGACCGAGAGCTGGCCGACCTGCGCAACCAGCGCCTAGGCTTCGTGTTCCAGAGCTACCACCTCATCAACGACCTCTCGGTGCTCGACAACGTGGAGCTGCCGCTGCTTTACCGCAAGGGGGTGTCGGGCAAGGAGCGGCGGCAGCGCGCCCTGGCCGCCCTCGACAAAGTGGGCCTGAACGCCCGCACCAGCCACTTTCCCAGTCAGCTTTCGGGTGGGCAGCGCCAGCGCGTGGCCATTGCCCGCGCCCTGGTAGGCCAGCCCGACATCATCCTGGCCGACGAACCCACCGGTAACCTCGACTCGGTGATGGGGGAGGAGATTATGGACCTGCTGCTGACCCTGAACCGCCGCGACAACACCACCATCGTGATGGTCACCCACGACGAGCAGCAGGCCCTCAAAACCGAGCGCATCATCCGCTTCTTCGACGGCAGCCAGGTGAAGTAGCGTTTCTGGTTTCTAGTTGCTGGTTTCTGGTTGGCAGCGGAGACAAACAACCAGGAACAAGAAACTAGAAACCAGCAACTAGAAACTTTCCCTACCGAGCTATGAAAACGACTTCCACCGCCCTGCTTTCCGAAACCGCGCTGCTGGCCGACTGCTGCCGCGGCAACGCCCGCGCCCAGCGCCTGCTCTATGACCGGCTGGCGCCTAAAATGCTGGCTGCCTGCCGCCGCTACCTGCGTAACCCCGACGACGCCGAGGAAGCCATGATGACCGGCTTCGTGAAGGTGTTCCGGGGCCTGGGCAGCTTCCGCCACGAGGGCTCCTTCGAAGGCTGGGTGCGCCGCATTATGGTGCGCGAGTGCCTGAACGTGCTGGGCCGCCACGAGCCCCTGCTGCTGACCCTCGACGATTGCCCCAGTCTGGCGCCCGCCCTGCCCGCCGCAGCCGAAACCGACCTACAGGCGGCCGACCTGCTGGCTTTGGTGCAGGGGCTGCCCGTCGGCTACCGCACCGTGTTCAACCTGTTTGCGCTGGAAGGCTACAACCACCCCGAAATAGCCGCGCTGCTAGGCATTTCGGAGGGCACCAGCAAGTCGCAGCTGAGCAAGGCCCGCGCCCTGCTGCAGCGCCGCGTGGCGGCGCTTTTCCTTTCCTCCACTCCCGAAACCTGCCTTCGCTATGCTGCTTAGCTATCTGAAAATTGCCTGGAAGGTGCTGCTGCGCCGCAAGTTCTTCACCGCCATCAGCCTGTTTGGCATTTCCTTCACCCTCATGATTCTGCTCGTGCTGGTGGCCGTGGTCGACCACTTCAGCGGGGCCCACGCCCCCGAGAAGCGCCTCGACCAGATGGCCTTCGTGAATTCCCTGCGGGAGCGGTTCAAGGACGGCGGCTCCAACAACATGCCCGTGAGTGCCTACTTCATCGACAAGTACGTGCGCACCCTCAAAACGCCCGAGCTGGTGGCCCTCACCTCGATAACGAATGCCGCCACCTCCTTCGCCAACAACCAGACCCTGACGCTGGACGTGCGCTACACCGATGCCAACTTCTGGCGCCTGATGGACTTTGAGTTTCTGGATGGTCGTCCGTTTTCGGCCGCTGAAACCGACCAGCGCAGCCGCGTGTGCGTTATCAACCAGCACACGGCCCGCACTTACTTCGGCACCGAGAAAGGAGTAGCCGGCCGCACCCTCGAAATCGGGCCCTACACCTACCGCATTACCGGCGTAGTGCCCGATGTACCCGTGATGCGCCTCTACTCCAGCTCCGACGTGTGGGTGCCCTACACTCTGAGCAACGAGCTATTTGGTGACCAGCGCCTGGAAGGCGCGTTTATGGCCATTATGCTAGCTCCCTCTGCCAGTCAGGTGCCAGCCATGCGCCAGGAGTTTGAGCAGGTTGCCAGGCGCATTCCGCTGCCCGATCCGCAGCGCTTCGACAAGCTCTCCGTGCACGCCGACCCGGCCCTGGCCAGCGTAGTGCGCCAGCTGACGAGCAGCCAGGAAAAGGAATCCGATGGGATGGAGCTGTTTCTGAGCGTGTGTGGGGGGCTGGCGCTGCTGTTTATGCTGCTGCCTGCCCTGAACCTGGTGAACCTGAACGTGACGCGGATTTTGGAGCGCAGCAGCGAGATTGGGGTGCGTAAGGCCTTCGGTGCCTCGCGCCGGGTGCTGGTAGGCCAGTTCCTGGTCGAAAATATTGTGCTGGCCCTGCTGGGCGGCGTGCTGGGCCTGGGCCTGGCGTCCGTGGTGCTGTACATCCTCAACGAGTCGCAGTTTATTGCCTACTCCCACTTTGGATTGAGCTGGAGCGCCTTCGCGGCGGGGCTGGGCCTCACGCTGGTGTTTGGGCTGATGAGCGGGGTATACCCGGCCTGGAAAATGGCCCGCCTCAACCCCGTAACGGCGCTGCGTGGCAGCGGAGCCGGGCCGCGCTAGCCGCCCGGGTTTCTTCCTTACCTTCCTTTTCTTCCGGCCATGATTCGTCATTTATTTCGCCTGATCTGGAACCGCAAGCGCACCAACGTGCTGCTGCTGTCCGAAATCTTCTTCTCCTTCGTGGTGCTCTTCGGGGTGGCCACCATTTTCATCGGCTTCGGCCGCAACTACGTGCTGCCCCGGGGCTTTGCCCACGAGCAGGTATGGCGCTTGAACATTGCCGCCGGGCAGGGCGAGAAAATGCCCCACCCCCAGCTCGACGACGTGCTGCGCCAGGTGCGCGCTCTGCCCGGCGTGCAGGAGCTTACCCTTACCAGTCAGAACACGCCCTTCCGCTTTATCACCATGAACGGGGAGTTTGAGGCCGGTAAAAACAAGATGGACAACGTAGACCGCTACGATGCCGACGACCGGTATGCGGCCACTATGGGTCTGCAGCTGCTGGAAGGCCGCTGGTTCCAGCCCTCCGACGACGCTTCCACGCGTCGGCCGGCCGTCATCAGCCGCAACATGCGCGAAAAGCTGTTTGGCGACGCGCCGCGCGTGGTGGGCCAGGTAGTCCGGGAAAGCGCGGGACCCGGCACCGAGACCAGAACGGAGTTTCAGGTAGTGGGCGTAACGGAAAACGTGCGTCCTCATAGCGACTTCGACGGTGAGGCTCCTTCGATGTGGATGCGCCTGCAGCCTCACGATACCACCCGGTGGGAAGGCGCCACCGTGCTGGTGCGCGTGGCCCCCGGCCAGGGTGCCGAGCTGCAGCAGAAGATGGTGCACACCATAGCCGGCGTCACCCGCAAGTGGAGCACCCAGGTATACGCCCTGGAAACCGACCGCCTCGACAAGCTCAAAATCACCGTGGCACCGCTGGCCGCCCTGGCCGTGGTGGGGCTGTTTCTGATTGTGAATGTGGCCCTGGGCTTGTTTGGGGTGCTGTGGTACAACATCAACCAGCGTCGCGCTGAAATAGGCCTGCGCCGCGCCCTCGGAGCTTCAGGCCCCGGTATCAGCGCGCAGTTTCTGGGCGAGATGCTGGTGCTGACTACGCTGGGCGTAACGTTGGGCTTGCTGCTGGCGGCGCAGTTTCCGCTGCTGGACGCCTTCGACGTGCCCTCCAACGTGTATGTACTAGGCATGCTGGCCGCCACCGGCCTCATCTTCCTGCTCACCGCCTTGTGCGCCTGGCAGCCCAGCCGCCTGGCGGCCCGCATTCAGCCTGCCGTAGCCCTGCGCGAGGAGTAGGGGTGACAGGTGATGAGGTAACAGGTGACAGGTAACACGTGACAGGTAAAAAGTTGTCATTGCGAGGCATGTGGCGCATCAAGTCAGGGTCCGAAGCAATCCGTCCTGTACAAAACCAGCCCCGTTCTTCTACCAGAAAGCTCCTGACGCTGGCTACACGCTGAAGGCTTGTCACATCCTGGGGCTTGATGCGTTGCCCAGGACGGATTGCTTCGCTACACTGGCAATGACGGTGTTTTTTTCCTTGTCACCTATCACCTGTCACCTGCTCACCTGTCATCATAAATTCCGTCCTTCGCTTCTCTATTTTCTGTACGCATGATTCTGATTGTCGACGACGACGTGGCGGTGCGCACCTCGCTTAGCCTGCTGCTCAAGCAGGCCGGCTACGTGGCCAAAGCGGTGGGTACGCCCGATGCGGCCCTGGCCGTGGTGCCCGACCCGGCCGTGCAGCTGGTACTGATGGATATGAACTACTCCCTCGATACCACCGGCCACGACGGGCTGGCGCTGCTGGCGCAGGTGAAGGCCGTGCGCCCGGCCCTGCCGGTCATCCTTATCACGGGCTGGGGCTCTATCTCGCTGGCCGTAGAAGGGATGAAGGCCGGCGCTGCCGAGTTTATAACCAAGCCCTGGAACAACGACGCCCTGCTGCAAACCATCCGCACCTGCCTGGACCTGGCTGCATCTGATGCTGCACCGGCCCCCGACGATGCCCAGGCGCCCACCCGCCGCCAGCTCGACAAGCAGTTTGCCTTCCAGAACATCATCGGGCAGGATGCGCGGCTGCTGCACGTGCTGCGCAGCGTGGGCCAAGTGGCCGCCACCGATGCCTCAGTGCTGATCGAGGGTGAGTCGGGCACGGGCAAGGAGCTGATTGCGGAAGCCGTGCACCAGAACTCCCACCGCCGCCGCCAGCCCTTCGTGAAGGTGAACCTGGGCGGCATTTCGGCCTCCCTGTTTGAAAGCGAAATGTTCGGACACCGGCGCGGGGCCTTCACCGACGCCAAAACCGACCGGGTGGGCCGCTTCGAGTTGGCCAACGGCGGCACCATTTTCCTCGACGAGATAGGGGAGCTGGACATGACCTCGCAGGTGAAGCTGCTGCGCGTGCTGCAGGACCGCACCTACGAGGTGCTGGGCGACAGCAAGGCGCGCCGCCTCGATATCCGCGTCATCTGCGCTACCAACCGGGACCTGGCCCAGGAAGTGCGCGAGGGCCGCTTCCGCGAAGATTTGTTTTACCGCATCAACCTGATAACCGTGCGCCTGCCCGCCCTGCGCGAGCGGCCCACCGACATTCCGCTGCTGGTCCAGCACTTCGTGGATTACCTGCGCGCTACCTACAACCGGGCTTCGCTGAAGGTTAATACCCGCGCTATGCACTGGCTGCGCGAGCAGCCGCTGCCCGGCAATATCCGGGAGCTGAAAAACCTGGTGGAGCGGGCCGTGCTGGTCAGCGGCAAGGACGAGCTGGGCCCCGAGGACTTCCAGGCGCAGTTTCGACCCACGGCCGTGCCCGTCGCGGCGCAGCCGGGCGAGCTGCCCGCCGTGGGCTCCATCACCCTCGATGAGCTGGAAGCGCAGATGATCCGCAAGTCGATGGAGCACTACGCCGGCAACGTGAGCCGCGTGGCCAAAGCCCTGGGCCTGAGCCGTGGCGCCCTCTACCGCCGCCTGGAGAAATACGCCATTCCGTTCGACGTGACGCAGTAGCGCAGCCAGTTCTCCTCCTTTTTTTCAAGGAGGGGTAGCCGGAGGCCGGGGTGGTAGAGCTAGAAGGTAGAAAAAGCTAGGACTACCCGTTCTTTCTGTATTCTTGGCGCCGGTTTCTAACTCTGGTTTAACCACCCCGGCCTCCGGTCCCTCCTTGAAAAAAGGAGGGGCGTTTCTTAGCTCTAGCTGTATTGCTTGATGTCACTGCGTCTGAAGTTCCTGCTGTTTGCCTTTCTGATTCATGGCCTGCTGCTGGGGCTTACGTGGCAGGTACTGCGCCAGCATACGGCGTGGTTTATCGGGGCGGAGGTGCTGCTGGTGGCGTCGGTTATCCTCACGGTGCAGCTGTACCGGGATTTTGTGCGGCCCTTCCAGTTGATTGCGGCCGGTACGGAAGCCATTCGGGCCAAGGATTTCTCCACCAAGTTTGTGCCCGTGCAGCAGCGCGAAATGGACCAGCTGATTGACGTTTACAATCACATGATTGATGAGCTGCGCCAGGAGCGCATAACCCAGCACGAGAAAAGCTTTCTGCTGGAACACCTTATCCAAGCCTCGCCGGCCGGTATTCTGCTGCTGGATTTCGAGGGCCGGATTGAGTCGGTAAACCCGGCGGCGGTGCGGCTGCTACAAGTGCCGGCCGCTGCGCTGGTAGGCCAGTTGCCCGCTGCCCTGCCCGGCGACTGGGGCGTGGCCCTGGGCAGCCTGCGCCCGGGTCAGCCGCAGGCGGTTCAGCTCTCGGGCATGCAGAGCTACCGCGCCCACGCCTCGCACTTCCTCGACCGGGGCTTCACGCGCTACTTTATCGTGCTGGAAGAGCTGACCCAGGACATCATCCGCCAGGAAAAGCAGGCCTATGAGAAGCTGATCCGGATGATGTCGCACGAGGTCAACAACTCCATCGGGGCCGTCAACTCCATCCTGCAAAGCTTCCACTATTACGCCCCCCAGCTAGCCCAGGACGACCGCGCCGACTTCACCGAAGCGCTGGATGTATCCGTGACGCGCAGCACGCACCTGGCCAACTTCATTGCCAACTTTGCCCACCTGGTGCGCCTGCCCCCGCCTGCGCGCCGCCCCATAGATGTGCACGAGCTGCTGAAATCAACCTGCCGGCTGCTGCAGGTACAGAGCGAGAAGCGCCGCATCCGCTGGCACTGGCAGCTCACGGAGGGGCCGCTGTTCGTGAATCTCGATGCCCAGCAGCTGGAGCAGGCCCTGCTCAACATTGGCAAAAACGCCCTCGAAGCCATTGGGGAAGAGGGTAATGTGTGGGTGCGCACCACGGCGCAGCCGCCCACCGTCGTCATCGAAAACGACGGGCCCGGCATTCCGGCCGAAGTGCAGCGCCACCTGTTCACGCCCTTCTACAGCACGAAGCCCGATGGCCAAGGCATCGGCCTCACCCTCATCCGCGACATCCTGCTGCAGCACGAGTTTGCCTTCACGCTGCAAACCGAGGAGGCGGGCCGCACGGCGTTTACTATTCGGTTTTAGGCCGCCCTGCGCTACGGAGAGAGGATGCCAGCCACGCTGCCTGGCGCACTTTTTTTGGCTAGGGTGTGAGCAGTGTGGGCTTCTGAGCGTACCCGCGTTCTGCCCGCAGCCCTGCAGGCGCCGTTCCACGCCTTCCCGGTGGCTTCAAGCTACTACGCTACAGCTCGGCTTTTAGCTTAGACCCAGTTCACACCTTTGCGCAGCCACTGCTGGGTGGCGTCTTCGGGGGAGCCGGGCTCGATGGGGAAGTTGTAGTGCCACTCGGCCTGGGGCGGCAAGCTCATCAGAATACTCTCGGTGCGGCCCCCGGTTTCCAGCCCGAACTTGGTGCCCCGGTCAATGGCCAGGTTGAACTCGGCGTAGCGGCCCCGGCGCACCAGCTGCCACTGCTTCTGCCGCTCAGTGTACGGCAGGCAGGCATTCTGGCGCATGATGGTACCATAAGTGCGGCCGTAGACCTCGCCCACATCCTGCACAAACGCAAACAGCTCCTCAAATGAGCCGTCCTTACCCACGGTGAGCCGGTCGAAGAAGATGCCGCCGATGCCGCGGGTTTCCTGACGGTGGGGCAGAAAGAAGTACTCATCGGCCCACCGCTTGAAGTGCGGGTAGTAGCTGGTGTCGTGGCGCTGGCATACGGCCTGAATCTGCTCATGAAACCAGCGGGCCTGGGCCTCGTCCACGTAGATAGGCGTCAGATCCAGCCCGCCGCCAAACCAGGCATCCCCGTTGTCGGTCTCGAAGTAGCGCACGTTCATGTGCGAAATCGGCACCAGTGGGCTGCCCGGGTGCTGCACCACCGAGACGCCGGTGGCAAAGTAGTTCGGGTCGGGCATGAGCAGCGCGCGGGCCGCCGCCTCGCTCATCTGGCCCCACACGGCCGAGAAGGCGACCCCGCCTTTTTCCAGCACCGTCCCGTTCTGCAGCACGCGGGTGGCCCCGCCGCCCCCGCCAACATGCTGCCAGGCGTCCTCCTGAAAGCGTTTTCCGCTGCCGTCGGCGGCTTCGAGGCGGTGGCAGAGCCAGTCCTGAAACTGGCGCATCCAGTTTTCAGCCAAAATGCGGGGCGGAGCAACAGCGAGGGCAGCGGTAGTCATGGTAAGCATGAAGGTAAAAGCTGTGTAGGGTATCCGGGCCGGGAATCAGGCCCAATGGACAGCATAGTAATCGGGCAACAGAGCATTGACCTGCTCTTTCTTCAGCTGTTCGGCGCACCGGGCGCAGCAGGCTACCCGGGGCTGACGCTCCACGGCCCGCAGCACCAGCACCGGAATCTGGGTGTGGTAGGCACGGGTGGTGGTGTAGCAAGAGTCGAAGTAGCGTAACAGCTCCGCCTCGCTGTTGGGGGCAATAATGAGCAGTTGGGCCTGCTGCCGGGCACAGAACTCGCCGACGCCTTCCAGCGGGGCATCATCTTCCACCAAGTGGGGAGTAGTAGTGAGCCAGGTGAGCTGAGCCCCGACCTTGCCGAGGGCCTGCTTGAGTTGGCGTCGCCGGGGCCGCTCGGCCGGCGAATAAAACTGCACCAGGTCTAACGGGGCCGGGAAAGCGCCTTCCAGCGCTGACAAGCGGGGCAGGATGTCGGTATTCAGGGCGGTGAAATCAGCGGCGAAAACCACCCGCGCAGGCAGAGCGCGGCGCCCTGGCGGCACTACCAGCACCGGGCACGTGACCAGCCGGGTGATGGAGGCGGCGTGGTTGCCGGGTGCGGCCTGCTGGCCGCAGTCGATGTGCTCAAGGCCCATCACCACCAGGTCGGCGGCGCAGCGGGCTGCTTCGGCCTGCACATGGTCGTGGAGGCAGCCGCTCAGAATGCGGTAGCGGTACTGAATGCGGCGGCCATCCTGGCGGGTAAGCTGCTGATAGCGCAGGCGCTCCACCAGGCTCCGCAGCCGCTGTTCCTGCACGTCAAGCGCCTTCTCCGCTGCCGCCATACCATCCGATTCGGGGTGGCAATAAAGCAGCACCACTTCGGCAGGCCAGCGCACGGCCAGCTTGTTGGCGTAAGCCAGCGTGGGTTCAGCCGCAGCAGTATGGTCGATGGGAACGAGAATGGTTTTCATAAGGAGAAACGTAACGAAAGGAAAGCAGGGAGGAAAAAAAGGCAGCAGCAGACCCTACCGGCAGTTGTGCACCGACTGCGGCTGACGAGCCTGGATTTTCTCCGGCGTGCTCAGCTGCGGGCTCAGGTACGGAATGCCCAGCCCCAGCCCGCGCATGATAAAAAGCACGGCCAGCCCCGAAGCCGCGTAGGGTACCGCCTGCCGCATGCGGGTGCGCCACAGCAGCGGCACTAGCCGCCCGGAGAGAGAAAGACCCAGCATCAGTGGGAGCGTGCCCAGGCCAAAGCTGGCCATGTAAGCCGCTGCGCCCGGTATGCCCGGTGCACTCAGGGCCCCGGCCAGCGCCAGGTACACCAGGCCGCAGGGCAGCAGCCCGTTGAGGACGCCCGTGAGGTACAAGGCCCGCCACGAAGGCTGCTGAAAAAGCCCGGCCAGCGTGTTCTTAACCCAGGCCAGGGGACGGCGCAAGCCCAGCAGGCCGGCCAGCCGGTCGGTGTAGCGCGGGGGCAGCCCCACGAGCACCAGAATCAGCAGGCCCGAGGCTATGGAGAGGCCTTGCTGCAGTCCGGCCAGGCGCAGGCTCTGGCCCAGCAGGCCGGCCGCCGCGCCCAGTGTGGCGTAGGTTGTGATGCGGCCCAGGTTATACAGCAGACGCCCGCCCACGTAGCGCGCCGAGGCAGCCTCCGCGCGGCCGGGCAGCGCCAGGGCAATGGCCCCACACATGCCTACGCAGTGGAAGCTGCCCAATAACCCAAAAACAAACCCGGCCCAAAGCATTGGCAGTAGAGAAATGGCGTATCTGATTCGGCCGGCAAGTACGGCCGCCCGGGCTGGGGCTAACATGATGAAAGTCAGTCAGTCAGGGTGATATTTCTTTCCAAGAAGTAGGCCTGCCCGCCCGCGGTAAAATCGAGGCGCACGCGCCAGTAGCCGGCTTTCATCTGGCCGGTATTGATTTGCTGCACACCATCGACGGGCTGCAACGGCAGGGAGAAATCCAGCTTCTGGTCGGAAGGCCGAAAGAAGTGCAACTGGCCCTGCACGGTCTGTGTGGTCAGCTCGGCGGGCAACTGCAGGGTTAGGCGGTGAGCGGCGGCATCATGCTCCAGCTTTACCGGCGCGGGCAGGGCAGCCGTACGGGCTACGGTTTCCATCTGTTGCTGGTAGCGCAGCTCCTGTTGGTAGTAGTCGGGGCTGACCAGGTCGACGCTGGTGCGCATGGCCTGCTGCACCATGTAGCCGATGTAGCCGGCAAACAGCACGAAGGTCATCACAATGGCGTAGGGCCAGATGGTGCGGGTTTTGGGGGCGGAAGTTGCCATAGAAATTGGGTTGTGAGCCATGCAGAGACGGAGTGTTTTGCGGGCTGATATTGTTTAGACTGTTATTATTCGTCTGTCATCCTGAGCAAAGCGAAGGACCTTCCTCGCCTGATTGATAAGCCTGATTCACTGTGACCAAGCCTTACTGCTTGCTTGATAAAGGCTTGGTCACACTGGTAGAAGCCGCCGTGGGGTTAGGAGAGGAAGTTCCTTCGCTTTGCTCAGGATGACAGACGACGAGAGTTGCCATTGCGGTAGAGATGTCTCGCGCTGCTCGACATGACCTTCTATTTCTTACTGTACCGGCCCCAGAAACTTGGTGCTGGTTTCGGCAATCAGCTCGTTGCCCGAATACAGGCCGATGCGAATTTTCTGGTTGGTACGCAGTAGGGTGCGGCGGGGCAGCTCGGCAAAGAACACGCCTTCGGTCATGCCCTGGGCGGGCAGCGTCAGGCTGGCCGTGCCTACCAGGGAAATGGTGCCCTGGGCCGGCTCCAGCACCCGTAGCGTGAGCGGATAGGGCCGGTTGGTTTTGTTGATAACCGAGATATTGTAGAGGTTGGTGATGGAGCCGCGGTCGGTTTTCTGGAACAGCTGCCCCGGCGTGCGCAGCACCGTGGCCGCCACATTGGCGCGGGATACCAGCAGCCCCGTCATCACCACGAGCAATACGCCCAGCACCCCCGACAGTACCTTCATGCGGCCCGTAAACCGCGGGCGGGTGCCTTGGGCAATGTCGTTTTCCGAGGCATGGCGGATCAGGCCTTCGGGCAGGTTCACGAGGGTCATTATCGTGTTGCAGGCGTCGATGCAGGCCGTGCAGTTGGTGCATTCCATCTGCTGGGCCCCGTTGCGGATGTCGATGCCGGTGGGGCACACCTGCACGCACTGGTGGCAGTCGATACAGTCGCCGGCGGTGCGCTCCTGGTTTTTGCGGAGCTTCTCCCGCGGCTCGCCCCGCTTGTAGTCGTAGGCTACCACTAGGCTGTTTTTGTCGAGCAATACGCCCTGCAGCCGCCCGTAGGGACAGGCAATGGTGCAGACCTGCTCCCGAAACCGGGCAAACACGGCGTAGAACAGGCCGGTAAACAAAACCATCGAAGCCAGGCCGCCCAGGTGCCCGGCGGGCCGGTCCGTCACGATTTGCAGCAGCTCGTCGGTGCCAATGATGTAGGCCAGGAAGGTATTGGCAATCAGGAAGGACAGGATCAGAAACAGCGCGTGCTTGGTGGTTTTGCGCCAGGTTTTGTTCCAGTCCCAGTCGGCGCGGTCAAGGGCCTTTTGCTGGGGCGCGTCGCCTTCCAGCCAGTACTCGATGCGCCGGAATACCATTTCCAGGAAGATGGTCTGGGGACAGACCCAGCCGCAGAACACGCGCCCGTACACCACCGTGAAGATGATGATGAACAGCACGAAGGTGAGGCTGCCCAGCAGCAGGATAAAGAAATCCTGGGGCCAGAAAATCTGCCCCAGAATGATAAAGCGCCGGGCCGGCAGGTTCAGCATTAGCAGCGGCAGGCCGTGGATGCGCAGCCAGGGCCCGGCAAACAGCAGTGCCAGCAGCCCGTAGCTAAGCCATTTACGGTAGCGGTAAAGCCGGCCGCCGGGTTTTTTGGGGTACAGCCACACCCGCTTGCCGGCCGCGTCCACCGTGGCAATGGTGTCGCGGAAAGACGCGGCGGGCTGGGGTTGGGTAGTAGCCATGAGGCGGAATCTTTGAATCGTTGTTTAACCTGTCATCCTGAGCAGAGCGCAGGCCCTGCCTCCATGTTGTGGCAGGCTCTATTCACTCTGACAAACCTTTTAGTAAGTCAGTGGTAAAAGAGCTTTGTCACGTTGGTACCGAACAGCAGTGGAGTTGGTGAGGAAGGTCCTTCGCTGTGCTCAGGATGACAGACAAAAAGAGCTTACAGCCGGGCAACGCGCTGGCCGGGGGCTTCCTTCTCGCCCTGCGGCTCTTTGGCTCCGGCCGGCTTGGAGCCCTGCAAACTCAACAGGTAGGAGCTGACCTGCAGGATCTGTTTGCCGGAGAGCTTGCCTTTCCAGGCCACCATACCTTTCCCCTGCACCCCGAACTTGATGGTCTTGTAGACGTGGTTTACCTCGCCGCCGTGCAGCCAGTACTCGTCGGTCAGGTTGGGCCCCACTTTGCCTTCGGCATTGGCCCCGTGGCAGGGGGCGCAGTTGGTCGTATACAGCGCTTTGCCACTGTTTAGGTCACCGGCAGCCGTCAGAGGCTGGTAGGTGGTAAGCTTGTTGGGGTCGTCGGCCTCGGTGGAAACGAAAAGGGCAGCCTGCTGCATTTCGGCGGCATACTCGGCGCCCTGCAGCTGCCCGGCTTCGGCCAGGTGATAGTAGCTGAGGTAGCCGATGGCAAACAGAATGGTGGCGTAGAAGCTGTATTTCCACCACGGCGGCAGGTCGTTGTCGAACTCGTGGATGCCGTCGTAGTCGTGGTCCAGAAGCTCGTCGCGCACCTCACCCCGTACCAGCGTGGCGTCGCCTACGAGCAGGCCCAGCACCCGCCCGCTCCAGGTGGGGCGCACGGTGGGCAGCTCGTAGAGGCGGCGCAGCTGAGGCCGCAGGCGTACCACCAGCGTGGCCGCCAGCAGCACCATCAGCAGGATAACCAGGCCCAGCGTAGCCAGTAGCGCCCAAAGTAGCAGCAGCTGGGAATCGGCTGGTCCGGCCTTGGCTTCCGGGGTTTGCGCCAGCGCCGGACCGGCGGCCAGCACTACCAGGCCCGCGCCGGTTGCGGCTACGCGCCAGGAGAATGGATAGTACCTCATGCGGCAATGCGCTGCCCGGCCACTGCCGGGGCGGGAGTTGCAGTTGGCGCGGCCGCCAGCACATCGGCCTGTTCGGCTTCTTGCTGCCCGGCCTGCTGCTGCGCAGCGGCGGCAGCGGCCGAGGCCAGGGAGGTGGCCGTCATCATCCCAAAAATCAACACCACGGCGGCCAGGCCCCAGGCCGCCAAGCTTAGCAGGGAACCAGGGGTGGGACCGGTAGCAGCCGGGGTTTGGGCAGCCGCCGCATAGCTGGCGAGCAGGCCCGGGACGATCAGCAGAAGAGTGCGTTTGGTTAGCATAGCACGTCGTGGTTAAGGTGATGATTCAGGGGTTCGTCGTGGTCAGGCGCCAGCGGAAGCTGGCTCATGGTGCTGATGTGCTGGCGGTTGGCTACGGCCACGTACACCAGCAGGCCCAGGAAAAAGAGAAAGAAGATGACAAAGGAAATGAGCGGGTATATCTCAATGCCCGCTATGGATTGCAACACGTTCTTGTGCATGATCGGGGAGGGTTAGGGGAGCAGTGGCTGGGAGGAAATCCGGGCGTTACTTTGCTGCCGCGGCTTGCTCAGGCTTTACTTTGATGTCGGTGCCCAGGCGCTGGAGGTAAGCAATCAGAGCCACGATTTCCTTGTCGGACTTCACTTCGATATCCTCCTTTTTCAGCTCGGCCACGATGCCCTGGGCCTGACGTTGCGCGTCGGCCACGGCCTGCTGCTCGTAGCCGGCGGGGTAAGGCGTGCCCAGGTCACGCAGCACCCTGATCTTGGTGGGCAGCGTGGAGTAGTCGATGTTGTTGTCGAACAGCCAGGGGTAGGCGGGCATGATGGAGCCGGGTGACATACTGGTGGGGTCCAGCATGTGGTTGTAGTGCCAGGAGTGCGGATATTTCTGACCCACGCGGTGCAGATCGGGGCCGGTGCGCTTGCTGCCCCACAGGAAGGGACGGTCGTAGACGAACTCGCCGGCCTTGCTGTACTCGCCGTACCGCTCGGTTTCGGAGCGGAAGGGGCGTACCATCTGGGTGTGGCAGTTGGAGCAGCCTTCCTTGATGTACAGGTCCCGACCCTGCAGCTCGAGCGAGGTATAGGGCTTCACCGAGGCAATGGTAGGCACGTTGCTTTTCACCAGGAACGTGGGAATCATTTCGATAGCCCCGCCGATAAGAATGGCGACGGTAGCTCCCACGGCCAGCTGGAATGGCCGCCGCTCGATCCAGCGGTGCCAGTGGCCGCCCTGGTGCTCTTCCACTAGCGCGGCCGGCATAAGGGGCGCGGCCTGGGCTTTTTCGTTGGCCAGCAGAGAGCCGGCTCTGGCCGTCCGGTAGAGGTTGAACATCATCACGAACACCCCGCTCAGGTACAGCACCCCGCCGATGCCGCGCAGGTAGTACATGGGCACTAGCTGCATGACCGTTTCCAGGAAGTTGGGGTACTGCAGCATGCCCTCGGCATTGAACTGCTTCCACATCAGACCCTGGGTGAAGCCGGCCCAGTACATGGGCAGGGCGTAGAACAGGATGCCCAGGGTGCCCAGCCAGAAGTGGGTATTCGCCAGCTTTTTGGAGTGCAGGGGCGTGCGGTAAAGGCGCGGCCACAGCCAGTAGAGCATACCGAAGGTCAGGAAGCCGTTCCAGCCCAGGGCGCCTACGTGCACGTGCGCCACAATCCAGTCGGTGAAGTGGGCAATGGCATTCACGTTTTTGAGGCTCAGCATGGGCCCCTCGAAGGTGGCCATGCCGTAGGCCGTCACGGCCACTACAAAGAACTTGAGCACCGGCTCCTCCCGCACTTTGTCCCAGGCTCCGCGCAGCGTCAGCAGCCCGTTGATCATGCCGCCCCAGCTGGGCGCAATCAGCATTACGCTAAAGGCCACGCCCAGGCTCTGGGCCCAGTCGGGCAGGGCGGTGTAAAGCAGGTGGTGCGGTCCGGCCCAGATGTAGATGAAAATCAGGGACCAAAAGTGGATGATGCTCAGGCGGTAGGAGTACACCGGTCGTTCGGCCGCCTTGGGCAGGAAGTAGTACATCAGCCCCAGGTAGGGCGTGGTCAGGAAAAAGGCTACCGCGTTGTGGCCGTACCACCACTGCACCAGAGCATCCTGCACGCCGGCGTAGGCCGAGTAGCTTTTCATAAAGCTCACGGGCAGGGCCGCCGAGTTGACGATGTGCAGCACGGCTACCGTCAGGAAGGTGGCAATGTAGAACCAGATGCCCACGTACAGGTGCCGCTCGCGCCGCCGGACAATGGTGCCGAACATGTTCCAGCCAAACACCACCCACACCAGCGTAATGGCAATGTCGATAGGCCACTCCAGCTCGGCGTACTCCTTGCTGGTGGTGAAGCCCATGGGCAGTGTGGCCACAGCCGAGAGAATAATCAGCTGCCAGCCCCAGAAGTGGATTTTGCTGAGCTTGTCCGAGAACATGCGGGTTTTGCACAGGCGCTGCAGGGAGTAGTACACGCCGGTGAAGATGCCGTTGCCAACGAAGGCAAAAATCACGGCGTTGGTATGCAGCGGCCGGATGCGGCCGAAGGTAGTAGCGGCCGTGCCCATGTTCAGCTCGGGCCGGGCCAGCTGAAACGCCGCCAGCACCCCCACCAGCATCCCGATAATGCCCCAGATGACGGTGGCAATACCGAAGTCGCGCACGATGCGGTTGTCGTAAAAGAACGTGTCAATTGCCCGGCTGGCTGGGCTGGCAACCAGCGGCGGCTTGGGCGCGGCTACCGGCGGTAGGGGTTCGACTTGCATGGCCTTCAGAAGTGGATGATTTACTTCTCCAAAGGTCTTTCCGGGCCGATTTCGAAAAGATGACGAATGTCAGTTCTGTACCTGATTGATATCAGGCGGGGTGCAAAGGCCCGCCGCATTTAGCTGAGTGCTGCCTGAAAAAGCCCACGGCACCCGGTCGGGCAGGGCCCAAAAGTCAGCGTGAATCCGAGCGGGCAACCCTACTCCTCCGGCTCATCCTCAAAGAGCATGCGTACCGAAGGCGTGTAGTCGTCCTCGTACTGGCCCGAGCGCACCGCCCACAGAAAGCCGCCCAGAAACGTAAGCGCCACCAGCAGGCTGATGCCGATCAGCAGAAAGATAATAGTCATAGCAAAAGGGAATTAGAGGCCCCGCCGGTGAGCGGCGTACCGAACCAGCAGGGTAGCAAACACCATCACACTCAGGGAGCTGATGGGCATCAGAATAGCCGATACGATGGGTGTGAACCGGCCCTGCACGGCCAGCCCCAGCCCGATACCGTTGTAGCAGAACGACAACACGAAAGTGGCCAGAACCACCTGCAGGCAGTCCTGCGAAAACCGTAGAAACGTGCTGAGCTGCTTTAGGCTGCCCGCGTCCAGAATAGCGTCGCAGGCAGGGGAGAAGTTGGTGAGCGTCTCGCTCAGGGCCAGGCCGGCATCGGCGCGCTGTAGGGCTCCGGCATCGTTCAGCCCGTCGCCGACCATAACCACGCGGCGGCCGCGCTGCTGCTGCGTTTGCACGTAGTGCAGCTTATCCAGCGGCGACTGGTTGAAGCGCAGCTCGGCCGCAGAACCAAAAAGCTGGCGCAGATGGGGCTCGTCGGCGTCGTTGTCGCCGGTAAGCAAGGCCAGTTGGTAGGTTTTGCCCAGCTCCTGCAGCAGGCCAGGCAGGTCGGCGCGGTATTCGTTGCTTACTTCGTACCAGCCCAAGGGCTGCCCATCCAAAGCCACATATACGCGGGCTTGCTGCCCGCCGTGCGGGGCCGCCGGCAGGCCCACGAAAGCCGCGGAGCCCAGGCGTACTTCCCGGCCAGCCACGCGCCCGCACAAGCCTTGCCCGGGCGTTTCCCGGCAGGCGTCCACCGGCAGGGTGGAAGCCCCCAGCTTTTCAGCCAGCCGCTGGCTTAGCGGGTGCGTCGACTGCCGGGCCAGTGCGGCCACAAGCTGCTCATCGGCTTCACTTAGCGGCGGTCCGCAAAAGCTCACCACCGCCCGCTTGGTGTCGGTAAGCGTGCCGGTTTTGTCGAACACGAGCGTATCGGCGCGGCCCAGCGTTTCGATGACGGCGGAATTTTTCAGGTAGAGCCGGCGCCGGCCCAGCCACCGCAGAGCGGCTCCCAGCGCAAAGGGCGTGGCCAGCGACAGGGCGCAGGGGCAGGCAATGACGAGCACCGAGGTGCAGGCCCGCAGGGCCATTTGTGGGTCCTGCGGGTACCAGTACAGCGCCGCGCCCAGGGCCAGAGCCAGGGTCACGCCCACGAAGTAGCGGCCCACTTTGTTGGCGTAGGTTTCCAGCGTGGGCTTGGTTTCCTTCTGGAATGCGGGGTTGTTCCAAAGCTGGGTAAGGTAGCCCTGCGACACTTCGCGCACCACTTCCAGCTCCAGGGCTTCGCCCACCTGCCGGCCGCCGGCGTACACCACCTCCCCGGGTTCCTTGGGTACCGGCACACTTTCGCCCGATACAAAGCTGTAGTCAATCTGCCCCGCACCGCGCAGCAGCACCGCGTCGGCCGGAATAATTTCCTGGTGCCGCACCCGGATGCGCTGCCCGGTCCTGAGCTCCCGCACGGGCACCGACTGCTCCCCGTCCTTGGTCAGCAAGGTCACGGCCACCGGGAAGTAAGAGGTGAAGTCCCGGTCGAAGCGCAGCGCGTCGTAGGTGCGCTGCTGCACCCACTTGCCGATGAGCATGAAAAAAACCAGCCCCGTAAACGAGTCGAAGTAGCCGGGGCCGCGCCCGGTGGCAATGTCAAAGACGCTGGTGGCAAAAAGCGCCGTCAGCCCCAGGCTGATGGGAAAGTCGAGGTTGATGTGGTGCTGGCGCAGGCCCTGCCAGGCCGAGCGGTAAAAGTCGCGGGCACTGATCAGCAGCACGGGCAAAGCCAGCAACAGGCTCAACCCGCCAAAAAAGCGCCCAAACAGCGTCTGCAGCTGCTCGGTGAAGGAGAAGTAATCGGGAAAGGCCATGAGCATCACATTGCCGAAGGCAAAGGCGGCCAAACCCAGCTGGTAGGTAAGGCGGCGGCTGCCGTGGTGGGGCTGGGCGCCCAGCTCGGCCAGGGTTATCTGGGGCTCATAGCCTACCGAGGCCAGCAGCTGCACCACTTCCCGCAGGCTGGTCGTCTGGGGCTGGTAGGTAACCGTCAGCTCTTTGCGCAGGAAGTTGACCCGCGAGGCCGAGATACCGGGGTTGAGCCTGAACAGGTTTTCGAGCAGCCAGATGCAGGAGGCGCAGTGCATCTGCGGAATAGCGAAGGTGAGCCGGCTGAGTGTGGGCGAGCGAAACGCCAGCAGCTGGCTTTGCACCGATTCCAGGTCGAGGTAGTCGAAGCGGCCGGGTAGCTCCAGCTTCCTTTACTTTCTGGCCGGGCTTCTCGTCGAGGCGGTAGTAGGTGCTGCATAGGTTGCTGGCGTCAAGCAGCTCATACACGGCCTTGCAGCCCTGGCAGCAGAAGTGCAGCGTGGGCCGGGCTGCCAGCCGGACAGGTTCCGCGGGGCAGTCGTCGCCGCAGTGGGAGCAGGCCAGGTAAGTGAGGGGCGGGGCAGTGGCAGTAGGCACAGGCAGGCAGACTAGTGGAAACCCAAAGCTCCGGCACGCTGCCCGCCAAAAAGCTGACGAACGTCAGTCCCCAGGCTGATTCATCTCAGCCCCCAAGCTGGGACCGAACCCGCATCTTTGTGCTGTTGTTCCAGGACGGTCGGGCGGAAGCTGCTTTCGGTCCGGCCGTTTTTGCCTGTTTTTATGTCCCGCTCCCTTGCCACTGGTTCGTTGCTGCTGGTACTGGCCCTGTTCGTGTGGGCCGGTATGGTTGGCGGTATTTCCTTTCTCGAAGCCCCGCTTAAGTTTACCGCTCCCCATATTACCGTGCCGCTGGGCCTGGGCATTGGCCGCATCGTGTTTGCCGCCCTGAATAAAGCGGAGCTGCTGCTGGCCGCTGTGGCCGTAGGCAGCGCAGTTTACGTGCGTGTGCCGGCTCACCTGGCGGGCGCGCTGGGTTTGCTCAGCAGTATTCTGCTGCTCCAGACCTTCTGGCTGCTGCCGGCCCTCGACGTGCGGGCCCTGGCGCTGCTGGCCGGCCGCCCGGCCCCGCCCAGCTCCCTGCACATGGTTTATATTGGGCTGGAAGTCGTGAAGCTGCTTACCCTGCTGCTCACTGGTAGCTGGGCGTTTCGGTGGACGTTACAGGCCGCCCGCGAACAGAGCCTCAACCGGCGCGCCGGGCAGCTGGCCGCCTGAATAATACCTGTTTGTTTCTGCCATGACTGATTCCCGCCCCGATATTCAAACCGAAGCCGACGTGCAGCGCCTGGTCGATGCGTTCTACCTGAAAGTCAACCAGGACGATTTGCTTAGCCCCGTATTCAACGGCTTTGCCCACGTCGACTGGGCCCGGCACCTGCCCATTATGTACGATTTCTGGAGCAGCCTGCTGCTGGGCACCTCGCGCTATAGCGGGCGGCCCTTCCCCAAGCACATGCCACTGCCCGTGAATGCCACGCACTTTAGCCGCTGGCTGCAGCTTTTCGAGGCGACGGTAGATGAGCTCTTCGCCGGCCCCGTAGCCGACACCGCCAAAGTACGGGCCCTGAACATTGCCACGATGTTTGAGTATCGCCTGCGCAAGCGCGACCCGCTGTCCTTGCTGTAGAAAATAAGTACTGCCAAAAAGGGGCTGTCAACATACAGGTTGGCAGCCCCTTTTTGGTGGTAGTAGCCTCTACCGGAAAATCAGAATACGGGCTTCTTCCAGGCAGGAAAGGGAGTGAGGCGCCCCGGCGGAAATAATGACGTAGTCGCCGGCCGTAACTTCGGTTGGCTGGTCTTCCTGCGTAATGATAAGGCGGCCGGCCAGCACCGTCACGAATACGTCGACGGGCGCGTGGTGAGTGGACATAACCTCGCCGGCGCGGAAGGACTTGTAAATAACTTTCTGGCCGCTTTTATCGAGCAACACCAGGGCTTTCTGCTCGCCGACGGGCATATGGCCGCCGCTTAGCAGGCTACCGCTTTTCAGAGGTGGGTACATGAGGAATGGGGATGAGGTGGACGGGTCTGGCCCGGTTTGCTGGCTTAAAGCACGAGCATTTGCCCCGGCTTACCCATGACGAAAATCACGAACTCCGCTGAGTAGTGGCAGGCTTTCCAGGCAGCAGCCAGGACTTGCCTGGGCCTAACACAGGAAAAGCCGTCGGGGCTCGACGGCTTTGCTGAAAGCTTTTCAAATAAGTGGCTTACCAATGTGCCCGGCGCAGCTTGTCGGGCTGCAGTACCCGGATGTTTTTGGGTGTCAGCTCGATCAGGCCGTCGTTTTTGAACTCGCTCAGGGTACGAATCAGCGACTCAGGGGCCGTGCCGACCAAGGCCGCCATGTCGTCGCGGGAGAGGTAGATGGCCGCGTCGGGGGCCGTGGCGGCCTGCTCGTGCATGCGCAGCAGCGTGTCGGCCACGCGGCGCCGGATGGAGTTGTATGCCATGCCCAGCAGCTGCTCTTCCCGCTCGGTTACCCGGCCCGCCAGCAGCCGGATAAACTGCTGACCCACCGCCGGGTTGCGCAGCAGCTGGGAGAAGTCGTCGCGCGGAATGTAAACCAGCTCCGAGTCGTCCAGGGCCACGGCCGAGTCGTTGTGGGGTGTTTGCTCAAGCAATGGCAGGTAGCCGAAAAACTCGCCGGGCCCGTAGACGCCCGTTATCAGCTCCTTGCCGCCGGCCGTGGCTTTAAGCGTTTTCACCCGGCCCGCCTTTACGAAATACACCCGCGTGGGCTCATCACCTTCCAGGTAGATATCCTGCTTTTTGCGGATGCTGTGCACTTTACGGTCGGCTGAGAGGCTTTGGAGGTTGCCCACGGCGCGTGCGTCATCCAAGAACTCACTTAGCCCGTTCGGTGCCTGCAGGTCGTACTCAGCTTTGAGGTGGCGGAAGCGGTTGAGCCGCCCGGTAATGGCGCTCAGCAGCTCGGCTTCGTCGAAGGGTTTGGTCAGGTAATCATCGGCACCCAGCTCCATACCGCGGCGCAGGTCCGTGCGCTCGGTTTTGGCGGTCAGGAAGATGAAGGGCACGCCCGAGAGCTGCGGGTTCTGGGTGAAGATGTGCAGCACGCCGTAGCCGTCGAGCACCGGCATCATGATGTCGCACACCACCAGGTCGGGCCTGGTGGCCAGCGCCTGCTCCACGCCTATTTTTCCGTTTTCGGCGGTCAGGACGTTGTAGCCGGCCAGCTCCAGCAGCTCGGCGGTGTTTTCGCGAATCAGCTCGTTGTCCTCAATCAGCAGGATGGTGGTCTTCATAAGGAATGGTAATGGTCACAGTGGTGCCCGCGTTCAGCTCGCTCTGCAGGGAAATGGTGCCGCGCATCAGCTCCAGGTACTTGGCAATGATGTAGAGGCCCAGGCCCGTGCCGGGCACGTTGGCCGCGCTGCGGGCCCGGAAAAACCGCTCGAATAAGTGCTCCTGGTCTTCTTTAGAAATGCCCACGCCCTGGTCCTGCACGCGCAACGTCAGCAGGCCGGGCTGGCAGTCGGCCTGCAGCGAAACGACGGAATTCTCCCCCGAGTACTTGATGGCGTTGGAAAGCAAGTTCACCAGAATTTTGCGCAGCAGCGACGCGTCGAGGCGTACCGAGCCGGGGCAGGCCAGGTGCTGCTCGATGCGCTGCCCGGTCTTGAGCATGCCCTGCACGCTGGTGGCCGTTTCCAGCAGCAGAGCCGCCAGGTCCAGATCGGTAGGGTGGGCTACGATACGGCCTTCCTCGATGCGGCCCACCGACAGGAATTCCTCCAGGATATCGTTCAGGTGGTTTACGGAGGCGCGGATGCGGTGCAGGTGCTTGAGGCGCTTGTCCTGCTGCTCGGAGGCGGGGTATTTCTCGATGAGGGTGGCTGAGGTGAGCACGGCCGTGAGCGGGGTGCGAAACTCGTGCGAGGCCATACTCACGAAGCGCGACTTCAGCTCCCCCAGCTCCTGCTCCGCGGCCAGGGCCTGGGTCAGCTCCTGGCTGCGCTGCTCCAGCTGCTCCAGGGTGCTGAGCAGGGCATGGGTGCGGTCGGCCACTTTCTGCTCCAGGTCGGCGTTGAGGCGCTCCACGTGCTGGCGCTGGGCAATCAGCTCCCGCTCGGCTTCCTTTTTAAAGGTGATATCAAGCACGTAGGCCACTACGTACAGCTCCTGGTCGAGGTAAAAGTAGCTCAGGCTGACTTCCACCGGAAACACGGAGCCGTCCTTGCGCTGGCCCAGCAGGTCGCGGTTGTGGCCCATGCCGCGCACGGCGGGCTGCTCGTTGAAGGACTCGCGTAGCTTTTGGTGGTTGCGACCGGCGGCGTTGGGCACCAGCACATCGATGCTGTAGCCCACCAGCTCCTGCACGTCGTACCCAAACAGCTTACCCGAAAGCTCATTGGCTGAGACAATGATGCCGGGCCGGTCGCACACGATGATGCCGATGGTAGCATTGGCAAACACGGCCTCGAAGCGCCGCACGCTGTGGGCCAGGTCCCGCTCAGCCTGCTGCAGACGGCTTTGTTTGGCGAGGCGAACCAGGAGAAATGGCTGCCCCTCGGCTTCAAAATACGTCAGCTCAATACGGCTCCAGAAGGAGTTGCCAGCATAGCCCCGAAGCTCCGCTTCCAGCTCGTGGCGGCCGTTGCGGCGGGTTTGCTCGCACAGGCCCTGCCACTGCTCCTCGGTCCAGGGCGTTACGCGCAGCGTGCGGAGCGGGGCGGCCAGCAGGGCCTCTTCCGATGGGTAGCCCAGCAGCTTCACACCCGCCGGATTCACCTGCGTAAACCAGCCCGTGCTCAAATCATACATCCCCACAAATTCCGGGGCGCGGGCATAAAGTAGTTCCAGCAGGGCAGTGGCGTGAGCAGTGGGCAACATAGGGGATGAAGCGGACACAGGTAGCAAAGCTAAATACCAATGCTGCCCCTAAGGTACGCAGGGGAGCCCACCTGAAAGCATTCCTGGAAGCTGATAAAAGTCAGCCGGCCAGCTGATGGCCATCATGCTTCAGGCCGGGGCAGGGCGGTAAGTTTGTCGCTCCACGCTTGTTTCAGGTCCCGATGACAACCCCCAGCTTCCCCATTTACCGGGCCAGCTGAGGCGGCAGTGCTACTGGTATTGCTGCCGGTGGCCACGGCCGCTACGCATTCGTCGCAGACGGCCACGAATACGTTTCTGAACACCGTGCAGCACAAGCTGGAGCCCGTCATCCGACTGCTACGCATTCAGGAAGCCAGCCACCCCGCCGTGGTGCGCAGCTTTCAGCCTGATGAGCTGCCGGCCATGGTACTGGTGCAGCATGGGGTCGAGCTTTGGCGCCAGCAGGGGCTGCCCGACGGGGAGGCCATTATCTCCTTGCTGTTAAGCAAAGTCCAGCCGCTTAGCACCCCCACTACCCTCATATCTTAGGGTATAGTCCCCTTAAAGAGGTCTGGGCCCGGATGAGGCGGAGCAAAAGAGCCTTGCGGCCTGGGTAGGAGGCAACAGGCCCCCGTGAAGCTATGCCGTTTCCAGTCGTATGACTGGGCAAAAAGCTGATGTAGCTGCTCCACGCTGACGACCAGCGGTTCAGTGTCTCTCAGCGCGACAGGGGGTATGGTTTCCGGGTGGCCGTAGCCGTTGGGGCTCTACCAATATCGAGCAGTTGTTTGCAGCCGGTTGCGCCGCCTGCTTCGGAAATACTGTCTTTCATGCTGCCCGGCCTTAACAATCGGCTACATCCTCCCACCATCCCCGGTTATGCGCCATAAACAGTGCCTGCTCGCCGCGGATATCCGCCGGTTCGGATACGTGCGCCCGCAGCCGGACAGATGGCTCTTTTTGCTCCCGGCTGTTACTGAAAATGCCCTGTCCTTCGCTTTGAGCAAGCAATTCTCTGGGTTCTGCCTGGCCGCTTGCCTCCCTGGTCTGGGGGCACTCAGCTGTTAGGCCGCCGAACTTCGTATATAGCAACGCAGTCCTTCACGGTGCACGCCTATCGAGAATCGTATGAATGTATTACAACGGCACCATGTCCGCGTGTCCGGGACCGGGCAGCAGGTCATGGTATTTGTACACGGCTTTGGCTGCGACCAGCAGATGTGGCGCCTGGTAGCCCCGGCCTTTGAGGCGGAGTACCGCGTGGTGCTGCTCGACTTGGTGGGCGCCGGCAACTCTGACTTAACAGCCTACACCCCCGCCCGCTACAGCACCCTGGCCGCGCACGCCGAAGACGTGCGCGAAGTACTACAGGCGCTGGATGCGCGCGAGGTGATATTCGTGGGACACTCCGTGAGTGCCATGATTGGGGTACTGGCGGCCGCGCAGGAGCCCACGCGGTTTTCCCGGCTCATTCTTGTGAGCCCCTCGCCGCACTACCTCAACAAGGCCGGCTACCCCGGCGGCTTCGAACCGGAAGATATTGAGGAGCTCTTGGAGGCTATGGACAGCAACTACCTCGGCTGGTCGGCCGCGTTTGCCCCTGTGGTAATGGATACGCCCGAACAGCCGGCGCTGACGGCCGAGCTTACCAACAGCTTTTGCCGCACCGACCCGGCCATTGCCCGGCATTTTGCCCGGGTAACGTTTCTGGGGGACAACCGCGACGACCTGCCTGGTGTGCGTACCCCAGCCCTGATTCTGCAGAGTGCCCGCGACCTGATTGCGCCGCTGGCCGTGGGGGCCTACGTACACCAGCAACTGGCCGGCAGCGAGTTAGTGGTGCTGAACACCTCGGGCCATTGCCCCCACGTCAGCGCGCCTGAAGCCACCGTGGCGGCCATGCGGGCCTACCTGCAGCAAACACGGCCGCTCTCCGTATGAGCGCGCCCAGTGACGAGCCGGAGCGGCCCGCTGGCCTGGACCTGCGCCTGACTCAGGAAAGCGCCGAGGACCTGTACGAGCAAGCGCCCTGCGGCTACTGTTCCTGTCTGCCCGATGGTACGCTGGTCAAGCTTAACCAGACCCTGCTTGCCTGGCTTGGCTACGCCCGCGAGGAAGTGGTGGCGCAGCGCACCTTGCAGCACTTATTGACCATTGGCGGGGCGCTCCACTTTGAGATGCACGGGATGCCGCTGCTGCTGCTGCAGGGGCATGTACGCGAGCTAAGCTACCAGCTGCGCCGCAAGGATGGCACCAGCCTGCCCGTGCTGCTGAACGCTGATTTGGTGCGCGACTGGGACGGCTCACCGCTGGTGATGCGAATTATGCTCGTTGACATCACCGACCGGCGGCAGTACGAGCTGGAGCTGCTGCGAACCAAGAACCTGGCTGAGCAACAGCGGGAGCAGCTGGCCCAGGCCAATGCGGCCCTGCAAACGAGCAATGAGCAGCTGCGGCGCGCCAACGTGGACCTGGACAGCTTTATCTACTCCGCCTCGCACGATCTAAGGCTGCCCATTACCAATATTGAAGGTCTGGTACAGCTGCTGCGGGAGCAGCTGGCAGAAGAACAGGGGCCGACCGGGGAGCTGCAGCCCGTGCTTGCCATGATGCAGGAGTCGGTGGAACGGTTCAAGCGCACCATTGAGCACCTGAGCGACGTGACCAAGCTGCAGAAAGAACACGCGCCGCCCACCACCGATGTGCCGCTGTGGCCGGTGGTAGAGGATGTATGCCAGGACCTGAAGCCGCTTATTGTCGCTACCGGGGCCACGCTAGAGGTGGATGTGGCTGCTTGCCCCACCGTGCCGTTTTCCACCAAGTACCTGCGCTCTGTGGTTTACAACCTGCTCAGCAACGCGCTCAAGTTCCGCCACCCCGACCGCGTGCCGCAGGTGCAGATTCGGTGCCGAAGCGAAGCGGCATATGTTGTGCTGGAGGTGCAGGACAATGGCCTGGGCATTGAGCAAGCTTACCATGCCGAACTGTTCATCATGTTCCGGCGCCTGCACAACCATGTAGAGGGCTCAGGCATCGGGCTGTTTATGGTCAAGCGCAGCGTGGAAAACCAGGGTGGCAAGGTAGAGGTGCGCAGTACGCCGGGGGTGGGCTCGACTTTCACGGTCTACTTCCGGCGCTGAGGGCCGGGTAGAGGGCCGTTCAGCAAAAGAGTTTCTTCCACCGAACTCCATCAGCGAAAGAAGGAAGGCCTTTTGCCCGCTGATGCGCTTGGTGCTTACGGGTGCCGCGCTACTGAGCTGCCTGGTACAAACTCTTCAGCAGGCTGCCCTGGGGCTTGTCGCCGGTCAGCTCCCAGAACATGATGCCGCCGAGCTGCTTTTCCCGCGCATACCGGGTTTTCAGCCGAAGGGACTGTGCATCGTCGAACGTGGCAAACTCCTGCCGTTGCGCACTGTAGGCGTACGGCGCCCGGGCTACCTCATCCCAGTAGAAAGCGAAGCCCCGGGCAGCCGATAGACTGTCGGCAAAGTCCTTGTAGTTGACGGCCTGCTTGAATGTGCCTGCCTGCTGCAGGCCCTGTTGACGGTTGGGCACGCCGCCAAACACCCGTGCGTAAAAGGCCGCGCCAATGACGACCTTACCCGGCGCCACCCCCACCGAGTCCAGAAAACGCACCCCATCGTCCACCGAAGGGACCTGCTGCGGGGTGGAATACAACGGTGTGTGGTGCCCTGTAGTGGTGCTGTAGCCGTTCACCAGGTCGTAGCTCATCAGGTGCACGCGGTCGACCAGCGGCATTACAGCCGGCCACTCCACGGCGTGCTGCAGGTACTCGCGGAAGCCCCCGGCAGCAAAGCTAATTTCGTAGCGGTTGCCCAACGTAGTGCGCAGCGCCTGCACCAGCAGCGTGAAATTGTGGCGGTCTTCGGGGGTGAAGCGGTGACCAGGAGGACCGGCAACGGCGGGGTATTCCCAGTCCAGGTCGATGCCGTCGGTGTGGGTGGCGGTCAGCACCTCCTTCACGGAGGCCGCAAAGGCACTGCGGCCCTGGTCGGTGGCAAATACCTCCGAGCAGGTTTCACAGCCGCCCCACCCACCCAACGACAGCAGCACTTTCAGCTGCGGGTGCTGGCGCTTGAGGGCCACCAGCGCGGCCACTGTGGCTTGATCCTGCGGCTTGTCAAAGGCGAAGCTTGAGCCCTTCAGGTGCAGAAAGCTGTAGATAATGTGCGTAAGCTTTTCCGCCGGATAGGGCCGAAAAGCGGTTGCGTCGCCCGCATAGTAGGCAATGATGGCAAAGCCTGGCTTCGGGGCCGTGCCTGCAGGGGGGGCGGACCGGCACCCAGCCACGAGCAGCACCACCAAGTACAGAATAGTTCGCATGAGCACGTTCATCAACAAGTAGTTACAAGTGCCCCGAATGTAAGGGGCTGGCAGCAGGAACCAAATGCCCCTGCTGGCAGCATAAACCAAGCAGGCGCCTGATATACTTGGAGCACTTCAGCCAGAAGAGCCGCATTGATGCCTGCGGCCACCAACTGACCGGTCAGATCAACGTGGTTTTGGCCCCGGGTCCACCCTAAACATCCTCCGTACGCAGTGGCCCATTGGGGATTTGCGAGCAGGCGAACTAGATCAGCGCTATACCTGAATCAGTGGCTTTTTGATAAAAACACGGAGCGGAAAATACCGTTTTCCACGACCGAAACTCCGGATTAACCGGATATCAGCTGCGCGAAAGCGGGCCGTATAACCCATCAGCGGAGGAAGCTTTTCGCAGCCAGCAACAGGGCCAGCAATACATTTTTTAATCCAATGCCCGGCTGGTGCAGGCGTACCCTTGCGCACTTCTCCCGCCTGGGTAGTGGCAGTTCTTTCAACGGGAAGCATGAGTTCCATGGCGTTTTCGCTTGTATTCTTCAGCTTGTTTTTCGGGCTTTGCGCCCTGGTGCTGGTATTGGTGCTACTGCCCCGGCCGGCGCTGCCCCGGCTCACGCACCTGCCGCGCGTGAGCATTTTGGTGGCGGCCCGCAACGAGGCATCTACCATTGAGCGTTGCCTCCGTAGCCTCGCCGCAATGAATTATCCGGTAGAACTGCTCGAAATTCTTATCGGCGACGATGCCTCGACCGACGACACAATGGCGGTGGTGCAGCGCTTTATTGCTGATAAGCCCCAGTTCCGGCTCTTGCCCATCCGGCACCGGCTGGGCACGGCCCAGGGCAAAAGCAACGTGCTGGCTCAGCTCTGCCGGGCTGCCACCACCGACTTTTTCTCATTACCGACGCCGACATGGCCCTCGACCCCGGCTGGGTGCGGACCATGCTGGCGGCCGCTACCCCGGAAGTGGGGGTTGTAACCGGCATCACCACGGCCGATGGCTCGCTGTTTGGCCGCTTGCAGGGGCTCGATTGGCTGTTCGGGCTCAACCTGATTCGCCTGCTCACTGACCGGGGCGTGCCCGTAACGGCAGTGGGCAACAACATGCTGGTGCGTCGGGCTGCCTACGAGGCCATTGGCGGCTACGAAACCTTGGTCTTCAGCATCAGCGAAGACTTACAGTTATTTCAGCTGGTGGTAAGCCAGGGCTGGCAGTTTCGCAACCTGGTTGCGCCGCAGGTGCTGGGCATTTCGGCCCCGCAGCCCACGGTGCGGCATCTGCTGCGCCAACGCAAGCGCTGGATGAAAGGCGCCGCACGCCTGCCCTGGCAGCTGAGTGTGCTGTTCGGGGCCTACGCCTTGTTCTACACGGTGCTCGGCTGGCCCGGACTTTTACCGCTAGGTGCCATTGGGGCCCTGTATACCGGCAAAGTGCTGTGTCAAACCCTGTTTCTGGTTGTTACGCTGCGGCAGGCCGGCCGGCGCGAAACACTGGGCGTTTTGCTGCTGTACGAATTCTACCTGGTAGCCATGTCGCTGGCCGTGCTGGCTTACACGGCGTGGCCGCGTCCCATTGAGTGGAAGGCGCGCCGCTACGACTGGGCCAGGGCCTGATGTAGAAAGGCCCGATGGAGAGTCCAGCACTCCGGTACCAAGAGTGGTTCTCAAGAGCTCTGACCAGGTGCCTGAGGTGCTGGACTTCGCTGGCTGCGCTTCTGCCTCCTGGTAGAGGAAAGCGGCTTTAGGCTACCCTACGGCCCCGAACATGCGCCCCCCGGGCCGGGTAGGTTAAGACGTGCTCAGCTCGTCCAGGGCAACTTTCAGGCTGGTTCGCAGAAATGACCAAGTGACCAGCTCTTGCCCTGCAGTCAGCTGTTGCCGAATATTCTTCTCCTGTTGCTGCAGCATGCTTACCTGCTGCAATACCCGCATCCGTTGCTGATCAGATGGGTGTCGCTGGGCAAGCTGTTCCGCGTGCCGGATGTAGTGGCCACGAGCGCCAGCAGTTCCTGCTCATCGGCCTGGGAGAGCAAATCCATGGGTAGCCCCTGCAAACGCCTTAGAGCCTGTTGGGCGTACGAAGTAATGTGAAGCGGAACGGACATAGCAGGCGTTGGCCGTGAAAATGGACGAAAGGCAAACGCAATAGGTGGTTGGCAGCTTGGAGCACAACCGAAGCCATGCGGGGCAAAAATAACAAAAACTGGTATAGGATTTTCCCCATAGGTAAATGCGTTATTCCCGCGCGGCAATTTCCGTAGTTTTCTCCTTGTCGGGCAACTACCCAGCGGCGAATTTTGCTGGCTAGCCTCTCAATAAAGCCAGTTCGGTATGACCTACCTACCCAAATATGGCCCGCAGGCGCAGACTCCGCAGCAGCGGGCCCGTATTCTGGTCCAGATGAAGGCCGCCAACCCGGTTCTCTACAAAGACCTCCCGCCAGCATTGGAGCAGTTACATGCCCGCTACATAGCGGGCGAGCTGAGCTGGACCGACGTCTGCTACCTGCGTGAGCAAGAACAAGCCCGATAAGGCGGCCGTCAATGGCCTCCGTATTTTTCCGGAGGGGCTGTGCGCTTTCCGTTATATTCCCTCAAAAAGCACGTATTTTAGCCCTTCAAGGCCCTTTTTCGTTCCCTGCGGAGCGGCACAGTTCGTTTAAGAAAGAAACCAGATCGGCATCCGCCGGCTCACTTCTTTTCTCTGTTCTGTCATGCAGCCTTCTCCCACCTCCGCTACTTCCCAGCCGACTGCTGCTGGTACCTTTCCCAGGGTTTCTGCCCTGAGCACCTATCCTTCGCCGGTGCTTAACACCCAGGAAGATGATCTGTTGCTACCCAGCGAACAGGATCAGGACTATCTTCCGCTTCTTTACACTCCACCAGTGCCCCAGCAGCCACTTCAGGGGCTTAACTTCGGTCGCCCACGCTGGTAGCCTACGCCGCCAGCGCACGGGAAGCCCCTTCGTAAATGAAGGGGCTTTTTTGTTTCGGCGACCTTGTTGCGAAGCCAGAATGCTAAGCCCGCCCTGGGTAGAGTCCGAGAGTCCGTTCACCCAGGTAGAGGCGCACCTGCATGGCAGTGCCGATGCCTTCTGCTTTGGCCGGCGCCTGAAGTCACAGCGCCTGGGGTGAAGTCAAATAAATGATATTCAGATATATGCAATCTGAATTGGGCGTTGCCGGTGCAAGGCAGAATGCTCTGTCAAGCGCAATGCTCAACAGAACATTCTGCCTTGTTGGGGCAATTTACCGGGCAGCCGGATACCAGTTGCGCAGCCGCACGTCGATTTTCTTGTTGGCCGCATTCACCGTTTTCCTGAAGCTGTCCACGTCGCTCAGGCCGTTCTGGCCACGGTAATGGTAAGGATAAATGATGCCCGGCTTGAAAGCTAATACTCCCTGCGCGGCCTGCGCCACATCCATGGTATAGGGCAGGTTCATGCACACAAACGCCACGTCAATGTTTTTCAGGGCACGCATTTCGGCAATGTCTTCGGTGTCGCCGGACAAATACACATTTTTACCGCCAAGGCTCAGCACGTAGCCGTTGCCCCGGCCCTTGGGGTGCATTGCGTCAGCCGCTTCGGGCAGGTTGTACATGGGAATGGCCGAGATACTCAGGCCCAGCGTATCGAGCCGCTGGCCGTTGGCCAGAACGCGTACCTGCGCTTTGTACTCCGCCGGCAGCTGCGCGGCTACCGCCTGGGGCACTACCATCAGGGTCTTGCCCGTGGAGAGGCCCGCCAGCGTTTTAGGGTCCAGGTGGTCACCGTGGATGTCGGTAATGAGGATAACATCGGGCGCGGCCAGCCCGGCATAGGCCTCCGCTCCACCGTAGGGGTCTACGTAAATGCTCTTACCATTCCACATGAAAACTACGCTGCCGTGCGTGATAGGCTGCACCGTGAGCGGTCCTTTTTTAGTGGTAATCTGGTCGGCCGCTACGCGCGGCGTGGCAGCGGCGGCGGTGGTTTGGGCCTGCGCCTGAACCGCAAAAGCAGCCAGCGCGGCCGTGAGCATAAGGGGAAATTTCATCGGTTTTGGCAAAGAAGATAAATGTGAAGGTCTGGGTTTGCAAGGAGCATGACACCGAAGGGAGTAGCCCACGAAGACCGTGACCATAACCTTGCCGCCCACCACAAGTTTAAACCGGCAGAAAGCCATGATAGCTGCCTGTGTGGCCGGTCCCGCTCGCCCGGTGAAACAGCCGGCTCATCCCCCGGATAATTACTTGCTTCTCACAGTCGGGACCATGTAACCCGGCTGCTGAGGCTGCCGGTCCCTGCGTGGCCGCGTCGAAGAAGGCCAGCTACCCGCTGATGCTCATACACAATAAGGCCCCAGCTTACCAGCCGAGGCCTTATTTCGTTTTGGTTTGTCAGACTCCCATTTTCCTGGAGAGGCTACTTTCGTTTCACGGGGGCCCTGGGTTTGGCGGCGGGGGTGCTGCCTTCGGGCACTACCTGGCCGTTGCGGTAGGTTTTCTTCTCCTGAATGGTTTTGCCGTCGGCGGCGAAATACGTCCAGGTGCCGGTTTCACGGTCGTTGCGGAAAGTGCCGGCAACTTCGGGAGTTCCATCTTCGCGCAGCTGGCGGTAGGCCCCGGTGCGCAAGCCTTTTACATAGGTGGTTTCGGCTTTCAGCTTGCCCGAGGGGTAGTACTCGGGGCTCAGGCCGGTGACTTTGCCGTTCTCGAATAGCTTTTTGCGCTGGACCGTGCCGGACGGAAAATAAGTGAGTTGCTCACCGGCGAGGCGCCCGTTGAGGTAGGTTTCCTGCAGCTGCACTTGTTTGGTGTCAGGAAAATATGTGCGCCAGAGGCCGTTTGGCTGGCCGTTTTTGTAGAGCTGCTCGGCCTGTACGGCGCCGGCGGGCGTGTAGATGGTTATTTTTCGGTCGCGGGCCTGGTTGCTGTATTCAGTTTTGCGCTCCAGCTTCCCGGTTTCATAAAAATCCTCCTGCGTACCCTGCAGCACGCCTTGGCGGTACTGCTGGGTGCTTTTGATGCCGCCGCTTTCGTAGTAGGTTTTCACCGGGCCGTCGAGGTTGCTGGTGCCGCCCACCAGCTTTTTGGCCTGAGCGGTGAGGTCGTCACCCAACGGATTCTTGATGGCCCGGCCCACGAGCGTGGCCGGCGCGTAGTTGCCTTCGGTGCGCAGCTTGCCCGAGCGGTAGTAGCTGCGGTAGGTGCCGTGGCCGGTACGGTCGGCGGCCACATCAGTTTCTAGCTGGCCGTTGTTGTAGTAGGTTTTGTAGGGGCCGGCCAGCAGGCCTTTGTTCAGGGTAGCCTCACTTTGCAGCTGTCCGTTTTCGTAGTAGGTCTTCATTGGGCCGTTGGCCTGCCCGTTCTGGTAGGTTATTTCTGCCTTGATCTTGCCCGAAGCGTACAGCTCGCGCACGGCCCCGGCCGGTTGCCCGTTGGTGAGGGTGGTTTCCAGCTTCACTTCGCCGTTGGGGTGATAGTAGCGCAGCGTACCGGTGGGCTGGTCGTTGTCGTAACTGCCTTCCTGAGCGGGTTTGCCGTTGGCGTAGTACGTTTTGAACGCGCCCTGCCGTACGCCCTGGCGGTAGGTTACCTCCAGCCGCCGGCCGCCATCAGGGTGAAACTCCACGTAGGCCGAGTCGCGCTTGCCGGCCGCGTAGCGCGTCTGGGCTTCCAGCTTGCCGGAGCGGTAAAACCGCTTGTACGGGCCTTCCATCACCGTGTCGCGCCCTACCAGCGCCGAGTAGATTTCGCGCTTGCGGGTGCTGGTAGAGTCGAAATACGAGGTAAGACGGCGTAGCTGCTGGGCCTGGGCAAGGGTGGCCGAGAGCAGGAGCAACAAGACAAAAAGATGCTTCATAGCGGGAAGAACGCAAGAAAGTAGAAAGTATTTCGGGCCGAAACTCAATACAAGGGCGGCCTCAGGAAATTTCGGGCTCAAGTCAGTAAGAAGCCCGAAACCTACGGGCACGCAAAAGCCCTGCCGCAACGTGCGGCAGGGCTTCAACAAAGCGAATCGTCCGCAAAATCTGCGGAATCCGAAAAAAACCGCGCGAAACGCAGTTCAGCGAAGCTAATTCGTGGTCGAACCGTCCACAAAATCCGTGGAATCCGAAAAATCCGCGCGAATCCGTGGTTCTGTCGTTAGAGCTTCTCTACTACAATGCTGCTGGCTCCGCCGCCGCCGTTGCAGATACCCGTCACGCCGATTTTGCCGCCTTCGTTGCGCAGCACGTTCACCAGCGTCGTCACAATGCGGGCGCCGGAAGCACCCAGCGGGTGGCCCAGGCTCACGGCCCCGCCGTACACGTTCACCTTGGTGCCTTCCAGGTTCAGGAGCTTGTTGTTGGCCAAAGAAACCACTGAGAAGGCCTCGTTGATTTCGTAGAAATCCACTTCTGAAGCTTCTACGCCGGCATTTTTCAGGGCCTTCGGAATGGCCAGCGAAGGCGTGGTCGTAAACCACTCCGGTGCCTGTTCGGCATCGGCGAAGCCCCGGATCAGGGCCAGCGGCTGCACGCCCAGCTCCTCGGCCTTCTCGCGGCTCATCAGCAGCACGGCGGCAGCGCCGTCGTTGAGGGTAGAGGCGTTGGCCGCAGTTACGGTGCCTTCCTTGGTGAAAGCGGGCTTGAGGCCGGCAAACTTGGCGAAGTCCACCTTGGTATATTCCTCGTCGTCGCTGATGACGGTTTCCTTGCCGCGCACGGTGATGGTCACGGGCACAATTTCATCCGCTTTCTTGCCCGCTTTGGCCGCCTCGGCGCTGCGCTCATAGCTCTGGCGGGCAAAGGCATCCTGCTCTTCGCGGCTGATGCCGTAGTGCGCGGCCGTAGCGTCGGCGGCGTTGCCCATAGCGTAGTCGTGGTACGGGTCCCAAAGGCCGTCCCGCACTAGGCCGTCAATCATCTGGCCGTGGCCGTATTTGGCGCCAAAACGGGCTTTATCGAGGTAATAAGGCACGTTCGACATGCTTTCCATGCCGCCGGCCAGCACCACGTCGGCTTGGCCCAGCATGATGGCCTGGGCGCCCATCATAATGGCCTTGGTGCCCGAGGCGCACACTTTGTTGACGGTGGTGCACTCCACGGTATCGGGCAGGCCGGCTTTCTTGGCCGCCTGGCGGGCCGGAGCCTGACCCAGGTTGGCCGAAATGACGTTGCCCATAATCACCTGCTGCACCTGCTGGCCATCGACGCCGGCTTTTTCCAGGGCACCTTTCAGCGCAACTGCGCCCAGCTCCGTAGCTGACAGCGACGCCAGGCTACCGCCGAACGAGCCGATGGGCGTGCGCACGGCCGCTACGATTACCACTTCTTTGATTTGCATAAAACGATTGGGTGGGATGGGGAAAGAACAAAAAGCCCACGAGGCTTTCCGGGGTTAAAAGTACGCACCTGCGCCGTACCATCAACGCCGGTTTGCTTACAACCCATCCGCAGGCCAAATGATTACCAGGCCGGTTTCGAGGAGGGAGCGGGCTTGGGACCCTGGCGGGGCAGCTGCTGAATATACTGCTGCTCCGAGGCCCGCAACGCATTCAGCAGCTGCTGAGCCTGAGCTGCTGTGAGCTGCATCTGCTGGAGACGGGCGCGCTGGGTTTGCAGCTGGGTGGCGTCGGCGGCCGCGTTTTCGGCCCCGGGCTGGCGGCTGGCGGCATTCGGGGCGCTGGTCGGCTGGTCGGCGGTAGGGTCGCCGAGGCCGCGTACGTTGCCCGGCTGCCGGCCCTGTGCCACCGGCTGCTCTGTACCCTGGCCGGGGTTGAAGTTATTTTGATTCGCGTTGCCTGCGCCGCCGGTTTGGTTGGGCGTGCTGCGGCCCTGGGCGTTGGGTTGGCTTTGGGGCGGTTGCCGGGCGTCGTTCCGCGCTGGGTTGTTTAGCTGCCCGCTCTGCTCGTCGCCGGCCTGGGGTTTGGGCTGCTGCTCGTCGGAGTTGCTGACCTGGTCGGGGGCGTTGGGCTGGCCGGGGGAGGCGTTTCGGGGTCGGGCCGGCGGGCCAGATAGCGCATTACGGCTTCGTAGTTGTAGCGGGCCGTGGCGTTACGGGGGTTGGTGAGCAGCGCCTGCCGTAGCAGACGGGCCGCCTGGGCGTAGTCGCCGCGCCGCGCCTGAAGCACCCCCAGCTGCTGCTGGGCCACGCTGCGCAGTGGGCCGCTACTGCTGTTGAGGAGGCGGCTGTAGTAGGCGCGGGCCAGCACGGGCTGATTGGCCTGCCAGGCGGCGTGGGCCAGGTTCAGCTCAAGCGCTTCATCGGGCCGACGAACAGCTGCCAGGGCGCGCTGGTAGTGCTGCACGGCGGCGGCGTAGCGGTGGGCGCGATAGGCCCGGGTGCCCGCCTGCACCGCCTCATTGCGGACGCGGATGCCCGTGAGGCCGCCCCAGGTGGAAATCACCAATAATATGACGAGTACGCTTCTCATGGCCGGATCACGCGCACAGTTACCAGTACATCCAGCAGCAATAGCGCCAGCCCCAGCAGCAGGGGGTAGCGGTAGCGGTTGTCGGCCACGGCCACGGTGCGCACCTGCTCGGCCTGGCCTTCCACTCGGTTGAGGGCGTTTACCAGCTGCGCAAACTCGTTGCGCTGGGCCGTAAGCTCGAAATAGCGGCCATTGGTTTGCTCGGCCAGGCGGCGCAGGGTGGCGGGCTCCAGGCGCGTCACCGCGTCACGGCCTTTGGCGTCGCGCACGTAGCCGCCCTGGGGGCGCGGAATCCGGCTGCCTTCGGCCGTACCTACGCCCACCGTGAACAGCCGTACCCCGGCCCGCGACACCTCGCGCAGCACGGGCTCCAGGTTTTCCCCGAAGTCTTCGCCGTCACTGACCAGCACCACGGCCAGGGCCCGGGGCGGCATGCCGGCTGGGGCTGGCGTAGCGGCCAGGCGACGCAGAGCCAGCTCCAGCGGGGGCGCAAGGTTGGTAGGCCCGGCCGGCAGGAGGGAAGTCTGCAGGGAATTCAGAAACAGCTCCAGGGCGCCTTGGTCGTAGGTAAGCGGGCACTGCACGTAAGCTTCGGCCCCAAACACAATCAGCCCGATGCGGTCGGCCTGAAACCGGCTGACGAGCCGCGTCAGCTCGGCGCGGGCTTTCTGCAGGCGGGTAGGGGCAACGTCGGGGGCATCCATGGAGCGCGACAAATCCACCAGCAGCCACACGTCCTTGCCGGTGGTGCGCACGGCCTGCTGCGTTACGCCCACGGCCGGGCCCAGCAGGGAAATCAGCAGGAGGGTAAAATAAAACAGGCGCAGCGGCAGCTTCCAGGCCAGGCGCCAGCCCCGCTGTCCGAAAGGCCGGGCCAGCCGCCGGGTGCGGAAAATGTAGCCCAGGTAAAGCACCACGAAGAGGCTGACAGCCACCGCTTCTGCCCACCCAAAATGGGTTGCCCAGCTGATTTTCATGCGTGCCCCTGCTGTGTCATGCTGGCAAATATAACAGTCAGGGCGGGCCGGCGCCGGCAAAGATTTTTTCGCGGAAGTGTTGATTTCTGCCTGCTGGTTGTATATTTGCGCACTCTTCGGCCGGAAGAGTACCTTATCTGGAGAGATGGGTGAGTGGCTGAAACCAGTAGTTTGCTAAACTGCCGTAGCTCTAAAGGCTACCGGGGGTTCGAATCCCCCTCTCTCCGCATGTAGTGAATTATGAATGTTGAATTATGAATTCTGAAATGGATTTTTGCCGTTCAGAATTCATAATTCAACATTCATAATTAGTTTTCGGGGTGTAGCGTAGCCCGGTATCGCGCCTGCTTTGGGAGCAGGAGGCCGCAGGTTCGAATCCTGCCACCCCGACGTTCAGAGCTTAAGCCGTTTGCCCTCCAGGTGGGTGGGCGGCTTTTGTTTTTTCGTTTTGACCCCGTAGCTCAGCTGGATAGAGCAGCTGCCTTCTAAGCAGCCGGTCATGTGTTCGAATCACATCGGGGCCACGTTCGTTATCAGTCACTTAGCTTAATTGCTGAGTGGCTTTTTTGTTGGTGGGTTATACAGCGGGGCACACCTGGCTTTTGCCTAAGGGTAAGCAGGATGGATGTCCTGGAGTTGACGGCGGCCGGCTATTTAACCTCTAAGCTTCATTTGCCCTTTTTCAGTGTGGAATCGGCTGTCATTATTGTCCAACTCACACACGCGAAAGCCGGAGCCTCTTCCATTGCTACACGGATTGGTCAAAACTTCGGGAGGACATATCCACACAAGGCGCCCAAATCGAGCTGCATAAGTTTCTAGTAATGGGTATTTAGTCAATATCGATGCTGTATTGATATACTTTATACGTTCAGCAATCAATGTGTGTAACCCGGTTTGATAAGGAGTATGTTCGAAATCAGATAATATAAAGCTTTTATGAAGTTGGATAAGAGCCTTGGATAGGTTAAAGATAAACTTGGTCTTGGATTAAGCTAATAGGGTAATACAGCATCATCTAAACCCCTGCCCTGTTCCCGCGTACCTTGGCGCTTGAAGTTAGCGCTACGCTTATGACGCAGGAACAACTACGCTTACAGGATACCACCGAACACCTGATTCCCTGGAAGAAATTCGGGCCCTACCTCACGGAGCGTCAGTGGGGCACCGTGCGCGAAGACTACAGCCCCGACGGCAATGCCTGGACCTACGTGCCCCACGACTTGGCCCGCAGCAAAGCCTACCGCTGGGGTGAGGAAGGCCTGGGCGGCATTTCCGACGACCAGCAGCTGCTGTGCTTCTCGGTGGCGCTCTGGAACGGGGTAGATGGCCAGTTGAAGGAGCGCCTGTTTGGCCTCACCAACGGGGAGGGCAACCATGGCGAGGACGTGAAGGAGCTGTACTACTACCTCGACAGCACGCCCACGCATTCCTACATGAAGATGCTCTACAAGTATCCGCAGCGGAAATTCCCGTACCGGAAGCTGGTGGAGGCCAACGCCCGCCGTACCCGCCAGGAGCCGGAGTATGAGCTGCTGGATACCGGCGTGTTCGACAAGAGCCGCTACTTCGACGTGTTCGTGGATTACGCCAAAGCCGGTCCCGAAGACCTTCTCATTAAGATAACGGTGCACAACCGCGGGCCCAAGCGCGCCACCGTACAGGTGCTGCCGCAGCTGTGGTTTCGCAACACCTGGAGCTGGGAATACGGTGCCCCGCGTCCGCATATGCACCAGTCGCAGCCGGGCGCGGTGCACGCCGAGCACCCGCTGTTGGGCCACTATCACCTCTACTGCGAAAACACGCCCCGACTACTGTTCTGCGAAAACGACACCAACGGCGCCCGTATCCACGGCCAGCCCGACGAGGGCGCGGGCCGCTACTTCAAGGACGGCATCAACGACTTTGTGGTGGAGGGCGACGAAGACGCCGTGAACCCGGCCCAGGAAGGCACTAAAGCTGCCGCTCAGTATGTGCTGAGTGTGGGTTCGGGCGAGGCCCGCACCGTGCGCCTGCGCCTGAGTCAGCCCTGGCAGGATGCGCCCTTCGATGGGTTCGACCACCTGTTTTGGACGCGCGAGCAGGAAGCCAACGAGTTCTACGAGTGCCTGCAGGAAGCCCTGCCCGCCCAGGCCGGCCCCGATGCCCGCAACGTGCAGCGTCAGGCCTTTGCGGGTATGCTCTGGAGCAAGCAGTACTACTACTATGACGTAAGCAAGTGGCTCGATGGCGACCCGGCCGGGGAGAATGTGTCGGGTGACCACCGGCGGCGGGGGCGCAACAGCAACTGGCGCCACCTCTACAACGCCGACATCATTTCCATGCCTGACAAGTGGGAATATCCCTGGTACGCGGCCTGGGACCTGGCCTTCCATTGCGTGCCGCTGGCTATGGTAGACGCGGAGTTTGCCAAAAACCAGCTGCGCCTGCTGGTGCAGGACCGCTACATGCACCCCAGCGGGCAGCTGCCGGCCTACGAGTGGAACCTGAACGACGTGAACCCCCCGGTACACGCCTGGGCCACCTGGCGCGTGTATCAGATGGACCGCAAGCTGAACGATGGCCGGGGCGACCGGGCCTTTCTGGAATCGGTGTTTCATAAGCTGGCCCTGAACTTTACCTGGTGGGTAAACCGCAAGGACCGCGACGAGCGCAACATCTTCGAGGGCGGCTTCCTGGGGCTCGACAACATTGGCGTGTTCGACCGCTCGGCCCCCTTGCCCACCGGCGGCAAGATCGAGCAGAGCGACGGTACCAGCTGGATGGCCATGTTTGCGCTGAACATGATGCGCATGGCCCTGGAGCTGGCCAAAACCAACCCCGTTTACCAGGAAATGGCTGGCAAGTTCTTCGAGCACTTCCTCTACATTGCCGATGCCATGACCCGCGGCGGCGACGGGCGCTTCAACCTCTGGGACGAGGAAGACGGCTTCTACTACGACGTGCTGCACACCCCCGACGGCGTGCGCACCCGCCTGAAAGTACGCTCCATTGTGGGCCTGATTCCACTTTTTGCGGTGGAGGTGATTGACGAGGAGCTGCTGAACGCCATGCCGGAGTTTACAGCGCGGGCCCGCTGGCTTATCGACAACCGGCCACACCTGGCCCAGCTGGTGAGCCGCTGGCAGGAGCCTGGCAAGGGAGCCCGCCACCTGCTGGGGCTGTTGCGCCGCTCCCGCCTCAAGCGCCTGCTGGCCCGCATGCTCGACGAAACCGAGTTCCTGGCCGACTATGGCATCCGGGCTCTATCGCGCCATCACCTGGAGCACCCTTACGTGTTCAACACCCCCGAGGCCGACTTTACGGTGCAGTACGTGCCGGGCGAGGCCGAGAGCAGCATGTTCGGCGGCAACAGCAACTGGCGCGGCCCCATCTGGTTTCCTATCAACTACTTGATTATTGAGTCGTTGCAGAAGTATTTCTTCTACTACGACAACAAGTTCAAGGTAGAGTACCCCACGGGCTCGGGCAACTATATCAACCTGCAGGAAGTAGCCACGGAACTGGCCGGGCGGCTTACCAATCTGCTACTGAAGGACAAAAATGGCCGCCGCCCCGCTTTCGGCCAGGATGAGCTCCTGCAGACGGACCCCAATTTCAAGGACTATCTGCTTTTCCACGAGTACTTCCACGGCGACGATGGCCACGGTCTCGGCGCCAACCACCAAACCGGCTGGACCGGCCTTATCGTGCGCCTCCTGCAACTGCGGACGTATGAGTAGGCAGGCAATTGCAGCATATAAGTGCCTGCTACAGTCTGCTCAATGCTACAAAAAAGCCCGGCGGCGCGAGCTGCTGGGCTTTTTGTGGGGTAAAATGGGCCGTTAGTTCAGCCCGGGCAGAGTAGGAGTAGCTACATACCGGCTGGGTTAATTCTGGTGCTCTGCCAGGTAGCGGAGACTAGCGGCCAACTCGGGAGAGCCGCGAAACACGAGCTGCCCGTTCTTGAGGCCCCCGGCGTAAACTTCTACTTCGGAGGCGCACGGGGTGACAAATACCCGCACTACTTCGCGGGAGCCGGCCCGCACGTAGGTAGTGCCCGGCTTTTCATCAGCATTAGGCCAGGCTATTCGGTAAAACCCCGCATTAGCCAACTGCACGTCAAGCATATAGATGTATGTAAATGTTTGGCTGCAAAAGCCAAAGGTCTGGTGGATAGTTCCGGATACGCATATTTTATAGGTTAAGAATAGATGAAGTTGGATGTAGCGGGGACATTAGAAAGCAATTTGCTGATCTGCAACGCCGTGCTCTACGCGAATTAATTGGTGTAAAATCTGGCTCCAGAGGCTCCAGAAAGGTTTCTGGCCACTCAGCTCTTCGCACAAAAACCAGGGGCCGCCTGATTCCCCAACAGGGCACTGGCTCAGGAAAACTAGTTCGCGGAGAGGGCGCAGTCGAGGGCAGGGGCCTGAGCCGGCACGTGGTTGCGGCCTACCACGGCAAACACCCGCTGTCCGGCGCGGGCTTTGTCGGCAATGAGGCGGTACATGTATTGGTTACGAAATTCGCTGGAAGCGCGGTTGATGTCGTTGGTGAACTTGCCGCCGGTGCTAGCCGAAGAAGCCGCCGGATCGAACCAGGCGGCGGGTGCTTCCCACCAGTTGCCGCCATCGGGCCAGTACTTGCGGTAGGCCGCCGCCAGCTCCGGCACCGTCCGAATAACCTGGTCGGAGCCGGGCAGTATCTGGGCGCTTTTGGCCAGCAAGGCTTCCATAGCTTTGGTAATCTGCTCGGGCGAGGCCTTGGTGCGGGTGCGCAGGCGCTGGGCTTCGCGCAGCAGGTAAAACAGCTTGAGCTGCTCCAGGTCGAACCGGGTTTTGAGAAAGTTGTACTCGGCCACCGGGTTTTCGAGTGACTCCACCGTAATATTCTGCTGCTTGGCCAGAAAGCGCACGTACCCCGATTCGCCGAGCCGGCTGATGGTGGCCGTTTCGGTGGAATCTGTGCCGCGGTTGGAGCCTTCGAATAGCACGACGGTGGGTTTCGTCTCGGCAAAGGCCCGCCTGATCCGGGCGAACTGCGCGTGCGCGGCATCCTGGTAGTGCTCCGCCCCGAAGTAATACACGCGGCAGCCGGCGGGCAACGTGCGCGTGTACGTCCAGACGGGCTTGGCTGGCAGGGGAGTGGCGTAGCCAACTAGCTGCTGGTCGCAGGGACTGGGCGCGGCAGTTTGGGCCAGCGCCGGGGCGGCGGCTAAAGCTGCCAAAAGCAGCCCAATACAATGTTTTATAGCGAGGTAGTAGAAGAGAACAGCGCCGCAAGTTGCGAAAAAGCCGCCCACGCTTCCATCACATAACCGGGTGAGAAGCTGCCCTGCGGCCGCAATAGCGCAAGACCAACCGCGCCGGTGTACCTTGCCGCCACTGCTATGGCTCATTCTGTTTCTGCTCCCATTATCCGTGCCACGGGCCTCACCAAACGCTACGGCTCGCACGCCGTGGTGCAGGATGTATCCTTCGCGTTGCATCCCGGCGAAACACTCGTGCTGCTGGGCCCCAGCGGCTGCGGTAAAACCACCCTGCTGCGCCTGCTCAACCGCCTGGTAGAGCCCGATGCCGGCACGGTGGAAATCAACGGCCATGACGTACGCCGGCAGCAGCCGGAAGAGCTGCGGCGGGGCATCGGCTACGTAATTCAGCAGGTGGGTTTGCTGCCGCACTACTCGGTGGCCGACAACGTGGCCGTGGTGCCGCGCCTGCTCGGCCACGCCCCGGCCGCCATCGAAGCCCGTACCGCCGCCCTGCTCCGCCGCCTGCACCTGCCCCCCGAGCAGTACGCCGCCCGCTTTCCGCACGAGCTGTCGGGCGGGCAACAGCAGCGCGTGGGGCTGGCCCGCGCCCTGGCGGCTGACCCACCCATCATCTTGCTTGATGAGCCATTCGGCGCCCTCGACCCCGTAACCCGCACCCAGATTCGCCGCGACTTCCGGGAATTGGAGGAGCTGCGCGACAAAACCATGGTGCTCGTCACCCACGATGTGACGGAAGCCTTCGAGCTGGCCGACCGGATTCTGCTGCTCGATGCCGGCCGGGTGCAGCAGCTGGGTACGCCCCGGGAGCTGCTGTTCCAGCCCGCCAACGATTTCGTGCGCCGGTTTTTCGCCGCCGAGCGGCTGCCGCTGCAGCTCCGCACCCTCACCCTGGCCGATGTGCAGCCGTTTCTGCCCGCCGAAAGCCAGCTGCGGGAGTTGTCCGCCAAGCTCTCGGTGCACGACGCGCTGGAGCAGCTCACGAGCGGACCGAAACGGCCGCCGTCGTCGGCCGGCGTGGGCGCCCTGATGCACGCCTTCGAACAAGCCCTGCAAGCCGAGCCCGTATGAAAACCCTCTCGGAACTACTGACTTTCTGGCAAACTCAGGCCGGTAAGCTGGGCGAGCAGACGCTGCAGCACATCGGCCTCACGGCTGCCGCTTTGCTGCTGGCCGTAGTGCTGGGCGTGCCGTTGGGCCTCTGGCTGACGCGGCGGCCGCGCTGGGCCCCGGTGGTGCTGGGGCTGGCCGGCATCCTGCAAACGGTGCCCAGCATTGCCCTGCTTGGCTTCCTGATTCCCTGGCTCGGCATCGGGCCGAAGCCGGCTATTCTGGCGCTGCTGCTGTACTCCCTGCTGCCCATCATTCGCAACACGGTCACCGGCATACAGGGCGTAAGTCCGGCGGTGGTAGAGGCCGCCCGGGGCCTGGGCTTTACCGATTGGCAGGTGCTGGGCAGGGTGGAGCTGCCCTTGGCTTTGCCGGTGCTGTTTGCCGGCATCCGCACGGCGGCCGTTATCGGGGTGGGCGTGGCCACGCTGGCGGCTTACGTGGCTGCCGGCGGTCTGGGCGAGTTCATCTTCGGCGGCATTGCCCTCAACAACCCCGTCATGATTATGGCCGGCGCCCTGCCTGCCGCCGCGCTGGCACTGGCGTTTGATGCCGCGCTGGCCGGCCTGCAGCGCTTGGGGTCACGGCGTTTGGTAAGCGTTGGCAAAGTGCTGCTGGTGCTGCTGCCGCTGCTGGGCGGCCTCTACCTGCTGCCCTGGGCCTCAGGCAAGCTTCAGGCTGGTTTCAGCCCCGAGTTTGTGGGCCGGGCCGATGGGCTGCCGGGCCTGCGCCACGCCTATGGTTTGCGGCGGCTGCCGAGCTTAGTGCTGGCCCCGGCCCTGGTTTACGAAGCGGCCCGAAATGCCGATGTGGACGTTATCGACGGATACTCCACCGATGGCCGCATCCGGGCCTACGGGTTGCAGGTATTGCGTGACGACAAGCGCGTGTTTCCCCCGTACTACGCTGCGCCGGTGGTGCGCCCGGCTCTGTTGCAGGCGCACCCCGAGCTGCGGCCCGTCCTGGCTCAGCTCACCGGCCTCCTTACCGACTCCGCCATGACGGAGCTCAACTACCGGGTAGATTACCTGCACCAGGAGCCTCGGGCCGTAGCCGAAGCCTTTCTGCGCCAGCGGGGTTTGTGGCGGGCGCCTCGTCCCGCCGTGCCGGAGGCAGCCGTGGTTCGGCTGGGTTCCAAGATTTTTGCCGAACAGTACATTCTCGTGGAAATGTACGCGGCCCTTATTCGCGGGGCCACAGACCTGGGGGTTGAAACCAAAACCGGGCTGGGCGGCACCACCATCTGCTTTGAAGCCCTGCGCAGCGGTGCCATCGATATGTACCCCGAATACACCGGCACTGGCCTGCAGGTGCTGCTGCAGCCCTCACCGGCTACGCTCGACTCCCTGAACGGACAGCCGGCCGCCGTGTTTGACTACGTGCAGCAGGAGTTTCGGCGGCGCTACAAGCTGGAGTGGCTGCCGCCGCTGGGGTTCAACAACACGTATGCCCTGCTGATGCGCCAGCGGCAGGCACGGGAACTGGGTATTGGGTCGTTGTCGGAGCTGGACCGGTACCTGAGCCGCTAAATACTGGCCAGGCCCGTCCTTTCACCAACCACCTCAGGAAAGCGGCTGCGGGGGCGGGGTGGAGCCAGCCGGGCGGGTGCGGTCCTGGGGCAAGGGCACAAACGTGGCGTTGTCGTTGGGAGGCAGGGCAATGCGGCCGGCTTGCCAGTCGGCTTTGGCTTGCTCGATACGCTCGCGCCGGGAAGAAACGAAGTTCCACCAGATAAACCGCTCCCCCAGCGGCTCACCGCCCAGCAGCATGAGCGTGCAGGCTTCGGGGGCCACCAGCACCGGGTCGATGCCTGGCGTGAATACCAGCAGCTGCCCGGCGGTGTAAGTGCGGCCATTCACCTCAAGGCTGCCTTTGGCCACGTAGGCTCCCCGCTCGGGGTAGCCGCGGGGCAGGCCAAACCGCGCCCCCGGCTGCAGCACTACGTGCAGATAAAACAAGGGGGAATGCGTGCGCACCTGGTTGCGCAGGCCGAAGGCGTCGCCGGCAATCAGCCGCATCCACACCTTGCTATCTGTAAAGATGGGCAGCTCCTGGGGCTGGTAGTTGGCGAAGGACGGGGCACTTTCCTCATCGGCCTCGGGCAAAGCCACCCAGGTCTGAATCATTTCCAGGGCGCCCCCGGCCAGGGCTGCCGGGTCTTCGAACCGCTCGGAGTGGGAGATACCGCTGCCCGCCGTCATCCAGTTCACTTCGCCCGGCCGGATGATCTGCTCCACGCCCAGACTGTCGCGGTGCGTCACCTGCCCCCCGAAGAGGTAGCTCACCGTGCTCAGGCCAATGTGCGGATGCGGCAGCACATCCAAGTTTGGCAGCTGCTCGGGCGCCAGGTGCACCGGCCCGGCGTGGTCCATGAAAATAAACGGCCCCAGCATCCGCCGCAGCCGGTAGGGGAGGATGCGCCGGACTTCGAAGCCGGCGCTTAAAGCAGCCGGGCGCGCATCAATCACTAAGTCCAGCATAAGAAAACGGCAGAAGTAAGATTAACACTTGGTCTCCCTGGCTGCCCTGCGCAGGCATGCAGGCAATGGCGGGAAAGAAAGTTGAAGTAACATTTTTTAGCGGGATACTACGGCAGGCACCGGGCACAAAAAAGCCAGGGCCGGGCAGCGGAGCCCCGCCCTGGCGGCCGTGTCAGGGGTGGAGACAGGGTTTAGCTGGCTTTCAGCTTCTGCTCGATAAGGGCAATAACCTGGGCGTTGCCACCTTCCTTAGCGCTGGCCAGCACGTCCTTGCCGTCTTTGTCTTTAGCCTTGGGGTTGGCACCATTGGCTAGCAGAAACGTTACTACCTCCAGGCTACCATTGGACGCGGCGGCCATTAGCGCCGTAGCCTGAAAGGAATCCGGCTTATCAACCTGGGCTTTGTGCTTGACCAGCGTTTTCACCACCTCCAGGTGGCCGCTGCCGGCGGCCATGATGAGGAAGGTGGTGGGGAAGCCCGGCATCATCTCCACGGGGGCGTTGGCATCGGCGCCGGCGGTTAGCAGGGCATCCGCATCGGCTGCCTTGTTTTTGATAACGGCCGTGAACAATTCTTTGAAATGGGACTGCGCCTGGGTAAGCGTAGAAAGGCCCAGAAATAAGGCGAAAAGAAGAAAGACTTTTCTCATGCCGGGAAATCAATAAATCAGGGTGAAACAAGCCTCAAAAATACGCAGAAGCAGCTTGCAGACTGCACTTCCGACGTAGAAATAAGATTGTTTGGCCCGCTGTTATGGAGCTGATTAATGAAGGCCGGACGAGTGCCTGCTCTAAAGTCAAATGGCATTATAACCAGACGCCGCCCAGGCTACTGCAACTCAGCCCGGCCGGTCAAAGGCAGCCGTCCCATGCGCTGGGCCATCATGCTGGCCAGAATGATCTGGAGGGCGTGGTAGAGCATGAGCGGCAGCAGGATCAGGCCCGTGCCGGCCGCGGCCGGAAACAGCAGGCTGGCCATGACGCTGCCATGCACCAACGACTTCTTGGAACCGCAGAACAGGGCCGTAATCCGGTCCTCGCGCGAGAAGCCCAACAGCCAACTCAGGCCCCACACTACCCCGAAAATAAGTAGATACAGCGCCACCATGCCCATACCCAGCAGCACAATATCCCGGGCCCCGTAGCTGCGGAAAATGCCCTCGGCAAACGACTCGCAGAAGGCCGTGAAAACGATGAGCAGAATCACCACCTGGTCGGAGAGGCGCAGGGTGCTTTTATGCTGCTCGGCAAAGGCCCCGAAGCGGCGGTTGAGCAACACCCCGGCCACTACGGGCAAAATTACCTGCCACGTGAGGCTGAGGGCCATGCCCCAGAGGTGGCCACCGTCGGCGGCGGTGTGCAGGAAAAAGCTGGTCCAGAGCGGGGTGAGCACAATACCCAGCAAGCTGCTGATGCTGGCATTGAAAATAGCCGCCGGCAGGTTGCCCCGGGCAATGCTGACCATTACCACCGAGGTAGAAACCGTGCTGGGCAGCGTACAAAGAAAAAAGATGCTTTGCCAGAGCTGAGGTCCTTTCGCCCCCTCGAACAGCGGACGCACCGCCAGGGCCAGCAGCGGAAACACCAGAAACGTAATAACTTGCACCACCACGTGCAGCCGCCAGTTGCGCAGGCCCGCTTTCAGCTTGTCGAGGCTGAGCCGCAGGCCGTAGAAAAAGAAAATCAGCGCCACGCCGCCCTTGGTGATGATAAACCAGGGAATCGGGCTGCTTTTGCTGCCGGCTTCGGGAATAAAGTACGCCAATACTACCACTCCAATCAGCCCCAGCAGAAACCAGTCGAGCAGGCCGGCGCGGCGCAGAAGGGCCACCAGGCTGTTTACGGCACGGACAGGGGCGGCGGCAGAAGCGGAAGTAGTGGGCTCGGGCATAGCAAATGGCAAAAGAAAAGCGCCGGGCTTTGGCCGCCCGGCGCTTTCAAAAGTACGATACCAGGCAGGGTAGAGGTTGCTGCCAGGCAGAAAGGGCGCGCCCTACGCCGCCACCAGCTTCCGCTCTTTGCGGCGCTGCTTGCGCAGGCGGTTCAGCCACATAATGGTGCCCGTGATGGGAAACGTGAAGCCCAGCACGCACACTACCAGACTGATGATTTTGGAAGGCCACCCAAAGATGGAGCCCGTGTGTACCGGCTTGAACATACCCCGCACGCGCTGGCCCAGGTTGCGCTGCTCGTAGGTTTGCTGGCGCAGTACCTGGCCGCTATACTGGTCGAGGTACACTTCATCGGTGGCGTTTTCGTAGGTGGCATCGGGGCGCAGTGTGGCCACCCGAATGCTGCCAGTAGAGTCTTTGGGTAGCTGTAGGGCGTAGGAAACTGCCGTGGGCGCCAGGGACCGGGCGCGGGCCAGGGCAGCATCAGCCGAAAGAACAACTGGCGCAGTCGGCACGCCCTGGGCGGCAGGCGGTGCTACCGAAACCGGCGGCTCGGGGCGCTGCATAGGCGAGTTGGTAACGGCGTAAATGCCCTTGTTGAACCACTCAAACGACCAGGCCAGCCCCGTAAAGGCAAACACGAACAGGAACAGGGCCGCGTAGAAACCCAGCACGATGTGCAAATCGTGGTTGAGGCGCTTCCAGCCACTGCTCCACTTCACGCGCAGGCGCTGCTTGAGGGCCTTGCGCGTAGCCGGCCACCACAGCACCAGCCCCGTCCCGATAATGAACAGAAACATAACTGTGCTGATGCCCACAATGAGCTTCCCGATTTCGCCGCCCACCATGCCGCGGTGCAGGGCCATCATGGTAAAGAAAATGGTTTCGCGGTAGTTCAGCTCACCCGTTACGGCGGCCGTGTAGGGGTTCACAAATACCACCGGGCCGCGGCCACCTTCGCCGCCACCACCTTTTTCTCCGCCTTTGCCGCCCCGCTCACCTTTGCCGCCTCGGCCCTCTTTCGATTGGCCGGCCGGCCCGGCATTTTCCCGGCGCGCGGCCTCCGCCGGGCGGGCGCCTTCTCCTTTCTGCTCGCCGCCGCCCGGGCCGCCGGGCGTGCCGGCCAGGCTGAACTCCACGGTGCGGGCGGGGTCGGCGTACGTTTTCACGCCCGTGATTTTAGCATCAGCCTTATAGGTGCGCACGGCGTCCATGAGGCGGGCCAGCGGGAGCGGAGTTACTGCCTGCGCCGGGGCCGCGACGAAGTAGCGCTCCGGGTGCCAGGCTTGCTCCAGGTCCTTCTCGAAGACCAGCACGGCGCCCGTAAGGCATACCACGGCAATAACCAGCCCCGAAACCAGGCTTAGGTAGAGGTGAATGTTGCGGAAGAAAATTTTCATCGAAGCAGAAAAGAAACAGTTGGCGGGCGGCAGAAAACCCGGAAGGCGACCAGTTGCAGCGGCCGTTCTTCCGGGTTTCTTACCCTTTCACTCAGGGGTTGATTTACAGCTTGTAGCTCAGCGTAGCCGAGAAGTTGCGCGGAGCAATGGGGTTCACGCTGTTGTCGTCGTGCAGGTTGTAGCTCAGCTCATCGAGAAGGTTGGCCATCTTCACGCGCAGCGAAACCCGCTCGTAGGTGTAGCCCAGCGAGGCATCGAAGAGCGTGTAATTAGGAATGGCAATGAACTTGTTGACATCCGAACCGGTAGGCCAGGGTTGGCCGTTTGGCTGAACCTCCCGAGGGTTGCGGCCCGCCAGCTTGTCGCCCACGTAGTAGGCCGTTACGCCAGCGGTTAGGCCTTTCAGCGCGCTGCTATTCAGCGTATAGAACAAGCTCAGGTTGGCCGTATGAGCAGGGTTATAGCGTAGGCGGCTACCGTTTTTGTAGATATTACTGTTGGTATAAGCTGTATTGTTGTAGCTGTAGCCAGCCACCACCGACCAGCCCAGATAAGGCTTGCTCTGCACGTCTACCTCTATGCCTTTACTGGTCACTTCACCGGCTAACTCCTGCGGGTTTATCTTGTTGACAGCCGTTTCGATGCGCGGATCGTTCAGTAGCACGCTCTGCACTTGGTTGCTGTTGACGATGTGGTAAGCCGTTACGTTGGCTGAGAGTGCGCCATTGAACAGATCATTTTTAACTCCCACCTCATACTGGTCAATAATGGACGGAGGCAAAGGCTGGCCGTTGAGGTCCGTAGCCGTGTTGCTCTGCGGCGTGAAGGAGTTCGAGTAGGAAGCAAAAACAGCTGTCGACTTAATAGGCTGGTACACAATTCCCAGGCGGGGCGAGAAGGCGTTGTCAAAACGCCGGTTCTGTTTGAGTGTTCCGGCCGTTTTAGCATCATTGTTAGCTACTGTTGAGTAGTAGTAAATGTCGCTAGGCGTTTCCTGGTAGCTCCAGCGCAGGCCCGCCAGTACCTTTAGCTTCTCCGAAATACTGATCAGATCCTGCACGTAGAAACCGGCCCGGCGGGTGTTACCCAGTGTCAGCTGGTTGCGTACCAAATCATTGAAGTCCGTGAGTCGTGCCGCAGGCTGCGCAATTTCTTTGTTGGGGTCCAGTATGTTGATGATGTCATACGCAGTAATAGCCTTTTTGGGGTCAGAAGGCAAGGCGGGGTTACCATAGGCCAGCGTTTCGGTCTGGTACTGATCGGCATCGGCGCCCATGAGCAGCGTATGGCCCAGGAAACCGGTGCGGAAGTTACCCGTTAGGTCCAGCTGCGCCAGGTAGTAGTTTTCGGTGGTTTCGGTGCGTTGCAAACCCCGGGTAATGTTGCCGTAGGTGGCGCCAGGCGTACCGCTGCCTACCGGCCGACTAGCGCTGCGCAGCTCATTGTCGTAGCGCTGAAAGCCCCCAACGGCCCGCACTTGCCATACATCTGTGAGCTGGCTGCTGAGCGTGGCGGTGGCGGTAGTTTGGTTGGTCGCGTTGTTGGCGCCTGGCACGTTCAAAAAGCGTGTGCGCGACTCCTGAATCTCGTAATTAATAGCTCCAATGCCAAAGTCCGGGGTGCGGCTGTCGTTGAGGTAGTCGCCTTCCAGCACTAGGGTGGTTTTAGGCGTGAGCTTGAACAGCAGGGAAGGGTTGAAGTACACGCGCTCCGACTTCACTTCGTCGCGGTAGCTGTTGCCGCGCTCATACGTGGTATTCAGGCGGTAAGCTACTTTGTCGCTCTGGCCTACGGCGCCGTACACGTCCACCATCGGCTTCCAAAAGCCAAACGAGCCCACGCGCAGGCCCAGGGAGCCGCCGCGCTCAAACTTCGGTTTCTTCGTCACCAGATTCAGCACACCGCCGGCCGCCACGTTGCCGTAAAGAATGGCCGCGCTGCCTTTCAGTACTTCCAGGCTTTCCAGGGAGCTGGCTTCGGGCATGATGCCGTTGTTGAAGCGCACCCCATTCTTAAAGGTATTGTTGGAGCCGTAGGCAAAGCCGCGGCTGCCCAACTCTTCCTGCGTGCCGCCGGTAGTGCTGGTCACGTAAATACCCGACACGTTCACGATGGCGTCGCTCAGGCGCAGCACCTGCTGCTGTTCCAGCGTCTGCTGGCTTACCGTTACCACGGCCTGGGGCAAATCCATGGGCCGAATGGGCATCTTGCCTACGTTGGTCGGCTTATCGTTCTGGCTGCGGGCGCTGGTTACCGTCACACCGGCCAACTGCTGGTCGGTTACGGGCAGGGCCACGGCGGGCACCGTCAGCACCTGGCCGGCGGTAATCTGCACGGCCTGCTCCTGGGTGCCATAGCCGATGTTGCTGAAAACGAGTTGATACGATCCGGCAGGAGCCGAGAAGCGAAAGTTACCCTGCGCGTCGGAAGTAGCACCGTAGGTGGTGCCTTTCAGCGCCACGGTTACGCCCTCCAGCGGTTTGCCATCCGCAGCCGTTACCCGCCCGGCTACCCGACCGCGCTGGGCCGTTTCGTCGCCTTCGCTGCCCGTCCGCTTATCGAGGTGCGCCGTCTCCGGCAGTACAGCCATTGGTAAGGCGTGAGCCAGATTACCTATCGAAAGGGACGCCAGCAGCAGAAGAGGAAACGGTCGGTTCATAGCTCAGGAGCAGGAGAGTTTATTTGGACTCTTTCAAAACAATGCAAAGCTCGGGGCTATTTAGATATATTCAAAATAGAATCTGGAACTATTTTAAATAAGTCTGGAGGCAAGTAGATTGTGAACTGAGATTCAGCTCTATTCATAAAAACAGAAGCCGCCTATCAGGCGGCTTCTGGTGGGTAAGGGCAATAATGACACAAGCTAGGCCAGCATTTGCTGCACCGGGTTCAGGGCAAAGGCTTCGGCCAGGAGCTGGTAGGAGCGGAGCCGGTCGTCGTAATCGTGCATGATGGACACGGCCACTACTTCGTCGACGCCGTAGCTGGCGGCCAGCGCGGTAAGCTCCGCTTTCACCTTATCGGGCGTGCCGCTCACAATGCGGGTGTGATGATACGCCAGACGGGACTGCAGATCGGGCGAAAACGAAGCTATGTTCATCGTTTCCAGCGGGCCGATGGGCGTGAACTGGCCGGTTTCCAGCTTTAGCATCTGCAGGGCCAGATTATCGGCCAGGGCGCGGGCGTGGCTTTCGGTGTCGGCGCAGACTACGAAGGTGGCTACGTTGGCTTGGGGCGCGGCCAGTTCCGGCGAGGGGCGGAACCGCTCCTTATATACCTGCACCATTTTGGGGCCGCCGTTGGGGTTGATGAAGTGGGCAAACGAAAACGCCGCGCCCACGTGCGCCGCAAACAGGCCGCTTTGCCCACTAGAGCTCAGCAGCCACATTTCGGGCACGGTATCCGTGAAGGGCGCGGCTTTCACCTTGGCGTGGATGGTGTCGGCCACCATGTCGTCGCGCAGGTAGGCCCGCAGGTCCATCAGCTGCTCGGCAAAGTCTTCGTCGCGGAACTGGTTGTGGGGGTTAAGGGCGTGGGCCGTAATACGGTCGGTGCCGGGGGCGCGCCCGATGCCCAGGTCAATGCGGCCGGGGTAGAGCGTTTCGAGCAGACGGAAGTTCTCGGCCACTTTGAGGGCAGCGTAGTGGGGCAGCATCACCCCGCCCGAGCCCAGGCGGATGCGCTTGGTTTCGGCGCCGAGGCGGGCCAGCAGCACCTCGGGGGCCGAGCCGGCCAGCGTGTTGGTGTTATGGTGCTCCGATACCCAAAAGCGGGTGTAGCCCAGTTTATCAGCCAGTTGTGCCAGCTCAATGGTATGCTGCAGGGCCTCGCGCGGGGTGCGCCCCAGCGGCACCGGCGACTGGTCGAGCACGCTCAGGCGCAGGGGAGAAGTGGAAGTCGGAAAGTCAGGATTCATAGCTGCTACAACCGCGCCCATCCTCCGGAAGTTTAGCCCGGTACCAGCGCTGGAAGTTGTACTTCCCCTCCTTATTTGAAGGAGGGGTGCCCGGAGGGCGGGGTGGTAAAATTCGTTGAATGACAACTAGCTCTAGCCAACCACCCCGGCCTGCGGCCTCCCTCCTTCAAAAAGGAGGGGAACTAGGTTTTCGCTTTTTACCTTCGCCGCCGATATGATTACGACGCTTACGCTGGCCCTTTTGTGCGGGGCCGCTTTTCTGGCCGGCCTGGTAGATGCCATTGTGGGCGGGGGCGGGCTGATTCAGCTGCCGGCTATGCTGCTGCTACTGAAAGGCACGCCCGTGCCCACCATCCTTGGCACTGGTAAGGTGTCTTCCCTGATGGGCACGGCGGCGGCGCTGCGGCGCTACGCGGGGCAGGTGCCCCTGCGGTGGCGGGCCGTGGGTACGGCAGCCGGGGTAGCGGGGGTGTTTTCGTTTCTGGGGGCGCGGGTGGTGAGCATGCTGCCCCAGGCGCTGCTGCCGCCGCTGGTGCTGGGGCTACTGGTGGTTATTGCCCTCTACACTTTCTGGCGCAAGGATTTCGGTTCCCTGCACGCTCCCCGGCTGTCGGCTGGACGCGAGCCACTGTACGGGGCGTTGGTGGGGTTGGTCATTGGGTTCTACGACGGGTTTTTCGGGCCGGGCACGGGCTCGTTTCTGCTGTTTGCCTTCGTGGGCCTGTTCGGCTACGACTTCATTATGTCCTCAGCCTCGGCCAAGCTGGTGAACGTAGCCACCAACCTGGCGGCGCTGGCCTACTTCGCCTACACCGGCCAGATTCTGTGGGCCGTGGCCCTGCCTATGGCCGTGAGCAACATTCTGGGCTCGATGCTGGGGGCCCACCTGGCCTTGCGCCACGGTACGGGCTTCGTGCGCACCCTGTTTCTGGTGGTGGTCAGCGCCTTCATCATCAAGCTGAGCATGCAGGTGTTTGGCGGGTAGCGGGCGGAGTGACCGACTGCGGTAGGGCGCGGGGCTTGTCCCCGCCCGTCGTTGAACGATGGATGCCGGAGTCGTTCAACGACGGGCGGGGACAAGCCCCGCGCCCTACATCAACCTGCTTCCTTGAATACGCTTCCATCGGAACCTGTTTCGTTTCGGTCAGGAGGTGTTTTCGATTACTCGGGAGGCATTTCGTTTCAGTCGGGACGTGTTTCGCGTTAGTCGGGAGGTGTTTTCAATTAGTCAGGACGTGTTGCTGATTGGTCAGGAGGTGTTTCGCTTTAGTCGGAGGGTGTTTTCGATTGGTCGGAGAGTGTTTTGCTTTAGTCGGGACGTGTTTGTGAAAGGTCGGGAGGTGTTTTCGATTGGTCGGGGAGGGTTGCTATTCGGTTGGAATCCTGATACTTTGGGGCTGGCAAGCAAGGGGTTGCCACGCTGCGCGGAGCGGTTCCGCGGTTAGTATATACGTGTATGGATAAGCCCAGAGAAGACCAGTTAGCTATGTGTAAGCACGTAGCCGCCTACGTGACCGAGCACGCCGCCAACCTGGCCGTGAGCGAAATGGCCGCCGCCCAGGCCACCGAAGTAACTACCCGCTATGCCTAGGTGGCCGGGGCCCGGGGCGGCACGGCCCGGCGCACCAACAACCTCACGGCCGATGCCAAAGCCCGCAAGAAAGAGCTGCTGGAGCTGCTGCCGGCCCTGCTGGGACCCATGAGCCGCATTGCCACCCGTTTGCAGGACCACGATTTGCTGGCTTCCATCACGCTCAGCAGCAAGCAGCTGCGCAAGCTCCGGCCCCTGGCCTTCGTGGCGGTGGTAAACTCGGTACTCACCAGCGCCGCCCGCACCGACGTAGCCGCCGAGCTGAGCAAGCAGGGCCTCAAGCCCGCCACCCTTAAGCCCCTGCGCGACGCCCTCACGGCCTTCCAGCAGGCCCAGCCCGCCACCCGCCAGACCATCAACGAGCGGGTAGTGGCCGGGGCTGCCCTCGAAGACCTGGTAGACGACCTGATGGACGAGGTGCGCCAGCTGGATGCCGACATGAAAGCCTTTAAGCTGCTCAACCGCCCCCTCTACAACGGCTACCAGCAAGCCCGCAAACTGGTGGATACCGGCGGGAAAAGCAGCAGCCCGGAGCAGCCGAAGTAGCTAGCGGGGTTGGCCCGCTCCGTTGGGGCGGGCCGGCTTTTGCGGGCTTACTTTGCAGCCTGAGTGGGTGCGCCGTGTGCATGTAGAAGAGGTTAAATAACTTGGAGAGATATGAAAAGCATACTACTGATATATGGACTTGTATATTTATTGTCAGTGTCCCCCACCTATATGGTGGATAATGATAAAATATGCTGGCAAGAGAATGTTATATTAACTGTAAATGATTTTCAATCATTGTATCCTCCTGTGCCAGAATATGTGTTTAAAGCACAAGCTTGGAGTAAGTGTAGTATCACAGTTATCCGTAGGTCTAAAAAAGATGGTAATGACTTTTGTGATGTAAGAGTGTATTTTATAAAGTCAAAATCATGGTTTGAAATAAGCAAAACCGATTCTAGAATAAATAATGAAGTGCTAGCTCATGAGCAACTTCATTTTGATATAGAGGAGTTGGTGGGGAGAAAAATAAGGAAATGTGCCGATGATTATTATAAAATAAATACAAAGTATAGTCTGGAGTTAAATTCGCAAATAGATTGTATTTTTCAAGAAAGAAGGGCTCTTCACTCTCTATATGATGAAGAAACAGATCATGGTGCTATAGAAAATAAACAAATAAAATGGAAAGAAATTATTAAATCGGAGCTTGATAATTTAAATGATTATAAATCTACGCCAAAAGATTGTGCAATGTGATGCATGCGTAATCCTAGGGTAGATTATATTCCTGTCTTGCGCGAGTTTAGCGTAGCGTAACTCGTGACATACTATAGGGTAGAGGTTCTAACTCCACTGCCGCACCAGCGGCTAGCCCTCCGCATCGTTCTGACAGCGGAGACGCAGCCTCCCAAATAAGCAAGGCACGAGCTACAAGCTCGCGCCGGTCCTACAAACCGCTACCTACTCCCCACCCGGCAGGCCGGGGGCGGGGTTGCCTTGGATGCCCTGGGAGCTGGGTACGCCCATTTTCTCTTCCCGCTTGCGCTGGTACCGGTCGAACTGCTGGGGCGACAGCACGTCTTTGAGGGACGAGAGGCGGGAGCGGCCCACCGCATCCACAATGGCGGATACTTTGCGCACATCCTGGCGGTACTGCAGGCGGGCGGTTTCCACGGCCCGCACGCTGGTAAGGTTGATCTGGCGCACTTTCTCCACCTGCTGCGGATTCAGGCCCAGCGCATTCTGCATGTTTTCGGTGAGGGCGTTGGCGCGGGCTTCCACCTTATCGGCCGGGGGCGTGGGGGCCGGGCGAGGGGCGGGGGCTGGCGCGGCCTCCACGGTGGTTTTGGCCTTGGTGGTAGTGCCGGTGGCCGTTTTGGTTTTCGTTTTTACGGTGGCGCTTTGCGCCATGCTCAGGGAAGGAGCCGCCAGAAAAGCCAGGGCGAGCAGACAGGATTTGTTCATAGCAGAGAAAAGACGGCTGGTAGAAGCGGCCGCGGCTGGGCCTGTAAATATGATGCCAATTACGGAAAGTGGCGGCGCTATAACGCCACCGGCAGTCGGAAACGTGCCGGAGGAGCGGGAAATCTGCAGGCTCAGGCGCAACCTTTCCGGGTCCATTCCATACAACCCTATATGAAGCGAGAAACCCGAAACAATTGGTTTACGGCCCTGGGCGTGGGCGCTCTGGTAACGGCCGCCACTGTCTGGAACAACCGGCGCGGCTCCTACGACTTGCGGGGTCGCGTGGTGCTCATCACGGGCGGCTCGCGCGGACTGGGCCTTATCCTGGCCCGGCAGGCCGTAGCCGAGGGGGCCAACGTAGCCATCTGCGCCCGCGACGCCGACGAGCTGGAGCGCGCGCGCCTGGAGCTGGCGGCTGGCGGTACTAGGGTCATGACGCTGGTGCGCGACCTCACCAGCCCCGAGGACGTACGCACCCTGGTAGCCGAAGTCCAGAACCAGCTCGGCCCCATCGACGTGCTCATTAACAATGCCGGCATCATCACAGCCGGGCCACTGGAGCACATGGATGAGCGCGACTACGAGGAGTCGATGCAGGTGCATTTCTGGGCCCCATTCCATACCATGCAGGCAGTATTGCCCAATATGCGCCGTCGCGGCGAAGGTCGCATCGTGAATATAGCCTCGGTGGGCGGCAAGGTGGCCGTGCCGCACCTGGCGCCCTACTGCGCCAGCAAGTTCGCGCTGGTTGGCTTGTCGGAAAGCTTCCGGGCCGAGCTGCTGCAGTACGGCGTGAAGGTCACCACCGTGTGCCCGGGCCTGCTGCGCACGGGTAGCCAGGGACACGCCATTGTGAAGGGCCAGCACGAGCGGGAGTACGCCTGGTTTAGCCTCGCCGATTCCATGCCCGCCCTCTCCATGGATGCCGACCGGGCCGGCCGCGAAATCTGGAATGCCTGCCGCCGCGGCGATGCCGAAGTTATTCTCAGCCTGCCGGCCAAGCTGCTTTCTGCGTTCCACGGCCTGCTGCCCGGCACCACCGCCGACCTGCTCAGCTGGGTTAACCGCACCCTGCCTAGTCCCACCGACGTGGTAGGCAACGAGCGGCGCCGCGGCTCCGATTCTGAAACCGAACTGACGCGCTCTTGGCTAACCGGCCTCACCCAGCAAGCCGCCCGCCGCAACAACGAAATTGACCCTAGGCCAACTCATTAAATCAGTTCAGTTGCCCTTTAACGGATAATTGGTCTACGGCTGGTACCCAGAAATCTTGGCTCAAGCAGTGACGGCCGTAAGCTGCTGGAAGCCGGGATATGGGCATAACGAGGTAAATATCTATACAATTGTAGCTAGGTTTGGGGCCCATTCTTCTTGATGGGTGCTATCCTGGTGCGTATGAATTGGAAACAATGGCTTAAAAATGACCGGTTCTTAGAGTATCTGGTCGTAGCCGTCATTCTAGGTATTGGCTTAGCTGTCCGAATCATTCAGTATCCTAAAATCCCGCCGGGGTTCAACCAAGATGAGGCCGGCAGCGCGTATGAAGCCTATGCCCTGGCCCTCACGGGTAAAGACAAGTGGGGAAATGCCTGGCCCGCCTACTTTCCTGCCTGGGGCAGCGGCCAGAATGTGCTGTTGGCTTATCTATCGATTCCGGTAGTGAAGCTGTTGGGCCTGTCGATTTTCTCGGCCCGGCTGATTCCCCTTAGTCTGGGGATTCTCACGCTGCCTTTGCTCTACGCCACCCTGCGCTCCTTGCCCCGGTACGGGGCACTGCTCAGCGTGTTTGTAGTGGCCGTGGTGCCCTGGCATTTCATGTTGTCGCGCTGGGCACTGGAAAGTAATCTGGTGCCTTTCTGTATGCTGGCAGGCTGCGCGTTGGTAGCCAAGGCCCTGCTCACGGCCCGGCGCCGCTGGATTCTGCCCGCCCTGCTGCCGTTTGCGGCTGCCTTGTATGCCTATGGCACAACGGTGCTTGTCCTACCGGTATTGCTGGGGTTACTAGGGCTGCTGTTTGCCCGCCAAATCCGCCAGCGCTGGGGCGCGTGGCTGCTGGCCCTGGGGCTATTTTTGGTGGCAGTCTTTCCTTTTCTGCTGTTTTTCGGCGAAAACTACCTGCTGAAGCGCAACGTGCCCTGGACCGACCACCTGTTTTTTGCCACGCCGCTGCTGCCTGCCGACCGGCTCAGCCAGGTTACTTCTGCCAGCTGGCTCGATACCCTGCACCGTAACGTGAGCTTTGCCTTCTCCGGCTTCAATGATGGCACCGCCTACAACCTGCTGCCGGGCTTCAACCTGCTGTTTGTACTGATCGGTCCGGCCGTCGCCATTGGCTTCCTGGCAGTAGGCTACCGGCTGATCCGGTTTCGCCGGAACGGCGGCTACTCTGCCTCCGATACCGTCCTGGGAATATTCTGGGCCTGGCTTTTGGCGTCAACGGGGCTGGCATTTGCGTTCGACCTGAACGTCAACCGGTTCAATCATTTCTTTCTGCCGTGTATTGTGCTGGCAGGTTGGGCACTGGGCGAAATCATTAGCAGCCTTCGGGCTCCCGTTTCCCGGCAGGCTATTCGGGGCGTGCTGGCCGGATGGTTTGTGCTGGAAAGCTTTTTTGGTATTCAGTATTATTTCTCCACGTATGCCAGCGGAGACATTCGCAGTCAGTTTAACGCCGGCCTGAAGGATGCCTTTGCCGCCGCCGCCACGTTGCCGGTTCAGCAGGTGCGCATTACGGACCGTATGCCCCTGGCTTATGTGTACGCTCTTTTCTTCCTGCAGTATCCGCCCGCCGATTTTCAGCATACGGCCCGCATGGAGGTAACGGGGGGAACGTACAAAGTATATTCATTCGGAAAATACCTGTTCTATGATGACGGCCTGAACCACAACCAGGCATTCGGATACCTGTCCCGCAAAAACGAGTACCAGCCCGGGCCTAAAGGCCGTAAGGAAGTTCTGTACTCCGACGAATTCTGGGAGGTAGGAATTATAGAATAAGGAGCAAAACCGTGCGTGCGGCTTATCAGGCGGGTAAGCTTTGGCAGCTTGGGCAGTGGTAGGTAGCCCGTCCGCCCACGTAGTGCTTGCCGATTTCTATGCCGGGGTGGCGGGGGCAGAAGCGGTGAGCCTCCGTCCCCGGCGTGGCCGACTCGTCCCACTCGCGGGCGTGAATAAGAAAGGAAGCCGGAAAGTGGCGGTAAACGGCCTCGTGCTCAATGGCCGTGAGTAGCACCAGCTTGGATAGCCGCGTGCAGAGCTTTGAATTCTTTGGGCGTAAGTGTATTGGCAATCCGCTCCGGATGAATTTGCGCCTGGAACAACACCTCATCTACAATCCAGTTACCCAGGCCGGCGGTGAGGCGCTGGTCGAGCAGGGCGGGTTTAATAAGGGTTTTCTTCTCGCCCAGGCCTTTCTGCAGCTCTTCGGTGGTAATGGCCAGCGCATCCGGTCCTATCTTCTTGGCGCGCTGGTAATCGGCCACGCTATCGGCCAGGCGGATGCGCCCGAACTTACGTGGGTCAATAAAGGCCACGCGCAGACCTTCGGCCAGATGGAACGCTACGCGGGTAAAGCGCGGCCGGTCGTGCTCGTCGCGGTAAGCGCCCACGTCCCCGGTCATGCCAAAGTGCAGGGCCAGCACCTGGCCGGTGGAGAGTTCCAGAAAGCAGTTTTTGCCCAAGCGGTGCGTAGCAGCCACGGTGGCGCCTACCACGGCGCGTCGCAACTCTTCTTCGGGCACAGCCAAGACGTGGGCATCCAACACTTCCACGGCTACGATGCGCTGCTGCACCAGCAACTCATCCAGCAGGCGGCGGTAGGTTTCTACTTCGGGTAATTCGGGCACAGAGCAGGCAGGTATAGATGGGATAAGACAGAGCAGTCAGGAAGAAAAATTCTGGCCTTAGCTCAGCAATAATTAACACCTGCCTGCTCGTAGAAGTTGCCTAGCTTGCACAGTTTTGCCCGTTGAACCGCCATTGCAGCAGTTTCATGAACGGTGTAGAGACGCATATTTGCGTCTCGTCGTTGAATAATAGACGACGCAGATGGCAAGACGCGAGTACGCGTCTCTATACACCAGATACATCGTTCAAGAAAGCGCTATAAGCAAGTCTTAAACGGTGAGCTGGCCTTCTACTACCACAACGCCACTGCCGCCAATCTGCACGGACTCAATTGCGTGGCGGGGGCCGCTGATTTGCACGTTTACTTTCCCGGGCCGACCAAGCCAATGGCCCTGCTCGGCCACAAAGTGCGGCTGCTCCAGGTGCCCGTAGTGCCAGAGGTAAGCGGCCATGCCCCCGGTGGCTGAGCCCGTAACCGGGTCTTCCAGGATGTCAGGCGGCGTACCAAAGTGGCGGGCAAACGTGTGGCCCGCGGGCGTAGCTCCACCCAGGCAAAACACGTGCGGACTAAAAAAGTCGGAACCCGCACGGTAGCGGCCATAGGCAGCTGACTCTGGTGGCCCGGCGCGCCGAAGGGCGTCGTGGCTGCGCACGAACAGCATCAGCTGCGGGGTACCCGTGCTCACCGTCTGGATAAGAGCGCCGGGCACCAGATCTTCCACAGTAAGGCCGAATAATGGGGCTATGATGGCCGGGTTATGCACCTGCCCAAATACCGGCCGCCGTTGCGTCATGAGCACCTGCGGCTGCGGGTTTTCCATCGTAGGTGCCACCACGTCGATACGAACAGGGCCCTCGGTCAAAGCCAGGGAAAGACTAGTGCCAGTGGAAGGCAGCGGCAGCCGCCCCGTGTGCAGCAGCGCCGTAACCGTAGCAATAGTAGGATGACCCGCCAGCGGAATTTCCTCGGCCGGCGTGAAGAACCGCACCCCAAACCCTGCTTCCGCCGACCCAACCACAAACGCCGTTTCCGACTGATTGAACTCGCGCGCCAAACCCTGCATCTGCGCGTCAGTCAGGCCCGCGGTATCCAGCACCACGGCACAGGGGTTGCCCCCCAGCGCGGTTGGGGTGAAGGCATCAATCAAAAGAAAAGGAAGCGTGGGCATAGTGGGAAAGCTAAGCGAAGCCAAAAGCTGCCTGGGACACTTAGAATGTCATGCTGAGCGCAGCCGAAGCATCTCTACAGGTTAGTATCTTCCTACTGTTTGGCAGTACTTTGAGTGAAGAGCCATCGGAACCAATTTGCTAACACGTTACTAGGAGTATTCTTTCTATTGGTTGAATCGTTGAATTCCATTTTACCGCTGCCCCAAGTCCAGAATTCGTCGTACCCAAGGAAAAGGTTCAAGTCGCGGGCATCTTGCTCTGTCAACGGCTCTACGATATGTAAATCCATAGACTCTAGCCACTCTCTTACAGTTCTAGGTTCTCCATAGATGTCGCCGTACCGCCTCCAGAAACCATATAATGGTCCTGCTTCAACCTTAATAAGTTTTGTTTCGGGCAGAAAGCAAAACTCTTCATAGGTAAGTATTTTACCTGTGTTGCACCCAGTCCCCACGCAAAAAAGCCCAAGGCCTTGACACCATTCTGGGTGTGTCCGAGGCTCAGGGTCAGGGTATGGTTTCATGCAATCAGTTGAATAAGTAATGTTGATACTGCAACGAAGCGGTAGAGATGCTTCGGCTCCGCTCAGCATGACTCAGGCGTATTTTGGTGCCGAAGAAGAACTAAAATAGTCCGAAAACTACGCTCGTTTACGCAAAGTCAGCCGGCCCACACACGCAAAACGCCCGCTACCGTGAGGCAGCGGGCGTTTGGGAACGTAGAAAATCGAAGCTTAGGAAGGGTCTGAAACCAGGCCCACCTGCTGGCCGCGGGCGTTGTATACCCCGCCCTGGGCACTCACGTAAAGACGCCGCTCCTGTCCATCTACCAGCACATAAGGAAAATATTGGCTGTCGGAGCGGGTAAGCCGGCCCACCACCTGCGCGGTATGGTCGTCACCAAGTCGTACCACGTTCAGGCGGCTGGTGAGGTAGTACGGCTCATCGGGGTTGCTGCGGAAGGTGATGCGGCCCACTACGCTCACCGGTGTTGCGGCGGCTACGGTGCGTACCGGCATGGCTTGCGGCTGGGGGTTCAGGGCTACGGGCTTGGCCGAAGGGGCTGTGGCACGGGTGCTGGCGGCAATCTGCCCATCGGCCCGCTGCCAGCCCGCCCCAATAGAGCCGAGGCGGTTGCGGCGGCCGGGGTGGGTAGCCGAGCCGGCATCGTCGCTGGCTACGGCCATAGCGGCCTGGGCTTCGGCCAGGCTGGCGCCCATCTTACGCAGCACAAAGCCCGAAAACTCATCGGCTTCCAGCTCATCGGCGGGCTGGGAACCGCCGGGGCGCAGGGTGTGGCCGTTGAGATGGTGGCCCATTTCGTGGGCCAGAATGCTGATGCCGGCCCAGTCGGTGTGGCCGGCCCGGTTCACGGCCGCCAGAAACTGCGGGTTGTAGAGCAGGTAGCGGTGGCCATTGTACACCACGGCGGCGGCGTTTTCAACCTGCGAGGTGGCCCGCAGCTCAAAGCGCGGCTTTAGGCCTACCACGTCGGTAATTTCCTGGATAACGTCGCGGTTGGTGGGCGCAACGGTTTGGGCCGAAGCGGCCGAAGAAATCAGAAGCCCGCCTGCCAGGCACAAGCCAGCAATGCGGCGAAAAATGCGGAGGTGAGTCATGAAAATATCCTGTAGCTGGATGAAGGAAATGTCAAGAATCCTGCCAACGCGGCCCGGCTTTCCCGGCGCCCGTTCACAAGATCTTAACGGTTTTTACCCTGTTTTCGTGCCTGTCACATCCGAATATTTCTATACCGCTACCGGCCGCTGCAGCGCCGCCTTGGGGGCCGGCCGCTCGCCAATCTGCTGGCGCCACATGGCGTAGTACAAGCCTTTGCTTTGCAGCAGCTCCTCGTGCCGACCGGCCTCGGCTACGTGGCCACGCTCCAGTACAAAGATTCGGTCGGCGTGCAGGATGGTGCTCAGGCGATGGGCAATGAGGATGGTGATGTGCTGGCGCGAGCCCGAAAGCTCCCGCACCGTCTGGCTGATTTCCTCTTCCGTGAGGGAGTCCAGGGCCGAAGTGGCTTCGTCGAACACCAGCAGGGTAGGGTGGCGCAACAGGGCCCGGGCAATGCTCAGGCGCTGCTTTTCACCCCCGGAAACCTTCACGCCGCCCTCGCCAATGACGGTATCCAAGCCTTGCGGGGCGCGGGCCAGCAGGGAGTCGGCGGCGGCTTGGTGCAGGGCCTGCAGGCACTGCTCGTCGGTGGCATGCGGGGCCACGAAGCGCAGGTTCTCCCGGATGGTGCCCGCAAACAGCTGGGTATCCTGGGTCACGAAGCCGATTTGCTCCCGCAGCGCGTCGAGGTCCAGCTCCGGGCCTGGAATGTTGTTGTAGAGAATTTGGCCCTGGGCGGGCGGGTACAGGCCTACCAGCAGCTTCACCAGCGTGGTTTTGCCTGAGCCCGAGGGCCCCACGAAGGCTATGGTTTCGCCCAGCTTGGTTTGGAAGGAAATGCCATCCAGGGCCGGGGCGCTAGCCGAGAGGTGCTGGAAGTGCACGTTGTCGAAGGCCAGGGTTTCGAGCTTCTGAATGACTTTCGGGTGCAGGGGCTTTACTTCCCGGGGCGTGTTCAGAATCTGCTGGTAGTTGGCCAAGGACGCTTCCGTTTCGCGGTACACGTTGATGATGGTGCCCATTTCCTGCAGCGGCCCGAAGATGGCGAAGGAGTAGATGAAGAACGAGAAAAACTCACCCACGGTAATCACCTGCTGCACCACCAGATACAGCAGCATCAGCAGAATCACGTTGCGCATCAAGTTCACGAACGTGCCCTGCACAAACGATAAGGAGCGGAGGTAGCGCACCTTCTTCAGTTCCAGCTTCAGAATCTTGTCGGTGGTTGTGTTCAGCCGCTCAGTCTCCTGCTGGGCCAGCCCCAGGCTTTTGATGAGCTCAATGTTGCGCAGACTCTCGGTGGTAGAGCCGGCCAGGGCCGTGGTTTCGGCCACAATGGTTTTCTGAATCACCTTGATGCGCTTGCTCAAAAACAAGCTCAACGAGCCCAGCAGCGGAATCGTCAGGAAGTATACCACCGCAATGGGCCAGTACACGCTGATGGCGTACCACGTCACAAACACGATGCCCACCACGGAAATAAACAGCACGTTCACGAAGCTCTGAATCAGCTTCTCCACGTCGGTGCGCACTTTCTGGAGCTTGCCCAGGGTCTCGCCGGAGCGTTGGTCCTCAAACACCTGGTAGGGCAAATCGAGCGAGTGACGCAGTCCGTCGGAGTACAGCTGGGCGCCCAGGCGCTGGGTGATGACGTTGACGTAGTAATCCTGGAAGTTCTTGGCAATGCGCGACACCATGGCCACGCCCATGGCCTGCAGAATCAGCAGGCCCGCCCCGCTGCGCAAAAACGCCCCGAAGCCGTCGTGAAACGCCGTAGAGCCAGCTTTCACCACGTGCCGGTCAATGATCTGCCGGAAGATATACGGGTCGAGCAGGGAGAAAACCTGGTTGATGGCGGCCAGCAGCAAGGCCAGCGCCAGAAGCCCCCAGTAGTTGCGGAGGTAGGAGTACAGTAGTTTCATGGAGGAGGGTAAGGGCCGGTTCGGGCCTGGTTAGATACCGGGAGCCCGCGGAATAGTTTTCGGTGGCCAGCAAGGTAGCGGCTGAAAGCCAGGAACCAACCAGATAAGTGCCTCAAAGCTTGCTGTTATGCTGCGACAAGACTCCAGAACGTCATGCTGAGCGCAGTCGAAGCATCCCTACCGCTCCGTTAGGCTTACCACACTACCAAGATGCTTCGACTGCGCTCAGCATGACGTCCCAAAAACCCGCTCACCCCACTATTCCTGCCTGCCCGCTTGGAACCTCAGCTGCCTTCCCGTAGTACAACCGATAAGTAGATCCGCCTGTGCCTTCTCCGGCCAGCCGCCACCAAACGTGCTACCACATGCAGAAACACACCTATAATCTGGGCCTGATTGGCAACTGTGCTTTCCTTGGCTTGATTGACACCGACACCGCCGTGCGCTGGCTTTGCTGGCCCCGCTTCGACAGCAGCTTCGTCTTCGGCTCCCTGCTCGACGACGACAAGGGCGGCGAGTTCAGCATCAAGCCCGCCACCGGCACCTGGGAGTCGCGGCAGTACTACCGGCCCAACACCAACGTGCTCTGCACCGAAATTACCACCGCCGACGGCCGTTACCGCGTCACGGACTTTGCCCCTCGCTTTTCCCAGTACGAGCGGTACTACAAGCCCCTCATGTTTATCCGGAAGGTGGAGCCGCTGGAAGGCTCACCCCGCGTGCGGGTGGCCTGCCGCCCGGTAGGCCAGTACGGGCAGCTGGCCCTCAACCGCCGCCGCAGCTCCAACCACATTGCTTTTCTGGGCCTGGAAGAGGAAATACGCCTCACCACCAACATCCCGCTCACCTACGTGCTCGACGAGGAAGACTTTGCCCTCAACGACACCAAGTACCTCGTGCTCACCTACGGCGCACCCCTGGAAGCCCCGCTGGAAAGTACCGCCGAGCGGTTCCTGCTCAGCACCCTCGACTACTGGCGCAAGTGGGTGAAAAGCACCAGCATCAGCGCCTTCCACCAGGATCAGGTGATTCGCTCGGCCCTGGCCCTCAAAATCCACCAGTACGAGGACACCGGCGCCATCATTGCGGCCAGCACCACCTCCCTGCCCGAAGCGCCCGGCAGCACCCGCAACTGGGACTACCGCTATTGCTGGATGCGCGACACCTACTACATCCTCACGGCCTTCAACAACATCGGCCACTTCGAGGAGATGGAGCGGTATTTCCACTACATCGCTAATATTTCCACCAAGATCAAAGACAAGTACCAGCCGCTCTACGGCATCAGCGGGGCGTCTGACCTCATTGAGGAAGAGCTGCCCCTGGCCGGCTACCTCGGCAACCAGCCCGTGCGCATTGGCAACGACGCCTACACCCACATCCAGAACGACGTGTACGGGCAGGTGCTGGTGGCGCTGCTGCCGCTCTACGTGGACTGCCGCTTTCTCGACCCCGAGCGGCCCAACCCCGAGAAGCTGGTGCTGGAAGCTCTCAACCTCATCGAGACAACCATGGATCAGCCCGATGCCGGCCTCTGGGAGTTCCGCAACCTGGCTCAGTACCACTGCTACACCTACCTGTTCCACTGGGCCGGCAGCCATGCTGCCCGCAAAGTGGCCCGCTCCATTGGTAACCGCGACATGGAAGCCCGTGCCGAGCGCCTCATTCAGGCCGCTACCGACCGGATTGAGCAGTGCTTCAACCAGGAGCGCGGGGTATACACCAACGCCATCGGCTCGCCCCACCTCGATGCCAGTACCATGCAGCTCATCCTGATGGGCTACCTCGACCCGGCTTCCGAAAAAGCCGCCCACCACCTTGTAGAGCTGGAAAAGGAGCTGAAAACCCCCGAAGGCCTGTTCTACCGCTACCGCCACGCCGACGACTTCGGTACCCCCGAAACCACTTTCCTCATCTGCTCTTTCTGGTACGTGGAGGCCCTGGCTTGCGTGGGCCGCGTGGAGGAAGCCATCCGGGAGTTCGAAAAGCTCACCACCTACACCAACCACCTGGGCTTGCTTTCCGAGGACGTAGACGCCAAAACCGGTTCCCAGTGGGGCAACTTCCCCCAGGCCTACAGCCACGTGGGGCTCGTAAACGCCGCTTACCGCATCGCGCAAAAGCTCAGCAAGCCCAACTTCCTGTAAGAGCGTGTCTGGGAATTGTCATGCTTCGACAGGCTAAGCATGACGGGAGTAGCGCTTATGCAAAATCCCGGACACGCGCTAAGAAGCGGTAGTACAATGTTGAGACGCCTACTTGCGTCTCGTCGCCCGCGCAGTCCCAACGACTGTTGTTCAACGACGAGATGCAAGTAGGCGTCTCAACATTGTTCTATTCCTATAAGGCCTGCCACATCTGAAACCGAACGTCTCAATCCCACGCGCGTCAGCTGCCACCGCGCAACAGTCAAAGGCAACTGCGCACCTGTCAAAGTCTTCCGCGCCTCTGACAATGTCTTCTGCGCCCTTCACACAGCCTTCTGCGCAACTGACAGAAGCTTCCGCGCCTCTGACAATGCCTATTGCGCCCCTGACAGAAGGCATTGCGCCCCTGACAAAGCGTATTGCGCCGATGACAGCAGCCCTTGCGCCGCCGGCCAGGCTCCTCGCAAGCCCGTCAGCACATAGCACAGGCCCGGAATGAAGCATACCGGGCCTGTGCTATGTATTTATGAAGATCAGCAGAGGGAAACCCGCTACAGCAGGCTCCGCAGCAGCCGGCGCACATCAGTCGTAGAGGCCACGCTGAACCGCGCCAGGGAGCGAGGCGTGCTGCCCACCTTCACCGTGTACGCCTCCGGCGGCATGGCCCGGAACGTATCCTCATCCGTGCGGTCGTCGCCGATGGCCAGGGCAAAATCGGGTTGGTACGTGGCCAGCCAGCGCGCCGCCGCCGTGCCTTTGTTGAGGCCCGACGTTTTAATTTCGATGACTTTGTTGCCCTCCATCACCTGCAGGTCGCTGTTCGAGGTCATGAAGGTGAGGTGGTTGAGCAGGTCGCGGGCACGCTCAGCTCCCAGCTCGGCATCAGCGCGGCGGTAATGCCACACCAAAGAGTATTCTTTCTCCTCAATAAAAGCACCCGCCGTGCGCGCTACATACAGCTCCAGAATGGGCCGAATGTCGCGCATCCACTCGTTGTTCAGGGTCTGAAAGAGCTGCCACTCCTGGCCGTGGGCGCGGAGCCAGACGCCGTGCTCGGCAATAAAATCGATGGGCAGATGCCCCAGCCAGGCTTCCAGCGTCTGCCGGTCGCGCCCACTGATGATGACAACCCGGTTCTGCGGCATATCGGCCAGCGCCCGCAACAGCAGCAGCAGTTCCTGGTCGGGCTTGGCCCGCTGGGGGTTGGCGTTGAAGGGCGCCAGCGTGCCATCATAATCCAGCAGCAGCAGGCGCTGACGGGCGCCCTGGTACTGAGCGCGCAGCTGCTCGATTACGGCAGGCTGCAAGGTTTCGGTTGCCAGTGTGTGCTGCTTCATTTTGCTGTAGGTCAGCCGGGCCATGAACAGCTTGGCCCAGGCAAACACGTTGTACTGCCTTACCAGGGCCTGCATGGCGCTCATGCGTTGTTGCTGCTCGTCTTCTGGCATCACCAGGGCGTCATGCATGGCCTCGGCCAGCTGGCCGGTATCGGTGGGGTTGATGATCAGGGCATCCGACAGCTCCCGCGCGGCCCCGGCACGCTCGCTCAGGATCAGTACCCCGTGCTGGTCGGCTTTGCTGGCAATAAATTCCTTGGCCACCAGGTTCATCCCGTCACGCATGGGCGTCACTAGTGCCACCTCCGCCAGGCGGTACAGCGAAGCCAGCTCCTCCAGCGGAAAGGAGCGGTAGAAATAGTGAATGGGCGTCCAGCTGATGGTGCGGTACTGAGCATTGATGCGGCCCACCAGCTCGTCAATTTCCTCCTTGAGGGACGCATACTGGGCCACCTGGTCGCGCGAGGGCACCACCACCATGATCAGGCTTACCTGCTCACGCCACTCCGGGTAGCGCTGTAGTAGTAGCTCAAAGGCCCGCAGCCGCTGGGCTATGCCCTTGCTGTAGTCGAGCCGGTCAATGCTCAGAATCACACGCACCTGGCGCAGGGCCTCCCGGTAAACCGCCTCATGGTGCACCGCCGCTTCGGAGGCCGCCGCCTGCACATACCGCTCGTAATCGATGCCCATCGGGAAGGCATCCACCAGCACCGTGCGGGCCCCGGTTTCAATCTGCCCGTTCTGCGAGGAAAACCCTAGCAACTGCGACACGGCACTCAAGAAGTGCCGCATATAGCCAAAAGTGTGGAAGCCCAGCAAATCGGCCCCCAGCATGCCTTCCAGCAGCTCTTTGCGCCAGGGCAGCACGCGAATGAGCTCGTAGGAAGGGAAGGGAATGTGCAGGAAGAAGCCAATAGTGGCCTCGGGCCGGGCCTGCCGCAACAGGGCCGGCAGCAGCAGCAGCTGGTAGTCGTGCACCCAGATGGTGTCTTCCGGGCCGGCCAGGGCCAGCACGGCCTGGCAGAATTTCTCGTTCACAGCCACGTAGGCTTCCCAGTGGCTTTGCTCGTAGGTGGCATACTGCGAGAAGTAGTGGAAGGTGGGCCAGAGCGTGGAGTTGCTGAAGCCCTCATAGAAGTCCCGGATTTCGGGCTCCGTCAGAAACACGGGCACCATGCTGTCGTCGTGCAGCTGCTGGCGTACGTACTCCTCTTCATTGGCATCCTCCACGAACAGTCCCGGCCAGCCTACCCAAACATTGCCTTCCTGGCGATAAATAGAGCCCAGGCCGGTGGCCAGGCCGCCTTCGCTGGCTTGAAAGGTGAGGCTTTCTTCAGTGCGAAGAACTTTAGTAGGTAGTCGATTGGAAACAATAATCGTTCTGGACATACGCCATGGCGGGATGGTGGACCCTTGAACGTACGCGAGAACGGGCTAGGAAGTGGTGAAACTATCCATCCTTTCGCAAAAAACGCAGACGAACAGACTTGGCACGCGAAATAAGCGTCTGCCAATAAGAAGGTTGAGGTGCGGTACTCGCGCCTAAAGTGCTTTTGGACGGGGGCCTGTTAGTACAAGCAACTTGGCAACTGGAGTAGCTGCAAGGCCCTTAAATGTCGCCTGAAATATAAAAAGGTTTTGATGCAACTTGGAAGCCTCTTAAAGGCTATAAATATATTCCTTTAGCTGCTTGATATGACTTTCAAATAAAAACCGCTTCATAAAGTCGTCAATCAATACAGATTTGTCAATAGTAAGCTTGTTGAAATATATCTTATGAAGCTGGCTCAAAAAGGATTCCTGATTGTTTCTTTCAAACATAAAACCATTTCGAGAATCCTGAATTACTTCCGGTAAGCCACCAGCATCCGAAGCCAGCACCAGGCTGCCCTGCATTAGCGCCTCAATAGCCGTGTTGCCAAGCCCCTCATGGATTGACGGAACCGCAACCAAATCGGCAACTTGCAAAAGCGACAAGAGCAGGCCGTTTTCAATAATACCCGTAATATGTATATAGCTATCCAATTTCCGGGCGCTAATTTCAGTCCGAATCGTATCTTCTAAGTTTTTACCTCCGGCGAAAATGATGAATATATCTTTGGGTTCTAACTTGTTGTCGGTTATAAATTTATGAATAGCATCGAGGAAGAAAAGGTGCCCTTTTGCCGGGTGTAGCCTGCCCGGTAGCACAATTAGATAATCGGGTGTAATTGAAATAGAACGCAAATAGTTATACGCCAAGGAAGAATCTCCGTTTTTGTATTGAATCCCATCATAAATGATAATTGGTCTTTTAATAGAAAAATTATCCTGCATATCATCGAGTGACGCCTTGGAAATGAAAATATTTCCATCATCAGTCTTGTTTGCCAAGCTCTGGTTGTACTTATGAAATAACTGTTTAGGTAATGAGTCAATTGGGCTGGCTGTAAACTGTAAAGACCGATGATAGTTTATTAGTTTAAAGCTCAGCCCTCGGACTCTGGCGTATAGCTTAGTTGCTCTCATGAAAAAGTGAGCCAGCGGAAGATTCGCAACAATTACTTCGCATTTATGCGTTTTTATAAACGAGTATACTTTGTGTAGATAAATATGAGTGTTGATGAGGGCCTTGGTAGTAGGGGTATTATAAGGCTGGTCCAGGATTAATATGTTGTTTTTGCTGATATTAAGGGATGACAGTAGTTTGTCGTCAGTTATGTTAGATAAAATAATCAGGAAGATATTGCTATTACTTTCACAAAAAGCATTAATATGGTTGATAGTCTGCAACTCGGCGCCACCCGTTACCAGCGAAGTGATTACAAAGCAAGTTGATTTCTGGTCGCTCATGACAAAGGGTGAAAGTGAAAGATTTATAGCGCTATTTAAATACTATAACGTTACTGTTTTAGTGAAATTAAAATAAGATTTGCTTAATAAATCATCAGCGTCAAAAAAACGAACATTTTTCTGCGCGGCAGCATCACGAATAACCATTAACGTGTTCTTGTAGTCCAGGTCATAATCATGTGAATTTAAAACGCCAACAACCTCTGATTGCGAAGGCGTGAGCAGTCCACTCAATACACGGTAAAAATCATCGGTGAAAGCCGTTGTATGGGCGCCTATGAGGTTTTGTACTTCATATAAAATAGTATTGCCTTTAACTATCCTGAATGGCTGGCCAGTATTTATATTGTTTTCCTGGATCAATCTGTGAGAATATTGATTTCGAAAGAAGGGAGACTTGGAAAAGCTGAAGTCAAATTTGAAGCCTGCATTCATCAATAATTCTATCAACTGGGAGTTCATAAACCACCAACCGCCGGCGTATAAGCCATTGTGATTGATATTGTGTTTTTTAAACCAATCTAAGTCGCGGCTAAATTGGGCTTCTAAGGAGGATGTTATAAAGTTGTTGCTTCTAATTTCTGATTCAAATCGATGATATAAAGCTGGGTTTAAATAAAAGTGGCCATGGTAGCCCAGAGTAGCTACGGACGCCAGCTGATGGTAGCGTGCCGCCAGCATTTCATCCGAGCATTTATGCTCTGCACAGCCCGCTGCTACTTTAGGGCTGGTCCCGGCCATAACTGTGCAAATCGGCCGTTTGCCCGTAATACTATAATACTCCTTGCAAAAGGATAGTAACTTTGAGAATAAAGCCTGATCAAATACGTTTTCAGTATGAAATATATATCCCAAATGAAATTTGTACTGCTGCGGGATTTTGTATGGCCGTACTTTGTAGAAAAGGCTCTTCACTGCAGTTTTCATCAGAAGGAACTTTAAGGGTGTTTATAAAAGATAGTTAAAAATTGTTTTTTATTGCCGGCATAAAATTAAACTGATCATGCTCGGTTATCTTAGTCTTAAGATCAAGGACCATGAATGGCTCCACGAACGGAGCAGGTTTTGGATTGTTGAATAAGGATTTAAAGATACTAGTGCTATGGAATATAAACTGAATGAATTGAATATTATGCTTTTTAAAAAGCTTCTTGCACGAGTCTTTAAAGAAATGCGGCTTATTGACAATCATGCCTCCTACGCTTAAGTAGCGGATGGTAATGCCTTTGACTACCTTGTTTTCGATTTTACCCCAGATTACATTGCCTAGATCTTCGAAAACCACCAGAGCCTTCCCATATTCATTTGTCTTGACATCAATGAGCTGAAAATCATTCTGGAAATAGACGTTTTCGTTGTATAAGTAATCTTGCTCTTTCCATTTAGAGAAAGCTGACTCAAAGAGGCCGGGTAAATTAAACACGTTTACTTTCAGGAAAGGACCGTGGTACTTGTACCCTATCTTTTCAATAACCGGTCTGGAATTATGATTAGGGATGCCATAAAGAAAGCCGACATCCTCTTTTTCCAGGATTGATTTGCCGAAGCTTAAGATATTAGGAAATATTCGCTTTCCTTTATGCTGTTCAGAGGTAACAGCAATACAATTATGAAAACAATTAAGAACTTCGCCGTTCCGTATAAAATCGTGGGACTTAAACGCCGTAAATCCAATCAGCTCATTATCAATGAAAGCTCCTACGTAAAAGCTGGAAGGTGAGCCAACGACGGAATTATTGTGGTAAGTACCTGACTTGATAGTATGCCAGGAAAAATCCCGGTGCGTCTTGGGATTAACCTCCCGGAAGGACAAATTGACCAGATTGGTAATAGCTACATCCATACCGGGCTGGTCAATATCAATCAGCTTGACTTCGTAATCCATCTTGAATGCGCTGTTTTGAAGGTCGGATGTTCTGGTAGTTACCTAACGGCTCGTTGCTTGTGCTATTGCGTAAAAGAAAAAAACCGCTCTGGGAGGTACCGGAGCGGTTTTTCAACCCAAAGTCAAGCAGAAGGCGAGTAGTCCGTAGGGGAATCGAACCCCTGTTGGTAGAATGAAAATCTACTGTCCTAACCCCTAGACGAACGGACCAAATGGGGTACTGCGGGTGCCGAGGGCGCGTTTGCCGGTTCGGCTTGGATAAAAAAACCGCCCTGGGATACACCGGAGCGGTTTTCATAAACCAAATATCAAAGCAGAAGGCGAGTAGTCCGTAGGGGAATCGAACCCCTGTTGGTAGAATGAAAATCTACTGTCCTAACCCCTAGACGAACGGACCAGATACTGAGGCCATTTCCGTTTTGATGGTGCAAAGATAGGAGGCGAAACATTGAGCGCAATACCCTGTTGAGAGAAAAGTGCTGGAAAAGGGTAAAAGCAACTGATTTTCAGCCCGGAATTTTTTCGCCGAGCCAGTTGAAAGCCGGATATGAGGCCGAAAGCCACACTGCTGGCGAATTTTCGCCGGCATATAAAGTGCTCCGGCAGGAATTGATTTGGCGAAGTTACCCCGGCCCTGTACCTTCGCTCCGCGTTTGCACCAGGCCCCACGTGGGGGCCGTTAACCCCATTCCTTTTATACCATGGCAAAAATTAAAGTCGCCATCAACGGCTTCGGCCGCATCGGCCGCCTGACGTTCAAGTCGTTGCTGGGCCGCGACAACGTAGAAGTGGTGGCCATCAATGACCTGACCGACAACAAGACGCTGGCGCACCTGCTGAAGTACGACTCTATACACGGCCGCTTTGATGGCACTGTAGCGTATGATGAGGAAAGCCTGACCGTAAACGGCCAGCGCATTCACGCTCTGGCGGAGCGCGACCCGAAGCTGTTGCCCTGGGGCGACATGGGCATCGATGTGGTACTGGAATCCACCGGCCGTTTCGTGGATGAAGCCGGCGCAGGCCAGCACATCACCGCAGGCGCCAAGAAAGTGGTAATTTCGGCTCCGGCTACGGGCAACATTCCAACTGTGGTGTTGGGTGTGAACGAGGACATCCTGACCGGCGACGAAACCATCATCAGCAACGCCAGCTGCACCACCAACTGCCTGGCTCCGATGGCGAAGGTGCTCGACGAAGCTTTCGGTATTGAGAAGGGCTACATCACCACGGTGCACGCTTACACCTCGGACCAGAACCTGCAGGACGCGCCGCACAAAGACCTACGCCGCGCCCGCGCTGCCGCTTACAGCATCATCCCTACCAGCACCGGTGCCGCCAAAGCCGTAGGTCTGGTTCTGCCCACGCTGAAAGGCAAGCTCGATGGCCTGGCTATGCGCGTGCCCGTGCCGGATGGCTCGATGACCGACCTGACAGTGATTCTGAAGCAGGAGGTAACCAAAGACCAGATCAACGCTGCGCTCAAAGCGGCCTCCGAAGGCTCGATGAAAGGCATCATTGAATACACCACCGACCCCATCGTAAGCATCGACATCGTAGGCAACACGCACAGCTGCATTTTCGATTCGGAGCTGACCTCGGCCAGCGGCACGCTGGCAAAGGTGATTGGCTGGTACGACAACGAAACCGGTTACTCGACCCGCACTGCTGATCTGATTCAGCAGCTGGGAGAGAAAATGAACGGCTAAGCCTTTTGGCTGCCCGTATAGGTACAAGCCCGGCCGATTTCGGTCGGGCTTTTCTGTGCCCGGTCGCGTACCTTGCGCCGCCGTTCCCTGTTGATTCTGCCGGAGTATGCCCGCTGTTCTGCGTATTTGCTTTTTACTGAACCCAACGTCGGGCACCAACCGACGTCTGGATTTGCCAGCACTGCTAAGCCAACACCTGGATGCCAACCTGGTGAGCTATGAAGTGGAGGAAACACAGTACGCCGGCCACGCCGTGGAGCTGGCCCGCGCGGCCGCGGCCCGGGGCTGCCGGGTAGTGGTGGCGGTGGGAGGAGACGGTACCGTAAATGAAGTAGCGCGAGGCCTGCTGGGCACACAGGCCGCGCTGGGTATTTTACCGCGGGGTTCCGGCAACGGGCTGGCCCGCCACCTGAAGGTGCCCATGGAAATAGCGGCGGCCATCAAGCATCTGAACCAGCCCACGTTTCAGCGCATTGATGTAGGCAGCATCAACGGCCGGGAGTTTTTCTGCACAGCGGGCCTGGGCTTTGATGCGCACGTGAGCAAGTGCTTTGCCGAGGCCGGCACGCGGGGGCTGAGCACCTACGCCCAGGTGGCCCTGCGCGAGTACCGCCGCTTCCGGCCGGTACCCATCACCCTGGAGCTGGCCGATACCACGCTGGAAACGAACTGCTACGTGCTGGCCTTTGCCAACGCCGCTCAGTACGGCAACAACGCCTACATTGCACCCCGCGCCGATATTCAGGATGGCCTCCTCGATTTATGCCTGATTGATTCCATGTCGGTAGTGCGGGCGGTGCGGGTGGCGCTGTCCCTGGCCCTCGGCGACCTACCGGAGTCCGGGGCGGCGGTGTTTCATACCGCCCGGCAGGTGCGGGTAGAGGCTGCCAAGCCCCTCGGCTTCCACGTGGATGGCGACTATGTGGGCACGAGCACGCAGTTCAGCGTAGAATTGCACCCGCTGGCCCTGGAAGTGGCGGTATAAAGGGTTGACTGGTATAGCTAAAATCAGAAACCCGTTATGGGGTTGCTCCAAGCCTTCAGAAGCTATCCAAGCAAACCCTTAGCAAAACCGCCATTTAACCAGAAAACAAGTCAACCATTTACTCGCATGAAAGTCGATAAAAAGCGCCGCGAAGGCGTGGTGTATTCCACCAACCCCGAGTTTGAGTACCAACACGACGGAGCCGAAGAAACGACCACGCTGCCGCCGCAACAGCAGAACCTGCGCGTGCAGCTGGATAAAAAATCCCGGGGCGGTAAGCAGGTCACGCTCGTTACCGGCTTCGTGGGCCAGGATGCCGACCTGCAAACCCTGGGCAAGCTGCTCAAGACCAAGTGCGCCGTGGGCGGCAACGCCAAAGACGGCGAAATCATCATCCAGGGTGACTTTCGCGACAAGGTTATGGCCGTGCTGCTGGCTGCCGGCTACAAAGCCAAGAAAGCGGGCGGGTAAGCGGTAGAAGGTCTTGGCGTGGACCGGGTAAGTAGACCAGCGGGGTGGGGTTACGTATGGGAGTAACCGTTCCTCGGACCTGTTCTTCACTACTGCTCCTCTAACTATGCCTGCCACAGAATCGCCAACCATCCACGCTCTGGCCGAAAACGGCGTTATCGAAGCCGTGCTATGGCTGAAGCTGATCGTGGAAACCATTGGGGCCATTATCATCGCGCTGGGGATTTTTGGCGCGGGCTGGCTTTTTCTGAAGGCTTTGCTGCGTCGGCAAACCGCCGACTTTACGGCCATCCGCCTAACCCTGGCCCGCTACCTGGCCCTGGCCCTGGAGTTTCAGCTGGGGGCCGATATTCTTTCCACGGCCATAGCGCCCAGTTGGGAGCAGATTGGCAAGCTCGGGGCCATTGCCATTATTCGGACGGCGCTCAACTTCTTCCTATCCAGAGAAATGAAGGAAGAAAAGCACGATTCCGCCGAGCAGCACGTGACGGCTAAAGCAGCCGGGGCCAGCCAACCACCAAGCGTAGAGGGCTAAGAGCGTGTTTGGGAATTCACTCGGTTGTAGCACGTCGTAACGTCATGGTCAGATTGGCGAGCAGTATCCAGGCCGCATGGCTGGCCGGGGTGCGCTCGTAATCCACGACGATGCGCCGAAAGCAGTTGAGCCAGGCGAAGGTGCGCTCCACGACCCAGCGCTGGGCCACGGGCACGAAGCCCCGGTCGGCACTGGGCGGGCGGCTGGCCACTTGGTGCTGCCAGCCCAAGGCCCGGACCTGCTGCGCAAAACGACCGTGGTAGGCCCGGTCGGTGAGCACGGTGCGCAGCCGGCTGGCCCAGGCCGGGCGCAGCTGCTCGCGCCGGGGCAAGAGCGGGTGGGCCGCCCGGCTGTCGTGTCCGCTGGCCGCGTGCACGACCACCTGCCAGATGCGGCCGCCCGTGTCGCACAGGACCTGGCGCTTGCGGCCGTTCACCCGTTTGTGCGCGTCGAGGCCGCGCTGCTGGTTCAGGCGCGGGGCCAGTTTGACGCTTTGCGCGTCGACTAGGGCCAGCGACGGGGTGGGCAAGCGCTGACTCGCCAGCCGGTCGGCGCGGTTGCCGGCCTCGTTAAGCCGTTGCAGCGTGCCGGTGGCTTGCCAGCGGGCGAAATAGTAGTACACCGCCGACCAGGGCGGGAAACACGCCGGCAGGCTGCGCCACTGGCAGCCCGTGCGGCACACGTAGCGCAACGCGTCAACGACTTGGCGCAAACACAAGCGGCGCTTGCGTTGCAGGGGCAGCAGCGGCGCAATAACTTGCCACTGCGAGTCAGTAAGGGGTTGATAGCACTCACCCATAAAGCGAAAAGGAGCCTAGGAACTCCCCACGCAACTTACTGGCTCGTTTCTTTTGGCCCGAACCTAATTCCCAAACACGCTCTTAGGCTACTTAGCCCTGCAGTAAAAATTCCCGGGCTCTTACCACATCCTCGGGCGTATCAATGCCCAGGGTGGCTTCCGCAGTTTCGGCGGTGCGGATGCGGTAGCCGTGCTCCAGCCAGCGCAGCTGCTCCAGGCTCTCGGCCAGTTCCAGGGCCGAGGGCGGCAGCTGGGTTAGCTCCTGCAGCACGGCGGGGCGGTAGGCGTAGAGGCCAATGTGACGCAGGTAGCGGTGCTGCTCCAACCACTCCCAGTTGGGATGCTGGCGCTGGTAGGGCAGGGGGTGACGGCTGAAGTACAGGGCCTCCTGCTGCGTGTTCAGCACCACTTTGGGTAGGTGGGGGCTGAACAACTCCTCTTCGCTGATGACGGGCTTCACTAAGGTGGCAATCTGCGTATCGGTATCCGCAAACAAATCCAGCAGCGCATTGATCTGAGCCGGCTGGATGAACGGCTCGTCGCCCTGAATATTCACTACGCAGTCGGCCGAGGCTCCCAGCTGCTGGTAGGCGTCCCACACCCGGTCGGTGCCGCTGGGGTGAGCAGGCGAAGTCAGCAAGGCCTCGCCGCCGAAGCTGCGCACGTGGGTCAGGATCCGCTCATCGTCGGTGGCTACTACCACGCGGCTTAGGCGGGCCTGCCGGGCCTGGGCCACCACGCGCTGAATCATGGACTGGCCGCCCAGGTCTACGAGGGGTTTGCCGGGCAGCCGGGTGGAGGCATAGCGGGCCGGAATGATACCGATGGCGGAGAGCATAGCGAGAAGCAAAAAAGGTAGGCCGCAAAGGTAGCGGAACAAGGCTGGCAAGCAGCCGAAAAGAGGGCTTAGTGTCAGGTAGAAAGCCATTTTCGCGCTACCATTGTGGTACTTGGGGAGGATAATTTTTTATCTTTCGGCACTAATTATGCAAAGAGGCCGCCCGCGTCGTTTCCGATTGGCTTTTCTGGTCTCTGCTTTCCGTTGCTTCATGATTCGCTTTCGTTTCTCTCTTGTTGCCTTGCTATGCGCCGGTGGGCTGGCGCAGGCCGCCCCGGTCAGCCCCGCCCCACCCGATTCTATTGGCGTCGAATACCGCAACAACACGGCCCTGATCCGGCACCGCGTAGCCCCCGGCGAAACGCTGTACGGTCTGGCACGGCGCTATAAGGTGGCCGTCGATGCCATTGTGGAAGCCAATCCAAAAGTGAAAGGCGCCCTGATTTCGGGGCAGGTGGTGCTGGTGCCCCGCACCCGGGTGCTGCTCACGCCCGCCGCCACGGCCAGCCGGGCTACAACCCCCGCCCGCACGGCCGCGCCTGCTGCGGCCTCCAGCTCGGCGGCACTGGCGCTGCCCCGCGATGCGCAGGGCAACCGGGTGTATGTGGTGAAGCCCGGCCAGACGCTCTACGCCATTGCCCAGCGCTTTGGCGTCAGCTCCAACACGTTGCTGAGGCAAAACCGCCTGGGGGCCGGCGGCCGGGTGCTGGTGGGCCAGAAGCTGATTATCGTGCCCGCTGGCGGAACTGCTTCGGGCGGAACCGATACGAAGGCGGCGCCCGTGCGCAAGCCTGCCCCGGCTTCGGTGCCAACCCCCGAGCCCGTAGAGGCCGTGGCTGCGGCCCCGCCCCGCCCGATGCCCGCTAAAGAAACGCCGACCCCGCGGGAAGAACCCCGCCCGGTAACGCCCAAAGAAACACCCCGGGAAACGGCCAAAGAAGATGAGGCCGATGAGAAGGCCGACGAAAACCGGGGCCCGGCCCGCGCCAGTGAGGTGGTGAAGCGCGTGACGGAAAGTGGCCTGGCGGCCGTCATTCCCAACAATACCACCGTCAAATACCTGGCCCTGCACAAAACCGCCCCGGTTGGCAGCATCGTGGAAGTGCGCAACATCATGAACAACGTGTCGGTGTTCGTGCGCGTGATTGGCGTGCTGCCCGATACCGGCGAGAACAGCAACATCCTCATTCGCCTCTCGCCCCGTGCCGTGCAGATGCTGGGCACCCCCGACCAGCGCTTCCGCGTGGAAACTTCCTACCTGCCGTAACGGGTAACAAGTGTCAGGTAATTAGGTGTCATTGGGACGTGTTACCTGTCTCCTGTTACCTGTCACCTGATTACCCCGAATTTATGAACCATGCCCAGGTGCGCGTCCTGCTGGAGGAGCAATACCGGCGCTATGATCAGCCCACGTTTATTGTGCCCGATCCCATCAGCATTCCGCACCAATTCAGTGCGCGGGCTGATATCGAAATCAGTGGGCTGTTTGCGGCGCTGCTGGCCTGGGGGCGGCGTCCCACCATCATCAGCAAGTGCCGGGAGCTGATGCGCCGCATGGACGATGCGCCTCATCAATATGTGCTGCAGCATTCCGACGAGGATCTGAAAAAGCTGCTGGGCTTTTGCCACCGCACCTTCTGCGACACTGACCTGCTGTACTTTGTGCACTGGCTGCGCTGGTACTACCAGCAGCACTCTTCCCTGGAAGACGCTTTTCTGGCAGGAAACACCCAGAAAGAGCGAATCGAGAACTTCCATACGCTGTTTTTCTCGCTGGAAGACGCTCCGCAGCGCACCCGCAAGCACGTGGCTACGCCGGCGCGGGGCTCGGCCTGCAAGCGCGTAAATATGTACCTGCGCTGGATGGTGCGGCCCGACGAATACGGCGTGGACTTCGGCCTTTGGGCGCGCCTGCCCGCTGCCGACCTGATCTGCCCAATTGATGTACACGTAGAGCGCGTTGCCCGCAGCCTGGGTTTGCTCCAGCGCCAGCAGGTCGATTGGCTGGCCGCTGAGGAACTGACGGCCAACCTCCGGCAGTTCGACGCGCAGGACCCGGTAAAGTACGATTTCGCGCTGTTTGGGCTGGGCGTGGCGGGCGAGCGGTAGCAAGCTGCTTAACCATATTAGGTTGTACGGACAATTATCTTTGCCTTCGTGAGCCATCTGGATGAAATCAGTGACCGGGGTGGGCCGCTTTGGCCCCGCATCTATCGGGAAAAGCGGGCGACGTAGGCCGAACAGGAGCCGATAACCGGCTCTTTCTCCATGCCGTATTCTGGGTAGCGCGCCATGGTTGTGCCTGGCGGGCGCTGCCAGCTCGCTTTGGCAAGCACGACACGCTGCGCAAACGCAGTCGGCGCTGGGCGCAGAAAGGCATTTGGTAACGCTTGTTCGAGGCCGTGCAGGAGCCTGATCTGGACTGGGTGATGCTCGATTCCACCGTGGTGCGGGCCCATGCCCAGGCGGCGGGCAGCCGAAAAAAAGCCGCATCGGCGACGAAGCCCTCGGCCGCAGTCGCGGTGGCCTGACCACCAAAGTGCACGTGCTGGTCGACGCACGGGGTAACCCGTTGCGCATCGTGCTGGGGCCCGGTCAGCAAGCGGATTGCCAACGCGCCGCCGACTTGCTGCTGGCTGCGCACGGTGCCGCGTATGTGCTGGCCGACAAAGGCTACGATACGGACGCTGTCCTGGCCAGTGTAACGGCCATCGGGGACCACGTCGTGATTCCCAGCAAAAAGAACCGTTTGGTCCAACGGGGCATTGACCGCAACCTGTACCGCGACCGAAACAAAGTGGAACGCTTTTTCAGTCGTCTCAAGCAGTTTCGCCGGCTCGTCACGCGCTACGAAAAAACAGCCAGTAGCTTTTTGGGCATGATCCATTTCGTCTCTGCCCTCTTGTGGCTCCGCTAAATGTCCGTGCAACCTAGCAACGAACTTTATAGTGGGTATAAAACCGCAAGGCCGTCTGTTCAGAAAGAACAGACGGCCTTGCAATTCAGAAAGCCCTTTATCCTAAGGAATCTGGCAACTAGTTTGTGAATTTGATATGGAGTGCCTCCGTTACTTGCTCGGCAGGAATAGCGAAGCCAATACCTTCAATTCCACGACCTACCAATTTGGCATTAACAATGCCCAGGAGTTGGCCCGTCCGTGCCACGAGTGCACCTCCGCTGTTGCCACCATTAATGCTCACATCAGTTTGCAGAAAGGAGCGGCCATCTACCTTACGGCGGCCACTTATAATACCCTTGGTTACCGTCTGTCCCAATTCTTTATCAGCAGGAGTGCCAATGGCAAATACATCTGCACCTATTTCGCTCAGACTGGTGGTTGGCAACTGGAAAGCAGTAAGACCTTCTGCATCGATCTTGAGCAGAGCCAAATCCATTTCAGGATTGAGGCGAACAACCTTTGCTTTTGAGCTCATGCCATCCGCGAGTTGAATTTTTACTTCTTCCTGGTCTTCAACTACATGGGCGTTAGTCACTATATAGCCATCCGGAGAAATAATGCAGCCACTTCCGTGACCGTCTTTGGTTTCTACAATAACCACACATCGTGCAGCGGTGCTTAGCCCCTTATCAGCCGCCATTGGCGTGCCGCGGCGCATGGAGATAGGTGCCTGCACAGCATCGGAGTCACCCTTGCCACCGGCTGGTTTGGTTAGGGCCTCCGTAACTTGCTGATTGGCAAAGAACGTGTAGAAGGAGTTCTCAAATGCATCTTCGAAAGCAGCGCTGCCGCCCTGTTCAAATTTAATACTGGAACCAGCTGTCTTTTGCTCTACCACCGTTTGTCGGTTTTGGTTGAGCAGCTTCCAGGTTACTTCAACTGTGCAGCGTGTTTCGAAATGAGCTGATTTGTAGGGGGATGAGGCATGGACATTGTATTTAACGTCGCGCATTTCGCCCTGCAGCGTGTAACGAGAGTTGAGGCCAGCCGAGAAAATGCTTTTGGTTTCAGCATCGGGCACGGTGTAGCCGATATCTTTAAGTGACCCATTGACGGAAGATTTCAGGTGCTCAGCATCGGTGTCGAGGGACTTCCCGAAATAGAGGATTTCCTGGGGTTCGCCCTGCACGAAAAGGTTGCCCATCTTGTCGCCGCCTTTAATGCGCACATTCATGAGGGTGCACTGAACAGATTGGCTGCCGGCCACTGCTTTGGGCATCTGGGGCATTGTTGCCTGAAGCTCCTTCTTATCGAGGCGGGAGTTGGCGCCAGTAGCATAGTCCGTAAGCAAGCCAAAGAGTCCTCCCAACATCAGCAGTAAGCCGGTCTGGCCGGTATACTCTGTGTCACCGTTGGAGTTGGTAGAAAAAGAAAGACCCTTAGCCGTACCATATATGAGCGGCACATAGTTTAAATATGTCAGGCCCGTGGTTTTATCCGGATACAAAACCTGCGAATATTCTTTGTAGCCGTCATGTTTGACCTTCACTTCGGAGCTCCGCTTACGCGGCACCCGTATGCTTACGGTGTTGGATTGACCGGCTACTGGCTTGGCTTCAACAGGTTTGTCGTTAATATAATACGTACTCCCAGAAGGGGCACCTACCAACCGTACTGATTGCCGGGAGCCGGAAAGTATGGTGGCGCAGCTAGGTAGCAGCAAAGAGCCCAGCAGCAAACCACTGATAATTCGAGTAGAGGTTTTTTTCATAAAATGATGAAAGGGAAATGAGAAGAAAACAGGTACACGTATGCTGCTGGCTTCCGTCACCGGTAGCATAGGAGGCCACGGAATTGCAATGGCCGAAACAAAAGAAAAGAGAAACCGGCTAGTAGCGGCACCCTGGCCACGTTGGTGGTTTAGGTAGTATAATAGGCTGGTAATAAGAAGATTATTGTGGCATTTTTAGTGTATCGTCATGAAGTGGTATAGAGAAAAATACTAACAGGAACGTTTGGGCTAATCAGCTGCTGGGATTGGGTGATTGTACAATCGTAGTTTTCAAAAGTAGGTAGCTTTGGGCGTAGAAAAAAGCGTCAGCCTTCCATTAATTCAATTTTAAGTCTGGCTCATACGATCCGGCAAACAGAATTTGATGCTATACTAACTCACTTGAATCTTTCGCCCGCCGAATGCTGTTTACTTTCGCATCCTCTTCCGATTCCCGCTTACTTCGTTTCGACTTTCTGATTTGATTCTTCCCAATAACTTCGAGCAAAAAATCGGCTTCGCGCAGCTGCGTGAGATGCTGGAGGAGCGGTGCCTGAGCGCGCTGGGTCGCCAGTTTGTGGCTAAAATGAGCTTCCAGACCAACGCCGAGCAGCTTCAGAAGCTCCTGCTCCAGACCGACGAGTTCCGCCAGCTCCTGCACAGCGGCGCTGACTTCCCCAGTGCCCACTACCACGATGTAAACCCGCACCTGGTGCGCGCCTCGCTGCCCGGCGCTTACCTCGACGTGCCCGCTTTTTTCTCCGTGAAGATGAGCCTGCGCACCATTCGGGAGGCGCTGGTTTTCTTTACTCAGGCCGAGGATAGGCTCTACCCCACGCTGCGCCTACTAGGCATTGGCGTGCAGGTAGACCGCAACCTGCTGGCTGCCCTCGACAAAGTGGTGGACGACGAAGGCCAGGTACGCGACGATGCTTCGCCCTTGCTGCGTCAGCTGCGCCAGGAGCTTATCAACCGCCAGGGCATGCTGCGCAAGCAGATTGCGGGCATTCTGCGCCACGCCCGCCAGGAAGGCTGGGTGCCCGAAGGCTCCGAACCTACCATTCGGGGTGGGCGGCTGGTGCTGCCCGTCATTGCCGAGCATAAGCGCCGCGTAAAGGGCCTGATTCACGACGAATCGGCCTCGGGGCAGACGGTGTTTATCGAGCCGGAAGCCGTGTTTGAGCTCAATAACGACATCAAGGACCTCGAAAACGCCTACCAGCGCGAGCTGGTGCGCATTCTCACGGCCCTAACCGACCAGCTGCGCCCTCACATTCCTGACCTGCGCAAAGCCTACCAGTACCTAGGCTTGCTCGACTTCATCCGGGCGAAGGCCCGGCTGGCGCGGGAGCTGGAGGCCACGCTGCCTTCGCTCAGTTCCCGGCCGCTGGCCCACTGGAAGCAGGTGCGCCATCCACTGCTGTACTTCGCCTTCCAGAACCACCCCAAGGACGACCCCCGCGAAGTAGTGCCCCTGGACATTGAATTGAACCCCGAGCAGCGCATTCTGCTGATTTCGGGGCCGAATGCTGGGGGTAAGTCGGTGGCCATGAAGACGGTGGGCCTGGTGCAGTACATGCTGCAGTGCGGCCTGCTGATTCCGGCCGGCGAAACGTCCGAAGCCGGCATGTTCGATGATATTTTCCTGGATATCGGCGATGAGCAGAGCCTGGAAAATGACCTGAGCACGTACTCCTCGCACTTGCTCAGCATGAAGCAGTTCGTGACCCTGGCCGGCAAGCGCAGCTTGGTGCTCATTGATGAGTTCGGGACGGGCACGGAGCCGGCCCTGGGCGGGGCCATTGCTGAGGCCGTGCTGGAGCAGCTCAACCGCGCCCGGGCTTTCGGCGTTATTACCACCCACTACACCAACCTGAAAAACTACGCCGAGCGTACGCCCGGCATCGTGAACGGGGGAATGCGCTATGACCCCGACCAGCTGCAGCCGCTTTACCGTCTCGAAATCGGGAAGCCTGGCTCTTCGTTCGCCATCGAAATTGCCCGCAAAATTGGTTTGCCCAAGCAGCTGGTGGAGCGCGCTTCTCAGCTGGTAGGCAAGGATAAAATCCGCTACGACCGGCTGCTGGAAGGCTTGGAAAAAGAGAAAACTGAGCTGGAGCAGCGCACCGCCGAAGCTGCCAAGGCCGAGCGACGCCTCAAGAAAGCCGCCCAGGAATACCAGGACCTCAAACGCTACCTTGACGAAACCACCCTGGACGTGCTGCGCGAGGCCAAGCAAAAAGCTAAGCTCCTACTCAAGGACACCAACCAGCAAATTGAAAGCACCATTGCCGACATCCGCCGCTCGCAGGCGGGCAAGGAAGAAACCAAGCAGGCCCGCGAAAAGCTCGACACCTTCGTGCGCGAAAAGCTTCAGATTGAGCCGCCCAAGCCCCGCGCTACCCGCGAGCTGGCTGAGGCGGGCACTCTCAAGCCCGGCGACAAAGTGGCGCTGATTGGGCAGGAAGGCCACGGTGAGCTGATGAGCGTGAAGGGCAAAACCGCCGAGGTTTCCTTCGGGGGCATGAAGACGCTGGTGAAAGTAGGCCAGCTCGAAAAGCTCAGCCGTTCCGAAATCCGGGAGCGGGAGAAGGAAGCCAGCCGCAAAGCCCCAGCCCAGTACGCTGGCCTGGGCCTCGATATCACGGGGCGTATGTCAGGCTTCAACACCACGCTGGATTTGCGCGGGGAGCGGGCCGAAGATGCGCTGACCAAAGTAATGGCCTACGTGGACGACGCCGTGATGCTGGGCATTTCGGAAATAAAGATCCTGCACGGCCGTGGCAATGGCGTGCTGCGCCAGATCGTGCGCGACTACCTGCGCAGCCAGCGCACCGTGGCCAGCGTAGCCGACGAGCACGCCGACCGCGGCGGCGACGGAGCTACGGTAGCGGTGCTGAAGTAGAAGCTGAGGTTGTTCGAGGCTTCAAAACAGAAAAGGGTGGCTTCCAATATGGAAGCCACCCTTTTTCAGCTACGAGCTAAAAGCGCACTTACTGTACTACCACGCGGCTTACCTGCGTAGCTTCGGGCGTAACTACCTGCACCAGGTAGAGGCCGGGGCGCAGGCCGGTGGCATCTACGGTCAGGTCCTGGCCGGTGGCCAGCGGTTTGGTCAGCGTCAGGACTTCGCGGCCGGTAGCATCACGCAGGGTGATGGTGGCGGTCCGGGCTTTCGACTGAGTTAGCTTCAGGCTGAAAGAACCGTGGGCGGGGTTGGGGTACACCTGCAGGCCTTGCTGCTGAAGCTTGCCGCCGCGGGTGCCCGTTACCACGAAGTCGCACAGGGCTACTTTGGTGCTCTGGCCGGCCATACGAGCGGCAAACTCCTGGTAATACTGGTTGGTAATGAGGTTGTCGTGAATGACAAGCGTGTTTTCGTCGTTGCCGTTGGCGGCCGAGTTGCTCCAGTTGTGCGAGCCAGTCCAGGTGGTGGGGTCAGAGTCGGGGGCGCCGGCATCAACCAGCACGTACTTGTGGTGAAAGATGCCTTCCTGGGTTTGAGAGTATACCTGAGCCCGGTCGCCGAGCAAGGCGGTAAGTGCCGCAAACTGGTCGGGGCCGTCGGTTTTGTTGTCAACCAGCACTTCGGTGCAGTCCTTAATGCCTTTGGTTTCCACCCGCTCGCGGATAGCGTTTACCAGGTCGGAGCGCGTGATGAGCATCGTGCCCACGTGCAGGTCGTGGTCGGCGGTGCCGATGGTTTCGAGCAGGCGCGTGTTCACGTTGTCGGAAGGGCTGAAGTACTGCTCCACCTGCCGGCCGCCAATCAGGAAGTGGTGGGGCGTGTTGTCCTGCTTGTCGGGCCCGAACTTGCCGGCGCCCGGCTTGTCGGTGCTGGAACCGAACATTTCCTCGAACTCAATCTGGTAGGTGCGGGCCAAGGTCTGGTCCTGCACAATCACGGCTGAGTTGGGGTCGGTATTCATCTGGCCGCCCGTCAGGTTCATCGAGCCCGTCCACACAATGGCCTTGTTGGGGTTTTCATCCTCCGCATCGAAGATCAGGAACTTGTTGTGCATGATGTTGCGGGCCGTATTGCGGCCCAGCTTGCCAATGCCGGCATCGAGCAGCGGAATACCCACGGGCGGCACACCGGATTCGGTATTGTACACCACGCGCACGCGCACGCCCCGGGCGTGCGCCGCGTTCAGCGCCTCCGGAATGCTCTTGATACCGGTGGTGTTAAAGCTATAAGCGGCCATATCGATGGTTTTGCGGGCCCGCTCAATGTACTTGATGAGCGTGTCGTCGTTGGCAAAGCTCAGCATCTGAGCGGCGTTGCCGGGCAAGGCCTTGGTCACATCCACCGAGCGGTTGAAGTAGACTTTGATGTCGCCGGTAGAGTTTGAAACCGTAGCCATGGGCACGATGCCGGAGGTAGTGGTGCCTACTGCGTTGGTGGAGGAAACCCGCACGTAGTAGATGCGGCCGGCTTCCAGCCCGGTGAGGGCAGTGCTGTGCGAGGTGGTAGCCGTGGTGGTTTCTACCTGCTTGCCCAGGGTTGGGGTGAGGCCGTACTCCACCTTCGTGGTGCCGGGGTTTTCGGTGCTGAATACTACCGTGAAGCCGGTTTTCGTCAGGTTAGTCGACATTGGCTGGGCCGTAAGGTTGGGCGTGCCGCCCAGCCGGAAGTCGGCGTAGAGACGTGGCAGCAGCTGGTAGCCGCCCGAGCCCGTCGACGTAAACTGGCTCATGATGCCGATTATGTCGAACTGGCCGGCTGGGGCGGGCTTGCCCACGATGCCGGTAACGCCGGTAGAGGCATTGTTGGTGCGGAACGCCAGGCTGTTTTGGCCATTGAGGCGGTAGTTGGTGTTGCCGCCAAAGGTGGCGAAGGCCGCGCCCGTCGACGTCTGTACGCTGCTGTTGCCATCAATGCGCACCAGCCGCGACTCGTAGGCCTCGGCAAAAACCGTGGAAGCTTGGGCGGCCGAAACCGTCACGGGCGTTACGGTTTTGCCCGAAGCCAGCTTTTCTACCGATGTTACGGGGTCCATTTCCAGCAGGCCGTTGTAGTCCTTCAGCGTGCCGGTAATTTCGATACTGTCGCCGGGCACCAGGTTGTTGAAGCCCGCCGCCGAAGCAGAGTACGCGGCCAGTCCGGCTTCTTTGTCCTGCAGGTAGCGGATGACGCCCAGCTCCGGACCGTTGGTGACGATGCCGCGCACCGTCACGGTTTTGCCGGCGCCGCCCGCGCGGGCTTCAGCAATGGTAATCACGCTCTGAGCCAGCAGGGGCTGCGAAGCCAGCCCGCCGCACAGCAGCGCCAGAAAAGTAAATTTTTTCATGAAAAGAGAAAAAGGAACGCAGAAAGACCAAGCCAGAAAAACAGGCTTCAAATATCCATACTTTCTCCCAGACTACGGTCAGGGTGAATAGCTTACCGTGTGAAGAATTTGTTATATTCCTTCGCAGGCAGATGCAGGGCAATATTCGCCTGTAGCTATGGAAAGCCCTACGCTGCTTCTGCACAATGCAAATGACAGGAGCAGCCACCCTTAGCAAACAAGCTGGCGGGCCTACAGAATATTCACTTCGGGGTGCAGCTCCACGCCAAACTTTTCGCGCACGGAGGCAATGATTTCAAACGCCAGGTCGCGGATGTCTTCCCCCTGCGCCCCACCGTGGTTTACCAGCACCAGCGCCTGTCGGTCGTGCACGCCGTGGGCGCCCAGGCGCCGGCCCTTCCAGCCGCACTGCTCAATCAGCCAGGCGGCGGGTACCTTCACGCCGCCTGGCACGGCGTAACCGGGCAGGTCGGCGTATTGCGCCTTCAGCTCGTCGTACTTCTGCTGGGAAAGCTCGGGGTTTTTGAAAAACGAGCCGGCATTGCCGATCTGCGTGGGGTCGGGGAGCTTGGAGCGGCGGATGCTCACCACGGCCTCGCTCACCTCGCGCGGGGTAGGCTCAGGGCCGATGCCCATATCGTCGAGGGTGGTGCGGATAGCCCCGTAGCTGACGTTGGCTTGGTGGCGGCGGCGCAGGCGCAGGACCACGCCCGTCACGATAAACCGGTTTTTCAGCGGCCCCTTAAATACGGATTCGCGGTAGCCAAAGCCGCACTCGGCGTGCGTGAACGTGCGCAACTGCCCGGAGGTAATTTCCACGGCTTCGAGGTGATCGAAGGTGTCTTTCAGCTCAGCGCCGTAAGCCCCGATGTTCTGCAGGGGCGCGGCTCCCACCGTGCCCGGAATCAGCGACAGGTTTTCGATGCCGCTGAGCTCCTGCTCCAGGGTGTATTGCACCAGACCGTGCCAGCTTTCCCCGGCTCCGGCCCGCACCAGCGCCGTTTCCTCGTCCTGCTGCACGATATCGAGCCCGCCGATTTCGTTTTTGAGCACCACGCCGTCGAAGTCCCGGGTGAAGAGCAGGTTGGAGCCGCCGCCCAACACCAGCTTCTGGGCCTGCTGCACCTCGGGCAGGGCCAGCAGCGCCCGCAGCTCCTCCACCGACCGGAACCGGGCCAGCCACCGGGCCTTTACCTCCAGGCCAAAGGTGTTGTAAGGGCGCAGGGAAACGTTGGGTTCAAGGGCGGGGGCCGGCGTCATAAGGCAATACAATGGATGGCTAAGAGGGCAAAGGTAGCCGGTTGGGTGCGAAGGTGCGGCCAAGCAAAAGGCTGCCCTCGTGAGCAGCCTTTTGGCGGAAGGAAATTCCCGAAGTCTCGGTAGCTACCGCACCCGGTAGCCGCGCAAGGCGTAGTAGAGCAGGTAGGCGTAGCACAAAGCCGGCAGCACGAAAGCCACCCGCAGGCCGCCGCCGTGCGTAGCCACTAGACCCATCAGGGGCGGAATGATGGCCCCGCCCACAATGGCCATGATCAGGTAGGATGAACCCTGCTTGGTGAAGCGCCCCAGCCCGGTAATAGCCAACGGAAATACCACCGGCCAGATGATGGAGTTGCACAAGCCACACAGCACCACCAGCCACAAAGCCGTTTCGCCGTGGTTGAAGAGGGAGAGCAGCACGAACAGCGTACCAGCCGCGCACACGCCGGCCAGCAGCTTGCGGGCATTGAAACGGCTCAATAGCGGAATGCCAATAATGCGGCCCACCATCAGCCCGAACCAGTAGGAGGCCACCAGCACGGCCCCCACGGCTTTGGTGAAGCCCCCGGTGGTATCGATGGGCTCGGGCGCCTGGCCAAACAAGGCTACGGCCCAATTGGTAGCCAAGCTCAGACCCCGCACCAGCTCCTGGGTAAAGCCGCTCAATTGGCTGATGCCCTGGGCCTCGCCGTAGCGAATGATAAACGAGCCGATGCCTACTTCCACGCCTACGTAAGTGAAAATGGCCACCACACCCAGCAGCAGGTGGCGGAAGTCAAGGGCCGAGCGGCGGCCGGTTTCGGCGGCGGCCTGGGCCGCTTGGGCTTCCTCATCGGCCGGAATGCTTTCGATTTCGGGCAGGCGTACCAGGAAAAACAGCGCGGCCAGCACGGCCAGGAAAAGCGCCAGCCCCAGATACAGCGGTTTTATAAGCGTGGCTTCCTGGGTAAGGCGCTGCTCCAGCGGCAGCTGCGCCAGCCGGGCTTTTAGCAGAGCCGAGCCCCCAAACAAAATCAGACCACCAATGAGAGGCGAGATAGTGCCGCCCAGCCCGTTGGCTACGCCCACGATGCTCACCCGGCTGGCCGCAGTGCGGGCCGGCCCCAGCACCGAAACGTAGGGGTTGGCCGCTACCTGCAGGAGCGTGACGCCGGCCCCGAGCAGCCCCAAGGCCAGCAGAAACAGCCCGAAGGCGCGGGAGTTGGCGGCCGGCACGAACAGCAGCGCCCCCAGCGCCATCACCAGCAAACCCAGCACAATACCCCGCTTGAAGCCCAGCTTCTCCAGCACCCGGCCCGCCGGCAACGACATCAGAAAGTAGGCCCCAAAAAAAGCCGACTGCACGGCCGTGGACTGGAAGTCGGTGAGCTGGCACACGTCCTTAAGGTAGGGCATGAGCACATCGTTGAAGTTGGTGACGGCCCCGAACAGGAAGAACAGCGTGGTCATCAGCACCATCGGGCCGACGTAGGACCGGGCTGGCGCGTGGGCAGAGGCGGAAGCAGCAGACGTAACGGGAGCAGGAGCGGCCATGCAGGAGCAGAATTGTAGGTAAAATATCCGCCTGCGGGCAGGCTAAGCAATGCTACGGAGTTTTTGGGAGAAGTCGGCCCTAGCTAGCCAGTTTCCAGCCCCGGCTTTCCAAGTACCAAGTACAAGTTCGGCAGAAGCCTGTTTCCTCATCTATAGGGTTGCGACCTTCGGCATCGCGCATAAAGCAGGTGCGCGTGGCGCAATGCGGAAGCCCTTCTGTATGGCCGATTTCGTGCAGAACTACTTTGTAAAATTGCGTGCTCAAGTCGCGCCGCTTCAATCGGAAGCTGGATATCACGCAGGCACGGCCCGGACAGTAGCCGAGGCCTATAATACCCCAGTCGTGTACGCCATTTTTGGTGGTGCTGATATCGAGTTGCGTAAGGCCAATGACAACGGTATCGGGTTGGTGCCGGCTGACGAGGAAGCGCAGCAATAAATCGGCACGGTAGCGGTGCCGTGGGGCGTAGTAGGCCTGTTTTGGCAATGCAACCGGCTGCCGCTGAAGAACCCGCGGATATAGTCGCCGAACCTGCTGGGAAACAGAATCCGTGAGACGCGCAGAGAAACCTCGAAAAGGTTGAATAACCAATACTGGTTGAGAACCTGGCAATAGTCCACAGCTACCAAGGACTAGTAAAGAAAGACTTAGCAGTAATATATGGCGCATAACCTTTGGCTGCGCCGATGGCGTCAGTATTGGCAAGGTCAGCAGTATAGAGTCAAGTTACAAAGCTGCTGCACACACAGAGCAAGCAATTCTTACCATCGATATCTGCAAACGGCTGCCATTCGGTGCGCTACTTTCCCGACCTTTGCGGCTTCTCCCGCTTTCTTGTGCTTGCAGCTTATGGCCGATAACCGCCGCTCCGCCCCGTTCTTTATGACTGCCACCACCCAGTTTGGGCTGGAAGAAGTGCTGGCCCAGGAGCTGCGTCACCTGGGCGCTAAGATTGAGAAAGTAGGCACCCGGGCCGTCGAGTTTACCGGCAACAAGCAGCTGCTCTACGAAGCCTGCCTGTGGTGCCGCACCGCCATGCGCATCCTGCGGCCCTTCGCCGACTTCTATGCCCGCGACGAAAAAGCCTTGTACCGCGAAGTAAGCCGCATTAGCTGGCAGGACTACCTCCAGCCCGACCAGACCTTCGCCATCACGGCCGTCGTGAATAAGTCGTCGTTTGAGCACTCCCTGTATGTGGCCCAGCTCACCAAGGATGCCATTGTGGACCAGTTCCGCAACCGCCTCGGGCACCGCCCCAGCGTGGACGTGAAAAACCCCGACATCCGCCTGCACCTGCACATGATTGAAAACGAGGTGGTCCTCAGCCTCGATGCCTCCGGCGAATCCCTGCACAAGCGCGGCTACCGCCAAGGCACCAACGTGGCCCCGCTCAACGAGGCCCTGGCCGCCGGCCTCATCCTGCTCAGCGGCTGGGACGGAAAAAAGCCCTTCATCGACCCTATGTGCGGCTCCGGTACGTTGCTCACCGAGGCCGCCCTCATTGCCCAGCGCATTGCCCCCGGCCTCTACCACCAGGGCAAGTTTGGCTTCGAGAACTGGCCCGACTTCGAAGCGTCCCTCTGGGAATCGGTGCAGATGGATGCGCGCCAGATGCGCCTCGAAGAGCCCCAGGCCTACCTGGCTGGCTCCGATCTAAGCCGGGAGTTTATTGAGCTGGCCCGCGAAAACGTGGCCGCCGCCGACCTCGAAGACTTTATCCGGCTGGGCGTACGCGACGTGAAGGAAGCCAAAGCTCCCGCTAAGGAAGAGTCGGGTATTGTGATGATGAACCCGCCCTACGGGGAGCGGATAGGGGAGGAGGCGGAAATGGAAGCCCTCTATAAAACTATTGGCGACACGCTCAAAACCGGCTTCCAGGGCTACGACGCCTACGTGTTTACCGGCAACCTGGAGGCGGCCAAGCGCATCGGCCTGAAAACCTCCCGCCGCACCCCACTCTACAACGGCCCCATCGACTGCCGCCTGCTCAAGTACGAACTGTACCAGGGCACCCGGAAGGTGAAGTAAGCGTCCGTTGATGTACTCCGCTTCGCTACTGTGCTGATGTGGCAACTGTGCTTCATTGTAGGTCCCGAAAACGAAGTAGGGGCGGGGCTTGTCCCCGCCCGTCGTTGCCCGAAACCCAACCCGGCTTACCGGCCCGGCTTCTGCATCAGCTGCCCCAGCAACCCATCCAGCAGGGCCGGGCCTTCGGGGGCGTAGAGGAAGCTGTGGCCGCCGGTGGGGCGGGAGAGGAAGTGCCACTGCCGGGCCACCGACTTCTGCTGCGCGTAGATGGCCGCCACCCGCGGGTAGGCAAACACCGCATCATCTTCGGCGTTCAGGGAGTAAATGGGTGCGCCGCGCCGCAGCTGCTTGAAGTTCAGCGGCCCGAGGGCGCTGACGGGCAGGGCCGCCACCGCAAAGAACCCGGCAAAGCCCCGCGGCGACTGGCACGCAAACCAGAAAGCCCCCGTGCCGCCGTTCGACATGCCACCCAGGTACACCCGGCGGCTGTCCACGTGGTAGCGCTGCTTGACTTGCGCTACCATCGTGTGCACGTTGTCCAGGGCCGCCCGCTGCTCCAGCCACCCGAAGGACTGGCGGCCGAAGGGGTAAAGTACCAGGGCATTTCGGGCAGCGGCGGCGGCAAAGATGGGCTCATGCACTACGTCCGGGTCAGCAACCCGAAACTGGGTGGCGGTGACGATGCCCCCGTGCAGGTACACCAGAAGGTCGGTGGGGCGGCTGGCATCATAGGTGGCGGGCACGTACACCAGGTAGGGCACCTGCACCGTATCTACGGGGGCATAGTACAAGGCAAAACCGGGCTTCGCGGGGGCAAATGCGCCTTTTCGCGCGGGTACCGGCAGAGCCTGGGCGCGGATTTTGTCCTGCCACGCGGCCGCCGCGCGGCGGGCATCCTCAGCGCGGCGGGTGGCGGCTTGCCGCAGGTTGGCCAGGAAGCGGGGCCACTCGGGCCGGCTGTGCAGGCTGCGCAGGTTTTCTGCCTGGGCCATATTATCTACGTCGGGGGCGCTGATGGGCAGGTTGGGCTGCCGGGAAAGCTGCAGCAGCCAGCCTACGGCCTGGGCCTGCCGGCCGGGACACTGGGCGGCGGCGCCGGCTCCGGCATACAGGTCGAACGGGCCGACCTGGGTGCTGTCGGCAAAGGCCAGGGCAAAGGACGTGGTGGCTTCGCAGTAGTTTTGCTGGCCGAGCTGTTGGGCAGCCGTTTCCAGCAGCTGGGCGTAGGTGGGCGCCTGAGCGCGGGCTTGGGGGGCCAGGAGCAGCAGCGCCAGTAGCAGGGTGGCAACGGTTAGAGCACGGGGCATAGGGTAGCAAAAGTAAGTTGACGGGGGCTTAGATGCGGCAGCGACACCCCCGGTTGCCTGGCTTGCCGCCCCACTACCGCCTCACCGCCACCGGAATCGCGCTAACCCACTCTGCCAGTTGGCGAAAGGGTTGCGCAAAAAAGTAAAAGCGCCCTGTAAATAGGCTGGAGTATCGTGCGAGCAGGCAAAAGTGCCGTGTCAATATGGAGAAGTCCTATGTAAGCAGGCGAAAGTGTCGTGTCAGCAGGAAGAAGTGCGCTGCGAGCACCCAAAAGTGACCTGCCAGGCCGCGCAAGCCCCCTGCGAGCCAACCACCGCCAGTAGCCCGTAGTAGTTTCCGAGTCCGCCGGCCCCGGGCACCTGCTTTTCCGGCGGCCATCCGCTAACTTGCCCTTTCCCGCCAACCTCCCCTTACTTACGATGAACAGAACTGCATTGTATCGGCTGCTGCTGGCGGCCCTGCTGCTGCCGCTGTGGGCAGCGGCCCAGGCGCCGGCCATTACCCGCGTGAACCCCACCAGCTGGTTTGTGGGTATGAAAAATCCCAACGTGCAGCTCTTGGTGTACGGTCCCAACGCGGGTACGCTCACCTACACCATCACCTACCCCGGCGTGAAGCTGACCAAGGCCAGCACCGTCGAAAACCCCAACTACGTCTTTCTGGACCTCACCATTGCCGCCACGGCCAAGCCGGGCAAGGTGAGCATCGTGGGCAAGAAAGGCACGCAAACCGTGACGCGCACCTGGGACCTGCTGCCCCGCAACCCGGCCGCTAAGGGGCAGGGCGTGACGCAGGCTGACTTCATCTACCTGGCCATGCCCGACCGTTTTGCCAACGGCGACCCTGGCAACGACAAGGTGGCTACCATGGCCGACCCCAACGCCGACCGCACCAACCCTTTCTACCGCCACGGCGGCGACCTGCAGGGCGCCGCTCAGCGCATCGGCTACCTCAAGGACCTGGGCGTTACGGCCGTGTGGTTCACGCCGGTGCTCGAAAACGACCAACCCCTCACCAACGAAGGCGGCAACATGCGCTCGGCCTACCACGGCTACGGCTTCACCGACCATTACCAGGTTGACCGCCGCCTGGGCGGCAATGCGGCCTACAAAACCTACGTGCAGCAGGCCCACGCCGCCGGCCTGAAGGTGGTGCAGGATGCCGTGTACAACCATGTGGGCATCAACCACTGGTTTGTGCGCGACCTGCCCATGAAAAGCTGGCTGCACCAGTGGCCTGCCTACACCAATACTTCCTATCGCCAGCAGCCCATTACCGACCCGCACTCGGCCTACATCGACCGGAAGGTGACCCTGGATGGCTGGTTTGTGCCCTTCCTGCCCGACCTCAACCAGCAAAACCCCTACGTGGCCAACTTTCTGATCCAGCACGCGCTGTGGTCGGTGGAGACGTTTGGGGTGGATGCCTGGCGCATCGATACCTATATGTACAACGACCAGCCCTTCATGAACCGCTGCAACGCGGCCCTGCTGGCGGAGTACCCGAAGATTCACATCTTCGGGGAGTCGTCGGTGAACAACACCATCGACCAGGCCTACTACGTACGCAACAAAATTGCCTTTCCCTTCAAGTCCAACCAGCCCGGCGGGCTCGACTTTGTGCTGGAAAACGCCATGCTGGCTGGCGTGAAGGAAGTAGGCACGCCCGGCGTTACCGGCTGGGACAACGGCCCGCAACGGGTATACCAGGCCCTGGCCCAGGATGCGGTGTATGTCTCGCCCGAAAAGCTGGTGACGTTCCTCGACAACCACGACCACAACCGCTACCTCTCCGAAGTGGGCGAGGACATCAACCGATTCAAGGTGGGGCTGACGTGGCTGCTGACCATGCGCGGCATTCCCAGCATGTACTACGGCACGGAAATTCTGATGAAGAACTTCAAGGACCCCAGTGATGCCGAGGTGCGCCGCGACTTCCCCGGTGGCTGGCCCGAAGACAAGGAAAACAAATTCACCGCCGCCGGCCGCACCGCCGCCGAAAACGACGCCTTTAACTTCGTGCGCACCCTAGCCACCTACCGCAAAACGCATCCGGCGCTAAGCTCGGGCAAGCTGATGCAGTACCTACCCGAAAACGGCCTCTACGTGTACTTCCGCTACGATACTACCGGCACCGTGATGGTGGCCACCAACACCACCGACAAAGCGGCCAGCCTGCCCACCGCCCGCTTCTCCGAGCGCCTGAGCGGCTTCGGCAAAGCCCGCAACGTGCTGACGGGTGAAGCCCTGAGCGACATCAAAACCCTGCAGCTGCCCGCCAAAACCGCCATGGTGCTGGAATTGCTGAAGTAGAAGCTGTCATTGCGAGCAGTTCGAAACACTCCGTCCTAGATAACGCCAGACGCGTTTTTCTACCAGAAAGCCCTTTCCCGTTGCGTACGGAAAAGGGCTTTTTACTTTAATAAGTTTTGTACGCTTGAAAGAAGTAGCAATTCAAAGCATCAAGCACGGATTGATTTTGCGTAGCAAAGTGGGGAGGAAGTCATAAAGCAGAGGAAATTCATCAGAGAAATAACTCTTCGCTTGTATGGGGTTGAAGGCCAACCGGCCGTACAGGATTTGCCCGCCAAGGTGCACTATTCCCGCCCGCCCGTAGTTATCTTACGTCTTTCACTCCGCCCCGATAAGCCGTATCTTTACTCCATGTTATTTGCCGCCGAACCCCTCGCCCCTACGATAGATTCTGCCCGTCGTGTCCTCAAGCAGTACTACGGCTACGATACCTTCCGGCCCATGCAGGAGGATATCATCCAGCACATTATGGCGGGGCAGGATACGGTGGTGCTTATGCCCACCGGCGGTGGCAAATCGGTGTGCTTTCAGGTGCCGGCCGTGGTACAGGATGGGCTCTGTGTGGTGGTGTCACCCCTCATTGCCCTGATGAAAGACCAGGTGGAAGCCCTGAAAGCCAACGGTATTGCGGCGGCCTACATCAATAGCAGCGTGGGCCAGAGCGAGCAGCAGGCCATTACCGGCGACGCCCTCAACGGCTACCTCAAGCTCCTGTACGTGAGCCCCGAGAAGCTCTTGTCGGAAGGGTTTATGACTTTCATGAAGCGCCTGCGCGTCAGCATGTTCGCCATTGATGAGGCGCACTGCATTTCCAGCTGGGGCCACGACTTCCGGCCCGAGTACACCCAGCTGCGGGTTTTGCGGGAGCAGTTTCCGCAGGTGCCCATCATTGCCCTCACTGCTACCGCCGACCGCCTCACTCAGCGCGACATCCAGGCGCAGCTGCGCTTGCACGAGCCGCGCGTATTTCTTTCCAGCTTCGATAGGCCCAACCTCAATCTGATTGTGCGGCCGGGCCAGGACCGGGTAGGAGGCATTCTGGAGTTTCTGGAGCGCCACCCCGGCGAGGCCGGCATCATCTACTGCCTCTCGCGCAAGCAGTGCGAAACCCTCACCCAGAAAATTCAGGCCAAGGGCGTGAAGGCCGGCTTCTACCACGCCGGCATGACGCCCAACCAGCGCGGCAGCGTGCAGGAAGCTTTTCTGAAGGACGACCTGCAGGTGATTGTGGCTACCATTGCCTTCGGCATGGGCATCGATAAGAGCAACGTGCGCTGGGTGATTCACTACAACCTGCCCAAGAACATTGAGGGCTACTACCAGGAAATCGGGCGGGCCGGGCGCGACGGCAGCCCCGCCACGGCCGTGCTGTTCTACTCCTTCGCCGATGTGATGAGTTTGCGGGATATGCTGTCCAAGGACGACCCCAAGCTTACCCAACTCAACCTTACCAAGCTGGAGCGCATGCAGCAGTTTGCCGAGGCCGCCAGCTGCCGCCGCAAAATCCTGCTCAACTACTTCGGCGAAACCCTGCCCCAGGACTGCGGCAACTGCGACATCTGCCGCAACCCGCCTACCACCTTCGATGGTACTGAGCTGGCCCAGAAGGCACTGTCGGCCGTGGTGCGGGGGCGGGAGCGGATGAGCCTGACCCTCCTGATTGACGTGCTGCGCGGCATGCGCAACCAGGCCGTGCTCAGCGGGGGCTACGACCAGATCAAAACCTACGGCGCCGGCCGCGACCTGCCTTACCTCGACTGGTACAGCTACATCCACCAGATGCTTAACGACGGGCTGCTCTACATTGCCTACGAGGAAGGCTACGCGCTGAAAATAACGGACCTGGGACGGGAAGTACTGCAGGCCCAGCGGCCCGTGTCGATGAAGAAATTCCAGCCCACCGAAAAAGCCGAGAAGCCTGCCAAAGGCCGCAAAGGGGCCGCTGCCAAAGCCGCCGCGCCGGCCGCCACCCGCGAAGCTCAGCTGTTTGAAGCCCTGCGCGCCCTGCGCAAGCGCATTGCCGACGAGCAGGGGGTGCCGCCCTACGTCATCTTCACCGACTCTACGCTGCAGGAAATGGCGGTGGAGCGCCCCGTCAACCGCACGGCTATGCTGGCTATTTCGGGCGTGGGCATGAAGAAGTTTGAAAACTACGGTGAAGCCTTTATTCGGGAAGTGCTGACTCATGGCGGCAACCCCGCCGCTCTGGCCGAACTGGACGACGAGGACGCCGATGCCTTTGAGCTTCAGGAACCCAAAGCTCCCCGTATCCGGCGCCCGAAGGAAGCACCCGCCGCTGCAACTGCTAGCGCTGCTACTACGGACGCGAATAGCACGATGGAAACGACCTTCCAGCTGCACCGCATGGGCCTGAGTGTGGAGGCCATTGCCGAGCGGCGCGGCCTGGCCGTGGGCACTATCCAGACGCACCTGTCCACGCTCTACGGCCGGGGCTACGAGCTGCGCATCGAGGACTTCCTGAAGCCGCAGGAGCTGGCCGAAATCCAGACGGCCCAGGCCCAGCTTGGCAACAGCCCCATGCTGCGCGACCTGTTCGACCACCTGCGCGAGAAGTACGACTACTTCCGCCTCCGCCTGGCCCTCATATACTTCAAGAAGCTGCGCGGGGAGTAAGGCGAGACGGGTGAAATAGTGAACTGGTGAGTTTCCGTTCAGGTGGGCAGGTCTGGCGGTAAGCTCATCCATCGAAGCTGGCGCGTCTAATCGCCGCAGAGTAGATGCCAGTCTCCCAACTGGCGGCCGCACCCGCCGCCGTTCAGCACCCACACCACTACCAAAAAAATAATTACTATATCACATCATAAGAATATACATGCTACGTTATGTAGCAGAATTCCCGCCTAGCTCTCTGAAAGTATGTTGCCGTCGGTTTCCGTTGCGCGGGTTTTGCAGCTCCTGACCGGCGCGGGCGTAGCGGCTTTCACCCTGCTGATGGCGACCAAGGTGTGGCCGTACTTATCCTTCGAGCCGGGTATTCACTTCCTTACCACCAAGTCAGACGCCACGAACGAAAGCGGCTTATTTCGGGCGGGATTCTACGTGCACATCACCAGCAGCCTGTGGGTGCTGGCGGCGGGGCTGGCGCAGTTTTTCCCGCAGTGGTTTCGGGGAAGAGCAGCTTGGCACCGACGCCTGGGCAAGCTCTACGTGGTAACCATTCTGGCCTTGGCGGCGCCCTCGGGGCTGGTACTGGCGGCTTTTGCCAATGGCGGGCTGGTAGCCAAAGTAGGCTTCACGCTGCAGTGCGTAGTATGGTGGCTGAGCACCTGGCAGGCCTACCGCCTGGCCCGGCAGCGCCGCTGGGAAGCCCACACGGAGTGGATGATTCGCTCCTTCGCCGTGACCCTGGCCGCTATGAGTTTGCGCCTCGAAAGCTATGGGCTCTTCTACCTGTTCGGCACCAAGCCCATCGAAACCTACCTCACCGTCACCTGGCTTTCCTGGACGGGCAACTTGGTGCTGGCGGAAGTGCTGGTGCAGGCCGGGCTGGCGCGCCGGCTACTTCGGCAGGCGCGGTTTGTGGCTCCCACTGCCCGGCGGCCGGAGCCAACGGTGCCAGTGGCTTCGTAGTCCGCCCTGGGTCAAAAAGCACTGTATGGGCTCCTAAGCAGTCGGATCAACAGCCGCGCATTAGCCTGATACTCATTTTTAAGAGCAAAACGATGAAGCTGCTTCTGATGCTGGTGGCCCTGTTGGCTGCCGCGGCGGGCTCGCCGCCCCTCAAATCGTCCAAAACTGCCCCGGCCCACGCCCGCAAACCGGCCAGCTCCCAAAGCCTGTTTCGCCAGTTTAACCTGACGCCCCTATGGCATCTGCACGCAAAAAGAGCGGAGGCGCAGGTCATGCTGGGCTGCATGGGCGCGCAGTACCGGCGCCTGGAACTGGTGTACCAAAAGGTGCGGCGCGACGGCAAGAATCCTGCTCTCTACCACGTGGAAGGCAAAAGCCGGGAGCGGGAGCGGATTATGCCCTTCCGCGGCACCATCACCCTTACCACCATCCGTAAAGTCAGCTCGGACGTCAGGGTCCCTGGCTTTAAGGCGCTGGGGCATTATGAGGTTGCGGGCCGGTTCCGGCTCACGGAAAGCCCGGCGGAGGCAGGTGCGGGTGTGTTCACCGGCACGCTGAGCATGGCTTTTTCGCACACGGCCGGGGGCCTGGCTTATATGCCCGCGCAGGAAGAAGAGTTTGGCTTCCGTTCCCGTGGTGAGGGCGCTACCTTCACCAGCCAGTGGACCAGTGCCGCGCACCCAAAGCCAATTAAGATTGTGTGGGCCAGCAACTTTATGGATATTGCCTACACCGTGATGGACCAGTTCTACATCGGCGACCGGGGCATGCACATCAATCCTAAATACGCCCGTGCCGGCTGGAACCGCTACTGGGAAAACGACGAGTGGTGGGCCGAGGCCAAAGAACCCGTTTTGTAGTTTAGCTTACTTTTTACCGCTTCGTCTTATGCAAAAGCTTATCCTGACCTCGGCCCTGCTAGGCTTGCTGGCCTGCCAGCAGCAATCCGCTACCAAGCCCGCTACTGCCGCCACGCATTCTCCTCTAAGCACGCCTCCGGTAGCCGTGCCCGCATCAGCTTCCATCGATTCTGACGCTCCCGCTGACCCCGCCGTGCTGGCCCAGGATGCCCAGCAGTTTCTTGCCCGGTACGATCTGAGCAAGTTTATCCAGATGAATGGCTCTGGCAGCTATGAGTTGATGAACGGGTTTTTTGGTCCCGATAATTACCGCATCCAGTTTGCCATGCTGGAAGTGAAGCCCGACTCGGCCCGGCCCGGCCACTTCTGGGTGAAAGGCAAAAACCGCTTTAAAAAGAGTATCATGCCTTTCGAGGGTGAAATTACTCTCACCGGGCTTCACAATCAGCCATCTTATCTGCCCGCCAACGACGAGAAGCTTAGCGCTGAGATAAAGGCGTCAATTGCGGCCTGGAACAAAAGGGACATGTACTGCGCCACGGGCACTTTTCTCTTGCGCGAAACCTCGCAGGGGCCGGGAGCAGGCACTTTCCAGGGAAAAATGCTGATTGATTTTGAAGTAGATGAAGAAGGCGAACTGAACCTGATTTCCCGTAATAAAGACTACGGCGCCCAAAGTGGCGGAATACTTCTGCAGGGCTTCTGGAGCAGCCGGGATGGCAGTCGGCGCAAGGCCCTCACGCTGGTAGACGATATTTTTGGATTCAACCAGCACATTCTATCCAATTTCACCATCGGGGAGCGGGACCCGGACTTCAACCCGAAATACGCGAAGCTGGGCTGGAATACGTACTGGCAGAACGACGAATGGTGGGCTGAGCCGGGTACCGGTACCAGCTTCAGCGGCCGCCGAGAAAGAGCCGGCAGCAGTTGAGGTAGCCAGCACCGATAGTTTATAAGGTGCCATAAAATTTTTAGCAAAAATTTCAGCTAATTGAATTAGTATTCGCGTAGTGGGGTTCGTATCTTCGTGAGCCGGTACTTGCTTGCTGTTGCGGCGTCTTCCCGGCCCTCCCTGCCCAATGATCAACACGAATCTTAAATTCTGGCGGCGCGAACTGAGCCTGACGCAGGCGCAGATAGCCGAAAAACTTGGCATCAAACGCTCGTTGGTAGGCGCCTACGAAGAAGGCCGCGCCGAGCCCAAGCTCACCACCCTGGTGAACATGGCCCGGCTGTTCGGTATTTCCCTCGATCAGCTGGTAACTACTGACTTCAGCAAAAGAAAAACGCCAAAACGGCCCAGCAGCTGCAGCAGGCCCAGGCTACTACGCTGGCCGAAACGGCTGTCTCCAACCGGCCCGGCGGTAACCTGCGCATTCTGGCCCTCACGGTAGATAAGGAGCAGAACGAGAACATTGAGCTGGTGCCCCAGAAGGCTGCGGCCGGCTACCTCAATGGCTACGCCGACCCCGAATACCTTGAAGAGCTGCCCAAGTTCCGCCTGCCCATGCTGGGCAACACCGGCACTTACCGCGCCTTCGAAATTGCCGGCGACTCGATGCTACCAATAGCCAGCGGCACCGTTATCGTGGGCCGCTACGTGGACGACTGGCTGAGTTTGAAGGATGGCACGCCCTGCATCGTGGTGAGCTCCAAGGAAGGCATCGTGTTCAAGCGCGTGTTCAACCGCCTCAAGGATGGCGCCATGCTGTCCCTGCACTCCGACAACCCCCTGTACTCGCCCTACGAAATTGACGTGGAGGACGTGGTGGAAATCTGGGAAGCCAAAGCCTACATCAGCAGCACCTTCCCCATTGCCGACCTTTCACTGACCCGCCTGGCCAGCATCGTGCTCGACCTGCAGCAGCAGGTAAGCACCATGAAGAAAGCCTAAGGTAACCGGACGTAAAGTTGACATTGCGCGGCGCAGCCAATGCAATCCGGCATGAGCAACGCGCAAAGTCCTGAAATGTGAAAAGCCCTTACCCGCGCACAGCGAGTAAGGGCTTTCTGGTTTTATAATATGTCTGGTTTTGTTCGGGACGGACTGCTTCGCTGCACTCGTAATGACGGGGCTGGTTGCTACGGCGCTAACCTCCCGCCGCCTGCCCGCGTAAGGCTATGCATCACTCTCAACTCCTGACTTCGATGCTTAAGCTTATTCCCGCCACCGACCGCCACCACGCCGCGCCCGTACACTGGCTCAGCAGCCATTTTCTCTTCAGCTTCGCCGATTACTACGACCCCAAGAACATCCACTTCGGGCCCCTGCGCGTGTTCAACGACGACGTGGTTCAGGGCAAATCGGGCTTTCCGCAACACCCGCACTCCGAAATGGAGATTGTGACCCTGGTGCTGGAAGGCGAGCTGTGCCACGCCGACACGATGGGCAACAAGTCCACGATCAAGAAGGGCGAAGTGCAGCGCATGACGGCCGGCACCGGCCTCGCCCACTCCGAGCAGAACGACAAGGACGACGCGGCCCATATCTACCAGCTGTGGTTTCTGCCCAACCAGAAAGGTCTGGCGCCCAGCTACGAGCAGAAGGATATCGACTTTTTGGATTCCAAAAATGAGCTGGTGCCCTTAGTTTCGGGTCAGAAAGTGCTGGAAGACGTGGTGTACATGAACTCCAATTCCACGGTGTACTGGTGCAATCTGGCCGCCGATAAAACAGTCACGTTTAAGACGTTTCCTATTCGCAATACTTTCCTGTACGTGAAGGAAGGCAGCCTCTACATCAACGGGGTAGACGTGGGGCCGAACGACCAAATCCGCTCCACCGACGAAAACGTACTGGAAATACGCGCCTCCAAAGACGCTCAGTTTATCCTGATCGACTTGCCGGCCAGCGAAGCCAACTATTAGGCGTCGCAAGCTCAACCTTTCGGCGGGCTGATAGTTACTCTTATAACTGTCAGCCCGCCGTTCCTTTTATCTTGTATGCTTACTGCCTTTCCAACTCAGCTGGTGCCCGAAGATGAGGCGGCCCGTTTGCGCACGTTGCACCTCTATCAGATTATCAACACCCAGCCGGAGCCGATTTTCGATGCCTACGTCGCCTGGGCGGCCCAGCTGTTCAACACGCCTATTTCGCTGATTTCCTTTGTCGATGACGATTACGTGTCGTTCAAGGCCGTGGCCGGGGCCGAGGGCGTGCCCGGCTTGCCCCGGCAGGAGAGCATGTGCTCGGCGGCCATCCTGCCCGATGTGCCCGTCGTCGTATCCGACTATAAAGCCGAAAGCTGTCAGCTGATCAAGCCCGATGTGGCCCAGGCTATGGGGCTGAGCTTCTATGCCGGCTCGGCCCTGCGGATGCCCAACGGGGCCCGCATTGGCATGATGGCCGTAATTGGCCGCGAGTTCCGTACCGTTTCGGCCGACGAGGAAAGCGTGCTGGTGCGCCTGGCCGACTTAGTTAGCCGCACCGTGGAGCTGCGCTTTCAGTACCTGCAGGCCCAGCTGCCCGCCGAGTGGGAAGACGCCCAGCAGGAACTCACCGAAACCCTTGACGACAACGCTACCCTCACGCGCTACCTCAGCTCCCGCAACCACGGTATCAACCTCGATGACGACGAAGTGCTGGACCTGGTAGTACGCCGCCTGAATGGTGTAGAAAAAGTACTAACCCGCCGCCTGCGCGACGTGCCACAAGCGGCGTAATGTTCCCGATTTAGAACAGAAAAGCCGGCCCATTGGGCCGGCTTTTCTGTGTTATGGAATGAGGGTTTTCCAGATTGCTAAGGGAGTATCAGGAGTTATTTCATTTGCGTAAGCCGGTGAATCCGGGAATATTGCTTCGTGTAAAACTGTTGCTAGGTTGGTTGACTGAAGCGTGCGTCGAAAGGGTAGATTATGCTCATAAGTAGCAGCTACCATACTAAAGCTTAGATAACCAGCCATGCCATCGTACCAGCAGTAAAAGCACATAGGGTAGTATGCTTCGGATTGTTGCACTAGTTGCTTACGCTTCATGTCAACAACCGCCAGCACCCATTCCTCCAGATCAGCTACCGCAAGGCGCTGAATTTCGGCTGGGGGTAGGAACAAGTAAAACAGGTTACCATCCCCTTCCTGTATTACCTCGGCCGAAGTATGTAAAATACAGTCAGCGGCTACTTGAAGCTGAGACTCTAACAGTGGATGCATTACGCTGGCTGACTTGCACTACATCGTGTACTTGCGGCCTTTGTTCTGCTGTTTCAGGTAGGCCATCAGAGGCTGGAAGTATTCGACCATGGCGCGGGCTGAGAGGTCTTCGCCGGTTTTCTCCTTGAGCACCGTGCGCCAGTCTTTGCTGGCGCCGGGGCGCATGATATCGGCCAGGAACGCGCCTACTTCCTTGCTACCGTAGTAGTTGGTGGCGTGCGGGTCCTGCTTGAGGATGTTCTTGCTGATATGGTCGTGGAGCTGGAACAGGATGACGTAGCTCAGGGCGTAGTCGTAGTACTGGGCCGGGTCGTCGTTGATGTGGGTTTTGGTGGCGGGGTCGAGGTACTGCTCGCCGCGGCCTGCCGGCGGGACAATGCCCTGGTACTGCTTGGCCAGCTCCCACCAGCGGGCGTTGAGCTGGTCGGCAGGCAGCTTATCGGCGTAGAAGGAATTTTCCCACTCACTCATCACGCCCGAGGCAAAGGGGATGAACACGGCGTAGTTGAGGGCTTCCTTGAGCAGGGTCTGCGTCTGGTCGGTTTTGGCGTTGGGGTCTACCAAACCCAGCCCGGCCAGGAAGGGCTTTTGAGTGGCAGCCAGCCCCATGAGGGAGCCCATGGCTTCGTGGTAGGCACGGTTGGCTCCGCCCCGCAGTAGCACCGGTACGTCGGGGTTGGTGTAGGTGAGGTAGTAGTAGATGTGGCCGAGCTCGTGGTGGGTGGTTTCGTACCACTCGGTGTTGCCTTCCACGCTCATGAGGCTGCGCACGTCATTTTGCAGGTCCATGTGCCAGGCCGAGGCGTGGTTGTTCTTCTTATAAGCGGCCCCCTTAGGCAGCGGGTAGAGGCTCGACTTCTCATAGAATACCGGCGGCAACGCCGGGAAGCCCAGGCTTTGGTAGAACCGCTCGGCCTGCTGCACCTGCCACTCGGCTCCCTTTTTCGCCAGCACGGGGTCGAGGTTGAGGCCCTTCACGTCTACCATGGCGCTCCAGTCCTGGCCCCAGCGGTTGGGCAGCCAGGAGGCGGGCAGGTAGTCGGGTACTTGCTTTTGCTTGTATTTTTTGGCCAGCTCGTAGCGGGCGTACGTGTGCAGCTCGCGGTAGAGGGGGCGCAGCTCCTCGTTGATTTTGCGCACCAGCGTCATCATTTCCTCCCGGCTCATACCGTAGTCGGAAGCCTGGTAGCTGAAGTAGTCGGGGTAGCCCAGGGCCTGCACGGTTTGGTTGCGCAGGTCGCGCAGGTTCAGTAGGCCGACTTTGAGCGTGGGGCCGATGGCCTTGCTGGCTTCCCAGATCTGCTGGCGCTTGAGCGGGTTGGTTTCCCTGCGCAGCAGTTCGTCCAGGTCATTCGTGGTTACCGACTTGCCCTGGTACTTGTAGTCGAAGCCGTAGAGCTTTTCGGTTTGCTGGGTTTCGGCCTTGATGCGCGCCTTCACCACATCGGCAATGGTCTGGGGCGAGTTGGCGGCGTTGTAGAGGGCCGTTTGCAGCTGCTTCACCTGCAGGTCGCTCAGCTCGGCTTTGTGCTCCAGCAGCTCACGCAGGCGCTGAATGTTCTGCACCGAGCCCGTGAAAGCGGCCATCCGCTCGTTGGCCCGGGCCGTGGCCCCGGCGTTGGCCGTGTCGCCGGCCACAATGTGCGTGTTGGAGCGCCACTCCGCCTCCGCCGACGCGGTGTAGAGGCGCTGATACTCGGCTGAGTAGGATTTCAGAAACGCATCAGCCTGCTGGCTCCAAGTGGGCGCGGCCGGAGTTGCTACGGTTTCGGCGGGTGGGGCAGGGGTGGTGGCTACGGGGGCTTTAGCCGTGGGCGCGCAGGCCGCCAGCAGCGCAGCCGTGAAGATGGGAAGCAGGTTCTTGTTCATGCAGGCAAGGAAAACGAAACAGAAAACGGGTGGACTGCTAAGGTACGTATCCGCAAGATTTTGCCTGGTTCGGCGTTCCATAGTTTCGCTCACCAATGGGTGAGAGCATACAAGCGGTGTGAAGGCATGTAGAAGTGGTATGAAGCCTCGTAGAAACGGTGGGAAGATGCATAGAAGCGGTATGACGACCCGTAGAAACGGTGTGAAGGCATGTAGAAACGGTGGAAAGCCTTGCAGAAGTGGTGTGAACGGGCATAGAAGTGGTAGGAACGAGCGTAGAAGTGGTGCGCATCGGCATAGAAAAACCCTGGCTCATCGAAGAGCCAGGGTTTCTTCTATAAAATACGGGGTCTTTTAGGCGGCCTGCTGCTCCATCAAATGGCACTCCTTGTACTTTTTACCGCTGCCGCAGGGGCATGGGTCGTTGCGACCGAACTTCTTCCGGGAGCGTAGGCGCTTGAGCCACTCCCGCGGGTCGGTGGCCCACTGCAGGAAACGGCTCCTGGGGTTCTGGCGGAAGGCGAGCAGCAGGAGGCCGTAGAGCTCAGGGTGCTCGGCCTGGAGCTTCTCGGGCTTTTCGAAGAAGTACTCCGTCACCACGGCAAAGAACTCCGCCTCATTGGTGCCCGCGTAGTCGTTGATTTCGGAGTTGCCGGCCCGAATGGCGGCTATTTCGCGCGCCATCACGGCTTCCCACTCCGGGCGCAGGGCCGCCGGGAAAGTGAGGGCCGGCACTCCGTCAATCACGCCGTCGGCCTCATCCAGCAGGTGAGCAAACTCATGGATGCCCACATTCTGGCGGTCCAGCGAATCCTTGAAGCCCTGCTCCAGCGAGGACTTGGAAAGGTGCATGTAGTGAGAGGTCTGGAAATTGCGCACCGAGCCCAGCAGCGTACCCGCCAGCGGGGCATGCTCCTTGTTGGGGTCCTGCTTTTCCTGCCAGGCGTCGGGCACCACCAGCACCTCGCTCAGGTTGCCGTACTCCCAGTCGGGAAAGCCAAACACCGGGATAATGGCCGAGGCCGCCACCAGCACCCGCGTCACGTCATCGATATCGGTCTGGATGCCCGTCACGCGCGTCTGGGCCAGAAACACCTGAATGCGTTTCTCGAACCGGGGCTTGTCAGCTTCGGAAAGAGATAGGTAAAAGGCCACCCGCTCGGTGAGGACCTGGCGCCAGGCTTCAGGAAATGCTTCGGCCAGGGCGGCCTCTTTGGTGCGGGCCTCCCGCGTGGCGTAGCGGTAAAACAGGAAAATCACTACCGCCACGAAGGCCGCGAAAATCAGGTATTGCATGGCCGCCCTTAACGGAGGGAATGGTTCTATGGTTGGATGGTTTTTTTTGCTGAACGGCAGTAACAGTTGTCATCCTGAGTGCAGCGAAGGATCTGGGTACTATTCCTCAGATCCTTTGCTGCGCTCAGGATGACAACTGTTATAGATTCTTTTTTCGTTACCGGCGGCGGCGCAACGCCAAGTAGTCGAGGTAGTAGAGCACCTTCACCGAAAGGGAGTTGTTGTGCGGGGTGTTGATGGTGTTGTTGAAGTTGTCGAAGTACTGGGGCGTAGCCTGCTCGGCCAGCAACTCGGTGTTGCCCGCATTTTTCCAGACGATGTTCACCTGCGAGCCGGGCGCAAACCACCAGCTGTACACCGCGTCCACGTTGAAGGCGTTGTAGGTGTTGTCGCGGTTGCGGCGGTAGTCGGCCAGAAATTCCTGCCCGTCTTCTTTCAGCACAGTAAAATCCTGGTAGCGCACGTTGCTGGTGTAGTGGCGCAGGCGCAGGGTAAACGACATGCGGTTGGTGAAGGTGTAGGCGACGGAGGCCACGTTCGTGACGGTGGCCACGTTGCGGCGGCCCAGCAGAATCTGCCCCTGGAAGGGCAAATCCAGGTATTCGTCGGTGCTCAGTCCCCCGTTCACGTAGCCAATCTGGTTGCGCGCCAGATTCCAGTCGAGGCTGTAGCGGAAGGTAAGGTGGTCATTGACGCGGAAGCGTGGGTAGAAACCGGCGCGGTAGCGCAGGCGGCGGGGGCGAGGGCCCGGCAGCCGCTCATCCTGGGCGTAGTAGGTAGCTCCGGCATTCACGCCTACCGACAGCCGTTTCCGCGTGTCGGAGTTCAGGAAACCAATCCAGTCGGTGTTGGCCGGCACCCGCACGTAGTAGTCGCCCAGCGGGAAGGTGCGCGGCTCGAAGAAGTCGTGCGACACGGGCGTGTGCATGAAGTCGTAGCCCACCTGCAGGAAGTTCTTGGTGAAGGTGGTGTTGAAGCCGTTGTAGAAGTACATGTTCTGGAAAAGCGTCGGCCGGTAGAGCAGCTGGTGGCCCACTTCCGAGTAGAAGTTCATGTTGTTTACCTTCCAGAAGGGCTTGAAGATGCGGTAATTGGCGTAGGCGCTCTGGGTGATGTTGTTGTTGCCGAACAGGATGCCCAGGTCGTTGGGGTTGTAGTGGTCCGACTCGATGCGGTGGTTGAAGCCCCAGGTAAAGTTGCCGCTGACCTTGCCCACGCCCACCGTGTACTTGAAGCCGTTCTGGTCGTCGATAGCCTCGTCGGAGCCGAACCGGGTGCCGCGTCGGCGCGAATACACGATGCTGCCATCCACGGCGTAGGAGTTCTTTTTGTTGGCGAAGCGGAACAGCCCGCCCGTTACGTTGGCGTCGTAGGTGCTGCCCCAGCGCGTCACGTTGGTGTTGATGAGCGAGACGTAGGAGTTGTTTTTCAGGCTTTGGTCCAGCACCGCAATGTTATAGTTCGAGAATGGCTGGGTCAGCGCTTCCCGCTCCTCGCCGGTTTCGGTGTTGCGCACCGTGGCGTACACGTCGTTACTAAAGGCATTAAACAGCCCGATGCCCAGGCCCTTACTGGTGCGCCCCGAAATCTTGGTGGCGTTCAGCAGGCGGGTTTCGGCCGGGTTGCGCACGAGTTTCTCGTTATCCGCCAGCCCCACGCCGTAGAACCCGATGGGCGTGGCGCCCACGCGGCGGGAGTAAAACAGGTTGCCTTTGTTGAAAAGCTCCGTGCCTTCGGTGAAGAACTGGCGGTTTTCCTGAAACTGCACCTCGAAGGGCGAGAGGTTCAGCACCTGGTTGTCGCTCTGCACCTGCCCGAAGTCGGGCACCAGCGTGGCGTCCAGCGTGAAGCTTTCGTTGATGCCCCACTTCACATCAGCGCCCCCATTGAAGGAAGTCGTGGTGCGGCGCGTACCCTCGGCGTTCAGCGGGTTGTGGTTCACGTAGCTGGAAATATAGGGCGTGAGCGAGAGGCGAAGCGGAGGCTTCAGGCCCTTCAGCCCGGTCAGCTCGCCCCACTGGTTCACGAAGCCATCCACTTCGTGCTTCACCTCACTCCAGAAAAAATCCTGGCGCAAAGCCTGGCGCCGGCGCATAAACTGCAGGCCCCACTGCTGCACCTCAGCCGTGCTGAAGCGGATGGCGGAGTAGGGAATGCGCATTTCGGCTACCCAGTCGGTGCCGCGCTGGGCAGTGCGGGCGTCCCACACGGCGTTCCAGGCAAAGTCCTCGCCGCTGGCCGGGGAGTAGCGCGCATCGGCCTGCACCCCGCCCGCCGTCACAATAAAGCCGTAGCCGTTCTGCTTGTCGTGGTAGGTGTCGAGGAAGATGCCGAAGAAGTCGGTGTTGGGCAGGTGGTCCCGCTCGCCCAGTTCCCGCTTGATGGAGTCGGGGGCCACGTCGTGCATGATGGTGCCCACGTAGATGGCCGCGTCGTCGTAGAGGATGCGCACCTCGGTGGGGTGCTGCTCGCGGGGGCCGGGCTTGGGCCGGTTCTGAATGAAGTCGGTAGCCACCGGGGCCTGCTGCCACAAGGCTTCATCGAGTATCCCATCCAGCTTGATGGCTTCGCTGATGCGCACGGCCTGCAGCTGGCGCTTGGGTGCGGCGGCCACCGGAGCAGCAGCAGCCGGGGCAGATGGGGAGGTTTGGGCCACGGCCCGGGGTGCCCCGAGCCCCAGCATCGCCAGGGCAAGGAGGAGAATAGTACAGGTTTTCATAGCGCAGAAAGGTTGTGGAGGCAGCGGGTATTGACGAAGAACGAGGGCGGAGGCTGCAGGCCTTGGCAAGCCCGCTAATCAGCTTGTAAGTCTGATCGGGCGTGGAAACTCTCGCTTCGGGAAATGGTTACTTGCGCCGGCGAAAATAAATGTCGCTGCTGATGGATTCGAGCTGAACGAGCGGGCCGTTGCTGCCCAGGTTGCCACGCAACTGGTAACCAATCAATGGGTTGTCCTTGCGGTTGCTGAAGGCCACATCATGGTCGGTATACACTTCACCGGTAATGGTTTTCAGCGCCAGCTCCGCCGAGGAAGCGGCCCAGGTCACGTCCACGAAGCCGCTGATGGACTTGGCCTCGATAGCGCCGGAGAGGCCCTGGATATCGATGTTGCCGCTGATAGTTTTCACGCACAGCGTCACGCCGGGCGGCACGGTAATGTCATATTCCACGTTCAGGCACACGCGGTAAGAGGTATTTTCGTCGGAGCCATCCGTGCCTTTCTTGCTGCTCCCGTAGTTATTACCGAACTGCGTGCCGCCATCCGGGCAGTCCCCGGACTGAGCATTGCGCAACAGGGCCATGTCGAGGTCGGAGTTGAAGCGAACTTCCTCCGCCGATTGGTCCTGTGTGAGCTGCAGCGCCTCGTTCAGCCGGTTCTGGTTGATATCCACGGTGGCTTTCAGGGATATTTTGCCGGCCGCCCCCGCCCGGATGCGGATGTTGGTGGCGTGCTTGAGGTTGAGGAACACCCGCTGGCCCGAGCTAAGGGCTACGGATTTCTCAATGATTTTCTGGGCCTGGGCGGGCTGGCAGAAACCGGCAATCAGGCAAAGCAGGAGAACTAGAAACCGGGACATGCTATTCAGGAGTTGAGGTTGATAGGTTGGGAAGTAGGTCAGGCGTTACGCGGAGCTTATTTGGCCTTGCGCACGTAGATGTCGCCGCTTACCGACTTGAGCGAAACCGGGGTGCCACCGCCGTTCACGGTGCCGTTCACCACCTGGCCGCCCACATGGTTCAGGTCGCCCTGGGTTTTGGGCAGCGTGATGTCGAAGTCGGTGTAGATTTCGCCCGAAATGGAGCGCAGCTGCAGGGTGGCTTTGCTGGCGGCGGGCATGGTCACGTCCACGTCGCCGCTCACGGCCGAAATGGAGCTGGGGCCGGGCCGCATGGCCGAGTAGCGCACCGTTATGTCGCCGCTGACGGTGTTGGCCACCACGGGGCCGGCCACGTTCAGCAGCTTCACGTCGCCGTTTTTCATGTTCACTTCCAGGTTGCCGCTCACGTCCCGGATTTGCAGGTCGCCGCCGTTCCAGTTGGTTTGGTTGTACTCCACGGCGGTAGCGCGGGGCACCCGAATGACGTAGGTAGCTTCTTTGCGGGAGGCCCGGGCAATGCGCACAGTGTTGTCCTGCTCGGTCACCGCAATGCCGAGGTTGGTGTTGTCGACGGCCGTATTGTACACGGCTTTCAGGCCTTCGGCGCGCTTGGGCGCTGGCTCGAAGCCATTGCCGCGAATCACCAGCTCGTTGCCATCGTAGCCTTCCACGGTCACGTCGGAGCCCTGCATGTCGATGATGACCTTGCGGTCTTTGCTGAGTTTGGTTTTGTACTCCTGGGCGTGGAGAGAAACGGTGGCGGCCAGCAGGCCGCAGAAGGTAAGGATCAGGGGCTTTTTCATAAGAGCTTGTTGAAAAATGAGGGCAAGGAGCAGCCCGCCGGACTCGCACGTTCCGACAACCAAGGGCAGCCTTTGTATTGAAAAAAGAAGGAGAAGAGAAAAGCAGAAAGCAGGGGGAGTATTCGGCCCGAACTTTCCCGCGGGCTTGGTTAAATCAGTTTGCCGAGGCCAGCCTGGGCCTGGTCGCGCACCACCGGCAGGGCGTCTTTGCGGCGGGCCAGGCGCTGCAGCGGGGGCACGGCCCGCGGGTCGCGCAGGGCCACCATCAGCTCGATCAGGGTAATCTGCACGTTCGGGTCCGTCTGAATGGGCAGGGAGTGCACAAAGGCCTCGGCCACGCGCGGGTCGGCGCGGAGGCGGAATAGCGCCTCACCGGCAGCCACACGCACGTTGGGGTTAGGGTCGAAGTTGAGCGTATTGATGAGCACCTGCACGGTAGGGTCGCCGGGCGTTAACTCCTCTCCCGAAGCCGTCACCAGCTGAATCCGGTCACTCGCGGAAGCCGGTTGAGAAGCCGTGCCGGCCAGGTTGGCGGCCAACTGCTGAGCCGGGGCCGGGCTGTCAGTCGGGTTAGCCGCCACTTCAGGGTTTTGTCCGGGGCGGCTGGGCAGGTAGCGGCCCAAGAGTACTCCGCCAGCTACCAGCAGCACCGCGGCCGCCACACGCAGCCACTGGCTGGCTACCGCTGCGGCCCAAAGCGGCACTACCCGAGCAGGGGCAGCGGGTGCAGGAGTAGCGGATGCGGTCAGTAGAGCCTTTTGCTCCTCCAGCATAGCCAGAAAGTTGGAGCGCATGGCCGTGCGGGGCGCTTCGGGCAAGGCCGCGTCCAACTCGTGGCTGAGCAGCCGGAGCTGCTGTAGCTGGTGCTGACAAGCGGGGCAGGAAGCCAGGTGGGCGGCTACTTGCTCAGCCTCGGCGGCGAGCAGGCTGCCATCGGCGTAGGCCGGCAGCAAAGCTTCGAAGTCGTTGCAGGAAGTGAACGTATGCATGGAAGGCGGAGAGTTGCTAATCCGAGAAATACACTTTGCGCAGGGCCTGCAGGGCGCGGTGGGCTTTCACGCGGGCGGCTTCGGCGGTGCAACCCAGGAGCTGGCCTATTTCGTCGTAGCCAAAGCCCTGGAAGCGGTTGAGCAGCAAGATTTCGCGTTGGTTGGTGGGTAGTTGGGCCAGCGCTTCGTGGAGGTCGTCGTAGTGGCCGCTGACGCGCATCTGGGAAAAGGCTGCGCCGCGTAAGCCACCGTGGCGCTCCACCTCATCCACGTCGGCCGTACGCAGCTTTTCCTGGCGGTGCCAGTGGTCGGCGTAGCTGTTGCGGGCCATCTGAAACACCCAGGCTTTGAAGGGCTGGCCGGGCTGGTAGCTGGCCCGGTATTTCAGCACCCGCTCAAACACGCTTTGGGCCAAATCTTCACTGGTTTCCCGGTCGTTGCAGAGGCGGTAGAGGTAGTTGAACAAGGGCCCGTGGTAGCGCTCAAACAAGGGCACGAGCTGATCGAGGTCGTTGGCCTTCACGGCAGCCATCAGGTCTTCGTCGCTCGGGCGGGCGGTGGTCACGGAGAAAGTTTTTGGAGGGTTGTGCAAGGAGTACCGGCCGCAAGCCCATTCGTTACAGGGGTAGTGAAATTTTTTTGATGACCTGAAAAACCCTGAACGTCATGCTGAGCGAAGGCGAAGCATGACGTTCAGGGTTTTTCAAACAGACCTTTCAGGATTAAAAATGAAAAAAGCCAGCGGCTCTCCCGGGAAGGGAAGCCGCTGGCTTATCAAGTTGGTATCATCAATAGCCGTTCTGCTGCGCCCAGCCCGGCCGGCACCGGCTGGTGGGAGTCACTCACCACAGCTACCCACCGGTGGCGGCCGGGGCTGAGCGCAGAGAAGGGTTATTTCGCCCGGCGGATGTAGATGTCGCCGTTTAGGGTTTTCATCATAAACTCGGGGCCACCGTTGTTGATTTTGCCGTAGGTCCAGGTGTCCTGGGCCACGCGGTAGGTGCCGTCTTTGGCCGTGCGCGTCACTTTAGCGGGGTTGCTGTCTACGCTCAGGTCAAAGTCGCTATAGATGTCGCCGTGGTCGGACTTGAGCTTCACCGAAACGTTGGCCCGGGCCGGCAGCGTTACGTCTACCTTGCCGTTGATGGTGGAGAAGGCCATGGGGGCACCGGCGGTTATCTGCTTGAAGTCGGCAATGACCTCGCCGTTCACCGTGTTCAGCACCGCCGAGCCGGCCACGTCGTTGAGGCGGATGGAGCCGTTCACGTTGGATATTTCCAGCTCGCCTTCCACGTTGTCCACCACAATGTCGCCGTTCTGCACGGTGGCCAGCTTCAGGGAAAACTGGCGCGGCACTTTGATGACGAAATCCACCGGGTTTTGCCAGGACTGGGTTTTCACGTACACCTGGTTGTCGCGCTCCTGGGCTGTTACGTCCAGGCCACTGGCTTGGGAGATGCGGCGCATGCCCGAGGCATTTTCGTTGCCGGCCGACTCGCGCCGCCCGCCCCGCGTGGCTACTTCAATAACTACTTCCTTGCCGGCGTAGCCCGTGACTTTGATGCCGCCGCCCACGAGCTTGAGGTGCAGGGTACCCGGCTTGCCGGGGAGCTGAGGGCCACCGTCATCTGCTCCCTGGCAGCCTGCTGGGCCTGGGCCGGATGCAGCCAAAAGAGAGCGGCGAAGGCGAAAAGAAGTTGAAATATGCGCTGATTCATCGGGTTTGCTGTTTAATGGTGACGTCGCCGTTCAGGGTTTCCAGGCGAATGTTGGGGCCGCCCTTGCCGAGGCGCACGGCCGTTTCCTTGCGGAGCTTGTACTTGGTGCCGGCTCCTTCGCGCTCGGTATTCTGGGTGATGGTGGCGGGCAGATTTTCCGTCTGCGGGAAGTCGGTGTACATTTCCCCGTGCATGCTCTTGAAGTAGAGGTCAGCCGAGGCCGTGGGCGGGTAGCTCACCGTAATGTCGCCGTTGATGGTCTTGTAGGAAGCCGCGGCCATGGGAGCCGCCGTGAGGGCTACTTCCACCGGGCCGTTCACGGTGTGGGCTTTGGATACTTCGCGGGCATTTTTGATGATGATGCCGCCGTTCACGTTGCTGGCTTGCAGCAGGCCGTTCACGTTTTCTACCCGCACCTCGCCGCCGTTCACCGTCGACAAGGTCACTTTCATGTCGCGGGGCACTTTCACGGTGAAGTCGAGGCTGAACTGATAGTGCCGCTCGTCACTGCTCCAGTGCTGGCTGTGCAGGGTATGGCGGGGGCGCGAGTCGAAAGGAGCCTGCTGGTACACAATTACGCTGTCGTTGCGCTGCAGGAAGCCTGGCTGCACGTCTTTCCGGGCTTCGGCCAGGGCCGTGGCGTCGTCGGCTTTCAGGGTTTTGGTGACTTCCACCACTACTTTGTTGCCGGTGGTGCCTTCTACCCGCACCGAGCCGAAGATGTTGTAGAGGGCCAGGGTGCTGCGGCCGGCGTCGCCGGAGAGGGTGAATTCGCGGCTTACTTTTTCCGTGGCTTCCCGGTCCTGGGCTTGCAGCGAGCAGCTAGGCAGCCACAGAAGTGTCCAGAGTAGCAGAGTTATGATGTGTGGTTTCATCGGAGTTCGAGGGGGTTGAGGGAGCCGCGGGGGCGCGGTCGTGGGACAAAGACTGAATGCTCTGCTCGATTTTGGTTTTCACTTGCTCGTTGAGGTTGTCCTGCTGGAGCAGCTTGCGCAGGGGGCGCACCGAGCGGCGCTCCTGGAGCTGCACCATCAGATCGGCCAGCGCCGACTGCACCAGGGGGGACTCCTGGTAGGTGAGGGAGCGAACCAGCCCTTGGCGCACGGTGGGGTCGTCGGCCATGCTGCCCAGAGCGTCCAGGGTAGCTAGGCGCACGTTCACGTTGGGGTCTTGGTTGAGGGTGCTGAGTAGGGCCGCCAGCACCCGCTCGTTGGTGGGGGCTACTTGCTCGGCCTCACTCACGGCCTGCAGGCGCTGCACGGCCGAGGGGTTGTTGAGGCGCGAAATCAGCCCTACCTGCCGGGCCGTGGCGGCCGGGCTTTCCGTTGAAACCTGGGCCAGGGGCTCGTCAGCTCCCGCACTGGTTTCACCGCCTCTGAGCCCGTAGCCGATACCCAAACCTGCCAGCAACAAGACCAGGCTATAGGCCAGGCGCTGGGCAAAAGCCGGCTGCCACCACTGGCGCAGCCGCTCCAGCAGCCCCGCCACCGACCAGCGCTGCCGTTGCTGCTCCTCGGCCTTGAAGTCGGCCAGCATGGCGTAGAAGTTGGGCCGCAGCTCTTCGCTGGGTGCCGGCACGGGCAGGTTGCCCATAGCGGCCCAGAGCTGCTGCACGCCTTCCAGCTCGTGCTGGCAGTCGGGGCACTGGGCCAGGTGAGCAGCCAAGGCTTGCTGGTCCGTTTCGGGTAGCTCGCCCGCCAGCCAGCTCATCAGCTCCTGCTGCACTTCTTCACAGTTTCTGAATCTTGCTTCCATTCTCCATTTGCAAATAGATGTCCTTCAATTGGCAGAGGGCCCGGTGCGCGCGCACCTTCACGGCCCCCTCCGTGATGTTGAGCAGCTGCGCTATCTGCTCGTATTTCAGCTCCTGAAAGCGGCTCAGCACCAGCACCTCGCGCTGGTCGGGGCTGAGGCGGGCCAGGGCCCGGTGGAGCTGCGCTTCTTCCTGGGTGCGCTGCAGGTGGGCGTCGGCCGACGTGCCGCCCGCAATTTTCTCGGCCCAGTCGGCAATGTCCTGGTGGTGGGCCGAGGGCTTGTTTTTCTTGGCGGCATCGGCCAGCACGTTGCGCGCCAGGTGGTACATCCACGTCCGGAACTCGCCCTCCCCGGTGAAGGTGTGCCGGTACTTGAGCATGCGGTAAAACACGTTCTGCACCAAGTCTTCGCTGGCCGTGGCATTGCCGTTGGAGTGGTAGAAGAACGCCAGCAACGGCCGGTGGTAGCGTTCAAACAACAGGCCCATCTTCTCCACCTGGCCAGCCTTCACCTGGAGCATGAGCGAGTTGTCGGTAAGCGAGTTCAAGGTGTTGGCTGGTAGGTTGGTGGCGAATTCGGACGTGGAAACTGTGCCTTTTCGGGAAGGTTACCGCCGAACGAGAAAATATTTTTCGGGGAGGGCTGCTGCGTTTTGATAGAATATCAGACAGGCTACCACAAAGTCATGGTGAGCGAAGCCAAGGCATTTCGCGTGCTGACGTTGTGGAAGTAACCGTCATGCTGAGCGGAGTCGAAGCATCTCTACCGAACGATTCAACTAAGCGGTAGAGATGCTTCGACTTCGCTCAGCATGACGGTCTTTTTCTAGTTATAGAGGAAGCATCCTCTTAAAGCACGTCCTCTCCTAGATGCTCGCTTAGCCGTTCGCGGAGCAAATCCTGAAGGATGTGGTCCATGAACTGGAATTTGTCGGGGATGCGCAGCACCACTAGGCGCTTGCCGGTTAGCGCATCGGCAAACTTCTGGCGGAGGGAGTCGGCGTGCTTGCGCTCCATCACCAGCACCACATCGGCCCAGCCGAGGTGGCCGGCCGTCACGCGCACCCGGGCGCCGGGCTCGGTGCCGGCCGAGCGGGCCTCGTAGTGCGGGTGCTGGTCGAACAGCCGCTCGGCGGTGAGGCTGCGCCAGCGGTTCTGGCTGCAGATGAACAGCAATTTTTGGGACTGAAAGTCAGCGGAATTGGCGGTGGCGGGAGAGGAAGTCGGCATAAGTCTCGCAAAGATGCCGTAAGTTCGCCGTGCTCCCCTGCATCATTTCCCTACACGCCGTATCATGCGCCGTCCATTCTGCAAAGCCGTGGCCACTGCCACGGTGGGAGCCTGCCTTGTAGTAGGCAGTACCACGCCGCTGCTTGCCCAGCGCAAAACCCTCGAACAAAAGGTTGACTCCGTGCTCCAGCTGATGACGCTGGAGGAAAAAGCCGGCCAGCTCAACCAATACACCGGCGACGCCGTTACGGGCCCCGCCGTAAACGACCCCACCAAGCTGGAGCAGATCCGCACGGGGCGGGTGGGCTCCATGCTCAACATCCGTGGAGCTCAGCGTACCCGCGAGCTGCAGGCCGAAGCCCTCAAGTCGCGCCTGAAAATCCCGCTGCTCTTCGGCCTCGACGTCATCCATGGCTACCAGACCACGTTTCCCATTCCCTTGGGCGAGGCCGCCAGCTGGGATATGACGGCCATCCGGCAGTCGGCGCACATTGCGGCCGTGGAGGCTGCCGCCGCCGGCCAGCACTGGACGTTTGCCCCCATGGTGGACATTGCCCGCGACCCGCGCTGGGGTCGCGTGATGGAAGGCGCCGGCGAAGACCCTTACCTCGGCTCTCAGATTGCCCGGGCCCGGGTGCTGGGCTTCCAGGGCGAAAAAATAGGCGCTACCGATGCCGTGCTGGCCTGCGCCAAGCACTTTGCGGCCTACGGCGCCGCCCAGGCCGGCCGCGACTACCATACCGTGGACATGAGCCGCCGCCTGCTGTGGGAGGTATACCTGCCTCCGTTTAAAGCAGCCCTCGATGCCGGCGCGGCCACGTTCATGAACTCCTTTAATGAGCTGGACGGTATTCCCGCCACCGGCCACCGCTACCTGCAGCGCGACATCCTCAAAGGCCAGTGGAAATTCCAGGGCTTTGTGGTGAGCGACTGGGGCTCGATAGGGGAGATGGTAAACCATGGCTTCGCCAAAGACAATGCCGACGCCGGCCGCCTGGCTATGCTGGCCGGCTCCGACATGGACATGGAAAGCCGCTCCTACGTGAACAGTCTGCCTGCCCTGGTGAAGAGCGGCCAGGTGCCCGAAGAACTGGTAAACGACGCCGTGCGCCGCATCCTGCGCAAGAAGTTTGAGCTGGGTTTGTTCCAGAACCCGAACCGCTTCAGCGACGTGGCCCGCGAGAAAAAGCTGGTGGGTGCCCCCGAGCATCGGCAGATAGCCCGCGACGTGGCCCGCAAATCCATTGTGCTGCTAAAGAACGAAGGCAACGTGCTGCCGCTGGATAAGAAAACCAAGCGCATTGCCCTCATCGGCCCGCTGGGTACCAGCAAGCTCAACCACGCCGGCTTCTGGGCCGTGAACTACGACTCGACCGGCTACGTGAGCGTGCTGGAAGGGCTGCAGAACAAGTTTGGGAAAAAGGCTAACATCCAGTACGCCCGGGGCTGCGGCATCAAGGGCGAGTCGCAGGCGGGCTTTGCGGAAGCGGTGAAAGCGGCGCAGCAGTCGGATGTGGTGGTAATGGCCGTGGGCGAGGCCTACGACATGAGCGGCGAGGCCAAGTCGCGTACGGATATTGGTCTGCCCGGTCAGCAGGAAGCCCTCATCAAGGCCGTGGTAGCCACCGGCAAGCCCGTAGTGGTGCTGATGATGGCCGGCCGGCCGCTCACCTTCAACTGGACGGCCGAGCACGCCCCCGCCATCCTGTACACGTGGTGGCTGGGCTCAGAGGCCGGCAACGCCATTGCCGACGTGCTGACCGGGGACTACAACCCCGCCGGCAAGCTTCCCATGACGTTTCCGCGCAGCCTGGGCCAAGTGCCCATCTTCTACGCCGCCAAAAACACCGGCCGCCCCTCCAGCGGGGACAAGGACGTGCTCTACAAATCGGCCTACATCGACCAGACCAACCGGCCCCAGTACGCCTTCGGCCACGGCCTGAGCTACACCAAGTTCACCTACGGCAACCTCAAGCTCAGCACGACGCAGCTGGGCGCGGGCCAGTCGCTCACCGTTTCCTGCACGCTCACCAACGCCGGCAAAACGGCCGGGGAGGAAGTGGTGCAGCTCTACCTGCGCGACCTGGTAGCTAGCGTAACGCGCCCCATCCAGGAGCTCAAGGACTTCCAGAAAGTGCAACTCAAGCCCGGCGAAACCAAGACCCTCACCTTCACCATCACCCCCGAGAAACTGTCGTTCTACAACCAGGATATGCAGTGGACCACCGAGCCCGGCGAGTTCCGCCTCATGCTTGGCAGCGCCTCCGATGATATCCGGCTGGACAGCAAGTTTGAGTTGCAAAAGTAAATAAGCCGCCTTTCCAGGTAGGTCGCACCACGCCAACATGCCCGAAACTGTCCGTACGCCGGCTGGTTTCGGGCATGATGGCTTGGGAGGGTAGCATTCGGCTAGTTTGTATATTGAAGGGCACCGCCGCTCACGTGCTCATCCTTTTGCTGCTGACTATGAATAAAGTGTTACTCGTCCTGGCCTTGGCCGTTGGGGGCCCCGTCTCGGCGCTTGCCCAAACCTATTACGCGCAGAATGCCGATCCTGCCCACAAAGTGAAGGTTCCGGCCTACGTGGTGAAAAAGTTCAGCCAGGCCTTTCCGGGCGCGCCCATCGATTCGTGCTACGTGTTCGGCAACACGGATAAAGGCGAGGAATCCTACAGCTTTTTCACCCACCGGGTAAACCGCGTCCTGGAAGCTAACTTCAACGAGCGGGGCGAGCTGACCGAGTCGGCCACGGAGGTGTCAGTAGAATCCTTGCCCGATGCGCTCCAGGCCGCCCTCACGCCCCAGCGCCTTGGGGCCGCCCGCCTCGGCCGCGTGACGAAAACCGTCTACCATCAGGAAGCCAATCGGGTGGAGTACCGGGTGGAGTGCCTCAGCGACGATGCCGGCAAGAGCAGCGCCCACTTCCAGTATTTCACGGAAGATGGTCAGCCCATTTCCGCCGAAAGCCGGGAGTAAGCGGTTATGCTCCGACCGAAATACGCGTTGCCAGCTGCGTAGGCGCCAGGTCTGCTGGCCAATGATGCTCCATATGTGGTGGGATGCTCATTAGATAGCCCTTACGCATGGGCTTGCGTACTTTGGGGCATGATGAAGTCATCTTTACTACGCGCTGGGCTCAGCATCTGCCTGTGGCTACTGCTGGTACCAGCGGGGCGGGCGCAGCCTTCGCCCCGGCAGTTGTTCCCCACCGTTTTCGAGGCCGTGCAGCTCGGGGGCGTTTTTCCCGACAGCAAAACCTTCGTGGATGCCCGCCCCAAAGCCGCCCCGGCCGTAATTGAGGCCGCCTTTCAGCAGCAGAAAAACCAGCCCGGCTTTTCGCTGAAGCAGTTTGTGGCGCACTACTTCGAGCTGCCCGCCGTGCCCACGGCCGGCTACCAAAGCCGCGTAGCTGCCGGCCTGCGCCACCACTTAGACACCCTCTGGACGGTGCTGCAGCGCCAGCCCCAGGATTCGGTGGGGCGCTACGGCTCCCTGCTGCCACTGCCCAAGCCCTACGTGGTGCCTGGTGGGCGCTTTCGGGAAGTGTACTACTGGGACTCGTACTTCACCATGCTCGGCTTGCGCGAAAGTGGACGCACCGCCCTGCTGCGCGGCATGGTCGCTAATTTCGCCAGCCTGATAGACCGCCAGGGTTTTATTCCAAATGGCAACCGTACCTATTACCTTACCCGCTCACAGCCCCCGTTTTTTGCCTTGATGGTGGAGCTGTTGGCCCAGACCCAGGGTGACACCGTGCGCCCCCGCTACCAGCCCCCGCTGCTACGCGAGTATCAGTACTGGATGGCCGGCGCCGACTCCCTGGCGCCTGGCACCGCCACCCGCCGCGCCGTGCGCCTACCCACGGGTGAAATCCTCAACCGCTACTACGACGCCGGCGACTATGCCCGCGAGGAATCCTACGCCGAGGACGTAGCCACTGCCCGCCAAGCCACCCAGCCCAAGCCCGAGTTCTACCGCCACGTGCGCGCCGCCGCCGCTTCCGGCTGGGACTTCAGCACCCGCTGGTTTCGCGACGAAAAGACCCTGGCTTCCATCCGCACCCTGGAGCTGGTGCCCGTGGATCTGAACTGCCTGCTCTACGGCCTGGAGCAGACCCTGGCCCGCGGCTACCGCCAGCAAGGGCAGCTCAGCCTGGCTCGTGCCTTCGAGCAAAAAGCCCAGGTCCGGCGAAAAGCCATCCGCCGTTACTGCTGGGATACGTCGGCCGGCTGGTTCGTGGATTATGATTTCGTGGACCGGCAGCCGACGCGCCTGCGCACCCTGGCCGGCGTGTTCCCGCTGTTCTTCCATCTGGCCTCCGCCAGTGAGGCCCACCAGGTGGCCGCCGGCCTGCAGCGCGACTTCCTGAAAGATGGCGGCCTCGTCACCACGCTCAACCACAGCGGCCAGCAGTGGGACGCGCCCAATGGCTGGGCACCCCTGCAGTACATGGCCATCGAAGGGCTGAACCAGTACAAGCAACAGGCGCTGGCCCGCACCATTGCCACCCGCTGGGTGGGGCTGAACCTGCGCGTGTTTCAGCAAACCGGCAAGCTGCTGGAGAAATACAACGTCGAAAACACCCAGCTCACGGCCGGCGGCGGGGAGTACCCCACCCAGGATGGCTTCGGCTGGACCAACGGCGTGCTGCTGCGCCTGCTCAACCAATACCAGCTGTGGCCGGAGGGGCCGGAAGTGGGGAAGTAGCAGTATCCTGATTTTTTTCAGCCATCTTCCGCAAAATATCCTTCGCAGTAAACTGTAAAGCCAGGTTGGGCAGAGTAGCTTACTCCGGTTGCGCCAGATATTCCTGCACCTTTTCCTGGTCGTACTTCGTCAGGTGCAGCTGCTCCTGCACCGGCTGCCATTGGGGGCTGGGGTACCGGAGCAGGGCGGCTTGTAGTGGCACCTGCAACTGTTGCTGCCGCCACGTTCCGGTTCTGAAAATCTGTTGAAACAGCTGCACGGTTTCGGCGCGAGGATAGCGGGCCAGGGCCAGGCAAAGCCAGCGCCAAGTATCTGCGTTATAGTATTTCCAGGCCAGGTTACGGCTGAACAAGCGCCGCAGCTTCGGGTAATAGGTTTCGTGCGGAAAAGTTTGCACAACCTCCAGCGCAAGTTGGCCCCGGCTGTTGTGCTGCCCGGCCCGATAGCCCAGGCTACGCCGGATTAGTGGCCGGTCTGCGGCGCGCTGATAGCGGGCTAATGGCAGCAGGGCTGCGGGCGTACCCCAAGCCGAGTGGGCCAGGTGCCGCACCCGCCGGTAATAGCGCGGGTTTACGGGCAGCGTTGAGAGCAGTTGGGCCTGGGCCTCCAAGCATATACTCGGCTGAAACAGCAGCAAACTATCGATGATGACTTGCTGCGCCGGAGTGAGCGTAAAATCGCCGGGGCCAGATTCGCCGGGATTAACAAGCGCCAGCCAAAAGTCACCGACCACCACGCTGGAACGGCCATGATGTGAGTATCTTGCCCACATCTGCTGCCCGTCGCGTAGGTGAGTCAGAAGCAGCGGAAAAACTTCAGGCGCCCTTCTTCGCACTAATATCGAGAAGGCATAGGTTCGCAGACTAGGTTTGAGTTGATTAGATAAGTACGTCAGCTCGGCGTTGGTGGCCTGGCATAAACCATGACGGCCAAGGCTGTCGGCCGGACAGGAGCTGCCCATGCCGTAGCCAACGGTATTGTCCTGCCCCAGGCGCGAGTGGCGCAGCTTTATCACGGCCTTGCGCGTAGCCGCCGACAGTCGTTGCGCCTGGCCAGCGGTATGGGCCAGCACGAGCAGCGCTATAATCAGCGAAAGAACCCGGCCCAATTTGATAATTCGTAATGGACCCCAAGATAACAAGAGAGTAGGGTTTACTCTCTCCGTTGCGAGTTATGCCTCCATAGCCAGCCGTAGCGTATTAATACGAGCGAGAAGCCGGGGGCAACGTAGCGCCGCCTTGGTTCGGAAAAGTGCGCAAGCTATTCCACTACCGACACGCGCACTTTCTTGCCTTTCACCTTGGCGCCCAGCAGGCGTTCTACCACCTCTGGGGCCATTTGGCGGGGCACGGCCACGTAGCTGTAGTAGTCGAACACCTCGATGTGGCCTACCTGGTCGCGGGTCACACCACCCACGTTCACGAAGGCACCCACCAGGTCGTGGGCGCTTACTTTATCCTTCTTGCCAGCCGAGACGTGCAGAGTCACGTTTTCGGGGCGGGGAGCTTTGGGCGCGGCGGGCGGCAGCTTGGGCGCGTGCATGGGCGTCCACTTGATGCCTTCTGCTATGGGCCACTTCTGCACGTGGGCTTGCTCTTTAGGAGTAGCCAGCAGGTGGGCCGTGCCGGCGGCGCCGGCGCGGGCCGTGCGGCCGGCGCGGTGCTGGAACCCGTCCGCTTTGTCGGGCGCATCGTACTGCACCACGGTATCTAGCAGAGTCACGTCGAGGCCGCGGGCGGCTACGTCGGTGGCTACCAGCACCTGGGCCGAACCGTTGCGCAGCTTCATTAGGGCCTTGTCGCGCTCGGGCTGGGGCATTTTGCCGTGCAGCATTTCGGCCGCCACCCCGCGCCCGTGCAGGAAGCGCGCCAGCTCGGCGCACCGCTCGCGGGTGTTGCAGAAAATGAGGGCGCGGCCGGTTTCGGGCTGGTTGAGCAGGTGCAGCAGGGCGGCGGGCTTTTGCTCCAGCGTGCCCACGTGGCCCAGCAGGGTGAGGTTTTCGGGCAGCTCGTCAGTGTCTTCGCCGGCATTTACCACGCGGGGCCGGGTGAGGTTCTTGCGAATCAGCTCCAGTACTTTGTCCGACATGGTGGCCGAGAACAGCAGGGTCTGGCGGCGACGCGGCAGGCGCTTGATAATCTCCACCAGCTCTTCCTGGAAGCCCAGTTCCAGCAGCTTGTCGGCCTCGTCCAGCACCAGCACTTTCAGCTGGTTGGGAATGATGCTGCGCCGCTCGAAGTGGTCGAGCAGGCGGCCGGGGGTGGCCACTACCACGTGCGGAGCCTGCTTGAGCGAGGCTGTTTCCTCGCGGAACGCGTGGCCGCCGTAGAAGGCCGCTACGCGCAGGTTGGGCAGGTATTTGCCGAGCTTCTTGAGGGCGTCGCGCACCTGCAAGGCCAGCTCCCGGGCAGGCACCAGCACAATCACCTGCACGGCATCTACCTGCACATCCAGCTGCTGCAGCACCGAAAGGCCGTAGGCGGCAGTTTTGCCGGAGCCAGTAGGTGCCTGCCCTACCACGTCCTGCCCGGCCAGCGCCATCGGAATTACCTGCTCCTGCACGGGCGTAGGGGCAGCAAAAGTCAGCTCTTCGAGAGCCTGAAGCAAGGTAGGGGCAAGGCCGAGGTCGGCGAAGGTAAGGGTACTCATCAGTGCACGGGATTAGCCGGCAAAGGTACGTATTGTTGAATGGCTGGATGGGTTTCGGAATGGCTGCCTCCGCAGGCAACCCGAAAACAGCCCGGTAACCACAAAATCATTCAGCCATTCACTCCTCCACCACGTCTACCAGCCGGTAGCGCACGGCGGATTTCTTGGGGCGGATATCGATGCCGATGTAGTGGGCGTAGACTTTCGTGAAGCAGGCGCCGAAGTAGAAAATCATGGCCGAGTAGAACACGAACAGCAGCACCAGCACCAGGCTGGAAGCCGGCCCATAAATCGGCCCCAGGTTGCGCTGCACCAGCAGGTGACCCAAAATGTATTCCCCGATATCAATGAACACGGCCGTGAGGACGGCCCCGCGCAACACGGCCCGCCAGGGCACTCTGGCCAAACTCAGGTTGCGAAACGTGGCCGCAAACCAGGCTGCCAGAATCAGCAGGGAAACTGCCTGATTGAGCAGCTGAACCAGAAAGTAGCCGAAGGTGGCGTCGAAGTCCTTGATATAATCGGCGAAGAGGGCCAGAATAGTATCGGAGGTGAAGGCCAGCACCGTGAGCAGAGCTGTAGCCAGCAGCGCCCCCAGGGAGCGGACCCGCTCTTTCAGCACCTTGGAAAGCTGGCGAGTGGTGCGCCGGGGCCGGATGTTCCAAAGCTGGTTGAGCGAGTTCTGAATGACCACGAACAGCGTGGTGGCAATAAAGAGCAGAAACCCAAAGCCCAGCCAAGACACCAGCCGGCTGCGCTCCACGTTGGTCACGTTATCCAGAATCTGCTGTACAAGCTCCGCCGCCGACGCCCCCAGCAGGTTGGCCAGCTTGGTAAGCAGCAGCCCGCGTACCAGGCTGGCCGAGTAGAGGGAGCCCAGCAGCTGCACCAGAATAATGAGGATGGGCGGCAGGGCAAAGGAAGTGAAGAATGCCGTAGCTGCTCCCAGCCGCAGCGGGTCGTTGGCGCCCAGCTCCTGGGCCGCCTTGCGCAGCAGCAGAAAGAAATCCGTCCACAGTTTGGGCCGGGGCTGGCCGGGCTCTCGTACTTTTGTCATCAGTTGCCTCACCCACCCGGTGAGCTTAGGGCCGCGGGTGCGCTGTGCGAAGATACGCGCCGCCGGAGCACTTTTTCATCTACTTTCAGCCCCTTTCTGTGTCGATACCGCCTCCGCCCGCGCCCGAATCTGCCCCGCCCGGCTGGCTGCGGCGCAAGCTGCTTATGCCGTTGCTGAACATCCTGAAGCAGGGGCTTACCCCTCGACAATTGTCCCTGACGGTGGCGCTGGGCATCAGCTTTGGGCTGGTGCCGCTGCTGGGCGTCACCACGCTCATGGCCACCGCCGTGGGTTTGCGGCTGCGGCTGAACGTGGCCGCTCTGCTGCTGGTAAGCCACCTGATGAGCCCCCTGCAGCTGCTGGCCCTGATTCCGCTGCTGCAGTGGGGTGCCCGGCTGCTGGGCGGAGCCGGGCAGCGCCTGAGCTTGGCGCGCCTGCAGTATTACTTCAGCCACGACTGGGCCGGGGGGCTGAGCTTGCTGTGGCGGGCCGAGCTGGGCGCGCTATTGTTGTGGGCGGCCGTGTCGGTGCCGGTGGTGGCGGGGCTGTATGTGGCCCTGCAGCCGGTTTTTGCCCGCCTGCTGGCCCGCCAGGCCCGCGCAAATGGGGAGTAGCACCAACGAAACCCAGGCGGACTATAAACACCACAGCTTCCGCCTGGGAAGACGGAAGCTGTGGCTGACGAACATTCCGGCGTAAACTACGCCTTCTGGTATACCGGCTCGGTCTGGCGGAAGTAGGCGGCCAGCGGATCATCTGCGGCCGTGCTGATAACCATCATATCTATCAGCTCGCCTTCGCGCAGGTGGGGCTGCACAAACGGGCCCATGTCCTGGAGAAACGCGGGGTCTTCCCCCTCAATATCGAAGCCCAGCAGCAGACGGGGCGGCTCGGGACTGCCTTCCACCTGCAGCTGCGCCAGATACACGGCTTTCACCAAAGGCTGAGCCTGGCTGAACTCGCGCACGGAATCGGCCAGGGCGGTAGGGTAGTCGGCGGGCTGACCGAGCTGCACCCGGGCTTCGGGCGCCGCTTCCTGGGACGTGTCTTCGATCAGGTTGCCCGAGAGCAGCTCTTCCAACTCCTGGGCCGTGAGCAGCTTGCCTACGGGCGAGAACGGGTTGAGCACGCACTCGGCCCCACGCACCATGTTGAAGAAGTCGAAGCCGCGCATGCGCAAGTAGGGCATGCCCTCGGGTACGATACCGCCCTCAAACACCCGCTCCACGGAGCTGAAGATGGGCAGCTTGTTGTCGTTGAGCATCTGCAGCTGTATCTCCGAGCCAGGCTCAATGGTGATTTCGCCGGTGTCACGACCCTCAGCAGGCAGCGGCAGGATGATCAGCTCGTGGCTCAGCAGCTGCTGGTAAAAGATAGGACGAAATTCCGGCTCGTTGGCGGCGCGCATCAACGCTTCTTCCAGCGCATTAGTGGGTACAAATGCCGGCTGGGGCGGCATCGGGGGAATGGGCGGCACGGGCATCGGCGGCATCACCGGAACCGGCGTAGCCGTGGGCGAAGTGAACTGCTGGCGCGAATAGCGCGGCCCTTTGCGCTCCGGCGTGGGCGCCGGGGCATCGGGCGTAGTCGGTGCTGCGGGCTGGGCGGCCGGCGTGGGGGTAGGGGCGTCGTTCTTCTTTTTAGGAAATCAAATAGTCCCATTGCGGAGTCAAATTCGGGGTGAAGCTGCAAGCTAAGGAGGTTTTGGGGAAGATGCACCCCGCCACTGCCGCTAAAACCGTGTGCCTACTGGGCGGTTTGGTGCCAGCGCCGCAGAAAATCCTGGCGGAAGGCGGCCCCAAGGGGTAGCACCTGCCCGGCCACCGTCAGCTGCTGACTTTCCAGCCGCTCCACCCGGCGCAGGGGCACTACGTAGGACTTATGTACCCGTACAAATTCGGCTTCTGGCAGCTCCGTGAGCAGGCGGCGCAACGTATCCGTCACCACCAGGCGGCCGCCCGCGGTATGCACCTTTACGTAGTTGCCGTAGGCTTCCAGCAGCTGAATATCGGCCAGGGGCACCCGGTGGGTGGTGGCACCATCGCGCAGGAGCAGCGCTGCCGAAGCCTCGGGTGCCGTAGCCGGGCCAGGCGCCGGAGTTGAATTAACAGCAGCTGCCGGCGTGGTAGGGCGCAGGCGGCCTACGGCTTTCAGAAACCGGGGAAAGGGCACGGGCTTTACCAAGTAGTCAATCACGCCGTGCTCGTAGCTTTCCAGAGCAAACTCGCTGTGGGCTGTCGTCAGGATGACAGGAGGCCGCTGCGGCAGAGCCTGCAGCAACTCCAGCCCGCTCATTTCGGGCATCTGAATGTCCAGCAGCACGGCATCCACGGGGTGCTGGTGCAGAAACGCCAGGGCCTCGGCGGCGGTGTAGCAGTGGCCAGCCACGGTGAGGTGGGCCACCCGCCCAATGTACGTGCGCAGCACCTCATGCGCCAGGGGCTCGTCATCCACAATCAGCAAACGCAGGAGAGCAGGGTTCATAGGGTCAGGTCCAGGTCGGTGCAGAATTCGGTGGCCGAGGCTTCGGCGCGCAAGGTATGCCGGCCGGGGTATAAAAGAGCCAGGCGCTGGCGGGTGTTGGCTAGGCCCGTACCCGCCCCGCCGCCGGCATCGGTGGCCGGAGGCAGGGCGTTGCGCAAACTCAGCTGCAGCTGCCCATCCTCCAGCGTCAGCTTTATCGTCACGAAAGAGCCCTGGGCGCGGCGCGTGCCGTAGGTGAAGGCATTTTCGATGAGGGCCAGAAACAGCAGAGGCGGTACCGTGAAGCCAGCCGCCTGCTCGGGGGCGGGTAGTTCGACCACCAGCGGGCAGCGGGCTCCCAGGCGCAGGGCCTGCAGGGCGGTATAGCTGCGCAGGTAGTCCAGCTCTTCCTGCAAGGGTACGCGGGGGCGCTGGGTGCTGTCCAGCTGGTAGCGCATGAGGCCGGAAAGCGCCAGGAGCATATCGGGCGTCTGGGGGCTTTGGGTGAGGCTGAGGGCGTAAAGGCTGTTGAGGGTATTAAACAGGAAGTGGGGGTTCACCTGGGCCTCGAGCAGGCGCAGCTGCTGGTCGCGCTCCAGCAGCTGGGTGCGCAGGCGGGTGCGGCGCTGGGTGATGGAGCGCCATACCATAAGCACGCCCATGGCCAGCAGCTGCACAAACAATACGTTGAAGCTGCTGTGCCCCCAGGAATCCTGGGCGTAGAAGCCGGCAAACACCAGCTTGAGTACCCCGCCCAGCAGCAGTGACCAGGCCAGCAGCGCGGCCAGGTACAGAAAGTACCGGCCCTGGTCGAGCAGGCGGGGCACCAGCACCAGGTGGTTTACATACACCGCGCCCACGGTGGGCAGCAGCAGGTACACCAGAAACTCCCGAAAGACGTGCCAGGGGAAGTCCCCGGTCAGGAAGCGGCGGTCGGCCACCACCGACAGGGCAAGCATGGACGACCACACCAGCGCGTCGCGGAATGTAAGCCGAAGCCAGGCGGGCAGCCCCGCACGGGAAGCCGGAAGAATAGAAGTAGCCATACAGTAGCCGGGGCCTTACCAACCGGCAAGGTTCAGGACGAAAGTAGAGGATAGGGCTGCGGCCACCAACCCCGCGTGACCAACGCGGGTTATCCCGGCAGGTAAGGCGTTCATCCTTTTTTCCGGTGGGTTGGTCCGGCCGTTTTTTATTCCTGCCATAGGTCCGGCAGTTTTGGGCATCGAAACGGCGCTGTGCAGCGCGGATTTCGAAAAAGCCTTTCCTTTTGTTCGACAATCTGATCTATGAAAACATCTTCACTCCTGGCCCTTGCCCTCGGCAGTCTGCTAACCACTACAGCTGCACTGGCTCAATCCTCCAATGGACCTGCCGGCACTTGGCAGGGTAGCTTAAAGCTGCCTTCCGGCGACTTGCAGGCAGTGTTTACCCTGGCGGGTAGCCCGGCCGCGCTCAGCGGCACGCTGTCGGTTCCCCAGCAGGGCCTGAAAGACATGCCTCTCACCCGGGCCGTGCTGCGCGCCGATAGTCTGTACCTGACCCTTACGCCCTTGGAAGCGCGCTTTATTGGCCGGTTTTCCGCCGATCAGCAGCAGGTTTCCGGCCTGTGGCAGCAAGGCGGGGCCGAAATGCCCCTCACGCTGACGCACGGCGCGGCCCCCGCAAAGGCTGCCCTGCGCCGCCCCCAAACCCCCAAGGGGCCGTTCCCTTACCAGAGCCAGGACGTAAGCTTCTCCAACCCGAAAGCCAAGCTGAGCCTGGCTGGCACGCTCACCCTGCCAAAAGGCAAGGGCCCCTTCCCGGCGGTGGTGCTGGTGAGCGGCTCCGGGCCGCAGGACCGCAACGAATCCATTCTCGGCCACCAGCCCTTCCTGGTGCTGGCTGACTACCTCACCCGCCAGGGATTTGCCGTGCTACGCTACGACGACCGGGGCACGGCCCAGTCCGGGGGCACGTTTGAGGGGGCTACCACCGCCGACTTTACCACCGATGCGCAGTCGGCCCTGACCTACCTGCGCACCCGCCCCGACATCAAGCCTGCCCAAGTAGCGTTGATCGGCCACAGTGAAGGCGGGCTGGTGGCCTGGCAAGCGGCCTCCCAGCCCGGCGGACCTAACCTAGTGGTGACGCTGGCTGGCCCCGGCCTTGCCGGCGACGCCGTACTGCTACGCCAGCAGCAAGACATTGGCCGGGCGCAAGGCATGGACACGGCCTCGCTGGGTGAGATGGGGCGCGTAAACGGGGCGCTGTTCGCCGAGCTGCGCCGCCAGCCGGCCAGCACCAGCACCGAGGCGCTGACCAAGCTGCTGGTTGCTCGTGTGCAACAGCTGCAACCCCAGGTAAGCTCGGAGGAAGCCCAGCAGGGAGTAGCCCAACTCACCGGCCCATGGATGCGCTATTTCCTTACAACGGACGTGGCTACTTATCTGCGCCAGGTGAAAGTGCCCGTGCTGGCCCTCAACGGCGCCAAGGATACCCAGGTGGCAGCCAGTCAAAATCTGCAGGCCATTGAGCAGGGGCTGAAAGCTGCTGGTAACCGCGACGTCACGGTGCGGTCGTTGCCCGGCCTCAACCACCTCTTTCAAACCGCCGACACAGGAGCCCCCCAAGAGTACGTGGGCCTGGAAGAAACCTTCTCCCCGGCGGCTCTGGAAGCTGTGGGCTCTTGGCTAAAGGCGCACACAAGCAGCAAGTAGTTAAAATAGAGGAAGTGAGAGCTGTGAAGTAGGTGTCATACAACACCTACTTCACAGCTCTCACTTTTCATTGACCGTCGGAGCCGTTGCAGGGTGCCAGCAGTTCCGATACTTCCCGAATGGTGTACGGCTCGTTGTGGTTGCCCCAGTTCTGCTGCACAAAGTTCAGCAGGTTGGCAATCTGCGAGTCGGTCAGGTCGGGGTGGCCAGGCATCACCTGGTTATATTCTACCCCGTTTATCACCACCGGCCCGCGCTGGCCCTGGCGCACCAGGCAGGGCAGAGTAGCGCGGTGGCGCGTCACGTAGTCGGAGGCGGCTACGGGCGGAATCAGGCGGCGCAGGCCTTCGCCCTGTTCCCCGTGGCAGCTGGCGCAGTGCGACTGGTAGAGCTTGGCGCCTTCGTTCTGGCGGTTGGAAAAGCAACCCGCCAAGCACAGTGCCGCGAGGAGCACGGCCACTGCTTGCAGACAAGTGCGCAGCGGAAGCATTAGGGTTTAGGCTGGTTGGCTTCCTCTTCGTTCAGCAGCACGGGCAGCTCCCGGATGAGGCGGTCCACCTCGGCTTTCACCATTCCATCGTAGAGGCCGCGCACGTGGCCTTTGCTGTCGACTAGCGCAAAGGTGCCGTTGTGGGCCACGCCGCCCGGCGCTTCCTTATCAGGCTGGGCCGCGGTGAAATAGGCGTGAGCCAGCCCAAAGACGGTGTCGCGCGCGGCCGTGGCGAAGTGCCACTGGCTGGCGTCCTTCACGCCCAGTCGCTCAGCGTAGTCGCGCAGCACAGGAATGGAGTCGTGGTCGGGGTCGATGGTATGGGAGAGGAAAGCCACGCGCGGATTGCCCTTGTACTGCTCGTACACCCGCAGCAGCTCACTCTGCATTTTGGGGCAGATGCTGGGGCAGGTAGCAAAGAAAAAGTCCGTGACGTACACCTTGCCGGAAAACGTGGCTTTATTGACGGGCTGACCCTGCTGGTTGGTGAGCTGAAAGGTCGGCACCACGGCAAACACTGTATCGGCCGGGCCACCGTCGGCTCGGGGCTTCACTTCCCGCTCCCCGATGTAGGGCAGGGTAGCCGCTTTTTCGGAGTTGGAATCGAGTGAGCAAGAAGCCAGCAGCAGGCCAGCCGACAGCGCCAGCGCACCACCGCGCAGCGCCTCGAGGGAGAAGTAACGCATCATAACGAAGAAGGAGAAGCGGCCGTAGGGGCCGCGGGCAATAGGGCCTGCGCGGAGTCGAGGCTGCTGTTCATGAGAAGGCCAACGGAATCGATGCGCTGCTGCTGCCGGGCAAAGTAGGTTAGCTGCCGGGCGGGCGCCATGGTATCGGCGGGCTTGCGGTACTGGTGCATCCAGCTCATCATGGCGCTTTCGGCGGCTAGCAGGGCGCGCCTACGGGCACCCGCACCCGCGGAGTCGGCAGCGGGCAGGGCCTGAAGCTGCTGGCGGCGGGAATAGAGCTGGTCCATCCGCGCCATCAGCGAGTCGTGAGAGGCCAGCACGCGCTGCTCAGCGGCAGTTACCTGCTCGGCAGGATTGGGCGAGGAAGAGCAGGCCGTCAGCAGACCGCTCAGGCCACTTAGTAGGGCAACAATAATCGAAAACGTACGCACGCGGCAAATGTACGGCACGATTGGCAACCATGCTCGTCCCGTGGCCGGGTTACCAGTTGGAATGCAGCTCGGCGTAGTGCCACAGCCAGGCAGCCAGTGCCCAGGCTCCCCACAGCAACAGCCCGAAGCCCAGCAGCAGCACAATGGCTACTACTACCATCAGCCCTTTACCGCTGCCCTGGTAGCGGCCCTCCTGGTAGTGGCGGCGCAACAGCTGCACGTTCCGGTCGTTGGCTTTATAGGCGAAGTCGAAAATGTTGCCCAGGATGGGAATGGAGCCGATAAGTGAATCTAGCACCACGTTGATAACCATGCGCATAATCAGGCTGCCGCTTGCTCCATGGCGGAACATGGTCATGATCAGCACGCCGGAAATGGCCATCGACGGCAGGTTGCCCACCACCGGAATCAGGCCCATGATGGGGTCGAGACCGAAGCGCCAAGTGGTACCGGGCACGCGAAACTGGCTGTCCATAAGCCGGGAAATATGCGAAACCCAGCGCAGGCGCTCATCCTGGTCGAAGGACGTGGGAGTAGCCGGAGAAACAGGAGAGGAGGCCATAGGGGAGAGGTTATGGCCTTCTAACGCAACTCCGCGGAAAATGATAAACCAACCTATTACGCCGAGCAGCAGTTATACCCTGACGACCTAATCATCAACTATCACCCCCTTACCAATCACCACTATGGAACAACGCACGCTGGGCCGGCAGGGCCTCACGGTATCAGCCCTGGGATTGGGCTGCATGGGCATGTCGGACTTCTACGCCGGCCGCGACGACGCCGAAAGTACGCGCACCCTGCACCGCGCCCTGGAACTGGGCATCACGTTTTTCGACACGGCCGACATGTACGGCCCCTATACCAATGAGGAGCTGGTAGGCCGCGCCCTTCGCGAGCAGCGCCAACAGGTGGCCCTGGCTACCAAGTTTGGCATTCAGCGCGACCCCAACGACCCCACCCGGCGCGGCATTAGCGGGCGGCCGGAGTATGTGCGTGAGGCGTGTGAGGGCAGCCTGCGCCGCCTCGGCACCGACTACATCGACCTGTACTACCAGCACCGCGTGGACCCCAATACGCCTATTGAGGAAACGGTAGGAGCTATGGCGGAGCTGGTGCAGGCCGGCAAAGTGCGCTACCTGGGCCTTTCCGAAGCATCCGCCGATACCATCCGACGCGCCCACACCGTGCACCCCATCACGGCCCTGCAAAGCGAGTATTCGCTCTGGAGCCGCGACCCGGAAGACGGTGTGCTGCAAACCTGCCGCGAGCTGGGCATTGGGTTTGTGCCTTACTCTCCCCTGGGCCGGGGCTTCCTCACGGGCCAGATCCAGCGGTTTGAGGATTTGGCTGCCGACGACTACCGCCGCTTCACACCACGCTTTCAGGGGGAGAATTTCCAGAAGAATCTTGATCTGGTGGCCCGTATCCGCGAAATGGCCGAGCAGAAAAACTGTACAGCCGGCCAGCTGGCGTTGGCCTGGGTGCTAGCCCAAGGAACAGACGTTGTTCCAATTCCCGGCACGAAGCGTGTGAAGTACCTGGAGGAAAACGTGGGTGCCCTCAACGTGACCCTCACTGCCCAGGAGCTTAAGCAGCTCGACGAACTCGCACCTCAGGCTGCCGGTTTGCGCTACCCCGCCGAGATGATGAAATCGGTGAATGGGTAAAATACGCACGGTCATGCTGAGCTTGTCGAAGCATCTCTGCCGCTTCGTCTGGATATCATTCAAACAAAGCGGTAGAGATGCTTCGACAAGCTCAGCATGACGTTTAGCTGAAGGCCCAATTCTCTATTTCCCCAGCGGCGGGAGCAGGTCAATCCAGCCGTCTTCGCTCACTACGATGGCCAGGCAGGGGTAGCGGCTGGTTTCCACGTAACGGACGGCGGAGTTGAAGCGGGAGCCGCGCGAGGAGTCACCTTTAGCCGTGGCCAACCCGTCGAGGATGGCGCCGATGCCGAAGCAGGTACCCTGCGGGTCGATGAGCACGGCTCCGTCGATGTTGGTGACCAGCCGCACCATGGCCGGCGTAATGCGTGTGGGCGTAACGCGGTAGCACTGCGTGGCCAGGCGGCGGGCTTCCTGGGCGGCGCCGTCGGAGATAAGCAGGATGGTGCCGGTAGGCTGGGAGGTGGCACTTAGCGCCAACGACCACAGGTACTCCACCCCCGAGGCGGCCATGTCGGGCCAGTTGCGCCGGATGGCCCGCTCGAAGTTTCGCTCATCTACCCGGGAGCGGGGCAGGCGCGGCGTGTTCGATACCACGCGCATCATTACCTCCCCGGCGTGGCTCAGGTCCCAGCTATAGTGCTTGGTGAAGTGCACCATAAACAGGGGCTCGTAGTTGGGGTCGTCCAGCTCTACCACCTCGCCCAGACCAAAGAGGTTGGCCGCGTCGCTCATCAGCGCCACATTTTCCTCGCTCAGCTCCAGGAGCTTGCGCATCGACCGATGGTCGCGCAGGGCAATAGGCGTTTCCAGCAGCAGCACGGGCCGCACGGCCGGGTGGTTGCGGCGCGAAAGAGCCATCAGGCCCACGCCTTCGTCGCCCTCGTGGCGCAGGGCGGCAATGCCGTTGCAGGCGTCGTAGAGGCCGTGGTTGCCATTGCCGACGGCCAGCATAAAGCGGCGGCCGGCGGCCCGCAGCAGCTCGTTGTAGTCGCGGTCGAGAATGGGGCGGTCCTCATCCAGGTCCGACTCACGCAGGGCCCGCAGGCAGTCGTGCAGAAACTCCTGCACCGTGGCTTGCAGCAGGGAGCCGGCGCGGCCGTGCGGGGCCGAAGGCAGGGCGTAGTGGCTATGATAGGCCTCGGCGTTCATCTGCAACACCACCAGAATCTGGTAGTTGTTTACGCTCACTGGTTGGGAGCAGAACGACACGCGGGCCTCGGCTGGGGTAGCCGCTTCCAGGTCGGCAATGGTGGCTTCGGTGGCGCGGCGCAGCAGATTGTACCACCGCAGCTTCTCAAACCGGTCGTGGTCGTTGGGGTGCAGGTGGTACACCACTTCGCGCGGGCCTTCGGGCTCCAGCTGCATGGCCCGCGTTTTCACATCCTGAAACTGGGCGGGCCGGTAGCGGTGCGTGGGGGGCTCAATCACCACGGCGGCAGGCTCGTTGGCTTCCTTGGCGGCCGCCAGCCCGAGCAGGAAAACCTCGGGGCGCAGGTTACGGTCGAGCAAATTAAAAATTCCTTCGGCAAACAGCTGGGCGGAAACGCGGAAGAGGCTTTTCTGAGAGTCCCACATGGGCAACGATGGGCAGCCGCGCAGCGGCACTAAAGGGGCAGGTAGCCCGTGTACGCAAAACCCGGGGCAAAAGGTGGCTATGCGCGCTGGTTTTAGGCCAACTATCATTCGGCCCGCAGGTTGTACCCCGGCAAGGCACTGCGGCTGGCAACTTTCTGAAGCAGCTTTAGTATCTTGGTAGTACCGCTTTATCCCACCGCTATGTATGTAGATCTACGGTTTTCGATCCTGCTCGCAGTGGTACTGCTGCCCCTGCTGACGGGCTACTGCGCCTACACGCACGGTCGGTCGTTCCGGCTGTGGTTTGCGCTGGGCTGTCTGCTGCCCGTAGGTTCCTTTTTCGTGCTCGTGGCCCTGCTATACCGCCAGCTGACCGACCCCGGCGAGCAGCTGTTGCTGGAAGCCAAAGCCATTCTGGCCACCGCCGAGGAAGAAGAGTTGATGAAGAAGGAAGAATGAGCTATTGCGAGGCGAGGCCGAAGCAGTGACACGGTGTCAGTCCTGCTTTAAATATCCCAGCATGGCGCGGGCAACCCAGGCACCGGTACTAAAGCAGCCTTGCAACAGATAGCCGCCGGTAGGGGCTTCCCAGTCCAGCATTTCACCAGCTACGAAGGTGCCCGGCCGCTGGCGTAGCATCAGTTCCTCCGTTACTTCCGGCCATGCCACGCCCCCAGCCGAGCTGATAGCCTCTTCGAGCGGGCGCAAACCGGCAATGGGGATAGGAAGATGGGTGAGCAGGCGGGCCAGAGCGTCGGCGTTGGTGGGTAGCTCGGGCACCAGTTCCCGCAGCAGCGTAGGCACCGGCGGCTTCAGGCGCAGCGTCTCGGCGAGGAACTTCGGCCACGACTGAGTTGCCCGCCGCTGCCGCAGCTTTTCGGTGAGCTGAGCCAAGGGCACATCGGGCTTGAGGTTGAGGTGCAGCTGCGCCGGGGCACCATCGGCCAGCGCAGTCCGTAGCTCCGGGGTAAGGGCATATACCGGCGTACCTTCCAGTCCGTAGTCGGTGAGCATGATTTCGCCGCGCACGGGGAGACCAAGGCAACTCAGGGCCACATTCTTGAGGGGTGCCCGCCCCACTTTCTCCCGAAAGAAGTCTGACCAAGCTACCTCGGCCCCGCAGTTGCCGGGCGCAAACGGCACGCACCGGATGCCTAGCTCTTCCAGCAGTGGCACCCAGCGGCCATCGGAGCCGGTTTTGGCCCAGCTCGCGCCACCCAGGGCTAGTAGCGTAGCGGCGGGGTGCAGCACGGTTTCTTCGCCGGTGGTTTCGTTCAGTAGGCGCAGGCCGCTAGCCCCGGCAAAGCCGAGCCAGCGGTGGCGGGTATGCACTTGCACGCCCAGCGTGTGCAGGCGGCGCAGCCAGGCGCGTAGCAAATCGGCGGGCTTGTGCTCGGGCCGCGGAAATACCCGCCCACTGGTGCCCACAAAGGTGTCGATGCCCAGGTCCAGCGCCCAGGCGCGCAGGTCGGCGGGGGAGAAGTGCGTCAGAAACCGATGAAATAAGGCCGCGTGGGGCCCGTAGCGGCCGGCAAACGCTTCGGCGGGCTCGGCGTTGGTGAGGTTGAAGCCACCGTGCCCGGCTACCAGAAACTTGCGGCCTACGGTGTTCTGCGCCTCAAATACGGCTACTCGACGGCCCGCCTCGGCCAGCCGCTGGGCGGCCAGCATGGCCGCCGGGCCACCACCAATAATGGCTATTTCGGGATAGGAAGAAGCGGGCTGCACCCGGCAAAAGTACGCAGCCATTTTTAGGGGTGAAGGAGTGTATGAGTGAATGCGTGCGAACGGTGGGGCTTGAGCCCTCGGGCTGTTTGGCTGGTTCTGGCGGGGCGGGATGCTGGCTGCTCAAGCTCGCGCCCTGCCCTCGACCCGGATACGGCCTCCCCAACCACGCCGGTGAGCTGCAGCGCGGCAAGTGAAGGGAGGTAGTCCGACCTTGGGCCGCTTTCCTGCGTATCCGGAGCTCCTCTTTGTTGATTTTCTTGACGCGCGTATGGGTCCTTACTCTATTCTGATTGGGCTGAGCCTGGCCATTATTCTCTCGTATCTGTTTGATCTGGCGGCCCGCGCCACCCGCATTCCGTCGGTGCTGATGCTGCTGGCCACGGGCATTGCCCTGCGCCAGACGGCCGACTACTTTGACGTGGCCGTGCGTGTGCCGCAGCTGATGCTGGAGCTGTTTGGCATCATCGGGCTGATAATGATTGTGCTGGAAGGCGCCCTGGATTTGGAGCTGCGCCGCGAAAAAGCCCCGCTTATCCGGCGCTCCTTCGTGGCGGCCCTACTGATATTGGTGGTACAGGCCGGGGCCATTGCCTGGCTGCTGCACCTGTACGTGGGCGCCTCGTTTCAAAGCTGCCTGATCAATGCCGTGCCGCTGGCCGTTATCAGCTCGGCCATTGCCATTCCCAGCGTGGCCAACCTGGGCGGTGAAAAGCAGGAGTTTATCGTGTACGAAAGCACGTTTTCCGACATTCTGGGCATCATGCTCTTCAACTTTGCGGTGCAGGACAACTTTGCTCAGGGCGTGTCGGTCGTCACGTTTGCGCGCGACGTGATGGCCGTGCTGGTGGTGGCCGTGCTCAGCACGGCCGCGCTGGCGTTTCTGCTCGACCGAATCCGGCTGCACGTCAAGTTTTTCCTCATCATTGCCTTCCTGGTGCTGGTGTACTCGCTGTCCAAGAAGCTGCACCTGTCCTCGCTGATTGTGGTGCTGGTCTTCGGGCTGGTAGTCAACAATGCCAAGCTGTTTCTGCAGGGGCCGCTGGCGCGCTGGTTCCGTCCCGAACGCCTCAGCGAGGAGCTGCACCAGCTCAAGAGCATTACCGCCGAGTCGGCCTTCCTGATTCGCACGTTCTTCTTTCTGCTGTTCGGCTTTTCCATCACCATCGGCAACGTGCTCAATGGCGGCCTGCTGCTGCAGGGTGTGCTGATTGTGGCTGTGCTCACGCTCATTCGCTTTTTCTACCTGCGCTACGTGGCCCGCACCGACCTCGTGCCCGAACTGTTTATTGCGCCTAAAGGCCTTATCAGCGTGCTGCTCTTCTACAGCATTCCGCAGGAGCACCTTATCGGCGAAATCAGTGAGAACATCCTTTTTGTCGTCATTCTGCTCACCGGCGTGATGATGATGGTAGGTTTGATGCTGGCCCCCAAAACACCCCAGCTAGGCGAGTACTAGCAGTGAGTGAGTGAATTGTCATTGCGAGCGAAGCGAAGCAATCCGACCTCTGAAACGTGCTAAGCCTCCCTAACACAGAAAGCCCCTGACGTCTATACTGGCGTCAGGGGCTTTCTGGTAAATGGGGGCGCCTGGTATGGTACAGGACGGATTGCTTCGCTTCGCTCGCAATGACACAGCTTCAACTGGGCCATTTCACTGCTAGTCTGATTCTTTGAGCAGCTGGCGGCGGTAGGCAGCCAGGATGGCGGATTTCAGCAGGAAGCCGGCGTAGCGGCCGTTTTCAACCACGGGCAGTGCCCAGGCGCCTACCTGCTCCATGCAGCGCAGGGTATCCAGCATCATATCATCGGGGTTGACGATGGCGGGGGGCTGGGTCATCAGGTCAGCCACAAGGGTGGTGGTATAGTGTTCGTCGTCGAAGAGGGCGTCGCGCACGGTGTCCAGGCTCACAATGCCCAGCAGCTCCCCGCGCTCATTTACTACCGGAAACAGGTTGCGGGTGGCGTGGCGGAAGATGTCAACCAGCTCGCCCAGCGTATTTTCGGGCCGTACCGTCACGAAGTCGTTCTGGATAAGATGGTGCAGATCCAGCTGGGAAAGCAGACCCCGGTCGCGGTCCTGATGCATGTAGATGCCCTGCTTGGCCAGCTTGCGGGTGTACACCGAATACGGCTCGAAGTACTTGGTAACCAGATAGGAACAAGACGTAACGGCCATCAAAGGCACGAACAGGGCGTAGCCGCCGGTAATTTCGGCAATGAGGAAGATGGCCGTGAGCGGGGCGTGCACCACGCCGGCCAGCATCCCGGCCATACCCAGCACAATGAAATGCACTTCCGGCACCGGGGTCATGCCACTCAGGTTGATGATGCGGGCGTACACGAATCCGGCCAGCGCCCCCACAAACAGTGAGGAGCCAAACATGCCCCCGTTGCCGCCCGAACCCACCGTAATGGTGGTGGCCACCACTTTCAGCAGCATACTGCCAATGGCCACCAGCAGCACCAGCAGCACGCTGTCGTCGCGGTACACGGCAAACAAGGAGCCATCCACCAGCCGCTCCGACTGCCCGCTTAGCAGCAGCTGCACAATGTCGTACCCCTCGCCGTAAAGCGGAGGGAAGATGAACACCAGCAGCCCCAGCGCTATGCCGCCCGCCACAATCTTATGGAAGGGGTTGGGCCACCGCTCATATAGCCGCTCCGCCAGAAAGTACACCCGAATCATGTAGACCGAGAGCAAGGCCGTGAACATGGCCAGCATGAGGTAAAACGGAATGGCCTCCACGGGCCAGGCGGTGGTAATAAGCACGAACGGCTGCCCGGCGTACAGCAGCTTGGACACCACCGTGGCTGTGGCCGAGGAAATAAGCAGGGGAATGAAAAACGGCGCCGACAGCTCCGAGAGAATGGCCTCCACCGCAAACAGCACCCCCGCAATGGGCGAGTTGAAGATGGCCGCCACGCCCGCAGCCGCCCCGCACCCTACCAGCAGGCGCCGCTCGCGCCGGCCCACCCGCAGAATGCGCCCCACGTTGGAGCCAATGGCCGAGCCCGTGACGGAAATAGGCGCCTCCAGCCCCGCCGAGCCCCCAAACGTAACGGTCAGAAACGAGGTGACCATCTGAGAATAGAGCTTGCTGCGCGGCACGATGCTGCCCTGGCGGGCAATGTTGTACACGATGGGCCCCACACCCCGGCTCAGCTGCCCGCCCAGCACGTAGCGCGTAAACAGCACCGACAGCGAAATACCGATGATGGGGTAAAGCGACAGTGCAAACACCCGGTACTGCTCGGGCACCCAGGCAAAAATGAGCCCCTGGCTGACGTGCACGGAGTTTTTGAGCAGTACCGCCGCCAGGCCCGCCAGCAGGCCCACCACAATGCTGAGCAGAATCAGGTATACCCGGTCGTTGACGTGGCGCAGCCGCCACAGCAACAAAGGGCCCAGCAGCCGGTGGATAACGTTTTTGGGCATAGCAGCGGAAAAAGCCGGCAGTTGGTGATAAGGCTGTCGGCGGCAAGGGTGGGAACGGGCACTTCGGCGGCGCGCAGCGGGAGCAGCACGGAGTAGGAGCCGGGCCACGCGCCCGGCCGCTCTGCCGCACTAACGGACAAGATGGAGAACTTACGCTGGAATAAGCCGAAAAAAATCAAATTACTGCACCGCCGCCGGGTGCGGGTAGCCCTGCTCCACTAACATTTCCCTGATTCCCTGCATCAGCTCGCTTTTTAGCAGCTGCGTGCCGCGCCGGTAATCCTCGGAGAAAGTCCAGAAATACACGTGCAGGGTAGCCACGGTACCGTCGGTTTTCTCTACGATAACGTAGGGCGTGTGCGGCTCCTCATTTTCCACGTCTTGGTACTGGCGCACGAATTCCAGTACGAGCTCCTGCACCTTGTTGGGGCGCTTGTCCTGCTCAATGTCGATGGAAACCAGGAAGTCCTGGCGGATGTGCCCGTCGCGGGTGAAGTTGATGAGCGGCTCGCGCAGCACCAGCGCGTTGGGCAGGTAGATGTGCTTGCCGTCGAAGGTTTTGATGAGGGTGGTGCGCAGGTTGAGGGCCTCCACGCGGCCCATCAGCTCCTTGTTGTCGCGAATCTGAATGGTGTCGTGAATGCGGAAGGGCCGATTGAAGGCCAGCACCACGCCCGCCAGGAAGTTCTCGGCAATATCCTTGAGGGCAAAGCCTACCACAAAGGCCGTAAGGCCGGCCGCGCCCAGCACGCCCGTAACCACGCCGGCGGCCCCTATCACCTGCATGGCCAGCAGCAGCCCCAGGCCTATGAAAGCCCACTTGCTCAGGCGGGTCAGAAACTCGGCCAGGAGCGGGTCGTGGGAGCGGGCCTGCAGGCGCCCGCCCAGCAGACGGCTCAGCCGCTGCGCCACAAATACGGCAATAGCCAGCAGCACCAGGGCTACGGCCAGCTTAGGCAGCAGAAACAGAAAGTGGGCCCAATAAGTAGTCAGTACCTCGTAGAGGTCGTGTAGCAGCATAGCGAAAAGGCAAAGAGGACGTAAGCAAAACCCCGCCGGCGGGGGCTGGCGGGGCTGTTTTCCTCGGAGGTACGCAAAAAGCTGGCGGCGGGGTTCAGACCAGGGCGGGCCGGTTCATCCAGCGCCAGAACACCCATCCGCCCACGGTGTAGGCCACCACATCGAGCGGGTCGGCCACCATGCCCGGCTTGAAGAACGGCATCAGCAGCTCAAACCAGATGGCAACGACAACCCAGGTGCTGGCAATCCATGCCAAAGGCAGGACAAAGTCAGGACGCCGGAAATAAAAGCGCCGTAGCACCCACAGCGCCAGCGTCAGCTCCAGCGGCAGCGTGAGCAGGTCGCCCAGGTGGGAGTTGATGAAGGCCGGCAGTGGGGGCCACGGCGCCCAATAGCGGTTGATGCAGGAGAAAAGGTAGAGCACAGCTCCCCCGATAAACAGCGGCTGCCGCAGCTCCTGCGGCAGTGTTACCCGGCCAACGCGGTTACTACCCATATCATAAAAGCCAGGAGCGCCGCAAAAGCCAGTTGCCCGCCCCGAATGATGTATTTGAAAAAACGGACGAAAGAGCTGTCCTCGGGCTTTATCTCGATGAGCATGACCGAGGACATCTTCGCGTTGACCAGCTCTTCCCGCTCCTGCTCGTTGCGTCGCAGCTGCGGGTCCAGCAGCTGCCCGCACCGCTCGCACCGGTCGTCGCTGTGCTGTCGCCAGGCCGACCAGTGGCTGCAGTGCGGGCATTTTTTGGAGGAGGAAAGCAGGGAAGTATCCATGGCCCAAAAGTACGCGGCAATTGCCGGCTGCCCGGGCAAATCGGCCTACATAATGATGTGACTTTTCGCCTGCTTATTCCTCCATGATGTCCTCGTTCCAGAGGGCGGGCTCGGCGGCAATGAATTCCTCCATCATCTGCACGCACTCGGGCAAATCCAGGTCCACTACTTCCACGCCGTGGCTTTCCATGAACTCGCGGGCTCCGTCAAACGTGCGCGACTCGCCCACGACTACTTTCGGAATCTTGAACTGCACGATGGTGCCGGCGCACATAAAGCAAGGCATCAGGGTGCTATAAATGACGGTGTTGCGGTAGCCCTCGGCCTGGCGGCCGGCGTTGTTGAGGCAGTCCATTTCGCCGTGCAGAATGGGATTCAGCTCCTGCACGCGCTTGTTGTGGCCCCGGGCCACCAGCTTACCGTCGCGCACCAGTACCGAGCCAATTGGAATGCCACCCTGGGACCGGCCCAGCCGGGCTTCGTCGATGGCAGCTTGCATGAATTCGTCCATGAGAGAAAAATGAGGAAGGGTGATAATTAGCGAAAGTTACTTCGATGAGCCCAAAGCAATAATAACATGGGCAATATGCAAGATCCACCAATGAGAACGTTCCGAGTAGTATCGTGCTCTAAACCAAACAGGCCGCATAATACAACCAACAGTAGCTGACCGAGTCCAGTAAGCTTTACGTGCCGCCACCAAATAGTTGAGGCTTCAACACCGTGGTTCTCGAAGCCGACAGAGCCATGATAAAGCAGGTTAAATACACTAACAAAAAGATATTTAGCAGGGCTAAAAGTAGAAAGAGAGTGAATAGGAACATAAATAGTAAAAGGTAATTCAGCGCGCACAAATCCCCTTGTAAGAGCACCACTGGCACACGTCCAGGTCGTCGGTCTTGCGGATATGTTCCTTAGGGGCGAGCATGCGGTCTACCAGACGGCGCATGGCCTCGTGGCTGGACTGTTCGAAGGAAAGCTCGTCGGTGGTCAGAAAGGAAAGGTCGGCTTCGAGCGGGGTGGGGTCGGGGCTGCGCAGGGGCACAATGGCGGCCTGGGCAGCGGGGTAGCCCAGCTGCGCCAGCATGAGGCGGTAAAGCCAGAGCTGCCGCACTTTCTCGGCCCCGCCCCCGGCCTCCGTTACCAGCCGCTCCAGGGCTTCCTGGGGCGTGTACTTTTGCGGGCGCTGCCCAGCAGGTTGAGGCCCCCGCCGTGCACCGCCCCGGTTTTGTAGTCGATGATGCGGCGCTGGCCGTTGGGCAGCTCGTCTACCCGGTCGGCGTAGCCTACCAGACGCACCGCTACCTGCTCCCCGGTGCTGGTTTCCACAAATACCGTCCCGAACAGCTGCTGCTCCAGGCCTACCACGCGCAAAGGGCCTTCCTCGGCAATCTGCTGAGCTAGGGAATCGAGGTAGCGGTCTACCAGATGCACGCCCACGCCGCGCAGCACGTGGTTGAGGCCTTCGTCGGGCAGCTGCTGGCGCGGGGCCGCGGCTTCCTCCCCATCTTCCAGGGCCAGCCCGCGCTCCAGCAGCTCGGCAACCTGGGGCTTCCAGCTGGCAATATCTTCCACGGTTATCAGCTTGCTTTCCGCCACAAACGGCGTCATCAGGTGCTCCAGCACAAAGTGCACGGCCGTGCCGAACACGTCGGCGCCCAGGTCTTCGGCCACGCCTTCCTGCTCCTGAAACTTGGCAATGCGCGAAAAGTAAAACCGTAGGGAGCAGGTCAGAAACTCATTGAGGGCCGAAGCCGACAAGCCCCGCTCCAGCAGCCCCCGGATGGCCCCGCGCATCTCGTAGTCCTTTTCCAGCACCAGGTCGCCCTCGTATTTCTGGTACCCCTCGGAGCCGCGCGCAATTTCGCCGCCCACCTGCTGCCCGTTAGGTAGCACCGTGGCGGAGGCCGTCAGATCGAGCAGCTCCAGGCCCGGGTTCTGAGCGGCCAGATCGTGCTGAATCTGGAGCAGAAAGCGGCTTCGTTCCCCGGCCTGCACGCCCTCGGCCCCGGGCAGAATGTAAACCAGATCAACCCGCCGGGCGCGCTGGAGCAGGCGCCAGAACTGATGACTGGTGGCGGCCTCGTGCTCGGCGTAGGTGGGCATGCCGTACTTGGTGAGCACGTCGTAGGGAAACAGGGAGGTATTGCGCTTGGGCGCGGGCAAAATCTGCTCGTTGCAGCTCAGGATAATGATGTGGTCGAAGTCGAGGGCGCGGGTTTCGAGCAGGCCCATCACCTGCACCTGGGCAATCGGCTCCCCGGCGAAAGGCAGGCGGGTGCGCGTCATCTGCTCGTACAAGAACCGCCGGAAGGAGCGCACCGAAGGCCGCTGGGTGCGACAGTCGAAGGCCGAATCGAGCTGGCGCACCAGGGTATAGAACAAATAGAGGTACTCGGCTTCGATGGCCGTGTGCTCCTGCTGGTACACGTCGCGCAGCAGCTCAATCACCTCGTAGCAGGCCCGCACCACGTCGTCGCAGTTGCGCCAGGGGCGGAACAGGGCTTCTACCAGCGGGTGGTGGCGGCCCAGCTCGCGCAGCTCGGCTTCGGTGAGCAGCACGGCATTGCGCTTCACAATCTGCCGGCAGATGTCGTCCAGCACCCCGTGAAAGGCGGCCTGCTCGGGCTGGGTGTCGAGCCAGTTTTCGTAGCGGCGCAGGAAGGGGTGAGCCAGCAGCTTCGTGACGGTGAGGTGATGGTAGCGCCGGATACCGTAGTCGGAGCTGGTTTCGCCCTCCCGGATGCCGGTCAGGTGCACCTCAAACAGCAAATCAATCAGGTTGAACAAAGGCGTGCTGCGGAAGCTCAGGCCCATCGTCACGTTGAACTGGGGCACCTGCTCGGGCGGCAGGCCGTGCAGCACCGGCAAGAGCAGGGTTTCATCGGGCAGCACCACGGCCACCGAGGCCCGGGGCGCGGTGTGCAGGCCTTCCATCACCAGCTGCCCGGCCACTTTGCCCTGCATGGAGTTGTTGGCCACCCCAATAAACCGGACGCGGCGGGGCAGGGTGCGCAGCAGCTCCTCGGCGCCCATGTCCCCGAAGCCAAAGGCTGTGGGCGGTAAATCGAGGGAGTCGGCCAGCTGGCGGAAGGGCTGCCCGGCGCGGTTGGGCGAGTCGCCGTCGAGGTAAAACCGGTCGGTGTCGAAGCGCACTTCGGCCTTGCGCTCCTTCAGCAGCAGCTTGAGCAGGCGGCGCTCCGCTTTCGACAGCACGCCCAGACCCAGGAAGACATGCTGGGGCACTTGCTCGGGGGCAGTCTGCAGGCGCTTTTGCAGGGCATCCACGGCCAGGCGGTAGGCCAGGCCCGGGTAGGCCAGATGCTGCTCCTTCAGGCGGCGGCGCAGGCGGCGGTACACTTTCTCCAGGTCGTCCCAGAAGCGAAACCAGGCGGCCGTGGCCGAGGCCGGAGCCGGCGAGTCGCTGAGGTCCCAGCGTTCCAGGGCTTTGGCTTCGGACAGGTACTCGAACAGGTTGCTGGCGTCGGCCAGGTTCTGGTCGAGGGCCGAGAAGTCGTCGAGGAGCAGGCGCGACCAGCCCGTGAACAGGTCAAAATCCAGCTTGGGGTCGATTTCCCGCAGGATGTCGAACAGCAGCAGCTGCAGGGCAATGGGCTCTTCCACCTGCACGCCGGCCAGCTCCACCATGTAGTCTTCCATGGCCGCCACGCGGGGGCTCCACAGCGCCTCGCCCTTGGGCGCGGCCAGGGCCAGCTCGTTTTTGAGGTAGACCACGGCCCGGCGCGTGGGCACTACCACCACCAGGTCTGACAGCTCACTGCCCGAAAAGCGGCTCAACAAATCCTGGGCGGCCTGGCGCAGAAAGGGTTGCAGGGCAGCGGTAGGGTCAGCAGGTTCGGCGAGGGGGAAGGCAGAAGGGGCGGGGCGGGGCGTCATACTGGGTAAAGATACGGCGGGCGGGTTTCAGCCGCGCCTTCCGGTGGGTTTTGGCAAGCGGCGGGCCGCTAGGCAGCCCTTTTCTACGCGGGTATAGTATTCCGCAAGCCTTTATATAGCCAATTCACAAACGATGTAGCGGCTGTGTAGAGACGCATACTTGCGTCTACTCGTTGAACGGCATGCGGCGCAGACGACGAGACGCAAGTATGCGTCTCTACACCGTTCACGAAACCGCTATACCTTCATCATTTACCAAAATTTCCACCACGGCTTTCCGTCGGCTTCTACTGACGCTGCTTTAATGTCCGCAAGCATTTGTTGTTTTCGCCACTCATGTTCAAGCAGTTGCCGCTCGTCTTCTAGTAGTCGAGCTACCTGTTGTTTTAAATCGGCCCAGTTTTCAATATTTTCCAGGGAATACCCCTGATAGAACTTCAAAAAGTGTTCTACGTCTTGCTGTATGTTCTCCACGGAGCCGTAAATATTGGCTTGCGCTGCCTCAAAATCGTCTATTCTATAGATAAACCATTCCTCAGTATCGGTGAAAACAGCTTCGCGGCACAAGCGTTCTAAGGCGGCAACGGTCTGCTCTAAGTTGAGGGTGCAGTTGGTGTATTTCTGGTACAAAAGCCCAAGCAGCGGACCGCCTTGCGCACGTTGGGAATCAAAGCGCAGGTAGTCTCCGAAATACTCAATCAGATGATGCTTGCTCCTGGAGCTCAACAACGCCAGATCAATGAAGAAAATGTCCGGCTGTTCCTCCTGTAGAACGATTTTGTCGGCCCAGGCTATGATTTCCTCTTTGGTAAGCATGCCGCTGGCCAGCCCTGCCCTAATTAAATGGAGTGTGGGTAATATGCTTTTCGGATTGGTAGATTGCATGGGGTGATAGACGGGTAGAAGTTGTTGCCGTTCGCAAAACGATACAGTGTCAATATAGCTAACCCTGCCAGGTTTGTTTCATTATGCCTATTCGCGTTACACTTCAGGAACAGCCCGCCGAGCCAGAAAATCAGATCCAGCAAGTACTCCTGAAGGTGGGCGGGCTGGTGCTGCTACCCATCTGGCTGCCGTTGCTGCTGCTGTTTCTGCTGGGCCTTATGCTGGTTTTCGGCTTTCTGCACCTGTGGGATAAGCTACGCGGCACCGCGCCGAAGCCGTTTCTACAACCAGAGTTGCCTAGCGAGCCGGTAGCTGTCTGGCAGAACGAGCGGCTAACTGTTCTGATGCAGGAAGCGGACGATAACGACGCGTTTTACAAACAGCACGAAGCCTTGTTGGATACCTGGACTGATGCGGTTGCCGATCAATATTTTTCCACTCATCAACTCTTTACCCAGCCGCCTATTACTGGCTTAAATCAGGTGGCCGTATCGGATTTCGTGCACCCTTGGGCCGACGGAGTGTTGCTCCAGCTGCTGGAAGCCGCGCCCGGCTCCGAAGCGGGCGTAACGTCCTGGCTGATCTACGTGGATGGCCGCACACTTACTTGGCAGAAGCTGCGGGAAATAGGCCTGTACGCGCTGCACGAGGCCAATCCACCGCTGCCAGATCAGGTGAAGGGTTTTCGCATCAACGGCGACGAGCTAACGGTGAGGCTGGCTCAGGTATAGCCAAATCCTGTACCTACTTTCCCGGCATGCAGGCCGTACCGAAGCTGTACCCATCTTCATCCGAAAACGCCCGCTGCCATGAACCCGACGCAACTCAGCCGCGAACTGCGCACCGCCCAAACTCCTGACCTCAAGCGCCGCCGCTGGATTATCGGCCTGTCCTTGCTGGGCGCCGCCATGGGCCAGATCGTGACCTTGTACCAGACCGGCATCATCCGCCACCTTCCCGACCCGCCCATCGGCCCCTTCGATTCCGATAAGGTGGACGCCTCCGACTACGGTTACAAGCGCCTCGACACGCCCGATGCGGCCGGCATGCTCATCACCTACGCCTTCACCACGGCCCTCGCCTCGGCCGGCGGCAAAGACCGCGCCCTGCTCAAGCCCTGGGTACCCCTGGCCATGGGTGGCAAAATCCTGAGCGACGTCCTCACAAACCTGACGCTGGCCCGCGAAGAATGGCAGGAAAACAAGGCCCTGTGCTTCTACTGCCAAACAGCTAACGTGCTGTCGGTAGCCTCACTGGCCCTGGCCGTACCAGAAGTAGTGCGCGCCGCCCGCAATGCCTTCGGAGGCGGCCCCAACAACGTAGCGCAGGTGTAAGTTTTTGCGCATCTTGTGGCCCCGGCGCTGCTGCTACCTGGCAGGCCGGGGTTTTCTATGCGTAACACATTCTACGGATTGTTATTGTTGGGTTTGGTGGGTTGTGAGACCCGTCAAACAGCTACCACCGAAGCTCGGGTGACACCTCCGGCTGCTGTAAAGCAGTCCGAAGTAGTGCAGCCCGCCGTTCAGCCAAGGCAGGATACCACCGATTACAGTGAGGAAAGTAGTTGGGTAATGGGTGCCCACGCCGAACAGCTAGATACTCTTTTGCGCATAGATGGGAAATCGTACCGCCTGCGGATGCGTGCCCAATCTGACAGTAGTGCTAGGCTTCAATATATTCAGAAGCCTGTGGCCGGAGAATCCCGGCAGATGATAGATACCATCCGTGGCGTCGACGCCAGCTTCACCTACGAGCTGTACGATGGCCAGGGCAAACGGCTGTTTCAACGCGTTTTGCGCAAGCCTGAGTTCTACAAAGCGGCCGGCCACGACCTGACCATCAACAGCGTGCTTATCGGACCTGACTTTGTGGGGTATAACGCCCCCCGCAAGGCCTTGCTGTTCAGCCAAAGCTTTGTGCCCGACGGCACTGACGTCGGCACGCAGTGCTTCCTGATGCTGGGCCTGGATGGGCGGGTCCGAATGCTTATCGAAGGAAACTGGGCGGGTGGGAATGAGGCCGACTGCGGCGTGGCCCAGGCCATCAACGGGGCCACTATCCTAACTTGTCAGGAGTTGATTCTGCCGAACGGGCGCCGTATGAACCTGCAAAAGAAGAACGCGGAGCTCGTTGCGGCTTTTTTTCTGAGCGACAGTACCCTGTTCGTGGCCTACGACTACGTAACGCACCAGTTGGTTAAGCTGGAGGAAGGAGGTCAAGGAATAGAGGAGGTGCGCGACCCGCGCCTGCAGCGCACGGCCAACGCCCAGATACTTGACCTGACGGGCAAGCCCCTGGCTGCCTTCCGCTACGACGGTTTCTCCAACGAGCTGGGGTATCTTGTGCCGCGCCGGTATGTATGGCAGACGAGCACCTATTACCTGCTGGATGAAGCCCGGAATAGCGTGCATCTTATCAGCCAGCAGCACCCCGAAAATCCCCAGGAACTCAAGCTGAGTCAACTGGAGAAGTTCCAAGCCCCTCGCCGGCCTTTGGAGCGAGCCATCAAGCTATACGGCAGCTCCGGCCAGGCTCACCTGTTGTACGTGGACACCCGCACGGGCCGCATCCGTCACCAGATCAACATCTAAACGCCACCACTTCCTCCGTCTCGAAGTAGTACAGCAGCCCGCGCACGTCGGCAAAGCCCAGGCGCTTGAACAGCTGCCCGTACTGGCGCACCAGCTGCTGGTGCCGGTCTTCGGGCGGTGGCACCCGGAAGTCGAGGAGGGTGACGCGCCCCCGGCCCTCACCCAGCCCGGGCTCAAACACCACCCGGTCGGGCTTATAGTCTTCGCGGGGGGCGCCGCCTACCAGAATTTCCCGCTCCGTCTCGGCAATGACCCCGGGCTGGAAATACGGGGCCAGCTGCGGATGCTGCACCACTTGGCGCAGACGTTGGAGCAGCTCGGGCCGCTCGCGGCGGCTTACCAGCCCCTCTGCCGTGAGCTGCCCCGCCACGCGCTCCACATCCGGGGCCATGATGACACGGCGTAGGGCAAAGTGCAGCTTGCGGCTCCACTCGCGCTGCTGTTGCTGCTCCGAGAAGTCGAATACGGTGCTGGCGTGCCGCCGCAGCCGCAGGCGCTGCTCCCAGTCGGCCGTGCTCAGGTTGGTCAGGGCGAATTGGTTGCTGGTTGCCGGTTGTTGGCTGTTCGTTTGGGCTGGTGCCGGGCTGCCGTGATTGAGCACGTAGGTGAGCTGTTCCTCGTTCCACTGGCCCAGGCTCACGAGGTAACGGTGGAGCAGTTGGGCAATGTTGGTAGCCGGGGCGGTTTCGTCCTTCGCCGATTTACCGGCGTCGGGGCGGCGGGTGATGATGTAGAGGCGGTGGCGGGGTCGGGTGAAGGCCACGTAGAGCAGGTTGAGGGCTTCCACGAAGGTTTTTTCGCGCTCCTCGGCGTACTGGTCTGCCAGCACGGTCTGGGCTAGCTCCTTGCGCTGCTTGACCACGGCCACCGGCGGCATTTCGGCCACGGGCTTGTCTTCCGCCGCCAGCCGGCCCCAGAGGTAGGAGCCCCCGAAGGCCGAGCTGGGCTCGAGGCTCCAGTCAGCCCAGGGTACGATGACCACGCCGTAGGCCAGGCCCTTCGCCTTGTGCACCGTGGTGATGGTGACGGCCCCGCCGCGTCCGGCCGGGGCGTTGATGCTCAGGTTGCTTTTGCGCTGGTCCCAGTAAGCCAGAAAGTTGCCCAGGTTGTTGCCGAAGCGCAGGGAGTACTCCAGGGTCAGATCCAGAAAGCGGAACAGATACTCGCTTTCCTCGCGCCGGTGCAGCAGGCCAAACAGGCCCATCAGCTTCTCGCTCAGCTCGTAGAGGTCGAGGTTGCCGGTTTGCTTTTCCTGCACGTCGTAGCCCAGGCGGCGCAGCTCGTCGAAAAACGGCTTGCTGCGCTCCTCCTTGGCAATTTCCCCGATGCGCCGGGCGCGGGTAGGGGTAGGCGGCACCCCACGTACCACTTTATCGACCAGCAGCAAAGCCTCCACCCGGGCCAGGGAGTTGGTAGGCTGGTGCAGCACCCGCAGAATAGCCACCAGCAAATTTACCACTTCGGCAAACTCCAACGACAGCGAATCAGCCGAAATGATGTCATAGCCCCGCTCTTTCAGAAACTTGGCCACCCGCCGGCTCTGGTCGCGGCGGCGGCACAGCACGGCCACGTCTTCCAGCCGGAACCCGTCGGCCAGGGCTTGCTCCACCAGGGCCAGGGTGAGGTAGAGCGTGCTTTCGTCGTAGTCAAGGGACTCCGCGCCGCTATGGCCGGGCAGGGGTTCGTCGGTATAGCGGCTTTCGGCGGGGCGGTACAGGCGGGCCGGGGCATCGGGCTGGGTAAGGAGGATTTCGACGTGGGCCTCACCCCCCGGCCCCCCTCTCCCGCGGAGAGGGGGGAGCCTGATGACGGTCGTTCTGACGGGGCGGAGCTACTCCGCTCACGCTGCGCAGCCCCGCCGTGCGCGTCAGATTCTGACGGGTTTGGTTTGTTTAGCGCCTGATGAAGGGTATCAAGTACATTCGGAAGCTGGTGCAGTACCTGCTCGTTAGTAAAGCGAATTATCCGGTAACCAAGTCCTTCTAGTTCGTGGGTGCGGCCTGCGTCATATTCAGCCTGTTCATGGTCGCCGTGGACTTCGCCATCAATTTCTACGACCAGCAGGGCCGGAATGCACACGAAATCCACGATAAACGAGCCGATGACGTGCTGGCGGCGAAACTTCGCGCCCAGCTTACCGTCCCGAAGCTCCTGCCAGAGTACTTCCTCCGCCGGAGTAGGGTGCCGCCGCATTTCCTTGGCAAAATTCGATGTCTTCTCCCAGGCGCGTGCATCAGCCGTCATCACAAACTCGCCTACGGTGCCAGTAGGTAGCAATGGCACCGTATCCGTTGCGGGGCTGCGCAGCGCGAGCGAAGCAGCTCCGCGTCGTTGCACGGAATCGTCAGGCTCCCCCTCTCCGCGGGAGAGGGGGCCAGGGGGTGAGGCCTGCACAAACTCCGCGTCGTAAATCTGCTGCACCAGTTCCAGCTGCGGGTGGCTCTGGGAAACGTGCGTAAAAAAGTCGTTGTTGAACTGGATGATCTGCGGGCCCGAGCGGTAATTGGTTTGTAGGGAAGCCGGTTCCAGGGCGCCTTCCAGCCCGATATAGCGCGCTTCCAGAATGTCGCGGGTTTCCTCATCCTGGGCGCGGTTGATGAGCGGCAGCGTGTGGCCCTGGTACAGGCGCAGAATCTGCTCCATTTCGCCCCCGCGCCAGCGGTAGATGGCCTGCTTGGCGTCGCCCACAGCTAGGCTCAGGTTGCCGCCCGCCACGGCGTTTTCCACCAGCGGCAGCAGGTTGTTCCACTGCAGTTCCGAGGTGTCCTGAAACTCGTCGATGAGCAGGTGCTGGTATTTCTCGCCCAGCCGCTCGTACAGAAACGGCACTGGCTCGCGCAGCACTATCTGGGCCAGCCGCCGGTTGAACTCCCCAATCAGCACCACGTTGCGGTCCTGACTTACCTGCTGCACGGCCTTGCTCAGCTCACTCAGCAGCGACACGTGAAACAGCTGCGGCAGCATTCCTTCGATCAGCAGATACTGGCTCAGATACTGGTCGCGCCGCTGCTCAAGCTCCTGGAATACCTGCGTCAGCTCACCCGCCACAGCTTCCAGCGCGGGCTTCAGCGGACCTTTCATAGCATCGGCGCTGCCCCACTTGCCTGTCTCCGCCGCCTTGCGGGCCGTAGCGGTAGGGACGCTGCCCGGCTCCTCCAGCCAGCGCAGTGGCTTGGTGAAGTGCGAGTGCACGCCCCGACTGCCGCCCGCCAGCTGGTCGGGCACGAGGCCATGCTGAGCTAACGCGGCCGTGGCCCGGTCGCCGAGGGCCTGCATGTCGGTCTGCATCTGCTCCCGGCGCTGCTTGAGGGTTTTGTGCAGGGTACGAAACTCCTTCAGCTCCATCTGCTGCAGCTGGGCCACGGCCTCATGCACCGACTCATTCAGCAGAAACTTGCCGAAGCGCATCATCTCGTCGGGCAGCTGGTTCCAGCTGCGGCCTTCCTCGGCCTTGCTCAGGGCGTAGTCCTGCAGGGTGCGCGTGAGCAGGGCGTGCTCCTCGCCGCGGTTTACCTTATCCAGCAGCAAAGCCACCGCCGCGTGCAGTATGGATTCGTCGTCGAGCTCCACCTCGAAGGCAGCCGGCAAGCCCAGCTCCCGCGTGAAAGCCTGCACCACCCGCTGCACAAACGAGTCGATGGTACTCACGGCGAAGTCGGCGTAGTGGTAGAGCACCAGCTTGAACGTTTGCTGGGCCCGGCGGCGCAGCTGCTGCTGGCGCTGCTCGGGCGTGTCCAGCGTGCGGGGCAGCAGACCGTCGGCGTACAGCTCCTCGGCCAGCTCGGCCAGCAGCGTGTCGGCTTTGGTATCAATGCCGGGGTTGGAAAACCCGCGCAATGCCCCAATGATACGCTCCTTCATTTCGGCCGCGGCGGCGTTGGTGAAGGTAATGGCCAGAATGCTCTTGTAGTAGCCCGCTTCGTTGGCGCCCAGGGCCAGCCGCAGGTATTCCTTGGTAAGCTGATAGGTTTTGCCGGAGCCGGCAGAAGCGGAATAGATGCGGAAGGTAGCGGACATAGGGCGGAAATAATCTACGGTAAAGGTCGCAGGAATGCGTTGATTGCAATGATAAAAGCTACTTTCACCTCATGCTACGCCATATTCATACTGCTAAGCCGCATTGGAATTACTTACTGATTCTTCTGTTCATGCTTCTGTTGGCCTGCACACTGGATTCGCAGTTCGAGAAGGGTGGGATGGAAGCGAACCACCAGTACATTTTAGTGATGGGCGTTATCCTAGCCTGTTACTTGCTGCCCAGTCAGGCTAAGCATATTACGTTGGCTGAGAAGCTTGTTCTACCAATAGTGCTGGCTCCCTTTGCCTTCGTGCTGGGGCTCTTATTCTCTGGTGTCCTGCTATACAGCGCCAGCTCCTTAACAGGGAATTCTGGATTTGTTGATTTAGAGGAAGCTCCAACCGACGTGGTATTGCTGGCCGATTTTCTATGGTATGCCTCTACGATTATCGGCTACAAAGTGCTAACTAAAGCCTTTCGTACTCTTTTCTATACAGACCTGCGGGACTAGCTTGCCTTACATCCGCGCTGATTTAGCTGCTGCTACAGCATGAATAGGGCTTTATATTGTGCTTTTCTAGATTGATATTCTTGCTTATGGGAGCAGCGGTAAAATCCTATGTCTTTGACAACTGGTATCCGTCGTTGGAAGAATGCCTGGCGCTTGTATACAAGAAGTATGATAGGAAATTAATGGTGTTCATCAAGCATAATCACTTTGATCCTGACACTGAAGAGGAACTGAACACGGGATTAGCCAGTGACTACGCCTATAGGTTCGTAGATTCAGCTATAGAAGATGTGGATGGATTTGGACGGTATCGGCCAGTTGATTTTTCCAGAATGGAATACGAGGGACAGAAGTATATCTTTTTGTCAACAGGCGCTTCCGAATTGGGTTCGGCAATTATGACCATCCTTGCTGATGTATTAATTGAGCTGGGCGGCCGAGAAACGAAATAACTCATCCTATACCGCCTCCCAAACCCGTGCCGCCACCTCTGGCGTGATGCGCATGGGCCGCATGGTTTTGGGGTCGAGGAGCACCCACTGGGTTTCGGCCTCGCAGAGCAGCTTGCCATCCGCGGCCCGCTCGATGCGCACGTGCCGCTGTGAGGTCACGCCTTCCATTTTTGATACCCAGGTGATGCAGCGCAGCTCGTCGCCGAGCAGGGCGGGAGCGAGGTAGCGGATGTTGTGCTCCCTTACCACCCACACGTAGTTCGGCTGCTCCTCGGCGGGCGTAGCGGCCAGCCAGTGCGCCCCAGCTGTATCCTGCACCCACTGCACGTAGCGCACGTTGTTGGCGTGGTTCAGCGCGTCAATGTCCTCGGGCTGTACCGTGATGAAGTGCGTAAAGCGGAAAGGAGTGGGTGCATCCATAAAGCAGGCAGAATACCAGCCCAAAGCTAACAGGTTTCGCAGGGTGGCCGGAATATAGCTTTATCCACAGTTCGCCAACCGTCGCCAACTGTTGGGTTATCAGTTGTATGTCAGATATTACTGACCACGGATAGCCATTGCCATAAATAATCCGTACCTTTGCAGCCGCATTTGAGAACGGCCACGTTCCGCGCAGCTTGTGAGCTGCCTTTAAAAAAACCTGTTGGGCCGGCTTTGTCTTCCGTCCGTTGCTTCCGTCACTTGTCGTTGTGTAGAGTGGGAGAAGAGCGTCGCTGAATCCGCTGTTTTCAGAGCTATAGTCTCCACTCCATTATCACAGACATGGAACAAGAAAAGGTAAAAATGAAATTCAGCGAGCTGACCCTCTCTGAAGAAATGCAGCGCGCCATTGCTGAAGTTGGGTACGAAGAAGCTTCCCCCATTCAGGAAGCCGCTATTCCCGTGATGCTGCAGGGCCGCGACGTAATCGGGCAGGCCCAGACGGGTACCGGTAAAACCGCCGCCTTCGCCATCCCCGCCATCGAAATGGTTGATACGGAGTCGCGTGAGGTGCAGGCCATTGTGCTCTGCCCCACCCGTGAGCTGGCCGTACAGGTTTCCGGCGAAATCCAGAAGCTGGGCAAGTACAAGCGTGGCTTGGCCGTAGTGCCGATTTACGGCGGTAGCTCCTACGACCGGCAGTTCCGCGCCCTAGAGCGCGGCGTGCAGATCGTGATTGGTACGCCCGGCCGCGTGATGGACCACATCGAGCGGGGCACCCTCAAGCTGGATGCCTGCAAGATGATCATCCTCGACGAAGCCGACGAAATGCTCGACATGGGCTTCCGCGACGACATCGAAACGGTGCTCAAGAAAATGCCTGAGCAGCGCCAGACGGTATTCTTCTCGGCTACCATGAGCAAGCCGATCATGGAGATGACCAAGCGCTACCAGAAGGATCCGCAGATCGTGAAGGTCAACCATCAGGAAATGACGGTGACCAACATCGAGCAGAGCTACTTCGAGGTGCGTGGCCCCCAGAAGAAAGATGTGCTGACGCGTCTGATCGACATGTACAACATCAAGTCGGGCATCGTCTTCGCCAACACGAAGCGCATGGTGGATGAGATTGTGGGCGACTTGCAGGCCAAAGGCTACTTCGCCGAAGGTTTGCACGGCGACATGGGCCAGCAACAGCGCCAGAACACCCTCGACAAATTCCGCAAAGGCACCCTGGAAATCCTCGTAGCCACCGACGTAGCCGCCCGCGGCATCGACGTGGAGAACGTGGAAGTGGTCGTCAACTACGACCTGCCCGCCGACGAGGAATACTACGTGCACCGCATCGGCCGCACGGGCCGCGCCGGCAAAACGGGTAAGGCCTTCACCTTCGTGAGCGGCCGCGACATCTACAAGCTGCGCGACATCATGCGCTTCACCAAAGCCACCATCAAGCAGGAGCGCGTGCCCAGCTTCGAAGATGTGTCGGAGGTGAAAACCACGCTGATGCTGAACTCCATCAAGGAAGTAATTGAAAAGGGTAACCTGGACAAATACATTGCCCGCGTGCAGCGTCTTATCGATCAGGACCAGGAAGATGGTGTTACGTCCCTCGACGTGGCTGCTGCCCTGCTGAAAATGACGATGAAGGAAGACAAGCGCGCCCAGGAAAGCCTCGACGCCAGCCGCACCCAAGGTGCTGCCCGCCCCGGCTTCACGCGCCTCTTCGTTACGATGGGCAAGAAAGACCGTCTGCACCCCCGCGACATCGTGGACCTGATTGCCGAAAACACCAGCCTCACGGCCGGTAAAGTTGGTGATATTGCCCTCTACGACAAGTTCAGCTTCGTGGAAGTGCCCAATGAGTTCGTGGAAGAAGTTATCAGCCAGCTCGGCCGCAGCTCTATCCAGGGCCGGCCGGTAGCCTTCAATATTGCTACGCCCCGCCAGGAAGGTGATGCGCAGCAGGAAGGCGGCAACCGCGGCGGCTTCGGCGGCGGTGAGCGTCCGCGTCGGGGCCCAGGTGGGTTCGGCGGTGGCGACCGTCGTGAAGGCGGTAGCTCCTACGGCGGCAACCGCAGTGGCGGCTCTTATGGGGGCAACCGGGGCGGCAGCTCTTTCGGCGGCGACCGTCGTGAAGGCGGCAGCTCCTACGGTGGCAACCGCGGTGGCGGAAGCTACGGCGGCAACCGGGGCGGTGGCTCCTTCGGCGGTGACCGTCGTGAAGGCGGCAGCTCCTACGGTGGCAACCGCGGTGGCGGAAGCAGCGGTGGCTACAAAGGCAAGCGCGAAGACAACAACTTCGACGAATAGAACCCCGGAACCGAGGATTCTGACCCACAGATTGGCTACGCCAAACTCCGTTTCGTGCGGATTTAGCTGAGCGCACAGATTTCGTGGACGATCCACAATAGACAAAAGGCTCCGTGTTTACGGAGCCTTTTGTGTTTTCCCGCCTGACTGTTGAATGCCTGCGAAACAGAAAAGAGCCGCTCGATGAGCGGCTCTTTTCTTGAATTTTATTGCCCACAGAATCCGCGTAGTCCGAAGAATTCGCACGAAACGAAGTTCGGCGCAGCCAACGCGGGGCTTCGTCTTTCTACTTGGATGAGTCGCGGAGGGTGCGGATTTCGTCGTGGGCAGCCTGCACTCCCTGATATTGCTTTTCTACTACGGTTTTAAGTTGGCCGGGCAGGTCCTGGGCTTTAAGAGCGGTCTGGTAGGCTTTCACTGCATAGTCTTCGCCCCGTTCGCACTCGTTCAGGATGCTCTTGTTGTCTTTGCTGGTTAGGGCCCCTTTCAGGTTGATCCAGGCACGGTGCACCGTACCCGTCACTGAAGACTCTTCGTCGGGCTTCAGGTTCAGCTTAAACATCTGGTCTTCCAGCTCGGTAATAAATTCGGAGCGCTGGGCGGCGTACTTCTTGAAGGTGTCCTTCAGTTGGGTATCCTCTACGTCGGTCATTGCTTCGGCGTAGCCTTTCTGCCCATCTTTCAGGGTTTCAATCAGTTCGTTTACGAGGGCTTGGGTGGCTTTGGCTTCCATGATCTGAGAATAGTTTTGGATGTGGGAAAGAGAAACTACAGCTTCCTTTACTGCCAAAACTTACGCAGGGTTGCGAGCGGTGAGTTGGTGAAAGAGTGAGATAGGGCGCTTGCGGGGTAGGTCATCTCAGTCATGGCGAGCGTAGCAGAGCTATCTGTCCTGAACAAAACCAGCCCCCATCTTTCTACCACTATGTCCTTGATGATGGCGCGAATCAAGAGCTTTTCACTTTTCAGGGACTGGGGCCTTGTCCGGGACGGATAGCTTCGGCTCCGCCTTACAGGGCCAACTCACCACGCCACTATTTCACCAACTCACCCATGGCCCGCCCAGCCAGGTACCCGGTCGTCCAGGCCGCCTGGAAGTTGAAGCCCCCGGTGATGCCGTCGATGTCCAGCACCTCACCGGCGAAGTGTAGGCCCGGCACCACGCGGCTTTCCATGGTTTGCATGTTCACCTCGTCCAGCGTGATGCCCCCGCAGGTCACAAACTCTTCCTTGTAGGTAGTTTTACCGTGCATAGGCAGGGAGGTGCGCAGTAGGCTTTCAATCAGGCGGTTCTGCAGCTTGACGGCTAGTTCGTTCCAGCGCGTTTCTGAGCCAATGCCAGCCTGCTCCGCCAGGGTGCGCCACAGCCGCTGTGGCAGCCCAAAACGCGGATTCGTCAGCACCGTTTTTTTGCCGTGCAGCGCCCGGTATTCCTGCAGGTGCTGGCGCAGAGTTTCTTCCGTAAAATCAGGAATCCAGCTGATGAGAGCCGTGCTTTGGTAATTGAGGTCGTGGAGGCGGCGGGCCCCCCAGGCCGAAAGCTTGAGCACCGCGGGGCCGCTCACACCCCAGTGCGTTACCAGCACCGGACCTTCGTATTCCAGCTTTTCACCCGCAATGCGCACCCGGGCCCGGGGCACACTCACGCCCGGCAGCTCCTGCAGCGGAGAATCGGGCACATTGAAGGTAAAAAGACTAGGTACGGGCTCCTGAATGGTGTGGCCCAGCTGCCGCAGCCAGTCGTACTGCGCGCTTTTGGGCGCGCCGCCGGTGGCAATGAGCAGCCGGGCTACTTTCAATTCCGGCAGCTGCGGGCTGGAAAGCGTGAGTTGGAAACCACCTTCGGGCAGGGGCGCAATCTGCTCGGCGGCCGTGTGCGGGAGAATCTGTACGCCGGCTTTTCGAGCAGCCTCCAGCAGACACTGCGCAATGGTTTCCGACGAGTCGGTAGTGGGGAACATGCGGCCGTCGGCTTCCGTCTTGAGACGCACACCACGGCGCTCAAACCAGCGCACGGTGTCGACGGCCCCGAATTGTTTGAAGGGCTCCTTCAACTGCCGCGCCCCCCGCGGGTAGTGCTGCACGAGTTGGGCAGGTGTGTCGGCGGCGTGCGTCACGTTGCAGCGGCCCCCGCCCGAAATCCGCACTTTGCTCAGCAGCTTACCCGTTTTTTCGAGCAGGTAAACCGTCAGGTGCGGGTTGGCCTCGGCGCAGGCAATAGCCCCGAAAAAGCCTGCCGCGCCCCCGCCCAGCACCGCCACCGTCGAAGAAAAATCATTCACGCCGTAAAGATACGCCGCGCGGTTTCAGATACCTGTTTACAGTTGCCGGACAAGTTCATCTATAAGCTCGGCAACAGGCAACAGGCAACTGGAAACAGGTAACTGGAAACGGGCAACTCAACAAAAGGGCAAGGCCGCCAGCAGGTCGTCGTGCTGAAAGATGTAGCCCGTGAGCTGCCGCAGTTGGGCGCTGTTGATTGTTTTACCCCCGGCTTCTTCGGGTAGAAAGGTAGGTGGCTCCAATCCCAGGGACCGGGCAGCAGCCGGGTAAAACTCGCGGCGCAGCGGATGCTGGGCGGCGCTGGCGTTCAGGGTATAGCCCCAATGTTGCTGCTGCAGAATGGCCAGCAATGCGCCCACGCAGTCGGTGAGGTGAATGAGGTTGACGGGTGCGCTGCCCTGGGCCACCGCCTGACGCCCTGCCAGAAAGCGGCCCGGCGGGCGGCCCGGACCAACGAGGCCTGCCATCCGGACCACGGTAGTGCGTATGCCGGGTAGTTGCGTAAACAGATATTCCGCCTGAAGCAGGGGAGAAGCAGCCTCGGCCGTGGCCAGCGCATCCGCTTCCGTCAGTGGGTGGTTTACATCCGGATATACACCGGTGGAGCTTACGAACAGCACCTGGCGCACCCCGTGTTGCTGCACGGCCGCAGCTACGGGCCAGAGCACATCCAGATACGGAATACCGGAGCTAGCTCGCGGGGGCACGTTCAGGACCAGCGTATCGGCGCCGCGAAGTAGCGCAGTCAGAGCCAGGGCATCAGCGGCAAGCTCCGGCGTGAGTCGCAGGAGCGTCGGCTGAATTCCAGCCGCTGCCAGCGTGGGCAGCTTACCGGGCGAGGTAGTGGAGCCACGCACTGCATAGCCGGCGGCCACCAGGGCCTCCGCCAATGGTAGGCCCAGCCAGCCGCAGCCCAGCACGGCAATGGTAGCCGAAGAAACAGAATCGGTCATGAAGGACAAAGGTGTTCATAAATCTTTCCGGGGCAAGGCAAGCCGCCGAGAATTGGCAAACCATTACCTTGCACCTAACAAGTATGCAAGCATACTACCTATGCCTTCTCCCTACCGCCTGTACGCTGACTTTGCCGTTGACTTTGAAGCCCGCGTGCGGGTGCTTCAGCCGGATGAAGGCGGGCGTCAACTCCCACCCTACAATGGTATCCGCTGGGACTTTCGCTACGCTCAGGACGATTTAAAGGCCATCTATAGGCTGTATCCGGATTTTTTCAACCCTGAAACCGGCGACTCGTGGCCAGCCGGACCCCTGCCAGTAGATGAGTGGCTGCACGCACGGATTAGCATATTCTCCGAGTCTGCGCGGGCCTTTCATCAGTCAAGGATTCGCTCCGGTACCAGCTTTTACTATTGTGAGGGCAGCCGAATTGTAGCCGAAGGCACTGTTACCCGCCTGACGGGTTTGCTTGAGCTCCGGCCACAGCCCTAATCATCGACATTGCATTTCCCACTTCAACCTTCTCACCCTATGTCTGCTACTCAGCCCTACGCCCAGCCCATGCTGCGCGACAACGCCCTGCAGGGCAAAACCATTGTGGTAACCGGCGGCGGTACCGGCCTCGGCCGCGCCATGACCACGTATTTCCTGCAGCTCGGCGCCAACGTCACTATCAGCTCGCGCAAGCTCGATGTGCTGGAAAAAACGGCCGCCGATCTACGGGAGCTAACCGGCAACGCCAATGTGCTGGCCGTGCAGTGCGACGTGCGCAAGTACGACGAAGTGGAAGCCATGCTCCAGCGCACCATTGCAGAGTTCGGGGGCGTGGACGTGCTGCTCAACAACGCGGCCGGCAACTTCATCAGCCCCACGGAGCGCCTCAGCCATAAGGCTTTCGACGTGATTGTGGACATTGTGCTGAAAGGCTCCTACAACTGCACGCTGGCCTTTGGGAAGCGCTGGATTGCTGATAAGAAGCCCGGCACCATTCTCAACATCGTTACTACGTACGCCTCCGTGGGCTCGGCCTTTGTGGTGCCCTCGGCCGCCGCCAAGGCCGGCGTACTAGCCATGACGCGGTCCTTGGCCGTGGAGTGGGCCAAGTACGGCATCCGCTCCAACGCCATTGCCCCCGGCCCGTTCCCCACGGAAGGCGCCTGGAGCCGACTGTTTCCCGAGCCGCTGGCATCTAAGCTCGACCCCGCTGCCAACGTCCCCCTCAAGCGCGTGGGCAACCACCAGGAACTGGCCAATCTGGCCGCCTACATGGTGTCGGACTTTGCCGCTTACATGAACGGCGAAGTGGTAACCCTGGACGGGGGCGAGTGGCTGAACGGTGCCGGCGAATTCAACAAGCTCGAGCTTCTCACTTCCGATATGTGGGACATGATTGAGAAAACCATGCGCCGATAACCACGGATTGGCTACGCCGAACTTTGTTTCGCGTGGATTTATCGGATTCCACGGATTTTGTAGCTGGCGCGAATATGCCTGGCTTGAAAAACAAAAAGGGCTTGCCGGAAGGCAAGCCCTTTTTAATCGTCCACAAAATCCGCGTAATCCGATAAATCCACGCGAAACAAAGTTCGGCGTAGCCAATCCGTGGTTTAGATCTTATACCCTTTGTAGCCTTTCTGGAACTCGGCGGGGGCAATGGGCTGGTTGGCGACGACGTCGGAAAACTCGAACTTCTCGAACAAGCCTTTGTCGTCGTGCACCTGCACCAGCGTGGGCAGGAACGTGGCCTGGTCCACGCACACAATGGTGCGGCGGCCGTAGGAGTTGGGCACCTGCACGGCCTTGCCAGCTGGTACGGTGGCCCCGTGCGAGAGGCTGTTGCGTTCCAGAATACGGTACTCGCCGCAGCCAAACTTGTCGGCAATCTGGGCTACGGTTTCGGCCTTGGCGGGCTTGTAAGTGATATAGCGGAACTGCGGAAAATCGGAGCGTAGGATGTAGCCGGGGCGGCCGGCCACGGTGGTGTCGCCGGCGTAGCGGAAGCTCCGCTCGAAGCTGTGGTCGGTGCGCTGGGCCGAGCCGTGCAGCAAATCGGCAATGGTGCCGAAACCGGCCTGGAATACGCTGTGGTGCTGGTTGCGGCGCATCAGCGTGCCGTTGGGGTCGAGGCTGACGGTGACGTAGGGGAAGCTGTTGGGGTATACATAGGCCTCGTTGTCGTTCTGGCCCGCCACGTAGAGCACCTCCACGCCTTTCTGGTTGCGCAAGTACAGCCGCAGCGGACTGTAGGCTATCTTCATCTGGGTGCGGGCCTGCTGATACGTCCCGTCGATGCGCTCCTGGGCCTTCACCGTGCAGCGCAGGGTTTTGAGGTGGTCGATGGAGTAGCTGAGCCGGGAAACCAGCACGGCAGTCGTCATTTTCTCGGCGGGGGCAGCACCCAGCGCAATTCCCAGTAAGGCGAAACCCGCCGTAAATCGAAGCAAAGGAGAAATCATAGAGAAGGTAGACAACGTACGACGGCGCGGCCTTGCATAAATCGGGCCGGACCAAGGGCCGGCCGGTTAGTTCAGGCTGATGCGCGGAAAGCGCGAGGCCGTGCTGTCAAATAAAAACAATTCGTCGATTTCCACGCCCCGGAAAAAGCGGTACAGTGGCAACTGCTCCACCACCAGCCGGATGGCCTCACTGGAAGCACCGTTCATGGTAATCCAGCCGCGGGAGCGGTCGGCGCTGATGGCGTACACTTCCACGGCGCCTTCTTCCATCAGCTGGTTGACGAAGGAACGGTGAGCAGGAATAAGCGCCATAAACGCTTCATCGAAATACTCGGGAAGGCGCACGGTTACGACGAATCTGGCCATAGAAAAGCGGACTGCTATGGCCGGGTAACGCCGGAAAGAAACGGAAGGTTAGGTGCCAGTGGCACGGTCAACAACTTTTTTAAGCTTTTTGCGAAAGAGAGGCCATGCATTTTACTGTTATTACTCCCACACACAACCGCGAGCAGTTCTTGCCCGAAGCCGTTGCCAGCGTGCAGGCCACCGTCACGGCTCCGCTCGACATTTCCTTCGACCACCTCATCTGCGAAAATGCCTGCACCGACGGCACGCAAGCCTGGCTGACGGCTCATCCGCAGGATCGACTTCGCCACCAGAGCAGCGCCACCAAGCTGCTGCCCGGCCCGGCCCGCAACCTGCTGATTCGCACCACCGCGCCCGAAACCTGGCTGGTTCCCCTCGACGACGACGACCTGCTGCTGCAGCGCGCCATCTACCACTATGCCGCCCAGATTCAGACCCACCCCGGCCGCCCGTGGCTGGTAGCCGATTTTCTGCGCGTGGATGAAGAGCGGCGCTACCTACCCTCCGAAGACTACTACGCCTGGCAGTTTGATTCGCCCACCGATATGCTACGCGCCATTTTCCGGGCCGAGCACTTCATTCAAGGCAACGTTTGCTACTCGCGCCAGCTGTTTGATGAAGTAGGCGGCTACGATGAGGAGCTGCGCATGGCCGAGGACCTGGACTTGTACGTGCGCTTTCTGCTGGCCGGGCACCTACCCGTCATCTGCCCGCACCTCAGCCACCTGCACCGCTTTCACCGCGCCAACGTGAGCATCGGGGTGGACGCCGCCAAGCACGGCGCCGACCTGCAGGTCATTTATGATAAGTACGCTGATCAACTGCAGAAGCTGGGCATTGAGCGGCCGTAAAGACCACAGATTCGCGCGGATTAGTCGGATTGTACGGATTTCGTGGACGACTCTTCCTAAACAAAAAGCCCCGCACCGTGCGAGGCTTTTTTGTTGTTCATTTACTCATAAGCCCTGCCTGCGCCCTCCACGAAATCCGGCTAATCTGCGCACATCCGTGGTTCCGTCGTCCTGGTTTTCTACAGGTAATACTGCAGATTTTCCTTGGTGATGATATCGAGTGGCAGGTACTTCACTGGCTTCACGTCCTTCTTGAAGATGAGTAGATCGGCTAGTGCGTACACGCCCCGGTAGCCTTGTTCCTTGGGGTTCTGGTTGATGAGAAAATCGATGATGCCTTCGTTGAGGAAGTGAATGTTCCGCTCCAGCAGGTCGTACCCGATCAGGCGGACGTCTTCGCGCTGGTTGGCCTGCAGATACGGGGCGATTTCAAAGGCCTTGGACGTACTCACGAAAATACCTTTAAGCTGACTTTGCTCCTCATCCAGCAACCGGTTCAGCTGCCGGGCAAACGAGGGGTCGGCCGGTTGGGGCAAGTCGATGCTGAGAACCTTGTAGGCATTTTTGGGCCGCTCCTGGTGTAGGCCGTCCGGCTCCGGGGGCAGCTGTGCGAAGTAGTCCCGGAACCCCCGCTCTTTCTGCGTGATGTGCACGGAGTTGGCAATGTCCTCGGCAATGTGGGCAATAAGAAACGTGCCCGGCTGCGTTTGCCCGAACTGAGCCAGCTTGCCGGCCAGAAACCCGCTTTGGTACGAATCCTGCCCGATGTAGCTGAGCGACTGCAACTCGGCAATGTAGGTGTTGAACAGCACGTAGGGAATGCCCTGCGCGTGCCACTGCGTAAAAAACGTCAGCGACTCGCGGTAAAACAGCGGGGCAATAAGAATTCCATCGGGTCGGGCCTCGGTAGCGGCTTCGGCCTGCTCCCGGAAGGAGTCGACCTCGGTGAGGCTGTAGGGATATACGGTAATATCCAGCCCATACTGCTTGAGTTCCTTGCCCGCCTTGCGGATGCCGTTCCAGGGCGCGTCCCAGTAGGGGTCGAGCGTATGGTCGGGCTGCAGCACTGCCAGCTGGTACGTATTGTTGGAGCCAAGGGTGCGCGCAATCAGGTTGGGCTCATACTCCAGCTCTTCCATCATCAGCAGCACTTTCTGCCGCACCTCCTCCGCTACCCGGCCCCGATTGTGCAGGACCCGGTCCACGGTTCCCACCGAGACATTGGCTCTGGCCGCTATGTCCTTGATGCGCACCACGTTTTTCTTCATAACCGGACTTTACTCGTTCTTAAACTTTTCAAAGATACCATGCGGGCCGTACCCGTGCGGTCTTTATGACGGAGGGGCAGGTGCCGGACGGTGCGGACTTCTCTGCTCAGACAGAAAAACCAGGCTAATCTTACCACAGATACGCCAGGAGCCAGCGGATAATCAGTTTCCGGAGAACAAAGCCCGGATTTTAGCATTGCCTGGGTACGGACCGAGTATCTATGATGAAGCTTTCATCCTATTGGCCTTCCATAAGGACAAGTTACATCATGTTATTGTATTTATAATGCGTGTGCGCAAACACATGAAAAAAATGTGTGCGTGTGCGCGCACATTTTTTTCATAAAACGTTTGCATTGCCGATTTAACTTGTTTACGTTTGAGACATACCAGCTAAATCTAATAAGTAAAATCATATTCACTTTGCTAAGGTCGGTACTGCCGGCTGCTGCGAGGGTGTTCGGGGAATTCTGTGTCTTCCTACTCGTGCAATATCTCTTTAGTTCAAGTATATCGGTGAATGCTCTAGTTCCTGATTAAGCGTTCCTGCTCGTTTCGTCCTTAAGGTTCTGTCCACCTCCAACCTCGAAAAGCCCGCTATGGAAGTCCTTGATTACCCCGAAACCACTTTCGAAAAACTGCCTGTAACCATCTTCGAAGCTGCTGCCGAGGGCGCGGTACGCGTGGCCCGCGAAATTGCGGAGCTCATTCGCGGCAAGCAGCAGGGCGAGCAAGCCGTTCTCGGACTGGCTACCGGCTCGTCGCCCATCGGCGTGTACCAGGAGCTGATTCGCCTGCACCGTGAAGAAGGGCTGAGCTTTCGCAACGTCGTGACGTTCAACCTCGACGAATACTATCCCATGGAGCCCGACGAGCTGCAGAGCTACGTCTACTTCATGCACGAGCAGCTATTCAATCATATCGACATTCTGCCCGAAAACGTCCATATCCCGGATGGCACGCTGCCTATTGACAAGGTAAAGGAGTACTGCCAGCACTACGAAAAGCAGATTGAGGAGTGCGGCGGGCTGGATATGCAGTTGCTGGGTATCGGCCGCACCGGCCACATCGGCTTCAACGAGCCCGGCTCGTCCATCAACTCTATTACCCGGTTGGTAAAGCTCGACCCGCTGACAATTACAGATGCCGCCAAGGACTTTATCAAAGAAGAATTTGTACCGCTGCGGGCCCTCACCATGGGCGTGGGCACCATTATGAAAGCCCGCAAAATTATTTTGCTGGCCTGGGGTGAGGGCAAAGCCAAAATCCTGAAAGAAATGGTAGAAGGCCGGGTTTCGGACGAGGTGCCGGCCTCCTTTCTACAACTGCACCCGCAGGTAGCTGTAGTGGTAGACCAGTGGGCCGCTATGGAGCTGACGCGCGTGAAAACGCCCTGGCTCGTAGGCATGTGCGCCTGGGACGAGAGCCTGATTCGGCGGGCCGTTATCTGGCTGAGCTTGCGCACGCGCAAGCCCATCCTCAAGCTGACCGACGAAGACTACAAAGACGGGAGCCTGAGCGACCTGCTTGTGGAAGCCGGCAGCGCCTACAACCTGAATCTGCGGGTGTTCAATACCATTCAGCGTACCATTACGGGCTGGCCGGGGGGTAAACCCAACTCCAACGATACCCAGCGGCCCGAACGCGCCCTGCCGGCCATCAAGCGCGCCCTGATTTTCAGTCCCCACCCCGACGACGACGTTATTTCGATGGGAGGGACCCTGCTACGGCTGGTAGATCAGGGCCACGATGTGCACGTGGCCTACCAGACCTCCGGCAACATTGCCGTGTTCGACGACGATGCCCGCCGCTTTGCCGATTTCGCGCTGGACTTTGCCGAGAAGATGAACGTGGGCGTGGCCGAAACGCGGCGGGAACACGTGGAGGTAGTGGAGTTTCTGCGGCACAAAAAGCTGGGCGAAGAAGACAGCCCGCTGGTACAGGACATCAAAGCGCTGATTCGCAAGGGTGAAGCGGCGGCCGCCTGCCGGTTTTGCGGCGTGAAGGAGCAGAACGTGCACTTCATGAATATGCCATTCTACGAAACCGGCCAGGTGAAAAAGAAGCCCCTAGGCGAGGCCGATATTCAGGCGGTAGTAGAGATTCTGCAGGAAATTCAGCCCCATCAAATCTTCGCGGCCGGCGACCTGCGCGACCCGCACGGCACGCACCGGGTGTGCCTGGACGCCATTTTTGCGGCATTAGCCCGCCTGAAAGGCCAGGAAGCCTGGGTAGATGACTGCCACCTGTGGCTGTACCGCGGGGCCTGGCAGGAGTGGGATGTAGAGGAAATTGAAATGGCCGTGCCCATCAGCCCGGAAGAACTGATGCGCAAGCGCAAAGCCATCTTCAAGCACCAGTCACAGAAAGACAGCGCCGTATTTCCCGGCAACGACAAGCGCGAGTTCTGGCAGCGCTCCGAGGACCGCAACCATACCACCGCCCAGCTCTACGACCAGCTGGGCCTGGCCGAGTACGAAGCCATGGAAGCCTTTGTGCGCTACCGGTTTTAAGTCCGCCGCGCGGGCCAGCAAGGTCAAGGGCTTGCTGGTAAGCATCTGATAACAAATTAGATAAGAAAAATTAGCTGCTGCTCTGCGAGCGGCCCTAGCTTGTATTGCCCAGCCGAACCCTTCAGCTCCTGATTCTCATGCAACAAGACCAACGAAGCGTCGTGCCGCCGCTAGCCATTATAGGGGCGCTGTTTTTTATCTTCGGCTTCATCACCTGGCTCAACGGTACGCTGATTCCGTTTCTGAAGCTGGCCTGTGAACTAACTTACGCGCAGGCCCTGCTGGTTACCTTCGCCTTCTACATTGCCTACGTCTTTCTGGCCCTTCCCTCGGCGCTTATTCTGCAAAAAACCGGCTTCCGGAACGGCATGGCGCTGGGGCTGGTGGTAATGGCGGCCGGTGCCTTGGTGTTTGTGCCGGCGGCACAGGCGCGTTCGTATAACCTCTTTCTAGTTGGGCTATTCGTGCAGGGTGCCGGGCTGGCGTTGCTGCAAACTGCCTCCAACCCCTACGCCAGCATCCTGGGGCCCCTGGAAAGTGCGGCCCGGCGCATCAGCATTATGGGGATTTGCAGCAAAATTGCCGGTGCGCTGAGCCCGGTGATAATTGGGGCTGTGGTGCTGAAAGGGGCTACGGCGCTGGAAAACCAGCTGGCCGCTACCTCCTCGCCCGCCGCCAAAGAGGCCCTGCTCCAGGAACTGGCCAACCGGGTAATCGTACCATACCTGAGCATGGCGGCGGCGCTGGTCGTCCTGGCCGTGCTGATTCGGCTGTCGCGCCTGCCCGAAATCAATTTGCAGCCCGAGGAAACAACTGTCAGCTCCAAAGAGCCGGGCCAAAGCATCTGGCAGTTTCCGCACCTGCTGCTGGGAGTGCTGGCCATTTTCTGTTGCGTAGGCGTGGAAGTTATTGCCGGCGACACCATTACGCAGTACGGGCGTGCGCAGGGCATCAGCCTGGATGTAGCTCGCAACTTTACTTCGCTCACCCTGATAGCCATGCTGGTAGGGTACTTCATTGGCGTAGCGCTTATTCCGCGCTGGCTTAACCAGCAGGCAGCCCTCAGCCTTTGTGCCCTGCTGGGCGTAGTGTTCACGCTCGGTATTGTATTTACGCACGGCTACACGTCGGTACTGCTGGTGGCCTTGCTGGGCTTGGCTAACTCGCTTATGTGGCCGGCTATTTTCCCCTTGGGCATCAAAGGCCTGGGGGCACTGACGGAGCGCGGCTCGGCGCTGCTGATTATGGGTATTGGGGGAGGAGCTGTGCTGCCTTATTGCTACGGTAAGCTCAGCGAGGTGCTGGGGCTGCAGCAGGCCTACCTTATCCTGATTCCGTGCTACTGCTACATCCTGTTCTTTGGGCTGAAAGGCCACAGCTACCAACCCAGAAGATCGAAACGCGTGGCTTACGCGGTAAGCTAGACGACTGCCAAAGGTCTTAGCGCTAATGATAGCAAATGCCTAGCTGTCATCATGAGAAATTGCTATTATCAATAAGAAGAAGCGGGCAAAAATGCGGGAATCCTCCAGAGAGGGTCTGCTTATGCCAGAGTGGTACTATTTGTGAAATAAATTTTTGCGTGTGCGGGCACGTCTGTGAGAAAAAATGCGTGTGCGCACACATTTTTTTCATCATCACTTGCTTCGTGTGTTACAGAACGTTAAGTTTGGATTAATAGAATTATCCGCTGTTCAAAAAGTCTTATTTGTTATTTCATTATAGCTACTACTCTTCTTCCTATCCTTCGGCATATCCTATAATAGCACCTGAGCACGAAACAGCCTTCCCAGGCTCTTCGGATAGTAACCTTTCCAGTGTCGCGCCACCTTTGAGTAGAGTCCTGAACACCTAGGCCCTACTATACAATTTCCCATTTCATACTTCCCTTTCAGGTTGCGGACGCCGTTTTGCGGCGTGCCGGGCTTGGTATAATCACGGCTTCAACTGGGACGTTTCTCAGGCTGAAAAGCTAGTTGCAGCGCTATAGCAGGCATTGTTCGGATGTGCTGTAAGCGTAATGCAGCGGTTGCCGATGAGTATATTCAAAATCTGGTAGAATGGGCTAACCAGTTGCTAATGCTGGTTGGGCGTGTGTCTGAAATGCTGAATCATCATTGTTCTCTCACTTTTTCCTCACCAAACCCCATTGAAGGCTATGCAAAAATTTACTTGGCTTACTTTTTTGCTGCTACTGAGCTTGCATGGCTTGGGATACGCGCAAACCACTACGGTGACCGGTAAGGTGACCGACGCGAAGGGCGGCGCTCTGCCCGGCGTAACCGTGCTGGCCCGGGGCACAGGCCAAGGCACCAGTACCAACGCATCCGGCGTTTATCTGCTAACCGTGCCCGATACCACGTCGCTGGTTTTCTCCTCTATTGGCTACGACCCGCAAACCGTTGCGGTGCGCGGCCGGACTACCATCGATGTGACCCTGAGCGAAAACGTGCAGGCCCTAGGCGAGGTAGTAGTAACGGCGCTGAACGTGGCCCGGGAGCGGAAAACGCTCGGCTACTCCGTCACGGAAATTCAGGGTAACTCGCTGACGCAGGCCCGGGAAACCAACGTAACCAACTCACTGGTGGGCAAAGTAGCCGGCCTGAACGTCAACTCAACCTCCGGCGGCGCAGGCTCGTCCAGCAACGTTATTATCCGGGGCGTATCCAGCCTGAGCCAGACCAACCAGCCCCTGTACGTTATCAATGGCATACCTGTGGAAAGCCAGCCCAGCTCGGCCAACACCGGCAGCCGCTGGGACAACTCCCCCGACCTGGGCGACGCCATTTCCAACATCAACCCCGACGATATCGAATCCATTTCGGTGCTGAAAGGCGCTGCCGCTTCGGCCCTGTACGGCTACCGTGCCAAGGCTGGGGTTATCCTTATCACCACCAAAAGCGCCAAAGGCAACGATGGGGTGGAGTATAACAGTAACTACGTAATCGAGAAGATCTATAATCTCACCGACTGGCAGTACGTGTATGGCCAGGGAGACAATAACCGCATACAAACGACCATGAAGGGAGTTTTGGATGCGGGTATATACAGTTGGGGTAGTAAGCTCAATGGTGACAGTATCGCTTTACAGTTCGATGGAGAAGAACGCGCTTACGTGGCACAGAAAAATAACTTACAGAACTTTTATCGGACGGGTAGCAGCTGGACAAATACGCTCGCCTTTAATAAGAGCTTCACAGGTGGCTCGGTACGGTTATCAGCTAGTAACCTGACTAACAAAGCCGTGATACCTAATTCTGGCTTGAATCGTCAAACATTCAATCTGGCGGGTACATTTGAGCCAATTAAGCGCTTGGCTATTGATGCACGCGCCACTTATATTCTGGAGCAAGCACAAAACCGAGCTATTCTGGCCGATGGAGCAGGTAATGCCAACTTCAACGTGTTATTTTTACCTACTAGCGTGGATGTGCGCACGCTGAAGCCACGCGTAAAGTCAAATGGAAATGAGTTAAATTACGAGACACAAGGCTATAATACGAATCCTTACTTCGCTGCTTATGACTTTATAAACGACACTAAGCGAGAAAGACTACTTTCTTCGGTGAATGCCCGTTATACGTTCGATAATGGCCTATTCCTGCAAGGTAGAGCTGGGCGCGACGGCTACACCGACCGCTTTACCAGTGTGACGCCTTCGGGTACTACGTATCGGCTCGAGGGGAGCATTATGGAGTTAACCACACAGTTTTCTGACCTCAATACCGATGGGTTAGTGGGTAAAAACTTTGAGATAGGCTCAGACTTCACTGTTGCTCCCAATCTTGGGGCCAGCTACCGCCGGACGAAGTCAGAAGCCTTCCAGAACAACGGTACCAATTTCGCCGTGTTCGGCGTCAACAGCCTCAATAATGCTAAAAACAGGTCGAGTCAGACCTTCCCCAGCGACCAGGAAATTCAGTCCGTCTATGGTTCCTTAGATTTATCTTATAAGGAATACCTGTTTCTGACTACAACCTTGCGCCGCGACTGGTTCTCGACGCTTGCTGGACCAATTCCAACGGACGACCTGGGTATTACTTACCCCGGCGTGAGTGGCTCTTTCGTATTCTCCGAGTTGTGGCGCCCTGAGTTTCTAACTTTCGGTAAGCTGCGGGCAGGCTATTCCCGTGTAGGACAGGCTACTATCCCCTACCAGACGCAGCTAAATTATGCGTTTCTGCCAAATGTTATCAATGGAAATCCGTTGGCTACTATCGCCAACGTAAACGTGCCGAACAGTGGTTTACAACCTTCCAGTGCTACTGAGTTTGAAATCGGCACAGAGCTGGCTCTGGCCCAGAACCGTGTGCGTCTGGATCTGACCTTCTATAAGAAAAATTCCGATAAGGAAATTGTCTTTACTCCAGCCTCTATCACCTCGGGTTATCAAGGAGCCGTGTTGAATGCTGGAAAAATGGAAAATAAAGGTGTGGAAGCATTGCTGACTGTACTGCCGGTAAAAACGGCGGTCTTCACCTGGACTTCCTCTCTCAACGCGGCTTACAATAAAAACACAGTATTGTCATTGGCTGCCGGTCAGGAGCAATCCGTTTACGCTACCTCTCGCTCTAACGTAGGCTTTGTGGGCCAGATTGTAAATAAGCCCTCTGGTCAGATACTGGCTTACGATTATAAGTATGATACTGACGGTAGTATTGCGACGACTCCCAATGGGTTGCCTGCCCGCGGCGACCTAAAAGCTTATGGTACCGCTTTTCATCCGCTGACTGGCGGCTGGAGCAACGACTTCACCTTCAAAGGATTGAATTTCGGAGTGTTAGTTGACGGCAAATTCGGCGGCAAAATATTCTCGGCTACCGACTACTACGGCACAGTCTTCGGGTTGCATAAGAAGACTTTGGAGAACCGTGAAGAGTCTTATGGCACTGATGGTAAAGTAACAAGCCGCGAGTATTATGGAACGCTGGCTAATAACGTCTCCAAGCAGTTCGTGCAGGATGCCGACTTTATCAAGTTGCGGCAGGTAACGCTGGGCTATTCCTTTCCCACCAAGCTGCTGGGTACCAAAGTGCAGCGTCTCACCCTGAGTTTGGTGGCCCGCAACATAGCCATTCTGATGCGCAAAACCGACAACATTGACCCCGAGAGCAGCTACAACGCCTTCACGCAGGGGCTGGAGCTGGGCGGTATTCCGCCGGTGAGAACGTTCGGCCTGAACCTGAACGCCAAATTCTAAGGATTTCCCCCTGGTTTATTTCAACCTGTCCGTCATGAAAAGCACTTTCGCTAAATACTCTGCCCTCAGCTTCGTTGCCCTGCTGCTGGCCACCAGTTGTACCGACGACTTCGAAGACATCAACACCAACCCCTCCACCTACAGCCAGGCCAACTTCAACCCCAACTACTTGCTCACCACCTCGCAACTGGGCTACACTGGTAGCACTGATTTTGCCTACGACACCTGGCGGGCCAACCTGATTTATTCTTCCACGCTGGTACAGGGCCTCTCCACGGTAGTTGGCTACTGGGCGGGTGATAAGTACTTGCTCAACGAAGACTACACCGCTGCCTACTGGGGCGGCACTACGGTAGGTGCCTACGTAGAGCAAGTGAAGCCCATTACCGACCTAGTAGAGTCGACCCGCGGCAAGGACAAGTACAAGAACCTGCACCAAGTAGGGCGCATCATGCGCGCCCTCATCATGGAGCGTATCACCGACCTCTACGGCGACGTGCCTTATACCGAGGCCGGTATGGGCTACTACAAAGGCATTATCACGCCCAAGTACGACAAGCAGCAGGATATTTATAATGACCTGCTGAAGGAAGTGGAAGAAGCCACCCTCGCCCTAGACCCTGGCGCCGATGTGCCCTCGGGTGACGTGTTCTACAAAGGCAACATCGCGCAATGGCAACGCCTAGGCAACACGCTACTGCTGCGCATGGCCATGCGTCTGACCAAGGTAGACCCCGAGAAAGCCAAAGCCTACGCCTCCAAAGTGCAGAACAAAACCATGCAGAGCAACGACGATAACGCCTACGTGGTGCATGATGTGGGCGGTGCCCGTGTGACGCAGAATCGCAACAGCCAGGTGCTGCTGGGCGATGGCGGCCAGGAATTTTATTACGTGAAGTGGTCGAAAACCTTTATCGATCAGCTGCAGAGCACCAACGACCCGCGCCTGTCCAAAGTAGCCGTGACGCAGCTCTATCTCGCCGACGACAACAAAACTCCGAACTCAGCCCCCGTTTCTACCGCGTCAGTACAGAAGGGGATGCCTAACGGCAAGGACCTGAGCGGCCGTCCGGCCTACGACGTATCGGCCGACCCCACCTTCACGAAATTTACGGACTACTCTTCGCCTAGCCTCGGCATGATCAAGCGAGACGGCCCGACGTTTGTGCTGACGTATGCGGAGTCGGAACTGCTGCTGGCCGAAGCCGCCCAGCGCTGGGGCCTGGGCAGTGCCGCTGAGCACTACAATGCCGGCGTAACGGCCGCCATTACCTATCTCTCGCAGTACGACGCTTCCCTGACTGTGGCCCCGGCCGACGCCGCTGCCTTCCTCGCGGCCAATCCTTACGAGGCCGGCAAAGGGTTGGAAATGATTAATACGCAATACTGGGTACACACCAATACCATGCTCGACTTCTATGAGTCGTGGGCCAACTGGCGCCGCAGCGGCTACCCCGAGCTGACGCCGGTAGTGTACCCCAACAATGCTACCAACGGCCAGATTCCGCGCCGCTTCCCGTACCCAACTACCGAAATTTCGAGCAACCCTGATAACTATAAGGCGGCCAGCTCCGCAGTAACGGGTGGCGACAACCTGATCGGCCGCGTGTGGTGGGATAAGTAACCGTTCTGCTTTCTGAGCTATGCAGGCAAGCAGCGTTCCTGCTGCAACAGGGGCGCTGCTTGGCGCTGCGGCTGAGTGACCGTAGCTTCCTGCGCAGAACAAAGATTTTCATGCTGGGCGCAGTCGGGGTTTCCTGGCTGGCAGTAAGGTAAGGGGTACTCATTCCGCAAAATGGGGATTTTGCGGAGGCTGGCGTGGGAAACGCTACCCGGCTGTGCTCGGCATGATAACTTACCACACGTACTTTTCTTTACTTGCTTCCTCTTACATCCAACCCACCGTTTATGCGCTTCAACGTTTCCTGTACCAGCTGGCTTGGCGGCATCCTGGCCCTTCAGATCTTCCTGGGTGCCCCGGTTCAGGCTCAGCTGGCGGAAGTTCCGGCCCAAAGCCTGGGGCTGGTGCCTTTGCCCCGTGAGGTGAAAGCCTACGCCGCCACGTACAGCCTGCCCCAGAAAGTAAGCATCTATGCAACTGGCAAGGAAGCGCTGAACGTGGCGGGTTTGCTGAAGGATATGCTCACCGCTACGGGCAAAACCGTTACGCTTACCACCACCCGGGCAGGGGCACACATTGCCCTCACGACAGCGCCCGGCCCGGTGCCCGAGGGCTACCAACTGAATGTCGATAAAACCGGTGTGCGTATTACGGCCGCCGGTGGCCCGGGGCTGTTCTACGGCACCCAGACCTTTCTGCAGCTGCTGCCGGCCCGGCCGGCAGCCACCGCCAGCGTGCCCTACGTGCGCATCACCGATGAGCCCGCCTTCCGGTGGCGCGGCGCCATGCTCGATGTGAGCCGGCACTTCTTCCCGGTTGAGTTCGTGAAGAAGTATATTGACTTCCTGGCCGCCTACAAGTTGAATACCTTTCACTGGCACCTGACCGATGACCAGGGCTGGCGCATCGAAATCAAGAAATACCCCAAGCTCACGCAGGTAAGCGCCTTCCGCAAGGAAACCATCATCGGCGCCCAGCAGCTGTTCAAAACCCCGGCCGACTTCAAGTACGACGCCACGCCCTACGGTGGCTTCTACACCCAGGACCAGGTTCGCGACGTGGTGGCCTACGCCCAGAAGCGCTACGTCACCATCGTGCCGGAAATTGAGATGCCGGGCCACTCGGTGGCCATCCTGGCGGCATATCCGGAGCTTGCCTGCAAGCCTGGTACCTATGAAACCTGGACGATGTGGGGCGTGAACGAGGATATAGTATGCCCTACGGAGCCCACATTTCGCTTTTTCGAGGACGTGTTGGCGGAAGTGGTGACGCTGTTTCCGGGTCCCTACGTGCACATCGGCGGCGACGAAGCGCCTAAAACCCGCTGGAAGGAAAGCGCCGCCGTGCAGGCAATCATGAAAAAGGAAGGCTTCACCGACGTGGAGAAGGTGCAGGGCTGGTTTAACCGTCGCATCGAGAAGTTTTTGGCCAGCAAGGGTAAGAAGCTCATCGGCTGGGACGAAATCCTGGAAGGCGGCATTGCGCCCAGCGCCACCGTAATGAGCTGGCGGGGCGAAAAAGGCGGCATTGAAGCCGCCAAAATGGGCCACGATGTGGTGATGTCGCCTACTACCCATTTATATATCAACTACGGGCAGAGCGCGCAGCCCCACAGCCCCTACGAGCCGCTGATGATTGGGGGCTACATTCCGCTGGACGTCATTTACAACTACAACCCGCTGCCCAAGGAACTCACGCCCGAGCAGCAGAAGCACGTGCTGGGGCCCCAGGCCAACATGTGGACGGAGTATATTACCACGCCGGCCGCAGCCGAGTACATGCTGTTTCCGCGCCTGCTGGCCGTTTCGGAAGTAGCCTGGATGCCCGCTGCCCGCAAAAGCTACTCCGATTTCCTGCCCCGCATGGGCCGGCAGTTTGCCCGCCTCGACGCCAAGAAGGTCAACTATCGCGTGCCTGAGCCCCTGGGCCTCGACAGCGCCAGTGTAGTAAAGCAGGGCGACAAAGCCATGCTCACGCTTCGTACGCTGGTACCCGGCGCCCAGATTCGCTACACCCTCGACGGCCACCTGCCCGATGAAACCACCAAGCTTTACACCAAGCCCCTGGCCGTGCCCCTAAACAAGCGCCTGCTGGTGCGGGCCGTCACCGTCACCGCCAATGGGCGTAAAAGCCCGCCCGCCGAGCTGCTGATCAAGTAGCTAGTGGCTCGTTAGCTGCTGTGTTCTACCAATTTCTCCGTCCTCCGTCCCTCTTTTCCACAACCGCTTCACCCCATTGCTAATGGCCATGTGCTGTTAGCTCACGGCTCCCAAAGCCGCTTTGCACCCCCTTTGCATCTTTCCCGGTTGCCCTTCCCCGATGCTGCCTGTGCGGTGTCCCGGCACTCTATTGCCCTCCCGCAACCGGCCCACTCACGCGTAATTGCTCAGTGTGACAGCAAAGGGGGAATTCCCAACGTCTGCCTTCACTGCTGCTGAAATTTTTGGTTCCACCATTAACCAATTCACAGCTATGAAACACCTTTCCTCGCTTCTGTGCGCAGAAGCCCGGCGCCGCCTGCTCTCCGCGCGCGTCAAGAAAAAGCGCCTGCTGGCGCTGCTGGCCCTGGCCCTGGTGCTGCTGCCCGGCCTCAGCCCGGCCCAGGTGAGTCCCCCGGTGCTCAAGAAACGCACCGACCACAACAAGCAGATAATCGGCTACCTCACGCAGTGGGGGCCCTGGAAGGATATTCCGGGCTTGATTCCTAAGGGCAGCCTCAACCAGCTGAACGTGGACTACTCCCAGTACACGATTCTGAACTTCTCCTTTTTCGGGGTGGCCGTGGATGGCTCCATCCATAGCGGCGACTACCGCAACCCCAACATTGCCCAGCCCGGCTCCGTGCAGCAGCCCGCTCCGCTCGTCAACACCGATACCTACAGCAGCTGGGATTTGTACCTGCTGCAGGGCGAGCTGGACATCATCCAGTACATTTCTGATGGCAGCTACGCCTACTCCCTGGGCTACCGCAACGCCACCGGGGGCTGGTCGAACGTGAACACCGGCGCTACTGGGGCCTTTCCGCTGGCCATTCACAAGCAGAACGGCAAGCTCGGCCTCATCGACCTGGCCCATCAGCAGGGCGTAAAGGTAATGGCCTCCATCGGGGGCTGGAGCATGGGCAAGCACTTCGGCGAAATGGCTGCCGACCCCATCAAGCGGGCCCGCTTCGTGAGCGACTGCCAGAAGCTGATAGCTCTGGGTTTCGACGGTATCGATCTGGACTGGGAGTACCCCGGTCAGGCTGGCATGAACTTCACCGGCCAGCCCCAGGACTACCCCAACTTCGCCGTGCTGGTGGAGGATATCCGGGCGGCAATAGGGCCCAATAAGCTCATTACGTCGGCTTTCACGGCCGTGCCTTCCAAGTTTGTGCAGTTCGACTGGGCGCGCCTGAGCCGCTCGATGGACTACTTCAACTTCATGACCTACGACTACAACGGCGGCTGGTCGAACAAGGCCGGACACAACTCGCCGCTGTTTGACTACCCCAATGCCGAGTTTGCCAGTTTCTCCCTGGATGCTACAACCCAAGGTATCAAAGCGGCCGGTATTCCGCTCAACAAAGTGAACCTGGGCGTGGCCTTCTACGGCCGCGGCGTGGTAACCAACGGTCCGGCTGCCCTAAATGCACCCACCGTAAAGCGCGCCGAAACCGTGAGCCCCGATGGCGCGGTGATGACCAGCGCCGATTTCGCCAACTGGCCCAAAGATGTGTGGGACGGTACGCCCAACTACCAGGCCATTGTGGCCCAAACCGCCAGCTGGACGGAATACTGGGACGACAACGCGAAAGTGCCCTACAAAACCAACGGTACCTATTTTCTGAGCTACGATAATGAGCGGTCGGTAGGGCTGAAGGCTCAGTACGTGAAAGACCAGCAGCTGGCCGGCGTCATCGTCTGGACGGCCAGCGGCGACTGGCTGGACCTGGCCGTGAATCCGGTTACCTACGGCGGCAAGCTCGTGTACAGCGCCAGCACCAAGGCTCCGCTGGTAAACAAGCTGAACGAAGTATTTGCCTCCGGTACAACAACGACAAACACGCCACCGACGGTGAGTTTGACCTCACCGGCGAGTGGGGCCAGCTTCACGGCTCCGGCCAGCATTACGATCAACGCTAATGCTGCGGATGCCAACGGCACGGTCAGCAAGGTGGAGTTCTACCGGGGCACCACGCTGCTGGGCACGGATACGAGTGCACCGTATTCCTACTCCTGGACGGGGGTAGCAGCAGGTACGTACTCCCTGACGGCCAAAGCCACGGATAACGCGGGAGCGGTGACGACTTCGGCGGCCGTTAGTGTCACGGTTACGTCAGCCCCCACGGCGCAGGCCATTCCGGGCACGATTCAGGCCGAGAGCTACACGGCCCAGCAGGGCACGGACAAGGAAACCACGACCGACACGGGCGGGGGCCAGAACGTGGACTGGTACGAAACCGGCGACTGGCTCGACTACTCGGTCAACGTGGCCGCTGCGGGCCAGTACAGCGTGGGCATCCGCGTGGCCTCGGCCAACGGCGGGGCTACCCTGCAGCTGCGCAACAGCGCCGGCACGGTCCTGGGCTCGGTGAACGTAGGCAACACGGGCGGCTGGCAGAGCTGGCAGACGCAAACTACCACGGTCACGCTACCGGCTGGGGTGCAGACCCTGCGCCTCTACGCCTCCGCTTCCACGGGCACGAACGTGAACTGGCTCAGCTTCACGGCCGTGACCACCAACACCCCGCCCACCGTCAGCCTGACCTCGCCCACGAGCGGCGCAACGTTCACGGCTCCGGCTTCCATTACGCTTAACGCCACTGCCGCCGATGCCAACGGCACGGTGAGCAGCGTAGCCTTCTACAATGGCACCACCTTGCTGGGCACGGACACGTCCTCGCCCTACTCTTACACCTGGACTGGCATAGCCGCGGGCACCTACTCCATCACGGCCCGCGCCACCGATAACGCCGGGGCGGTAACCACCTCCTCGGCCGTGAGTGTGACGGTAACGGCCGCTCCCGTTGGTCAGACCATTCCCGGCACCATTCAGGCCGAAAGCTTCTCGGCCATGCTGGGCATCCAGACGGAAACCACGACCGACACGGGGGAGGCATCAACGTAGCCTGGTACGAGACGGGCGACTGGCTCGACTACGCCGTGAACGTGACCACGGCTGGGCAATACACTGTGGGCTTCCGCGTAGCCTCGGCCAACGGCGGGGCCACGCTTCAGCTGCGCAACAGCGCCGGCACGGTGCTCGGAAGCGTGAACGTGGGCAACACGGGCGGCTGGCAGAACTGGCAGACCCTGAGCACGAACGTGAGCCTGCCGGCCGGTACGCAGACGCTGCGCCTGTTTGCCTCGGCCTCGACGGGCACGAACGTGAACTGGCTCACCTTCTCCTCGGTGACCACCACGAACACGCCGCCGACGGTGAGCCTGACCTCGCCCACGAGCGGCGCGACGTTCACGGCCCCGGCTTCGATTACGATTACTGCCAACGCGGCCGATGCCAACGGCACGGTCAGCAAGGTGGAGTTCTACCGGGGCACCACGCTGCTGGGCACGGATACGAGTGCGCCGTACTCTTACACTTGGACCGGCGTAGCCGCGGGCAGCTACTCGATTACGGCCAAGGCCACCGACAACCAAGGAGCGGTAACGACGTCGGCAGCCGTGAGCGTGACGGTAACGGGCAGCACGGGCAGCTGCAGCGTGGCGGCGTGGACGGCCACGGGCGTCTACACGGTGGGCCAGCAGGCCAGCCGCTCGGGCAACGTCTACCAGGCCAAGTGGTGGACGCAAGGGGAGGACCCGCTGACGGCTAGCTGCACGGACTGCGCGTGGAAGCTGATAGGTCCCTGCACCAGTGCCCGTACCATCACCGCCGCGGCTACCGCTAAGTCGGACGAGGCCGTGAAAGTGTATCCAAACCCGGTGGTGAGCGGGGAGCTGCTGACGGTAGAGCTGGGAGCCACCTACGAGCACGTGGAGCTGGTGCTGCTGGACCTGACGGGTCGTCGCAGCCACCGCGCTTCTTACGAGCACGCCCGCACCATCACGCTCCGCCTGCCCAGCCTGCCCAATGGGGTATTCCTGCTGCAGGTGCAGGCCGATGGCCGGACGTTCACCAAGCGGCTCAGCAAGCAGTAGTCACGCGTGGGGGAGTTCCGGATGGGACTCCCCTTATTTTTCTTCCACCACTTTCCACAACCGTTATGAACACAACCAAACTCCCTCCGTCCCGGCGGCTCATGAGTCGGCGCGCCCGTGCCTGGAGCTTTTTCCTGGCTTCCCTGTGCGGCCTGATGTGTCTTAGCTTCGCGTCCCTGGCCCAGAGCCGGGTAATCGTGGGCTACTTCCACAACTGGAACAATGCCTCGGCCCCCTACATTCGCCTGCGCGACGTGGATTCGCGCTATAATGTCATCAACATTTCCTTTGCGGTGCCCGTGGCTTACGGCGACATGACCATGACCTTCGCCCCGGTCATGCAATCCAAAGCCGAGTTCATTGCCGACATGCGCACCTTGCAAAGCCAGGGCCGCCGCGTGCAGATTTCCATTGGCGGGGCCGATGCCCCCGTGGAGCTGCACACCACCGCCGACAAGGACAAGTTCGTGACGTCGATGAAAGCCATCATCACCGAATACGGCTTTGATGGGTTTGACATTGACCTGGAAGGCACCTCGGTGATTCTCAACTCCGGCGACACCAACTTCAAAAGCTCCACCACGCCCAAGATCAACAACCTAGTTACGGCTTCCCGGGAGCTGACCGCGTTTTTCCGCGGGCAGGGCAAGGATTTCTGGCTGACCTCGGCCCCGGAAGTGCAGTACGTGCAGGGCGGCTACGGCAACTACGGCACGGCGTTCGGGGGTTACCTGCCGGTGCTGTACGGGCTGCGCGACATCCTCACGTTTGTGCACGTGCAGTACTACAACACCGGTTCCCAGAACGCGCTGGATGATAAAATCTATGGGCAGGGCACGGCCGACTTCATCGTGTCCATGACGGATATGCTGCTTAAGGGCTTCCCGGTGGCTCGCAACTCGGCCAACTTTTTCCCCGCTCTGCGCCAGGATCAGGTGGCCTTTGGCTTGCCGGCTACCGGCAACGGGGCCGCCCCCGCCGGTGGGTACGTAACGCCGGCCGACGTGACCAAGGCCCTGAACTACCTAGTGAAAGGCATCAGCTACGGCGGGCAGTACGTACTCAATACCACGTACCCCAATCTGCGGGGCATCATGACGTGGTCCGTCAACTGGGACAAAACCCAGAATTATCCGTTTGCCACCAACGCCTACAACTTCTTCAGCACCCTGGGCAATACCACGAACACGCCGCCAACGGTGAGTTTGACCTCACCGGCGAGTGGGGCCAGCTTCCCGGCTCCGGCCAGCATTACGATCAACGCTAATGCGGCCGATGCCAACGGCACGGTGAGCAGCGTGGCCTTCTACCAGGGCACGACCTTGCTCGGTACAGATACGTCTTCGCCCTACAGCTACACCTGGACGGGGGTAGGAGCAGGCACGTACTCGATTACGGCTCGTGCCACGGACAACCAAGGGGCGGTGACGACTTCCGGGGCGGTGAGCGTGACGGTGACGGGCAGCACGCCGGTGGCCAAAGCCATACCGGGCAAGATCGAAGCCGAAGCTTACACGGCCATGCTGGGCATCCAGACCGAGACGACCACCGACACGGGCGGGGGCCAGAACGTGGCCTGGTACGAGACGGGCGACTGGCTCGACTACTACGTGAGTGTGGCCACGGCCGGCACCTACAAGCTGGACCTTCGGGTCGCCTCGGCCAACGGCGGGGCCACGCTTCAGCTGCGCAACAGCGCCGGCACGGTGCTCGGAAGCGTGAACGTGGGCAACACGGGCGGCTGGCAGAACTGGCAGACCCTGAGCACGAACGTGAGCCTGCCGGCCGGTACGCAGACGCTGCGCCTGTTTGCCTCGGCCTCGACGGGCACGAACGTGAACTGGCTCACCTTCTCCTCGGTGACCACCACGAACACGCCGCCGACGGTGAGCCTGACCTCGCCCACGAGCGGCGCGACGTTCACGGCCCCGGCTTCGATTACGATTACTGCCAACGCGGCCGATGCCAACGGCACGGTCAGCAAAGTGGAGTTCTACCGGGGCACCACGCTGCTGGGCACGGATACGAGTGCGCCGTACTCTTACACTTGGACCGGCGTAGCCGCGGGCAGCTACTCGATTACGGCCAAGGCCACCGACAACCAAGGAGCGGTAACGACGTCGGCAGCCGTGAGCGTGACGGTAACGGGCAGCACGGGCAGCTGCAGCGTGGCGGCGTGGACGGCCACGGGCGTGTACACGGTGGGCCAGCAGGCCAGCCGCTCGGGCAACGTCTACCAGGCCAAGTGGTGGACCCAGAACGAGGACCCGCTCACGCAGAGCTGCCAGTACTGTGCCTGGCAGCTTGTCGGCCCCTGCGCCGGTGCCCGCACCATCACCGCTACTACCAAACCCACCCTGGGCGTTTCCATCTACCCCAATCCTACCCAGGGCGGCCGGCTGACGCTTGAGCTGGATGCCTATTACCCCGAGGTGACGGTGGAGGTAGTAAACACCAGCGGACAGACGACTTCTTACTCCTATCGGGGGGATAAGCGCCTGCAACTGGTGCTGCCCAATCTGCCGAAAGGGCTGCTGCTGCTGAAAGTAAAAGCCGGCGGCAGCACCTTCACCCAGAAAATCGTGAACAACTAACCGTCTGTGACTACATGAGAAAAGGGAGTCCTCTCGGGGACTCCCTTTTTGTTATTCCGGCAGAGAAAAGCCTGGGCGACGCGTGTAGGGCAACATCCGAACTCAGTCAATTGCATAAGAGAAGCCGACCCTTTTATTAAGGTCGGCTTCTCTTATATATACACTACTATATACACTACTCTGTTAAACCTCTGTTTCCTCAGCCTTGGTTCGCTTCTGCTTTACTTTCACCTTCTTCACTTTGCCCTCCGTGGCGGAGCGAGAGGATTCAGTGGAGCTGCCTACCAGCGTCATTTCCTTGACCAGGTGGCCGGCACCGGCAAACTTATCCACTACGAACAGCATGTAGCGCACGTCGAGGGTGATGTTGCGCACCCGGTCGGGGTCGTACATGATGTCGGACATGGTACCCTCCCAGTTGCGGTCGAAGTTGGTGCCAATCAGTTCCCCGCGCCCGTTGATGACGGGCGAGCCGCTGTTGCCGCCCGTGGTATGGTTGGTAGCAATGAAGGCCACGGGCACGGTGCCCTTGTAGGCGTAGGGGCCGAAATCCTTGTTGCGGTAGAGCTCGGCCAACCGGGCCGGCACCTCAAACTCGGGGTTGGTGGGGTCGGCTTTTTCCATGATGCCGTCGAGGGTGGTGTAGAACTCGTAGCGGGTGCCGTCGGCGGGCTGGTAGCCGGCTACTTGCCCGTAGGCCACGCGCAGGGTGGAGTTGGCATCGGGGTAGAACTTACGCTGGGGCTGCTGCAGGCGCAGGCCCGCCACGTAGGTGCGCTGGAGAAGGGCAATGCTTTCCGTAGCCTTAGTATACGTGGGCAGCACCTGCTGGCGGTAGGTACTGATAATGGCCGAGGCCAGCTGCACGGCCGGGTCCTGGCGCAGGGCGTCGGCTTTGCCCTGGGCTACTTCGGCCAGCACGGCCTGGGCGCCAGCCTCCGAGGTCAGGCGCGACTTCCCGTAGAGCTGCGCCACATACCCGGCCCAGCTGGCGGAGGTGGGGTGCTGCTGCCGCAGGGTTTGCACGGCGGGCGGCAGCAGGGCCGGGGGAGTGCCCTCGGCGTAGAGCGGGAGCAGGGCGGCGGCTACTTTCTGGTCGGTGGGGGCGCTGTAGTTGCGGAAGAAGCCAGTGGTGCCTTTCTGGGCTTTCTCCACGGCAGCCGTCAGCTCGCTGACCGGGACCTTCTTGTCGATGAGGTCCAGCAGCGGCAGCAGGGAGTTGGCGTAGCTGAGCAGCTCCACGCCCAAGGCGGCTTCCGTCACGTAGTCGCGGGCCAGGGTGTAGTCGCGGCCGGTGGCATAGTTTTTTTGCAACTCGGGCAGTAGACCCGCAAAGGCCGCCTTACGCGCGTCGTCGCCGCCTTCGGCCCACAGCTGAAACTGCTGCTCCTGCTGCTGCTTCACGCGCACGGCATCGAGCTTGCGCAGGCCCCGGTTTTCGCCTATCCACTTCTTCCAGTAGTTGGCCAGGCTGGCGTACTTAGCCGCGTACTGAATGCGCACCTTGTCGGACGACTGCATGTCGGCGGCCAGCACCTTCAGCTTGGCGTCGCGCACCTTTATTTTAGCTGGGTTCGACACGGAGTAGGTTTCATCCACGCCCCAGCTGGTGAGGTACTCGTTGGTGCGGCCCGGGAAGCCGAACACCAGCGTGAAGTCACCGGGCTGCACGCCCGCCAGGGAAATGGGCAGGTGGTGGCGGGGCTTGAAGGGCTTGTTTTGGGGGAGTAGGGTGCGGGCCGGTTGTCGGGGCCGGCGTAGATGCGGAAGAGGCTGAAGTCGCCGGTGTGGCGGGGCCAGGCCCAGTTGTCGGTGTCGCCGCCAAACTTGCCGATGCTGCTCGGCGGAGCGCCTACCAGCCGCACGTCCTGGAATACCTCCGTTATGAACAGATAGTACTCGTTGCCGTTGAACATGGGCCGCACAAAGCTCTGGTAGTGCGTGCCCTGCACGGCGGCTTGGCTTACGCGCTGCATGTTCTGCTGCACCAGCAGCTCGCGCTGGGCTTCCAGGATGCCGGTGCTGGGCACGCCCGTGAGCACCTGCGCCGTCACGTCCTCCATGCGCACGATGAAAGTAGCCGTGAGGCCGGGGTTGGGCAGCTCCTGCTCCCGCGTCATGGCCCAGTAGCCGTTGGTGAGGTAGTCTTTCTCCACCGACGAATGGCTCTGAATCTGGCCGTAGCCACAGTGGTGGTTGGTGAGCAGCAGGCCCTCGGCGCTGATGATTTCGCCGGTGCAGCCGCCGCCAAACTGCACCACGGCATCTTTCAAACTGCCCTGGTTGACGGAGTAAATCTGCTCGGCGGTGAGCTTGAGGCCTTTTTTCTGCATGTCGGCCTCGTTGAGCTGCTTAAGCAGCAGCGGCAGCCACATGCCCTCGTCGGCGCGGGCGCCGGAGAAGGACGTTACAAGAGTGAGGGCCAGCAAAGCCAGCCGGTTACGAAGAAGCATTGGGGGCGTAAAAAGGGGAGTGGGTGGAAAACAGGACGCAAAAATACCTAGGTGGCTGCTGGCAAATGGGTTTTTTTGCAGGATTGTTCAACGCAAAACGCCCGGCCATTATCGGCCGGGCGTTTTGGTTTTTCGTGGCATACGTCCACAGTTGAACAACTAAAAGCCAACTTACGAATGGCCTAGCTCGGCCACGGCGGGGCCGTTCTGGGCGTTGGTGTTGGAGGCTTTGGGGGTGCGGGAAGCGGCCGGAATATCGTCGGTTTCCTCATCGGCGTGGGTTTTCTCCCACTCCCGGAAGCGGGTGATTTCACCCTGAAACTTCTCCACAAACCAGCTCAGCAAAGCCAGATCATCCAGAAAACCTACCACCGGAATAAAGTCTGGCACTAAGTCCACGGGGGAGAGAGTGTAGAGCAGCACGCCCAGCGCCGACACAATGGTGCCGGTGTCAATTTGCCGGTAGTCGCCGCTCACGTAGTTGCGCACGAGGCGCACCACGGTGCGGGCCACATCGAAAAGCTGGCGGAATTTGTTGTCGCCGCTGTCCTTGCTGGCCAGCTTGTTGGCTACTTCGTTCAGCACCAGCACCACCTTGAAGGGACGGCCCAGCAGCTTGCCGGCGCGGTTGAGGAACACGCTGAACAGCGCGTTTTTGGAAATGGAAAAGCCTTTGTCGAGCATGGAAGCCATATGCGCAGGGAGTTAGGGATGAGCCCGGTGTACGCTCCACGCTCGGCTCGTGTTGTCGTAGAAAGCGCCACTTAGCCCAATAGGTAGGCGTAATAAGCCAGAAACTCCCGTATCAGAGCGTATCCGTCGCGCCACTCGTAGTAATCGGCGTGGGCAGCGTATACTACTGGTATACCTTGTCGCCGTAGCATGAGCTTGGTGCGGGAAAGGTGGAAAAACTGCGACACCACCAGCGCCGACCCAAACCGGCGCTGCCGGGCCAACTGAGCAAAGTTGCGGGCCGTCGCCAGCGTGTTGTTGCCCTGGTTATCGACTATAATGGCGGCTGCCGGCACCCCCTGGCGCACGAGGTACCGCTGCATGACGGTGCCTTCCCAATGCCCTTCTTTGCCCAGGCCGCCGCTCACGAAAATAGTGGCGCTACTTCCTGCTCTATATAATGCCAGGGCTTTATCGAGGCGGGCTTTCAAGCGGGGTGATAAGGAACCATCGGCGTTGACGGTGTTGCCCGGTACCACCATACAGTCGGCGGGGCGGCTGGTGTCGGTAAGGCCATCAACCGTGATAATGGCGGTATGGAGCAGAAACCAGCAAGCCAGCAACCCCAGGCCAAGGCTGAGCCAGCGTTTCGTTGTGCGTAGGGCCAAAGGGAAGCGGGAAATTTAGAAGCGAGGAAGACACCCGAAAATTACGGCTTTCCTGTACTTTCGCTCCATGAGCACACCCCTGGCCCGCCCCGCCGCCGACGAATACGCGCCGTACTACCATACCTACGTGCGCCTGGTAGAGGACCCCTTCCGCCAGCTGCGCGAGCAGCCCATCCAACTGCGCCAGCTGCTGGCCTCACTCACCGACGAGCAAAGCCTTCTGCGCTACGCGCCCGGCAAGTGGAGCATCAAGGAAAGCCTCGTCCACATGATCGATACGGAGCGCATTTTCGCCTACCGCGCCCTGCGCATCGCCCGCGGCGACACCACGGCCCTGCCCGGCTTCGAGCAGAACGACTACGTGCCCGCCTCCGGCGCCGACGACCGGCCACTAAGCAGCATCCTGACCGAATACGACGCGGTGCGCGCCGCCACGCTGAGCTTGCTGGAATCGTTGCGGCCCCAGGACTTTGAGCGGCGCGGCACGGCCAGCAACAACCCGGTAAGTGTGCGGGCAATGGCGTATATTTTGGCCGGCCACGAAGCCCACCACCTGGGCATTCTGCAGGAGCGGTACCTGCCGCTGCTGGCGTAGCCAAACCGCCCGCAACACAACACTGGCGCCGAAAAGCGCGTTAACCCCCACGTACACCTTCCTTTTACTTCCTACTACTATGGCCAAAGCCCAAGACGCCCGCAAAGAGAAAAAGAAAGAGTCAACCAAGACGGAAAAAGAAAAGAAAGCCGCCAAGGACGAGAAAAAAGTCGCCCGCGCCCGCAAGCAGGAGTAGCACCACGGCAGCCCGAGTATCGAAAGGTATTCGGGCTGCTTTTTTATGGCTAGACCTAATGAAAATACCAGAAAATTCAGCAGAGTTAAAAGACGCAATAGTTATTTCTGCAACGCTCTACCCGACTTTAAGTAAGCTACGGGAACGACAATTGCTTTTCGTTTTACGCGCAGTTCCAGATGAAATAGTAGTCGAAGGTATTATTCAGGTATTCGAATTAGGCAGTGATACGGAGGTGTCCTTTATCCAACAGGAAATAGCTGGGAATATACTTTCGGCACGCAAACCAGCCACAATCCAATCGGTTTCTTCCGTTGTCAAAAGGTGCTTGAATAACTGGAATAAGAGTATTGAGCAATTGCCTCTTTGGCTTGTGTCTGCATTTGGCAGTTCAGAAATTAAAGCGGCATTTGGAGCGCTTGAGAAAAGTAATTTAACCCAGGTAGAAAGAGAAAACCTGGTTACGATGAAATGGTGGTTAGCTGCTAAAATATAGCAGCCCACTCACAGCGTATAGTACACCTCTTTTTCCTTGTCGTGGTGCTTGATGTAGCCGTGCAGCGTGAGTTTGATGAGGGTGCGGAAGGCCCGGCGCTTGCCCAGATTCAGCAGCTTCATGTACTGCGCCAGCGTGATGCGCGGGTGCTGCCGCAGGTAGTCCAGCACGGCCAGCTCCTCCTTGTCGAGCGGCAGCCGCTCCAGCCGCGGGGCGGCGGGCTCCTGGCGCTCCAAAGCTTTTTCGGTGAGTTGACTGGTTTGCACGCTTTCGTCATGCACCCGCACGTAGGCCCGCCAGTCGCCCTCGGCCACCTGGGCCCGGTGTGGCTTGTCCTGGCTTTCGGGCACCGTCACCACCACTACCACGCGGCCATCTTCCTCCACCTCCCGGAAGCGCAGTTCCAGCGGTGGGTCGATAAAGTGGCGGGATGCTTCGCGTAGCTGATACATTTCCTCTTCGGCATCGCGCACGCCCACAATGCGGCCGTCATCATCCACCCCCACCAGCACCCGGCCGCCGTGGGTGTTGGCCAGCGAGGCCAGCGTGCGGGCAATGCGGGTGGGGTGGGTGGTGCGCTTCTTGAATTCCAGCCGCTCGCCCTCGCCCTGCCGGATCAGTTCCTGCAACTCTGTCATCTGGTTAAATGGCTGGGTGGTTGTCTTGTTGAATGGCTAAAGAGTTTTTAGGCTAAATGGCGGCAGTGTTTTGTTCCCGCTTGCTCTACGTTTGCTTGGACTTATAGCCCCTAAATCATTTAATCAGATAGCCATTCAACCCGCTACCCCGGTTTCCTCCGCCGAAATGCGCCAGAGGCGGAAGGCTTCGGCGCGGTTGCCGGCGCGCTCGGCAAAGCGGCCGGGGCGGCTGTTTTTAAAGTACTGCCCACTTACGCGAGTTACTTCCGGAGACGTGGCCAGGTATACCGTGGTGCGGGCCCCGTGCTCCGGCGACACCAGCAAAGGCTTGGCCATCCACCACAACGTGCGCATCAACCGGGGCGCGCCCGGGTGCATCAGGCCCGTATCTACCAGGCCCGGGTGCAGGCAGTTAGCCGTAATGTTGGTCAGGTCGAGGCGATGCGCCAGCTCGTTGGTGAACAGGATGTTGGCCAGCTTGGAGTCGCAGTAAGCCGTGATGCCGCTGTAGCGGCTGCGGGCGTTGCGAACTTCCTGCGAGGCTTCAATCTGCCCCAGCCAGTGCGCCTCCGAGGCCACGTTGATGATACGCCCCTGGGGTGCGGCCAGCAGGAGCGGCAGCAAGTGGTTGGTAAGCACGAAAGGCGCCAAGTGGTTGGTTGCCCAGCTCAACTCGTGCCCTTCCGCCGTGATGGTGTGCTTCCCACCCATAATACCGGCATTGTTGATGAGCACATCCAGGTGCCCGTGGCGGCGCGTTACTTCCTCGGCCAGCTGCTGTACCTCACTCAGCAATGACAGGTCGGCCACCAGCACCTCGGCACTGGCGCCCGCGGCAGCTCCGGCCTGCTGCACCTCGGCCAGGGTGGCGGCCAGCTTCTGCGGGTTGCGGCCCACAAGCAGCAGGTGGGCGCCCCGGCGGGCCAGCTCCCGGGCCGTGGCCGAACCCAGTCCGCCGGTAGCGCCGGTAAGCAGCACGGTTTTGCCGCGCATGGAAAAATCGGGGGCAGGGGCCGCCATCAGAACAAAAAACTAAAAGGGGAGAGGCAGCCGCACTGGCCGCTTCAGACTTAAACGGGTAAACCGCTGCCCGGTGTTGTAGTTTGGCAGGGCAGCAAACAAAAATGCCGCCCCAGGCAGGGCGGCATTTCTTTTCTTGGTTTGCTTCCGAAGCTGTTGCTTAGAAAGGCAGGTCGTTGTCGTCGTCCGAAGCAATGGGCGCCGAGGGCTGGGCCCGCAGGCTGGGGTTCTGATTGGCAGCAGCCGGACGAGGTGCGGCTTGCTGGTAGCTGCCACCACCCTGAGGTGCGGCGGCGCCGCCAGCGGCTGCGTCAATTTTCCAGGCTTCCAGGTTGGTGAAGTACAGCATCTGGCCGTTCTTATTGAAGCCGCGGCCGCGCAGGTTGAAGGTTACCTTCACCTCGTCGCCGACGCGGTATTGGTCGATGAGGGCAGTTTTATCCTGTACCAGTTGGAACTTGATATGCTCAGGGTACTGGCCATCTACAACTTCCAGCACGAACTCGCGCTTGCGGAATTTCTCGCTCACCTGCTGTTCGTCGAAGATTTCGTGCAGGCGGCCGGTAGCATCGTAAGCCATAGGAGAGAATAGTTTGGGGCGTGAAACAGTATGTCAAACCTACGAAAAAAAACGCGGTTAGGCTAGCGCCGACTGCCTTTCGGCCGCCAGTCGGCTGCCTTTCTTAGCTTTGTGTTTTCTCTTACCTCCGAAGATTTTTCCTGCTGATGATTCCACCTATTGCCCTGGCCCTGCACGGCGGCGCCGGCACCATTTCGCCCGCCCTCATGACGCCGGAAAAAGAGCAGGCCTACCAGCAGGCCCTGCGCGAGGCCACGGAAATCGGCTACGCCGTGCTGGCGCGGGGCGGCTCCGCCCTCGATGCCGTGGAGCTGGCTGTGCGCAGCCTCGAAGACTGCCCCTTGTTTAATGCGGGCCGGGGTGCCGTCTTCACCCACGAAGGCCACCACGAAATGGATGCCGCCCTCATGGATGGCCGCAACCGCGCCGCCGGGGCCGTGGCCGGGGTGCGCACTGTGCAGAACCCCATCCGGGCTGCCCGCCTGGTAATGGAGAAAACCGACCATGTGCTGCTGGCTTACCCCGGCGCCGACGAACTGGCCCGGGAGTATGGCCTGGCTACCCAGCCCGAAGAATACTTTTTCACCCAGCACCGCTACGACCAGCTGCAGGAGGCCTTGCGCGAAGGCCGCATGCGCCTCGACCACAGCCAGGCCCTGCCCAACGCTACCGTTCCCGGCGAAACGCCCGCGACGCCTGCCCCGCTAGCCGAGCCGGCAGCTTTCGTGAGCGAAGACCCCAAAAGGAAAATGGGCACCGTGGGCGCCGTGGCCCGCGACGCGCAGGGCCACCTGGCCGCCGCTACCAGCACCGGCGGCATGACCAACAAGCGCTACTCCCGCATCGGCGACTCGCCCATCATCGGGGCTGGCACCTTCGCCGACGACCGTACCTGCGCCATCAGCTGCACCGGCCACGGGGAGTTTTTTCTGCGCGCCATGGTGGCCCACGATATCAGCTGCCTGATGGAGTACCGGGGGCTGAGTCTGGCCGAAGCCTGCCGCGTGGTAGTGCACGACAAGCTGGCGCCCATCGGTGGGGAAGGCGGCCTGGTGGCCGTAGATGCGGCCGGCAACGTGGCGCTGCCCTTCAACTCGGAGGGCATGTACCGCGCCAGCCGTACCGCTGCCGCGCCCCTGTACGTGGGCATCTACCGAGACTAGCTACTCCTTATATATAGGTGTGCAAAACGACGCGCACAAAAAATGCGGGCTTCCCACCGGAAAGCCCGCATTTTTTGTGGAGCCACAAGTCGACTACGATAGGGCCGGGGGTGGGGTAGCGGCCGGGGATGCACTGATTTCCGTGGCGGCGGTTACGGCTGCGTCATGGGTGGCGCGGTCTACGTAGAATTGGCGCTGTTGCATATCATACACGTTGCCTTTAGCCAGCACGTGCATTGTCATGTGCTCGACGGAAAGAGTGGTGCCTTTTTTGGCGGCCGGCGCATTGTTGTGCCGAATGTTGTTGCCATCCATAATAATCACCAGGTTCGAGCCAATGGTTTCGATAAGGTTGCCGTCGGTAATGAGGATGCCGGTGTCCTCGCCCAGGCCAATACCAATAAGCTTGGGGTGCAGGCTCACGGCCTCAATCAGGCGCCCGAACCGCCCGCGCTTCACGAAGTGCGTGTCAATCACCACGTTACTGAGTAAGTTCAGGCCGTGTCCCATCTTCACGGCTCCCTTCAGCAGGGCGTCGGGCACGCTGCCGCCCCGGATCATATTGTGCGACATGGCCATGGCACCGGCGCTGGTACCGGCCATCACGAAGTTGGGCTCGGACTGGTAGCGGGTGGTGAGGCGGTCGAGAAACTCGCTTTCCCCAAACATTTCCTTGAGCCGCGACTGGTTGCCGCCGCTGAACATAATCAGGTCGCAGGCCTGCAGGCGCTCCAGGTACTCGGGCTGCCGGGCGTCTTCGGGCGTGCGAATGTCCATCACGCCCACGTTGCGGCAGTTGAGCATGGCAAAGGACGAGCGGTAGATTTCGCCCACTTCCTCCGGAATCATCGATGCCGTGGTCACCACCTCAATGCGCGGGTCCGTTTTTCCGGATTCTGTTACGACGCGCTTGAGGATGCCCAGCTCGAAAAAGTTGAGGTAATATTTTTTGCGCACACGGGCGCTGGAGTAGGTGCCTTTGTCTTCGTTGCCACCGATGGCAATCAGCTTGCCGAGAGGTTTAAGTGTTTTCAACTGCGGTACTATCAAATGTCAGAATCGATGGAAAGAAACCAGCGGCGTGCTAGCAAGGTTCGCGCCACCTCGGGGCGGTCTACGCCGGCAGCCCCACCAGCGCGTCGAGCGTGCCGGTAGCCACGGTAGGGGTAGTTGGGCCGGGCCTGCGCATATACGGCCTGGGCCCGGCGGCGGCCGTCGGGCGTTGCCAGCAGTGCCTTGTAGAGCGGCACCAGAAACTTGCGCCGCCCTACCCGGAAAAGAAATTTTTCGAGGGCGGCGTTGGCAGGGGCGTAGCCGGCGGCCAGCGCGTGCGGAAACCACGCCGCCAGGATTTCGGAATTGCCGGATGCCGTAAACCCAAACGCCGCGTCCAGGTCGGCCGCTTGCGTAGTCGTGATTTTTGGGGGAAGGCCCTGCAGGAAATGCACCCACTCGTGGCTGCTCCAGTCGGCAGTGGCCAGGCTGGCCGCCGGAGCGCCCTGCTGCCAGGCCCGCCGCGCCGCCTCCACCGCCGCAAACCGCTCCGACTGCACCGGCGGTGCCACGGCCGGGATGCCGGGCTGATCTATCCAGGCCATGAGCTGCAACCGGTCTTCGAGGCCGGGCTCCAGGTCGAGCAGCTCTCGGCGCAGGTAAGCCAGGAAGGAGCTGGTGTCCATCGACTGGAAGCTGTGGCGGGTGAAGTACTCCTTAATAAAGGCATCGAGGCGGGGGCGTCCCACCAGGTGCTCGAGGGTGAGCAGGAGGTAGTCGCCCTTTTCATAGGCAATTTCGTTGAGGCCCTCATCCGGGTCGCGGCCGGCCAGGTGCAGGCGCAGGTGCGTATCGGGGGAGGTTTCGCCCAGCTCGGCCAGGGTGTGGTGCAGGGCGGTGTTGCCCAGCGCCTGCAGCATGTCGGCGTAGGGGCGGCCGTAGAGCTTCTCCATAATGCGCCGCTCGAAGTACACCGTGAAGCCTTCGTTCAGCCAGAAGTCGTTCCAGGTGGCGTTGGTCACGAGGTTGCCGCTCCAGGAATGAGCCAGCTCGTGGGCTACCAGGCTGGTCAGGCTTCGGTCACCGGCCAGGATGGTAGGCGTTACAAATGTTAAACGTGGATTTTCCATGCCCCCAAACGGAAAGGAAGGCGGCAGTACTAATAAATCATACCGCTGCCAGCGGTAAGGGCCGTACAGTTCCTCGGCGGCGGACACCATCAACTCCAGATCCTGAAACTCGCTGGTGGCTGTGGGCAGCGTTGTTGGCTCGGCGTACACGCCGGTGCGGCCACTGAGCGGAGCAAAAGCCAGGTCGCCCACGGCCAGCGCCATCAGGTAAGCCGGAATGGGCTGCGTCATTTGAAAATGATATTCGCCCAGGGCGTTGCGCGTCTGCGGATTCTCGGCACTCATCAGGGCCAGCAGGCTGGAGGGCACGCGCACGGTAGCCTCGTAGGTGAAGCGCACCCCCGGCGAGTCCTGGCAGGGCAGCCAAGTGCGGGCCAGGATAGCCTGCGACTGAGTGAAGAGAAACGGCTGCGTGCCGGCCGTCTGCTCCGGCGTCAGCCATTGCAGGGCCGCCGCGCCCGGCGAGGTGCGGTACCGCACGCTGATGCTTTGGGTACCGGGCGCCAGCTGCACGCGCAGGGCCTGGCCCAGGATGGCATCGGCGGGGGCCAGCTCCCAGCCGGTAGCCGGCCCGGCGGGTGCGTCCAGGGTCACGGCATCAATTTGCAGGTCGCGGGTATCAAGCCAGAGCGTAGTGGCCTCGCTATTCTTCTCCAGCTCCCAGGTAGCCTGACCCGCTAGCGTGCGGGTGGCAAAGTCCACGGTCAGGTCGAGGGCAAGGTGCCGGACGCGCACCTCGGCGGGGCGGGCATAGCTGTGCGGGTCGGAAACGAGCGGCGTAGCAGCGGCGGGTACAGTCATAGGAGAGGCGAAAAAAAGCAGCGGGCGCGGGGCAAAAGCAACGCGGGCAAATATAGCAAAACAGCCTTCCGGCCCGCCGCCATTTTGCTAATGGCCGGAACAGCGAAAACGTGTACCTTGCGCAACGGTGTCGGGGCTCGCGCAGGCGGGCCGGTAACCCTCGGATGGCGTTTAGAGTAGAACGCGCAGCCGGCTCAACAGTTCAGGGCTGACAGCCTGAACCAGTGCCGGGTGTTTTCCAGTTACCAGCCTTATGGCTCTTCACCGCCCTTCTTCATGAAACCACCGATTGCTTCTATATTTTTTTCCACCCTGCTCAGCTGGCTTCTCTGCCTGACGCTGCTGGCCTCAGCTGCCTCCTGCAGCCAGGATCAGCAGAACAAGGTGAAGGCAGCCCTGCCGGGCGCCCTCGGTAAGCCCGGCGGCCCCCAGCCCAAGCTCGACAGTGTGTATGTAGTGCGCCAGATGCTGGCCGAACCTGCGTTCAAGGACCAACTGGAATGGGGCAAGAAATTCTACCGGGAGCGGGACTTCCGCCTGGGCTGGTTCCGGGGCCACGAGCTGGTGCCGCAGGCCAAAACCATGCTCAACGTCATCAACAAGGCCGGCGACGAGGGGCTTGATCCGAAAGACTACAAAATCAAGGACTTCGATAAGCTGTTTGCCGAGTTGGAAGCGGCCCAGATGGATACTACCAGGCGCAACGCGCTGGAAAAGCAGATTGACGTCGCGCTGTCGGGCACGTATTTCAACTGGGCTTCCGATTTTTACCGGGGCACGGTGAACCCGCGCGAGGTAAAAAGCATCGACTGGAACGTGAAGCGCAACAAAATCAAGTTGCATAAGGCGCTCATGACCATCCTCAAGGAGCGCGAAAGCACGTACCCTTATTACGAGTTTGAGCCCCTGCACCCCGAGTATGATCGGCTGAAAAAAGCCCTGGCCGAGTACCGCGAGCTGCAGCGCAACGGCGGCTGGCCCCAGCTGCCCGCCACCACCAAGCTCAAGCCCGGCGACGCCTCGCCCACGGTAGCGCTGCTCCGGCAGCGCCTGCTCAACGAGCCTGCGCCGGCTGCTCCTAAGGCAGTAGCCGTGAATAACACCAGCGGCAACGGGACTACTCCAGGCGCTGCTCCCGCCCCGAAGTATGATGATGAGCTGGTAGGAGCCGTAAAGGAGTTTCAGGAGCTGAATGGTCTGAAGGCCGACGGCGTGGTAGGGGGCGAAACCTTACGCCAGCTTAACGTGCCGCTGCAAAGCCGCATCGAGCAGATTACCCTGAACATGGAGCGGTGGCGCTGGATTCCGAAGCGCTTTGAGCCGAGCTACCTCATGGTGAATATTCCTGACTACAAGCTCCACGTTATCGAAGACAACAAGGAGGTTTTCAACATGCGCGTAATTGTGGGCAAGGCCCTCAACGCTACCCCGGTGTTCAGCGACAAGGTGGAGTTTGTGGTGCTGGCGCCTTACTGGAATGTACCCTACAGCATCATCGATAAGGAGATGCGCCGTGGGCTCAGCAACGACCCGGTGGGTACGCTGAACCGCCTGGATATGGAAGTAGTGAAAGGCTCCGGCGCCAAAGCTACCCCCGTAGATCCTACATCCATCGACTGGGCCAACCTTACGGAGAAGACCTGGAAGTATACCCTGCGCCGCCGCCCGGGGCCCAAAAACGACCTCGGCGACGTGAAGTTTATTTTCCCCAACTCCAATGACGTGTACCTGCACGACACCCCCCACGATGAGTTGTTCAACCAAACCAAGCGCGGCTTTTCGCACGGCTGTGTGCGGGTAGAGGAGCCGATTAAGCTGGCCCAGTACCTGCTGCGCAACAAGAGCGGCTACGATGAAGCCAAGATTCTGGACATAATTTCTCAGGGCAAGGAACAGTACGTTGCCCTGCCCGAAAAGCTGCCTGTGTATCTCGTATACTTCACCTCCTGGGTGGACGAAGCCGGCAAAGTCCACTTCCGCGAAGACATCTACGGCCACGACAAAGCCTTAGCACGCGAGTATTTCGATTAGCCTTCCAAGCTTCGGCGCGCCTTCTTCCGGCGTCCGAACTTCACCGAGACATGCAAGGCCGACCTCATTTACTGAGGTCGGCCTTTTGCGTGGTAGAGAGTATAGTCAGCACCAGCTGATATAACGGCCGCCCTTATGATAAGTAGGCATGGAGAGTAGAAGGAGAGTGTTGTTTACATATGTATTACAATTGTAATCAGGGTTTTCATTTGTAATACATATGTAAACAAGAATTACCGGGGTCACTTCAGCCTTGGAAGGAGTGTAGATGCATGGTTAATGATCGTACATTTGTAATCATTACTTTCAGTTGATATATGGTAGAGCGTATTCGGACCTTACTGGCCGCCCGGCAGCTTACGCCCACGCAGTTTGCCGACCTGATTGGGGTAGGCCGCCCGATTGTCAGTCACATCCTTAGCGGCCGTAACAAGCCGAGCCTGGAAGTCATCCAGAAAGTCATTGCTGCCTTTCCTGATTTAGCCATGCCCTGGCTGCTTTCAGGCGTTGGCCCGATGTGGTCCGGCGAAGAAGATGAAAAGCCTGTAGACGCCGAAAAACCAGTCAAAAAACCGGTGTCTCGGTCCCGGCAAGGCGCGCCAACTGCGCCCGAGTCGGTAATGGCTCCTGTTGTGCCGGTACCAGCGCCGGAGCCGGCACCTCCTGCGGCGGTTCCCACACCGGCCCCCGAAATGCCAGCTACCCCTGTTGTAACTCCCGCGGCTGCTATGGCCAGCATGCCCGCTTCCCCGGCACCGCTTCCAGCACCAGCCTCAGAATCGGTCACCCCTAACACGCAGTTCGCCAATATGCCCTTAGCGGCTTTGGCTGAACCGGATAAAGTCATCCGACGTATAGTTATCTTCTACCAGGACGGCACTTTCTCCGCCTACCAGCCTGAGTAGCGGACCTCCCGCTTTCAGGCAATATCTAGCCAGCGTTTTACAGGCTATGCTGAGCCAGTGCAATTTGTCAGTAGCCTTTATCAGCCTTCTATAAGAAGCCTTACCCGGACCTAACCTTCTATTTTTATCTGACGATTTGGAAGCGTAAAGTGCGGGCATAGTACTACTGGTTAGTAGTGTTACTGTTGTTAGCTAAGTAAGATTATGATGATATTTACTGATATGTTTATCAGATTATTATGTAGGTGAGTGTAATGTTTGGGTTGATGTTTTTTGCTTTAGAATAGCAATTCAGAAGAGTAATATAGATACAATCCGGCTGCGAATGATTTATGGCACGGGTTACGTGTGAGGCCTGCTAAGCTTTTTGACAGTGAGCTGGATCCGGAAAACTGCAAATTTGCAAAGCTAACCTAATTGGCTCTCCGGTTACAGCTGATCAGGTAGTTACTACCGGAAGTTGTTTTGTTTCAAAAGTAAACACTCTATGCATTGTCGCAGCAGATGCAGCCTGTTAGCGCCGAGCTTATTTTAGTGTTTACAAATGTCGGATTGTAAGCCTCCCTAAGTACTGCCCCCGCATAGCAAGAAAGTCAGCGGGCCACAATAACTTCCATCCTTAGGCTATTTCGAAAGGCTTGGCGAAAAGCCGGGCGGTGCTTACCTTTGGCGCATGAAAAATTTCCGTCTGCTCCTCTTGTCCGCCGTCGGCGCTTCCTTGTTTCTGTCGTCCTGTGAACAGGCTCCCGATGCGGAGAAGGACCCCAATGCTGATGCCGCCTATAAGCGCAAGCACCGCACCGAAATGTACCGCGAAGCTCAGCGCAGCAACGTCAACTACTAAATAGCCTTGGCTGGGGGCATCCCGGCTGCCTGCTACATATAGCCGAAAGCCCCGCCGGATCAGTTCCGGCGGGGCTTTCGCGTGAGGGCATTAAGGCAGATAGTACAGCCTTAAGCTAGTAGGCAGCTATGAAAGCCGGCTCGGCCAGCAGGGCGGGCAGGGACTGCGTGGCAGCCCATTCGGTCTCCAGCAGCGCCGCCCAGGTACGCAGGTACAGCACCACGTCGTCGCGCTGGTTGTGGCGCAGGGCGTTGCGGCGTTCGAAGGGAATGGCGGCCCGAATAACAGGATCGGACAGGCGCTCCAGGTGAGTAAGGTCGGTGCGGGTGAAGCCCAGGGCCAGCATTTCGTCGATAGTTTCATCGAAGGGCCGGCCGCTGGTAGGGCAGTAGTCAATGAGCTGCTGCTCCCAGTCGCCGTAGCGCTGCAGGGCACGGGCGTGGATTTCGGCCTTGGTCAGGTGCGTAATCGTCTGGGCCAGGTGCCCGCAGTTGCAGCTGCCCATATGCCCCCACTGGTAGGGTGCTTCGGTCTGTAAACGGTGCGCAGTGGTGCGCAGGGCCTCCAGTACGGCCAATGTGCTCTTCGCCATAGTCAGCAGAGTAAACGAGTTAAAAGTTAGTTGTCCGTTGATAGTTGTCAGATGCTACCATGGTACTGACAACAAGCAACTATGTGCGGACAACTCAGTTAATTCTGTTTATATCAAAGCCATAACCGCCCGTTTTTGTTTTCGTCACAAGGCAAAAGCCTCCCGCCGGTTAAATCAGCGGGAGGCTTTTGCGTGTCAGGATAGCCGTAATGGCCCCGGATTAGCGGCTGGAGGAGCCGCCGCGGCTGTTGCCACCCCGGAAGCGCCGCCGGGCACCTTCGTTGCTGCTGGAGCCACCCGCGGCGGCGGGGCTGCTACCAGCTGCCGGGCGCCGTGGGCCCGAGTTTTCCCGGGGGGCGCGGCTGTTGTCGCGGGGTGGGCGGGCAGAAGCACCTTCCGGCCGGCCCCGGTCGGGGCGTGGGGCGCGGCCGGCGGGGCCTTTGGGGCGCTTGATGGGCGCCCCGCCATGCAGCAGCACGGGTGCCACGTCCTTGGTCAGGTAGGGGTGGTCGTCTACCACGTCCAGCTGGCGCCGGATCAGCTTCTGAATGTCCTGCAGATACGCCCGTTCCTCGTCTTCCACGAAGGTGAGGGCCGTGCCCAGGGCCCCGGCCCGGCCCGTGCGCCCGATGCGGTGCACGTAGGTTTCGGGCTCGTTGGGCACTTCGTAGTTGATAACGTGAGTCAGCTCATCCACGTCGATGCCCCGGGCGGCAATGTCGGTAGCCACCAGCACGCGGGTGGTGCCGGCTTTGAAGTTGCTGAGGGCGCGCTGCCGGTGGTTCTGCGACTTGTTGCCGTGGATGGCTTCGGCCGGGATGTTGGCCTTGGCCAGGGTTTTCACCACCCGGTCGGCGCCATGTTTGGTGCGCGTAAACACCAGCACCCGCCGGATCTGCTTGTCGCCGAGGACGTGCTCCAGCAACGCCGGCTTGTCCTCTTTATCGACCAGATACACGGCCTGCGTCACGGTATCGGCGGTGCTCGACACGGGCGTAACGGCCACCTTCACCGGGTTAGGGCGCAGGATGGTGTTGGCCAGCTCCTGAATCTGGGGCGGCATGGTGGCCGAGAAAAACAGGGTCTGGCGGCGGGCCGGCAGCTTGGGCAGAATGCGGCGGATATCGTGGATAAAGCCCATGTCGAGCATGCGGTCGGCCTCATCCAGCACAAACACTTCAATGTGGCGCAAATCCACGAAGCCCTGGTTCATGAGGTCGAGCAGGCGGCCGGGGGTAGCAATAACCACTTCCACGCCGCGCTTCAGGGCCGAAGTCTGGGGCGTCTGGCCCACGCCCCCAAAGATAACGGTGTGGCGCAGCTTGAGGTGGCGGCCGTAAGCCGCGAAGCTTTCCCCGATCTGAATAGCCAGCTCGCGGGTAGGCGTGAGCACCAGGCAGCGGATGCGCGACTGGGAGTGGCGTTCCACGAGGGCCGTTTGGTGCAGCACCTGCAGAATGGGTACCGTGAAGGCGGCCGTTTTGCCGGTGCCGGTCTGGGCCACCCCCAGCAAATCTTTCCCGTCGAGGACGTGCGGAATGGCTTGCTGCTGGATGGGCGTGGGGGTAGTGTAGCCTTCTTCCTGCAAGGCCTGCAGGATAGGATCAATTAAATTAAGGTCGTCGAAAGACATCAAACAGAAAAAAATGGCCTGGTCGCAATATGTAAGGGCCGGCCGCAATGAATTAGCAAAGGTCGCATATTTGCGGCAAATAGGCTGGCCGGGCAAACACCGGGCCACGTACCCGAGTATACCGAACGTCACCTGAGCCTCGTCAGCGGCTCTTAACCTTCCTTCCAGCTATGCAGATAACCGACCAGAAACTCGTGTACGACGGCCATTTCAAGCTTCGCCTGCTTTCCCTGCAGGATGGCGACGACCAGCTCAAGCGGGAGCGGTTCGAGCCGGGCAGGTCGGTGGCAGCCCTGGTGCTGGACACCGCGCAGCAGCGCTACCTGTTCGTGCGCCAGTACCGTATCGGGCCCGAGGAGGAGATACTGGAAATTCCGGCCGGCATGCTCGACCCCGGCGAAAGCGTCGAGACGGCCATCCGGCGGGAGCTGCAGGAAGAGCTGGGCTACGACGTGGACCACCTGGAGTCCCTGGCCGAGTTCTACGCCTCGCCCGGCACCAGCGCCGAGCTGATGAGCGTATTCTACGCCGAAGTCAGCCACCAGTCGGGGGCCGGTGGGGGGCTGGCGAGTGAGGGCGAAAAGCTGGATGTGGTGCCGCTGACCTGGGAGGAAATGCTGGCCCAGCGCTTTTTGGATGCCAAGACGTTTGCCGCCGTGCAGTGGGCTCAGCTGCGCCGGAAATAACCCTGTTTACTCATTTGTATATGCATGAAAAGCCCTGTTTTCGTGCGAAAACAGGGCTTTTCATTTGGGTAAATTCCGATATTACTGCGTATTGACTATGTACTCGAAGTCTTCTTTCAGCTTGGCATCGTTGATTATCACGCGCAAAGCCTGAGGTTCGGGTGTTTTAACAAATGGAATAATACGCTGGCTTTTGTATAAGTCGCGGTTCCAGAAGCGGCCGTCGCCGTTGGGCAGAGACGGAATGTTGAGCAGCTCCTTTTCGTCCTTATCCTTTACCACCAGGCTCAGGTAAGACGGGTTGGCGTTGGTAGAGCCGCGGCGCAGCATCGTCACGACCAGCACCCCGCCGGCGGGCAGGTTGTTGAGGCGGCGCTGGTAAGCGGAGTCGGCCCAGGTGGTGTACTTGCGCTGCTCGTTCAGCTCCAGCAGCAGCTCGGCGTAGGGGCGGTACGCCAGGCGCGTCACGCTGGCCGATACCTCCGCATCTTCGTCGGTGTTCTTGGTTACGTTCTGCACGTACTGGCACTCCTCGTCTTTTTTCGGACGGAGGTACTTTTTACGCTCCGTTTGCACCTGGGCCGAGGCAGCCAGGGTGGAGAACAGAGCCAGCAGAAGGAAAAACTGTTTCATGCAAGAAATAATTAGACAAAACGAAGTTAAAAAGCCTTGATTACTGGACAAAGGTAAGAAAGCTCCTGCACACCCGCACTATGGCCGCGCCGCTTCACGCAAGCATAAAGCATAGATAATGGCTGCGTAACTTCTTCTGAATGTGCGTGGTGTTGCTTTGCACATAGCTTGTGTGTCACAGCGAAAGTCTACCTATGAAAACGAAGGTGCGTCGTCGGCGCGTGGAGGTAGTCGTTATTTCAGACGTGCATCTGGGCACCTATGGCTGCCACGCCACGGAGCTGCTGCGGTACCTGAAAAGCATCCGCCCCAAAACCCTGGTGCTCAACGGCGACATCGTGGACATCTGGCAGTTCAGCAAAAGCTACTGGCCGGCTGCCCACATGCGCGTAGTGCGCCACCTGGCCGGGCTGGCCGCCAAGGGTACCCGTATCTACTACCTCACCGGCAACCACGACGAGCTGCTGCGCAAATTTGCCGGTACCCGCCTCGGCGCCCTCACCCTCGACAACAAGCTGGTGCTGGAGCTGCCCCACGGCCGGGCCTGGTTTTTTCATGGCGACGTGTTCGACGTGACCATGCGCCACGCCCGCTGGCTGGCCCGCCTGGGTGGCCACGGCTACGATCTGCTGATTCTGCTCAACCGCCTCGTCAACTTCGGGCTGCAGAAGCTGGGCCGGCCCCGCGTGGCTTTGTCGAAGGCCGTGAAGGACCGCGTGAAAAGTGCCGTGCGCCTGGTGGGGGACTTCGAGCAGACCGCTGCCGACATTGCCGGGGAGCGGGGCTACCAGTTCGTAGCCTGCGGCCACATCCACTGCCCCGAAATCAAAACGCTGACCACCGCCCACGGCCCGGTTCAGTACCTGAACTCCGGCGACTGGGTGGAAAATCTCACCGCCCTAGAGTACACCGCCGCCACCGGCTGGCACCTCTACCGCTACGCCGACGACCCCCGAATGCAGCTCCCGGACCCTAACTCGGAAACGGATGAGGCCGACGATACCGACCGGGCCGCCGATGCTGCCCCGGCCGCCCTGCTGCAGGGCTTGCTGGCCGAGCTAAGCCTACGCACGGCGCCTGCGGAGGAATAGAAAATTTGCCGCATCTTGCCGGTCGGGCTTACTACTGCCGAAAAGCCCGGGGCTGCGTGTCGGTCTGCTTTCGGCCCACCGTTTCGTTTTCTGATGCCACGTATTCTGTATGCTATCCAGGGCACCGGCAACGGCCACTTGGCCCGCTCCCTCGATATTGTGCCCCTGCTGCAGGAGCGCGCCTCCCACCTCGACGTGCTCATCAGCGGGCCGCCCTCTGATATTCAGCTGCCCTATCCGGTGCGCTACCGCTGCCACGGCATGGGCTTTATCTTCGGCAAAAGCGGGGGCATCAGCTTCAGCAAGACCTTTGCCCAGCTCAACGCCCCGGCCCTGCTGCGCCAAACCCGGGAGCTGCCGGTGAAGGACTACGACCTGGTGATAAATGACTTCGAGCCGGTTTCGGCGTGGGCCTGCTGGCTGCGGCAGGTGCCCTGCGTGGCCCTCAGCCACCAGAGTGCCGTGCTAGGCCCGCAGGCCCCGCGCCCGCGCCGGCCCGACCCGGTGGGCCACGCCGTGCTGCGCCACTACGCGCCCTCCACGGCCCACTACGGCTTCCACTTCGAGCGCTACGACGAGCACACCTTCACGCCCGTTATCCGCCGGCAGGTGCGCGAGCTGACGCCCCAGAACGACGGCCACTACACCGTGTACCTGCCCGCCTATGATGAGGAAACCCTGGTAAGCCGTCTGCGCCACATCAGCCGCGATGTGGCCTGGGAAGTGTTCAGCAAGCACAGCCAGCAGGAGTCCCAGCACGGCAATGTGCGGGTACGGCCGGTGAGCGGGACGGCCTTCACCGACAGCTTGGCCCGCAGCGCCGGGGTATTCTGCGGGGCCGGGTTCGAAACGCCCGCCGAGGCCCTGTACCTAGGTAAGAAACTGCTGGTGGTGCCCATGAAAAACCAGTACGAGCAGGCCTGCAATGCCGCCTCCCTGGCCCACCTGGGCGTGCCCGTGGTGAAAAGCCTGAAAGACAAGCACCTGACCGGGGTAGAGGAGTGGCTCCGCTTTGGTCGCCCCATCCCGGTAGACTACCCTGACGAAACCGGCCGCATCATCGACCGGCTATTGATGGAGCAGTTGGGCCGCAAGCGCCATTAGTTGTTGGAATCTGTCATGCTGAGCGCAGTCGAAGCATCTCTACCTCTGGCTATTCAAGAGCCTTACAACGAAGCGGCAGAGATGCTTCGACTTCGCTCAGCATGACAGCCGGTTTTCTTTACTATCCATATAGCTTAGCTAACAGCTGACGGCCAACAGCTCCCTTTTTCATGTCCGAACTGCCCGCGGCGTTTTTCCCGCCGACCTCGCCCGCCGCCTTTTCCCGCGCCGACTTTGGAGCCGACTTTCACTGGGGCACTTCAGCGGCGGCTTACCAGACGGAGGGAGCCTGGCAGGCTGACGGCAAAGGACCCAGCATCTGGGACGAGTTTGTGCACCGCCGCGGGCGCATCAAGGGCGGCGCCACGGCCGACGTGGCTACTGACTTCTACCACCGCTGGCCCGAGGACCTGGACTTGATGCGTGGGCTGCACCTGCCCAACTTCCGGTTTTCAGTGGCCTGGTCGCGGGTGCTGCCGCAGGGGCGAGGGGCCGCCAACCCCGCGGGCCTCGATTTCTACGACCGGCTGGTGGATGGCTGCCTGGAACGGGGCATCGAGCCGTGGGTGACACTCTATCATTGGGATTTGCCGGCCGCCCTGCAGCGCCAGGGCGGCTGGGCGCACCGCGACGTGGTGGGCTGGTTCACGGATTACGCCCAGCTAATGGCCCAGCGCCTCGGCGACCGGGTGCGACACTGGATAGTGCTGAACGAGCCGCTGGCCTTCGTGGGCGTGGGGCATCTGCTGGGCATCCACGCGCCTGGTCGCCGCAGTTTGCCCGCATTTCTGGCGGCTACCCACCACGCGGCCCTGGCCCAGGCCGAGGGCGGCCGGGCTTTGCGAGCCACACTGCCCGCCGGGACACAAATCGGGACCAGCTTCTCGGGCTCCCACGTGCAGCCCTGGCGCCCCGGCCTGCCCCGCGACGAAGCCGCTGCCCGCCGCGCCGATGCCGCCTTCAACCGGATGTTCATTGAGCCGGCCCTGGGGCTGGGCTACCCCGTAGCCGATTTGCCCGTGCTGCGCCGCCTGGAGCGCTACCACCGCCCCGGCGACGAGCAGCGGCTGCCCTTCGACTTCGACTTCCTGGGCGTGCAGAACTACACCCGTGAGGTAATAGGGTTTGCGCCCTACGTGCCGCTGGTGTGGGCTCGGCTGGTGAGTGCGCGCCGCCGCGGGGTGCCCATCACCAGCATGGGCTGGGAAGTGTACCCTGAAAGCATCTACCACCTGCTCAAGAAGGTGGCCGCTTACCCCAATGCCCAGCGCCTGGTCGTCACCGAAAACGGGGCCGCCTTCCCTGACACTCTCACCTCCGACGGCCGCGTGCCCGACCCCGCCCGGCAGTCGTTTCTGCGGGCCTGCATCGGACAGGTCCTGCGGGCGCGGCGGGAAGGCGTGCCGGTGGATGGCTACTTTGTGTGGTCGTTTACCGACAACTTTGAATGGGCCGAGGGCTACCACCCACGCTTCGGGCTGGTCCACGTCGATTACGAAACCCAGCAGCGTACCATTAAGGACTCGGGGCACTGGTACGGGCTGCTGCTGGCGGGGGAGGAGGTGTAGGAGCCCCGCCACAAACGGTCTGCGAGGCGCTTCATGATTCTATAATGACGGGGTAAAGTTGCCGTAACGGCCCGCCGGTAGCTTTGGCGCATTCAACCACCAGCAAACTTTTCGTTGATGCGTACAACTTTACTTGCCAGTTTCGGCGTGGGCCTTGCCGGGCTGCTCGGCGTTTCCCGGGCTCAGGCGCAAACCATTGGCTGGCCAACCACCACAATGGTAGCCACTGAAAACGAGGGCACCATTCGCCTGCCCATCAGCCTCCAGAATGCCGGCGCGGCAGCCAGTACCGTGGAGGTAGCGCTGGTGCCGGGGCTGAGCACGGCCACCGTGGGCTCGGATTTTACCTTCACTACCCAAACCGTCACGTTCCCAGGCGGGGCTACCACCGGGCAGGAGCTCACCATAGCCCTCACCGACGACCAGCTAAGCGAAGGCGCCGAGTACTTTACCCTGCAGCTGCGCACGCCCACCAATGGGACGGTAGCGGCCGGCAAGGGGGAGGTGCTGGTGTACATAAAAGACAACGACGACGCGGCCCCGGCCCGCACCGGGCGCCTGGGTTTGCGGCATCTGGGTTCGTACCAGAACGGAGAGGCCGGCAAAAACTCGGCGGAAATCATTGCCTTCGACCCCGGTAGCAAGCGGCTGTTTGTGGCTAACTCCATTGGAGGTAAGCTGGATATCCTCGATATGACCAAACCCGCCCAGCTGGAACCGGTAGCTTCGCTTGACATCAAACCCTTCGGCAACATCAACTCCGTGGCCGTGCGCGACGGGGTGGTGGCCTGTGCCGTGGAAAACGCCGCTCCCCAGCAGAATGGCAGCGTGGTGCTCTTCGACCAGCAAGGCACGCTACTGAAGCAGCTGACCGTAGGCGCCCTGCCCGACATGATTACCTTTTCGCCCGACGGCAAGCTGCTGCTGACGGCCAATGAGGGCGAGCCGAAATCCGACTACAGCCTTGACCCCGAGGGCTCGGTATCCATCATCGACCTGACGGGTGGGGTGGCCGGCCTCAGCCAGGAGAGCGTGACGACGGTCGGCTTCAGCAGCTACAACGGCCAGGCCGCCCAGCTTCGGCAGGCGGGCATCCGACTGTACGGGGGCACCGCGGCCGCGCCCAGCTCCGTGGCCCAGGACCTGGAACCGGAGTACGTGGCCGTGTCGGCCGATTCGCGCGTGGCCTACATAACGCTGCAGGAAAATAACGCCATTGCTACCCTCGACCTCACAACCAAACAGTTCACGGCCCTGCACCCGGCCGGCTATCAGGACCATAGCCAGGCCGGCTTTGCGCTGGATGCGTCCGACAAAACCGCCGACGTGCTGCTGGCCAGCTGGCCCATTAAAGGCATGCGCCAGCCCGATGCCCTGGCCGCGTTTGAGGTGGCCGGGCAGCGCTACCTCATCACGGCCAACGAGGGCGACGCCCGCGAGTACTCGGCCCTGACGGAGGCCGTGCGCCTGAAGGATTTGCCCCTGGATGCCGCCGCGTTTCCGCAGGCCGCCCTGCTGAAGGATGAGCAAGCCCTGGGCCGCCTGAACGTGACCAACCGCCTGGGCGACACCGACGGCGACGGGGACTTCGATGAAATCTATGCCTTTGGAGGCCGGTCCTTCAGCGTTTATAATGCCAGCACCGGGGCGCTGGTCCACGACAGTGGCAATTTGCTGGAGCGCCTCACGAGCACCGACCCCGCGTTTGGCAGCATCTTCAACGCCAGCAACACCACCGGCGCACCCGCCCGCAAGAACCGCTCCGACGACAAGGGGCCCGAGCCCGAAGGGGTAGCCGTAGCAACCCTGCGCGACACGGTATACGCCTTCGTTTCGCTGGAGCGCATGGGCGGCGTGGCCGTGTTCAACCTGAACGACCCCGCCGCGCCCGAGCTGGTGCAGTACGTAAACAACCGCAGCCTCACGGCCGGCACCGGCGACCAGGGCCCCGAGGGCATTATTGTGGTAGCGGCCGAAAACAGCCCTACCGGTAAGCCGCTGCTGCTGCTGGCCAACGAGGTAAGCAGCTCGGTGGGGGGTGTATGAAATTCAGCTCAGGGGCACCGTTACGGCCAGCCGTCCGACCGTAGCCGGCCCGCCTTTGCGCGTGTACCCCAACCCCAGCCAGGGCCAGGAAGTGCAGCTAAGCCGGCCCGCCGCTGGCGCCCTATACAACCCACTGGGGCAACTGGTGCGCACGTTCCCGAAAACCGCCCGCCTTTCCACGGCCGGCATGACGCCCGGCGTGTACTTGCTCCGCACCACGGACGGCACCGGCACGCGGCTGGTAGTGCAGTAACCATTGCTCTTCCGAACTTACTGGCAGGCCCCCGTTCCATCAGAGCGAACGGGGGCTTTTGCGTTCCGGGTGTTCGAGGCAAATAGTTCTGAAAGGTGGTAGCGGCCCTTTTGGCAGAATGGGTAACTTGCCCCGGCCTGCCCGGGTAGGGCGGTGCCGTGTTCTATCCGCCGCCTTATCCCTCATGCTACTCACGATTACCACCACCCACCAGCCCGCTACCGACCTGGGCTACCTCCTGCACAAGAACCCGGCGCGCCTCCAGAGCCTGGAAATTACCGGCGGGCAGGCGCACATCTTTTACCCCGAAGCCACCCCGGAGCGCTGCACCGCCGCCCTGCTGCTCGACATCGACCCCGTGGCGCTGGTGCGCAGCCACCGGGGGCCGGCCGGCGAAGGGTTTGCCCTGGAGCAGTACGTGAACGACCGGCCGTACGTGGCTTCCTCGTTTCTGAGCGCGGCCCTGGTCAAGGCCTTCAACACGGCCATGAACGGCACCTGCAAGGACCGCCCCGCGCTGCCCGAGGTGCTGCTGCCCCTCGAAGCCACCGTGGCCGTGATGCCCGCCGCCAGTGCCGAGCAGCTGCGCCGCCTGTTTGTCCCGCTGGGCTACGAAGTAGAAACCGAGGCGCACCTGCTCGACTCCAAGCAGCCGGACTGGGGCAACAGCTGCTACTTCACGCTGCGCCTGCGCCACCCGGCCCTGCGCGTGCGCGACCTGCTGAGCCACCTCTACGTGCTCATTCCGGTGCTCGACCGGGGCGACAAGCACTACTGGATCAGCCGGGAAGAAGCCGATAAGCTGCTGCGGCGCGGGGGCGAGTGGCTCCCGCGCCACCCCGAGCGGGAGTTTATCACGCGCCGCTACCTGCGCTTCGCCGAGTTCGTGAACCCCACGCTGGAACGTCTGCTGGCTGATGATTCACTCGATGAGGAAACTCCGGAAACCATTGCCGATTTCCCGGCGGGTGCTGTGGTAGATACTCCTGAGTCCTCCGACGTAGTAGGTGCCAGCGCGCCGGCAGACGGGGACGCGCCAGCTAAGCAAAACCTCCACGACCTGCGCCTGGACCGCGTGACCGAGGAAATTCGGCAACTGGGGGCCAAGCGGGTGCTGGATTTGGGGTGCGGGGAAGGCAAGCTGGTGCGCCGCCTGCTGAAAAATGGGAGTATCGAGCATATCCTGGCCCTGGATGTATCGTGGCGGGAGCTGGAGCGGGCCCAGCAGCGGCTGCACGTGGCCGAAATGCCCCCGCGCCAGCGCGAGCGGCTTACGCTCACCCAAGGCTCCTTGCTCTACCACGATGCCCGCCTGGCCGGCTACGACGCGGCGGCCGTGGTAGAAGTCATCGAGCACCTGGATGAAAGCCGGCTGGCGGCCTTCGAGCAGGTGGTCTTTGCCCGCGCCCGCCCCGGCGCCGTGCTCGTTACCACCCCCAACGCCGACTACAACCAGCGCTACGAAGCCCTGGCCGCCGGCGACTTCCGCCACCACGACCACCGCTTCGAATGGACCAGGGCGCAGTTCGCCGCGTGGGCCGAAGGCATAGCCGAACGGCACGGCTACCGGGTACGCATTGAGCCCCTGGGCCCCGAAGCCCCCGAAGTAGGCGCCCCCTCGCAGCTGGCCGTGTTTGAGCAGTAAGCTGAGGACAGAGAAGCAATCAGGAACGACATGTTTCGTGGAGCTCGGTATGATGTCCTGCTGAGCAGGATGCGCTGAAAGATCTTTCAACAACGCTAATTGCCATAGCGGACTGGGTGGGTTATGCGGGATTATGCCGCAACCTTCGCTAATTTTGAAGGATAACTCATTCCCACCCTGTAGTGTATTTAAAGGTTTTACTGACGTTGGTGCTGGCACTGGGTTGGCTGCCGCTTTCCGCGCAGATAGGGGGGCAGCAGTTCTCCGATGCCCGCGCCGGCTACCAGCTTACCTACCCGGCGGGCTGGTGGGTGCAGGAGGAAGCCGCCTGGGGCCATATCACCTTTTATACCGGCGAAACCCGGCGCCAGGCTCCGGCCTGGGTACAGCTGGCCATCAGCCCGGTGCCCCCTAGCCGTAAGGACCTCGATTTGCTGAAGACCGGGGAGCCGGACTCCCTTTGGGGCGCGCTCCGCCGGCTGCCACAGGTGCGCATCCTCAGCCTCGAACAGGCCGATGCCGGCTTCTACCAGGAAGTGCGCTACGAATACACCTACAAAGCTGCTGCGGCCGGGCGGGCCCACGTGCTGGGGCGGCGCCTCTGGCGCAACGGCTACGAATACCGGCTGGAGTGTCAGGTGGCCAGCGCCGCCGATGCCCGCCGCCTGGCCGAAGGCCGGCAGCTGGTAAATTCGTTTGCCCTCACCGGCAAGGGCCTGCCCAGCCGCCGCTACACCGACCAGGGCTGCGACGACAAGATGTACGGCATTGCGGCCCTGCGCGTGCACGACGACCTATGGGAAGACGACTGCCGCACGATTCACGAGTTTTCGGTGGAAGACCCCACCCAGCCACCCGTGGTGCACAGCCGGGTGCTGCCGTTTCAGTCGTATGCCCTGGCCAAAGGGTTCGACAATTGCCTGTACTCCGTGACCAAGGCGCCAACCGACGCTCCGGAGTACGTGTACCGCTACGACCCCGCCACCCGCCAGGGCCGCTACACTCCGTGGCGGCTGCCGGCCCAGGGCGGGGACAACGTATGGATTTCGGCCGCCACCGACGCGCGCGGCGACCTGTACTTCATTACTTCTGATGCCGGCAAGCTGGTGAAAGTCAGCCCTACTGCAAACACCGTGACGACGGTGTGGACCGCCGACCCCGTGCGCCAGGCCCGGTACTACCCGGCCATTGGCTTTGCCGGCGCGGGCACGCACGCCAACTTCTGCCTCGACGAAAACAACACGCTCTACCAGGTGTACAGCACCAACGGCACCCTGCTGGCCGTGGACCTGCCCACCAGCCGGCCCTGGGCCGACCTGCTGCCGGTAGACGGCCTGCCCAGCAAAGGCGGCTACAGCGACGTAGTGCTGCAGCTGGATGCCGAGGGCAACCGCGTGTTCTACCTGGCCGGCCCCAAGGCCCTGTACCTGGTTGACTTCGAAAAGCGCAAGGCCACCAAGGTAAGGCGGGGCGTGTACACCGACCTGGCCGGCTGCAACGTGCTGCGGGAAGCGGGCCGCATCCGGGCGGCCCCGGCCCTGCCAGCCACGGCCAGCTGGCGCGGGCGGGTGCTCGATGCCACCACGTTCCGGCCCTTGCCCGAAGCCCGCCTGCACCTCACGGGCCCGGCTACCGACACCACCCTCACGGTTTCAGCGCAGGGCACGTTTGCCGGCGTGGGCGGCCCCGGCCAGCGCTACCGGGCGCGGGTGCAGCTGCCCGGCTACCTGGCCGTGGATACCACCTACACCCTGGCGCCGGGGCCGCACGTGCGCGACGTGCTGCTGCAGCCGCTGGCCCTGGGCTCCGTGCTGCGCCTGGATAAGGTGCAGTTTGAGCAGGGCAAGGCGGTGCTGCTGACCTCGTCCGGCCCCGACCTCGACCGGCTGCTGACGCTGCTGACTGCCAACCCTAAGCTCACCATCGAGCTGCGCGGCCACACCGACAACGTGGGCGACCCGCAGAAAAACGTGCTCCTGAGTGAGCAGCGGGTAGAGGTGGTGAAGGCGTACCTGGTAAGCCACGGCGTGGCGGCGGAGCGCATCACCGGCCTCGGGCTGGGCGGTGCCGAGCCCCGTGCCGCCAACGACCAGGAAACCACCCGCCGCCTCAACCGCCGCGTGGAGTTCCGTATCACGGGAGGGAAGTAAAGGACGGCTAATAAAGCTACGCCAGCGGCCGAGCCACTGGGAGAAACGCCGACCGGTCGCGGACGAAGGCGGCAATCCAGACCAGGGCCAGGATAACGGCGGGAGTAACCACGCTGCGGCCGTGGGAAAGGTCGGTGGCAATGGCGCCGGCAAAGTAGCTGGTGAGCAGCAGCAAGCCCAGCTTCATGGTGCGCGGGTAGAGGAACAGAGCCGTGAATACCAGCTCCATCAGCCCCAGCATCTTGACATACTCGGCCACGCCGGTTTCGGCCATGGCTTTCTGGATTTCCGGGCCGCCGATAAGTTTCATGATGCCGCTGGCCGTAATCAGCAGCGCAGGGACGGCCGTGAGCAGGCCGGGCAGGAGGTATTTCTTGTTGAATGCCATGTCAGTACACCTTGAGAATGAAGGATGAGCAAGCGGCCGTCGGTGGCGGCCTGCCGGGGTAAAGGTGCTGGCCTGGTGGTATGTTCCGGATAGCGGTTTCCCAAAGGATACCGGTATGCTGCGGGGTACTCACCTGATTTCTAACGACCTTTGTCCCATGACTTTTCCTTCCTCCGCGCCTTCCCACGCCGCATGCACCGGCGCCATGCGCTCCGTGCGCGACTCCCTCGATTTGCTCGGCGGCAAGTGGAAGCTGCCCATCATTGTGGGGTTAAGCGGCGGCCCGCAGCGCTTCAAGCAGCTCCAGCGCGAGGTAGCGGGCATCACGGCCAAAATGCTCAGCAAGGAGCTGAAGGAGCTGGAAATAAACGGCCTGATTACCCGCCACGTGCAGGCCGACGCGGCGCCCGTGGCCGTGACGTACACCCTGGCGGCCTACGGCCGCACGCTGTTTCCCGTCATCGAAGCCCTGCACGCGTGGGGCCAGCTGCACCGCGCCCACATCATGCACGCGGGCGAAGCAGTGGCGGCGTAAGGGGCTGGTACCAGTCGTGGTGCGCTTCAGACGTCGACTGCCGCTTAAGCATTCAGGCTGAACTCGGATTAGGGGGCTAACGGAGTGAGGTTATAAGAATTCAGGAGCTTATCGAAACGGGCGGGCCAAGTCATTGCCCCGCAGCTATAGTAATACCGTTGGCCGTTAACAGCTTTCTAAATGATGAAGACCAGTTGTACTGGTCCCAGTCTTTCTGCTTTTCTGTCAGCAAGCGTTGAAGCTCAGGCTTGAGAGCCGGATCATTGTAGGCAAGCGCTGCCTGAGTGAGATGGAACATGTTAAAGGCGCTGTTGGGGCCCTGCAGCCGGGTCATAATAGCTGGTTTACAGACCTGTATACGCTTGCTCTGGACATAGTCAAGAAACTTTTCCAAGGCCAGAAAGTCTGCTGTTAACACATTGTAGTTACATATAGCGGGTATGGCAGCAGCATTGTACCGTTCCAAGTGGTGTAGCATTAGAGGTATTATTTCACTGTCAAATCGATAATCCGAACTGGGGTCATCCTCGCTGTACGGCACCGAACTCAGCATACCCTTGGCAAAGGCTTGGGCGGCAGCTTCCGGCTGCGCGGCACTCGTTGCCTGTACGGCCGGTACCAGCATCATCTTGTCGGTTACCCATAAATCCAGCAGAATATCGTGGTATACCGGATTATTGGTCTCCGTTAATACAACCACTAGCTTGGCAGGCCTCGGAACCGGCTGGTGCTGATACAGCCCGCGGATAAACGCGGCCGACCGCTCATCCTGGTAGCTCGCTAGGGCCCGGTAGTAGTCAGACAGGTAGAAGGAAGCATTCAGGTTGTCCTTTCCGGCAAACACCTGCAGATCTACACTGGTCAGCAGTGGCCAGAAGGCGCTGTCAGGAAACCTGGTAATTCCGGCAAATGCGGAGAATCCAGCTTGCTGCAGGAGAGCAACATCTTCAGGACGGTGGTATTCGGCCAAAGCGGTCAGGGCCGTGGAAGATGAATCCTGCTGGTAGATTGTCTTAATGATCTGATAACGGCGAGGATTAGCCGCGTTGCGCTTTAGGGCGTAGTCTGCTAGGCGGTGCCGGGGATGGTGATACAACAGAATGCTGTCGAGCTGGGCCAGTTGTCCAGCATAGAACACGGAATCGGGGTGGGTACGGGCCTGCCGCAACCCGTAATTCACCACCCGGAAGTAGAACTCACTGGCCAGTTCATTGTTGCCGCCAATACAGCCATGCATGGTCTTGACTTTGCGAGGATGCTGTAAGAAATATGTGAACAAGGTTGGCAGCCCAGCGTACTGCCGGTCGGCCAGGGCCCACCCGGCATAACCCCTGACCACGGCATTGTGGTGCCTGGTAAGGCGCAGCAGTACCTCCAGGCTGGCACTATCTCTCAGGGCTATAAAATCATGGTACTGCTCAGGCGTAACGGCGGCATAGCCAACAAACTCGCTCTTCAGTTCATTCTTTTGCTTAATCTTGCTTACCAAGCGCTGTATTCCGCTTGGTAGCTGCTGCGCCAACGCAGGGAAGCCGGTAAACGCCAGTAGAATGGCCAGTGCCCAAGAGTATATTTTCATGCTATAGCTGGGAAACAAGAATTATACATCGAATCCTGCGCTCATCAAATATAGCTTATGCCCACAACAACCCTCAAGCTCCCCGAACTCTCCCTGGTCCTGCTCATCGGTACTTCCGGCGCCGGCAAATCCACGTTTGCGCGGCGGCTGTTCCAAGCCACTGAAATCGTGTCGTCGGACCAGTGCCGGGCGCTGGTGGCCGATGATGAAAACGACCAGTCGGCCACGCCGGAGGCTTTTGCGCTGCTGCACTACCTGGTAGGGTTGCGCCTCAAGCGCGGCCTGCTCACGGTAATTGACGCCACCAACGTGCAGCCCGAGGCCCGCAAAACCCTCGTGCAGCTAGCCCGCGACTACCACGTGCTGCCCACTGCCATCATCCTTGACGTGCCCGACCGCCTGGCCGAGGACCGCAACCGCCAGCGCACCGAGCGCCAGCACCTGGGCCGCCACGTGGTACCCCAGCAGCGCCAGCAGCTGCGCCGCTCCCTCAAAACGCTCAAACAGGAAGGCTTCCGCCACATCTTCCACCTGCGCGGGGCCGAGGAAATCGACGCGGTACAGACCATTGTGCGCGACCCGCTCTACAGCAACCGCAAGCAGGACACCGGCCCCTTCGACATCATCGGCGACGTGCACGGCTGTTACCAGGAGCTGGTGCTACTGCTCGCGGAGCTGGGCTACACGGTGGAGGAAGAGTCTGTGACAGATGTGCGCGACTTGGGCGTACGGGTAACGGCGCCAACCGGCCGCCGTGCGTTGTTTCTGGGTGATTTGGTGGACCGGGGCCCTACCTCGCCGCAGGTGTTGCGGCTGGTAATGAGCATGGTGCAGGGCGGTCAGGCGCTGTGCGTGCCCGGCAACCACGACATCAAACTGCTGCGCTACCTCAACGGCAAACAGGTCAACGAAAAGCACGGCTTTGCCGAAACGGTAGCCCAACTGGCCCTGGAATCCGACACGTTCAAAAACCAGGTGCGCCAGTTTCTGGATGGACTGGTGAGCCACTACGTGCTGGATAAGGGCAAGCTGGTGGTAGCCCACGCGGGCATGCGGGAGGAAATGCAGGGCCGCGGCTCGGGCGCCGTGCGGGCCTTTGCGCTGTTCGGCGAAACTACCGGCGAAATCGACGAGTTCGGGCTGCCGGTGCGCTACAACTGGGCCTCCGAGTACCGCGGGCGGGCCATGGTGGTGTACGGCCACACGCCCGTACCCGACGCCGAATGGCTCAACAACACCATCGACATTGACACCGGCTGCGTGTTCGGGGGCCGCCTCACCGCCCTGCGCTACCCTGAGCGGGAGCTGGTTTCGGTGCCCGCCCGGCAGGTGTACTGTGAGCCGGTGCGCCCGCTCGACTACCTGCGCCAACAGCACGAGCTAAGCACTATGCTCGAGGCACCAAGCACTACTCTCTCCGCCCAGCAAGCCCACGACGACCTGCTCGATATCCAGGACGTGACGGGCAAGCAGATCATCAAGACGCGGCTGCTACCCTCCGTCACCATTCGGGAGGAAAACGCGGTGGCGGCGCTGGAAGTGATGAGTCGGTTTGCCCTCAACCCGAAGTGGCTGCTGTATCTGCCGCCCACCATGAGCCCGTCGGAAACCTCGGCGCTGCCCGATATGCTGGAGCACCCGGCCGAAGCCTTCGACTACTTCCGCCGCCAGGGTCTGGAGCGGGTGGTGTGCGAGGAAAAGCACATGGGCAGCCGCGTAGTGGTGGTTTTGGCCAGGGACGAGGACGCTGCGCGCCGCCGCTTCGGGGTGGTAGGCGAGGGGCCGGGCAAGGTGTACACCCGCACCGGCCGCAACTTCTTTAACGACCCGAACCTGGAAGCCGCCTTCCTCGCCCGGCTGCAGGATGCCCTCACGGCCAGCGGCTTCTGGGAGCGGTTCAGCACTGACTGGCTGTGCCTCGATGCCGAGCTGCTGCCGTGGTCAGCCAAGGCCCAGGAGCTGATCAAAAACCAGTACGCCGCCGTGGCGGCCGCTGCCAATGCCGCGCTGCCCGAAGCGGCGGCCGTGCTAGCCCAGGCCACCGCCCGCGGCCTCGATGGGGTAGAGGCGCTGCTGGCCCGCACCACTGCCCGCCAAAGCGCCGCCCAGCACTACGCCGAAGCCTACCGCCGCTACTGCTGGCCCGTGGATAGCCTCGCCGATCTGCGCCTGGCCCCGTTCCACCTGCTCGCCACCGAGGGCCGTACCTACTTCGACAAGGACCACGCCTGGCACATGGAAACCCTGCGCGCCATCTGCCTGGCCGATGAAGGCCTGCTCCGGGCCACACCCTACCGCGTAGTGCATCTCCAGGATATTACCGACGTGGAAGCCGCTACCCAGTGGTGGCTGGACCTCACCGCGGCTGGGGGCGAAGGCATGGTGGTGAAGCCCTACGACTTCATCCCGAGCGGCCAGAAAACGCTGGTACAGCCCGCCCTCAAGTGCCGCGGCCGCGAGTACCTGCGCATCATCTACGGCCCCGACTACCTGCTGCCCGGCAACCTGGAGCGCCTGCGCGAGCGAAACGTGAAGTCCAAGCGCAACCTCGCCCTGCGCGAGTTTACCCTCGGGGTGGAAGGCCTGGAGCGGTTCGTGGCCGGTGCCCCGCTGCGGGAGGTACACCAGTGCGTGTTCGGCGTGCTGGCCCTAGAAAGCGAGGCGGTGGACCCGCGGTTGTAATAAAAAAGAAACGATATAGTATGAAAAAATTTCTGTTGGGTTTAAGCCTGTTGGGGCTGTTAGTTATGCTCCCAATAGGTTTGAACTGGTATCAGTCATCTTCTGGCATTAAACTACGCAACCAGTACTATTCATCACCACCAAAATTACAGAAGCTATTGAAACGTTTTCAGCGTTTACATATAGAGTATGCAGAAGAACCACCCGCGCTTCCACTAATATATGAGCGGCCGGAGGGCGGAGATTTTTCTATCGCATTATCAGAAAAGCCGTTGGGTTTGCTTAAAAAACAAGTGTTGTTGCGCAACCCATTTGCAGCGGCTTCTTATCCATTATCGTTTTCTGTGATTTATCGGGGAAATCTGATTGTGCTGTTTGAGCCGGGGCACTTTGCATGCTACCGTCTGCCCGAACTGACCAGAAATCTGCTATTAGAGAAACAATTGAATACCCAAAATTTCGCGTACCACTGGGTGTTGAATGGTCGGTTAGTTGCGTTGTCCGGTAGCCGAAGCATTATATTTTCTGAAAGTAGCGGCTGGCAGCCCTATATGGGGCCGATGCCGCTTAGTAAGCAGCCTAAGCTATTTGAAGATGCCCGCTACATTATCAGTGCAAGGTGCAATGGTGAGTGGGGCGGTGAAGTATATTTTTATGATAAAGAGAGCCAGCTTTATTATATAGCGGAGGCTACATGCGCCAATTCTATTGTGAAGCAGGGTAATGCGTATATCGTTGTTGCTTCATTGGCGCATATGGATGGTTCTTCAGCCGTGCAGCTAATTAACGATCCTAGGCTATTGACGCGTTGGGTCGGAAAAATCAAGCCACAAGACCGCGATTTTACTAAGAGTAGTGAGACCAAGTTAGGTCACGGAAAAACACTGATTGATTGTCGGGAGTTGATGCTGCTAGCTGGCTTCAGACTTGGTCAACAGAACGTCTACCTAGTTAACTGGCGAGAAACAAGCTTTTTAGCCACTTGGCAAAACGGGACGTTCTATGCTGTTGATCCATTATTTCATGATGGATTGTTTGCCTTTAATCCTTTGACTACAGCATACGAGTCGGATGTTGTCCTGATGAATATTGATTCCCCGGAAGAAGTAGAGACATCCTGCCTTCTGTTCACTGGTAAGCAAGCAATCAAAATCAATTGGAGCGAAAAAACGGTTTCAAAGGAGTATTCCACTTATCAAATAAAAGTAACAGGTAGCATTACAGAAGCTGAAGAATTACAGTTCGTCGATTCTTTAGAAGTACAGGCCACAGAGTAAACAAGTAAATCTTCACTTCCCGCCCGTACTCTTCTCCCGCGCCCCTTTGAACTCCGAGCCTTCGCGCCACTTTGGAAACGTGGTTTCACTCGCCAGGCGCTGGCCCACGCGGAAGTAGAGCTGGGCGTCCTGGGCAATGCCGGTCAGGTTCCAACTGGGGTCGAATTGGTCGGCGGGCTTGTGGTACATGTTGGTGGTGTAGTTCTGGCGATGCTGGGCAATGGTGGCCTTGCCGCCGGTGCGGCTCTCGAAGCCGCCGCTGGCATAGAGCGAGGGCACGCCCACGTGGGCGAAGTTGAAGTGGTCGGAGCGGTAGAACATGCCGGTTTCGGGCGTCTGGTCGGGCAGCAGGTAGCGGTCCTGCGCCTTGGCCGCCGCGCGGGCGTAGTCCTCCAGCTCCGACTGCCCATAGCCGATAACGGTGAGGTCCTTCATCGGGCCGTAGGGCCAGAGCATGTCCATGTTCAGGTCGGCCACGGTTTTGTTGAGCGGGAAGGGCGGGTGCTGGGCGTAGTAAGCCGAGCCCAGCAAACCCTGCTCCTCGGCCGTCACGGCCAGAAACACGATGCTGCGCTCGGGCTTCTGCTTCGCTTGCTGGAAGGCTTCGGCAATGCTGAGCAGGGAAGCCAGACCGGTGCCGTCGTCCACCGCCCCGTTGTAGATGGAGTCGCCGGCAATGGCTTTGCCCACCCCGAAATGGTCCCAGTGAGCTGAGTAGATGATGTACTCATTGGGGCGGGTGGTGCCGGGCAGCACGGCCAGCACATTGCGCGACGTCTTACGGAGCAGCTTGTTTTGGATGCTACCCGTGAGCGTGAGCCCGCCCAGGGGCCGGGGCTTGAAGCCCTTAGTGTTGGCAGCGGCGTAGAGCTTGTCGTAGCTGAGGCCGGCGGCCTGGAACAGCTTTTTGGCCGCATCCAGAGTCAGCCAGCCTTCCAGGGCGCACTTGTCGGCCCCTTTGTTCTCGGTTTGGGCGCGCAGCTTGGGGCCGATGGCCCCGCTCAGCACCACGCTCCAGGGGTAAGCGGCCGGCTTGGTATCGTGCACGATGAGCACCCCGGCGGCCCCGTGGCGGGCAGCTTCCTCGTATTTGTAAGTCCAGCGGCCGTAGTAGGTCATGGCCCGACCCTTGAACAGGGTGGAATCCTGGCTTGCGTTGCCGGGGTCATTCACCAGCACCACCACAGTCTTGCCTTTCACGTCGAGGCCGGCGTAGTCGTTCCAGCCGTACTCGGGGGCCACCACGCCGTAGCCGGCAAACACCAACGGGGAGTTGGTGACTTTCACTTCGGCCTGCTCGCGCTGGGTGAAAGCCACGAAATCGGTCTTGTATTGCAGGCTCAGCGCCTGGCCTTTGCCCTTGATCTGCAGGGTAGAAGAGGGCGTGCCCGTAATTTCCACCAGCGGCACCGACTGGAAAAAAGAGTTAGTCACGCCGCTGTAGTTCATCTCGACGACCCCGGGCTTGAGCCCCAGCTTTGCAAACTGCGCGGCCAGGTAAGTGGTGATGCGCTCCTCCCCGGTTGTGAAGGGCTTGCGTCCCAGCATGCTGTCCGAGGAAACGGCCTGCAGGTACTTGCTGATGCTGGCCGCGCTGATGGCTTCGGCGGGAACTGCCGGCGCGGGTACGGTGGTAGTTTCGGCGGTTGCCGTAGGAGCAGGGGCGGCGGCTGTGGCAACGGGCCGGGTCTGGCAGCTGGTCAGGGACAGGCCAAGCAGAAGGCTGGCGGGCAGTAAGCGAGAAAGCACCATAGAAGCAAAGGGTTAAGGCAGGAAAGCAAGGTAGCAGGTGTCGGCAGAAGAGTTTCTGCCTTATGCCGCAGCCACAATGAAACGGTATAGGATACTACCTCAATGTCATGCTTCATCTGGGGTCCGCGAAGTCGAGGGAGCTCTACCGCTGGCTAATTTAAAGCCTTGCAACGAAGCGTAGAGCTGCTGCGGCTGCGCCTTCGCTCTGCATGACGTTCAGTAGAAAAAGCCGGGTCAGTCTACCGCCTCGCACTCCGACTGCACGTTGGTGAACAGCTGCTCGTACTGCTGCTGCCATTTCCCGGTTGGCTCCACGCGCCGGATAGTTTCGTTCACGCAGTTCCACCAGCCGAAGTTAATCAGCTCCACCTGAGCATGTTCGTGCCAGTTGGGTGCGGCGGATTCCTGTTCAAACCGCGCCTGCAAACTCTCCGGCACGCTGTTGTTCTTTTGCTGCTCCCGCACCAGCTGCTGCCAGCTGGCCATGATTACACTGTCATTTTTCTCCGCCAGGCCCCTTACGTAGGCTTTGCACGCGGCCGGATACGGGGAGTTTACCAGCAGGCTGGGGTTGCTGTAGCCCAGCATGGTTGTTTTGAGGGCGCGGTATTCGTCGTTGAGCTCCTGGAGCTTGAGGCGTCTAAGTTCCTGCCACGTAGCACCCGGCACGGGCTGCAGCCCCTTGATATGGGCCAGCACTTTGGTGTACTCCGCTTCCAGGGTATCCACGCTTAACTTGGCAATATCGGCAGGCTTAAAAACCGGCGCCGAGGTGGTGAGCTGCCCGCCCCGGAGCAGGTCGTAGGTATCGGTGAGCTGCCGGGCGGTGTACTTGCGGCTGTCGTAGCGCCCGGTGAAGGTGCACATTTCCGTGTCCCAATGAAAAGTAGCCAGCGAATCAGCCCCAGACTGGGACGGAGCTGCCGCTGCGCCGCCGGACACGGGCGGCGGGGTGGGCTGCTCGGTAGCAGGGGTATCGGGAGTGCAGGCACCAAGCAGGGCGGGCAGCAGCCAGAGAAGGGGGCGGTAGTTCACAGCAGGAGGCGTTACGGCCGGCGAAGCAGTACGCGGCGGTCAAATATACAGGGTAGAATGAGCGGGCAATATGTACCGAAACCGTGGGCCGGGCCTTTACCTTGCACCTTTGCAACCTACTTTCGCCTTCCCGAACTGCCCGTGTACGCCCGCATCCAGACCGCCCTCACCCAGCTCGAAGCCACCCGCAACATTCGCATTCTGTACGCCTGTGAGTCGGGCAGCCGGGCTTGGGGCTTTCCTTCGCCCGATTCCGACTACGACGTACGCTTTATCTACGCCCATCCAGCCGGCTGGTACCTGACCCTGGACGACGGACCCGACACACTCAACTTTCCCGTAGATGCGGAGCTGGACCTGGCCGGCTGGGAGCTGCGCAAGACGCTGAAACTACTGCGCGGCACCAACGCGGCTCTTTTCGAGTGGCTCCAGTCGCCGGTGGTGTACCGAGAAGCGGCTGGGTTTCGGGCGGCGCTGCAGCCGCTGCTGCCCTTGTGCTGGAACGCCCGCGCCGGCCTGCACCACTACGCCGGCCTGATGCGCCGCGGCGTAACCGACGACCTGACCGGGGAAGACGTGCGCCTGAAACGCTTGTTCTACGCCCTGCGCTCCACGCTGGCCGCCCGCTGGATTCAGCAGCGCCCCGCCGAGGTGCCGCCGATGGAGTTTAGTGCGTTGCGCCAGCTGCTTCCACCGGAGCTGAATGGCAGCGTAGATGAGCTGCTCGCCCGCAAAGCCACCGCCAACGAGAAAACCACCGTGCCGCGCCCGGCCGCTCTGGTGGCGTTTCTGCAGGCCGAGTACGAAACCGCCGTTGCCGCCCGCGACACCCTGCCCGTAGCGCGCCACACTGACCCCACGCCGGAGCTGGATGCGCTGTTCCGGGCCTGGCTGGTAGTAGCTAGACTCAGATATAGCGGTTTCGTGAACGGTGTAGCTGCTTTTACACAAGATACGTACCGCGTTGTATGCAAGCCTATTCTTTGGATTTGCGCCAGCGCGTGGCGCAGGCGCTGGCCGAGCCGGGTGCCCGGCAGGCGCAGGTGGCGGCCCGCTTTTGCGTGAGCCTGGCCTTCGTGGGCAAACTGCTGCGTCGGCAGCGGCACACCGGTTCGCTGGCGGCGCTGCCCGGCCGGGGCGGGCCGCCGCGGTGCCTGGACGCGGCGGCGCAGGCCTGGCTGGTGGTGCAGGTCGGGCGCCAGTCGGACGCGACGCTGGCCGAGTTGCGCGACGCGCTAGCGGCCGACACGGGGCAGCGGGTGAGTGTGGGCGTCATCTGGCGCGTGCTGGACGAGCACGGGCTACGCCGCAAAAAAAGCCTGCACGCCACCGAGCGTGACACGCAACGCGTGCACGAACTGCGGCGTCAGTATGTGGAAACAGTGAGCGCGCGCGGCGACGTGCACCGGTTTTACTTTCTGGACGAGACCGGTCTGCGCCTAGATTACACGCGGCGTTACGCGCGGGCCGTGGGCGGCCGGCGCGCGGGCGGGGCCGTGCCGCTGCGGCGCGGTAAGAGCCTGACGCTGATCGGGGCGCTGGGCGTGCGCGGGCTCAAAGCCGTGCAGGTGCTGGATGGAGCGTTAGACCAGCGCAGATTCGCCTTCTACATCAGCCAAGTGCTGGGTCCGCAACTGCGCCGCGGCGACGTGCTGGTGCTCGACAACCTGCCGGTGCATAAGCTCGGCGGCTTGCAAGAGGAACTGGCCCGGCGCGGCGTCGAGGTGCTGTTTTTGCCGCCCTACTCGCCCGACTTTGCCCCCGTTGAGCAGGCCTGGAGCAAGCTCAAAACCAAGCTCCGTCAGGCCCAAGCCCGTACCCGCCAGGCGCTGGAGCAAGCGTTGCAAACCGCCATCGACTGGATTACCAGCCGCGACGCCAAAGCCTGGTTTAACCACTGCGGCTACCACGTACACCGTTCATGATTCCGCTATAGCTACGTAGTTAACAAAAGTCCGTCATGCTGAGCGGAGCCGAAGCATCTCTCCCGCTTCGTTATAGGGCTATAAGAGGTAGAGATGCTTCGACTCCGCCCAGCATGACGGTCAGTAGTAAAATGTCTCCAGCCGACTCATTATGACCATTTCCGACCTGCGCCGGCGCGGCCTGATTCTCTTCGAGGCCATCAGCGGCAGCCGCGCCTACGGCACCGATTTGCCCCACTCCGATACCGACCTGAAAGGCGTATTTATCCTGCCCGAAACCGAGTTCTACGGCCTCGACTACGTGCCGCAGGTGGCCAACGACACCAACGACGAAGTGTTTTATGAGCTGCGCCGCTTCGTGGAGCTGCTGCTCAAAAGCAACCCCACGGTGCTGGAGCTGCTGGGCACGCCCGCGGATTGCGTGGTGTACCGGCACCCGCTGTTCTCGGCGTTTCGGGCCGAAGATTTCCTCTCGAAGTTGTGCCGCCAGAGCTTTGCCGAGTACGCCGTGGCCCAGATCCGGAAGGCGCGGGGCCTGAACAAGAAAATCAACCACCCCGAGCCGCCCCAGCGCAAATCGGTGCTGGACTTCTGCTACGTGACGGTGGGCGCCGGGGCCCAGCCGGTGGCAGCCTGGCTGGCCCGCCAAGGGTACGAGGCCGCGCAGTGCGGGCTGGCCAACGTAAACCACCTCAATGACTTATACGCGGTGTTCGTGGACGATACCCCGGACCGCCGCTACAACTACCGGGGCCTGGTGCGCGACCCGGAAACCTCCCAGGACGTACTGCTCTCGGCCGTGCCGAAAGGGGAGGATCCGGTGGCGTACCTGAGCTTCAACCGCAACGGCTACAGCACCTACTGCCGGGTGTACCGCGAGTACCAGGAGTGGGAGCAGAAGCGCAACCCCGAGCGGTTCCAGAACACCGTGCAGCACGGCAAAAACTACGACGCCAAGAACATGCTGCACGTGTTCCGGCTCCTGCGCATGGCCGAGGAAATTGCCACGGAAGGGCACATCCACGTGCGCCGCCCCGACCGGGAGTTTCTGCTGCAGATCCGCCGGGGCGAGTTCAGCTACGAAGAGCTGGTGATGGAAGCCGAGGCGCTGGTAGCGCGGGTAGAAGCGGCTTTTGCGGCCTCCGCCCTGCCCGAAGCGCCCGACCAAGCCGCCGCCGAGCAGCTGCTGGTACACACGCGCCGGGCCTGGTACGCGCAGCTGTAGAGCGTGTTTGGGCTTTTATATTTGGGTCATGCTGAGCGGAGTCGAAGCATCTCTACCGCTTTGTCTGAATAGTGTTGCAACGAAGCGGTAGAGTTGCTTCGACTCCGCTCAGCATGACGTTCTAAAGAAGTTTTTTCGAAATCTAAACAAGCTCTTAGTCCCCGAAAAACAGGACCGGCCGCCCCACCCGAAGGCAGAGCGGCCGGAACCGGAAAATGCAATAGGCGCAAGCGGCCGATTAGTGCGTGGTGTAGCGGGTAGAGCGGCGCGTCGTCTGCGCGGGGGCTTTAGCCTTGCGGCGCAGCTGGAAGAAACCGGGCTTCTTGGCTTTCTTGCGGCCTTTGTAGGTTTTGTACACGGGCCGGTGGGTGAAGATGCGGCCTTTCATCTTGGCCTTGGCATAAGCACTGGGGCGGGCAGCCTCAACCGATTGGGAAGCACCACTCACGAACAGCAGCGCGCAAACTAACAGCAGGATCCGGAACATGGGAGAGAGGTAAAAGGATGAAACATGCTTGCCTCCCCTAACCCAAGGACCAGGCCAGAAATTGTGTTAGCCCCCGAATTATGGTATTCCAGCAAGGAAATTTGTGTTCTTTTTAGGCTGGTTAATTCCTTGAAAACCTGATTCTTCCTAGCGAAGCAGATTTTTTTCGTCAGCCTGAAAAAAGTAAGCGTGTGGAATGTGTCTGCCGGTGGCATCAGCTATCAGGTACGCCTATCCCACCGTTATGCTTTCATCGTTACGCCCACTCATCCTGGGGCTGCTGTTGCTGCTGCCCATTTACGTTTCTGCCCAGCAACGCCTGGCCACGGCCCGCCAGCAGAGCTACCTCACCAAGGTTTTCCGCCTGACCGACGCTCAGACGCGCCGCCTTTACGAACACTCGCTCACGGCCGTGCAGGACGCCTACTTCGCCCAGCCCGTCGACTCTTTCCCCACGAGCCAGCCCGACAGCCTGAGCCGGTCTCGGGTGGCGGCCCTGCCGGCCGGCTACTATCTGGTGGCCCACACCGAAGGGCCCGAGCTGGTGTACTGGCTGCACGCCCGCACCGGCCGCCAGCTCACCGTCATCACCAACCAGCAGGATTTGAGCGTGGTGGTGCAGGACAGCCTGGGCCGGCTGCTGCCCGATGCCCGCCTGCTGCTGCCCCGGGGCCGCCCCGTACCCTTCGACGCGGCCACCCAGACCTACCGCCTGGCCGGCCGCACGAGCCGCTCGGGGCTGCTGGCCGTGACGCAGGGCGGGCGCACCACCTTTCACGTGCTGGAGCAGCAGCTGCCGTACCGGGCAGCCGGGCGTAGAAGTCTGAGTTGGCGCGGGGCTTACCAACGGGTGGTGTTCGGGTTTCCGCTGGGGCTCCTCACCCGGCCCGCGCAAAAGCTGTTTCGGGAGCTGCATTACGCTTCCAACATCAGCACTGGCCCCATTGGGCTGCTGCGCTCCATCTTCAACCCCGATGTGCGCGAGGAGCGGCAGGACCGGCGCACCGAGCGGCGGGGCGAAAAGTGGCGGGCCTACGTGGTGCTGAGCAAGCCCCGCTACCGCCCCACGGCCGACACCCTCCGCCTGAAGGCCCGCATCCTGCACCACGCCGGCCGGCCATACCGCCGTCCCCTGGAACTGTACCTGCAGGCCGACCAAGACCGCACCCCGCGCCGCCTGGCTTTGCTCCGGCCCGTGCGGCCCGGTTCCTACGAGTTTGAGCTGGAGCGGCTCGATACCCTGCAGCTGCGCGCCGACCAGTACGTGCGCCTGCGGCTGCAGCAGCCGGGGAAAAACGGCGAAGTCCTGGCGCAAACCTCGTTTCGGCTGGAAGACTACGAGCTCAAAAACACCCGCTACACCCTGCGTCCGGCCGAAGCCACCCACCGGGCCGGTACTACGCAGGCCCTGTACCTGCGGGGGCAGGATGCCAACGAGCTGAACCTGCTCGATGCCCACGTGCGCCTGAGCGTGACGCCCCTGACCGTGGGCCGTTTCCCCGGGCGGCAGTTGTTTGTGCCCGATACGCTTTGGACGCGCGCCCAGCCCCTGGATGCTGCCGGCGAAACCCGCCTCAACCTGCCGCCAAGCGCCCTGCCCGCCGCCAACCTCCGCTACCAGGTGCACGCCGAGTTCCGGAACGCCGACCAGGAGCGCCGCACCCAAACCACCCAGGTGGAATATGCCCTGGAAAGCGGGGAGCTGCAGCTGCTGCTGCGCCAAGACTCGGTGATTGCGCGCTTTCCCGGTGGTGCCCCCGGCCCGGCCCGCCTCGAGACCACCCGCCGCGACCCGGAAAAGGGCCTGGTTTCCACGTTGGAAACCGTGCAACTGCCCCTGGCCCGGCTGGTGGATGCCCGCGCCACCCGCTACCAGCTGACTACCGCTTCCGGCCGCTCGGCTGTGCTGAGCCTGGAGGAAGACAACGCCGGCGTGGTGCTGCGCTCCGACCGCACGGCGGACTCCCTGTACCTGACCGTAGAGAACCCGCGCCGCCTGCCATTCTGGTACTACCTCTACCGCGCCAACGACCTGGTGCGGCGGGAGTATACTTCCGCGCTGAATCTGCACCTGGCCGCGCCTACACCGGAAGTCTGGTACGTGTCGCTGCACTACTTCTGGGGTGGGGAGCTACGCACGGCCGAGTACAACGTGGCGCTGCCCCAGCATCAGCTCACCATCGAAGCCGAGCAGCCCGAGGTGGTATACCCCGGCCAGAAAGTGAGTTTGCGCTACACCGTGCGCGACGGTTCCGGCCGCCCCGTGTCCGGCGCCGACCTCACGGCCTACGCCTACACCAGCAAGTTTGAGGCAGCCTCGGCCCCCAGGTTGCCCGATTTCGAGCCGGCGGTGGTGGGCCGGGTGGCTCGGCGGCGGTTTGCCCTGGGTGCCCGGTTCGAAAATCAGGCCGATGAGCCTACCCGCCGGCCGCTGCCCTGGGGAGCGTGGCGCCAGCGCCTGGGCCTCGACTCCCTGCGCTTCTATCAGTTCCTTTACCCCGAATACGGCACGTTCCATGAGTACCAGCCGGCCCCGGGCGGCATCACCCAGGTGGCGCCGTTTGTGGTGGACTCGGGGCGGGTGCAGCCCACCGTGGCCGTGTACGTGGATGGGCACCCGGTATACGTGGCGGCCGTGAACGGGGACGAGCCGTTTGCCCTGGTGGCCGACAGCGGCTACCATATCATCACCGTGCGCACGCCCACCCAGCGCATCAGTTTGCGGGAAGTGTACCTGCGCCCCCTGCACAAGCTCATCCTCAGCCTCGACCCCAACCACCCGTGCCGGGAGCTGACGGTGGAAACCCCCGGCCCCTTATCGGAAGCGGAGCGGGCGGAATTGGCGCGCTTTCTGGTGCTCATCGACCGCACCAGCTACCAGGAGCAGGTGCTGCTGCGCCAGGGCCGCCGCCTGCAGGTGCTGGGCGCCGGCCGGCCTTCCCTGCCCAACCGACCCTATCAATCCTACTACCGCCAAAACGAGCTGCTGCACGTGGGTGGCCCGTTCCGGCCCGACTCGGTGCTGCTGCGCCGCTCCGACGGGCTATGGCGCAGGTTCCTGCATGAGCCGGGCTACCGCTACACCTTCACCCGGGATTTACTGAAGATGCGCACCGTCTCGGCGGAGCGCCACTCGGACTTGCGCCAAGCCATTCGGTTTCCGCGGCTGCCCTTCGCCGACTTTGCGTACACCGAAGCCGATCTGCGCCCCCGGCCTGCTACATCCTTCTACCAGGGCCCGCAGCCCGAGCCGTTGCTGCCCGTCCCGACCAGCACTCCTGCTGGTCAGGGCCGCCTGGAAGTGCGTTTGCCAATCAGTTCAACGCGCCAGTACTCTTACCCGCGGGTGCTCTACACCTTGCTCACCCAGCCCGCGAAGCCTCCGTTTCGACGCCTGCACCGGCAGCTGCCCACCCCGCTGAACGCTCTGGCTCCCGGCCGCTACCGCCTGGCCTTACTGCTGGCCGACAGCACAGTACTGGCACCCAACGCTGAGGTGCTGATACAAGCCAACGGCACCACCTACGTGCAGCTCGATTCCCTGGATAAGCTTGCTGCCGGCCCGGCCCGCCAGCGTTTGTTGCGCGTGTTGCGAGAGGAAATCCGGGCAAACATACCGCAAGCGTCGGTGTCTGTGCCGGTGATGCCACAAGCGGCCGTAGAGCGCAAGGCGGCAGAAATCCTAGTGCCGCAGCCCGACTGGTACGTGGTGCGGGGTCAGGTAACGGACCACCAAACGGGGGAGGGGCTGCCGGGCGTAACGGTGCTGCTCAAAGGGGCTAATCATGGTACAAGTACCAATTCCGATGGCAGCTTTACTCTGGCCGTACCGCCAAACGGAAGTGTGCTGCGTTTTTCCTTTGTTGGGTTTGCAGCAGTTGAGCGCCGGGTTGATAGCCAGGATATTCAGGTAGCCCTGAAGGAAGATGCCAACCAGCTCAATGAGGTAGTGGTAACTGGCTTTGGGACAACCAAAGTTGACGGAAAGACGCTCACCGTACAAAGTGCCCCGCTGGAACAGGCGCTTGCCGGTAAGGTGGCGGGTATATCTATTGTAACGGTTCCGGGTGGCGGCAGCCGAATCACGCTACGTGGTACTCGCAGCGTAACGGGACAAAACGAGGCCCTGATCATTGTGGATGGGCTGCCCTACACTGGAAAGCTGGATGATCTGCGGCCGGAGGATATTGCCAAGACGAGCGTCCTTAAGGGGGAGTCGGCGGTGGCCATGTATGGCTCCCGGGCCGCTAACGGCGTGCTTATCATCACCACCAAAAATGGCCTGAACGGCCGGCCGGCGGCGGGTATGAAGGACGGCCCCGCGCTGGGCCCCGACGGCCTGCCCGTGTCCGGCACGCGCGACCCACGCCTGGCTTTGCGCCGCCGCTTTTCCGACGTGGGCTGGTGGCGCCCCACCCTCGTCACCGATGCCCGCGGGGAGGCCAGCACCCAGGTCATCATCCCCGACGACATCACCGGCTGGGACACCTTCGTGCTGGCTTCCGACGACCACGCCCGCACCGGCACCTTCACCCAGCGCCTGCGCTCCTTCAAGGCCCTGATGGGCGAGCTGGCGGCCCCGCGCTTCCTGCTCCAGGGCGACCGGCCCCAGGTTATCGGCAAAACCCTCAACTACCTGCCCGATACCGCCCAGGTGACCACCAGCTTCCAGGTGGGAGCGGGGCCGGTGCGCACCCAGCAGCACCGCGTGGCCACGGCCGTGCTCGATACGCTCACCTTCACCGCACCCCTCGATGCCGATTCCGTGGCTGTGCGCTTCAGCCTAACCCAGCCCAACGGCTACCAGGACGGGGAGCTGCGCCAGCTGCCGGTGCTGCCCGTGGGCACCCGCGAGCGGGTGGGCTCCTTTGCCGTGCTCACCGCCGCCGATACCACGCTCACCTTCCCCGCGCGCCCCGAGCTGGGGCCCGTGACGGTGCGTCTGGAAAGCAGCCCGCTGCCCGTGGTATTCGAGGAAATTCGCCACGTGCTGGGCTACGGCTACCTCTGCAACGAGCAGGCGGCCTCCAAGCTGCAGGCGTTGCTGCTGGAGCAGCGCCTGCGCGAAGGGTTGGATCAACCCTTCCGGGGCGGGCGCGACGTGCAGCAGCTTATCCGCCACCTGCTGCGGGGGCGTCACCAGCCCGAGGGGTTGTGGGGCACCTGGCCGGCCTCGCCCGTCAGCGCCTGGGCTACCCTGCACGTGATGGAAGCGTTGCAGCAAGCCGAAAAGCAGGGCTACAAAGTCGCCCTCGACAAAGACCCGCTCCGCCGCTACCTGCTCACCCAGCTCGACGAGGCCTTTGCCGATGCGGCCGTCCGCCAAAACCTGCGTGAATCGGCCCCCGGCGCCTTTTTCCGCTCCCCCGACGACCGAATCCGGCTGCTCCAGCTGCTGCACGGCCTCGGCGCCCAGCCCGATTTTCCGGCCCTGGTGCAGCGCCTGGAGCGGGAGCAGCGCGGCCGCCAGCCCCTCGACCGTTACCTGGCCCTCACCAACCTGCGGCAGCAGCTGGGCATGCCCTACCAGCTCGATACTCTGCGCCGCTACCGCCTCCGCTCCGAGCTGGGCGGGGTGTTTTTTGCCGATACCCTGCGCCCGGGCACCTTTTACCGCCACCTGCTGCCCGACCGCCTGGGCAATACGCTGCTGGCTTACCGCCTGCTGCGGGCCCGTGGTGGGCAGGAGCAGGAGCTGCTGCGCATCCGCACGTACCTGCTGCAGCAGCGCAGCTTTGGCGGCCACTGGGCCAGCACCTACGAGGCCGCCCAGATTCTGGCTACCATCGGCCCCGAGCTGGTGGTGCCGGCCAGCGGCGGTTTGCTGGCCCGGACTCAGCTTAGCGGCAGCCTCACGCAGGAAGTCGGGCAGTTTCCGTTTGAAGCCAAGGTGCCCGCCACCGCCGGACCGCTCACGCTCCGCAAGCAGGGCGGGCTGCCGGTGTACGCCACCGCTTACCAGACCTTCTGGAACCCGGCTCCGGCGGCAGTGGCTACGCCCTTCACCGTGCGCACGCGTCTGGCCGGGCAGGAGGGAACCCGCATTCGGTTGAAAGCCGGCCAGCCCACCGAGCTGGAAGCGACGGTAGACGTGCCGGCCGAGGCCCGCTACGTGCTGCTGGAAGTGCCCATTCCGGCGGGCTGCTCCTACGGGGAGAAAACCACCGGCAACTCCTTCGAAGTACACCGGGAATATCTGCGTCACCAGGTGGGCATCTTCATCGACGTGCTGCCGGTGGGCCGCCACACGTTCCGCATTGCCCTGCAGCCACGCTACCGGGGCCGCTACACCCTCAATCCTGCCAAAGCCGAGCTCATGTATTTCCCCACCCGCTTCGGCCGCTCCGCCAGCAAGCAGGCGCAGATTGATTAACGAAATTGCCGTAATGGTCGTGTCATGCTGAGCGGAGTCGAAGCATCTCTACCTCTGGCTAACTAATCAGCACTGCAACGAAGCGGTAGAGATGCTTCGACTCCGCTCAGCATGACGGTCTGGATGGGAGTAGATACCGGCTAAAAACCGGTTAGCCACGAGAAAACAACATCTTTACGCCCTGCTAGCTGCTTCATCCTTCCCTGAAAATGGCTGACCTTACAACCCTCGAAACCCAGATCCGGGCGGCCCTGCTGGGCCTGGCCGTGGGCGACGCGCTGGGCGTGCCCGTAGAATTCCAAAGCCGGGCCGCCCGCCGCCAGGACCCCGTGGTAGCCATGCGCGCCTACGGCACCCACAACCAGCCCGCCGGCACCTGGTCTGATGATGCCTCACTCACGTTTTGTCTGGCGGAGGCCATTGCCGATGGCTACACGGTGGGCAAGCTGGCGGAGAACTGCTGCCGCTGGTACTACAAAAACCTGTGGACGCCCCACGGCTCTGTGTTCGATATCGGCATTACTACCCGGGAGGCCATCCAACGCCTGAAAGCCGATGATGACCTGATTCTGGCGGGACGTACCGACGAGTGGAGCAATGGCAACGGCTCGTTGATGCGCATTCTGCCTCTGGCTTTTTATCAGCCCGCCGCTTCCCTGGCCAGTCGGTTTCAGCTGATTTCCGAAGCCTCCGCCGTGACGCACGGCCACATCCGCTCGTTCGTGGCCTGCTGGCTGTACCTGGAAATGGCGCGGCATCTGCTGGCTGGGCAGGCCCCGGCCGCCGCGTACAAATTGCTGTGTGAGGAAGCCCCAACTCAGCTGCTGGCGCTGAACATTCCCGCCAAAGAGGCCGACCAGTTTGAGCGCATCCTCAGTGGCCGCCTGCCGGATATATACGTGCTGGCCATCAATAGCTCCGGCTACGTGCTGCACACTCTGGAAGCCGCGCTCTGGTGCCTGCTGCGCTACGACACGTACGCCGAAACCGTGCTGGCCGCCGTCAACCTCGGCGACGATACCGACACGACCGGCGCCGTGACGGGCGGTTTGGCCGGGCTGTACTATGGAGAAGCCGCAATTCCGCCGGAGTGGCTCCAGGTGCTGGCCCGCCGCGCCGACATCGAAGACCTGGCCCGTCGTATGGCCGGGGCCGTCAGCGCGGAGTAGGCGCTATTTCAGCTCCTGCACCCAGATGTTGCGGAAGGAAATGGGCGCGCTTGGGTCGCCGTGGGACTGGAGCTTGATGGGCGCGGCGCCGTGGGGCTCGTACTGGGGCGGGCCGATGTAGCGGGTGGGGCCCGCCAGGGCCACGTTTTTCTGCACCGCTACCCCGTTGAACTTAACCGTCACGCGAGCAGGGGTGAGCACGGTGCCGTCGGGCTTGAAGGTGGGGGCCAGCCACAGCACGTCGTAGGACTGCCACTCGCCGGGCTTGCGCCCAGGGTTGGCCAGCGGGATGCGCTGCTTGTAGATGCTGCCGGCCATGCCGTTCACATAGGTCGGGTTCTGGTAGGGGTCGAGGATCTGCAGCTCGTAGCCCAGGTCGCCTTTGCCCAGGGAAGCCAGGAACACGCCACTATTGCCGCGCACCTGTCCTTCGCCGGTAATACCGGCCGGTATTCGCCACTCCAGATGCAAGCGGTAGCTGCCGAAGGTGCGCTGGGTTTCGATGTTGCCTTTCGACTTATCCACGGTCAGCACCCCATCGGCCACCGTCCACTGCGCGGGCTGGGTGCGGTCATCCGCCGACACCCACTCGCTCAGGCTCTTGCCGTCGAACAGCACAATGGCGCCGGCTGGGGGCGGGGTGGTTTTCAGCTTGCCCCGCACCGTTTTCGGGACAGGCTTCCACACTTCGGTGTCTTCCGGCTTGCCGGCTTGCTGAGCGTGGGCCGTCATGGATAAGCCTAAGAGGGCAGCAGTCAGGAATGGGAATTTCATTGGAGTTGGCAGAATATGCAGCGGCTAAGATGGGCACGAAACGTCGTTTTCACTGTCATTCCGAGCGAAGTGAGGAATCTGGCTTAGTCTTCAGCAAACAACCCAGATTCCTCACTTCGTTCGGAATGACAAAAGTCCTTTTGGCACCTTGCAGTCGTTAGGACAATTTCAAACGTCGCAGAGCTGAACGGCCTGGCGCAGGGAAGCCAGCTTATCGGGTTGCTGGGGAATGAACTCCTGGGCCACGTAGCCTTTGAAGCCGGTGGCGCGGATGGCGCGCATGATGGCGGGGTAGTTCAATTCCTGGGCATCGTTCAGCTCGTGGCGGCCAGGCACGCCAGCGGTGTGGTAGTGGGCAATGTAGGGGTGAAACTCGGTGAGGGTGCGGATAACGTCCCCCTCGTTGACTTGCATGTGGTAGATGTCGTAGAGCAGTTTGAAGTGCTCCGAGCCCAGCCGCTTGGCCAGCTCCACGCCCCAGGCGGTCCGGTCGCACTGGTAGTCTTTATGGTCGATTTTGCTGTTGAGCAGCTCCATCACCAGCACCACGTTGTGCTGCTCGGCCAGCTTCAGCAGCGGCTTCAGGCCGGTCACGCAGTTCGCCCAGCCCTGCTCGTCGGTCTTGCCCCGGCGGCTGCCGCTAAAGCAGATCAGGTTGCGGTAGCCGGCTTTGGCTACCTGCGGAATCAGCTCGGCGTACTGCTTTTGCAGGCGGGCGTGAAACTGCGGGTCGTTGAAACCATCGGTGAGGTTGATTTCCGCCCCATTGCACATGGACGAGTCCAGCCCGTATTTTTTCAGCGTAGGCCAGTCCTGCGGCCCGACCAGGTCAATACCCCGGATACCCATTTCCTTAGCGGCGGCGCAGAGCTTTTCCAATGACAGATCGGCGAAGCACCAGCGGCACACCGCGTGGCGGATGTTTCCTTTCAGGGCGGCAGGCATGATGGTTGGTTTCGCAGCCGGCGCGGCGGCCCCGGCCAGGCCGAGGGTGCCCACCGCGGCGGTGCTGGTGAGCAGGCCTTTGAGGGCGGCGCGGCGGTTCCAGGTGGCAGCCATACCTAGCTGGCGTTGGCCAAACGGGCATTGGCATCAACGCCGGCTGCCTCAGTGGAAACAGGTGCGGTGTTGCGCTCCTTGAACAGGAGCAGGAACAGCACCAGCACCGCGGCGGCAATACCGGCCGGTATCAGCCAGATCATGCGCCAGTCGTGGGTACCGGCCGAGAGCTGGTAGCTGTCGAAGATGCGGCCCGAAAGCAGCGTGCCAATCAGCATGCCCACGCCGTAGGTAGCCAGCGTGATGAAGCCCTGAGCCGAGCTTTTGAACTGCTCGCCAGCCAGGTTGTCGGTGTAGATCTGGCCTGTTACGAAGAAGAAGTCGTAGCAGATGCCGTGTAGCACGATGCCCGCAATCAGCAGCCAGTAGCCGCTTTCCCCGTTGCCGTAGGCGAAGCACACGTAGCGCAACACCCAGGCCGCCATGCCAATAGCCAGCATCTTCTTGACGCCCAGCTTGCTGAAAAACAGCGGAATGGCCAGCATAAACAGCAGCTCCGATACCTGCCCGAGGCTCTGCACCCCGGCGGCGGCCTTCATGCCCACTTCGTTCAGGAAGGGGTTGGTGAAGCCGTAGTAGAACGCCAGTGGAATGCAGATGGCAATGGACGCCAGGAAAAATGTGAGGTAGGAGCGGTTTTTCAGCATGCCAATGGCATCGAGTCCCAGCAAGCTGCCCACGGAGCTTGACTGCCCTTTCTTCACCGGCGGGGTAGCCGGCAGCGTGAAGCTGAATACGCCCAGCAGGGCCGAGGCCCCGGCCGCCATCAGGAAGGTGGACTGGAGGCTGTTGCTTTGCTCCCAGTTCAGCCTCCCGATGGTGAGGCCGGCCACAATCCAGCCCAGGGTGCCCAGCACCCGGATGGGCGCAAACTCCTTCTGCGGATTCTGCATCTGCCGGAAGGCAATGGAGTTCACCAGCGCCAGCGTGGGCATGTACAAGATCATGTAGGTGAGGATGCTAGGGTAGAAGCTGCTGAAATCCGGGGCCTGGGAAGCGCGCCACAGCAACACCGCTCCGGCTAGGTGCAGCACGCCCAGAATCTTCTGGGCCGAGAAAAACCGGTCGGCAATGAGCCCCACGATGAAGGGCGCCACAATGGCCCCGATGGACTGGGTAAGAAACGCCACGCCCACCTGTGTGCCCGAGGCCCCCAGGTTGCGCAGCAAGTACGTGCCCAGCGTGACAAACCACGCGCCCCAGATGAAGAACTCCAGGAACATCATGAAGGACAGTTTTACCCGGATTGAAGAAGTCATGAGCAGGTGGGAATAGGGGTTGGGGTAGTGTAGCGTTTGTCATTCCGAGCGTAGCGAGGAATCTGGGTGAAGCCGTTGACACGGATTACTCCAGATTCCTCGCTACGCTCGGAATGACACGGTTTTTACTTCAGACTCAGAATGTAGCGAGTCATTTCCTCGGCGTCTTTCTGGGAGAGACCGGGGTGGGGCGTCATGGCAATATCACTCCAGTTGCCGCTGCCGCCGGTTATGATTTTCCCAGCCAGCATGCTCACGTTGGCCTCCGTGGCGGGGTATTTGGCGGCCACATCCTTGTAGGCCGGGCCCAACAGCTTCTCGGCTTCGCGGTGGCAGCTGGCGCAGTCGGCCGACTGGATGAGCTTGGCCCCGCCGGCCACCGCCCCGCCCGTAGGCGCCGTCCCGATTTTGGTGGCGTTGGTGTCTACCTGAGGCTGGCGGGCCACGGCGCTGATGTTGGCACCGGTGGCGCTATCGGCGGCCGGCACGGTTTCATCGGCCAAGGTATAGGATTCTTTGGCGGCAGGCTTGTCGGATTCGGAGCCGCAGGAAGCCAGGCTGGCGCAGAGCGTTAAGAGCAGAAACGCGTTTTTCATGGGGAAGTCGGAAGAGTTAGAAGCCGAGCAGGCTGTTGTTGCGGGCCGCGTCGATGCCGGAGGCGGCAAAGTCGTCGAATACCTTGTCGGTGACGCGGATGATGTGGTTTTGAATGAAAGGCGCGCCTTCGCGGGCTCCGTCTTCGGGGTGCTTGAGGGCGCATTCCCACTCCAGCACGGCCCAGCCAGGGTAATCATACTGGGTGAGCTTGCTGAAAATAGCTTTAAAATCCACCTGCCCGTCGCCGAGGGAGCGGAAGCGGCCAGCGCGGTCGGCCCAGCCCTGGTAGCCCCCGTACACGCCCTGGCGGCCGGTGGGGTTGAACTCCGCATCCTTCACGTGGAAAGCCCGGATTCGCTCGTGGTAGATGTCGATGTACTCCAGGTAATCCAGGCACTGCAGCACGAAGTGGGAGGGGTCGTAGAGCAGGCAGGCGCGGGGGTGGTGGTCTACTTTCGCCAGAAATTGTTCGTAGCTCACGCCGTCGTGCAGGTCCTCGCCAGCATGAATTTCGTAGCACACATCCACGCCGCACTCGTCAAATACGTCCAGAATAGGCCGCCAGCGGCGGGCCAGCTCCGTAAAGCCCGTTTCCACGAGACCGGCCGGGCGCTGGGGCCACGGGTACACGTAGGGCCAAAGCAGCGCCCCGCTGAACGTGGCGTGGGCCGTAAGCCCCAGCCGTTGCGAAGCCTGCGCGGCGTACTTGAGCTGCTGCACGGCCCACTGCTGCCGGGCGGCCGGGTTGCCGCGCACTTCCTCGGGCGCAAAGCCGTCGAACAGCTGGTCGTACACGGGATTTACCGCCACCAGCTGGCCCTGCAGGTGGGTGGATAGCTCGGTGATTTCCAGGCCCGCGGCCTGCACCGTACCGCGCAGCTCGTCGGCGTAGGTCTGGCTCTCGGCGGCCAGCTTCAGGTCGATAAAGCGGCTGTCCAGCGTGGGCAGCTGCAGGCCTTTGTAGCCCAGACCGGCTGCCCACTCACAAATATTGGCCAGGCTGTTGAAGGGGGCTTGGTCGCCGATGAACTGGGCCAGAAAAATGCCGGGTCCTTTGATGGTTTTCATTTTGAGAGCTTAGAGCAGAGAACTTAGAGCGTAGGTTTTTTCGATAGAACTGAGTCTGAACTCTAAGTTCTCTGCTCTAAGCTATCAATAGCCGGAAACTCGGTCCACTTCTGCGCGGAGCGGCCCGAGGCAATGACGTTTTCAATGAAGGCCATGCCCCGCAAGCCGTCCTCGATGCCGGGGTAGTCCAGGGCTTCGGGTGGGGCGGGTTGGCCGGTTTGTTCGGCCAGCAAGGTCAGAGCGAAGTTGCGGTAGAGGTTGGCAAAGGCTTCGAGGTAGCCCTCGGGGTGACCGGCCGGAATGCGGCTGTTGTGGCGGGCGGCGGCGCTGAGGTAGCCCGCTCCCGTGCGCCGGATTTCGGTGGGTCTGTCCAGCCACTTCACCAGCAGCGTGTTGGCATCGGCCTGCTGCCAGTCGAGGCCGCCTTTTTCCCCGTAGATGCGCAGGCGCACATTGTTTTCCTCGCCGGCTGCCACCTGGGTAGCCACCAGCACCCCGCTGGCCCCGCCGGTTAACCGGAGCAGTACGGCCCCGTCATCATCCAGCTGGCGACCAGGCACTACAATATTGATGTCGGCGCAGAGTTGGGTGACTTGCAGGCCGCTCACGTATTCGAGCAGGTTGAAGGCGTGCGTGCCGATGTCGCCCATAGAGCCGGCCACGCCGCTGCGGGCGGGGTCCGTGCGCCAGGAAGCCTGCTTGTTGCTGCCACCTTCCTCAAAGTTGCTTAGCCAGCCCTGGGGGTACTCCACGTACACTTTTCGGATGGCGCCCAGCTCCCCGGAAGCCACCAGCTGGCGGGCCTCCTTGAGCATGGGGTAGCCCGTGTAGGTGTGCGTAAGGCAGAGCCGGCGGCCGGTGGCTGCAACCACCGACCGTAACTCCTTGGCCTCCGCCAGGGAAAAGGTCATCGGCTTATCCAGCACCACATCAAACCCGCTTTCCAAGGCCAGCTTGGCCGGTGCGAAGTGCAAGTGATTGGGCGTGACGATGCTGATGACCTGCACCCGCTCATCGGCCGGGCGTTGGGCTTCCTGGGTAATGAGCTCCTGGTAGGAGCCATACACCCGGTCCGGCGCCAGTCCCAGCTCCTGCCCGGTAGCGCGGGAAGTATCAGGGTTGCTGCTGAACGCACCGGCAGTTAGCTCATACAGGCCATCCAGGGCGGCGGCCATGCGGTGCACCGCCCCGATAAACGCGCCCTGCCCCCCGCCAATCATGCCCAGTCGTAATTTCATTCGGTTATTGGTTGAGTTGGAAGAACGTCATGCTGTGCTTATCAAAACATCTGGCGTGCTGACGTTGCTAATGTAGCTGTCATGCTGAGCAGAGCCGAAGCATCTCTACCTCTGGCTAATCAATCGGCATTGCAACGAAGCGGGAGAGATGCTTCGGCTGCGCTCAGCATGACGTTCTAATTCTTGGAAAATCAGGTCGTAGCCCAGGCCCGGTCGCCTTTTTTGTAGGGCACGCAGCCATCGTACTTGCCGGGGACGGGCAGGTAGCGTAGGGCTTTGGTGGCGCCTACTTCGGAGGTGAAATAGCCCAGCAGCGTCAGTTCCTTGATCATGCGGAAATAGTGGTTGGGCGCTTCCGGCTTCTTTGTTTTGGCGTAGTTTTTCTGCTCGGCATCCAGGGCCGTGAGCAGGGCCGTGCGCTGGGCAGCATCCAGGGCCAGGAAGCCCTTGGTGTACTTCTGCTTGGCCGCCTCTTCAAGCTTGGTCAGGCCTTGTTTGAACACCTGCTGGTCGTCGGGCCGGTAACAGTCGCGCACCATCACGGCCATGAAGCCGCCCACGTCGGCGGCTTTCGCGCCGGGTGATTTGGTAGCGGGCAAAATGGTGTCGCCTACCTCGTTCAGGTAGGCCACCTGCTCGGCGTTGAGCACGGCCGGCAGCTCTTTGGGCGCGGCCGCCGTGGGTTTCTTCGTCTTGGTTTTTTCCTCGCTGGGGGAGGAGCAGCTGCTCAGGAAATAGTCGCCCCCGATAACGGCTCCGCCCATCAGCAAAGCTACGCGGGCCAGGGCATCACGTCGGTTCATCATCGTCAGGAAGGGTTAGATGTTTTGTTTTTTCAGCTCGCCCACGGCGTGGTCCACGGCGCGGGCCGTGAGAGCCAGGTAAGTGAGGGAAGGGTTCTGGCAGGCCGAGGACGTCATGCAGGCGCCGTCGGTGACGTAGACGTTGGGGGCATCCCACACCTGGTTGTGCGCGTTCAGCACCGAGGTTTTCGGGTCGCGGCCCATGCGGGCGGTGCCCATTTCGTGGATGCCGCCGCCCAGGTTGTAGCCGTTGTTGTAGGTGCGCACGTTTTTCAGGCCCGCCTTTTCCAGCATTTCCTGGCCGTCCTGCATCATGTCGATGCGCATTTTCTGCTCGTTTTCCCGGATGGTGGCGTCGATGGCCAACACGGGCAGGCCCCACTTGTCTTTCTTGGTTTTGTCGAGGAAGGCGCGGTTGTCGTGGTAGGGCAGGGTTTCGCCGAAAGCGCCCAGCCCCATCGTCCAGCCGCCGGGTTCCGACAGCGCATCCTTGAAGTCGCCGCCGATGCTCATTTCGGCAATGTCGCGGCTCCAGCCTTCCCGGCCGGCGCCGCCCTGGTAGCCGAAGCCCCGGATATAGTCGCGCTTGTCGCCGAACAGATTGCGGAAGCGCGGCACGTAGATGCCGTTGGCGCGGCGGCCGTACACGTATTTGTCCTCGTAGCCGGGCATGTCGCCGTAGGCGCCCACCCGGAAGTGGTGGTCCATCAGGTTGTGGCCCAGCTCCCCGCTGCTGCTGCCCAGGCCCTCGGGCCACACGTCGGTGGCCGAGTTCATCAGCACCCAGGCCGAGTTCAGCGTGGAGGCATTCAGGAACACGATTTTGGCGTAGTACTCGTAGGTCTGGTTGGTTTCCGCGTCCAGCACTTCCACGCCCTTGGCCCGCTTGGTGTCCTTGTCGTAGAGGATTTTGGTAACGATGGAAAACGGCCGCAGCGTGAGGTTGCCCGTGGCCATAGCCGCCGGCAGGGTAGCCGACTGGGTGCTGAAGTAGGCCCCGAACGGGCAGCCCAGCCAGCACTTGTTGCGGTACTGGCAGTTCACACGGTTGTTGTGCGGCTTGGTGATGTTGGCCGTGCGCCCAATCACCATGTGGCGGTCCTTGTAGTGCTTGCGGATGCGGGCGGCCACGTCTTTTTCCACGCAGTTCATTTCCATGGGCGGCATAAAGTCGCCGTCGGGGAGCTGGGGCAGGCCGTCCCGGTTGCCGCTGATGCCCGCAAACTTCTCGGCGTGGCTGTACCAGGGGGCCAGCTCCTTGTAGCGGATGGGCCAGTCCACAGCAATGCCGTCCTTGGCGTTGGCCTCGAAATCGTACTCACTCCAGCGGTAGCTCTGGCGCCCCCACATCAGGGAGCGGCCGCCCACCTGGTAGCCCCGGAACCAGTCGAAAGGCTTCACCTCCACGTAGGGGCTTTCCTTCTCGTTCGCCCAGAAATCCAGGTTGCTTTCGTTGAGGGTATAGTCGCGGCTCAGCACCGGGTAGTCCTTCACCATCTGCTCGGTTTTGCCGCCGCGGTGGGCAAACTCCCAAGGGTTCTTATTGGCATTCACGTAGTCCTTGATGTGCTCTACGTTGCGGCCCCGCTCCAGCATGATGGTTTTCAGGCCTTTCTCGGTCAGCTCCTTGGCAGCCATGCCGCCCGAAATACCGGACCCGATGACGATGGCGTCATAGGTGTTCTTTTCCATAAGAAATGGGTGGGAAGAGTGTCAGTTGTGGTTTGCTGGCTGTCATTTAGGTGTCAACCGGCCACCAAAAACTAGATGAGGTTGCGCTTGATGTGCGTGATGCTCTGCTGGATGCTGTCGAAGGGCGAGCCGGGGGTTTGGTCCTGCTCCACGAAGAAGTGCTTGAGGCCCGCCAGCTTGGCCTGGGCGAAGATGCGCTTGAAGTCGATGCTGCCGTTGCCCACTTCGGTGAAGTTTTGCTGGGGCGTCTTGTCCATGTCCTTCACGTGCCAGAGCGGGAAGCGGCCGGGGTTCTGCTTGAACAGCTCCACCGGGTCGTGGCCGGCCTTGGTGGCCCAGTAGAGGTCCAGCTCCATCTGCACCAGGTTCTTGTCGGTTTCCTTGAGCAGCACGTCGTAAGGCAGCTGCCCGTTCTGGGCTGCAAACTCGAAGTCGTGGTTGTGGTAAGCCATCTGAATACCGGCCTTCTTGCACCGTTCGCCGGCCTTGTTCAGACGCTCAGCCAGCAGCTTGTAGTGGTCGAGGTTGCCGCGCTCCGACTCGGTCAGCCAAGCGCACACCATGTACTTGATGCCGACCTGGGCGGCATCGTCCACGGCCTTGTCCCAGCCGTGCAGGATGGTGCCTTGGGTGGGCTGGCCGTTGTTTTCCTGCTCCCCCAGCAGGTAGTGGCTGCTGGGCATCTTCAGGCCGTTCTGCTTGAGCACCTTGGCGAAAGCAGCCGGCTCCATGCCGTAGAATTTCTGGTTGCCCGTGTAGGTGGCGCCTTCCATACAGGTGTAGCCCAGCTTAGCCACCCGGGCCAGCGTACCGGCCGCATCCTGCTGCATGGCGTCACGCACCGTGTAGAGCTGCAGACCAATACTTTTTTTCGAGGAAGCCAGTAGCTCCGGGCTGAGCAGGACGCCCGCGGAGAACAGCGCGGCGGACTTAACAAATGTGCGGCGGGAATTCATGCGGCAGATTTAGGGAAGAGTGGAAGCCAAAGCTCCATTTCTCCGGTTCCGCGCTTATGCAGCAATTACCCCGCACGTGTGCATACTCAACAACAGGAGTAATATAACTGATAGACAGATGTTTAAATTTATATTATCGGCTGAAAATAGACCTTTTCTATCAGTTTTTGAACGCCTGGCACACAATTTTTCAAGCAGAATCAGCCAAATGACGCGCCCGAAACTCGGAGGGAGACACCTGGTAGCGGGCCTTGAAGCTGTTGGAGAAATACGAGTGCGAGGTATAGCCCACCTCGTAGGCCACGGCCGTAATCGTGAGTTTGTCGTTGAGCAGCAGTTCGCGGGCTTTGCGCAGGCGTACCAGCTGGATGTAGTCGGTTACGCTGGTGCCCAGCACGGCTTTCACCTTGCGGTAGAGCTGGGTGCGCGAGAAACCCAGAGCCTGGGCCAGCTCCTCCACGGTCAGGTCGGTACGCGTCAGGTCAGCTTCTATCTGAGCCGTTAGAGCCTGCAGAAAAGCCTGGTCGGGGTCGGGCGCGGCCACATCGGGTGTGGCTTGGGCGGCGGCCCCCAGCTGCCGACGCGTGTGCTCGTGCTGGCGGGCGCGGTTGGCCAGCAGGGTATGAATGCTTTCGAGCAGGAACGTGGGGTTGAAGGGCTTGGTCAGGTACACGTCGGCCCCGGCCTGCACGCCTTCCACCTGCTGCTCGGGGGCGGTGCGGGCGGTGAGCAGAATAACCGGCACGTGTGAGGTGTGCCAGTCGGCCCGCAGCTGGGCCACTACCTCCAGTCCGCTCAGGCCGGGCATCATCACGTCGCACACAATCAGATCCGGAATCAGCTCCTTAGCTAGCTGCAGGCCGGTGCTGCCATCGGTGGCCGTCTGCACCCGGAAGTGGGGGCGCAGCTTGCGGGCCACAAACTCGTTCACGTCGGCATTGTCCTCAATCACCAGCACCAGCGGCTCCTGCCCGGCGGCGGCTTCGGCAGTCAGGTCTTCGACGGGGAAAGCCCGCGGCTCGTCTAGGGCCAGCGCTTCGGGCGGGGCGGCCGTGGTGCGTAGGGCCGCCGGCAGCTCGCGCGGGAGCGTGACAATGAACGTGCTGCCCTGACCCAACTGGCTGCTGAATGTGAGGTTGCCCTGGTGCAGGCGCACCAGTCCCTGGGCCAGGGCCAGCCCCATGCCCGAGCCTTTGGCCGTGGCGGGCTGCTCGCCCTGGTAAAACCACTCGAAGATGTGCGGGCTGTCCTGGGGCCGGATGCCGCGGCCGGTGTCGGCTACCTCCACCTGCAAGCTGTGGCCATCAGCAGCGGGCCGCACGCGCACCGTTATCTGCCCACCGGCAGGCGTATATTTCAGGGCGTTGGAGAGCAGGTTGAAAAAGACTTTGTCCAGCACGTTGCGGTCGAGCCAGCCTGGCAGCTGCGGCACGGCGGGTTGAAACAGCAGCGCTACCTGCTGCACCCGCGCTGCCGGCTCAAACGTTTCGACCAGTTCCCGCACGAAGGCCACCAGGTCGTCTTCCCGCGCCTGCACGGCCATCTTGCCTACTTCAATCTTGCGGAAGTCCAGCAGCTGGTTGACCAGCTGCAGCAGGCGTTGGGTATTGCGGCGCACTAAACCCAGGTCGTGGCGGTGGGAGGGCAGGAGGGCGCCGCCGTGGCGGCCGGTCAGCATTTCCTCCACCGGGCCCATAATAAGGGTGAGCGGGGTACGCAGCTCGTGGGAGAAGTTGGTGAAAAAGCGCAGCTTAGCCTCGGTTTCTACCCGCGCCTGCTCGGCCAGCTCCGCAATCTGGTTGCGCTGAGCCCTGATTTCCTCGTTCTGGGTGCTGAGCTGCCGGTTGATGACGTCGTTGGCCTCATTCTGCCGCACCAACTCCCGGTTGATGACGTCGTTGGCCTCGTTCTGCCGGGCCAGCTCCTGGTTGATGCGCCGGTTGCTGCGGGCGGCCCGCCAGGCGCTGGCGCCCAGCACCAGGGCCGCCAGCAGCGTGGCCAGCAGTCCATACAGTGCCGTGCGCTGATTGGTGTAGGTGGCCTGCAAGGTGCGCAGCAGCTGCTGTTGCTGCTCAATGCCGGCTTGCTGACTGGCCACTTTGGTGGCCTGCTGCTGCAAAGTCAGCACATTCACCGAGTCGATAACGATGGTGCCCAGGATGTTTTCCCGCTCGTAGGCCTGGTGGTAAAGAATCTTCAAAGCCACGCGTATGGCTTCCTCCCCGCCGGGTGAGTAAAATAAAGAAGCCGTAGCGCGGCCCTGCTGCACCATTTCCATGCCATTGCCCGGCCCCGGCAGCCCATCCACCCCAATGATGCGGATATCCTTTCGGCCCAGCCGCCGGCATACCTCGTAGGCGCCCTGGGCCATCAGGTCGCTGTGGGCGAAAATCAGGTTGGTTTCGGGGTATGTCTGCAACAGTCTGGTGAGGGCCGGCTGCAGGGAAGTTGCGCCCCAGTCGCCTACTACTTCGCCCACTACGCGCATTTCCGGGTACGCCCGCAGGGCTTGCGCAAAGCCCCGGTGGCGCTCCGCCGTAACGGAAGAAGGTGAGCCCAAAATTTCCACTATACGGCCGCGCTGCTGCAACCGCAGCGCCGCGTAGCGGGCAGCGGCGGCGCCCACCCCGGCATTGTCGCCGCCCACGTAGGCCGCGTAGTGCGGGGAGGTGGTGTGGCGGTCCAGCAGAATCACGGGCACCCCGCGCCGGTAAGCTTCCTCAATGGCCGACGACAGGGCGTGTTCCTCGTTGGGCGCTACCACGAGCACATCGGCCCCGGCATCGAGCAAGTCATGTACCTGCTGCTGCTGCTGGCGGCTGTTGCCCTGGGCGTCGCGCGTCAGAAACTGAATTTCGGGGTGAAATGACACTTCCCGCTTCATGCCGGCCAGCATGGCCTCGCGCCAGTCGCCGGTACTCACGCTCTGCGAAAACCCGATGCGGTACGTTGGCGGTGGAGTGGGGGCGCAGGCGGCCAACGAGCCCAGCAGGCTCACCAGCACCAGGAGTCGACGTAAGCAGCTAGGGTAAAGCAAGCGGAGAGTAGTTGATACCAATAGCCGCGCGCTGATGTGGGGCTACCTCATCACCAAAGATAGGAAAAAGCCGAGGGGCGGGGTAAAGCGCCGTTTTTCGGTTTTCTGATCATGTATCTTGGCACCGTACAGATACATTGGAGCCACTTTAGCAGACAGCACTCATTCTGCTGGCTTCTCAGCGCTATCAATCAATTAGTCGCACGAACTGTACTTAGCTGATTGAACTCAGACTAGATAGCATAAGTGTTTTGCGAGCTTACCGACACCCAATAAGTAGCAGTTCACTGAAATGAGGGTAATTCTAACTGCTCACAGCCGGTAGTTCTACCTCTGCTTCTTACTTTTATTTCACCAAGGCGATAAGGTCAGGGAATGGTTTGTCTTTGACATAATCGACTGCTGAGCGCCCTGATTTATCTTTTATATCGGTGCGCCCACCCTGCTCCATTAAGTATTCAATAGCATCGTAGCACGCCTCATCATTAGCGGGACCTGAATCGTTGACCTGCGCTTCCTGAGCTATATATATGATGGGCGTAAGGCCCTCCTTATCCTGGACATTCACTTGGCTCCCCTTCTCCACTAAAAATTTGATTTTATCCAACTTTAGGCTCCTGGCAGCGAGCATAAGGGGCGTTACGCCAGAAGCGTCATGGGCATTGACATCCATTTTCAGCTCGTTGACCACGAATCGCATGGTAAACAAGCTTTTGTTTACCGCATACATCAGCAGGGTCTGACCACTGGTATCCCTGTCTTGGATGTTGTACTTGTATTGGGAAATGAGCCAACGCAAGAAGTCTATATTCTCACTTTGTAGGGCATACATCAACACCGTACTGCCATTATCCAGTCGGTCAGCTGGGCGAGCCCCTAGCTTTACAAAATACTCACAAAGGGCCTTATTAGCCTTCCCAGCTGCATACGAAAAGGCTGTATGCCCATCTTCTCCTCTCTTGGCAACGTCGGCTCCCTTTTGCACCAAGTAGTCAATTACCTGCTTGTGCTCGGTGAGGGCCGCCAGTGCAAGCGGGGTGGACCCACTTGCATTTGTTAAATTGACATCAGCCCCCTGCTCAACCAGCTTCTTCACCACCTGGAAGATTTGGGCTGAATTATTCGGGTAACCATGTGAGTATAGAATCGCCGTGTTCAAGGGGGTACCCATATGCTTATCCACCAGATTTACTTGAGCGCCCTTGCTAATCAAATATGCAATCATGGGCTCGTCAAGCTCTTCCACAGCAAGCAGCAATGGGGTAGTACCACTACCCACTGGCTTCGCATTCACATCGGCCCCTCTCTCCAATAGGAATTTTACCGCACTAACGCTTTTACTTTCCGTCGCATGATGAATCAATGCCTCCCCATCATCGAGGATCTTTTCGTCTGCGCCCTGGGCTATCAAATACTGCATGAGTGCTACATGGCCGCCTGCCGCGGCAGCGCCTAACAAGGACCTGCCATCAGTAGTAAGGGAATCTACCGGTCCGCCTTTCGCTATGTAGGCGCGGATGTGCTCGATATCCCCATCGAACGCGGCGTGATGCACCTCCTTTTTGTTTTCGAAGCTGCAAGAAGCGAATAACACTGATTGTAACGCCAGAGCAACGGTTAGTAGGATATTTCGCATTTAGAAATATTGGACAGGTAACAGTATAAGATAAAGGGTGGTGGCTGTTGCAGAACCCGGGTTCGTACAGGGAAGATGCAAGGCAAGAAGCCGTTTCTCGACAAAGAGGTGACCCACTTTCGGCTCAGTGAGCGGGTGCCGCGCCATAATCTGTACCGCCGGCTGGCCGAGCTCGTCGACTGGTCGTTTCTCTACGACGAGACCCGGACGCTGTACAGCCACACAGGCCAGCCCTCTTTGGACCCGGTCGTGTTCTTCAAGCTCGTGCTGGTGGGCCGGCTGGAAAACCTGGTCAGCGACCGCCGCCTGGTCGAACACTGCGCCCTGCGGCTCGACATCTTGTTGTTTCTGGGCTACGAGGTGGACGAGGAATTGCCCTGGCATTCCACGGTGAGCCGCACGCGGCAGCTCTTTCCGGCCGCGGTCTTCGAGCGCCTGTTCGACCACGTCTTTGCCCAGTGCGTGGCCCGGGGCCTGGTCGCCGGCGACACGCAGGCCGTCGACTCGGCGCCCGTCAAGGCCAATGCTTCCTTGGAAACGGTGCTGGAAAAGAGGACAACGGGTGTCAAAAGTCCCTTTCTGGCCACGGACGAGGCGGCTACCGCGCCGGCTGCGTCCGTGGTGACGGCTCCGGCCCACCAGCTGCGCAACCTGGCCGCTCACCAGGCCCGGCTCGCCACCCACTCCAGCGTACCCGGCGCGCAGCACGAAAAAGCCCGCTTGCTCAGCAACAAGACCCACTACAGCCCCACCGACCCCGACGCGCGCATCTCCATCAAGCCCGGCAAAGCCCGGGCCCTGAACTACCTCTGCAGCCTGGCCGTGGACACGGCTAAGGGCGTGATCAGCCACGTGCAGGCCGATTTCGCCGATAGTCGCGACAGCCTGCACCTACCCCGCTTACTCACCGGCCTGCAGCAACGGTTACGGTCCCAGCAGCTGCGCATGCAGGAGCTGCTGGCCGATGCGGGCTACGCCAACGGCACCAACTACGCCCTGCTCGAAGCCCAGCAGGTGACGGCCTGGATCCCGGTTTTTGGCCGCTATAAGGCCGCTATCGAGGGCTTTACCTACCGGGCCTCAACCGATGACTACACCTGTGCCGCCGGCAAGGTCCTCTCGTTTCGTAAGTACGACACCTCGGCTGACGGCACCGGGCTGAAGATCTACTGGGCCACCTGCTCGGACTGCCAGCAGTGCCCGCTCAAGCCCACCTGCGTGCCCGGGGCCAAGCGCAAGCAGCTCACCCGCACGCTCTACGACGAGCCGTACCGCCGGGCCTGGCAGCGCCAGCAAAGCCGCCGGGGCCAACACATGCGCCGGGTGCGCCAGGGCACGGTGGAGCCCGTCTTCGGGAATCTGCTCCATCACTACGGCCTACGCCGGATGAACGTGCGCGGCCAGGCCGGAGCCCACAAGACGATGCTGCTCACGGCCGTAGCCTACAACCTGAAAAAGCTGCTTAAGTACCGGCCCAACCGGCAAGTGAGCCTGACCATGGCCCTGCCACAGCCATTACTGGCCGCTGCCAGGCGCTAGTATAGCTCAACTGCCCGACCTTGACGCACAGATGGAAACTCGCACAGTAACGGGCTGGAAAAAGAGCCGAACGAAACGAGTTCTGCAACAGCCACGGTGGTTTAAGCAAGTTAAGCCTTTCGGATGTGCTTCAAGCAGGTCCATTGCACTCGCCCAAGGTACTGTTACGGGTAGCAGTGCCACCTAATCCGCCACCTAGAAATGAAAAAGCCCCTGCATCAGTTGATGCAGGGGCTTTTTGCGGTCCGGACGGGACTCGAACCCGCGACCTCCGCCGTGACAGGGCGGCATTCTAACCGACTGAACTACCGAACCAGGGTAGACTGCACTGCGAAAAGCCAGCTGCTTTCCGGTGAAGTGGTGCAAAGGTAAAGGTAGTTTTTGATTTCCAAACACGGAAAACCGTCCTAACTACGTAAAAAGCCCGATTTTCGGGCTAGCCGCTTGGATGTAAAGCAAATAGCCGTGCAATTATTTTTTGTGGTACGGCACGCAGCGACGGTCGGGCGTGTGCTGCGGTGGGGCAGATGTTAGCTGGTAGGCCGACTCGCAAGGCGCAAGGCTCGTTGGTTTAGCATTAATGCAGCGTGAACAGACTTTATCGAAAAGGGTATTTACTTGAATCACCAGTTATAATAGACGTGCAGGGTTAGTGCCTCATGCCTTCCATGCCCCGCATACCTTGCGCTTTGCCTTTCCCCAGTTGGTCCAGAGCCGCCCGAAACCCCGCGGCCAGCTGTGCCGCTGGTCCCCGACCGTAGTAGTGCAGAAACATCATGCGGGGCTGGTCGAAGAGCATATGGTTATGCACGGCCACGACTTCCAGGTTATTCGCCCGCAGGGTCTTAATCACGGGATTCACTTCGTGTTCCAGCATGGCAATGTCGCCGGCGATGTGTGCGTCGTCCTGCTTGCCGGCAAAGGCAGCCCACGAGTTTAAGCCGATGGCGGCGGTCATTTCGGTGCCCATCATCATCGGGTGCAGGTCGTCGCGGCCCACCGTGTACTTGTAGGTCGGTCCGTTGACGGTGCCCTTGTACTTCACCACCGCATCCAGCGCGGGCAGGTCAAATAGCTCTTTGCCCGTGGGCGGCCCGGCGCCCGGTGTGGCGTTGTTGCCGGGTTGCACGGGCGTGGCGCTGGCTCCCAGCTTGGGTTGGTTGGCCGGCAGCAGCTTGGAATCCTTCAGGGCCGCGGCAAACTTTGTGGCCAACTCCGCCGGGGTGCCCAGACCGTGGATGTGCATGTAGAAGATGCGGGGCTCTTCGTAAAAGAAGTGATTGTGCACGGCTCCGATTTCCAGGCCCTGGGCCAGGGCGGCCGATATCAACGGGTTGACTTCTTCCTGCAGCAGCACGGTGTCGCTCATAAGCATGGCCGACTTTCCATTGAGCGTATGCTTGATGGCCACCCAGCCCCGAAGCCGAATGAAATGGGCACCGGTTCGCCTTTGATGCTCACCTTCAAATCGTTGCGCGGTAATGATGTGGTGTGCGTGGCCTGCGTCTCGACGTACGTACCCTTCTTGCCCAGAGCCGCTTCAATGGCCGTAATTTCTGCTGCCGTCAGGGCGGGCGTTTTGCCTGCAGCAGGAGCAGCGGGTCCTGCCCCAGCGGGCATCGCGCCGATTAGACGGGGGTAGAGGCCAGCGCAGCCGTCTTCAGCCAGTTGCGGCGGGAAAAGCGGGAATTAGTCATCAGAGCGGATGAAAAAGAGGGTGGCGCATCGAACAGTAAAAATCACCCTTCGGCGGCCGCCAGCAGGTAATACAGCAAACCGGCTCCCGCACTAACCCCTATCCAGCGTATCATGCTCACCTTGAAACGGTAGAGCGCCACCAACGAAACCAGCAGCCAAACCAGGCTCGGCCCGTGCAGGTGCGCTACACTCAAGTGCTCCGTGGGAAAGAGAACCGCCCGTCCCAGGTATACCGCCAGGTTGAGCACCACGCCCACCACGGCCGCCGTAATGATGCTCAGCACGGCTTTCAGCGAGGCATTGTGCTGCGTGCGCTCAATCAGCGGCGCCCCCACCAGAATAAAGACGAAGCACGGCAGAAAGGTGTAGTACGTGGTCGTCAGCAGCCCCACCGCGCCCATTGCCAGCGAGCCGCCAAAGTGCGTGTAGCCGCCCATGAAGCCCACAAAGGCCAGTACCATAATCAGCGGCCCCGGCGTGGTTTCGCCCAGGGCCAGGCCGTCGAGCATCTGCCCCTGCGTGAGCCAGTGCAGCTTGGCTACGCTCACCTGCGCCACGTAGGGCAGCACGGCGTACGCCCCGCCGAAGGTCACCAGCGCTGCCTGGGTGAAGAACACACTCAGGCCCCGCCAGAAGCCGAAATCCGGCGTTAAAAACCAAAACAATACCAGCGGCAGTACCCATAACCCTCCCGCCGCCACCACCTGCCGCACCAAGCGCGGCCCCGAAAAGCCGGTGCCCGGCACCACCGTCTGCGAGGTTAGAAAGTAGCCTTCCTCTGCCTGCGCGGCCCGTGCCTGCGTGGCTGCCGTAGCTGCCGGCGCCGGAAAGAACCGCCGCGCCACCAGCGCTACTGCGGCCGCCCCGAGTATGAGCAGCGGAAAGGGCACGTTCAGCCAAAAGATACCTACGAAGCTGGCCACCGCCACGGCGTAGTGCAACGGGCTGAGCAAGGATTTCTGCCCAATCTTGACCAGGGCCAGCAGGATGATGGCCACCACCGCCGGCTTCAGGCCCACAAACACGCCCTGTAGTGCCGGCAGCGTACCCACTGTCGCGTACAGCAAGCTCAGCGCCAGCAGAATGAACACCGATGGCAGCACGAACAGGATGCCCGCCACCAGCCCGCCCCGGGTGCCGTGTAGCAGCCAGCCGATGTAGGTGGCCAGCTGCTGCGCCTCGGGCCCGGGTAGCAGCATGCAGTAGTTGAGCGCGTGCAGAAACTTGGCGTCCGAAATCCAGCGCTTCTGCTCCACCAGCACCGTGTGCATAATGGCAATCTGGCCCGCCGGGCCGCCGAAGCTGATGAAGCCCAGCTTCAGCCAGAAGCGCAGGGCCTCGGAAAAGGTGGGCTTGGAAACCGTCGTAAGGGTCGTTTGGGTCATGAGGTGGAACTGCGCCGTTAGGGCCCAGCACGTGGCTGCAATGGTACACACCGCCGACAAAACAAAATAGAACGTCCTTTTCCCCTGGGATAATCTTTACGTGGTACCGCGTTTTTTGCGGTAGGCCGCGGGACTCTGGCCGGTGTGCTGCTTGAAAATGCGGGTGAAGTGGCTCTGGTCGGAAAAGCCGGTCAGGTAGGCTACTTCCGCCAGCGGATAGGCCGTGGTATCCAGCAACTGCCGGGCCTTCTCGATGCGCAGCTTCCGGACGTACTCGCCAAACGAGAGGTTGTCGAAGTACCGGGCAAACTCCCGCGAGAGGTACGTGGGGTTCACCTGCACCGTGCCGGCCGCTTCGGTCAGCCGCAAGCTCAGGTTCGTATCCAGGTGGTCCTGAATCAGCGCCCGCAGCTGGGCCGTCCACGCCGGCGGGGCAGGGCGTTGGTTTTTCGTCCGCGCCAGGTAGGCGGTGTATACCTGCACCAGCAGCTGCTCTTCGGGCGGCTGGGTATGCCGCTGATCCTGAAGGTGCCGGGCCCAGCTGTACAACGCATCGTAAAGCACCAGACCCTGTTGCAGCAGCGCCTGATCATCCGGGATGTTGTGGGCCAGCCCGGCCGAAATAGCCCACAGCCCGGCGGCTTGCTGGGCCAGGGCGTGGTTGTCGGTGTCGGCCCCACGCACGATGGGCGCCAGTGCCAGCAGGGCCGGGTCGGTCAAGCCGTACTTTTTAAGGAAATAATCGAAGGTGCAGTCCGCGCCGTGGTGGGAGAACTCCACGTCGGGCACGTCAAATGGCGTTGCGCCAAGCCGTTGGGCCGTGGGCACCACATCATCGGCGGGTACGTACAGGATTTCGGCGTGGACATCGATGAAGCGCAGAATCAGCCACGGACAGGCCAAACGGTCTATTTTAGGACGTTCGCGGGTAATCCACTGCATAAGTAGGTAGGAAGATTACAAGGTATCGAACCCAGCACCGCAAAATACCCCCATTAGGGTGAAATTACCAGTTACTTAAACTGCAATGTCTACTCTATCCGCCCAGCCCATTGCCGCCGCCCGATGAAGGAGATACCACGTGATATCGTGTTCACCATCGACCACTGGTACGACGGGCCCCTGGAAGGCTTGGCCAATTTTCAGGGCCAGCTGCACTACTACGAATGCCACTGGCGCCACTGGCAGGAAATTGCCGCGGAGTGGCAGGCGCACTACTGGCTCACGCCGCTAGACGCTGACGCGTGCTGCCTTGCTCAAGAGATGCTAGCCCTAGAGGAGAGGTGGCGAGAGACCTTTCGCACCGGGGCTACGACTGAAGCAACGCGTCCGCTCCTCCCACAAGACCGGGCCCGACATGAGGAAATCAGCCAACTATTGCAACAAAAGCCAGCCGACGCACCCGACTCGCGGCTCAACGCCAAAGGCGTGTTCTATTACGGGCCGCAGTTTTCGTGGAGTGGACGTTATTAGGATAATGCTCGTGGCTATTGCAGAACTCTTGCTGCAGGGCTGTTGAGTGAGGCTTCTGCGAGCTGAACCAAGCTTCAAAGACTCCTAAAGAGGCTTTCATAGTCTCCTGGGCGTTTGCATATACGGTTATTATGCTACCCCGTGACTTCTGCAACAGCCACGGTGGTTTAAGCGTCTACAGCCTCTATTGCCACCTAGAAATGAAAAAGCCCCTGCATCAGTTGATGCAGGGGCTTTTTGCGGTCCGGACGGGACACCGGCAACAATATGATTATTAGCGTGTTTCACGATTGTTGGGACAGAATTGGGCCAAAGTGCTTCTTGATACTTTCCTCGACGCACGTTTGGTCTTCTGTCAGTAATGCAATGCTGCAAAATTGCTGCATCGACTCTTCCGCCTGTGCTTTGGGACCAGATTGGGACACCAGGCTAAGCCAACGGCAGGAGGAGCCACGCTTTGCCCTCAATGCTTGAGCAAAGTGGTGTACAGAAAAGGCTGCTGCTTCGAAAGCGTTTCCGGCGTGGTGCATGACAGTGGTAAAAATGCCGGCTGTGGCGCTACATGCAACTAGCGTCCTGCTAGCATCAAAAAAAATATTTCTAGCATTAAAGCAGTGTAAATAGCGTTTATCAACAAAGGCCGCCCTACGCTAGCAGGCTGTATCTTAGTAGCTTCTTCCCCGTTGGCGGAACGATTTCCCTCCGCCGGCAGTCTATCGGGCCACGCCTTTCCCCTTCTTTCCTGCAACTATGCAAAAACCCTTATACGCCCTGGTGAGCTGCTGGCTCGCCTGCTTCCCGATTCTGGTATTCGGCCAGAACGCGCCGGCCCCCGTCACCACCCGCTCCGTCTCGGAGGTCTTGCGCCCCGATGGCTCCCTGCAGCCCGGCACGTCGGGCTCCTTCGATGCCAAGGGCTACCAGCTCCGCTACGGCGCCCAAGGGCAGCCTAAGTTTCAGAAAGCCGGCGCCGACGAAGAAACCGCGGGCTGGGACCCGCGCTTCAGTGCGCCCGGCCTCAATGGCATTGTGCGCGCCATCACCGTTTCCGGCACCGATGTCTATGTAGGCGGTGATTTTACGGATGCGGGCGGCAACCTGAACGCCGACCATATTGCCCTTTGGGATGGCAGCCGCTGGCTGAACCTGGGCGACGGGCTCAACGAGACCGTCGAAGCTATTGCCCTGATGGGCACCGACGTGTATGTGGGGGGCGACTTTACCAATGCGGCCGGCGCGGCCAGTAGTTCCCGTGTGGCCAAATGGGATGGCACCAAGTGGCAGGCGCTGGGCACGGGGGTTTCGGGCGGCGTCAATGCGCTGGCCGTGCGGGGCACCGACCTGTACGTGGGCGGCACCTTCAACTCGGCCGGGGGCCTGATCGAGGCCAAGAACATTGCCCGCTGGGACGGGGCGAGCTGGCATGCGCTGGGCACGGGCTTGCCCAGTGACGTCTTTGCCCTGGCCGTTGTCGGCACGGACCTATACGCGGGCGGGCGGTTTGAGAACGTGGGCGCCAACGCCAATGCCGACTACCTGGTGCGCTGGGACGGGCAGAAATGGAACCAGGTGGGCAAGCCCCTGAGCTCGTGGGTGTATGCGCTGACCGCCTCGGGCACCGACCTGTACGTGGGCGGCACCTTCCGCCAGGCCGGCGGCGACTTCCGGGCCAATTATATCGTGCGTTGGGACGGCACGGCCTACCAGGCCCTGGGTGATGGCGCCATTGCCCCGGTACGCGCTCTTGCCTTCAGCGGCACGAAGCTGTTTGTGGGCGGGGAGTTCTATAGTCCCCCGAAAGCCTACATCATGCAGTGGGACGGCACAACCTGGGAGCCGGTGGGCGAAGGAACTTCTTATCGAGTCTACGCGCTGGCCGCCCAAGGCACAGACGTTTATGCTGGCGGAGAATTCAGAAGTGCATCCCAGACCTGGAACACAATGAACTTTGCCCGCTGGACGGGTAGTGACTGGCGTGGAGTCGGGAATGGATTGAGTGATGATGTCCATGCCATTGCCATCTTGGGCAAGGACGTGTATGTGGCGGGGCGCTTCCTGGCGGCCGGCGGGAATCCGGCGGCCAACTGTATTGCCAAATGGGATGGAAACGCGTGGCAGTCGCTGGGCAATGACCCGGAGAACTTTGCTGTTACGGATGATGCAATTCTCACTCTCCTTGTCGTTGGCAGTGACCTGTATGTGGGTGGCGACTTCACGAAGCCTACACGGGGTCTTGCCCGGTGGGATGGCCAGAAATGGCATGAAGTTGTCTCCGTTACCGGAGCCAAGTTGGGCGGATACGTCAATACGCTCTACGCCTATGGGACAGATATCTATGTCGGAGGGGATTTTGTTGTCGACTCGTCCCCTATTCGTTCTTATAACATTGCGCGCTGGGATGGTCAAGAGTGGAATAGTATTGGCCGGAAATTGCCAACTACCGACCATCAGCCGAACTCGGATGTTTGGGCTATAAAGATGCATGGAGATAAGTTGTACATAGGGGGGATTTTAAGGATTTGGGGGACAAGGACGCCGACTATGTAGCCTACTTCGATGGAACAACTTGGCAGCCCTTGGGAAGCGGGGTTGATAAGCGGGTAAATGCTTTAGCAAGCATTGACAACGATGTGTATGTGGGCGGGTTTTTCACGAAGGCGGGCGGTGTAGCCAATACAGCGGGGCTCGCCAAGTGGAATGGCACGAACTGGCAAGCCGTGAGTTCACCCAGTATAGGGCAGGCAGCAATTACGTTTCATGTGGTAGGGAAGCAACTCTTTGTCGGGGGCACCTTTCAAGGAGGAGCCGGGCAAGCATACACAAACGGACTTGCTCGCTGGGACGGCAAATCCTGGCACCCCGTCGCCTATGGCATCGCGGGTGCTGTAACGACTATAACGAGCACAAGTACGCACCTGTATATTGGCGGGGAGTTCACTCAGGCAGCGACGAAGAACGGGACCTTAGCCATGAATAACTTTGGCATCTTGGACTTGAGCGGCATACCACTGGCCGTCGAGCCCGATAGTCGTACGCCAAGCACCAGCATGCAACTCTGGCCTAACCCCGCCCAGCGCGTGGTGCAGGTAGCGGGCCTTCCTGCCGGGCAGCCCTTGCAGTTCTATGATGCCTTGGGCCGGTTGGCCCTGACCTTGCCGGCCCCACGTGGCAGCGCGCAGGTGCAGTTGCCCCCGAGCCTCAAGCCCGGGGTGTACATCGTACGCTGCGGCCCGGCTACCCGGCGCCTGGTGGTAGAATAAGCCTCAAAACTTTCTAACCAGCTAAAAACACAAAAAGCCCCCGCATCAATTGATGCGGGGGCTTTTTGTTTAGCGGTCCGGACGGGACACCGGCAACGATATGATTATTAGCGTGTTTCACGATTGTTGGGACAGAATTGGGCCAAAGTGCATCTTGATACTTTCCTCGACGCACGTTTGGTCTTCTGTCAGCAATGCCATGCTGCAAAATTGCTGCATTGATTCTTCGGCCTGTGCTTTGGGACCAGATTGGGACACCAGGCTAAGCCAACGGCAGAAAGAGCCGCGCTCTGCCTTCATTGCTTGAGCAAAGTGGTTTGCAGAAGAACCTAGTACTTCAAAAGCGACTCCGGCTTGGTGCATGACAGTGGCAAAAATGCCGGCTGTGGTGCTACATATGAGTAGCATAATGCTAGAACCAAAAAAAATATTTCTAGCATTTGTGCAGTGTAAATATGTCTTGTTCGAAAAAAGCGGCTACTTGAATCACCCTTTAATTGAGCGATGCTCCCAGTAAGTTCAACCGCATATTTGATAAAGAGTACATAATTACCCACAGCGGGACCGAGGCCACCTTACTTATGTAGGTTGCTTTCCTGCTGCATCCAGACCGCAAATTCAGGCTCCAGCAGGTTGGCTTCCATAAAGGCAATCATGGAGAAGCCGCGTTTCGCTAACACAGAACGCATGAAACTCGGTAAGGACAGGCACTGCCGTAGTCCCAAACTCAATAGGTGGCTTTGCACGCGGGGTAGCAACTGCTCTAGCCATTCAACCAGTTCGAGCGCCGTGGGAGGGGTATGGTCAAGTTGTTGATAATACAATACCGTGGCTGTGGTAATTTTCTTGGTGACTTCGTCATTACTGCTATTGAGCATGGCTTCTTATACGAGGACGCTACTTATTAAACTGATATAGCTAGCGGTAAGCATGCGTTCTTGGTCTAGCTAGACGATAGCCACAAAGGTATATCGTGCCTTGGTAGCGCCTGTAGCGCCAACATTCTGTACTTTGCCCCGTCTCGCTTCTCTGCTCGGCGCCTTTACTCCATTATGATATCCCCAGAAGAGTACGATTCCCTGCAGCAGGAGCTGCGTTCGGCACAAGCAGAGCTTGAGTGTATGCGGTCTGAGCGCATCGATAAGGCAGAGCATCAAGTGCTGGTTGACCGCTACTCAGAAAGCCAAGCACGGTTTCGGACGGTTTTTGAAAACTCCCCGTTCGGGCAGAAAATCATCACCTCAGACCTAATCATCCGACAGGCCAACCAAGCCGTCATAGACATGCTGGGCTGTACCAGCGAGGAAGACGTTGTGGGCCACCAAATCCAGGAGTTTGCCCACCCCGATCATCAAGCCGACTGGCATTATTTACAGGAGCGGCTGTGGAACCACAAGCTACCCCATTTCTCCCTGGAAACTTGTCTAATGCGCTGCGACGGTTCCTCTTTCTGGTGCCAGGTCACCTCAATGCGCTTTCCCGGCAACGGCGAAGAGTTGGGCTTCACGCAATTGGAAGATATCAGTGACCGCAGAGCACTGGAATTGTCGTTAAAACGGCTCTATGATGCGCAGGAAACTATCGTGCACCTTGTTAGCCACGATGTTAAGACGCCCATTGCCCACATTCAATTGCTCACCGACTTGTTGAAGCGCCAACAGGACGCGCAGGCGTCGGCCACGGATGACATGGTGGATACGAACTATTATCTAGCCCTTATCCGCCAAGCTTGCACGGACGTCAACAAGCTGCTTCGGGACGTACTGCTGCTGGGGTCGCTCGATGCCCGCGACGTGAAAAAACAGTTTACCGACCTGAGTACCTTGCTGGTGGAGTGGCTAGCGACTCACCAATTAGTCGCGCAGGCAAAAGGCCTTACCCTGTCGCTGGACGTACCGCCGCAAGCCCTATACGCGAACCTGAACGCCGACAGCTTTAAGCGAGCGGTGGACAACCTGGTCAGCAACGCACTCAAGTTTACCCCAACCGGGGGCCAGGTGACGGTGAGGCTGCGGGAACATGAAAATCGCGTATTGCTGTCGGTGCGCGACACGGGCATTGGCATCCCGGAGACGCTGCAGCCCAGCTTATTCGAGAAGTTCAGCGCAGCGGCCCGAGAGGGGGTGGACGGTGAGGCGAGCACAGGCCTGGGCTTGTTCATTACCAAGCAGATTGTGCAGCAGCACCGCGGTAAAATCTGGGTAGAAAGCCAGGAGGGCGCTGGAGCCTGTTTTTTCGTGGAGCTGCACTAAAGAAGATTGGCTCGATTATGACGAAGGCGGCCGAGCCCTTGTTATCGGGAAGGCTTCTATTCAGCGAAACGGTGGTTTAAGCTTCACCAGCCTCTATTGCTACCCGAAAGTAAAAAGCCCTAGTATCAGCTGATACTAGGGCTTTTTGCTTAGCGGTCCGGACGGGACACCGGCAATGATATGATTATTAGCGTGTTTCACGATTGTTGGGACAGAATTGGGCCAAAGTGCATCTTGATACTTTCCTCGACGCACTTTTGGTCTTCTGTCAGTAATGCAATGCTGCAAAATTGCTGTATTGGTTCTTCGGCCTGTGCTTTGGGACCCTATTGGGACACCAGGCTAGGCCAACGGCAGAAAGAGCCGCGCTCTGCCTTCATTGCTTGAGCAAATTGGTTTACAGAAAAAGCTACTACTTCGAAAACGTCTCCGGCATGGTGCATGACAGTAGTAAAAATGCCGACTGTGATGCTATATGCGACTAGCGTCGTGCTAGCATCAAAAAAAATATTTCTAGCATTTATAATGCATCACTGTTTTACGTGTTCATAAAACGGTCGTTTTTGGATGGAAATTGATTGGGTAGACAAACTTTGATTAGAATAGCCCCACTTCTGCTTATGTCTTATGTCTTAAAGCAGGCCCCTTAATTTTGCAAACCGCGTTTCACATACTACTCACCAGCCTATGTTCTATTTTCTTGTTTTTGCGCTCGTATGCTTGGGATTGGCCGTACTCCCCGAGGGAACTTGGACGCGGAGTGTTTCTCTACTGATAGTGGGGATATTTTATGCCCTCGTCCTATTGTGCGCCCGCACATCGCGGCTTGACGCTTGGCAGCAGAAAGAAATAGTCGGCTCCGAGGAATTACCGTCCAGCTTGGCCAGCATGGATCCAAGCACCTATGAGCCTATATACCGAGGGGAAGACACATGGGCGTGGATGCTTTGGTTTCTTCCATTGCTGGCTTTGATCTGCTGGTATTATATCAACCGCTCGCGCAATGCCTTATTACGAAGCTCGCTCATGTGGCTTTATGGGCCGTATACTTTCTTAGTGATTTATGGTTTAGCGAACAACTTGTTCCCCGGGCCAGAGAGTAAACCCGAGTTTATGGATGAACAGTTGAAAATTCCTATCTAAACGTCACGAGTCCTTATCGGAAAATTTACAACCTTGTACGGACAGGTTTTTACTAATCAAACGGCAGCTACGAACAACCTCATAACTATTGATTAGAAATACGTTGTTTTATTGAATGCCAGAGGAAGGAGAAGCAAGGAAAACAAAATGAAAATTATGGATAAAGTATGGAGAATAATCATTAAAATCTTAAACAACAGCATCTTGCCTTTAACTCGAAATAAGGGCATAGTGACCCTGTTTAACGCTGTGAGGTTCACAATAATCGCATAAACTACATTGGTTATGGCTTCTGCCTTACCTGATGTATAAATACCCGTAATCTTTGTGAAGAGTATGAATACCCAAAGGGTTGGCCAGAATGGTACAGATATAAGGAGCGCGATTAATAGTAATTGGATTACTAATTCTCTGTTTAGCTGCATAATGCTGGTACTTCGACTTGCTGGAAATGCAATAGCGCTACCCGAAAGCAAAAAGCCCTAGTATCAGCTGATACTAGGGCTTTTTGCTTAGCGGTCCGGACGGGACTCGAACCCGCGACCTCCGCCGTGACAGGGCGGCATTCTAACCGACTGAACTACCGAACCAGGGTAGACCGCACTGCGAAAAGCCAGCTGCTTTCCGGTGAAGTGGTGCAAAAGTAGAAGACGGAAGTGCACGACGCAACTATTGAGCAGTAAAAACGGCAAAATACTTTCCGGCAGCGGCGGTAGCGGCTGTTTATCAGGGAGAAAATTTTCTCTGAAAAACGATAGGGGCGGGCCGTGCGCCGTAAGCGCGCCTTCACTTACCTTTGCTTTCTTCTCTCACCCCGCAACTTCTCTCGCATCCTGCCGTGGCAATGCTCCTCGATTTTGAACAACCAATTGCCGCTCTCGAAGGCAAGCTCCGTGAAATGCAACAACTGGCCCTCGACAGCCAGGTGGACGTCTCGGAAGCCGTAGCGGCCCTCGAAGCCAAGATCAAAGCCCTCAAAAAGGAAACCTACCAGAACCTTACCCGCTGGCAGCGCGTGCAACTCTCGCGCCACCCCGAGCGGCCCTACACCCTCGACTACATTGAGGGCATGACCGATAAGTTCATTGAGCTGCACGGCGACCGAACCGTGGCCGATGATCAGGCCATGGTAGGCGGCTTTGCCGAAATGGGGGGGCGCTCCGTCATGATTATCGGGCAGCAGAAGGGCCGTAATACCAAGCAGCGCCAGCTGCGCCGCTTTGGTATGCCCAACCCCGAGGGCTACCGCAAAGCGCTGCGCCTGATGAAGCTGGCCGAGAAGTTTGGCAAGCCCATCATCACGCTCATTGATACGCCCGGCGCCTTTCCGGGCCTGGAGGCCGAGGAGCGGGGGCAGGGCGAAGCCATTGCCCGCAACCTCAAGGAAATGTTCCTGCTCAAGGTGCCCGTTATATGCATCATCATTGGCGAAGGTGCCTCGGGCGGGGCCTTAGGCATTGGTATCGGCGACCGGGTGCTGATGCTGGAAAACACCTGGTACTCCGTTATTTCTCCGGAAAACTGCTCCACTATTCTGTGGCGTTCCTGGGATTACAAAGAGCAGGCGGCGGAAGCCATGAAGCCCACCGCCAATGATATGCTCAAGGCCGGCCTCGTAGATGGCATCGTGAAGGAACCCCTTGGCGGCGCCCACACCGACGCGGCCACCATGATCAAGACGCTAAAGAAAACCATCCTCAAAACCCTCGACGAGCTGGAGGTCTTACCCGCCGAGGAGCGCATCAGCCAGCGCATCGACAAGTTCTCGGCCATGGGCGTGGTGGTAGGATAAGGTTGAGTTTGAATAAAGAATTGAATAAGGAGGGAATGAAGAAACAGGCCAACGTCAATTCTTCATCCCTCTTTTTCATTATAACTGACTTATGCACGTTCATACCCTCGATACCGGGCTGTTTAAGCTGGATGGCGGCGCCATGTTTGGCGTGGTGCCCAAAAGCATGTGGCAGAAGCTCAACCCTGCCGACTCGAACAATATGTGTACCTGGGCCATGCGCTGCCTGCTGATTGAAGACGCGGGCCGGCTGGTGCTGGTCGATAATGGCATCGGCGACAAGCAGGACCAGAAGTTCCGGGGCCACTTCTACCTCCACGGCGACGACACGCTGGAAAAGTCCCTGCGCAAGCTCGGCTTCACGTCCTCCGATATCACCGACGTATTCCTGACCCACCTGCACTTCGACCACTGCGGCGGCTCGGTAGTGCGCCAGCCCAATGGCAAGCTGGACCTGGCCTTCCCCAACGCTACGTACTGGAGCAACCAGGCGCACTGGGACTGGGCCGTGACGCCTAACCCGCGCGAAAAAGCCAGCTTTCTGCGCGAAAACATCCTGCCCATTCAGGAAAGCGGCCACCTGCGCTTTGTCGACGCTGCTGCCGGGGTACCGGCGGAACTGCCGATGCTCCGGGAAATCATCTTTGCCGATGGCCACACCGAGAAGATGATGGTGCCGGTGCTGGACTACAAAGGCCGCACACTGGCGTTCATGGCCGATCTGCTGCCCAGCACGGGGCACATTCCGCTTCCCTACGTGATGAGCTACGACATGCGCCCTCTGCAAACCCTGGCCGAAAAGGAGCAGGTGCTGCGCCGCGCCGCCGACGAAAACTGGGTGCTGCTGCTGGAACACGACCCCACCGCCGCCTGCTGCACCGTGCAGCACACCGAAAAAGGCGTGCGCCTCGCTGAAACGTTCACCCTAGCGGAGTTGTAGAATGTGCTGATGTGCTGATGTGCTGATGTGCTGATGCACCACATGCTCGTAATGGCACTTCCTCGTATTAGCACGTTAGCACATTTTCCGCATTAGCGAAGCGCAGCACACTAACCCCTTTACCACATGCTAGGACTGGCACTTTCCGGCGGGGGCGCCCGGGGCATTGCGCACTTGGGCGTGCTGGCCGCGCTGGATGAGCTGCAAGTGCCCATTGGGGCGCTGGCAGGCGTGTCGTCGGGCGGCATTGCGGCGGTGTTTTACGCGGCGGGCTTTCCCCCCGGGACATTCTGCGGCTGCTGCAGGACGTCAACCTCACCCGCCTCACGCGTATTGCCCTGAGCCGCTACGGGCTGCTGCACATGGCGGCCATAGGTACGCTGTTTGAGCAGCACCTGGGCGCCAATGCTACGTTCGAGCAGCTGCGCCTGCCCGTTACGCTGCTGGCTACCGACCTGGTAGAGGGCACGTCGGTGTGGTTTGCCACTGGACCGCTGGTGCCGCCGCTCATGGCTTCCTCCGCGGTGCCCATTCTGTACCGTCCGGTAGAGTACCAGGGCCGGCAATTGGTGGATGGCGGCCTGCTCAACAACCTGCCCGTGGAGCCGCTGCTAACCCGGCCCGGGCTGCGCGTGGTGGGCGTGCACTGCAACCCGCCCAACCGTGCGGCTCAGGTTACGTCCCTGCAAAGCCTGATTGAGCGCACCCTGAACCTGGCCATTGGCGGCAATACCGTGCTTAGTAAGCAGCAGTGCCATCTCCTGCTAGAGCCGCCGGAGCTGGCGCAGTTTCGGGCCCTGAGCTACCGGCGCGCCCCCGAGCTGTTCGACATTGGGTACCACTACACGCTCAGCCGGGCCCGCGACCTGGAGCAGCAGCTGAGCTGAAGGCTGCTGGTTGGGCGCTTCCAGTACATTTCTCTAGCTTTGATTCGCCGTAGCTCTTCCTCCTGGCTACCGGCTCCTTTTTGGCATGGCGCGCAAGACTTCCACTTTCTGGTATCTGTTTTCGAAGTTCTGGTTCTGGATAACCGGCTGGCACCTGGGGCCGCAGGTACCGCCCGGTATCAAGAAAAGCATGATGATTGCCGCGCCGCACACCAGCAACTGGGACTTTATGTTTTCCCGCGCAGCTTTTTTCCTGATGGACGTGGACGTGAAGCTCACCATCAAAAAGGAGTGGACTACCATCCCGGTGCTGGGCGCATTGGTGCGCAGCCTGGGCGGATTGGCGGTGGACCGCAGCCGCAACAACAGCCTCGTGGATGGCATGATCCAGCTGTTCCAGGAGCGCGACGAGCTAGTGATTCTTATTACCCCCGAAGGCACCCGCAAGTACCAGCCTAAGTGGCGCAAGGGCTTTTACCACGCGGCCATGGGAGCTGGAGTACCCATCCTGCTAGGCTACCTCGACTACAGCAAGAAGGAAGCCGGCGTAGGCCCCGCATTCTGGCCTACCGGCGACTACGAAAAGGACCTGGAGGAAATCAAAGCCTTCTACCGCACCAAGCAAGGCCGCTTCCCGGAGCAGGGCGTTCGGTAAGGATGTTTGACTAGCTTTCTGATTGATATAGGTAGTTGTAGAGACGCATAATTGCGTTTCCTCGTTAAACATATGGCACAATCGGTGTAGAGACGCAAGTATGCGTCTCTACACCGATCAAAACTTCACTGAGGACTTCAAATTCTTTGCCGCCTAAAGCTAAAGAAGAAAGCAACTCGCAACTCCGCAAGAATCGGGTTGAGGGCGCGGGAGTAGGGCAGTAGCTTTATTTTTCCTTAAGCGCCTACACTATGTCTGCTTCTGCTTCCATCTCCGATTATCAGCGCATTGCTCGGGCCATTCAATTCCTGGAAGAAAACTTCCGGCGCCAGCCCAGCCTCGATGAGGTAGCCGAGGCCGTGCACCTGAGTCCGTTCCACTTTCAGCGGCTGTTCAGCGAGTGGGCCGGCATCAGCCCCAAGCGCTTTGTGCAGTACCTCACCGCCGACTTTCTGAAAACCCGCCTGGCTCAGGCCACCCCGCTGCCCGAAGCCACTGAGCAAGCCGGCCTTTCGGCCCCGTCCCGCCTCCACGATTTATTCGTGACCCTGGAAGCCGTAACGCCCCAGGAGTTTCGCACGGGCGGCGCGGGCCTGCGCATCGGCTATGGGTTGCACGCTACGCCCTTTGGGCCAGCCTTGCTGGCGGCTACAAGCCGGGGCATCTGCGGCCTGCATTTGCTTGACGTTGAAGCAGCTGCCGCCGAAAACGCCTTGCAGGAATTGCGGAAAAACTGGCCCCAGGCCCGCTTCGAGCCCGATGCGGAGCTGACGGCGCCATTGGTGGCGCGGGCGTTTGCGACGCAGGCAGGGCAGCCGCTGCATCTGCTCGTGCGCGGCACCAACTTCCAGGTGAAGGTGTGGGAAGCACTATTGCGAGTGCCCGGTGGGCAGGTTGTTAGCTACCAGCACGTGGCCCAGGCCGTAGGCCAGCCTAAAGCACTGCAGGCCGTGGGCTCAGCCGTGGGTGCCAACCCCGTCGCCGTGCTTATTCCCTGTCACCGCGTGATTCGGAAAGAAGGTGTGCTGGGCCAGTACCGCTGGGGCAGCGTCACCAAAAAAGCCCTGATTGGCTGGGAAATGGCGCAGGCTGAAAAACAAACGGCCCAAGTTTCGTAGCTTACCCGTCGTTCTACCCACTAACGCGCCGCTCCATGCCCGAAAAACTGCAAACCGTACTCTGGATTCTGGTCGCGCTGGTCGTGTTTGTATGGCGCATGATTCAGAAGGCCCGCGCTACCACGGCCCGGGAGCAGCAGGAGCGGCGCTATTCCCGGCCCGACAGCACGGGCAAGCCCCGCCCCATGACGTCCAGCCCCTCGGCGAAGTCCTTTGAAGACCTGTTGCAGCAGATGATGGCCGAAAATACCGGCCAAGCAAAAGGCTCGGTTACTACGCCGGCCGGCCGGGCGCTGCCTCGGGCAGCTGCCCGCCCCGCCCGGTCCCTCGAAGCGGCTACTGAGCCGGCCCGCAGCCAGGAAAAGCCCGCGAAGATGCGGGAGCCGCGCAGCCTGGAAGCGCCGGCCACGGTTGCCCGCCGGGCCTCTGCCCAGCCCCGCGCTGCCGTGCAGCACGGCCAAGAAGACTACTGGAGCCGTCAGCAGGCCCAGCAAGCGCCACCAGCGTCCTTTGCCGAGCAGCTTCGCAATCCCACCGATGTACGCCGCGCCTTTATCCTGGGCGAGATTCTGCAGCGGCGGTTTTAACGTAAGGCCTCCCGTGTAGTAGACTTCGAAACCGGTGTGTTTCAAGTAAAATTCTAGAAGGAGAAATGCACTTGTAAGTAGTGGGCAAGGAATAGCGGTGCAAAGATTGGTTACTCTTTTTTATCCTAGAAAAATAAGATATCATACTCCAAGCAGATGTCGATTAGCGCCTGTTTATCGTCTGCTGCTGCTTCAACAGCCTCTAGATCCTCGGTAACCGTTGCTGTTGTCAGATTTCCTTTTCGATAAATAAAATGGTACCCTTCCTCTTCCATGTCCAAGAAGGTTGCTTCAGTCTTTAACAGACTACTCAGGTGCAAAAACCAGCTCCTTATACTAGGAGAGTTTTGGAATAGCCTACTCATGCAGGAAGTAGCAGCCTTAAGTCTAATAAAGCAGTAGTTGCCTGATGCTGATTCTTTTACATCAAGATAGATGCACCCGACTCGGCCCGTGTCATCAGTAGGGAAGAGTTGCGGGTAGTAATTTTTTCTATCTAGCAAAAGCCTCCAAGGCCACGCATCCCCATACAGGTCACGAATCGTTTTTTCATGATAGGCTAGGATTGCCTTATCAAGCGGAAAATCGAGGGTAACACAAGTGCCAAAAGGCTCTTCCAACTCCTCAATTGACCCATGTTGGGAAAGATGCGTTAGCAATAAGCACTCCTCGGAGCGCTTGATAAAAAGTACGTAACTATAGTCGAGTCCCATAAAGTTAGCGGGGCCACTTTTGGAAGGGCTGCTCTATTGCATTTTAGAAGTATTACCTGAGCTGTACATAAAGCTTTATTCCTGCGTCAGGGCGTAGGTGACGAGGTTGGCGCCCATTTTAAGTGCGGCTTCGTGCGTGGCAGGCGTATCTTCGGGATAAGTGCCCAAGTCTTCCCAGCCGTTGCCCAGGTCGCACTCATAGGAGTAGAAGCACACCAGCCGACCTTTGTAGAGCAGCCCAAAGCCCTGGGGCCGCTTGCCGTCGTGCTCGTGCACTTTAGGCAGGCCGCGCGGAAACTGGTATTTCTGGTGGTAGATGGGGTGGGAGAAAGGTAGCTCCACGAATTCCAGCTCGGGAAACACTTTTTTCATTTCGGGCCGGATAAACTTGTCGAGCCCGTAGTTGTCGTCGATGTGCAGGAAGCCGCCGCCGATAAGGTAGCGGCGCAGGTTACGGGCCTCCACATCGGTGAAGGCGACGTTGCCGTGCCCGGTCATGTGCACAAAAGGGTAGGTAAGCAGCTCCGGCGAGTCAAGTTCCACGGTGGCCTCGTCGGGGGCAATGTTGGTTTTCAGCGTCTGATTGCAGAATCGGATGAGGTTGGGCAGGCTGGTTTTGTTGGCGTACCAGTCGCCCCCGCCGCCGTAGTGCAGCTTGGCAATGCGGAAGCTGGGCGCTACAGGCGCGGCCGCCGTGAGCAGGAAAAGCAATAGAACAGAGAAGAACGTAATCTTGCGCATGTTGGAAAGGCAAAGCAGTGCCATTGCTACAAAGTAACGGATAGCATGGAAAGTTCAGGACTGCGGGCCGCTGCGAGGCTCTACAAAAGTGCCTGTAACGCAGGAGAACAACTCAGGAGAGCTTCGTTGCCGGACAACTCAAAAAGCTGTTTATTGCTGCTTGTTACAACTTCGAATTCATCATTGCTTATTCTAACGCACTAGCCAATGGTAACTGGGAAAGACTTATTGAACCTGGGGCTGCCCGCAGGCAAATGGTTTAAGGAAGCCCTTGAGCATATCAATACCCACGCGCTGGCCGGCGACGACTTGCTGGCTTACCTCGATACGGTGAAGCCGGCCCCAATTATTCCGCTACTGGCTGCCCCGGTGCCGTTTCACGAAAACATCAGGGCCGACACGGCCGTGGAGCAGGCTAATATTGACTTCGTAAAGCAGTCGATGCAACTGCTCATGCGCACGCCCACGGTAGTAGCCGGCGCTATCATGCCCGATGCCTGCCCGGCGGGGCCGCTGGGCACCATTCCGGTGGGCGGCATTGTAGTTACCCGCAACGCCATTCACCCGGGGATGCACAGCGCGGATATCTGCTGCTCGGTGCTGCTCACCAACCTGGGCCGCGTAGACCCGAAAAGCGTGCTGGATACGGCGCAGCAGCTTACGCACTTCGGGCCGGGCGGGCGACCCGCCGAGCGGCAATTTGCGTTACCGGCAGAAATAGAAGCTGAGTTTCAGGATAACCCTTTCCTCAACTCCACGCGCAGTCTGAAATTTGCCCGGGAACACCTGGGCACGCAGGGCGACGGTAACCACTTCCTGTACGTGGGCATTTCCCGCAATACCGGCGACACGGTGATGGTAACGCACCATGGCTCGCGGGGACCGGGCGCGGCCCTCTACACTCAGGGCATGAAAGTAGCCGAACGGTACCGCCAGGCCATTTCTCCGGAAACCGCTCCGGCCAATGCCTGGATTCCCAGTGAGTCGGAGGAGGGGCGGCACTACTGGGCGGCGCTGCAAACCATCCGAAAGTGGACCAAGCAAAACCACTTGTGCCTGCACGATGCCGTGGTGGCCCAGCTCGGGGCCGCCGTGCAGCAGCGCTACTGGAACGAGCATAACTTCGTGTTCCGTGACGGCGACCTGTTTTACCACGCCAAGGGAGCCACTCCGCTGGATTCGAAGTTTCTGCCAGACATCACCGGTCCCCGCATCATTCCGCTGAATATGGCCCAGCCCATTCTGATTGTGGAAGGCAGTACTACCGACAATAACCTGGGCTTCGCCCCCCACGGTGCCGGCCGTAACCTGAGTCGTACCCGGCACAAATACAGCAAACTTGGCCAGACGAAAGAGGAGCTGTTTGCCGAAGAAACCCAGGGAATTGACGCCCGGTTCTTCTTCAACCGGATTGATATTTCGGAGCTGCCCAGCGCCTACAAGGATGCCGAAGAAGTAAAGCGGCAGATTACTTCTTTCAGGCTGGCTACCATTATTGATGAGATACTGCCCTACGGCTGCATCATGGCCGGCGACTGGGAGCAGGACGCCCCCTGGCGCAAAAAGAAGCTGGCCAAAGAGGCTGCTAGGCTCGCCGCGCAGGATTCCCAGGCGGACTGCTCGGCGCTGCCGGAAGCGTAGCCAAGCCCCGCTCAGCTATACCAGTTCCCGCGCCACGTGCACGGTGTGCACGGCGGCCAGCGCGGCGGTTTCGGTGCGCAGACGCGAAGAGCCCAGCGTTACGGGCCGGATGCCTCGAGCAAAAGCCGCCGCAATTTCCTGGGGGGTAAAGTCGCCTTCCGGGCCAATGAGGATGCAGCAGCCGGTGCCCTCTGCCGCCACGCGGGCCAGTGGAGTCCGTTCCCCTTCGTCGAGGTGGGCAATGAAGGTGGTAGCCGGCTCCACGGTGGGCAGAAAGCGGCCAAAATCTGTTAGTTCGGTGAACTGCGGCAGCCACGCCTGCCCCGACTGTTTGAGGGCGCTGACGGCAATTTTCTCCAGGCGGTCCAGCTTCAACTCCCGCCGCTCGGAGCGGGCGCAGCGCAGAAACGTGAGCGTATCAACACCTATTTCCGTTGCTTTTTCCACCAGCCACTCCATCCGGTCGAGGTTTTTGGTGGGCGCCACGGCTACGTGTACCTGGTAGGGGCGGCGCGGCATCTGCTCTTCCCGGGTGATGCGCAGGCGGCAGCGTTTTGGATCAGCTACGTCTACCTCGGCCTGAAACACGCCCCCACGCCCGTTTACCAGTACCACCGCGTCGCCGGTCGCCAGGCGCAGCACCCGCACGGCGTGCTTGCTTTCGTCTTCGGGCAGGGTGTAGGTGGGCAGGGAGAGGTCGGGGGCAAAAAATGTGTGTGGCATACGGCAAAGCTACGGCGAATTGATGGGCCCGAATTGCGCCTGCGGGTGCATATTGCCACTATAACCTGCCATAATAACCCATCCTACCTATGAACCTGAACCAGCTGACCGTTCCTTCCCACAATCTGTCCGTTGCCGTGGCGTTTTATCAGCGCCTGGGTTTGCGTCTGATTGTGGATGCCCAGCCACGCTATGCCCGCTTCGAGTGCCCCGGGGGTGACGCTACGTTTTCCCTGCACCACGCGGAAGAACTTCCCACCGGCCACGGCATCTGGATATATTTTGAGTGTGCTGATCTGGATGAGCGGGTGAGCCAGCTGCAGGCCGCCGGCCTCACGTTCGATGCGCTGCCCACCGACCAGCCGTGGCTATGGCGCGAAGCCCGCCTGAAAGACCCCGACGGCAATCCGCTCATTCTGTACTATGCCGGCAAAAACCGCAAAAACCCTCCCTGGCGGGTGACAGAAGCCAAGAATTAAAATAAAAAGCCCCTTGATACCGGCCGGTACCAAGGGGCTTTTTACGGCCAGGAATTGCAGCAGGGCTTAGCCCAATGTGTCGTTCAGCAGCCGCGCCAGCCGGATACCGGCCTGCTGAATGCGCACTTTCATCAGCTCGGAGTGGGCTGGGAAGTACTTGTAGTCGATGTCGGTGCCGTTGGGGGCTTCCTTGTAAATCTGCTCACTGGCCTGGTACGACTCCCAGAACCACTGCTCTACCGTGGCCTTTTCCCACACCTGGGTGAGGGCGCGGGGTAGCTTGCAGTCGTAAGCCTGGCTCATTTCGGTGTAGGTGAGACCCTGGTAATCAATCAGGCCGCTGTCCCAGAGGCTGTGCAGGTTGGTGTCCTTGCCCCGGAATTTCAGCTTGATGTCGTTGCCGCCTTTGTCCTCGGCGTGGCCCGCGTGCAGGGGCTGGTGGGCGTCGCCCACGAGGTGCACAATGAACTTGAGCGCCACGGCTTGCTCGGCCGGCGTTTTGGCCGGGTCTTTCACTTCCTTGAGCTTGGCCAGCAGCACGTTGTAGGCGTTGGCCTGCTGCTGCCCACGCAGCTCCGTCAGGTACTGCTCCTGGTTGAGGCCCGAAGCCGTGTTGACGTAGTGCCAGGGCCCGGTCTCTTTGAACTCGGGGTAGTAGCGGATTTCGTCGGGGTAGGTGCTCACCAACGTGAGGGTTTCCGTGCCCAGCAGGCGCTGCACGGCCTGGCGGGTTTTAGAGGTGAGGTGGCGCTCGGCAATGCGGCCCACGGCGCGGTGCCCATCAACGCCCCAGGCGTGGGAGGCGACAGGAGCCAGCAGCGCGAAGGCCAGTGGCAGAAAACGGTTCAACATGAAAAAGACCAAAAAGAACGTGTCCGCAAAATACCCGTTTTTCGGCGGATAGCTGCATTCAATGTATGGTAAGCTCCGATGCTGGTCCGCAGCGCCATATTTTACACTGCCGGAACGTGGTGCCTGTCGTATAGAAAAAAGCACTATTCCCATTCAAGGATAAAAAGCTTTTTCTCATGACACCCAAACTCAAAAAACTACGCGACCAAGTTATCGTCATTACCGGCGCCTCCTCGGGTATCGGCCTCGTTACGGCCCGCATGGCGGCCGAAAAAGGCGCCCGGCTGGTGCTAGCGGCCCGCAGCGAAAAAGCCCTGCGTGAGCTGGTAGAAGAAATTGAAGACCTCGGCGGCGAAGCGGCTTACGTGGTAGCCGATGTAAGCAGGCGCGAAGACATTCAAAACATCGTGCGCGAAGCCGAGCAGCGCTTCGGCGGCTTCGATACGTGGGTAAACAATGCCGGCGTAAGTATCTACGGCCGCCTCGACCAGATTCCCGAGGAAGATATGCGCCAGCTTTTCGACGTGAATTTCTGGGGCCTTGTGAACGGCTCGATGGAAGCCGCTCACCACCTCAAGCACAAGGGCGGGGCCATTATCAACGTGGGCAGCATCCTGAGCGACATTACGGCCATCCTGCAGACCATCTACTCGGCCAGCAAGCATGCCGTGAAAGGCTTCACTGATGGCCTGCGCATGGAGCTGGAAATGGAGGGCGCCCCGGTTTCGGTGACGCTTATTCAGCCCGCCGCCATTGACACGCCGTACCCCATTCACGCCAAAAACTTTATGGAGCGCGAAGCCAAGCACGCCCCACCTGCCTATGCGCCCGAAACCGTAGCCCGCGCCATCCTGCACAGTGCCACTACTATCGAGCGTTCGGTGGTAGTGGGCGGAGGCGGCAAAGCCTTTATCGAAATGGAGCAGTGGACGCCGCGCCTGCTCGATAAGTTTATGGAAAATGCGTTTGTCAAGCAGGAAAAGGCCGATTACCCGCCCCGCCCGCTCAGCCAGAACGCGCTCGACCACCCCATGGGCGCACTGGAGGAACGCGGCAACTACCCCGGCCACACCCGCGAAAACAGCTACTATACCCAAGCCGTGACCAGCAAAGTGCCCGTACTCAAGATGGCCCTGGCCGCGGGTGCTGGCTTAGCCCTGGTATCGGTGCTGGGACGAGGCAAGAAAAACAACGGTACCAGCACTGCCACTGCCCCGTCAAAGCCACAACCTCAGGCAGCGCCCGTGGCCCCGGCACCGGTTATCGAAACCCAGTTCACTTACCCGGTAAACGACAGCACGCCCAGCGTACACTAGCCGGAAGCCCGGTATGAAAGAAAAAAGCCCGCTGCTATAAAGCAGCGGGCTTTTTTCTTTCATCGTCAACTACGCGTTACACGGCCACGGCTACTCTGGGCGCTCCGGCCATGATTTCCTCGTTGGCGAAGTCGGCGAACTTCTGGAAGTTGGCTACGAACTTGTCGGCCAGATCGGCAGCCGTCTTGTCATACGCCTCTTTGTCGTGCCAGGTATTGCGCGGGTCCAGGATGTTAGCTGGCACACCGGATACTGCCGTGGGCATTTCCACCCCGAAGATCGGGTGCTTTACAAACTCCACGTCTTCCAGCTCGCCGTTCAGGGCCGCCGTAATCATGGCGCGGGTGTAGGGCAGCTTCATACGGGAGCCGGTTCCGTAGGCCCCGCCCGTCCAGCCGGTGTTGATAAGCCACACGTTCACGTCGTGCTCGTCCATCTTCTGGCCCAGCATTTCGGCGTAGGTGGTGGGGTGCAGGGGCAGAAAAACCTGGCCGAAACAGGCGGAAAAAGTTGTCTGCGGCTCCGTGATGCCCACTTCCGTACCGGCTACCTTGGCGGTATAGCCGCTCATGAAGTGGTACATAGCGTGGCTTTTATCGAGCTTGCTGATGGGCGGCAGCACCCCAAAGGCATCGGCCGTGAGGAAGAAGATATTCTTCGGTACGCCGCCTACGGAAGGCTCCACCGCGTTGTCGATAAAGGAAATGGGGTAGGCGGTGCGGGTGTTTTCCGTCACGCTCTTGTTGGCGTAGTCTACCGTTCGCGTGCCGGGCACGAAGCGTGTGTTTTCCACGATGGAGCCAAAGCGGATGGCGTCCCAGATCTGGGGCTCTTTCTCCTGGCTCAGGTCGATAACCTTGGCGTAGCAGCCGCCTTCGAAGTTGAAGATGCCCGCGTTGCCGGGCATCCAGCCGTGCTCGTCGTCGCCGATGAGGCCACGGTTGGGGTCAGCGGAAAGGGTGGTTTTGCCGGTGCCCGAAAGGCCAAAGAAAATAGCTGTGTCGCCCTGCTCTCCGATGTTGGCCGAGCAGTGCATGCTAAGGGTGTTTTTTTCGTGGGGCAGCAGGTAGTTGAGCACCCCGAAGATGCCTTTCTTCATTTCGCCCGCGTAGCCGGTACCACCAATCAGAATCATCTTCTTCGAGAAGTTGATGATGGCGAAGTTGGGCTGGCGGGTTCCATCTACGGCTGGGTCGGCTTCGAAGCCCGGCGCGCAGATAATGCTGAAGTCCGGCGTCCAGCTGGTGTCGGCGCCTTCGGCGGGGCGCAGGAACATGTTGTAGCAAAACAGGTTGTGCCAGGCCAGTTCGTTTACTACGCGCAGCTTCAGCTGGTATTCCGGGTGGGCACCTGCGTACGCGTCGCGCACGAACAGCTCCTTGTCGGCCAGGTACTGCACCATTTTAGCGTACAATTGGTCGAACTTCTCGGGAGCGAATGGGATGTTGATATCACCCCACCATACGCTTTCTGCGGTGCTTTCGTCGCGTACTACGAACCGGTCTTTGGGGGAGCGACCAGTGAATTTACCGGTATCAGCCATGAGCGCACCGGTGTCGGTGAGGGTGCCTTCGCTACGGCGTAGGGCCTGTTCTACCAGTTCGGCGGGTGGGAGGTTAAGGTGAACAGGACCGGAGGTCCGGGTGAATCCAAGTGCCTGAAGGCGAGTGGATACATTGGCGCCAGTTGGGTGCATAGAGCCGAAAATGAAGTAAGGGTGGGTGGGAAAAAACGGGGTAATTACAGGGCAAAAATAGACAAAAACGCGGACTGCCTATGATATGTTTCATAAAAGCGAATTTTCGCTCATGTACTTGTTAGAGAAAATTCGCTTTTCAGTGAATGGCTAGCTCAAACCTGCCAGTTGGGAAAGTTTTGTAGATTTACCAACCCCATCTGCCTCCAGGCAGAAAACTGTTCTCCTTCCACATCTTATTTACTTTTCATGCAATCAACCTCCGTTGTTCAGGAGCAACCCAACACGCAACAAGGTCATCCGCCCGGACTTTATCTGCTGTTCCTCACCGAAATGTGGGAGCGGTTCAGCTACTACGGCATGCGGGGCCTGCTCATGCTTTACCTGTCGAAGACGGCCCTGGAGGGCGGCTTGGGTATTCCGGCGGCCAGTGCTTCGCTGATATATGGCTACTTCACCGGCTTTGTGTACTTGACGCCTATTCTGGGGGGCTGGCTGGCCGACAAATACATTGGGCAGCGCCGCGCCATCCTGATCGGGGGCCTTACTATGGCTCTGGGGCAGTTTTTCCTGTTTATGCAGCCCGATCTTTCCCGGGAAGCGGCCTTTTTCGGGCTTCCCTGGCCCACAGCCCTCGGGCTGCTGCTGCTGTGCGTAGGCAACGGTTTCTTCAAGCCGAACATTTCCACCATCGTAGGTAAGCTGTATCAGCAGGGCGACTCCCGGCGCGATGCCGCCTTCACCATCTTCTACATGGGCATCAACACGGGCGCTTTCTTGGCCCCGCTGGTGTGCGGTTACCTGGCGGAAGATTTGTTCGCCACTAAAACCGTGGTGGATGGCGTGGAGCAGGTGGCCAACTATGGTTTCCGCTACGGCTTCCTGGCGGCGGGCATCGGTATGCTGCTCGGGCAGCTGCTTTTCAACCTGCTGGGCAAGCGCTACCTCGGCGACGTGGGCATGTACCCCGAAGGCCAGAACGAAGACAAGAGCATTGCCAAGGCGCCGCTCACCAAGGAAGAAACCGACCGCATGGCCGTTATCTTCATTATTACGCTGTTCGTGGTGTTTTTCTGGGCCGGGTTCGAGCAGGCCGGCTCCTCCCTCACGCTCTACACCGATAAGTATATCAACCGCGAGGTGCTGGGCTTCCTGATTCCCACGTCCTGGTTCCAGTCGGTGAATGCGGGCTTTATTGTATTGCTGGGCGCGCCGGTAGCGGCCCTGTGGATCAACCTGAGCCGCAAGGGCAAGGACCTGAGCATTCCCGTGAAGATGGGCCTGGGCATGATTCTGCTGGGCGTAGGCTTCCTGTTTATGGTAGGCGCCGTGATGGAGCGCGGCGGCGACGTAGCCGACCAGACCATCAAAGCCAGCATCTGGTGGCTCATTGCCACGTACTTCTTCCACACCATTGGGGAGCTGTGCCTGTCGCCGGTGGGCCTGTCGATGGTGTCACGCCTTTCGCCGCCCACGCTCACGTCCATGCTGATGGGCGTGTGGTTCCTGGCTCCCTTCGTGGCGCAGATTGCCGGCGGCTATATTGCCAAGTACGTAGAGGAACTAGGCGCGCTCAAAGTATTCGGACTGATTGCCGGCTTCGTTATTCTGGCCGGTCTGATTCTGGTTGCCATTGCCAAGAAGCTCTTTTACATGATGCACGGCCGCGGCTAAACCATCAGGCATTAGCCTTAAAAAAGCCCCGCTGGATTCGTCCGACGGGGCTTTTTGTTGAAAGCTATAGGTTAATTTGATGCCGAAGCGTTATCGGTTACTTTCGGGATATAAGCCGTTTTATACATGTCAGACCGCCTTCACACAGTACTCATTATCCTCTTCAGCTTTGCCTTGCTATGGGCCGCCATAAGCCTGATTAGCGTGCAGGTGAGCCTGAAATACGAAACCAGGGTAGATGGCTGCCTTTCCGCCGTATCCGGCCACGACCTGTGCGCCAGCTATAGCCTCATGAAATGGGTAACCGGCACGCTGGTGGTGACAGTAGTGCTGCTGATTGGATTTAGCCTCCAGCTGATCAGGAAGAACTGAGGCCCGCGAATACGCAAGAAAAAAGCCCCGCCGGACGAATCCAGCGGGGCTTTTTTGGTACAAGAAGAGGACGAACTGTCCGAAGGAATCCATTTGATTCGGGCATCCTAGGCGTTCAATCCGCGGCCGAATTACATCATGCCGCCCATACCACCCATGCCGCCCATACCGGCAGCACCGGCACCAGCGCCACCCTTATCATCCTCGGGCTCGTCCGAAATCACGCACTCGGTGGTCAGGAGCAGGCCGGCAATAGAGGCGGCATTTTCCAGGGCCAGGCGCGTAACCTTGGTCGGGTCAATAATACCGGCAGCCATCAGGTTTTCGTAACGGTCCTCGCGGGCGTTGTAGCCGTAGTCACCTTTGCCTTCGCGCACTTTCTGCACCACTACCGAGCCTTCGCCACCGGCGTTTTGAACGATGGTGCGCAGGGGAGCTTCCAGAGCCGTGCGGATAATGTTTACGCCGGTGCGCTCGTCGCCGTTCAGCGTATCCACGCCGGCCAGGGCATCGAGGGCGCGCACCAAAGCTACACCACCACCGGGCACCACGCCTTCCTCAACGGCGGCGCGGGTAGCGTGCAGGGCATCGTCTACGCGGTCTTTCTTCTCCTTCATTTCTACCTCGGTCGAAGCACCGATGTAGAGGATGGCAACGCCGCCCGACAGCTTGGCCAGCCGCTCCTGCAGCTTCTCTTTGTCGTAGTCCGAGGTGGTTTTCTCGATCTGGGCCTTGATTTCGTTGATGCGGGACGTGATACCATCTTTCTGGCCTTTGCCGTTCACGATGGTCGTGTTGTCCTTGTCAATGATGATTTTCTCGGCCTGACCCAGGTACTCCAGGGTAGCGTTTTCCAGCTTGTAGCCGCGCTCTTCGCTGATAACGGTACCGCCCGTAAGCACGGCAATGTCTTCCAGCATAGCTTTGCGACGGTCGCCGAAGCCGGGCGCTTTCACGGCCGCAATTTTCAGCGAGCCGCGCAGCTTGTTTACCACCAGCGTCGCCAGGGCCTCACCGTCCACGTCTTCGGAGATGATAACCAGGGGCTTACCGGTTTGCACCACTTGCTCCAGCACGGGCAGGAGCTCTTTCATGGTGCTTACTTTTTTGTCGTATACGAGGATGAAGGGATTTTCGAGTTCCACTTCCATCTTCTCGGCGTTGGTCACGAAGTAAGGCGAGAGGTAGCCACGGTCGAACTGCATGCCTTCCACCGTTTTTACTTCGGTTTCGGTGCCGCGGGCTTCTTCTACCGTAATCACGCCTTCCTTGCCTACTTTGTCCATGGCATCGGCAATCATCTGGCCGATTTCCGCGTCGTTGTTGGCCGAAATAGTGCCTACCTGGGCAATTTCCGAAGAGTTTTCAATCTTCTTCGACTGCGCTTTCAGGTTCTCCACTACCGCTTTCACGGCTTTGTCGATGCCACGCTTCAAGTCCATGGGGTTGGCACCGGCGGCTACGTTTTTGGAGCCAGCCGTGTAGATGGCCTGGGCCAGCACGGTAGCAGTAGTGGTGCCGTCACCGGCCTGGTCGGCGGTTTTGCTGGCTACTTCCTTCACCAGCTGAGCACCCATATTTTCAATAGGGTCTTTTAGCTCAATTTCCTTGGCTACTGTCACACCGTCCTTGGTGATGGTGGGGGCGCCAAATTTCTTGTCGATAACCACGTTGCGGCCTTTGGGGCCCAGGGTTACTTTCACGGCATTCGCCAGCTTATCTACGCCGCGCTTCAGTTTGTCGCGGCCGTCGGTATCAAATAGGATGTTCTTCGCCATCGTTGTGTGGAGAGAATTTTTAGATCAGAGAAAGAAAAGAAGCTTATAGCACGGCCAGAATGTCCGACTCCCGCATGATGAGGTAGTCGGTGCCTTCCACGGTGATTTCGGTGCCGGCATACTTGCCATAGAGCACTTGGTCGCCAACGCTTACCTGAGGCTTGATGGTAGTGCCGTTGTCGGCCACTTTGCCTTCGCCTACAGCTACAACTTCGCCGCGCTGGGGCTTTTCTTTGGCCGTGTCGGGGATAATGATGCCCGATTTGGTTTTCTCCTCGGCAGCGGCCGGCGCGATGATGACGCGGTCAGCCAGCGGTTTCATGCTAAGCGACATATGGTACGTTTTGGTTGAAAAGGTTACTTGAAACAAGGTGGTGCCCGCTGCCCAACACTTCCTGTGCCAGCCCGCCCGAACCTGACAGAATGAACACGAAAACCGCATTCTTGGCGGAATCTTGCACCAAATCCTGACACACAGCTGACAGAGGCTGCCACTGCAGCGGGCTAAAAACAAACATCCGGTGACTCCGCAAGCGGAACCACCGGATGGTAGCGGTAAAGCTGAAAACGGCTAACGTCAGACCTACTGAGCGGGCTGGGCCGCCGGAGCAGGAGCCGGCGTGGTGGCCGGAGCCGTAGCGGGAGCCTGGGCCGGAGCGGCTGAAGGAGCCGGTGCGGCAGGTACGCGGGTTTCGAGGGCGCGCTGCTGGTTTACGCTACGCACGGGCGCCGCGCTCGACTGCCCGTTGATCATATGCGTACCCAGGGCCAGCACAATCAGGCCAATGGCAAAGCCCCAGGTGAGGCGCTCCAGCAGGTCGCCGGTGCGCTTTACGCCCATGAGCTGGGCCGTGCCGCCCGCGCCAAACTGGCTGGAGAGGCCGCCACCTTTGGGGTTCTGAGCCAGCACCACCAGGGCCAGCAGCAAGCATACAAGAATGATCAGGCTAATCAGGGCAATGTACATCTACTCCGTAAGTTTCAGGTGTTGAATTTGGTCGGCAAAGTACGCCTTTTTTCCGGCTGGCGCACCATCAGCCGTTCATATATTTCAATGGCTTTGGCCACTTTTCCCTGCCGAACCATGATTTTGGCCAGGCTTTCGGAGGCCAGCTCCGGCACGCTGCTGGTGCTGCGCACCGATAAATCGGCCTGCTCATCGGCGGGGGGCGGCAGCGCGGCCGGGCTTTTCAGGCGGGGCTTATTCTTAAGGAAACGATTGATCAGGTCAATGGACGTAGGCAGCGGAGCCAGCCGATGGGTTTCCGCGTAAGCCAGCAGCAAAGCGTCGGGCTCGAAGAACGTATCGAGCGGCAGCGGCCCGGTTTGGGCTTCGCTCGGCTCCAGGGCGTAGCCCAGACGGCTCCCGCCCGCTAGCCCGTAGCCAATGGCAGCATCGGCGTAGAATGCGGGCACAGTGCGGGCAGCGTTTTCATCCTCGGCCTCGGGCAGCTCGTACACGATGGGCGGAGCCGCGGGCTCCGGCTCCTCAAAGCCGTACTCGAAGCGGGAAGAGCCCGCATCAGCCGGGGGCCGGATGGGGGGCGGTAGGGCCGGCAGGTCGTCGGGGATGAGGAGCGCGGGAACTGGTATTGTTTCGGCGCTTTCGGCGACTGGCAGGGGAGCAATTGCCTCTTGCTGGTTGGTAGTTTCCCCCGCGTCCTCAGCTATTTCCGGGGCGGCAGCGTCCGGCTCGATTAGGCTGGCAGTAGGAGCATCCTCGGTAACAGGCTCTTCAGCAGCCAACAACGGTGCCTCATCGGTTGCTTCGGCTTCCGGCTGCAATTCGGGCCGCTCTATCAGGGTTTCAACCGAAATCGGTGCGGCCTCCGCTTCTGGTGGCAGCGCCATTTCCTCCGTTGACGATGGCGCCACTAGATAGCTTTCAATAGCAGGTTCCTCAGCGCCAGGCTCCGGCAGCGGGTGCGTTTCCGTTACATCAACAAGTTCTGTATCCGGCGCAGTCGTGGGTGCAAAGGGTTCTGGGCGCACCTCCTCCGGCGGCGCTTCAGGCAAGGCAGAGGACTCCGGCAGCGAAGCGGATACCTCAACCGTTGTCAGTTCCACTACGGCCGGCTCCTCCTCAGGCGGCAGCGCGCTGCGGGGCTCCGACTGGCTTCCTGCGGGCACTGCCGCAACCAGGGCCGGGGCCGGCGCATCTACCAGGACCGGCTCAGCCGTGGTTTCAATCAGGCGGCGCAGCAACTCCCGGTCGGCGGCGTAGGTGGCCGCGTGGCGCAGGCGCTGGCTGGCCAGCATGCTGCCCTGGTCGTGGGCGGCCTTGGCCAGTAGCAGGTGCGCTGTCTGGCAGTAGGGGAAAGCGGCCGCCAACTGCTCCAGCTCACGCACTTCGCCCGGCGAAATACGCGTGACGTGGTCAAGAATCTGCAGCAGCGACGCGCGGGTCATACAGTTAAATTATTGTGAGGCAGACGGTTAATTGCTGTGGCAGGAAGTGTGAGCGTTCAGGGGCCCAAAGCCGGCGGGGCGCAACAATACGGGAATTTCAGCCAGCAAACCAGTTGCGTCGGCTACTTACCAGTTGGCCACCGACTTGTTGAAGGCATCGTTGATGATGCGCCGATTGATTTCGCGGATTTTGGTCTGGTTGGCGTTGATCTGGGACGCATCCTGGGTGCCGGGAAAGTCTTCCTGGCTCTGGAAGGTCTGCTCGAAATCCTGCTTTGAATCCAAGGTATTGGTATACTTGACCCGCACCTGAATAGTCAGGCGGTTGAGGCCGGCCTGGTCGCGGCCATCCTGCTTTTCGATGGCTGCTGGAGCAATATCGTAGGAAATAATGGCTCCCTCGAACTGCAAATCCCCATCGCGGGGCACCAGCTTCAGCGTGGTGTTACGCTGAAAGAAGTCCTTGAAGTCCTCGGTGAACTGCTGGGAAATGGAGGAGGGGCCATTAGCCGCATTATTTGAAAACGTCTGGATAGACATAGTCTTAGCTCCGCCAGTAATGACGCCCGAAAAGGAGTACACCTTGCAGCCCGCTACCGAAAACAGGACGCCAACGGCCAGCAGCCCGTAGCAGATAGCCGACTTAAACTTGTTCCAGATCATACTGCTTGAGCTTGCGGTAGAGGGTGCGCTCTGAAATACCCAGGTCGTGGGCGGCGTACTTACGCTTGTTGTTGTGTTTCTTCAACGCCTTGATAATCATTTCCTTTTCCTTAGCTTCCAGGCTCAGGGTTTCCTCCTCGGTTTCGTGCGGAATGTCTTCCACCCGCTGGCTGTCGTCCTCGTAGTCCGTGGTTTCCTCGATGGAAGGCGTGAGAATGTACTCGGAGGCGGCTCCATCGGCGGCCGGGCGCAGGGGGCGGCCGCCTTCGTACGGTACGGGGCTGAGGTTGGTGAACAGGTGGCTGTTCTGGCGCAGCAGCTCCTGGGTTTCCTGGGGGCGCTGCCCGCCGGCCAAATCCAGTACCAGCCGCTTGAGGTCGGTCATGTCGCGGCGCATGTCGAATAATACCTTATAGAGCAGGTCGCGCTCCGAGTAGGCGTTGCCGGCGCCATCGGTGGCCTGGCCGGCGGCGTGGACCAGCATGGGCAAGCGGCTGCTCTGGTCGGCGGGGAGGTAGCCACGGAGGCGGCGGGCATCCACCTCGCGGTCCGTTTCCAGCACCGACATCTGCTCGGCCACGTTCTTGAGCTGACGGATGTTGCCGGGGAAGCGGAAGCGCTGCAGTTCCTGCACTGCCTCAGGGTTGAGGCTGATGGGCTTTACACGGTATCGGTCGGCAAAATCCGTGGCGAACTTTCTGAATAATAGATAGATGTCATCTCCTCGTTCACGCAGTGGTGGAACGGTGATGGGCACGGTGTTGAGGCGGTAGTACAGGTCTTCGCGGAAGCGTCCTTCGCGCACGGCATCCAGCAGATTCACGTTGGTGGCGGCCACCACGCGCACGTCGGTCTTCTGTACTTTGCTGGAGCCCACCCGGATAAACTCGCCGTTTTCGAGCACGCGCAGCAAACGGGCCTGAGTACCCAGGGGCATTTCCCCAATTTCATCAAGGAAGATGGTGCCGCCGTTGGTTACCTCGAAATAGCCTTTGCGGGCTTCCTGCGCGCCGGTGAAGGAGCCTTTTTCGTGCCCGAACAGCTCTGAGTCGATGGTGCCCTCAGGAATGGCGCCGCAGTTGATGGCAATAAACTGCCCGTGCTTGCGCGGCGACAGGGCGTGAATGATCTTGGAAAACGACTCCTTGCCGGAGCCACTTTCGCCCGTTATCAGCACCGTCATGTCCGTCGGGGCCACCTGCGCCGCCACCTGAATGGCGTAGTTAAGCGTAGGCGCGTTGCCGATGATGCCGAAGCGCTGTTTGATACTCTGTATTTCGGAAGGTGTCAAGCTCGTTTTTGGTTTTTGGTTTTTGGTTTTTGGCTTGTCGGGAGCCAAAGGCCATTAACCCAATGAGCGGTAATAGCGGATGAAGCCCTGCACTAGCTGGATGCAACTGCCAATTTTCTCCTCTATAGCTTGTAGTTGTTCGTTGGAAATGAATGCTAGGTCATAAGCCAAGTAGCATTGTGTTTCGAGTTCATACAATGAGCCTCGGGCAATAACCAGAAACTGAATTGTATCACGCGGATGCTGGCGTCCACTTCCTTCACTAATGTTAGAGGGCACCGATACTGCTGCCCGCCGCATCTGACTGGTCAGCCCAAACTTTTCTTCGGGTGGAAATGACTGGGTAAGCACATAAACCAGCTTCACCAGTTCGCGGCCATGCTGCCACACTCGCAGGTCTTTGTAGTTCTGTTGGACGACTGGCTTGTCCATAGCTTAAGTGGAAACGGCCTGCTTTCAGAAAAACTTTACAGAACACCTGGGAAGTTGGCAGAACCAGCCAAAAACCAAAAGCAACCAACCAAAAACCAACTAAACTATTTCCCCCAGCAGCGCGGCGCCGGTGGTAGTAGTTACCAGTACGTTCACGTAGTCGCCTTTCTGGGCGGTGCCTTTGGGGAAGATGACCACCTGGTTCTGGCTGTTGCGGCCGCTGAGCTGCTCCTCAGAGCGTTTCGAACGACCTTCTACCAGCACCTGATGCACGCGGCCGACCATGCGGGCGTAGCGGGCCCGGGCGTGCAGCTGCTGGCGGTCAATGACTTCCTGCAGGCGGCGCTTCTTCACGTCCAGGGGAATGTCGTCTTCCAGCTTGCGGGCAGCCAGGGTGCCGGGGCGCTCGGAGTAGAAGAAGTTGTAGCCCATGTCGTACTGCACGAAATCAATCAAGCTGAGCGTGTCTTGGTGCTCTTCCTCAGTTTCCGAGCAGAAACCCGCAATCATATCGGTGCTAATGGCGCAGTCCTCGCCGAGGATGCGGCGGATGGCCTGCACCCGCTCCTCGTACCAGGGCCGGTCGTAGGTGCGGTTCATGAGCTTGAGCACGCGCGAGTTACCGCTCTGAGCCGGCAGGTGAATGTACTTGCAGATGTTGTCGTAGCGCGCCATCGTGTGCAGCACTTCATCCGTAATGTCCTTCGGATGCGAGGTAGAGAAGCGCACCCGCAACAGGGGGCTGATGAGGGCCACGCGCTCCAGGAGCTGAGCAAAGTTCACGAACTCCAGCCCGTCATCCGAGGCCCATTTGTAGGAGTCCACGTTCTGACCCAGCAGCGTCACTTCCTTGTAGCCCTGGGCCACCAGGTCGCGGGCTTCCTGCACGATGCTGTGCGCGTCGCGGCTCCGCTCGCGGCCCCGGGTGAAGGGTACCACGCAGAAGGAGCACATGTTGTCGCAGCCGCGCATGATGCTGATGAAGGCCGTGATGCCGTTCGAGTTCAGGCGCACCGGGGTGATGTCGGCGTAGGTTTCTTCGCGGCTCAGCAGCACGTTTACGGCCTTCTGGCCGCCATCCACCTGCTGAATGAGCTGGGGCAGGTCGCGGTAAGCGTCGGGGCCTACCACCAAATCCACCAGCTTTTCTTCTTCCAGAAACTTGCTTTTCAGGCGCTCGGCCATGCAGCCCAGCACCCCCACCAGCAGGCCGGGGTTGCGCTTTTTGTGGCCGTTGATCTGGGAAAGGCGCATGCGTACCGTCTGCTCGGCCTTCTCCCGGATAGAGCAGGTGTTCAGCAGCACCAGGTCAGCCCCCTCAAGCTGGTCGGTGGTATCGAAGCCTTCGTTGAAGAGGATGCTCGACACGATTTCGGAGTCGGAGAAGTTCATCTGGCAGCCGTAGCTCTCAATGTAGAGCTTGCGGGTGCGGCCGGTGCGGGTAGCGGCCTGCACGCGCACAGCGCCCGAGGGCTCATGCGCGTGCGTGGTGGCGTCCACGGCGGGCGTGGGCAAGGTAGGCGTATCGAGAAAATCGAGCGTAATCAGCGGTTGGGACATGGAAAAAGCCTTTTGCAGGCGGCAGATTCACAGTTCAGAGAACGGCAAAGATAACCTTTCGGGACGAAAATGACAGAATGGCAGGAAGGTGAAGTGGTGAAATTGTGAAATGGCGAGTTGATTTTCCGCTGGCGCATAGCTGCGCAAGTGGCGCGGCCAGAACGTCAAACGCACTATCTCACCATTTCACCTTCAGCACCTCCAGCAGGGCGCGGGCTTTGAGCAGGCATTCCTCGTATTCGCGCTCCGGTACCGAGTCGTAGGTGATGGCCGACCCGACTTGGAAGGAAAGGTAGCCAGTGTCCGAGCGGTACTGCAGGCTGCGAATAATCACGTTGAATTCAAACCCCCCATCGGGCCAGGCGTAGCCAATGCTGCCGCTGTAGAGGCCGCGCCGGGTGCGCTCATACTGCTCAATCAGCTGCATGGCCCGGATTTTCGGCGCCCCGGTCATAGACCCCATCGGGAAGGTCGCGCGCAGCACATCCACCATATCCACGTCAGGCCGCAACTCAGCCTCCACGGTCGATATCATCTGCCAGACGTGGCGGAAGGGGTAGAGGCCGAACAGCTCGGGCACCTGCACGGTGCCGGTGCGGGCTACGCGGGCCAGGTCGTTGCGGACCAGATCCACAATCATCAGGTTTTCGGCGCGCTCTTTTTCATCGGCCAGTAGCGTCTGGCGCAGTTGCTCGTCTTCCGTGGGCGTAGTGCCGCGCCGGATGGTGCCTTTAATGGGCTGAGAAATAATAACCGGATCATAATGCGCCAGGAACCGCTCGGGCGAAGCGCACAGCAGGTAATGGTCGTGGTAGCGGAAGAAGCCGGCAAACGGGGCGGGGGAGGTTGCATTCAGCTGCAGAAATACATCCACCGGGTCCAGATTGATGTTTTCGGCGTAGAACTCCTGGCACAGATTCAGCTCGTACACCTCGCCATTAAGAATGTCCTCCCGAATAGCTTCCACGGCCGCCAGGTAATCGGCCTTGGGCATGCGGGGCGTCAGGACGGGCACGGGCGGGGGCATTGGCGGCGGCACAGCCGTGGCCAGAATAGCCTCGAGCACCCCAGCCGTTTGGCCATGAATTTCCAGCGCATCAAGCCGCCAATAAAGCCAGGTTTGCGGGTAGAAAAAATGCAGTGCCGGCCAATCCAGCCCCGAGACGTTGGCACTGTGCAGCTGCTCTATCTCATTTTTTACTTCATACGTGAGGAAGCCCATGCGCGGGGTGGCATCCACGGGGCGCGGCGGCCACTGGCGCAGCTCGGCCAGGGTGCGGGGTGCGTTGGGCGCGTTATCGGCTACGCCCAGCAGCCGGGCGAAAGGACCGGCAGGATATTCCAGCCCATTTGGCTCGAAGTAGGCGCAGTGCGCGAAGCCGGCGGCCCAGCGCAGAACTCGGGCCAGGAAGTCGGGCGGAAGGGAAGCAAGCGGAACGGTAAGCACGGCGCAAAAGTACGAGGGCTGCAGGGGACGAAGAGCAAGTGGTGCAGGACCGGATGGGAGGCTGGAGTGGCCGCCAGTCGCGAGACTGGCTTCTGCCCGCCAGGGCATTAACACATCAGCAAATTCTCCACATGAGCACATTCATCAGTCCAGGTCCTGCAGGGCTACTTTGGCTTTGGTGTCGGTGCTGTTCTTGTACTCGTGCTTGGGGTAGGCCAGCACTTTTTGGAAGTAGGCGCGGGCCGTGCTCTTCTGCCCCTCGGCCTGGTACAGGTAGCCCAGCTGCAAGGCCGATTGAGGCGCGAAGTAGTACGGCGCATTGCCCGCCACGGCAATAGTGCGGCGATAAAGCAGCCGGGCCGAGTCGGGGCGGCCGAGGCCCTGCCAGGCGCGGGCCCGGCGGTAGGGGGCCTCTATCTGGTCGCGCAGGGGCGTCTGGTGGGTGGGGCGGAAGGTGTCCAGCGTGGCCAGGGCCTCGCTGTAGTAGCCGCCGTCAATCTGCAGGCGGGCGCGGGTAAGGGTGGCGTTCAGGGGCACGCGGCCATCGTAGAAGCGCTGGGCGTAGGTATCTTCCTCCACCACCGTGCGGCCGCCGCCCCGCGCAATCTGCTGGCGGTAGCGTTCCGCCGCAGCCTTATCACCGCGCAGCCAGGCCGTCAGGTACAGCTTGAAGGCGGCATCCTTACGGTAGTGCTGGCCCTGAAACTCGCGCAGGAACTGCAGGTTTTCGCGCTCCGAAGCCGCATACTGACCTTGGTAGAGCAGCAGGTCGGCGGCCATGTGGTGCAGGTAGGCTACGGGCAGGTAGCCCGCGCCGGTGGGCCGGGCGCCGTAGGCGGCCAGCGCTGCCTCGGTATGGTGCTGGCGCTTGTTGAGGCTGATGGCCAGGTAGCTGAACAGCAGGTTGTCGGGCTGCTGGATGGCCCACGAGCTGGCCAGCTGCACGGCCTGCTCGGTTTTCTTGTAGTAGGTTTCCTCCACCAGGGCCAGCATAATGCGGGCTTCGGGCTGAAAGTCGTTGGGCTGGCCGGCAGCAACGCGCAGGTTCAGCAGGCCGGCCTCCACGCTGCCCGGTAGCCCCAGCAGCTTCAGAAACCAGCGGTAGCCCTCGGGCAGGGAGCCAATGAAAAACTGCATCATGCCCAGCGTTTTGCGGGCCGGCAAGTAGCTGGGGTAGCGGCGCACTACCTGCTGCATGCCCGCGTAGGCCTGCCGCATGCTCCATGCCCCCTGAATTTCGTGCTGAAACGCAACCTGCGCGGCGGCCTGGTGCAGGCGGATTTCGGCGGCGGCGTAGGCTCGTAGCGCCGTTTGCTCGGGCGACTTTTCCAGCTGGGCCAGCCGCTCGTCCTGGGCCTCAATAAGTGGCTCGTAGCGGCGGGCGTCCTGCGTAACCATCAGCTCCGTGAACTCAATGCAGTCGGCCACGAGCAGGGTGCCGGCGCTGCCGGCGGCGCGTTGCTGCTCGGAAAGCAGCAGGGCGCGGGCGGGCGCGGGGCGCAGCTTTAGCAGCTCACTGTAGGCGCGGCGGGCGGCGGGCGTCAGCTGGAAGTTGAAACCAGTTAACGGGTCAAGGGCTCCAGTGGCCGGAGCCTGGCGTTCGGCAGCCGCCTGGCCCGCCCCGGCCGCCGGCCAAGGCAGCCACAGTAATGCCAGCGGCCCCAGGAGCAGGGGCCACCTCAGTTGATGGAACGTATTCAGGAGCCAGGCCAAGCCAGTCATACAAGAAAAAAGGAACGACACGGGGCCGTTCCTTTTAAGGAGGTGATAGGGTAACAGATAATGTTTCCTAGCACCAGTTGCTATGCAATGCGGGCTTCTACATCGGCCAGCACACGGCCGCAGTGCTCACATACAATGATTTTCTTGTGGGCGATGATGTCGGCCTGACGCTGGGGCGGCACTGTGTTGAAGCAGCCACCGCAGGCGTCGCGCTTCACCGTTACCACGGCCAGGCCGTTGCGCACGTTGCCGCGGATGCGGGTATAAGCCGTTAGTAGCCGGTCCTCAACGGGCTTGGCGGCGCCTTCGCGCTCATCCATGAGCTTTTTCTCGTCGGCTTCACTTTCGCCCACGATGGTGTCCAGCTCTACCTTCTTGTTGTCGAGGTCCTTCTTGCGCTCTTCCAGGCGCTGCTTGGTGCCGGCAATGTCCTGGATTTTCTGCTCGATGTGGTACTGGGCCTCTTTGATTTTCTTGTCGGAAATCTGGATTTCCAGGCGCTGCAGCTCGATTTCCTTGGCAATGGCCTCGTACTCACGGTTGTTGCGCACGTTCTGCTGCTGGTCCTCATACTTCTTGATGAGGCCTTCAGCGTCTTTGGCGTTCTGCTTGCGCTGCTTGATCTGCTCGTTGAGGCCGGCAATTTCCTCATCAAACTTGCTCACGCGCACCTCGTAGCCCGCAATTTCGTCCTCCAAGTCACGCACCTCTTCGGGCAGGTCGCCCCGCACGCGCCGGATTTCATCAAGCTGCGAATCGATGCGCTGCAGGTTCAGGAGGGCTTCCAGCTTACTGGCAACCGGGGTTTCCGCGGAGGGGTTAGCAATCATAACGGACAGGGTTGGTGAGGGTCTCAGCAATTAAGACCGCAAAAGTACTCCCAAAGTTACCCATAAGCAAATCCCGGAAGATTTCCCCGGTAAACTGCTCGCTCTCGAAATGGCCCACGTCGCAGAGCATCAGCCGGCCTTCGGCCCCAAAGTATTCGTGATATTTCAGGTCGCCGGTCACGTAGGCATCGGCTCCGGCGGTGCGGGCTTTACCAATGAGGAAAGACCCTGCGCCGCCGCATAGCGCCACTTTCCGGATGGGCTGCTCAAAGTCGGTGTGCTTGACCACAGGCACCCCCAGAGCCGCCTTCAGGCGCTGGCGGAACTCGGGTGGGCTCAGTGGCTCCGGCAACTCGCCCACCATACCCGCGCCCACGTCCTGATGCACGTTTTCAAGCTTCACGATTTCGTAGGCTACCTCCTCATAGGGGTGAGTCTGGCGTAATGCCCGCAACACCGCGCTTTGCAGATGCAGCGGGAGCAGTACCTGCACCTGCTCCTCGGCCACGGTTTCCGGCTCCGTGGGCTGCCCGATAAATGGATTGGTGCCCGCGCCGGGCGTGAAGGTGCCGGTACCGGAGGTGCGGAAACTGCACGCCGAGTACTGGCCAATCTGCCCGGCCCCGGCCTGGTACAGAGCCTGGAGCACAGCGTCGGTGTGGGGAGGCGGCACGTAAGTGATGAGCTTGGCGAGCAAACCAGGCTTGGGGTCGAGGATGCGCAGACTTCGGAGGCCCAGCTTTTCGGCCAGTTTGCGGTTTACGCCCTGCAGCACATTGTCGAGGTTGGTGTGGGCGGCGTACAGGGCAATGTCGTGGCGGATGGCCAGCAGCAGGGTCTGCTCCACTTCGGTGGCCCCGGTGAGGCGCTTGAGCGGCTTGAAGATGAGCGGGTGGTGGGCTACCACCACGTTGCAGCCCCGGCGGCGGGCTTCTTCCACCACGGCCAGGGTGCAATCCAGGGCAATAAGCACGCCCCGGACCTCCATTGCGGGGTTGCCGCACTGCAGCCCGGCGTTGTCGTAGCTTTCCTGGTAGGCCAGCGGCGCCGCTTGTTCCAGCACACGCATGAGGGCTTGGACGGTAGGCATTGTTTTTAAATGTGGGTAATGTGAGAAGAGGGGTAAATGTGGTAAATAATTTCCGGGGAGGCTGGGCAGCTGGAGCGGTAAACAGCGGCTACAGGCTGCATTCCACCCATTTTACACAACAGCTCACCTGCGCACATCGTCCAGCACTTCCACGTAGCGGGCCACGTTTTCGATTAGCTGGCGGCGCTTGTACTGCATGAGGTAGCGCGGGTGATCCAGCACCTCGATGCGCCTGAATAGCTGCAGCTCCTCGTTGAGGCGGTGCAGGAGCAGGGCGTTGCGGCGACCCAGGCACACGGCGGCGTGGCGGGCCAGCCCTACCTCGTGCACCTGCCGCTGCAGCCCGTCGCGGATGGCGGGCAGCAGGGCGGTTTGCAAGGCGGGTGAGTCGTAGTAATTGTAGTTTAGCCCGTTTTTCAGCAGCACTAGCGGGTAGAGGGAGCCCAGGAAAAAGTCCTGGTAAAACGCCGTCGGGCCGCCTAGCGCCGCCACCACTTCATACACAAACTGGCTGGATGGCTCCCGCTGCCGGGGTAGCGCGTTGGCAATACCACACGCATCCTGCAGCGCTACCGGGTCGGTGAAGGCAATGCCGGTGCGGCCGTTGCCCAGGCGGCCGGGGTTGATGCCCAGCAGCGCCACGCGGGGCTGGTCGCCGGAGTAATACTGCTGCGCAAACCGGGAAAGCAACTCACGCGGGGTGTTTTCCTGGTACGGGCTGAAGGCCTGCACTCCGTCGGGCAGGGGCAGAGGCGGCGGAAATTCGGTCAGGAAGGGCAGGAGCCGGTCGGCAAAAGACATAGGGGAAAGGCCGGAAGCATCAGTTTTTCCTGCGCTTACGTTAGTCGGCTGCCGGGTTGGCAGCACATAACCCGTTAATTTTGCCCCGGCCCATCTGCCCATGTTTGCATGAACTCCTTCGTAACGCTCCTGCTGCTGCCTTTGAGCTGGCTCTATGCCAGTGTTATGGCGGTGCGCAACTGGCTGTACGATACGGGGCTGAAAGTCAGTAGCTCCTTTCCGGTTCCCCTCATTGTAGTGGGCAACCTGCGAGTGGGCGGCACCGGCAAAACCCCGCACGTTGCCTGGGTGGTGCGCGAGCTGCAGCAGTTAGGTGAGCAGCCGGCCATCCTGAGCCGGGGCTACGGCCGCCAGACCCGGGGCTACCGCCGCGTAACGCCGCAGGAAACCGCCACCACTGTGGGCGACGAGCCCCTGCAGCACTGGCAGGATTTTGCGGGTGCCGTGCCCGTAGCCGTGGCCGAAGACCGCCGCTTGGGTATCCGGCACCTGCTGGCCGAAACCACTGCCACGGCCGTGGTACTCGATGATGCCTACCAGCACCGCCGCGTGCAGCCTACGCTGTCTTTCCTGCTCACGGAGCATCAGCGGCCTTTCTACGAGGATTGGGTGCTGCCCGCCGGGCGCCTGCGCGAAAGCCGGGGCGGGGCCCGCCGCGCCGATGTCATCATCGTAACGAAGTGCCCCGCCGAGCTACCCGCCGCCGAGCAGGTGAAAATCCGGCAACGTATCGGGCGCTACAGCCGGCCGGGCGCGCCGGTGCTGTTTTCCAGCTATACTTACGGGGCACCCGTGGCGGTAGGCGCCGCCGCGCTGGCCAGCCCGGCCGGCGTGCTGCTCACGGGCATTGCCCAGCCCGGGCCGCTACGCGAGTACCTCACGCACGCCGGCTATGCACTGGCCCACCACGCCGCCTTTGCCGACCACCACGCCTTCACGGCGGCCGAAATTCGGGCGGTAGTGGCTCAACTCCCGCCCGGAGGCAGCATCTTTACCACGCAAAAGGACGCCATGCGCCTGCGCGAGCCGGCCCTGCAAGCCGCGCTGGCGGGCGTACCGGTGTTTTTTATTCCCATTGAAGTCCGGCTGCTGGGGGATGGTGCCCGTCAGCTCCGGCAGTTTCTGATGTCTTCCTTTCAGCCCCACGCTGTTGTCTGATTTATTTGCTTTGTGTTTGCAGTGGCGAAAAAGTGGCCTCGCCGCCAGATTTCGCGCCGCGCTGCTGGCGGGTTTGCTGGCGTTGCTGCTGGCGGCTCCGGCCCGCGCCCAGATTATTGACGACTCGACCAAGGTGCTCTACGGGCCGCTGACCACGCGCATCGTGCGGGAGCGGGACGTGTTGCGCGACCAAACCGAGGGCACCACGCTCGATACCACCCTCAATACCTTCCACAACCAGCGCTACTGGTTGCCCGACTCGTCGTTTTACCAGGACCTGGGCAACCTGGGTACGGCCTCGCGCCGCCTGCTCTGGCAGATGCCCAATCAGCTGGGCGCCCGCCTGGGCCGCAACGCCTTCGACCGGTATGCGCCCAACCCGGCTACCATACCGTACTACGATACCCGCTCGCCATTCACCTACTTCCGCTACCAGCAGAGCTCCGTGGGCGAGCAGATATTTGAGCTGACTCACAGCCGCAGCTTCAAGAAGCTGGCCAACGTGGGCATCACCTACAACCGCGTGGCCAGCAACAAAGTCCTGGGCTCTATTCCCCGGAACCAGATGGTGCGCCACTCCACCATTACGCTGTTTGGCCGCTACCAGACCGAGGACGAGCGGTATCACCTGCTGGCCAACTACCTTATCACCCGGCACGAGGCGGTGGAGCAGGGCGGCATCCGGCCCCAGGCGGGCGATACGGCTCTGCGCCAGCTGTTCGACTACCGCTTGGAGGAAGTGTGGCTTTCCCAGGCTGTGAACCGCGACAACCGCGACGATGCCCACCTCACCCAAACCTACCGCTTGCTGAGTAGGGGCCTCACCGCCTACCATACCCTGGACTTCAACCGCCAGCAGAACCGCTACAACGACGACGCCATTCCCTACGATGCGGAGGGGCGCATCCGCTATTATTCGCCCGCCACGGCCCGGCGCCAGACCCGCTACGACTCGCTCAAGACCGAAGACCGCGCCAACTACCGCCAGCTCGACAACACCGTGGGCGTGCTCGGCCACACCGATGCCGTGGACTACCGCCTCTACGGCCGCTACCGAAATGCCCGCCTCGAAACCCGCTCTTTGCTGGCCAACGGAACTACGCCTACGACCTCGGAGCGTACCTTCAATCAAGTGTTTCTGGGCGGCACGGCCGCGTTCCGCTACCAGCAGTTTGCCATTGAAACCGCCGGCGAGTACAAGCTCGCGGATGAATATTGGCTGCGGGCCTCCGCCCGACTGGGGCCGCTGACGGCCGAAATAGCCAGCACCTCGTACTCACCCACCCTCACCCAGCAGCAGTTCGATGGCAACCACTTTCAGTGGAAGCATCTTGACAAGACGGAATTTAACAACACCAAAGTAAACCAGCTGCTGGTGCGGGCCGAGCGCACGTTTGGACCGCAGCGCATTATGGTTGAAGGCGCCGTGGTGAATATTACCAGCTTGGTGTACTACAACGAGCAGGCTGTACCAGCGCAGCTGAAGGAAGACCGCCGCCTTTTCATTGGCCACCTGCGCCACCGCCTGGTGCTGGGCAAGCTCCGCGCCGACCACGACCTGACCCTGACCGGGGGAGGCAATGGGGACGGCCTGCGGATTCCGGCCATTGTGCTCAATAGTCGCGTGGCCTACCAGGGCTACCTGTTCAAGAAGGCACTGTTCGGGCAGATCGGGCTGGAAACCTACTTTCAGTCGCGCTGGCGGCCCTACGACTACAGCCCCAGCACCCAGCAGTTTTTCGTGCAGAACAGCTTCACGGCCCGTAGCTACCCGGTGATGGATGTGTTTGTAAGCGGTGACATCAAGGCCGTCACATTCTTCCTGAAGCTGGCTTACCTCAACCAGGGCTTGTACCGTAACGGCTACTTCACGACGCCCTACTACACTGGCAACCCGCGCAGCTTCCAGTTTGGCGTCCGCTGGAATTTCTTTGATTAACCACCTAGCTGATACGCTATTTAGCTAAGCGTATGGAAAGCTGCTCTTGAACTACTATGACGGATTATTCGGCGCCCCAGCCTTCAGAGGAAGAAGCTCAAAAACGCGAGAAAACCATCCTTAAGCTCAAGCTGAACACCGACCCGCGCTGGGTGGATATTGCCAGCAAAAACATTGAGGACATTCTCGTCGACCACGCCTACTGCGAGCAGAAGGCGGCCAGTACCGGTATTTCGCTGATTGTGAAATACCCCGAGAAAACGCGCCTCGTAGACGAGCTGACGGAGCTGGTAGCCGAGGAGTGGGCCCACTTCGAGCGGGTGCTGCAGGAGCTGCGCAAGCGCGGCCACCAGCTGGGCCGCCCCCGCCGCGACGAATACGTGGTGCAGCTGATGGCCCACGTGCGCAAAGGCGGCCTGCGCGAGCGGCAGCTCATGGACCAGCTACTGGTGTCGGCGCTGATTGAGGCCCGCAGCTGTGAGCGGTTCAAGCTGCTCTGGAAACACATTCCCGACCCTGAACTCAGCAAGTTCTACTACGAGCTGATGGTGTCGGAAGCCGGGCATTTCGTGGCGTACGTGGACCTGGCCAAGGAATACTGCGACGCCCGCGAAGTGGATGCCCGCCTGCAGGAGCTGCTCAAAATAGAGGGCGACATCGTGACCAATCTGCCCGTGCGCGACGACCGGATGCACTAGCGGTGAGATAGTGACGTGTCAGTGCGAGGCGACGCCGCAACAATCCATCCTGTACAGCACCAGACCGGTTATAAAACCAGAAAAGCCCCTGCCGTTTGTACTGACGGCAGAGGCTTTTCACATTTCAGGACTTTACACGTTGCTCAGGACGGATTATTTCGGCTCCGCCTCGCACCGACGCGTTCAAACCTGTCACCTGTTACCTGTTACCTGTTACCTGTTCACCATCCCCCTTTGAAGAAAGCAAGCCCGCCGGCACCGACAGAGCGCCCGTATGCGGGTCAATGACGCCGTTGCGCTCATCCTCGATGTTAGTGGCCTGGGTATAAACGTCGCCGGCAATATCGCGCCGACGCAGCTCCTGCTTGAACTGCCGGATGCGCTCCGTCCGCTCTTCCCCGGCCTGGGGCCCGCCGTAGTCGGCAAAGCCGAAGCCGCCCCACTCACTCACAATCAGGGGCTTCTGACGACGGTAGAAGAACGGGTCGCCCACCACCAGCGGGAAGGCGGCCGTGCCAACCATTTCGCCCTCCACCAGCCGGTCGAGCAACTCCTGCCAGCGCGGCAGGTCGGGGGTGTAGAGGTGGGCCGTGAGCAAATCGGACTTCAGGCGGCCCTCCTGCGAAATGTGCTGCCAGCCGTCGTTGTCCACCACCAGAAACTGCGGATGCTCGATCTGCATGTAGTGGTACATGTCGGTTATGTAGCGGCGAGTTTCGGGGTTGGTAGCAATGTCCTGGCAGCCCCAGTCCTCGTTATAAAGGCTCCAGATAACCACCGAGGGGTGCGACTGAATAAGGGCCAGCATGCGCAGCAGTTCGGCACGGTGGTTTTCGCGGCTGCGCGGGGTGGAGGAGTGGGGGCTCGGCACTTCTACCCACAGCAGTAGGCCCAACTCATCGGCCAGATTATAGATGCGCGGATCGACCCCGGCAATGTGCACCCGCACCAGGTTGCAGCCCAGCTCAAGCATGGCATGCATGTGCAGGCGCATTTCCTCGTAGGTGGCCGTGCCGGGCTGGTAGAGGATGCCGTCGAGATAAGTAGGCTCGTTGTTGAGGTACACGTGCCGCCCTCGGGATTCTACTTTGCGCATCCCGAAATGCGTTTCAATCTGGGCAGTATACCCTTCGGAATCGATGAGCTGAGCCACCAGCCGGTAGAGGTTGGGCATGCCCGGCCCCCAGAGTTTTGCCCCGGGTAGCTCCATCACCATCCGTTGCTGGCGCTGGCCCGCCTCTAGGCGCAGCTCAAACTCCGACACGGCCAGGGGCTGCGGGGCTGGCTCGTTGGTGGAGAATACCTGCAGGCGTACAGTATACACGCCGGGGTCGTGAATCCGGGTGGTCATATTGAAACGCACCAGCCGGTCTTCAATCACGCTTTCCACGCCCACGCGGGTGCGAAGGCGGTTGCGCTCCACCATCTCCAGCCATACCGAGCGCACGGCTCCGGTATGCGTTTGGTACCAGATGCCGCCGCGCTTGTACACGTGCGACTCCTGCTTGCCGCGGGGCGTTTCGGCGTCCATGGTATCGGCAATGCGCACGGTGATGCGGTTGTTGGGGCGCAGGTACTCGTCGCGCAGCTCAAACGAAAACGACGTGTACTCGCCGTAGTGAATGTCTTCGCCCTCAATCGTGCGCAGCAAGTGCCCGTTGAGCCACACCTGGGTTTCGTAGCCGCAGGCCCCGAAGGTGAGCTGAAACAGACTGTGGTCGTCGCCCCGCTCGGGTAAAGAAAATTCCCGTTCGTACCAGGCTACTACCTTATCCTGCCACCGGGAGGAAGGCTGGCCGGGCTCCCGGGTTTGCTCCATGTGCTCCTCCACCGAGCCGGGCCAGTTGGCTACGTGCTCGTACTGGTGGCTGACGTACCAGGCATCGCGCAGGCCTACGTCACCGGGGTCCAGAGCAAAGCGCCACTCCCCGTCGAGCAGCAGATAGTTGTTGGAGCGCAGCACGGCCCGCGGGAGGGGGTTCGTCGTGCGCAGGTCGCCATTGGTAGCCGAAAAGCCGAAGTTAGGTTGCGTGGAATTCATGAAAGCGCCGGTAGGTTAGGGCTTACAAACGGGGATTCGGGCGTTACGGATGCCATCCGCTGCAATTCCGCAACGTTGAGCTGAATAGCCCGTGCCATCAACAAATCAAAGTAGTTATGAAAACTTTTGCTCTTATCAGAGCAATTGCAGGGGATTTACTTAGCCCTAATAACTATATTAATAGTCGTTTGGCTTTATCTTGATAGTATCATTGAATATATTACCAATTCCCCGATAGCCACCCTCAATATACTCTTCGCGGGAAGTTACTGTAGAACCGCTTTCGAGTTTCGCAATGACATAATAAGCGTTTTCACCAGGGCTTTTAAAAATGACGTTTGTTTGCTCGCCCTGCGCAAGCCCTTTCACCTCTATACTGCCTCGTTCATGCTTTAATGTAAGGAGCTTTATAGGTCTCTTTGATTGATTCTTTACTATTACACAGACGTAGCCTTCAGGGAGAGACTCACTACTAAGCCTGTTTGAGAGAAAAATACTGGCTACTAGGCCGAAGCTGATGCAGGCAAATACACCGAGGATAACTTTTTTCATAAGGATGCCTAGCCCACTAGGACTCTAGAGTGTACATCTATCGGATTCTAACTGATTGCTGAAATAAACCTGGCTTAGGTCTTCTGCTTTTTCTTTTTAGCAGCCGGGAAGAGCACGTTATTCAGGATGAGGCGGTAGCCGGGGGAGTTGGGGTGCAGGGCCAGGTCGGTGGGCTCTTCCTCTACCAGGTGCTGGTAGTCTTCGGGGTCGTGGCCGCCGTAGAACGTCCAGGTGCCTTTGCCCAGCGTGCCGTGCATGTAGCGCACCTCGCCCGAGGCCTTATTGTCGCCCATCACCACCACGTCGGGCTTGATGAGCTGCTTGCGGAAGGCCGTAGTCTGGCCCATAAAGCCCTTGATGGTTTTCTCGTGGTCCTGAGTGAGCATGGTGGGCACCGGGTCGTACTTGGCTGAGAACGTGAACAGCTGGAAGTAGTCATTGTCCTCGTACACCCCGCGCTCCTGGGGCTGCATGTCGATGTTGGAGTACTCGTACTGGTACGGGTCGCGCACGAGCTGAAAGTCCTTGAAAGCCAGGGTACGGTTGAAGTTGAGCTTGCTCTGAGCGGCCGGGTCAGCCGGGTCGCCGTCGTACATGCTTTCCACCATATCCACGCCCAGGCCAGCCAAGGCAATGTCGTAGGTGTCGGTGGCCCCGCACATGGCAAACATGAAGCCGCCACCGGCCACAAACTCCTGCATGCGCGTGACCACGGCGCCCTTCATCTGGCTGACTTTGGCGAAACCGTTGCGCTTGGCCGCCGCCTCCGAGTCGCGCTGCTGCTGCTGGTACCAGGGGCGGTTGCGGTAGGAGGCGAAGAACTTGCCGTACTCGCCCGTAAAGTCCTCGTGATGAATGTGCAGCCAGTCGTACTTGGGCAGGTCGCCGTGCAGCACTTCGTCGTCGTAAATCTGGGTGTAGGGAATTTCGGCGTAGGTAAGCACCATCGTCACGGCATCGTCCCAGGGCTGCTTGCCCTTGGGTGTGTACACCGCAATCTTGGGTACTTTCTCCAGCTTCATGATGTCCATGTTGGCATTGGGGTCCGCAATTTCCTGCAGCACGCTGCCGTACTGGGCTTCCGAAATCACCTGGTAGCTCACGCCCCGCACAGCCAGCTCATTTTCCAGCCCCTCCACGCCGTTGCAGGCAAAGGCCCCGCCGCGGTAGTTCAGCAGCCAGTCTACCTCCACCTGCTTGGTGAGCAGCCAGAAGGCAATGCCGTAGGCCTTAAGGTGCTCCTTCTGGGTCTGATCCATGGGAATGAGCACGCGGTTAGCCCGCGCCGCCAGCGGCAGCAGGGTCAGCAGCAAGCCCACAAACAGAAAAAACGACTTCCGCATCATGTACGATATCCGTAAAAAACCAACGTAAGCAAATGTACCAAAACCAGCGGGAGTCCGCCCGAAAGCGGTTACCTTGCGGCGCCCGTTCCGCGTAGGGTGGGGCACCAATTTCAGGGTCTGAGGCTATGCACTTGCTAGAAAACATTCGGGAGGCGTTCCGTTCCATTCACAGTAATCTGCTGCGCACGGTGCTCACGGGCCTTATTGTGAGCATCGGCATCATGGCGCTGGTAGGTATTCTCACGGCCATCGATGCCATGAAGAACTCCCTGAACCAGACCTTCGCCAGCCTGGGGGCCAACTCCTTTGAAATGACGGCCAAGGGTTACAGCAACCGCTTCCGGCAGGGCGGCCGCCGGGAGCGCACCTACCCGCCCATCAGCTACCTGCAGGCCCAGCAGTACAAGCAGCAGCTCGGCGACGATGCCAAGGTGGGCCTCTCGGCCTTTATTGCGGGCGCTACGGAAGTGAAAGCCAACGGGGAGAAAACCAACCCGAACATGAACGTGGTGGCCGGCGACGAAAATTACCTGCTGATTCAGAACTACGAGCTGGGCAGCGGCCGGAGCTTTTCGCAGACGGAGCTGGACAACGGCGCCAACGTGGCCATTGTGGGCAGTGAAATCAAGGATAAGCTCTTTCCCAGCCAGAACCCCGTCGACCAGTACGTGTATTTCCTGGGCCGCCGGTTTCAGGTGGTAGGCGTGTTTGAGAAAAGCGGCCCCACCATGGGCGGGGGCGGCGCCGACCGCACCATCCTGATTCCACTGGAAACCGGCAACCAGATGCCCCGCCAGCAGGCCCTCACCTACGACGTGAAAACGGCCGTGGAAAAGCCCGAGAACCTGACGTACGTAACGGGCCAGGCCACCGGCATCATGCGCGCCGTGCGCCACGACGAACTGGGCCAGGAGGACTCCTTTGACTTGGAGCGCTCCGATTCCCTGGCTGCCAAGCTGGACAGTCTCTCCGGGGGGATGAAAGTGGGTGGTTTCCTGGTAGGCTTTATCACCCTGCTCGGCGCCAGCATTGCCCTCATGAACATCATGATGGTGTCGGTGACGGAGCGCACCCGGGAAATTGGGGTGCGCAAGGCGCTGGGCGCTACGGCCCTACAAATTCGTCAGCAGTTCCTGATCGAGGCCATTGTGATTTGCATCATGGGCGGGCTGTTCGGCATTCTGCTGGGCGTGGCTATGGGCAACGGCGTGTCGTTATTTGTAGGCAGTGGCGGCTTCGTGGTGCCCTGGCTCTGGATGACGATGGGCCTGATTATCTGCGTGACGGTAGGGCTGGCCTCGGGCTATTACCCCGCCAGCAAAGCCGCTGCCCTCGACCCCATCGAGAGTTTGCGCTACGAGTAGGAGAGAAACCTGGCGCGCAGGAAACCGAACCGTGCGGAATGGAAAAAGCGTGTCCCTGGCCTTATCGATGACGGGTTGGGAACAGCTGATTTAATGCGTTTCCGGGCAGCAGCTAAGTGGCCAGGCAGAGCACCATCAGCACAAACGGTAAGCGCCGTGCTGCTTTTCTCAGACTGCCGACAACTGCAGGTTGGGACGTAGGTATGAGCCAGAGAGCGGCTGCCCCGGCGCCGTTAGCTGGCCGGTGGCTGCAGGAAGTCCAGGACGGCTGCCAGAACCTGCGCCGGCTGCTCCTCGAACATATAGTGCCCGCTGTCCAAGATACCGACGACCCGGACGTCTTCGGCCATATAAGGCAAACTCATTTGCAGGTAATTGTACGACACGTGGCTGCCAATACCCAGCACCGGCATGGTAAGGCGCGCGTAGGTGCTAGCGTCGGCTATATCCTGGTCCAGTGCCTGATACCAGGCGTTTGAGGCGCGGATGTTCTCGGGCTGGTTGTAGACGGCTGCGTACACTGCCCGGTCGAAGGCCGACATGCGGCCCTCGTCCAGCATCACGTAGCGAAAGAGGTGCTCCAGCAGATACTCAAACCGCCCGGCCAGCAACTGCTCGGGCAACTCCTTCACCTGATTGAAGGCCATCCACCAGAGGTAGGGCTGCTGGCCGTTCATCTTATCGGTAAAGGAGCCGGGGGCTGGTAGCAGCGGCATCTGCCGCAGACCTTCGCTGGGGTGCGCCCCATCGGCCAGGATAAGCTTATGGGTGGCCTGCGGATAATTAAACCCGAAGCTGCTAGCCACCATACCGCCGATGTCATGCCCCAGGAGCGAGGCCTTCGTCACGCCCAGGTGGCGCAGCAGTTCGTAGATGTCCCGGGCCATGGTCTTTTTGTCGTAGCCCGCGGCGGGCTTCTCAGAACTGCCCATGCCGCGAATATCAACGATGATAACCCGGTAATGCCGGGCCAGCCCGGCGGCAATGGGGTGGTAGGAGTACCAGGTTTGCGGCCAGCCCGGCAGGCACACCAGCACTGGGCCACTCCCGCCCTCTACGTAGTGGAGCCGCACGCCATTAACGGTGGCGTAGTGGTCAGTGAAGCCGGGCAGGCGTCGGAGCAGCGCCTCGTCGGAGTAGGAGGCCGGAAACAGGGAAGAAACGGGTTGCACAGGCTTAAGCGGTTAAAAAGGTGATGGGGTTGGTCCAGGTCAGCTCCGGGTAGCGGGCATTGTCGAGCGCCGGGTTCTGCACACTGAACATGCTCAGCAGGTATTGCATCTGCTGCCAGTCGGCGTAGAGTTGCTGCTCACCGGCCGGGTTGGCCGCCCGGGCGCGCCGGATAGCCGCGGCCAGATCGGCGCGGGAGCCCAGCCGCACCAGCGTGAAGCGGCCTTTGTCGGTGGCCTCGGCCAGGGCAACCAGCTCGCGCGGGCTGGGCTGAAAGCTGGCGATGCGCAGGAAGCGGGGCGTGGCCGGGTCCAGCGCAGCAGCGGCCGTAAAGGCGGCCGTGTCGCCCTTCGTGGTGAAGTCGATGCGCCAGTCGGCGTCTTCCCAATAGCCTACCTGCTGCTGCCGGAAGTTCAGCAGCGGAATGTTGTAGCTCAGCACTTCGGCGAAAGCGCCGTTGAGAATGGACGTTGCGGCGATGGGAGCCTGGTCGAGGCGGGCCCGGAACGTGCGCCGCAGGTCGAAGTTGCGGTTGGCGCCGGGAGCCTGAAGGGTGTAGTCGCTGGCAAAGTCGGAGGGAATAAAGCGCGGCACGCGCGCTGCCACGGCCGCGCTGAGCAGCTGCGACTGAGCCTGCACGATAACCTGCTCCAGCCCCGCCAGGGCCGATACCACGCAACTCGCGCCCTGGCACGCCTGGGCGAGGGCCGCATGGTCCGTGAATTCGACGCGCCATACGTCCGCGCCTTGCCGGCAGAGGCGGTCTGTCTTCGCCTGGTCGGTTTCGGGGCGTACCAGCGCCCGCACGGTTGCGCCGCGCCGGTGCAGGGTGCTGATGATGCGGCCGCCCAGGTCGCAGGTGGCGCCGGCCACTACAATAAGAGCATTCATGCAAGTAGGGGTTGAGGGGAAAGCGCCGCAGTTCGTCGGCCGCTTTAATTACCTCAAAGGTCCCCCAATGCTTCCCGGACCAGTGCCTGATTCCTGCCTTCTACTTACATATTCTTGCGCTATTGGCGCGCGGTCGGGCCCTGTTGAAACGCCCGGGGACTCTGACCCACGGCCCGCTTGAAGGCGGCAGCAAAATGGGCCGGCGAGGCAAAGCCCAGCGCATCACCGATGGCAGCCACCGGCAACTCGCCGGCTCGCAGCAAAGCGCGGGCGCGCCGGATTTTCCAGTCCAGCACGTACTGATAGGGGGCGCGGCCGGTGGTGTGCCTGAAGCGGCGGGCGAAGTGAAACACACTCAGGTTGGCCATGCCGGCCAATACCTCCAGCGTCACGGGCGCTTCCGCGTGGGCCTCCAGGTAAGCATCGATGCGGGCCAGCACCGCGGCCGGCAGCCGGCCCCCGGGCCCGCTCGTTGGGCGGTGCTCGAACGTGGCGTGGTGCTCAATGAGATGGTAGCAGAGCGTAGTTACCAGCGACTCGGCATAGAGCTGCCCGAGGCCATTTGCCCGGCCCGTGGCCGCCAGCAGCTGCTGAGCGAGCTGGGCGAGCAGCCCATCCTCGCAGCGAAACCGCTCCCGCAGGGCGAAGGCGCGCACGTCCAGGTCGCGACGGGCCCGGTTTTCCAGGGCAAGGGCATCCAGATGCACCTGAATGATGTCTACCGGGCTGTCCCAGTTAAACGGGCCGTACTCCCCACCCGGGTACAGGCCCACGTCGCCGTGCCGGAACTGGTCTGCTTCCACGCGGCTTCCGGTGCGGCGGCTGGCAACTACCGGCTGCGGCCCCTGATGCACCAGGAGCAGGTGGTGCTCGTGGCAGTGAGCCGGCAGAGCCGCTGGGGCCAGCTGGTAGCGCTCAATCCGTACCCCGGGCCAGTCCAGCACGGCACTGCTCGTCAGGGCCGGGCCCTCGTAGAGCTCGGAGGTGTAGGTATAGGTGGCAGGTGCAGGCATAAGTGGCAAGTAACAGCTTCCGACCTGTAATAGTTGGCCGCAGTACCCCGGCACCCTCTGATACGAGTCGATACCTAACCCAGGCAGAAGGGTCAAAATCCGTCCAGATGCCCGCTGGTTGAGCGTAGGCTTTGTGCGGGAAGGGAGCATAAAGGCAACGCTAGTACAGATTCAAACCTCTCCGCGTCTTGTAAAATACTTCAGCGTAGGTGCTACTAATGGGGATGAGTTGGTCGCCAAGCTGAACCCGATTTTTCCGATGTGTTCGATTTTGTTTAGGAGCACCAGAGAGTACCAGGGCAATTCGACGAAATGCAAAATTTCGCGTCTCGCCGAATTGCCCGAAGCAACAGAAAGCGTAGGCGCTTTTTGGGCAGAAACTCCAAGCCCTACAACCCAGGAACAACACAACCAGCAGCTTATCCACTACTAACCTTGTTTATTTTATTATACATTTGCAGAATAAGATAATCTAAACCATTTGAGTAATATGGCCGAAAGTGTTGCTGAGCGTTTTGCGCTCCTTGTTAAGGATTTGGGTATATCAAAAAATGCCTTTGCAAAGTCTCTAGGTCGAACAGCCACGGTTATTCAGCACCTGATAGAAGGACGGAATAAGCCGGGTTTCGACCTGCTTGAGACATTATTCACTGTTTATCCAAATGTATCAAAAGATTGGATGCTGTTGGGTAAAGGCCCCAGGTACGTAGCCCAAGCCGGCCAGCTTTTTCCGCCGGTCAATGCGCCCAGCGTTGATGAGGAAGCAGAAGACGAAGAGGCACCAGCACCCGAGGAAGAGGAAGCTGCGCAGGACTTACCTGCGGCAGAAGCTCCACAAGCTGCAGCGGCCAATGCTAAACCACCCGTGCTTGCTGCTGCCCCTGCCTCTGAGTCCCTGCCCTCCATAGCCGCGGCAGTTGCTGAGCCAGCTCCGGCAGTTGCACCGGCGCCTGTCGCGGCTCCGGCTGCCGTGGCCCCGCAGGCTCCTGCCGAAGGCTGGCAAGCCGCTTTATACACGCAGCAGATGGCCCACCAGCTGGCCCTGGCTGAACTGCGCAACCAGCACCTGCAGGAGCAGCAGCGCCTGATGCAACAAATGATGGACCTGATGCAGCGGCAGATAAGCCGGTAGGAACCGCCGCCGTTATTGCGAGTGCGAGAACGAAGAATATTCCTCGCATCAGGCGGTGCCAACCCATCCTGAATAAAACCAGCAAGCCCCTCGTCCGTGCTAGCGTCAGGGGCTTGCTGGTTTTATTCAGGACGGACTGCTTTGTGCTGTTTGCAATGACAGGTTTACCCTAATGCTGAAAAACTTCGATGCCCAGCTCTTCGGCTTCCATCAGGTTCTGCGGGGTCACGACGGTCAGGCGCAGGCGCTTCAATTCCCCTACCAGCAACGGGTCGTACCGGGCCGTGACGCGGATGTAGTTGGGGGTGAAGCCTTCCATCTGACCGTTGGTTACGTCATCTTCGAAGAGCACCTGCGCCTGCTGGCCCGTGTGCTGCTCGTAGAAAAAGCGCTTTTTCTTTTCCGAAAGGCTGCGCAGCTGGGTGGTTCGGTCGTGGCGGAGGCGGTCCTGCACGCGGCCGGGTAGGGTAGGCGCCAGCGTGTTTTCGCGCTCCGAGTACGGAAACACGTGCAGGTAGCTCACGTCCAGCTCGCTGAGAAACTGGTAGGTTTCCAGGAAGTCCGCCTCGGTTTCGCCGGGGAAGCCCACGATTACGTCGACGCCGATGCAGGCGTGCGGCATCACCTCCTTGATCAGGGCAACCCGTTCCTGGTACAGCTCGCGGCGGTAGCGCCTGCGCATAAGGCCCAGAATCTTGTTGGAGCCTGACTGCAGCGGAATGTGAAAATGGGGCATAAACCGCTTCGAGCGGGCCACAAACCGGATAATCTCATCGGACAGCAGGTTGGGCTCGCAGGAGCTGATGCGAAACCGCTCAATGCCTTCCACCTCGTCCAGGGCCTGCACCAGGTCGTAGAAGTTCTCCCGCCGTTCCCGCTCCGGACCCTGCAGACCGAAGTCGCCGAGGTTTACGCCCGTCAGCACGATTTCCTTTACGCCGGTGGCAGCCAGGGCCTGCACGCGCTCCACCACGCTCTGCACCGAGCTGGAGCGGCTTTTTCCCCGGGCCAGGGGAATGGTGCAGAACGAGCAGGAATAGTCGCAGCCGTCCTGCACTTTCAGGAAGGTGCGTGTCCGGTCGCCGTAGGAGTGGGCCGCGTGAAACTCGGTGGCGGCAGCAATGGGCGAGGCGAAAACCTGGCCCGGCTGCCCGACCGCCGGCTTCTGAAAGCCCGCCAGTGTTTCCACCAGCTGAAACTTCTCGGCCGCGCCCAGCACGGCGTGCACACCCGGAATTTCGGCAATTTCCCGGGGCTTGAGCTGAGCGTAGCAGCCCACAATAGCCACAAACGCTTCGGGATTATGCTTCAGCGCCTCCTTCACCACCTTGCGGCACTTGCGGTCGGCGTGGTCGGTGACGGAGCAGGTGTTGATGACGTAGATATCAGCTGCGTCCTCGAAGCTGGTTTTCACGAAGCCGTGCTCCTCAAACTGCCGCCCAATGGCCGACGTTTCGGAGAAGTTGAGCTTGCAGCCCAGCGTATAAAAGGCAACTTTTCTGGTTTCCATAAGCAAGGCCGCAAAGATACGGCTACTTGCCGGTTGTTGCGGATACCTTGCTTAGGGAAGTTGGCGCCGTTCCGGCAGGGCTGCTACTTAGCCCGCGTTCCGGCGGGCCGTCAGCCGGTGCCGCACCAAGTCTATCAAATCCGCCAGATCTGGCTGCCGGAGTTCCTGAGGCGTCAGAAATACCTGCCACGGGCCAGAAGCGTCGCGCCGGAACACGGCTGGGAGCGGGTGCGTGGCCAGCTTGGGGTAAAGCCGATGAAGCTCGTCGCGGTGCAGAAAGGTGGCCGTGGCGGGCAATTCTTGTAGAAACTGCCGCCACTCCGGCTTCATGCTCGTAGCGCCGTAGGTGAGGGCACACAGGGAGCAGGCGTAGGTAGCCGGCGACAGGGTTTTGTGCAGGGTGTCGAGCAGGCCATTCAGCGGGCCGGCCTTGGCATTGTACACAAACAGGAGGTCCGGCTGGTCCATCAGGGGCTGGTTGATAGGGTGCTTACTTACGCAGAAAGTCCTCGAAAGAAACCTGCTGGTAGGCCTGGCCCTGCTGCACTTGCCGGGCGGGTACCCGCGGGCTGCGGGTAATCGGTTGCCGGGCGGCGTTGTCGAAGGTAACCGGCCCACGCGGCGTTATCAGCCCAAAGCCATCCGTGAAGCAGTAGAAGGCAAAGGCCGAAGCTGAATCGGCGGCCAGCACGTTGCGGCTGAACGCATACGCCGTGGCGGGCAGCTGCAGCTGCGCCAGCAGCGTGGCGGCTACATCCGTCTGGGAGCCAATGGTACGGACAACGCGGCCCCGGGCTTCGGGCCGGAGCGCGCCGCCGGTGAGCAGCAGCGGAATCCGGAATTTAGCTGGGGCGTAGTTGGGCGTGCCGCCCGGCTGCGGGTGGCCGTGGTCAGCTACCAGCACTACCAGCGTATTGCTCCACCACGGCTGCTGGCGGGCCGCCCGCAAGAACTGGCCCAGGGTGTGGTCGGTATAATACACGGAGTTGCGGAAGAGCGTCGCCTCGTCGCTGCCCGGGAAGCGGGTACGCATGGGCACATCAAACGGCTCGTGGCTGCTGAGCGTGAAGGCCGTGACGAAAAACGGCTGCCGCTGCCGGCCCAGGTCATCCAGCACCCGCCGAAACAGCACGTGGTCGTGGGCGCCCCATTTGGAGTTCTGCTCCCTGGCCCGGAAGTCGCTGCGCTCGGTAATCTGGTTGTAGCCGGCCGCTACGAGGTAGCTTTTCATGTTGGCAAAGGCTAGCTCGCCCCCCATAATAATAACGGGAGCTGTAGCCCGCTGGCGCCAGGGAGCGAGCCAGGTGAGGCAGCCGCTCGGTTTTTCGCGGGTACTTGATGATGCTGGTAGTGGGCTGATTGGGGTAGCCGCTCAGCAGGGCCACCAGCCCTTTCTGGCTCCGGTCGCCGGCCGCGTAGATGTTGGAGAACAGTACGCCCGTACGCGCCAGGCTGTCCAGCGTGGGCGTGGTGCCGGGCTGCCCGCCCAGGCTGCCTACCCATTTGCTGGTGAAGCTTTCCAGAATAATAAAGAGCACGTTGGGCCGCGCCGTACGCAGCAGCGAGGCCGGCGCCGGGCGAGCCGGCGCGGCGTAAAGCTCCTGCACCAGCCGGCGGGCGGTGCTGTCGGGCATGTACTGGTACTGATTCACGGTGCTGCTCTGCTGCAGCAGGGAGTTTACCACGTTCCAGGCCGTATTCACGGCGGCGTGGTTGGCAAACGGCACCGTGGAGAAATATACGTCGCTCTGGTTGACGGGAATCTGCTGCACCCCGCCCCGCAGCGGCACCACTACCAGGGCTATATATAGGAGGCTTACCAAAGCAGCCCTTCCGCGCCCGAAGCCGGACGGAGCCGCCGGAAGCCGGCCTATCAGCCCGGTATACAGGCCCCAGCTGCTGGCCAGCAGCAAGCCCCAGAGTGCCAGCAGCAGCCCCCACGGGGCCGAGCCGGCTGAGGCGGCCATTTCCGTGGGCGTGTTCAGGTATTGCAGCGGGGTAGCATCAAGCCGGAAGCCCCAGGCCTGATACAGCTCCAGGTCAGCCACGGTGAGCACGGATACGACCAGCACCGCAACCGCCGTAACAAAACGCAGCAGCCGCTCCAGCGGGAAGCGTGGTCCGGCCAGGCAGTCGGCCAGAAACAGCAGAAAAGCCGGCAAACACAGGTAGGCCGCCGCCGATGCATCCAGCCGCAGCCCGAAAACAACAATCTGCGCCACCTCGGCCAGGGGCAAGGGGGCAATCAGCTGGTGGTGGTAGCCCAGAAACAGCAGCTTGGCTGCCACAAAAAAGAGCAGCCAGAACAAAAAGTAGCGCGGCTGAAACGCAAAGCGGTTATTCACGCCCAAAAGTAACACCAGCAAGTGTGCGGTTGCGTGGGCGGCAGATAATTGGTGCTCTGTTCGCCAAACCTTGTGCTGTATTAGTCAACGCAGGACAAAGGCTAGTGTTTTTCAGCGCAAAAACCGAGGTTGGTATAAGTTTTAAAGGGGGTAGGTGAAAAAAAGCTACCTTTTTCAAGAAAATGACCCCGAAAAACGCAGGGTGCATTTGGAAACATGGATGCCGTTCTTCTACATTTGCCCTTGTAGTTTCATAGTCTCCACATAAATCCTATATGGCCATTCTCCGATTTAAAGCTCTTGAGCTAGTCGACCAGCGCAAAACGGTCGAGGTGATTTCTTCCGGTGAGCGTCGCTCAGACTCGTTCGGCAAGAACGTGTTTAACCTCGATGCCATGCGGGCTACCATGCCCGGGGAATATTTCAAGAAGCTGCAATCGGCTATCAAGCAGGGCGCGCCGGTGGAGCGTTCCGTGGCCGACGCCGTGGCCTCGGCCATGAAAACCTGGGCCATGGCCAAAGGAGCTACCCACTACACCCACTGGTTTCAGCCACTGACCGGCGCCACCGCCGAAAAGCACGACTCGTTTTTTGACCTGAACTCGGACGGCCGCCCCGTAGAAAATTTCAAGGGCTCGGCGCTGGTGCAGCAGGAGCCGGATGCTTCCTCGTTCCCGAACGGCGGTATCCGCAACACCTTCGAAGCGCGTGGCTACACCGCCTGGGACCCCACGTCGCCCGCTTTCATTCTGGAAACGGCCGGTGCTAAAACGCTGTGCATCCCAACCATCTTCGTAGCCTACACCGGCGAAGCACTGGACTACAAAGCCCCGCTGCTGAAGTCCCTGGCTGCCTTGGAAAAGGCCGCCGTAGACGTTTGTCAGTACTTCGACAAAGACGTACAGCGCGTAAACACCACACTGGGCATCGAGCAGGAGTACTTCCTGGTTGATAAAGCCCTGCACACGGCCCGCCCCGACCTGGTGATGACCGGCCGCACCGTATTTGGCCACTCGCCCGCTAAAGGCCAGCAGCTGGAGGACCACTACTTCGGCTCGATTCCGCCCCGGGTACACGCCTTCATGCTGGACTACGAAGAAGAGGCCAACAAGCTGGGTATTCCGCTGCGCACCCGCCACAACGAAGTAGCCCCGCACCAGTTTGAGTGCGCGCCTACCTTCGAAGACGCCAACCTTGCCATCGACCACAACCAGCTCCTGATGGACCTGATGGACAAGGTGGCCGACAAGCATAACTTCAAGGTTTTGCTGCACGAGAAGCCTTTCGCGGGCGTAAACGGCTCGGGCAAGCACAACAACTGGGCAATGAGCACCGATACGGGCATCAACCTGCTTGCCCCGGGTCGTAAGCCCAAGGAAAACCTGCAGTTCCTGGCCTTCTTCATCACCACCATCAAGGCGGTGCATACCTACGGCGACCTGCTGCGCGCCTCCATTGCCTCGGCTTCCAACGACCACCGCCTGGGTGCCAATGAGGCCCCACCGGCCATCATGTCGGTATTCGTGGGCTCGATGCTGGACTCGGTGCTGGATGAGCTGGAGCGCACGGCCAAAGTGCCCCTGGACAAAGGCGACAACATCTACCTCAAGCTGGGCATCGACAAGATTCCGGCTATCCTGCTCGACAACACAGACCGTAACCGCACCTCGCCGTTTGCCTTCACCGGCAACAAGTTTGAGCTGCGCGCCGTGGGCTCATCGGCCAACTGCTCCTCGGCCATGACGGTGCTCAACGCCATTGTCGCCGAGCAGCTCATCGACTTCAAAACGAAAGTGGATGCGCTGATTGAGCAGGGCAAGAAAAAGGAAGTGGCTATTGTGGACGTGCTGCGCGAGTACGTTATCAGCTCCAAGGACATCCGCTTCGAGGGCAACGGCTACTCCGACGAGTGGAAAGAGGAAGCCGCCCGCCGTGGTCTGGCTAACATTCCCACCACGCCCCACGCCCTGGATGCGCTGGTAACCGAAGAGGCCTCGGCGCTGTTTGAGCGGCACGGCATCTTCTCGCACGTGGAGCTGCACGCCCGCCACGAGATTCTGCTGGAGGATTACATGAAGAAAATCCAGATCGAAAGTCGGGTAATGGGCGACCTGGCCGTGAACCATATCATCCCCACGGCGGTTGCATACCAGACCAAGCTGGTGAACAACGTGCGCGGCCTGCGTGAGCTGGGCCTCGACGAAGAAGACTCTCAAGTAACTGTAGATACCATAAAAGCTATTTCGCGTCACATCAACAACATCAAAACTCAGGTAGAGCAGATGGTTGATGCCCGTAAAGTGGCCAACAAAATAGACGACACGCGCGAGCGGGCCATTGCCTATTGCGACACCGTCAAATCACATTTCGACACCATTCGCCGCTCCGTGGATAAGCTGGAGCTGATGGTGGCCGATGAGGACTGGCCCCTGGTAAAGTATCGTGAACTTTTGTTCCGGCACTAGAGTCCAGCGCCAGAATCGAACCGAAGTTGGGTGGGAATTTTCTTCGGTTTCGATTTCGAAAAAGCCGTTCCGGGTGGGGCGGCTTTTTTTGTTTTAGCGCTTAGCGGTGACTAACAGAAATGCCTTTAAATAGGCATGAAGCGCGTTTGCCCTTGCAGTGTTAAGCAGGGGTAAGCAGCATTAAGCACCAGTTTGCCACTAAATCTGCCACTACTTTTAGGCTACGCGCCGCGCCGTTTTGCGGTAGTTGCTCAGCAGCTCCTGCTCGTCGATGCCCAAGTAGCGGTTAAAGCTTTTCTCCGTGGTATGACCCGTGGCCAGCATGACCTGCGTCTTGGGCATGCCCTGGTAAATCTTAAGGGTGGCAAACGTCTTGCGGCCCGTGCGCGTGCCCAGCTTCAGGCGCGTGATGCCCGAAAGGTGCTGCACAAGGGGAAAGTAGCGGTGCAGCTCGAAGACCACCGGCAGGCACGTAGGCAGCCCGCTGCCGGCATACTTTTCTATCAGGGCTACGGGCCGAAACACGTCGTCGTCAAAAAACGGAATCAAACAGGGCTTGTCGGTTTTGCCAGCGTGCAGCTTTACCAGCTCACCCTGAATCCAGTCTGGACTCATGCGGTCCGCGTCGCCCAGGCGCAGGCCCAGGTAGGCGCACTGCAGCACCTTGTCGCGGGCGTGCTCAGCGCGTGTCATGAACTCTTCCTGGGTGACAACGGGCCGGCCGCCCTGGTGCGTGCGCACGGCGGGCTCGAACTGACTGGCCAGGTAGGCTTGCACTGCGGGCTGCTGAAAATCAATGGCCGCCAGACGCAGCAGTTCGGCCTGGGTGAGTGCGTCCACCCCCCGGTACACGTCCGGGGCTTCGAAGCGACGGTACTTGCCGCTGACGGGCAAGTCCTGCTCCTCGCACCAGCCCAGAAAGTTTTTCAGCCGCTTCACGTGCGTGCTCAGCGTGTTGACGTCCTTCTTTTGATCGAGCAGCAGCCACTGGCTGAAGGCGTGGTAGAACGAGCGGTCCAGCTGCTCCAGCGCCAGCGGCGTGCCGGTGGCCGCCGCAAACTCCTCGAACACGGCGCGGGTGCGGCGCAGCGCCTGCACCGAGTCACGCGTCAGGGAGCGGCCGGTGCGCACGGATACTTTGCTGGCCTGATGCTCAATCCACTGGGCCATGTAGTCCAGGAAGCCGGGCGGGGCCTGCGCTACTTCCGGCAGCTCCGCCACGTCGGTTTCGGCCTCGAGCAGCTGCTGGTAGCGCTGGCGGATGGCTGCCTCCATCTGCGCCGGGTCAAGCGCCTGGTCCTGGCGCCGGGCCTGCTCGTGGGTCTGGGTGCCGGCCTGCTGCCAGCGGGTGAGCGTGGCGTTAATGGCCTCGGCCGGGGAGCCGGGATTGCCCTTCACATACTGGCGGCGCTTGTCCCACTGCTTGGGCGTGCATCGCTCGCCCGAAGGCAGGCGCAGGCGGTGGCCTTCCCAGCAGAAGGTAAGCTGGATGCGGGCCAAGCCCTTTTTGGTAATAAAGGCCGTCAGTAACTGGCGCGTGACTTCCATAGCAGCAGCGGGTCATGAGCTCAGCAGCCGCTTCCCGTAACCGGCTGCCGGCGGTTCTAGGTAAAGATAACGCAGTTACCGGGCCTGGAGTAAAACAGCGCTATTGATTAACTACCTGCTGCTGGGCCTCGCGCAGCCAGGCCTGCGCCTGGTCCATGTCGCTGAACATGCGCAGGTGCAGGCGGCCCTCCAGGCCCAGCAGCATGGCCTTGGCCGACTGCGCGGCCAGCGAGTCGGGACTGACCACGTGGGCAAAATGAGTGAGGCCCTGCGCGGCGGCCCGCACGCCCCAGTCGGTGACAATCCACTCCACGGCGTGGTCCCAGGGGCCCAGCACCTGGCGGTTATCGTTGAGCAGGTAGGCGCAGGCCTGCTGCTGCAGGGGGAGCAAACAGGCATCGGCACCCGAAATGATGCCCGTGTAGGTCTGGTAGCCGATCCAGTTGTTGTAGACCCAGTGGTTGGCCTGGTCGTAGTCAATGGTCAGGTAAACTTTGCCGAAGCCGTTGAGTAGTTCCGTTGCCATGATAGGGAGAGTAAGAATAAGCTAAGCAAAGGTAACGCGCTTCTAAGAGCGTGTTAGGGATTTTGATAAAGGCATCAACGGATAACCAAGTCTGGGTTGTCTCTTTCGAAACTATCGTGCATATCTTTCCACATAGCAACGTCTTCGTCAAACTCTTCTTCATCCCTAGCAGGCGGGTATTCCACTGTGATGCAGCTTTTGTACGCTCCGGTCACCTGTCTGATTTCTGCTTCCACTAGGTACGCATCCTCATAAGTGTCGCTTCCTTCGTCCGTATCGTACCAAACGGAGATGCCGAACACGACCTTCCCGTCATTGGTGAATTGGATGATGGTACTGAACACGTCGTCTCGCAACCCCTTGTGGTTGTAAAAGTTGAAGAGGTGATTCGGATTTGCTACCGCGTACGCAATTAGTTCAGCGATGGAATGCAGCGGCCGAAACACCTCCGGTGTGTTGTATTTATCATTCTGCCAGACGTACAGCGATTTATTTACCAATGGCTCAATGCAGGTGCGGTCGCAAAAATGGGCCAGAAAGCGTTCCACGGTGTCCTCGTCACGCCCTGCCGAGAGACCATATATGTCGTAGTACATAGCAACTGGTTATGGTCGAGAGCTACCAACCGCTCACGGATGTTCAGTGGCAAGGTATCAAGTGGCTGCTGCCGGTGCAACGCAAACGGCGCTTGTGTTTGCGGCCCTGCGCTACGTGTGCCGCACAGGCTGTCAATGGCGGTGCTTGCCCAGCCTGTTTCCCAAGTGGACAGCGGTGTACTATTATTTCCACACCTTCCACACCTGAAAACCTCTGACTACTATGCGTAAGATGCAATTCGCCATACTGTTGGCTTTGAGCTTAGCCAGTTGCGAACCTCAGATTACTATAGACTCAGACTTCGCCCTGATGCACGTTGTCGGCGGCACAGGTTTGTATCAATACGGTACCTTGCCTGTCATTCCCGGGGGCTGCGACGCCGTCAAGTGGAACGAACGGTACATTCTGGCCAAGGGGCACTGCAGTTATTATGTCGGGAGAAACGAGTACAGCGGCAAAACGCTGCCTGCTAGCGGCGACGTGTACTTTCTGATTGATCGACAGCGCTACACCCGTAAGCAGGAGAGGGACCCTGGATTCAGTGGCCCGCTGACTCAGGAGGAAGCGGCCGAATGGGAGCAGAAGATTCCAGGGCCGTTCCAAACGCTTTAGAGCGTGTTGGAATTTCTGAGAAGACCATTTGCGCCCTACTTCGGCAGGCTCAGCATGACTAAAATCTAAATTCCCAAACACACTCTTAGCTACCCTGGGCGCTTTTATGCTGCAAGTGCGCCCGCCACCGCTCGTGCTGGTAGAGTAGGTAGGCCGTTTTGCCTAGCAGGTAGAGAATGATAAAGTTTAGGATAAGCCAGGGGTCAAGCTCCCGAATGCGCAGCACCAAGCCATGCGCCTGCCAGTAGCCGGTCCAGAGCGCGTAGGCTCCGAACAGCAGGAAGGCCCAGCGCTTGCCCGCACGGATGCCCAGGCCCACTCGGACGAGCAGGCCCGTTAAAAGCAGCAGGAGGGTGGCAAGAACGGCGAAGAAGAGCCATACCTTCCTATCTGAGGCTGGAGGCGTCCAGGTAGTGAGAAAGCGGCTGAGCATTTGCACGCTGGCGGCCACGTTGCAGAGCAACAGCGTCAGAAACTACAGGTTGGAGGCCTGGATGGGGCGGCGAAGAGCGGAGTACATACGGGGCAAAGTAGCTTAACTCCTCGAAGCACTACGCACCAAATTCACAAAAACGGCTACCAGGGGCGAATACGTGAGTAAGCCTACCATCGCCCCGAGTTCGTCGCTGAGTCCGCTGCCAAGCCAAGCGGGGAGCAAGGCCAGCCCCAGTGCTACCAGCTTCGCACTCACGGATGATTCCGGCCGTGATAGTTTCAAAATGGGGACAAAAAGCACCAACACCACAGGAACCAGCAGGAGTAAACCAGAAAGGGCTATTGGGGTGTTTTCCGACAGAAAAAGTGTGAGCACCATACAGGAAGGCAAATGAGCATGCAGGAGCCAAGGCTTGCGCCTATGGGGTAGATGCAGTCAGCCGATTTAACTAGCCTTCCTGGCTGCTCTTATCGTTCATCTTGACGTAGTTGGTGGTGGCGTGCAGGACAGCCTTCTTCGCTTCGTAGACGCGCTCCAAATTGTTGATCAGCGCATCATAGCGCACCATTTCCGCATTGACGATGCGTAGGCTTTCTTTTACAGAAGAGCGCAGCTTCTTCGGGTCGCTGTGCAGCGCTTGATTCGCGGCGTCGTTGCTGGTCACGCGCTTGAAATCCATGACGGCTTTGGCGAGTCGCTGACCGGCCGTGATTTTATCGGCCTGCGCGGCCGACTGGATGATTTTTCCCGCCGCAAGCTGGTCAAAGCTGTTCTTGGCCAGCATCTCGTTTAGGCTGCTCAGCGAGAGCGGGCTTGGCGCAGCGGGGGGAGAGGCAATATCAAACTCCAGCAATTCGCCCGTGAGCGTAGCCAGCGTGTTGCTGTGCGTAGCCAGTAAGCCCGGTAGCTGACCAGCGTCCTGCTTGCTCCACCAGGTGTTATCCAACAAATCCTTGCTGATGCTTTGCACCTGCTCCCGCGACTTGGGCGACAGCGTCTGCGACTGGAGCGCGGCATCGATTTGCCCTGGAAGAAATAGCTCCTGGTAGATTTTTACCTTGAATAGGCTGAGTTGCTTGGCCTCTTCCTGCTGCTGCTCGCTGGCCTGCTGCGCATCTTGTGCGGGCTGCTCCAGCCGCTTGCGCTGCTGCTGCTCGATGAAGGCCGCAATTTGTGCGTTTCCTTTCTGCTCTTCCTGCTGGCGAGACGCCTGGTCTTTCACCAGTTCTTCTTGGCTCCACTGGCGATACATCACGCGCCGGTGCACCAGGATTTCTTGCTGGTTCGCATTGCGCCGCAACTGCTGCACATAGTTATTCAAGCTTTGTGCTTGCGAAAACTGCTGCAGGCGCATGCTCTCTGACCTCTGGTGCGTCTGCTGGGTGCGCTGCTGCACCTGGGAAGGGGTAGGGCCGGGTCGAGGGGGAGCCGGGGTATACGCCGGCCGGGGGGGAGTAGGAGTATGGATGGGGCGGTACTGCGCCAGGCAGGCCACCGGGCTAAGAAGCAAGAGGAGTAAGGGTAGTTTCATAGACGGGCGAAAACAATCTATAAAAGTAAGTATTTAACTGTTAGATACTACAGCTTTCTGCAGCGGCATCTGCCACGAAGCAGCCGGTGTCTTACCGGGCCACACCAACCTGCTGAGCGACTTCCCGCTCCAGGGCACCCAGCCGGCGGAAGAGCCGCAGCGCCAGAACCGTATCCACCGCAGTAAGGGCCATGAGCAAGATAACAAAGCCGTTTTGCTGCAGTGCCCGGTCGGGGTCCAGTGTTTGGCTGGGATAGAGTGCCTGCAGGGCGCGTGAGCCCACCAGCGGTATTAAATGAAGCATCCACCACCAGGCCAACAGCCGGTACCAGGCCCTAGGCAGGCTGCCGCCACTGGAAGGAGCGTTGCGCACCAGGGAAGAGAAAATGTCCTCCATCACCTGGAAGGGGCGGAACAAACTGAAAAGGGGAATCACCCATAACCAGCCGATATACCACGCGCCGAACTGGGGCCGGAACTGGCGCAACCGGTAGATATTGGCGTAGGCCCGGTGCGACCATAGCGCAGACGCCAGCATGGTTAAAAAGCCGACGAAAACCTGAAGCACCTCTGTCCATACAAGCGCCAAACCGTTCTTTTGCAGCGGCGTCAGGGTATTCGTGCCGTGGGATAACCGGTAGTTGAGCAGGAACTGCCAGCCATTGAGGGCAAACGAGACCAGGGCTACGCCGCCACTGAGCCACAGCAGCACCAGGACAAAGCGGAGGCGGAACCGATTGTCGAGCAGGGAAATGGTGTTAGCGGTAGAAGTAACGGACATAGAACGAGGGGATAGCTAGGAGCACCCGTGGCGGCAGCGGCTGGGGCTTCTGTCAGGTTGTACTACGGCAGGCGCAACAGCAGCACCTGGGCGTCGGGGTTCTCTTTGGTGGCGGCGCTGAAGCTGAGCACCACGTGCTGGCCTCGCCACTCATAGCTATTCACGTAGCTGGTTCCTGGCTGGCCGGGGCCGTAGCGGACAATAAGCTGCTGCTTGAGCTGGTCGCTGTGGCGCTGGCCCCGGGTAGTAAAGCTGATCCGGTCCAGGCCATCCGGGGTGAAGGTGTAGAGGACTTCGGTGAGCGGCACGCCGGCGTAGTGCAAATCTTCCTGGGGGGCGATGTAGGTGATAGTGGGGCCATCATCGAAGAACACGCGCAACTTCGGGTACCGGGCGTACGTCTCGCCGAAGTGGTAAGCGCGAAAGCCATTTTCCTGGTCCAGCAGCGTGGCGGCTGCCGGCTTGGCCAGGGTAGATTGGGCAACGGCCGGGCTGGCCAGGAGCAGTAGGGAGAAAAGTAGGTAGACTATCCGATTAGGCATGGCTTGGGAAGTTCTATAGCGGCGGGGTACGCAAAGATACCCCGTAGGCGCGCCACGGCCACACCCGTGCCGGCTGCGGCTTCTGAGAGGGGACAAGCCTAAAGGATGACGAATGTCTTAGAGCGTGTTTGGGAATTAGGTTCGGGCCAAAAGAAACGAGCCAGTAAGTTGCGTGGGGAGTTCCTAGGCTCCTTTTCGCTTTATGGGTGAGTGCTATCAACCCCTTACTGACTCGCAGTGGCAAGTTATTGCGCCGCTGCTGCCCCTGCAACGCAAGCGCCGCTTGTGTTTGCGCCAAGTCGTTGACGCGTTGCGCTACGTGTGCCGCACGGGCTGCCAGTGGCGCAGCCTGCCGGCGTGTTTCCCGCCCTGGTCGGCGGTGTACTACTATTTCGCCCGCTGGCAAGCCACCGGCACGCTGCAACGGCTTAACGAGGCCGGCAACCGCGCCGACCGGCTGGCGAGTCAGCGCTTGCCCACCCCGTCGCTGGCCCTAGTCGACGCGCAAAGCGTCAAACTGGCCCCGCGCCTGAACCAGCAGCGCGGCCTCGACGCGCACAAACGGGTGAACGGCCGCAAGCGCCAGGTCCTGTGCGACACGGGCGGCCGCATCTGGCAGGTGGTCGTGCACGCGGCCAGCGGACACGACAGCCGGGCGGCCCACCCGCTCTTGCCCCGGCGCGAGCAGCTGCGCCCGGCCTGGGCCAGCCGGCTGCGCACCGTGCTCACCGACCGGGCCTACCACGGTCGTTTTGCGCAGCAGGTCCGGGCCTTGGGCTGGCAGCACCAAGTGGCCAGCCGCCCGCCCAGTGCCGACCGGGGCTTCGTGCCCGTGGCCCAGCGCTGGGTCGTGGAGCGCACCTTCGCCTGGCTCAACTGCTTTCGGCGCATCGTCGTGGATTACGAGCGCACCCCGGCCAGCCATGCGGCCTGGATACTGCTCGCCAATCTGACCATGACGTTACGACGTGCTACAACCGAGTGAATTCCCAAACACCCTCTTAGCGCCGCGCAGGCTAGATTTTCGCAGGTAGTAAGGCACAATATCGGGGGCGTAGCGGGTGGCGTCCCGGCCAGCCCGCACCACTTTGAGCCACTGGCCAGCCTCATCACGAATAATTACCAGGTCGCCGGGCTGCAGGTGTGGCATGGGATAGTTGGAAAGCGTATCCCGTAGCGCCGGATACAGGATGGCATGGAGGGCAAGTTGGGTGAGGCGAGGATTAGTACTGGCTTTTAAGACTGACTCAACACTTGTCGGCTGCGGTAGCTGCGCGGCTTTGGGCGTGATGCTGCCCTGCGCCCAAACCGGGGCAGCGCATAAGCAAATGGCAAGTACAAGCAGCTGTCTCATGAGTTTGATAGGTTACCCCCGCTCCACCGCCGCTCCAGCCTCTTCGGCCACTGGCCAGCGTAGCAGGTCTCAGTTACTTCTTCACCGGCAGCTGCAGCAACTGCCGGATGCGCCTTACCCGCCAGCCGGACCCAGATACGCCCACCTTACGCGCTGCGGCTGGAGCTACTACAGTCCCTGCACCGCCTGAATAAGCGCGTTTTCCATCTTCTGACGCCGGGCCGTGGCCGTCCAGAAAGGCGAGTCGGCCCGGCCCAGCTCGGCCAGCTGCTTGAGGCTGTCGGCAATGCGGGCGGCCAGGGCCGGTTCCAGGGGGCGCTGCTGCAGCTGTTGCAGGATGCGCTGCCACTCCAGGCGACATTGCTCCAGAGTCATCAGGTCGGTCCGGGCTAAAAAGAGCTGCCGCATTTGCCGGCGGATTTCAGCAAGTTCCCTATGTACCTCCATACACATACAGGCATAACATACACCCCAAACATACGCTTTTCGTCAGGACAAACAAGCAACAGTAGTACCACCGTGGAGGGGGGTGTGAGGGAGAAGACGGAGGGCCTGCAAGTGCAGCCAGCCTTGTCGATCTGAGAAATCGGGTTTTTGGAGTAAGGTACTCCGGAGTTTACCCAGGAGTCGGGTAAGGCGCCGACTGATCGGGGTGCTTTAGCTTGACCCAGACGTAGTCGTCCTGTATCTGCCCGTGCTTAACCACGGCCTGCCGACGGATGCTCTCCAGGTAGAAACCGTTTTTCTCCAAAGCCCGCATCGACGGCTGGTTGAAGGCAAACACGCCGGCCTCCAAGCGCACTATATTAAAGGTTGCAAATGCATACGTGATAAATAAGCCAATAGCTTCGGTGGCTACGCCCTTGCCCCAGTACGGGGCGCCTACCCAGTACCCCAGCCCGGCGCTGAGCCGGAATACGTCCTCTTTTTGCCACAGGCCAATGCTGCCTACCAGTTCCCCAGCCAGCCAGATGGCCAGGTTTTCGGCCGGCTGCTTGGGCGCCTGCGATGCAATAAATGCCTCGGCGGCGGCTACGGTGTACGGGTCAGGGGTGCCGTCAAAGCCGTTGGCCAGGATAACGGGGTGGTTTCGCAGCAGGGCTACCCGCGGAGCGTCCGTTGCGCTAAAAGGTTTTAATTCCAGCATCAACAAAAATAGAACAAAGAAGTACGCCTGGAGTAACCCTCAAATCAGTAAAAACCCTGCTTAACTAAGTTCTGGTTACAAACTCATCTAAAAACAAACGTGCCCGCTCCGGCAACTACCGGAACGGGCACGTTTAATGGCATACAAGGCAAAAACTAGTTCTGCGGCGTTGCGGGAACTTCTTCCACGAGCTTATCAGCCTCTTTGTTCTGCACTACGGCCGTGTCGCCGGGCTCCCGGGCCATATCTTCCTGAACATCGTTGGCGGCTTGCTCGGTGGCGGCACCCGCTTCATTGGCGGCGTTTTCGGTGGTGGCTTCCGCATTTTCCTGCTGGCTCTCCGAGCACGAAGTAGTGGCGAAGGCAGCAAATGCGGCGAAAAGAAGCAGGGATTTGAAGGACAGTTTCATAAGAAGTACGTGGTGTGATGGTCAGCCCGTCTGTACGGTAACTGCCGCAATCAGGTCGAATAAGTTTTCGGCATGAAGAAAAAAAGCTGTTGGCTCTACTTAGTTTAATACTTTAGAATGTGTGTTGTATATAGCTATTATTGAGGGATATACTATTGAAATAAAATTACTCGCATATCCAGCGGCGGGCTTCCTCAATATCATCAAAGCGACGCAGCTCGAAGGCAATATCCGTTTCGGCCTGCTCGTACATCCGGTCGATGGTCAGCCGGTTGAGCGGATCGTCGGAGGCCAGCAAGGCAAACCGCCGGAGGCCCATCCGGCTGAGCGGCAGCAGTACCGTGCGGTGTACCCAATCTAGGTCCTTAGGCCGTACGGGGCCCAGCAGCCGGTCGTCGGCAATCCAGCCCTGCACGCGGTGCTCCAGAGCTAGCTGAAGGCCCTGCGAAACGCTTTGCCGGAAACCGGTGCTGTTGGCGAAGCTGAGCCATTGAAGCTCAATAATCGGGCAGACAGTGGTGTGCAGGTAAATGTTCAGGTAAGGAAACGACAGCGCGGGTTGCATACGGTAGGGACGCCGGGGCTGGTGAAACCAGACGTGTAGGGCCCGCATACGGGAATCGGCGGGCTATGGTCGAGTTTAAGTAAGCGTTACGGCTTTGCAGTCAGCTGCCGGGGCAGTTCGGCATCGTCGGGCAGCAGCTCGGCGCCGCTGCCGGCATCGGGCACCAGCGTTTTCCAGGCGGCTTTCTTCAGCTCGTCCAGGCGGGTGAGCGAGTCGGCTACGGTGGGGTGGGCTTTCAGCTTATCGAGCACGCCAGAACGGTGCGCCACCTTGATCAGCTGCTCCACCACAAACGGCAGAATCCAGCCGACCACGTTGGAAGCCAGCACCCCGCGCAGCCCGATGCGTACCAGCAAGCGGGCGGCCATCCGTTCGAGTAGCAGGGCCCGGGCGGCGGGCAGGGCCTTATCGGTCAGGAAATCCTGTACCAGCCGGATGTTGCCTTTTTTACTTCGGCCCGCAGCACCTCCTGCACCGAGTCGAGGGCAGCGGCGGCGGCTTTGCGAAACAGGCGGCCGGTTTGCCAGGCGGCCAGTCCGGTCGCCTTGGTCATATTGCCAAGCAGGGTAATCCAGATGGGGCGGTTTTTCATAAGTCGGGTGGCGCCGTAGCGCCCTGCAAGTACGCAGCCGGCTGCCGGGCGGACAAGCATTCCATACAGAAACCGACGAAACTGCCGCTGCCCGCTGGCGTAGGCACCGTATGCTGTCAACCGACGACGCAACTTTACAGCCCTGACTTCCCCGTTCGTTATGCACCAAATCATCATTTCCCAGCCCGGCGGCCCCGAAGTATTACAGCTTATTTCTACCGGTGTACCCCAGCCAGCCCCACACCAGGTGCTGGTGCGCGTGCAGGCCGCCGGCATCAACCGCCCCGACGTGCTTTTGCGTCAGGGCAAGTACGCCGGCAGCGGCGACGTGGCCGGTACCGTGCCGGGGCTGGAAATTGCGGGCACCGTGGAAGCCGTGGGCGCCGCTGCCGGGCGCTGGCACCCCGGCGACGCAGTGTGCGCGCTCCTGGCTGAAGGGGGCTACGCCGAGTACGCCGTGGTAGATGCCCGCCACTGCCTGCCCGTGCCCCCCGGCTGGACGATGGGCGAAGCCGCCACGCTGCCCGAAACCGTGTTTACCGTGTGGCACAACGTGTTCCAACGCGGGCAGCTGCAGCCCGGCGAAACCCTGCTCGTACACGGCGGCAGCAGCGGCATCGGCGTCACGGCCATTCAGCTGGCGGCGGCGCTGGGGGCCACGGTGTTTGCCACGGCCGGCTCCGACGAGAAATGCCGCGCCTGCGAAAAGCTGGGCGCTACGCGCTGCTTCAACTACAAGACGGAAGATTTTGAAGCCGAGCTGAAAGACCAGGGCATAGACGTGGTGCTGGATATGATTGGCGGCGACTATACCCCCAAGAACCTGCGCCTGCTCAGGGACGATGGCCGCCTGGTGTTCATCAACGCCATGCAGGGCCCCAAAGCCGAGTTCAATGCCCTGGACGTGATGCGCCGCCGCCTCACCATTACGGGCAGCACCCTGCGCCCCCGCTCCGCCGACTTTAAAGCCGCGCTGGCCGCCGCGGTGGAGCAGCACGTTTGGCCGCTGCTGGCTGCCGGCCGGTTCCGCCCCGTCATCTACCGCCGCTTCCCGCTGGCTGAGGCCGTAGCGGCGCATGAGCTAATGGAAAGCAGTGCGCACATCGGCAAAATCGTGCTGGAAGTCGGCAGCTGAGGGTAGCTTTTCAAGCGGTTGAACAAAACCGGCCGGTGATACACGTGGTACCATCGGCCGTTTCAGCGAAATCAGGTGTCAGCTTCGGGAAAAGAAAAGCTGCTCCGGTAAACTTGTCAGAACTACAGCACCTTCTCCCGGCAGAACCGTCAGGCTTTCTTCCATTTGATGGTGCAGCCAATGGCTTTGGTGGAGCTTACCGTAGCGGGCTTGCCGGCCAGCAACTCGGTCATGGCATTTTCCAGGTACTTGGTCTTAACCAGCTTAGCGTCCTCCGAGTTGTCGTCGATGGCGCCGATGTAGCTAACGACGAAGTCATTGCCCTGGCGGGTAAGCACGTAGAGGTGGGGCGTGCGCGTGGCGCCGTATTGCCGCGCCACCTGCTGGGTTTCATCCTGCAGGTAGGGGAAGGCATAGGCCTTGCTTTTGGCTCGCTTCTGCATTTCGGCGAAGGAGTCGCCAGGCACGGTGGCGGGGTCGTTGGGGTTGATGGCCACTACCGGGTAACCCTGGCTGGCATATTGCTGATGCAGGGCCAAGATGCGGCTTTCGTAGGCTTGAGCGTAGGGACAGGTGTTGCAGGTAAACACCACGATATAGCCCTTGGCCGCCTTGTTATCGGCCAATGACACCAGCTTTCCGTCAACGTTCTTCAGCCTGAAGTCCGCCGCCTTGTCGCCCACCTGGTAGCCGGCCTCTGCTGCCGGACGCCACATCATGAAGCTGCTTAGGGCCAGCACGAGGCCCACAGCGAGAAAAGGAAGAAGCTTTTTCATAAGCGCAGACGTGAAAAAGTGAGGGAAAGGAGAAAGAGGATGCTAGCCCGAAACTGAGGCGGAAGTTATTTTATAAACGCCTGTAGGTGCTTTTTCAGCTCTTCAGCTGTGAATTCCTGCTCGAAGGTGGCGCGCCGCTGCCGGGCATTGTTCAGCAGCAGGGTAAAGGGCAGGGCACCGCTCCATGTAGGGTCTATCTGAGCGAGGTAGGTGTTGGGGTTGGTTTCGTTGAGCAGCACCACCTCCGACTTCAGCCCGCGCTTCAGTACAAAGGGCTTTACTTTTTTGTCGAGCTGCGAGGCGTAGTCCATGCTCACCAGCAGCACCTTCACCTTCTGCCCGGCGTAAGTGGCGGTCAGCTGGTCGAAGTAGGGGAGCTCTTTGATGCAGGGCGCGCACCAGGTAGCCCAGAAGTTCACTACGTAGGTGGTGTCATTCGGCAGGCTGAGGCGGCGCTGCAGCTCGGGCAGCTTGATGACGGCCACCTGCTGCGCCCGGCCGGGTTGGGCGAGCAGCAGCACAACCGCCATAATCAGGAAAGAAAGTCTGAGCATAAGCTGAAATTCCTTGGTATCAGCTGATAGACAGCAAAGCGCGCCGGAAGTTGCCTGCCGCCCCACAAACATCTGAGCGGCAGGCTACGCCAGAAAATCGGGCACCACCTGCAGGCAAACCGGCGCGGATACTTCCACTGACGTGCCGGTAGCGGTGAGCATGCCGGTCTGGCCATCGATGCGGTACGTGACGATGTTGTTGGTCTGCTGATTGGCTACCAGCGCCACGCGGCCGCTGGGGTCGAGGGCAAAGTTGCGCGGAATCTTGCCCTGGGTATCGGCGTGCTGCACCCAGGTGAGCTTTCCGCTGGTCGGGTCAATGGCGTAGACCACGATGCTGTTGTGGCCCCGGTTGGAGGCGTAGAGAAACCGGCCGTTGGGCGACACGTGAATATCGGCGCAGGCATTCCACGCGGTAAAGCCGGCCGGGAGCGTGGGAAGCGTGTGCAGCTCGCTGAATTTCCCCTGGGCCGCGTCGTAGCTCAGGGCCGTGACGGTGGAGTTCAACTCATTGATGAGGTAGCCCCAGCGCTTATTGGGGTGAAAGATGAGGTGGCGCGGCCCGGCGCCCGGCGCAGTGGCAAAGGCAGTGGTAGGCGTGTTGAGGAATTTGCCCGTGCCTGGCTCCAGCGGGTACGCCACCACCTGGTCGATGCCCAGGTCCACGGCCAGGGCAAAGCGGTTGGCGGGGTCGGGCAGGAAGCAGTGGGCGTGGGGCACGTTCTGGTTTTTGTGCGGACCCGAGCCGGTGTGCTGCTGAGTAGCCGAGGGCGCCCCCAACTGGCCATTGGCTTGCACGGGCAGGGCGCACACGCTGCCTCCGCCGTAGTTGGCCACCAGCGCGAGGCGGCGGGTGTGGTCGAGGCTGATGTAGCACGGCCCTGGTCCAAACGACGACTGCTCATTCAGCAGGGTGAGGCCGCCGGTTTTGCGGTCGACGGCGAAAGCCCGCACCGAGCCGCTCTTCATGCCGTTGTATTCCTCGGTTTCGTTGGCCGTGTACAGCAGGCGCTGCTGCGGGTCGAGCGTTAGGTAGGTGGGGTTGGGGCCGGCTTTGGAGGCGCCCACCCGGGTGAGGGCACCGGTTTCCGGGTTCAGGCGATACAGAAATACGCTTTCTGCATCGGCAGCGGCGTAGGTGCCCACGTACACCAGATACGAAGGGTCTTTGCGGCTGCCGGTGAGGGCGGACGCGCACCCGGAAACGGCTAGCGGCAGGCCGGCCAGCGTCAAACCGGTAAGCTTCAAAAAATGACGGCGCGAAGAGTTTGGAAGGGTCATGCGGGCAGCGCGGGAAAAGGATGAAACGTCAGGGAGGCAAGGTAGCTACTGCGCCGGAGTTGTGGCGGCGAAATATCGGCGGCGCTGGAGCGTCTACCAGGCGAGGCTGGCAGGGCGCCGGCGCCATCGACCGTAGCTATTAGCTCGTACCTTTGCCGCCGGTACCACCTTCCTGCCGCAACTTTCGCCTTCCGCCGCTGGTTTTCCTTTCTATGAACAAGACGTATTGCCCCAGCCTCACCGAGTACAAGCGCCGCCTTTCGCGGGAAGTGAAAATCGGCGACCTGCCCATGGGCGGCCTCAACCCGATTCGGGTGCAGAGCATGACCACCGTGGACACCATGGACACGCTGGGCTCGGTGGAGCAGACCCTGCGCATGGTGGAGGCCGGCTGCGAGTACGTGCGCATCACGGCCCCCAGCGTGAAGGAAGCCCAGAACCTGCTGGAAATCAGGAAGGAGCTGCGCAAGCGGGGCTGCAACGTGCCGCTCATTGCCGATATTCACTTCACGCCCAACGCCGCCGAGCTGGCCGCCCGCATCGTGGAGAAAGTGCGCGTAAACCCTGGCAACTACGCCGATAAAAAGAAGTTCGACGTCATCGACTACACCGATGCCTCCTACGCGGCCGAGGTGGAGCGCATCCGGGAGCGGTTCCGCCCCCTGGTGCAGATCTGCAAGCAGTACGGCACGGCCATGCGCATCGGCACCAACCATGGCTCGTTGTCGGACCGCATCCTGAGCCGCTACGGCGACACGCCCCTGGGCATGGTAGAGTCGGCGCTGGAGTTTCTGCGCCTTTGCGAGGAAGAAAACTACTACGACGTGGTGCTGAGCATGAAGGCCTCCAACACCCAGGTAATGGTGCAGGCCTACCGGCTGCTGGTGCAGAAGCTCGATGAGGAGGGCCTACAGCCCTACCCGCTGCACCTGGGCGTGACCGAAGCCGGCGAAGCCGAAGACGGCCGCATCAAGTCGGCCGTGGGAATCGGCACCCTGCTCGAAGATGGCCTCGGCGACACCGTGCGCGTTTCGCTCACCGAAGCTCCCGAAGCCGAAGCCCCCGTAGCCCGCGCCCTGATTGACCGATACACGAACCGCGCGGCCGAAGCCAAGCCGATTCGCCCGTTGGGCGAGGAATTAGGAATTAGTAATGAGCAATTAGTAATTGAAAACGAGGCCACTGCTGCCATGCCTGCCCCTGCGTTTGCCAATTCTTCATTACTAATTACTAATTCCTCATTACCGATAGACCCTTTCCAGTACCACCGCCGCCCTACGCGCGAGGTGCTGAACCTGGGCGGGCAGAATGTGCCCCGGGTGATGGTGGACCTCTCGGCCCTGGATGCGGTGGAGTATGCTGACCTGCGCGCTGTGGGCCATTTGTACTCCGCGTTTCTGGACAAGTTTCAGATGAATGACCTCGGCGCCGACTACGTGTACTCGGGCCAGCGCCCGGTGCCGTTTATGCTGCCCAACGGCCTCAAGGAAGTGGTGGATTACAGCGCCTGGCTTGATGCCGGTCAGCGCCCCGACCATTACCCGGTACTGACCCATACTGAATACGCTGCCCCTGGTGCCCGCCACCCCGAGCTGAACTTTGTGTTCCAGCACCTCGACTCGCTCACGCCCGCCTCCCTGGGGCAGCTGCGCGCCGACGCTACGGCCGTCATTATTCTCTACACCGACAACGCCCACGCTATGCCCGAAATCCGCCGGGCGTTTTTCGAGCTGATGAATAATGGCGTGACCAATCCGGTCATCATCAACCGCCAGTACCCCGCGCTGACGCCCGAGCAAACCCAGCTCTACGCCGCCACCGACGTGGGCGGCCTGCTGCTCGACGGCCTCGGCGACGGGGTAGTACTGAGCACCGAGCTGCTGCCCGCCCGCCCGAAACAGGAGTGGCTCACGACGCTGGATCAGCTCAACCAGCTTTCCTTTGGTATTCTGCAGGCGGCGCGCACGCGCATGAGCAAGACCGAGTACATCAGTTGCCCGAGCTGCGGCCGCACCCTGTTCGACCTGCAGGAAACCACCGCCATGATCCGCAAGCGCACCGACCATCTGAAGGGCGTGAAAATCGGCATTATGGGCTGCATCGTGAACGGCCCCGGCGAAATGGCCGACGCCGACTACGGCTACGTGGGCGTGGGCAAAGGCAAAATTGCCCTCTACCGTGGCCAGGAAGTCATTAAGAAAGCCGTGCCCGAAGCCCAGGCCGTAGATCAGCTGATTGACCTCATGCGCGAGGACGGCCGCTGGATTGAGCCGGTACTGCTGGAGGAGCCGGTGGCGGGGTAGAGCAGAAGTGTAAACGGTAGATCCAAGTACTTCTACTTTGTCCTAGGAGGTTAGATATGCTGGATTTCTACTTTATTCAGGACAGCCAAAATCCATCTAGCAAAGACCTCTTCTTACAGTATGGTGGTGGAATAAAGGATGAATTATTCTATCAGCTACAGGCTGAAGGAATCATTGAACCGTGGTTTGATTACTACGGCAAGTTTCGCTGGGGTAGTGAAATTGTGGCGGGCATGCTGCTGAAGCTAAAACGACAGCCTCAAGCAGCTTCCTTACCTGAAGAACGTGAGGCTTTTATGGCAATTCTGCAAAAGGCTGTTCAGGAAGGATGCGGACTTATGGGATATGGTGACTGAGTTCACGTCTCTAGTAGAACGAGGAGAAAGAGCTCAGAATGCATTTGATTAAAATGGGCTGTATCCTTGGGCAATTCTCTTATAATTCAATTTCAGTATCAGAGTATACGATTAATGCCTACGAGGCTGCGGTCTATACGAATTTTAAGCTCGGATAATGTCTAACGCTTCTCGGTTTTCCTTGCCGGCGGTACCATCCGTGTTGTTTGCCATTATCAGTGTACAGGCAGGGGCTGCCTTGGCTAAGGGCTTGTTTCCGCTGCTGGGGGCGGCCGGTACCACGAGCCTCCGCATTGGTCTGTCGGCCCTGGTGCTGCTGGCGGTGGTACGGCCGCGGCTGGGGCAGCTGCAGGCTGCGCAGTGGCGGGCCGTGGTGCCCTACGGCCTGGCGTTGGGGCTCATGAATTTCCTCTTCTACTGCTCACTGGCGCGCATACCGCTCGGTCTGGCCGTAACGTTGGAGTTTATCGGCCCGCTGGCTCTGGCCCTAAGCGGCTCCCGGCGCTGGTTGGATGCGGTTTGGGTGGCCTTGGCGGGCCTGGGCATTGCTCTTATCACGCCGTGGAGTGGTCAGGGTATCGACCTCATCGGCATGGCTTACGCCCTGGCTGCGGGAGCTTGCTGGGCTATTTACATCGTACTGGGACAACGCACTGCCGCCGTACTACCCGGTTCGGTAGCCGTTGCCGTGGGTATGCTCTTTGCGGTGCTGCCTGTGCTGCCATTTGCCGTAGCGAGCGGCAGCTTATTGCATCTGACGCCGCAACTCTTGCTGCAGGGCGCTGGGTTGGCGCTATTTTCCAGCATTCTGCCTTTCACCCTGGAAATGCGGGCCCTCAAGTCCCTTCCGACGCGCACCTTCAGCATTCTGATGAGCCTGGAGCCGGTAGCGGCGGCCGTTTCGGGGTGGCTGCTGCTGAGCGAGCAGCTGTCGGGGTGGCAGTGGCTGGCGGTGGGCTTCATCGTGCTGGCCAGCGTAGGGGCTACGCTCACTAGCCAGCGCCCCGTACCGGCGCTGCATGGCGAGTAGGGCGCGGAACTTTACCAGCCTAAGCCGCTCGTTAAAAAACATCCGCCTCGCTCGTTCGTCTGCCCTGCCATGAAACTACGCGTAATCCTGACCGGAGCCACGGGCATGGTGGGAGAGGGTGTGCTGCTGGAATGCCTGAACAGCCCACAGGTAGAGCAGGTGCTCAGCATCAGCCGGGGGGCCAGCGGCCGGATCCACCCCAAGCTGCGGGAAATCATCCACACAGATTTCCATAATCTGGCACCCATCCAGGACCAGCTGACGGGCTACAACGCCTGCTTTTTCTGCCTGGGCGTGTCGTCGGTGGGCATGAAGGAACCCGAGTACCGCCGCCTCACCCAGGACCTCACCCTGCACTTTGCCCAAACGCTGCTCGCCCACAACGGCCCCGACCTCACGTTCTGCTACGTATCGGGCGCGGGTACCGACGATACGCTGCGCAGCCGCCAGATGTGGGCCCGCGTGAAGGGCGAAACCGAAAACGCATTGCGGGCACTAGGCTTCCGGCAGGCCTACATGTTCCGCCCCGGTTTCCTGCGTGCCACACCGGGTCAGCAGCATGTGCTGTCGTACTACAAGTATTTCGGCTGGCTATATCCGGCGCTGCGTCGATTCATGCCGAAGTATGTATCCACGCTGGCGGAGCTGGGGCAAGCTATGCTACACGTGTCGCAACGTGGCTACGCAAAGCCAGTGTTGGAAGTGTCGGATATCGTGACGGCGGCCACAGGGTATGGCAATCCTATTATCCTTCTCACGGCTGAATAACCTCCGCGCCTTCTGCGGAAACTTCTGCGTCTTCTGCGGGCTAACAAATTTGTTTTACCGTGAGAAGGTCCTTCGTAGAGCGTAGGATAACAAGGAAATACTACTTGCACCCGTCCTTGCGGCGCGTGTCGATGATGTAGGCAATGCGCCAGCCCTCGGCCAGCTTCACCAGCTGAAAGGAGTTGTAGCCGCAGTGGCTGAACTTGTCGCTGACGTAGAACTGGTAGGGCGTCCAGACGCTGGCCAGCTGCGCGTCGATAAGCACCCGCTCAAAGCTGATGCGCTCATCGTACACGCCTTGGTGCGGCGTGCCCACGGCCTTCAGGAAGGCGGCTACGTTTTCCGTCTGCACCTGCGTTTTGCCGCCGCGGTTGCTGATGGTTTGCAGCACGACCGTAGGCGCCAGCGTGCTGCGAATGAGCGTGCTGTCGGTTTTGCGCATGCCCTCAAAGAAGCGGTTGATGGTTTGTTTAACCGCTTCCGTGTCCGAAGCCGGGCTTTGACCATGAGCGGCAGCGGCGGTAAACAGTAGGCCAGCGAGAAGAGCGTAGAAAGGGCGCATACAGGGAGGGGGTTAGCGTTGGGCCGTAACGACGCCGCTGCGGGACGGCAGTTGCAGCGGTTCCGCAATTTACGGGCGGGGTAAATCTTTCTGTGGTGGGAGTTGTTACCTTAGTAGTCCTAAAACCTCTGCCTCATGCGTAAAGACTTGTTTAATCTGGGTCCCGTTTTTGGGTATTTTTTCCGCAAGAACGACCCCACGCGCCATACCAACTTCAACCTGCGCACCATGCACTTCATCAATAAGCTGAGCATGGCCATGTTTCTGGTCGGCTTTCTGGTGTTGCTGTATCGGTGGTTTCTCCGGTAGTTAGATGTCGGCTGTCAGCAACACATGTTGGTAGCCGGCATTCAATTAACAAGCAGTTCTGGCAATAGCATGAACATCGAAGACTTCCGCGACTATTGCCTGCTGAAAGCGGGGGTGAGCGAAGAAACTCCGTTCGGTCCCTCAACCCTGGTATTTAAAGTGGGCGGCAAAGTGTTTGCCCTCACCGATATCGACACCTTCGGCAGCATCAACCTGAAGTGCGACCCGGAGCGCGCCGTAGAGTTGCGCGAGCAGCACGACTACGTGTTGCCCGGCTACCATATGAACAAAAAGCACTGGAACACGGTGCTGGTCGGTACCGGCATCCCCGGCCGCCAGCTGCGCGAGCTTATCGACCATTCCTATGAGCTGGTGCGCGCTTCCTTGCCAAAAAAGCTGCGCGAAGAGTTAACCGAGGCCGAGCAAACGGAAGGGTATCAACCTGATTTTAGGCCTGAAAAATCCAGGGCGGAGTAGCAGCTTCGCCTCTTTTTTTCATGCTTTACTGTAACTGGTTTTGTTACAATGCGTATCTTTGCTCTGCCAACGCTTGGAGCTGGCTTTTTTCCTCCACCTGTTGCCCCTATGCAAATCAGTAGTCGTTTTTCCGTGGCCGTTCATGTGCTTTCCCTGCTGGCTCTGCAGCAGCCCGGCGACGCGCTGCTGACCTCGGAGCGCATGGCCGGAAGTGTCAATACCAACCCCGTCGTGATTCGGCGTATTCTGGGGCAGCTGAAAAAGGCCGGGCTGGTAGAAGTGCGGCCGGCTTCGGGCGGCACGTTTCTGACCCGCTCTCCGCGGGCTATTTCCCTGTTGGAGGTGTACCGGGCGGTGGAGGTGGTGGCTGAAGGCCAGCTGTTCAGCGTGCACGACCAGCCAAACCCGGCCTGCCCCGTGGGGCGCCATATTCAGGCAGCACTCAATGCCACCCTGCAGCGCGCCCAGGCGGCCCTGGAGCAGCAGTTGGCTGGCGTGCTGCTGGCCCAGGTCACCACGGATATTCAGGCCAAAGCTGCGGCTAGCAGCTAATTTTTTTGTCTTCAATTGTAACTGCAGTGGTTGCAATAAATCTTTCTTTTTCTCTTCACCATACCCTTTTTACCTATGAAAATTGCCCTCATCGGAGCCACCGGGTTCGTCGGCTCAAAGCTCCTGACCGAAGCCCTCAACCGCGGCCACCAGGTAACGGCCCTGGTGCGTGACCCTACCAGACTCACCACCCGGCACGCTAACCTGACTGTAGTGACCGGCGACGTAAACCAAGCTGGAGGAAACCGCCCGGCAGCTGGCCGGCCACGACGTCGTTATCAACTCTTTCAACGCCGGCTGGGCCAACCCCAACCTCTACCACGACTTCCTGCAGGGCGCCCGCGACATTGAAGCTGCTACCGAGAAGGCTGGAGTGCCACGCCTGATTGCCATTGGCGGGGCCGGCAGCTTGTACATTGATGGGCAGCAGCTGGTAGACGGCCCCCAGTTCCCCGCGGAGTACAAGGCCGGCGCCACCGCCGCTCGCGACTACCTCAACGAGCTGAAAAACAACGATACCCTCGACTGGACCTTCGTCAGCCCCGCCATTGAAATGCACCCCGGTATCAGCACGGGCCGCACGGGCCACTACCGCCTCGGGCTCGAAAGCCCGGTGTTCAACGAAGAAGGCCGCAGCATTCTGTCGGGCGAAGACCTGGCCGTGGCCATCCTGGACGAAGTAGAGCAGCCCAAGCACAGCCGCCAGCGCTTCACCGCCGCATATTAGGGTTTAGCTAAGGGGCTAGTTCCCCTCCTTTTTGAAGGAGAGGTGGCCGCAGGTCGGGGTGGTTAAACTAGAGTTAGAAGCTAGAAAACCATCTGAACGGCTTACTAGCTCTAATCTTCTAGCTCTAGCCTAAACCACCCCGCCCTGCGGGCACCCCTCCTTCAAAAAGGAGGGGAACTAGCTTTAGCTAAAAAAGGCCCGCCGGATTTTTCCAGCGGGCCTTTTCCTTTTCGGGTAAACGCAACTATACCACCACGTTCACCATGCGGCCGGGCACCACGATAATCTTCTTGGCTTCTTTGCCATCGGCGAAGCGGGCCAGGAAGTCGGAGGCGCGCACGGCGGCTTCGATTTCGGCGGGGGTAGCGGTGGCCGGGAACTGCAGCTGCTCGCGCACCTTGCCGTTGATGGCTACCGGGTAGTTTACCACATCCTCCACCAGGTATTCCTCCCGGAACTCGGGGTAGGAAGCCGAGCTGATGGAGCCGGGCGCGTGGCCCAGCTTCTGCCACAGCTCCTCGGCCAGGTGCGGGGCGTAGGGCGACACCAGTACCACCAGCGGCTCCAGCACGGCGCGCTTGTGTGTGTCGAGGGAAGTCAGCTCGTTTACCGTAATCATCAGGGCGCTGACGGTGGTGTTGAATGAGAACTTCTCGATATCCTCTTCCACCTTGCGGATGGCTTTGTGCAGGGCCTTCAGCTCGGCGGGTTTCGGGGCCTCGTCGGTTACGGCGAAGTTGCCATCCTGGGGGTGGTAGAGGCGCCAGAGCTTCTTCAGGAAGCCCGCCACGCCGCTCATACCGTTGGTATTCCAGGGCTTGAACTGCTCCAGCGGCCCCAGGAACATTTCGTACAAACGCAGCGCATCAGCCCCGAACTTCTCGATTAGTACATCGGGATTTACCACGTTGTACTTCGACTTCGACATCTTCTCGACTTCGACTCCACACACGTAATTGCCGTTTGGTTCATTTATAAAGACTGCCTCTGCAAAATCTGGTCGCCAGTTTCTTGCAGCTTTTATATCAAGAATATCATCAGTAACAATATTAACATCGACATGTCCGGCAAAGGAATGTTCATAACTTATAACGCCAGCTGTGAAAGTGCGCTTATGCTTCTCTCCCCACTGCTTTGCTGCCTGATCAATCCCCGTATTTACTAGTTCCTCATCTTTGTTAGATTGTTTCCCAGCGAGAAAACGTTCTAACATAGGTTTAGATATATAAACAATTGGCATAGGAATTTTTGCAGCATCTTCCCCATCCGCTAGCCACGTATTCCATGTCACATTAAGGAAATATACAAAGTTCGAACGTCCCAAGATCATGCCCTGGTTGATGAGCTTCTGGAAGGGCTCAGGAGTTGAAACCAAGCCCAGGTCTTTCAGGAACAGGTGCCAGAAGCGGGAGTAGAGCAGGTGACCCGTAGCATGCTCTGCGCCACCCATGTATAAATCCACTTGCTGCCAGTACTGCTCGGGTTCCTCGCCCACAAAACGGCCGGTATTCTGCGGGTCCATGTAGCGCAGGTAGTACCAACTGGAGCCGGCCCAGCCGGGCATGGTGCTCAGCTCGTACTCGTACTGGCCTTTGTACTTCCAGTCCTTGGCGCGGCCCAGGGGCGGCTCGCCGGTTTCGGTGGGCTTGTACTCGTCGATTTCCGGGAGCACCAGGGGAAGGTCGGCTTCGGCCACGCCGTAGGCCACGCCCTCCTTGTAGTAAATCGGGATAGGCTCGCCCCAGTAGCGCTGGCGGCCGAAGATGGCGTCGCGGATGCGGAAGTTGGTTTTGCCCTTGCCGATGCCGCGCGCTTCGAGCTCCTGAATCAGGGTTTGGGTAGCTTGCTTGTAGCTCTGGCCCTGGATGAGGCCGTGCAGGTACTTGCCTTCCTTGGTGGGGTCGGCCTGCTCGTCAATCTGCTGGGCATCTACTACCTGCACAATAGGCAGCTGGAAGTGCTTGGCAAATACGTAGTCGCGCTGGTCCCCGCTGGGCACGGCCATTACGGCGCCGGTGCCGTAGCCCGCCAGCACGTAATCGGCAATCCAGATCTGAATAGGTTCGTTCGTAAACGGATTCAGGGCGTAGGCGCCGGTGAAAGCGCCCGAAACCGTCTTGGTATCGGCCATCCGGTCGCGCTCCGAGCGGCGCTTGGTGGCGTCGATGTAGTCCTGAATGGCCTGCTGCTGCTCCGGCGTGGTCAGCTCTTTCACCAGCTCGTGCTCGGGCGCCAGCACCAGAAAGGTCGCGCCGTAGATGGTGTCTACGCGCGTGGTGTACACCTTGATCTGGGCCTGCTCGTGGCCTTGCACGGCAAACGTTACCTCGGCCCCGATGCTTTTGCCAATCCAGTTGCGCTGCATCTCCTTCACGGCGTCGGGCCAGTCGAGGTTGTCGAGGCCCTGGAGGAGGCGGTCGGCGTAGGCGGTGATGCGCAGGTTCCACTGGGGCATCAGGCGGCGCTCCACGGGGAAGCCGCCGCGCTCCGAGAGGCCGTCCTTTACTTCGTCATTCGACAGCACCGTGCCCAGGCCGGGGCACCAGTTCACGTACGTATCCTGCTGATAGGCCAGGCGGTAGGGGTGCACGGCCTGCAGCTTCTGCTTCTCAGTGAAGCTCTGCCACTGGCCGGCCGTGAAGGCGTGACGCTCTTCCTCATCACCCGCCGCGCGGATGCCCTCACTGCCGTTTTGCTGGAACTTGTCGAGCAGGGTTTTGAGCGGTTCGGCTTTGTTCGTGTCGAGGTTGTACCAGGAGTTGAACAGCTTGAGAAAAATCCACTGCGTCCACTTGTAGTACTGCGGGTCGGAGGTGCGCACCTCCCGGCTCCAGTCGTAGCTGAAGCCCAGAGAGTTGAGCTGCCGGATATAGGTGTCGATGTTCTGTTCCGTGGTCAGGGCCGGGTGCTGGCCGGTCTGGATAGCATACTGCTCGGCGGGCAGGCCAAACGAGTCGAAGCCCATGGGGTGCAGCACGTTGTAGCCCTGCAGGCGCTTGTAGCGGGCCACGATGTCGGAGGCAATGTAGCCCAGCGGGTGGCCGACGTGCAGGCCCGCGCCGCTGGGGTACGGGAACATGTCCAGCACGTAGTACTTGGGCTTGTCCGACTGATTTTCAGCCTTAAACGTGTGGTGCTCTTTCCAGTGGGCTTGCCACTTCTTCTCAATATCCTGGGGATAATAGCCGGGCATGGGATTCTGCTGCGAGTGAAAGGGCGAAATTAAGCGGAAATGCCGGGAAATGCCGTTTCATCCCCGGGGCGCTTTTCAGGGGAGAGGCCGGAGCCTGACAAGGCGGGGTTACACCCAGGGCGTAGGGTGTTTCAGGTTAGTCGAAGGGTGTTTTGCTTTGGTCAGGACGTGTTTTCGAGTGGTCTTGGAGTGTTTCGCTTTAGGCAAGACGTATTTCCGATTGGCCGCAGGGTGTTTTACTCTAGTCGGGACGTGTTTCGCTTTAGTCGCAGGGTGTTTGGTGTTGCTCGAACCCTGTTTCGCCTTGCTCGAATGCGTTTTTCAGCTAAGCAGTACCTAAAGCACCGGGCCACTGACCGGCCTACTCCTGTGCCGGATTCCGGCCGTCGAGGGTTCCGCTACTGCTGAGCACCCGGAACCGCGCAAACAGCTCCTCACCGTACCAGTTTTCCTGGCGGGTGAGCCTGATTACTTCCTTGTGTTTTTCGCTGCGGTAAGCGTAGTCCTGCATGGCCTGGGCCGAGGTCCACAAGCTGAAGGTGGCCTGACGCACGACCGGCAGCTCGCCCAGGCCAATAGCGGCCAGCACGCCGGGCGCCTGGGCAATGGTAGCGCTGGTAGGCGCCACGTAGCGCCAGAAGCGCGGCGTTTTGTGCCAGCGAATAGAGGCCCGGGTAAGCACCGCTATGGGGCCATCGACCGCCTGAGTGGTATCGGGGTAATCAAACGGGTTTTGCTTGTCCCAGCGCCCGTGCGACTTGATCGGGGCCAGGTGCGCCGTCCAGATTTCCTGACACCGCTGCTCGTACTCCCGCCACAGCGGGTGAGTAGTGAAGAAATCCGCCGCCGCCGCTTCCGACTCCCAAACCGCCATAAAGCCGTAGCGCAACAGGTTGGGCAGCGCCCCAAAGCCCCCGGCCCCGCTGCCGAGCAGCTTCTGAAACCGCAGCCCGGGTACGCGCTGCAGGGGGCGTTGGGCGGTGCCCATTTGCGCAAACCCCCAGCGCTTCTGGTTGGGGTGGAGGGTAAGCAGGGAAATAGTGGTCAGGGGCAAGGGAGGAGAGTTATAAACTACAGGCTAGTTCCCCTCCTTCCAAAAGGAGGGGTGCCCGGAGGGCGGCGTGGTAAAACTAGAGCTACAAGATTAGAGTTAACAAGTCAAGGAAGGATTTGCTTGCTCTAACCATCGTTCTAACAAATTTTCCTGCCCCGACCTGCGGCTACTCTCTTTTAAAAAGGAGGGGAGCTTTTTAGCCTCTGGTTGCCCAATGCATAAAAAAGGCCGGAACTGCTTCCGGCCTTTTTCTTAAAATGCTAGCAGGGTTACTGCACATTCACTTTAGCGTGTTCGTTCACGTCGTCAGCTTTGCTTCGCTCGCCGGTGGCCAGGGCCCGCACGTAGGCGTAAGCCCGCGTCAGCACAGAGCTGGGCGTATCCCAGTACTCGCCTTTGTCGATTTCTACTTTCAGGATATAGATGCTGGGGTCGTCTTTGCCGCCGGGAAACCAGGCGCGCATGGGCTCACTCCACAGCTCATCAATCTTGGCCTGGTCGCGGTACGCGTTGGCGCGGCCCGAAACCGAGACGTACACGTTGCTTTCGGGGTTGGCGAAGCTTAGGTTTACCTGGCTGTCCTTTTTCACTTCGTATACTTTCGCCGATTCCTTGTCGGTCAGGAACAGCAGCGCGCCCGAGCCGTCGGGCTTCTGCGTGAACATGGGGCGGCTGCGCAGGGAGTGGTCCTCGTCGGTGGTGGTGAGCATGGCAATGCGCACGTCCTTGATTTTTTCCAGGAGGGTAGTGAGGTCGTTGGTGACGGGTGTTTGGTCGGCCATGGGGCAGGAGGTTGAAGAACAGTAAATCAGAGAAACAACCCGCGCAGGCGGGCCGGGCCACCAAAGTGGGCCTGCCAGAAGTACGGCCCGCGCTACGGTCGGGTTCGGTTGCACCTCAGGTTGCCCGGATTTTCCCGAACTTCCGCCTCCAATGAACTTCCTCGCGCACCTGCTGCTTTCCGGCCCGCCCACCACGCCCGACTACGAGGATATTGTAGTCGGCAACTTCGCCGCCGAGGCCGTACGGGGCCGCGCCGCCGTGCTGGCCTACCCGCCGGCCGTACAGCGCGGCATCCGCCTCCACCGCTTCATCGACTCGTTTACCGATGCCCACCCCGTGGTGCGCCGTACCACCGCCCGCCTGCGCGTGGCCGGGCTGGGCAAGTGGGCCGGCGTCGTGTCCGACGTGGGCTTTGACCACCTGCTGGCCCGCGACTTCGCCGGGTTTCACTACGATGCCGCCGAGCCGCTGCCCGCGTTTGCTCAGCGCCTGTACGCCCTGCTGCACGCCCGCCGCGCCGAGCTGCCCCCGCGCCTGCAGCACATGCTCCAGTACATGCGCCAGGGCGACTGGCTTACCGGCTACGCCCACCCCAAGGGCCTGCGCAATGCCTTGCTGGGCCTAAGCCGCCGTGTACCCCAAGCCGAGGTGCTGGCTACTGGCGCGGCCGCGTTTCTGGCGGAGCTGCCCACCTATGAGGCCGATTTCCGGGAGTTCTGGCCGGAACTGCGGGCGGGAGCAATTGCTGAAATACACAGCATTTAGCCTATGACAAATATGGAGCAAGCAATAGAAGCGGTTAAAAACATGGTGGTGCAACAAGCCAAGCATTTTCTGACGGAGGCGGGAGAGTTTTATCCTTTCGGTGCAGTTCAGAAAGCCGATGGTACATTGGTTCCAGTGGTTGCCGGAGCGGCTGAAGATCTGCCGGAGTCACAGCCGTTGCTGGAATTGCTGGAACAGAGTATCCGGCATCAACTCACAACCGGCGTCAGCAACGTCGGAGCAATAGGATTGGATGTACGCCTGCGGTTTTCGTTGGATACTCCTGCTACTGACGCCTTGCAAATCAGGCTGCTGACGGCCGAAGGCTACTCAGTAGACTATTTTATGACCTATCGTTTAGCAGAAGATAGGTTGATCTGTGATCCGCTGTTTGAAGAAACAGGGACTTTCACGCTGGACTAATTTCTCAGCTGGTCACCAATACAACGCTGTCGTCAACAACCCGGATTTGTTTCTATCAACGCGAGTACGTCGCGTTGATCGTGACGACTTGATTCATAACAATAGCCGGCAGCTTGTAGCGCAGCACCAGCTTGCTGCCCGTCAGCTCGATAATCTCGCGGGAGTAGTTGATGCGTGGGCTGGGGCTTTGAAGCGTGAGGGTATTCCCGTCGCGGGTGTAATCCATCGTGAAAGAAAGCATGTCGGCCCGGTACTCATTCAGGGTCGTAGCGGAGAGGTTCAGATAGTCGCCCGCGGCGCCAGGCTGGTTTAGCTCCTGCAAGGTTGCCCCGCTGGTTGCATCGGTGTACATACTGTGCTGGGTTACCAGATTCCAGCGGCCGGTGATGGGAGCTGGCTCTTCATCTTTTTTAGCATCACAGGCCGCCAGCGTGACGACAGCAGCCAGGAGAGTCCAAGACGCCAAGCGGGCAAACCGAGGAGAATAAGTCATGGAAGGATAGTAAAATTTATCCAAAGAAAGCAGGTAGCAAGTAACCGAACACTGTAAACTAACCTACAATACCAACGGCCCATTTCGCAGGAGCAAAATGGGCCGTTGCCGCAAACTATATGAACTCTTAGTGATGGTGCCCGCCTTCGCCGTGCACGTGGCCGTGGTCCAGCTCCTCGCGGGTGGCGTCGCGCACGGCGGCTACTTTGCCGTCGAAGTGCATGACCATGCCGGCCAGGGGGTGGTTGAAGTCCATTTTCACCATCTCGTCACCAAATTTCCACGCGGGCGGGAGTAATGGAAAGCAATATGGCGGGTGAATGATAGAGTTGATGTGGTGGTATTAAGGCAGGGTCACTGGGCGGTTATGCTCTGCCCTCCAATCAGTCAACAACTGACGTGGATCAACACTGACTTCAGCCGGCCGGTCAGTTACCGTCAGCACAATCGTCTGCCGGCCGGATTTCAGCAGGTGCTTTTGCCGATAGAGCAGCTTGCCTTTCTCTTTGCCCACGGCGGCAGGAGCGAAGGCCCCGATTTCCACCCACTCCTTCATTGGCAGTTTGGTCTCGGTGCCAGCACTATCCACGACCAGCTTGCTGGCCTGCAGGGTGAGCGTCACCTGCCATTTACCGCTTTTGAGTTGTTGGGCAGAAGCGGTTTCTATTGATAGTTCCCAGAAGGTGTTGGCCTCGAACAGGTCATGCAGCAGGGGGTGGAGCGAATCCGGCGTGGCCGTTTGCAGCTCCCGGTAGAGGTCCAGCGAAGTGGCGAAGGGCAGGGTTCCGGGGCGGTGCCGGGCCAGCAAGTTCTGGAGCGCCCCGTTTACCCGGTCGCGGCCGATGTACTGGCTCAGCGTGTACAGCGCAAAGGGCCCTTTGCGGTAGTTCTGGTAAAAGTCGTCGGCTTGCAGCAGCGGTTTGGCGGCGCGGGTGCGCGGGGTCTCGTTTTCTTCCCGCAGGAAGCTGAGCAGCGCCTGCAGGTGCTCCGGACCGTACTGGTCCTCCAGCACGCCCATAGCCGAGTACCAGGCCAGGCTCTCGGTAATCAGGCCGGCGCCCTCCACATAGGCTTGCTTGAGCTGATTGCCCCACCACTGGTGCGCCACTTCGTGCGCCACCACGGCCGTCAACAAATCAAAGCCCCGCTCGTCAGCCTTGGGATTCAACAAGAAAAAGCCTTCCTCCGCGGTAATGTTGATGGGCGCGGCGTGGTGCCCGAAGGCGTAGCTGGCATGGGCTACAAAGCGGAGCTGCGGGTGCGGGTAGGGCCCGAACTGCCGGGTGTAATACTCCAGCGACGCCCGGGCGCTGCTCATCATGCGCGCCGGATTTTCCGTCTGGCCCGGCGGATAGAAAATCTGGATGTCAACCTCCTGATTGGGCCCGGCCGACGGGCTGCGCCACGTCCCTTCCTGCAGCGCGTAGTCGGCCGAGAAAAAGGTGTATTCATTGCGAATGGGCGCATCGGTAGCGTAGTGAAAGTAGCGCCGGCCTTGTTTTGCCCAGGTCCGGCGCAGGGTGCCTGGCGCTACTGCTGTCTGGCCCGCATCGGTGCCCACTACGGCCTCAAAGCGGATTTGCTCGGGAAACGGGGCGTAGCGCCGGGCGGCCGTATCGTAGAGCGAGTAGGTGGCGGGCCGGGCGCTCAGGCCGTGCGCTTTGCGGGCTCCGGCCTCGTCCAGCTCCCGGTAGGGCTGGTAGCCGATGACCGGCAGCCACTCCAGGTTCCGGAAGCTGGTGCCGTTGGCCAGCACCTGCGCGGCGGCGGCATCGTTGGTAAAGCCCCGCGCTTGGTGCTTTACCCGAAAGCTAAGGCGCAGCGAGTCGCCGGGGAGCAGGGGCTGGGCCAGGCGGTAAATGCGGTAGCCGTGCTCCGCATCCAGCAAAACTTCCTTAGCTGGCCCGTCGAGCTGAATGGCGGCGGTTTCCACGCCCGCCCCGGTAGCCAGGTGCACCGAGTCGATGGAAGCCGGACTGCGGTTGACCAGCAGGTAGGTGCCCCGTATCGTCGCGGCGCGCTGCCGGGGGTAGATTTCCACCTGCAGGTTTACGGCGGTCAGCTGAGGCTGGGGTATGTTCAGGTAGCGGCGGTAGCGCCGCTCGTAGTCGGCGCGCTGCGCCTTGGCAGCCGGGGGGCTGAGGTAGCCATTCAGCACGTTGGTGTGGTAGAAGATGAAGCCGCCCAACAGCAGGATGCCGGCTACGGCCGCGGCCGAAACCAAGAGGTTGGCCGGCGTGAGACGCCGTCGGGCCAGCTGCAGCCGCGCGGCCACGCTGTTTTGCCGGCCGCGCACCCAGAACAGCCGCGCCACTACCGTCAGCAGCAGCGCCCACGCCACCCAGTACGCCTTAAACCACAGCCAGGGCGCCAAAGACGAGCCGAAACCGGCCATGTCGGTGTACGACCACGGCGGGCTGGCGCCGTAGATGAGCAGCTTGTGCTCAACGCCCAGGGTAGAGGCAAAGGCAATGCACCCGTAGGCCAGCAGCGCTACCAGATGCCCCAGGAATTTCTGATTGACCAGCACGTGCACCAGCAGGGCCAGCAGGGCAAAAAGTAGGCAATCCACCAGCTGCAGTCCGAAAAGGGTTTGCAGGTACAACCCGATTTCGGGCGCAGCGCCCCCAATGGCCACCTGCGCCGCCACTCCGGCCATCATCAGCAAGGCCAGCCAGGCCACCAGCACCAGGCTTAGCGCCAGAAAGCGGCTCAGCAGCAGCACCCATTCCGGCACCGGCGCCGCGTTGGCAATGTCGCTCAAGCCGGCTTCCCGCTCCCGCCACACCAGCTCGCCGGCGTAGAAAATGGTGAGCAGCACCAGGATGATCCAGAAACGCTCCGGCTGCGCCAGGGAAGAGGTCAGATACTCCGCCACAAAATCGGTGCGGGGCAGCAGGGGCGTGCCCCGGCCCTTCAGGTTGCCTTGCACCGTCAGGCCCACCACCAGGGCCAGCACAGCCAGCAGGGGCAGCCCGGCCCGGCTTTGAGCCAGGTGCACAAAGGATTTCCAGGTGATGAGGCGCAACTGGCGTAGCTGCGTGGCCCACCCGTACACGCCCCGGGCCGGCGGCAGCGCTTCCCCGTTGCCCCAGGACAGCTTCTCTTGGAGCGTCACCGCTGACTTTGGCCGATTACCCGACTGCTTTTGGCGGCTTGTTTCGGGCAGTGCCAGCTGAAACCGGAAGTAGGTAAACGCGAGCAGGGCCAGCGAGAGGCCGAGCCACAGCAGGCGGTTGGCCAGAAAGGAGCCCTCCAGCAGCAGAAACCGCGTGTTTTTCTCCAGGGGGCTCCAGTCAACGGACAAATGGCTCAGCACCGGGCCAAAGCTCATCGGGTCGGCCAGATTGCCCCACGCTCCCCCTTTTTCCAGCAGCGGCCAGATCGTGTAGGCCGCCGCGAACAATGCCGCGCCGACCAGGTAGCTGGCCAGGGCCCGGCGGCTAAGCGCCGCCGCCGAAAACTGCATGGCCGTGGCGAAAAAGGCGTTTGGCAGCGCGATAAAGAAGAAGGTCGTCAGGTAGGGTGCCACCCGGAACGGCCCCAGTATCTCGGCTTCTACCCCGGCAAAGTGCATGGCCAGCAGCATACCCACCGGAATTGAGAGCAATTGGAGTGCATTCAGGGCAAAGGCGGCCAGAAACCGCCCGCCTAGGTAGGCGGCTTTGCTGGCGGGGGCCGCGTAGGTGAGCAAGTGCATGCGCGTCTGCACGTCGCGGGCCGCCGCCTCGCCCGCCACGGAGGCGCCTATCACCAGCCAAAACACGCAGCTGATAACTGTGACGGCCGCCATGACGATGGGCGCATTCAGTAAAATATACCCGTCCCGCGCATCGGAGGCGTAGTTGGCAATGACCACCAGAAACGTGATGAGTAACAGGACTCCGAAGTAGAGCCAGGTAGCCCCGCGGCGCAGCTGGTAGCTGAACTCCAGCGCAAAAATCCGTTGAAACTTCATAGCCCTACTGCCTCCGCTTGCTGCTGCTCAACGGCCGTACCAAAGCAGCCCGTCATGGCACTGAAATAAACGTCTTCCAGATCGGCCTGCACTAACTCAAATCCGGGGCCGGGAGCTTCCGGACTGTACACATGCACCAGAATGCGGCCGCTGAGCAGTTTGGCCGAAATCACCCGGTGCTCCTGTTCCAGGGCCGGCAGGGCGGGCTTGTCGGTCAGCTTGCGCCAGATACGGCCGTTGAGAGCGGCCACGGCTTCCAGCGGCTGAGCTTCGAGCAGAATCCGGCCCTGGTGGATGATGGCCATATTGGTGCACACTTCGGCTACGTCTTCCACAATGTGGGTGGAAAGGATAACCACGCTGTTTTCGCCCAGCTCGCTGAGCAGGTTCAGAAAGCGCACCCGCTCGGCTGGGTCCAGGCCCGCCGTGGGCTCATCTACAATCAGCAGCCGGGGGTTGCCCAGCAACGCCACGGCCACGCCAAAGCGCTGCTTCATGCCCCCGGAAAAGCCGCCCAGCTGCTGCCGGCGCACGTCCCAGAGGTTGGTCTGCCGCAGCAGGGCTTCAACTGCCTGCCGGCGGGCCCCTCGCTGGGTGAGGCCTTTGAGTACGGCGAAGTAGTCGAGCAGGTCCTCGGCGCGGGCTTTGGGGTACACGCCGAACTCCTGCGGCAGGTAGCCCAGGGTCTGGCGCACGGCTTCCTTCTGGCCCACCACGTCGATGTCGCCCAGCAGGATGTGCCCGGCGTCGGGCTCCTGCAGCGTGGCCAGCGTGCGCATCAGGGTGGATTTGCCGGCCCCGTTGGGCCCCAGCAGCCCGTACATACCCGGTGGAATGGTCAGCGTCACGTTCTGCAAGGCCTGCACGCCATTCGCATATCGTTTGGAGACGTTGCGGATGCTCAGGCCCAAGGGGGGATTTGCCATTGTATCGGAGTTGCTTCGGTTGATTTGTTGAAATCAAGAAAGCCAGGCACCTTTACCGATGCCTGCCTTCGCTATTTCAGGACGAAGCAATGATTGCCTGACCGGAAAGTGAAACCCGATATGCTGATGCGGGGAAGTAATCGACCAAGCTGGGGTTTGATTCCGCCAAAGCGCTGGCCGGCTTCTTTCCGCCGCTCGTAGATCAGCCTGCGCAACTGGTCGAGACGGCAGCGCGGACAACTGCAGGAAAACCCACCTTTGTGCGATGGAGCGCGTCAAAAGAATCTTCCGGCTGACTCACCTGGTCGTCTGGCTTTTATTTACCTGGTTGGTAAGCCTGCAACTGGATAATGACCATGATGCACACTGGCGCAGCACCACTGCCGCGTTTATAGCGACCTGCCTGTATGTTTTTTACCTTCATTTCTACCTGTTAACCCAATACACGGGCAAGCAAAACCGAAAAGAATATTGGCTTCGAGTGGCAGGAATTGTGCTGACCGGTCCTATGCCATTTCTGCTTTTCCACCAGAAACGGTTCGATGCCGGGTACTATTTCATGCACCTGCTTGCTACGGTACCTATCTTTCTCTTCCTGAGCTGGCTGGCCCGGGTCACCGAGAACCTGGTACTGAACACCATTCGGAAAGAGCAGCTGGAAAAGCAGGCGGTGGAAGCCGAATTGGTTAATCTGAAGTCGCAGATCAACCCGCACTTCCTGTTCAATACCCTCAACAACATCCACACGCTGGTGTACAAGCAGGCCCCGGCCGCCCCGGAGGCCGTCATGCACCTGGCTTCGCTGATGCGCTACATGATTTATGAGTCCAACGCGGCCACGGTGCCGCTGGCCCGGGAACTGGACTATCTGCAGGATTACGTGAGCCTGCAGCAGCTGCGCTACAAGAACAGTCCGGTGGTGGACCTGCAAATAGCCGGAGAAACCGCCGCCTGCTCCATTGCCCCCTTGCTGTTCATCCACCTGCTGGAAAACGCCTACAAGCACAGCCCCGCCCGCCTGGAGCCCGGCGACCTGCAAGTCAGGGTGGAGGTGAAAGACGACGCTCTAACCTTCTGTGTGCAGAACCCGATAGCCAAAAAGCCGGCGCATCCGCTGGAAGAGCCCGGCGGTATCGGGCTGCCCAACGTCCGGAAAAGGCTGGCGTTGTTGTACCCGGGCCAGCATACGCTGGACATTCACAGCACCGGCGGCACTTTTACGGTCACGCTTACTATCCAGCGTTTGGCTGAATTGAAAGGCATAGGCGTAGACAGCCAGTTTTACACTCATGGAAGGATTTAAAATTACCTTGTTTGAACAAAAATACGCTGCCCCTTTTCCTTCATACCGCTCCCTGCCTCCCGCAGAAAGTAAGGCGCTGCAGGCACGCCTTGCCAACCATTTTGGGCTGACAGCATCCGGCACGGCTGGTGAGCTCGAACGCGCCCTTGCTTCGCGCCAGACCTACTACCAGGAGGCAAATGCCGAGCAGGATTTTGCTTTGCTGCCGACGCTTAATACCCTGGGTATTGCGCCCCTGACCGAACTCTTCATCAATTGGGCCCGATTCGAAGAAGTGGACGCCTTCCAGACAGCCGACGTGGCCCGCTACTTCGATGACCTCTGGTAACCGGTAGCCGATGACATTGATTTGTTCGATGCCAGCCTCAACTGGCTTGTATCCATTCGACATGATGGGATGGTGAGTGTAATTTGCTAAATGAACTACTTTCACTCCCCTGACACATGAAAGACAAGCTCACCTGCTACATCATTGAGGACGAGCACCTGGCCCAGGAAATACTGGAAGAATACATCCGGAAAGTCTCGTTTCTGGAGCTGAAAGGCACCTTCATGAGCCCCCTGGAAGCTGCTGCTCAGTTGGCGGCTGACCAACCCGACCTGCTGTTTCTGGACATCAACATGCCGGACCTGGACGGGCTCAGCTTTATCCCGATGCTCAGTCCCAAACCCATGATCATCCTCACCACCGCCTACGACCAGTACGCGCTGAAGGCCTACGACCTGGAGGTGAAGGATTACCTGCTGAAGCCCTTCACGTTCGAGCGGTTTTACCGAGCCGTGTTACGCCTGTACCAGGAACAAAGCCCCCGCCCGGTACCGGCAAAGCAGGAGGAGAAAGCGGAAGCGAAGCCAGAGCAGGAGTATATTTTCCTGAAGGTGGGCCACCGCATCCAAAAAGTTGCCACCCGTGATATTCTCTTCGTGGAAGGCATGAAGGACTACCTGCGCATACACACCCGGGACGAGAAGATCATGACCCTGCTCAGCTTTGCCCGGCTGGAAGAACTGCTGCCCGCCCAGGAGTTTGCCCGCGTGCACCGTTCCTTTCTGGTGGCGCTAAACAAAATCGACCACATCGAGAAAAACCGGATTCAGATTGCCGACCAGCTCATTCCCATCAGCGACACTTACGCCGAAGCGTTTTATAGAATGCTCAGGGGCTTGCAGTAGAAGGTGCTGGTGGTAGAGTTTCTTGCTCCTCGCCTCAGAAGTCCCGGCTGGAATCAGCAAGCCCAGGCTGGTCTTAGACAGTAACTATAACATTCAGTGGGGCGCCAGCCCCAAAGCTGAAATACTCTTGGGCTGGCGCCGACCCCGTCACCACGGGCACGTTGCGGGGGCCGGAAAGTATTCTTCACTGAAGTACTGGCCGGTAGGGCCGTTCGCGCCAAGCAGGGCGTACTTCACGATGCGCTGGCCGGCCTGCTCCACGGTGCTGGTGCCCTGGTGGTCCGTGAAGTCGGTTTGGGTGTAGCCCGGGCACACCGCGTTTACTTTAAAAGGGGTGCCGCGCAGCTCATAGGCCAAATTGAGAGTGTACATGTTCAGGGCCGCTTTCGAGGCCTGGTACACCGGCAGCCGGTAGGCTAACTGCTCGTTTGCAAAGTCGGCGTACAGCGTCAGCGAGGCCATGGCCGTACTTACGTTCACGATGCGCGGCTGCAAGGATTTTTCCAGCAGGTCGAGAAACGCCTGCGTGACGCCGGCCACCCCGAACACGTTGGTTTCAAACACGGCCCGGAATTGCTCCAGCGTGGCGTGCCGGGCCGACTGCGACCCTCCGCCGGAAATGCCGGCGTTGTTGACCAGCACATCCAGCGCCGGCGTTTTGGCGCCAATGGTTGCCCGGGCCGCCCGGATGGAGCCGGGACGGGTCACATCCAGTTGAATGGCTTCCAGGTTTGTGAGGCCAGTGGCCCTGAGCTGTTGAACGGCGGCCTGGCCGCTTTCCAGGTTGCGGCTGCCGAGGTAGACAAAAAACCCGTGCCGGGCGAGCTGTCGGGCCACTTCCAGGCCAATGCCCTTGTTGGCGCCGGTTACAAGTGCTGACTTCATGGTTGAGGTGGGTGAGTGTAATAGGGGAAACGAACCGGCGGAACCCTTCCGGCCGGGCAATCGGGCCAGGGATGCAGCCCTGTCGATGAGGTGTTGGCCGGGGCTTTACAAGGCGCTTGCGAAGCGCACGACAAGCCCTGCCCGCGCCCTGGTAGTAGCTGCGGCGGCCATCAGGATGCCTTTTTCTGGGGTAGCCTAGCGCAGTTGGTTGCCGGTGCCCGGGCCGACCAGGGTGCTCGGGGGGTAGCCAAACTGCTTTTTGAACGCATAGGAGAAGTGCGCTAGGTTCTCAAAGCCCACTTCCAGGTAAAGCTCCACTGGCTTTCTGCCCTTTTCCGCCAGCTGGTAGTGGGCCAGCGCCAGCCGTTTCTGCGTGAGCCAGCGCTGGGGGCTCAGCTGAAAGGCTTTTTTAAAGTCCCGCTTGAAGGTGGTCAGGCTGCGGCCGGTCAGGTAGCTAAACCGGGTCAGGGGCATGTTGAACATGTAGTTTGCCTCCATAAACGCCACCAGGTTCAGCTTGCCCGGCTCAGAGAAGTCAGCCAGCACCCCGTCCGCGTGCTCGTTGAGGCTGCGCAGTATCTCTATTGCCTCCGCTACCTTAACGGCCCGGAGCTTTTCCGGCAAGGGATGCTGCAGCTCCAGGTAAGGCAGCAGGGAAGCAAAGAGGCTCTGCAGCAGCGGATTTTTTGAGAAAACCAGCAAAGCGGGGGACGCCGGTCCAGCGGGTGCCAGGGCCTTTTCGGTGTAATAGGCCCGCACCAGGGTCGTGGGCAGCTTCAGCACCAAGGCCTGGTAGGGGGCGCCGTCTTTGGGGTATTTCAGCAGGGTTGCCGGCTGCTTGCGGGGCAGCAGCAAAGTGTCGCCGGGGCCGCAGCAGTACGTATGGTTGGCCTGCACCACTTTCAGCTCGCCCGCCAGCACACCCACCAGCATAACATCCTCGGCGGCTATTTCGCCTCCGTAGCGCTGGTCGCCGTGGCAGGCGACGACCATTTCCGCGTAGCGGTTCAACTGCTTGAAAGCCATAAGGCAGTAGGGTTCGAGGTTTGTCAGGCAGCTTACTTCGGCATAAAGCGCTGCCTGACCATACAAAAGTAGGCGGCCCGGGGCCGGAGCGCTTTGTTTAAAAGGCCGAATATGCTTTGCTCAGCGGGCCGTCCGGCCGGGGAGGAGCCGGGCAGGCAGAGCAGTGGGTTGCAACACCGTGTGCCCTTCTCTCTGTACGTGCGCTGCCGGGTACAACAAAGCCAAAATCAGCCACCCTCCGATGGGCTGGCAACTGGTCGGTTTGTCCCCTTTTCTAGGTTAATCGGCCCCGGCAAGCCAACTTTGCCTTCGTTCTATTCCTTTTTGCTTGTCTGCTTGCCATAATTTCTTTCTGCAATGACCCGTATACTAACTCTTGCCGCCCTGCTTGGCGCTACGCTGAGCGCGAGCCATACTGCCGCCGCGCAGGATGCTGCTCCCTGGAAAGTGTACCTGGAAGGAGGCGGTAAAGTCAGTGCCTTCCGCACTACCTCCTACGGTGGAAGCTACCAGCCGCAAGGGACGTACCCCTCGCCCGAAGAAGACCGAAAGATTACGGTGCGCAATACCTTTTCGGGGTTTCTGCAAGTGAAAGGCTTCAAAGAAGTGGCCAAGCGTTTGACCTTATCCGCTACGGTGGGCCTGGACATGCAGCATCTTAACTACCGCACGGGCTACACCGAAACGTTCAGCAACGGCACTATTACGGCCTACGGGCGCGACCACATCAGCCGGCTGCTGAGCCGTGCCCGGGTAGACATTGGCTTCCATTACCCGGTGCGGATCGGCGAGTCGGGGCGGTTGCTGCCGGGCATTGCCCTGGGTCAGATGGTCAACCTGAGTGAGCAGGGGTATAGCTACACCTTCATCCAACCGGGTATTTACTTTACCAATGACCGGTTGCTGCTCTCGGCTACGGTATCGGAAACACCCTACAACGTGCTCATTCCGGGAGCCTCCCATATGGAAGGACAGCTGCGGGGCACTTACACGTACGACGCCGAGTACCGGATACGCGAGTTTCAGCTCGGTTTTGGCGCCAAGTTTTAGTTACAGTCTGCCCTGGCCGATAACTGAAAAAGCCCCACTGCTCGGTGGGGCTTTTTTTATGAACACGGGACCCGCACCGGGGCATCGGCTACTGAGGGAGCAGGCGCGTGAGGTGGCTCGTCCGGCGCTAGGCTCCGGGCCCAGGCGCGAAGTATGGCGTCGAAATCCGGCGGTGCCGCTGGGCTATAAGGGACTAATTGAGAACCGCTCATCCCCGCATAAGCTCTTTCTCGTGTCGGGGTAAAAGCTGAGGTAAAGTCAGCTGGCAGAAAGCTCCTTAGGGCTTGCAGGCTACCCATCCCCGAAACGGGAAGCCGGCGTAGAACAGGCTGACATTGGCAAAGCCGGCTTCCCGTAGCAGTGCTTCGCATGCGAAGGGGGCGCAGGGTGGGGAATACGTGTTTGTTGGGAAGCAGTAAGGAAAAGAAGAAGCGAAAGGAAGTTATCGGGGCTTATTCTACCACCAGGCGCCGGGTAGCCGCGCCGCAGCGCACGATGTACACGCCGGGTTTGAGGCTTGGGGGCAACTGCACCTGCGCGCTGCCACGTGGGGCAGGCAAGGTCAGGGCCAGCCGGCCCAGGGCATCATAGAACTGCAAGGGCTGCCCGGCAGGAAGGCCCGCTACCTGCACCAAGTGCTGGGCAGGGTTAGGCCAGAGTTGCATGCTGGTGCTTGGCGTACGACTATCGGGCTCGACGGCCAGTGGGATGCCGCTCAGGTCCAAGATGCCAAAATTTCTCATGGCTAAGGTCCCGTTCTTCGTCGCTGCCTGAGTGAAATCACCGCCTATGTAGAGGTTGGTTGCTGTACTTGTAATGGTCTTTACCTCGCCCGTCACGCCATAGGCAACGGGGTGCCAGGCTTTGCCATCCCAGCGGGCGATGCCATTCGTGTACGCTTGCCCGGCCCCTCCTTGAAACGAGCCAACGACCAGGAGTTGCTTTCCTACCACATGAAATTCCCGTACTGTTCGCCCTATGCTGGGTGATCCTACCGCTTGCCAGCTCGTGCCATTCCACTTGGCTAGCCCCGCTGTGTTGGCAACGCCGCTGGCATTAGTAAACCCCCCTCCCACATATATATCGCTGTCAATGCCAGCTAACGCATATACCGTTCGATCAACGCCATTTCCCATAGCTTGCCAAGCCGTTCCATCAAAGTACGCTACCCCATCAGCACCGGCCTTGCCATCTAAATTTTCAAATGTCCCACCTATATACAACTTGTCTTTGTGCATCAGTATCGCCCACACATCCGAGTTCGGCTGATGGTCGATAGCCGGGAATACCTGACTGATACTATGCCAATCCCGGCCATCCCAGCGCACAATATTTTTGCCGTAATATTTAGAACCAGAAGCCACAAAACGTCCCCCCCATGTAGATATCCGTTCCATAAGCATAGAGCGTGTAGACATAGCCCCCCAGCTTGGTTCCGTCACTGGCAGCCAGTGCATGCCATTGCTGGCCATCCCAACGAGCAATTCCCACCGCAGGCGTCGTGAATTCACCGCCCACGTACAGGTCTTTGCCTACCACAAGGAGAGTAAGAATCACATCGTTGCTACCAGCAAAATTTTCGGGATAATTGCCCAGTGACTGCCACGAGGTGCCATCCCATTTGGCGATGCAATTGGCGGCTGGATTCCCACCGGCCGCCACAAAGCTTCCCGCCACATACACATCCTTGCCCATAATAGCAATGGATTGGACATCATCACTCAATCCATTACCGACGCTGCGCCAGTCAGTGCCCGTCCAGCGGGCAAAGTTCTTCGTGTTTCTGCCCCCACTCGCCCCGCGAAAGTCCCCGCCAGCATACACGTCCGTGCCCTGTGAAGCCAGCGCGTAGACCGGGCCAGAGGTTCCTTCATGCACCGGAGCCCAGGTCGTGCCGTCCCATTGCATGATGTAGGCCTTTGGTGGGCTGAAGCTGAGGAAATCTCCGCCCACGAACAGGGGTCGCGCCGCGCAGGGTAATGGCCCGCACCGGGGCAATGGCGCCATCGCCCAGGGCTTGGTAGGCCGTGCCGTCCCACCGTACGATATAATTGGCCCGGAAGTCGCCGCCGGCCTGGCGGAAGGTGCCGCCCACGTACAGGTCAGCTCCCGACGCGGTCAGCGCGTACACCCACGAGCTCAGGGGCTTGCCCACCTGGTTCCATTTCTGCCCGTCCCAGCGCACCAGGTAGTCGGCATTGGCATTGGCGCCCACATTCTCGAACCGCCCGCCCACGTACAGGTCCGTGCCGACGAAGGCCAGGGCAAAGACGTCACTGGGCAAGCCCGTACCCAGCGCATGCCAGCTCGCCCCGTCCCAGCGGGCAATGTTTTTGGCCTCGGTCAGGCCGCCGGCCGAGTTGAAGGTACCGCCCACGTACAGGTCGGTGCCCCGCACGGCCAGCGCATTGACGCCACCCGAGACCCCCGTGCCCAGCGCCTGCCACTTGGTGCCATCCCACTTGGCCACCCGAGAACTACTGGCCGCGCCGGCCGCATTGGTAAAGTCGCCCCCCACGTACACGTCGGTGCCCATCAGGGCAATAGCTTCGACGGTCTCGTTGAGCCCGGCGCCCAGGTTCAGCCAGCGGCTGCCATCCCAAAGGGCAATATGGTCGGCGTTCAGGTTGCCGCCTGCATCCGTAAAATCACCGCCTACATAGACATCGGTGCCGGAAACGGTGATGGCGCGCACAATGCCATTGAGGCTGGGCGCACTGAAGCGCGGGTCCCAGCCCGCGGTTTCTTCGTCGGCGCCAGCCTTCTGAAACTTGGGCTGCCCTTGAGGGCCGTAGCGGAGCTGGTAGCCTTTGGCATCGAAGGAGCCGGACGTGCCTGGCTGCAGGGAGCCATCGGGGCGCAAGACTTCGCTTACGGAGCGAGTAGTGACAGGAGCCGGCGTGGTTTGACCAAATACCAGGAAGGGAAAGCAGGCAAGCCAGCAGCTCACCAAGGCGTATAAGGGTTTTTGCATAGTTGCAGGAAAGAAGGGGAAAGGCGTGGCCCGATAGACTGCTGGCGGAGGGAAATCGTTCCGCTGGCGGGTAAGAAGCCGCTAAGATACAGGCTTGTAGGATAGGAGGCTACACCCGCAGCTAGCTTAGCCTTGCCTACCCGGTACCAAAAGCTACGCGCCGGACCAGCCGGGTGAGCTAACCCAAGAAGGCCGCCGGTAGGCGTCAATGGCCAGAATCTGCAGGCCCAGCCGATACGGCGAGGGCCCGTGCTCCTCCACCAGCTCGGCCCAAATCACGGTCAGCTCATCGGTGTCGAACAGCCGGACGCACGGCACCACGGAGCAGGCAACCACCCGACCTTCGTGCAGCTCTGCCTCGGTAAGCTGATAGTTCACCACGTAACGTTGTGGCCCCGCTGCGGTCGGCGCGGGGCCCAAACTACGGGCTGAGTCTTCAGTGGCAAGCCGCTGCGCAACAACAGGGGGCGCGTCAAGGCCAACTAGTTGCCGGAAAAGGCAGCCAAGGCCGTCTTCCATCTGGGTTAGCAGGCACGCGAGAGGAGTTAATAAGAACATAAGCGCTTACCAGGAAAGCAGGAGCTCGGCGTTGAGGGCGGCCCCGACCATGGTGCCGCCGGCCACGGCCATACTTACCGCCCGCATGGGCATGGTAGCATCGCCCGCCGCGTAGATGCCCGGCACACTGGTTTTCTGCATGCCGTCTACCTGCAGATAGCCCGCCTCGGTGTAGGCGCAGCCCAGGTCCCGCGGCAACAGGCAGTGCTGCTCCATGCCCGGCCGTAGGTAGAGGGCTGCCAGGGGCACCTGCCGGCCATCCAGCAGGGCTACGTGCGTGAGCTGACCAGCCTGGTGGCGCAGCTCCCGTACGGGCGTTTCCTCCACTTCTATGCCCGCGCCGGCCAGCTGGGCCCACTGCCCGGGCGAGAACGTGGCCGGGCCATCGGTGAAGATGGTCAGCTGGTCGGTCCACTGGCGCAGCAGGCGGGCGTGTTCCAGGGCGGCTTCACCGTTGAGCAGCGTGCCAGTGGGCTGATGGTGGTACTCGTAGCCGTGGCAGTAGGGGCAGTGAATGACGGAGATGCCCCAGCACTCGGCAAACCCGGGCCGGGCCGGCAGCTGGTCGCGCACCCCGGTGGCGAAAAGCAGCTTGCCGGCGCGCACTACCCGGCCGGTGTCCGTCGTCAGGGTGAAGTCGCCATCGGAGCCGCGGGCCGCTACGGCAGTTTCCGGCAGCAGCTGCACGGTAGGGTAGGCCAGCACCTGGGCCCGGGCCTGGGCGGCCAGCTCGGCGGGTGCCGTTCCGTCCCGGGTCAGAAAGTTATGCGCGTGCGGGGTTGGGCGGTTACACGGCTGGCCGCTATCCAGTACCAGTACCCGTCGCAACGCCCGCCCCAGGGCAAGGGCCGCCGATAACCCGGCGTAGCTGCCGCCAATAATGATTACTTCCACGGTGAGCTGCTGTTCCATCTGGTAAGAAAAAAAGTTAATGTCTCATTTGTGAGACACGAGAAAGCAAAAAAACTTACAGCCCGATGCCTTTGCTGAAAGAGAACCAGGCAAACTGCTGCAGGTGCGGCCCCGCGGCGCCCGCAGCCCGGGCCTCTATCGTGGTTTTGACTACCCCACTGAGCAGCAGCAGCACCCAGTCGGCCGAGAGGTGGGCGCTGATTTGGCCTTCCTGCTGCAGGCGGGTGACAACAGCGCGGCACCGGGCCTGCAAGGCGTCGTACTCGGCACAGTCGGCCGCCTGGCCGGGGGCGTGCTGGTGTTCGGGCCGGGTGTGCAGCTTGGTAAAGAAAGCGTACTTGGCCCCGCAGTCGATGCCCGCATAGAGAATGTGTTCGAGCTGAACCACAGGGTCGGAAGAGCTGGCCAAAGCCTGGGTTAGAGCAAGGCGGCAGCTGCGCTGCATGTCGCGGGCACAGCAGGCCAGCAATTCTTCCCGGCCGGCAAAGTAGCGGTGCAGCGTCCGGCGGGTAACGCCCGCCCGCTCGGCCACTTTTTCCAGGGGGGCCGAGTAATCCTCGTTAAAGACGAGAATAGCCGCTTCCACAATAGTTTGCTCCGTGCCAGATGTCATCGGGAGCAAATGTAAGGATCATGTCTCATATGTGAGACATGATCCGGAAATAAATACTGTATAAAGCTTGACCTATGTTGCTAATAAGTGCCCGAAACAGGTATTGGAAGAGGATTCTCCGTTGCTGCAGCAATGATTAAGCTGACTTCAAGAGGCCTCCCTGCGCTGACAGCGGCAGGGCGTCGCTAAGCGGGGCGTTCCGGCCCAGGGCAAGCATCCGGAGCACTGAATTGAACAGCTTATATCCCGTAGCCTTTGCCGGCTACGCTCTCCTGAGTTCCTCAATGCTGCTTGCGGATGCGGCTGAGGGTTTCGCGTGAGACTCCCAGGTAAGAAGCAATCATGTGCAGGGGGATGCGCTGGTAAAAATCGGGAAAGGCCTTCACGAACTCCTGGTAACGCTCTTCGGCCGTGTGGCTGATGGCCGTATAAAGCCGGTTGACCTGGGCCTCGAGGTGGCGGCCCGCCAACTGCTCCTCCAGGGCGCTGAAAGCCGGAACCTCTCTTTTCAGCTGTTCAAAGTCTTCTTTCGACCACAGCAGCACGTGCGTGTCTTCCAGCGCGTCGATGGCTCCTTTGGCCGGCAGTTCGTTGCGGAAGCTTTCGGCGTCCGTAATCCACCAGTTCTCCAGGGCAAAGCGCAGGATATGCTCCTGCGCCGCCTCGTCGGTGCGGTAGAGGCGCAAAGCACCGCTGACGACGAAGGCCATGTGGCGGCAAATTTCGCCCTGGCGCAGCAGGTATTCCCGGCGCTTCAGCTTTCTGCTTTTCGCCGCCGCTTCCAGCTGCTCCAGCTCGGCGGTGGTAAAAGCGGCTTTGGACGTCAGGTAGCTTCGGAACGGTTCAACCATAGGAATGCACGTCGTTTAATGGGGCAGGCGGCTAAGCCAGCAGCAAAGAAGCTACCCAGAGCCGGTAGCTCCCAATTCAACCCGGTAAACCTGCGGCGTCGGGCCGGTGTTTGGCGCCGCGCTTGGGGCAGGGACACGCTCGGCTTATCCGCCGAAGATACCGGGTGTCAGCCGCCGCCTGTGGCTCTCCCGGCGGCGGGCGGCAATGGCCCGGTTGCCCGGAATTTAGTGACAAATGTCCTCGTTCCACCCCCGCCGGCCGCCCCAACTTTGCCTTAACAAACAGCCCGCCCCCGATGAGGCGAGGGCGCTTAACCAAGCAAAGAACAGAACCATGAACAAGCTCAAGAACAAGGTAGCCGTAGTGACCGGGGCTTCCAAAGGCATAGGGGCCGCCATAGCAACGTATTTCGCCGCCGAAGGCGCCCGCGTGGTCATCAACTACGCCTCCGACAAAGACGGGGCCGGCCGCGTGGTGCAGGCTATTACTGCCGGCGGCGGCCAGGCCATTGCCGTTCAGTCCGACGTGTCGAGCGCAGCCGACGTGCGCCGGCTGTTTACCGAAACACAGGCCGCTTTCGGCACCCTGGATATCCTGGTCAACAACGCGGGCATTTACCAGTACGCCCCGATTGAGCAGGTGTCGGAAGCGTCGTTCCACCAGCAGTTCAATATCAACGTGCTGGGTTCTATACTCGCCATCCAGGGCGCGCTGCCCCTGTTCGGCGCGGGCGGCGGCAACATTCTCAACATCAGCTCCGAGGCTGGCCGAACCCCGCTGTCCACGGGGTCGGTGTATTCGGCTACCAAAGCGGCGCTGGATGCCCTGACTACGGCGCTGTCGAAGGAATTCAGCGGCCGCAACATCCGCATTAACTCGATCCTGCCGGGCATCGTGGACACAGAAGGGGCGCGCAGCGGCGGCTTTATCGGCAGCGAGGCAGAAACCCGGCTGGTGGCGACTACGCCCCTGGGCCGCACGGGCCAGCCCGAGGATATTGCGCGCGTGGCCGTGTTCCTGGCCTCGGACGAGGCCGCCTGGATTACCGGGGAGAAAATATCCGTCTCCGGCGGCATTTACGGATTGTAAAACACCCTCAGCATCAAACTATTCACTACCACCATGGAACAGACGAATGATAATGGCGCCCTGCAGGCGCCCCTTGGCTCGGGATTCACGGCGGCCTCCACGGCCCGCGAGGTAATAAAGGGAATAAGCCTGGCCGGCAAAGTGGCCATCGTCACGGGCGGCTACACCGGCATCGGGCTGGAAACCACCAAAACCCTGGCGGCCGCGGGGGCCACCGTCATCGTGCCCGCCCGCAGCCTGGACAAGGCCCGGGAAAATCTGGCCGGCGTAGCCCATGTGGAGCTGGCTGAGCTGGACTTGATGGAACCGGACTCCATCGATGCCTTTGCGGCCGCGTTTCTGGCTTCGGGGCGCCCGCTGCATCTGCTCATTCATAACGCCGGCATCATGTTCGTGCCGCTACGCCGCAACAGTAGGGGAATTGAGTCGCAGCTGGCTACCAACTACCTGGCGCCATTTCAGCTCACTGCCCGGCTATGGGACGCGCTCCGGCAAGCGCCGGGGGCCCGGGTCATCAATGTGTCCTCGCAGGGGCACCAGTTTGCGCCCTTCGACTTTGATGACCCGAATTTTGCGCACCGCGAATACGAAACGCTGCAGGCGTACGGCCACTCCAAAACCGCGCTCAACCTCTTTACGCTGGAGCTGGATAAGCGGGCCCGGGCGTTTGGCGTCCGGGCGTACGCGGTGCACCCCGGCAATATCTGGGGCACGGAGCTAACCCGGGAGGCGCCGCTGGAAATACTGCAGCAGTTTGGCTTCTACGATGCTCAGGGCCAGGTGGTGCCGGAAGTAATTGCCTCGCTGAAAACCATTCCGCAGGGTGCGGCTGCTACCATTTGGTGCGCGACGAGTCCGTTGTTAAACCACATCGGCGGCGTGTATTGCGAGGATGCGGATATTGCTTCCCTGGCGCTGGAGGCGGGAATGTCGGCCGTGGTAAAGCCCTATTCCGTTGATGCCGCTGCCGCCCACCGGCTGTGGGCACTAACCGAAGAGCTGACGGGCATCCCATTCAACGTAGCGGAATAACCGGCCGTCCTTGGCGTGAATGTGCGGGTCGATAGTGCCCGGCAGGATAGAAAGAGCTTTCCTTGGCCCGGACGGCGCATAGAGCCGGCAAGGGGTGCGCCAGGAAGCACGGCCCCGGTTTCCTGGCGCAACCCTTCGGCGACGGTGCGGGCGGCATTTCTAGTGGCCTGCTACACGGCCATAATTGGGCTGATGATGAGGCCGGCCGTGGAAAGCACCGCCGCTAAAGCAGGGGAGGAAGTCAACTGCCCGGCCTCATTGGGGAAGGCCTGGAGACGCACTGGAAAACGCAAGCTAAAAATATCGACCAAATCCCGGTCCCTGGTATTGCAGGGCAAACAAACAACTTGTTACTTTGCAGTACAAAGTTCTTTTTATCGGGCTGGCCCACGGTTATCCTCCCTCATAGTCCCCACAGGTATCCTTGCAGGGCCTGGTGATAAGATTAGGGCTGTGAGGGGGAATAGGGTCTAATCGGACTGGAGGCCTCCTGACTTGCTCCAAGATAGGCTTGCCCATTCCCTAGCTTGGCCCGGTGTTCTTGTGCAGCAGCTCACCGGCTTTTCACTTTTTATTTAGCTCTCATGGAATTACAGATTCGCCAGGTTTCCAAGAGCTACGCCAACGGCGTGCAGGCACTACAGAACATCAGCCTGAGCGTTCCGGCCGGTATGTACGGCTTGCTGGGCCCAAACGGGGCGGGCAAATCCACGCTCATGCGTATTCTGGCCACGCTGCAGGAGCCTGATGAAGGTAGTGTGCACTTGGGTTCTGTTGATGTACTGCGCCAGAAAAATGAGGTGCGCCAGACCCTGGGCTACCTGCCGCAGGAGTTTGGGGTGTATCCGAAAGCCCGTGCCGAGGACCTGCTCGACTACTTCGCCGTACTCAAAGGTATTACCAACCGGGCCCTGCGCCGCGAAACCACCGAGGCCCTGCTGCGGCAAACCAACCTCTGGGACGTGCGCCGGCAGCAGCTGGGCGGCTTTTCCGGGGGCATGAAGCAGCGCTTTGGCGTGGCCGTGGCGTTGCTGGGCAACCCCCGGCTGCTGATTGTGGACGAGCCCACGGCGGGCCTGGACCCGGCCGAGCGGGTGCGCTTTCTGAACCTCTTGAGCGAGCTGGGCGAGAACAGCGTGGTCATCCTCTCTACCCACATCGTGGCCGATGTGGCGGAGCTGTGCACCCACATGGCCATTATCCACCAAGGCCGGATTCTGCTCGAAGCTCAGCCGCTGGAAGCCGTGGCTGCCCTCAACGGCCGAATCTGGCGCCGGATGGTGGAAAAAAGCGAGCTGCCCCGGCTGGAGCAGGAGCACCGCGTTATCTCCACCAAACTGCTCAGCGGCCGCACTCTGGTGCACGTCTACAGTCCGGAAGCTCCCGGCCCCGGATTTGAGTTGGTGCAGGCCGATCTGGAAGACGTTTATTTCAGCACCATGGCCGGGCACTTCGGGCAGGCTGCGGCGCAACCCAGCCAGCCAGCGTAGCCATGAAGCTCGGCAAGATCTTTCGCTACGAGTTTCGCTATCAGCTAAGGCATGCTTCCACCTGGCTGTTTCTGGCCGTTCTGCTGCTGCTGCCCGTGGTGCTGACCAAAACCAGCACCCCCGCCGATGGCACCTACCACAACGCTCCGTCCTCCATTGCCTTTTTCACGGTAGGCGCCGGGGTGCTCTGGCTGCTGATGGCCGGGGCTATCAGCGGCGACGCGGCGGCGCGCGACGTGCAGACGCGCATGCACCCGCTCCTGTACACGGCCCCCGTCAGCAAGGCCAGCTACCTGGGCGGCCGGTTTCTGGCAGCCCTGGCGCTCAATTCCCTGCTGCTGCTGGCAGTGCAGGTGGGGCTGCTGATTGGTTTTCATACACCGGGAAGCCGGGAAGGCGTGCTGCTGGGTCCGTTTCGGCCGGATGCCTACCTCACGGCCTACGCCTTTCTGAGCTTGCCCCTGGCCCTGGCGGGCACGGCCGTGCAGTTTACGGTGGCAGCCCTCACGCGCCGGCCCATCACCAGCTACCTCGGCAGCGTTTTGCTGTTCATCACCTCCCATTTCATCGTGATGATCATGGCCCATTTCGTGGGCTGGTGGGGCCTGACCAAGCTGCTGGACCTGGCGGGCTTCGGCAGCGTGCTCAGCAGTGAGCTGGAAACCTGGACCCCGGCGGAGCAGAACACCCGCCTGTTCGTGCCGACCGGCCTGCTGCTCTGGAACCGCCTGATCTGGCTGGGCGTAGCCCTGGGTTTGCTGGCTTTCACGTACTTCCGGTTTCAAGTTGGACACCCTGTCAGCAGCCCGGCCCGCCGCTTCTGGCGCCGGCCCAAGCCCCAGCCTCCATCCCAACCGGTGGCAGCGGTCCGCAGCCCGGCTACGTTGGTGTCGGAGCCGAGCTCCTTCGACTTCGCTACGCATAGGCACCAAGCGCTGGTCGTAGCGTGGTCGTCTTTTGGGACGCTGGCCCGGAGCCGCGTCGGGCTCACGCTCGTCACCCTTATAGCGCTGGGCGCAGCATTGCTGGGGTCGGAGTTTATGCAGCAGAACACCATTCCGCTGTTGCCCACCACCCAGCAAGTCGTCGATTTTCTGACTACGCCCCTGGGCGACGTCAAAACGCCCTGGATTATCATGCCGCTGCTGCTCATGTACTTTGCCGGGGAGCTGGTGTGGCGGGAGCGGGAAGCGGGCCTGAGCGAAATTGTCGACGCGGCCCCAGTACCGGAGTGGGCTCTTTTCACGGGGAAGTTTTTGGGGCTCGGGCTGCTGGTGGTGGTGTGGATGGGCATCCTGCTGCTAGGCGGCCTGCTGCTGCAAACCATCCTCGGGTATCACCGCTTCGAAATCGGGCTCTATGTGCAGGCGCTTTTCGGGCTGCAGTTGGTAGAGTACCTGCTCTTTGCTCTGCTGGCCCTGGCGGTGCACGCGCTGGTAAACCAGAAATACGTGGGGCATCTGGTGCTGCTGCTCGCGTTGGGCTTTATGGGCTTTGCCTCCCGGCTCGGTATTCCCCACCATCTGCTGGTATTTGGGGCCGCGCCCGAGTGGTCGTACACCGATATCCGGGGCTATGGCGCCTCGCTCGGACCCTGGCTGTGGTTTAAGGCCTACTGGGCTGCCTGGGCACTGCTGCTGGCGGTGGCGGCTACCTTGTTCTGGCCCCGGGGCAAGCAGCCAAGCTTGAACTTACGGGCCGCGCTGGCGCGCCGGCGCTTCACCCGCTCCACGGCCGTAGCGGCCGCAGTAGCCGCCGGTATGGTGCTGATTCTGGGCGGGTTTATTTTCTACAATACCAACGTCCTAAACCGCTACACTACCGCTGCCGACCGCACCCGGCAGCGCGCCGAGTACGAGCGGCGCTACGCCCGGTACGCCCGCATGCCGCAGCCGGCCCTGACCAGCACCCGGCTGCAGGTGGCGCTGTATCCCAGGCAGCAGGCCGTGACCATACGGGGCACGTACCAGCTGGTAAACCGCAGCGCCGGGCCGCTCGATTCCATTCACCTGGCGCCCGCTCAAGGCGTAGAAACCAGCGTTGTATCCTTTGGCCGCCCGGCCACCCAGGTGCTGGCGGATAAGGAGCTGAACCACCTCATTTACAAGCTGAGCCGGCCCCTGCAGCCCGGCGACTCCCTGCAGCTCACCTTCCGGGTGCAGGCCCGGCCGCGGGGCTTCCGCCACGACGGCGTCAATGCCCTGGTAGAGCCTAGTGGCACTTACCTGATGTACCAGGATGCGCTGCCCGGCATCGGCTACCAGACGATGCGTGAGCTGCGCGACGCCGGCCCGCGCCGACAGTACGGCCTGCGCCCGCGCCCCGACATACCCTCGCTCTACGATGTGGCCGCCCGCCAGAAGTCGACGCGCGGCGACTGGATGCGGTTTGAAGCCGTGGTGGGCACGGACCCCGACCAGGTGGCCGTGGCACCGGGGAGGCTGCGCCGGACCTGGACCGCTCAGGGGCGCCGCTACTTTCACTACGTGACGGATGCGCCGATTCAGAACCAGGCGGCGTTTTTCTCCGCGCCCTACGCCGTGCGCCAAACCCGTTGGACGTACCCGGCGGCCGGTCAAGCGGTTTCCATCAGCCTGTACTACTTCCCGGGGCACGCGGCCAACGTTGACCGGACGCTACGCAGTATCCGAGCCTCCCTTGACTATTACACCGCGCAGTTTGGCCGCTACCCCTACGGGCACCTAACGGTGGTGGAGCGGGCCGGCAACGAGGGCGAGCTGAATGCGGAGGCCAGCACCATCGACTACGGCGAGCAGTTTGCCCTGATGCGCCCCGATGACGGCCCCCGCGGGTTTGATTTGCCCTACTACGTGCTGGCCCACGAAATGGCGCACCAGTTCGGGGGCGCCTATGCCTCCGTGGAAGGCGTGCAGGTGATGTCTGAAGGCTTGGCGGTGTACTCCGGCATGCAGGTGCTGGAAAACGCCTACGGCTACGGGCACCTGCGTCGCTACCTGAGCTTTCTGCGCCAGTCTTACGAAGTGCCCCGCTCCCGCGCCATGGCCCCGCTGCTACGCTCCGACAATGCGTTTCTGGGCTACCGTAAGGGTCCGCTCGCGCTGTACGCCTTGGGCAGGTACATCGGCCAAGACAAGGTGAATGTGGCCATCCGGCAAATGATTGCCCGGCACGAGGCGGAAGCGGCCCCGCTAGCTACTACCCTCGACCTGTACCGGGAGCTACGGGCTGCCACGCCCGATTCGCTGCACTGCCTGCTGCGCGACCTGTTTGAAACCAACACCTACTGGAAATTGAAAACCGAGCAGGCCACCACGCGGCAGACCGCCGCCGGCACCTGGCAGGTGACGCTGCAGGTGCAGGCCCGCAAGGTAGTGGTCGACAGCACCGGCACCGAGCAGCAGCGGCCAATGAACGACTGGGTGGAAGTGGGCGTCATTGCGCCCCGCGGCAAAGGTGAAGACTACGGGCAGCCACTCTACCGGCAGCAGCACCGCATCCGCTCCGGCCGGCAGATTATCCGGGTAACCGTGCCCCGCAAACCTGCCCGCGCCGGCATCGACCCTTACCTTTTGCTCATCGATTTAAGTTTGGATGATAATGTCACCGCAGTCAAGCTTGAGCAGTGAGGCCAGATAAGCAGGGGCGGCTATGCGGCCAAAGGCCTTGCTTCAATCACGTCATTGCGCTAATGCAAACCCCTGATTTATTTGCCGGCGGGCTTGGGCTTGAACACCAGCCGAAATGCCTGAAGTGCGGCAGGGTGATAGATAGTGGCGTGCGTCTCCTGCACCATCGGCTGATAATACCAGACGAGTCGGCCTTTGGGGGCGCCGCGCAGCACGGATGCCAAGCGGCGGGACTCAGGTATTTTTTCATTGTCGCGGCTCGAGGCTATGTACAGCGTTTTGGCCGGACCGGTATAGGTGCGCAGCAGGTTCTCCGCCTGGCCTGCTAACTGGCCTTTGTTCCACCACACACTCGGGTCGAAGGCCAAATAGGTGTCAAACAGCGCGGGTTCCAGCAGCAGGGTTTCCACCACAAACAAGCCGGCCAGCGACTCACCCACCAAGGCCGACTCGGCACTGGTGCGGTAGCGTTGGCGAATAAGGGGCATCAGCTCCGTGCGCAAAAATGTGCGGTAAGCCGCCGAGCCCCCGACCTTGGGCGCAATCTTCTGGTCTTCCGGATCGGTAGTGGGACCGGTGAGGTCACGTCGGCGCTGGGTATTTTCGATGCCAACCAGGATAAAAGGACGCATGGTGCCGTTGCCGTTCAGCACTTGCACGAGCCCGGCCACGTGCAGAAAGTCTTCGCCCATCCCCCCCATCGGGCATATACAGAACCGGCAGCCCGGCAGCAGCGGCCGAGTCGGTGTAGGCGGGCGGCAGGTACACGTTGATGCGGCGGGTTTCCCCCAGCGCAGCCGAGGCCATTGTGAAGGTTTGCCCCATCACCAGGGGCATGGGGCGGTCCTGGGCGCTGGCCGGCAAGCAGGCAACCAGGCAAACCAGGAGCAGAACCGGCAAAAGCAGCGTAGAAGCTTTCAATTTCAGGCGGAAAGAAGGAACAGAGGAATTACTGCCGGCCGCGAAAGGAGGCCAGGTTAGCGCGGTAGTCGCGGGGCCATTTGAGGGTTTCACCGTTGAAATAGGTTTCCAGTTCGACGATGTGGTTCAGGCCCACGATGCAGAAGCGGGTGATACGCCTGAAATCCGGCAGCGACCAGTAGGCCGAGGTTTGCAGGCAGCCCGGCAGGGTAAAGCTGCTCCAGAACGCGGCCCCAGTCCCCCAAATACCCACGGGCGAAACGGAATACCGGTAATCTGAAACACAGATTGCAAAATGTTCATCACGCTGAATGTATGCTATACCCAACGGCTGCTGACCGGTAGTAGGCAAACGCGGCCCGCAGCTCACACCGCAATTATTGTTACAGGTACGACAGCCACCAATACGTGTGGCGGCGCTTATACGCCCCGTACCAGCGGCAGGGCCAATACAACACCAGCACCACCAGCACCCACACTCCGTAGGCCCGCCACAGGCTGGGCTGGTAGGCAGCGGGCCATTGGTTGACGGCGGCAAAGGAGAAATTGACCGGCTGGCCAAAAGCCAGTCGGGTCCAGCCCAGGGCTGCGCCGCTGACCAGCGCTAGGTGACCAATGAAGTAGAAGAGAGGTACCTGCCCGAAGGTGCGAACCCACCGGGCCGGCCGGCTCGTCGCCTGCTCCGTTACGCTCAGCAGCAGCAGTGCCACGCCCAGAGTAAGGCATACAAACAGCAGGGAAGGCGGGTATTTCGTTACATTCAGAAAGGATAGGACGCTGTAGCCCACACCCCGTGGCTGAGCACTCCAGGGCGCAGGGTCGCCGTACCAGTTGGTGGCCCGCAAGACCCCAAACAGCCCCAGCGCCAACACGCCCAATTGGCGCAGGCGCCGATTACGCACGGGCAGCGGTAGCGCAAACCAGGGCCCAAGCACGTAGCCAGCCAGCAGCACGCCCAGCCACGGACCCACCGAATACGCAACCAGTAGTGGGGGCAGCCCCCCAACAGGCAGCACAAAGGGCGGGTTGTGGAGCAGCGCCCAGCCCGCGTTGGCCGCCGTAATGGGTTGGATAACCGGCAGGGCATCGTGCCCGGCCATGATGACCACCGCCAGCACGGCCAGCACGGCGCGCGGCAGCCAAAGCAGAGCAGCTAGCAGTACCATGCTCCCGCCAATGGCCCAGATGACCTCCAGCAGTACCAAATTATACTGCCACTGCAGCACAAAGCTGATAAGCACCACTTCCACCAGGATCAGCCACAGCCCGCGCGAAAGCAGAAAACGGCTTGTGTAAGCTCGTGAGCTATGTTTTTGGGCTGAGAGCCAGATACTCACGCCCGAGAGGAATACGAAGGTGGGGGCGCAGAAGTGCGTCACCCAACGCGTGAGAAACAGTGCGGCGGAGGCATGCGCCACATCCTCTGCCCGCACGGCCATAGGCGACCAGAACTCGCGAATGTGGTCGAGGGCCATGATGACCATGACTATACCCCGAACCACGTCGATGGCTTGTACCCGCGCTTGGGCCGGCTCCTTGGCGGCTGCGGCCGGTTCGCCCGCAGTAGGCGCCGTTGGGGCAGGGAGAAAGGTAGGCTGCGGCACTGCCATGAATATAGCGGGGTTTCGTTCAGGTGCGAAGTAATTGGTCAGTTGCCACGGCGCAAGCCAAAACTTCCCCAATCGATGCTTTCTTTATCCCACCTACGCTTTTTGTTGTTCCAAAAGCTTTCGTCAACACGAGTCCCGGGTGAGGATAATGTATGTACGTGCGCTGGCAGAGGGATATGAACCGCCTCTGCCAGCGCGTGTAATAGGTTGGCTAAGGCCCCGTACTGCCTGGACCAAAGGCACCTGCTTTCGGCGGAAGAAGCAACACGTTGGTACACGTTATAGGGAGTGAAGGGCTAGAGCTGACGCAGGATGGTTTCGTCGGTAATCTTGTCATCGTCCATGAGCAGCAGGGCTTTGCTCAGGATAATGGACAGCACGGCGTCGCCTTCGAAGGGCAGAAAAACATCCGTCGTGCCCAGGGTCTTGCCCGAGCGGTCCGGCACAATGCACAGGTACTGGTCGTTGGGCGCCATAAGGATGTTGCCCGAGCCCAGGTGGATTTTGTAGACGTGCCGGTGCCCTTTCACTTCCAGGAAGTTACCCTTGATTTCGCTTACTTTTCCAATTTTGAGTCGGGGCACCAGCCGTTCCAGGGCCAGCTTACGGGTTTTGGCTACCTCGCTCAAATCCCCGAACGAGTAGCTTTCCCAGTACGTGCGGAACTGAGCCAGGCCGCCGTTGTCGCGCCACTGCGGGTCATTGCCCACTGAGGCTACGCCCACAAACAGGTCTACGTCGCGCATCACTTCCGAAAAAGCCAGGGGCGAAACATCAGGCAAGGGCACCGGCTCGTTCTCCCGGGTGAAGCGCACCTGGTCGGTGCTCACGTAGTTGTAAATGCCCGTGTCGTTCCACTCCCCGTCGGCGTACACCTCGCTTACCCAGAACTCAGCCGTGAGGTTGTGGGCGGGCAGGGGCAGGCGGGCCGTTTCGGAGTCGTAGCCTTTATCGTAGGCGCCCAGCAGGCTATAGCGCCAGCCGCGCAGCTTGGCGAGGCTATTGAACTGGTGCTGCTTGAGAAGGTGGGCCGCCATGCGGTTGGAGTAGGTGAGGGTGCGCTCCTCGGGGGGCGTAAGCAGGTACACTTCCCGGAAGGCCTGCTTGAGCGGCTGCCGCACCTGCCGGCCCTCCAGCAGGCGCCGCCAGGCCAGCACCTCATCGGTATGAGCCAGCACGGGATGCCAGAGCTGCAGGTAGGTGTCGGCGGTAGGAGCGGGCACGGGCTGGCCTTGCGCGTCCTGCCAGGCGTCTGCCTGGAAAATAGCATCCTGGCTTGAGCCATCGGGGCGGTGCAGGCGCCAGATAAGCGGGTGGGCCAGCAGACTGAGCAGCCCATGCCGGAAATAGTACTGCTCAAACCAGGGCCAGGGAATACGGCGCTCCTCCACAAAGCTGCGGTCGAGCCGGTCGCGCTGGGTGGTGTAGGTTTGCTGGGCCTGGGTCTGAGCCGCTTTCAGCTCCTTTAGCTCGTCGGCATGGGTGGCTTTGAGGGCAGTTGGAGCGCTTTTCAGGGCTTTATCGGCCTTGTGCCACTGCACGTCCGCCTTGCCGTCGCGGAGGGTGAGCGTGGCGGTATAGTCGGCAAACTCTTCGGAAAGCCGGCCGTTTTCCAACCCAAAGTCCGGCACGGCCATGTCCTCAATCTCGGCCGGACTCACGCCCAGCTTCACCGACTCCTGCTCGATATAGCGGGCAATGAGCTCCTGGGTGTTGGTCTGGCGTATTTTGGAGCGCACCCGTGCCAAAGCCGCCACGCCGGGCAGGCCGTTCTGCGACAAGGCCAGCAGGCAGGCATTGCCCAACCCGGCGGCCAGCGGTCCTTTGCCCGGAATCTTGCGGAAGCACTTCGCCGTCAAAACCGTCAGCTGCTCTATAATACCCGCATCGGCCAGGGGCTGCAGCGCCCAGACGAGGCCCTTGGCGACGGTGGCGTTGGCCTCGGTGAGGAAGTCCCAGGAGGAGTAGTGGTAGTCCCGCCCGTTGTCGTACGTAACGACGTGCTGCTTTTCCGTCACCGGCGTGTCGGTCAGCAGCTTCAGCCAGGAGCGGCCCTGTTCGCGTACCTCGTCGGGGCCAACGGCGGCAACGGCCGCATCCATTTCCTGGCGCAGCTTGGCGGTGGGCTGGGCGCCCGTGGCTTTTGGCCAGCGCTGCAGCAAGCTCAGCCAGGCGCCGGTGCGCGGGTCGGCGCGGTCCAGGCCCGTCACGAACTGGGTGAGGCTGCGGCCCAGCGGGTCGCCATCGGCAAATACGACCACCGGCAAATTATCGTCGCCGGCGGCCTGGCCCAGCATTTCCTGGGTTTTGAGGTGTACTTTCAGCTGGTCGCCGGTTTGCCCGGCCGTGAACTCGCGCAGCTGACGCAGAAAAGCCAGCATATCCTCTCCCAGGGGCCCGCGCTTGGCTAGCTTGGCCACTTGGTTTAGCGTCAGCAGCACCGGGAAAGGGTAGAAGTTCAGGGTCAGTTTGTCTGGATTTGCGAAATCGAGCCCGTAGCTGGCAAACAGCCGCAGGTAATCCGCCTCACTCAGGCTGAGAGTAGTGCGCATAAGGGCCGTCATCACCTCCGCCATCCCCCCACTGGACGCGGTAGCTGTCTTCCCGGCCCACGCGGTTGATGGCCGCCGCCAGGGCCAGTACCAAGCGGCTCTGATAGGCGGTGTCCTGGCTTCGGATGGCCTGATACGCGGGTAAATCATTGAGCTTGGTGTAGAAGTCTTTTTCCAGGACCTGAGGCAGCAGAGCCAGCAGCACGGGCTTCATTTCAACGGCTTCGGCACTGGCGTCCTCCAGAATGGCGGGGTTGAACTCTTCTTTTCTTGTCGAAGGCATAAGGCAACTGCAATTAAAGACTGGGATACAAATCAGCACGTTGGCAGGCTCAACCCCCAACCAGCGGCGTGAGCTTTATAAAACTGGCCGTAGCTCCCGCGCCCAGCCAAACCTGCTCGTCCAGGCTCTCGGCTTGGCGCTCATTCACCAGCACAAAAAAGCGGTTCTGCTGGAAGGCTTCGAGGGCGCGGTACACCTGCTGCTCGGCATCGATGAGCTGGTGGGGGCGCAGGCGGAACCCATTGAGCGTGCGCTCCGATTCGGTGGGCTGCACCAGCCCCTGGAAAGTGCCGCTCTGCTGCGCATTGTAGGCCGTTACCTCATCGTGCACGCGCTGGGTTATCAGCTCGCGCACGGTGAGGGTTTCCTGGGTTATTTCCAGCTCCAGGCGGCGCAGTATGCTGCCACTGGCGGTTTCATCGAGGATGGTGAGTATGGGCATAGGTAAGTAAGCAAGAAGGTTTTTGCCGAAAGAATGACTGAATGGCGGTGCCAGCAGCTCGGCCGGCGTCAGAAGGCATTGGGAAAGGCAATGGCACCAAAGCTGCGGCAAGCCAACTATGCCTGCTGGTGCCCAACATGAAGGCTTACGGCGCTGCCTTTCTCCTGCAGCAAGGCCCCGGCCGCCTTTTTCAGGCTACTCACCCGCTGCCACTCGCGCAGGCGTTCCTGTACGCTTTCCGGTACCAGGCGGCGCACCCGGCTCAGGGCATCGGCGTAGGCATCAAGCACCTTGGCCGTGTTGCGCAGAGGAACCGCGGGCAGCAGCGGTAGCAGAGCCTCCAGGATCTGGCGCAGGGCATCGTCGGTGCGCCGGCTGATGGCGCGGGCCTGCCCCAGCCCTTCAGCCAGGCGGGCCAGGGGCGCACGGCCCGCAGCCAGCAAACGGCCCAGGGCTCGGCCCAGGTCGGCGGGTACCAGGCGCCCCGTATCAGTGGCGCTTAGCAGCACTTCCAAGCCCATGGCGCGCACCACCGGCGCCTGGTGAAGCAGTCCGGCCGCCAGCAAGGAACTGGTGCCAGTTGCATGCGGTGGCCCTATTCCCAGCAGGCCCTTCAAAGCCAGCTGAACGGCGTCGCGGGCCTCGGAGCCGGCCTCATCCGTGCGGCAGCAGGTGCGCAGCACGTGCCAGTGCAGGGGCTCAGGGTTGTTGGGCAGCAAAGCCAGGGAGCTGGAAATGCTAAAGCGCAGCACGTACCCCGACTGCTCGACGCGCTGCGTTAAACCAGCGTAGGCCGTGTAAGGGAACAAGGGTGGGGCCGGGCGGGAAGCCGGGGTATCGGGCACCAGCAATTCCACGTGCTTGTCGGTTACGGTAGGCTGGCCCTTTTCCCATTTGCGCACGTAGGTCAGGGTAATTTCTGCCAGCGTCCAGCCCGGCTCCCAGGGCAGGGCCAGGCCGGGCAGCTTGCCGAGAGCTGCCAGGGCCGGCAGCTCGGCCGTGGGGTAGCGGGTACGCGCGGCTACAGCCCACAGCCAGGGCAGCGCCTCCGTCAGGTCCAGGGGCAGGATTTGCTCGGGCTGAGATTTTATGGGGATAAGCTTGCCGAGCTTTTCCCGGGCCCGCTCCAGAAGGCTCGGGTCCGCCGCCGAATCAGCCTCTGGCCAGGAGGGCAGCTTGGTGGCGTGAGGCGGAGCAGGGGCGGGCACCGGCACTGGCACGGGGCCGAGGGGTGTGGTAGTACGGGTGGAGTTAGCGCCGTAGTTCTTTACCTGCTCCGTCTGAGGGTCCGCGCCGGCAGATAGGGTTTCGGGCGTAGCGGCCACAGCGGGAGCTTCTTCCTCGCAGGAGGCCAGCAGCCAGTTGAGCAGCTCCCGCAGGTCGGCGGCGTGCAGCTCGGGCAGGCGGGCCCGGGCCTGCTGGGCATCAGCCGGGTTCGACCAGGCGCACCGGGCCAGGGCCACGGCCAGGTCGGCCGCATCGGGTGTTTCATTGGCTTCTTGGTAAGTCAGTAGCTTGTCTACCAGAATGCTGGGCGCCACCCAGTGTGGGGCATGCGTGGCGGTACTCAGCAAGGGCAGCGGCACTGCCCCGGGGCGCAGGCGGCCTTCGGCGGCCGCCAGGCGGCGCTGTTCCAACTGCAGCAGCGGGTCGGCGGCGTGGTAGTGGCTTTTGCGCAGGTCAAGGCGCGCGACGTGCGGGTTCTCAAAGCCGGTAGCCAGGCCAACTACCAGCGCCGCCAGCAAATCGTAAGGGCCCGGCCGCCCGGTGGTGTGGTAGGTTTGCAGCAAAGCCTCCTGCTCGGCCGGAGTTCTTTCCTGCCCATGCCAGCTCAGCACCTGCTTTTGGTAGGGGCGCAGCTGGGTAGCATGGTCGGCCGGCAGGTGGGGGCGCAGGCGCAGCAGGCCATCCACCCAGCGGTCCACAGCTGTGGGGTCGTCGGCCGCCAGTACCGGGCCGGTCAGAAACAGCAGCTCGTGCCAATCGGCCACCGGGGCCAGGGCCGTATCAGGCGTCAGCTCCGGGACGAAGCCGGCCTGGGGTGAGTAGTCAGCGGCGGGTGCGGCGGCGTCCTGTTCCTGGGCCGCGGAAGCCGTCAGCCAGGGGGCCAGGCGGGTGCGGGCGGCGGGAGAGAGCAGGTCGGCGTAAGCAGATAGGGTAGTCGTGGTTTCCTGGATTTCCGCGGGGGAGAGCAGGGGAGTTTTGGCCGTCAGTACGGCGGCCAGTACGCGGGCGGCGCGGTCCTGCACGCCGGCATCGGCGTGGGGCAGGGCGGCAGCAGCCAGGCGGGTAAGGGCAGGAGCCTGCGCGGGCTGGCTTTTAAGAAGCTTCTCGAAAGAGGTTAGCAGGGTCTTTAGGCCGGTTTTCAGGTCCTGCCGGCTCATCAGGCCGTCGGCGTACTGCAGCAGCGGGCCCAGGTCGAAGCCGGGGTTCTCCCACAAGCCTTTCAGCTGCTCAATAGCAAAGTTCACAACCACCGGCAGCGGGTGGGCCAGCAGCTCTACCAGCTCGTTTTGCCGGGCCAGCCGCTCTTCCAGGGTTGGCTTCAGCCCGGCAAACAACTCCTTGAACCAGCCCAGCAGCGGCCTTTTGAAGTCGCGCCGCAAAGCCAGCAGGCTGCGCGTAAGCAACTCGCTGCGGTCCAGGTCGCCAGTCGTGGCCAGGGCGACCAGCAAGGCTATCCACCCAATCGAAATACCATTGGGGTAGGAGCCGATGTAAGTGCTGTCGTAATTGACGTTGGTTTCGTAGTCGAACAGGAGCCACACGTCCCGGCCGAGCAGCTCGGGGTCGGCCCGCAAGTCAGTTAGGATAACCTCTTCTACCTGCTGCTGGGTGCGCTTGCGCTTGTCTTCGCGGTCGTAGCGCGAAAGGCGGTTGCCCAACAGCTGGGCGAAGGTAGGCGGGTCGAAGGCAATGAGGCCTTCCCGCTCCAGAGCCCGCAGCTCAGCGTAGTCGGGGGCCTGCCACAGGTTGGTACGGGTCATGCGGGCCAGCAGGTCGCCCAGCCAGTCGGGCCGGAAGTGGCGCAGCACCTGCCAGTGCAGGTCGTAGTGCTGGCGGTTGTCGTGGCTGTTGCGCAGGCTCCAGGGCAGCTCAAAGCTGCGGGCCAGGGCCTCCTTGCGCGTAAAGGTGGCCAGCCCGGTGAGGGCCAGCATGGCCTGCTGCTCGGTAGTGAGCAGGCGCTGGTACTCTATCCTGCCCTTTTTGCCTTCCACCTGGCGGTACTCTTCCAGGCGTTTTTTGAGCTGCTGGGTAGGGCGGCGCAGCGCTATAGCGTCTTTTTTATCGATGCTCAGCAGGAAGGGCACCAGCTCCCGGGCAGTCTGGTGCAGTATGATGTCCTCAAAAGTTTCGGCAACGGTCGGCATGCAAAGGCAGGGATATAGAAGTAAGTGATAAAAGCAGCTAAGGCCAGGCACAGCAAGCCTGCCTACCCAAACCGCAGCTGCGCCGCCAGAATGTGCTTGCACGGCCCCCGCTGGCCCTGGTTGTCGGTAAACCACGTGCAGGTGCACCGGGCCGGTTCGGTGCCGCTCAGCACCACGGTGTGCCACACGCCCGTACCCCGCACGCGCACCTCCGTGCGCCCCTGCGGCCCCACGCCCACCAGCTGCACGTCGTCGGCATTATCGAGCAGGGCGCGGGCATTTTTCAGGCGTGGGTTCAGCTTCAGGATGCGCTCTGTTTTGAACGGCAGGCGCCGGTAGAAATACTGGTTGTCGCGCAGGTCGAAGCCCAGCAGGCCCAGGGCCGAGAGGTGGGCGCACAGCCGCGCCACGGTGGCCGGGCTCAGGTCGTGGGTCAGCCCAAAAAGGGTGGGGTTGAGGGTTTCGTTGCTTTGAAACAGGTTGTTGGCCCCGGTCAGCCATTCGGCCGGCAGCTCCTCCGCCAGGGTTTCCAACTGAGCGCCTTCCCCCGAAAAGCCCCGGTTCACCTCCGCCGACAACGCTAGTAGAAACTCGTGGCCGCTGCCTAGCGTGAGCACCACGGCGCTGGCTTGCCCATCGGGGGTGGCGTAGAGGCGCACTGTTTCGCTGAGCGGCAGCAGGCCATCGAGCAGACGCAGGCGGTGGGCCCCACCAATGCGCACCCCGCCCGGCCCGGCTACCGGCGAAAAAGCCGGCCGGCCCCCGCGCACCACGAGGAAAGTGTCGGTGCGGGCTGCGCCGGCCGGCAGGGTTTGCAGCAGCTGGGCCGCCTGCACCCGGGTAAGCGTCAGCCGCTCTTCCATACGGGCAAGGTAGTCCTGGGCCGCTGTAAGGCCCTTGAGCCAGCGCTCCGGCAGCGTCACCTTGCGCTCGGTGACGTGGCCGGCCGCGCGCTCCAGCGTAACTTCCTGCTGGCCCACGCTCAGCCGCACCGGCTCCGTCCGGCTGATGCGGCTCAGAGCGTTTACCATGGGCTCATTGAAGTCGACGTTGGTGGTGCCGCTGTGCACAAACTCGCCATCGAGAGCGGCCGGCCCCAGGTCCAGCCGGGCATACACTCCATTGCAGGAGGAGAAGGCCTCGAAGCGCAGCTGACCTGCCCCGGCCGTCACGATAGGGTCGCGCAGGGCGGCGCTCTGGGGCACAAAGCGCGAAGCCACTACTTTGGCCAGCGTAGTGAGGCCCCGGGCCGCCAGCCAGGGGTCACGCAGCTGGCCCCGGAAAAAGCAGGCTGCTCCGCTGGCAGGCGCATTCTCGGCGTACGCGGCCAGCAGCAGCGTGTCGCCTTCGGCCTGGCGGGTGAGGGAGGAAGCCTGGGCGTAGGCATAAGCAAAGTCAGTCATAGCAAGGTGCGGCAGAGGTAGTGAGAGGTTTAAGTTGATCCGATTGACGGGCAATGGCCAGCCATATTGCTTACTCCAAATATACATTTATAGTTGCCAATTATTGCTAATAAATTTAGTAATAGTGAATATGCTAAAGAGTTTGGTTTAAAGCCTCATTAGCTACAGAATCCGGAACAAAAAGTAAGCTTAAAACCCGCATTCAGGTCCTATAGTAGTGGTCCAGCGTGCAGGCTTGCCGGTATGTATTCGCCTGCTGAAAGCACGCTGCCGCTTTGCGTTTGCTGGAAAAAATAGCTTGTTCTTTGCAGCAAGCTCGCTGGCCCTGGGTAGAGTTAACAGGTGCTTAATTGGCTGTTAGTTAGCAGGTTGAATTTAGCTCGCGTATCCGGGCGAAACCCAACAACCCTCAACAGCTTTGCAGCTGGAAGGAAATCTGGGTTGGGTCGTCGAAGTCAGCAAAAAAGTAGAGCAGGCCGGAGTCGCCCCAGGAAAATTCGTTGGTGCTGTCGAACTGCAGCCAGAACTCGCCGGTGGGGGAAGCACTTTGCAGCCACTGTGCATAGCCGCCCACCCAGGAGCCCAGGTCCGGTTCGCCGGCCAGGGCCGTTACGGCCTCATTATAGGCTTTGCGCCAGTCGTCGGGGCGCAGCTGCCGGCAGAGCGCTTCGGTGGACGGGCTGATCATATCCAGCTCATCGTCATCGGGCAGGGAAGGTACGGCCTGCGTGCACAGGTAACTGAAGGCAATGGGAGGCAGCGCAGCCGGGCGCGGCAGCTGCAGCATCTGCTCGGGCCGGGCGCGAGGGTAGAGCTTTATGCGGTAGTCGTGCGGCTCGCTGTCATCGTAGGGCAGCTCACCGCTGTAGTAGTTGTGGTAGAACTGCACCACCTGCGCCTCAAAGGGCCAGGGCATAGTGCCATCGGGGTTTATCAGCTGAAAAATCAGCTCCAGGGGCTGGCCGGTTTCGGGGTTTACCGGCCAGGTTTCGCCCAACTCAAAGTACGGGTCGCCGCCGATGTGTGAGAGCAGCTGCGAGGCCGTGGGGCGCTCGGCCGGCTCTATTAGTAATTGCTGCTTGGTTTGAAGCAGCCCCTGCAACTTGGCGTGCAGCTGGGTGCTCAGCCCGGAGGTAACGTCCATGTAAGGGTTCTGTTAAGTCCTGAATGAATAGGGTAACGGCGACTGGTTCATACGGAATGAGGCCTCGGCCAGGCCGTAAGCCCTTTCTAATATCGTCCGCAGCGCGGCTTGCCGCGGCAGCGTAAGTTGAGGAAAAGCCGGCCGACGGCCGGCCAGCTTGCCCGGCTACGGGGCGTTTAAATTAGCTGGCAAAAAAACGGTAGGCTCAGCAGCCTTTTCTGCTGGTATCTTGTCTGGGCGGAGCCACCCCTGCGTGGCTTTCTCTTTCCTGCCCTCATGCCGGTTCCTGCTGACTTAGAAGACCTGCTACTGCGCTGCCGACGACGCGAACCGGCGGCGCAGCGGGCCCTGTATGCCCGCTACGCCGGCCAGATGCTGGGCGTAGCGCGCCGCTACACGCGCACGGTGCCCGAGGCCGAAGACATTCTGCAGGACGCCTTCGTGAAGGTGTTTACTTACCTCGATGATTTCCGGGCCCAGGGCAGCCTGGAGGGCTGGATCCGGCGCATCGTAGTTACTACCGCCATCACCTACTGGCAAAGCGGCAAAATGCGCCGGCAACAGGTCGTGCTGGATGAGGTAGTAGAGCCTATTGCCCCTGATGCCGATGTGCTTGACCGCCTGACTGTGGCCGAAGTCCTGAAGTTAGTGGAACAGCTGCCCGACGGCTGCCGGCTGGTGCTCATGCTCTACGCCGTGGATGGCTACACGCACGGCGAAATCAGTGAGCTGCTGGGCATCCAGGAAAGTACTTCTAAAGCGCAGCTCAGCCGGGCCCGCAAACAACTCAACGTGCTGCACCAGCGGCAAGCCAACTTTATCCGCCATGACTGACCTGCCCGACGAAGACCGTCTTGACGAGTCGCTGCGCCATACCTTCAACGACTTTCACTTGCCGCCTGACGACCAGGTGTGGGCCGGTATCGAGCAGCGGATTGCCGGCTTGCCGCCACCTCCCACGCCCGCCCGGCGCCCGTTGCCGTTGCCGTTGCTGCTGGCCGCGCTGGTCGGGCTGCTGCTTGGCTGGCTGCTGCCCCGACCCGCTACAAACCTGGAACCTGAAGTTGCCAAGGCCCCGGCCCGCGCCGCCGGGCGTGCTATTCCAGCTCCCCGACCTGCGCCGGCCGCCCCGAACCTTTTGCCCGAAGTCGGCAAGCAATGGACTTACGCTCGTTCCGCCCCAACTGGAAGTCAGCAGCACCCGGTGCTTTCCGTGGCGTGGCGCAAAAATGCGTTTGCCCGTGCAAATTCAGCTCAGCAACTGATAAAAGGCCGTGCCATAGCCTCAAAGCTGCTGGCTGTTCCCGCCGTGCCGGACTCGGGCAGGGTGCCAACAACTGATACGCAACGGATATTGGCAGCACTGCCAGAGGTTGCTGCGGAGCGTGTCAGCCCCAGTGATTCGGTGCCCGGCACAGTGCGCACGCTCGTCGCGTTGGAGCGGCGGGTGCTGGTGCAGCTGGGCGACTCCGTGTACGCCAGCCGCGCCACACTGCTGGCTACGCTGCGCGCCGAGCAAACCGAGCTCATACGGCTGCGGCACCACACCGACAGCCTGCTGCTGGCGCTGAGCGGTTTGGCCAACCCAAGCCAGCCGGCGGCAGCCACTCTGCCTTCCCCGGATACCGCGCAGCGCCAGCGGCCAGCGCGCCGGTGGAGCGTAAGCCTGACGGCTACGCCGGAACAGAACTACCTGCGGCTCCAAACGGCGCCGTCCGACACTCTGCTGCAGGAGCGCCGCAACCACGAAAGCGGCCGCAAGGGTCTTAATGCCGCGCTTCTGGCTGAGTACCAGCTAACCAACCGCTGGAGCATAGCCAGTGGTCTGGGCTACAACACCTACGGGGCGGAGCTGCGCCTCTCCAGCCACCGCACCGACGTGTCCATCGTCTACGACACTACGGTGACGCACCAGGTGAGCGTCTCTACCAGCACCAATACCGTGTACTCGGTGCGCGAAGACTCCATTCCGCAGCTTACCCCAGTGCTCAACCAAAGCGGACAGCTCATCGGCTATGATACCGTGTACTTTATGCGGCCCGATACGGTGTACACCACCATCGTGCAGCACGACAGCATCCGCACTACCCAGCAAACCATTACGCCCCTGATCAATAAGCGGGAAATAACCACCTACAAAAAGCTGCGGCCCACTTACCACTTCGTGACGCTGCCCTTGATCCTGCGCTACCGCCTTACTCCCGGCAACGGCCGCTGGTGGGCCGACATAGCCGGGGGCACCCAGCTGCAGCTATTTACCGGGGGCACCCAGCTGGTGACTGAAGACGGGCGCACCTACCGCACGGAGCGTGTGCGGCCCCGCGAAAGTCTATTCCGAACCCTGAATGTGTCGTTGCTCGGAAGCCTGGCCATGAACTATGCCCTTACCCCGCGCTTCAGCGTGAGCGTGGCCCCCAGCCTGCGGTGGCAGGTGCTGTCGGTGTACAAGCCCGAAACGGGCCTCCGGCAGCAGCCCACCGCCACGGGGCTGCAGCTGGGCATGCGGTGGAAACTTTAACGGATTTATTTTTTCGGTGGTCAGCAGCCTTTCCAGAATGGGGCTGGTCTGGCGAGTTGAAAAGGGAAGCGTGGCGCACCGGCCGGAGCAGCATTTTCCTAGTCGTCCGAATTTTTCCTGGCGCGAGTTACGCGCTGGCTTCTTCACGCTTCACGCTTTTGCCTGTATGAACTTGCTACGCTTCCTGGTGCTCTCCACCTTCCTTTTCCTGTGTGCCCGGCCGGGGCAGGCCCAGCGGCCCGTCTGGACGCAGCTGGCCAACAAAACCCAGGTCCCCGGCTACGGCGTGAGCAACAGCGCCACCGATTTGCGGGGCAACACCTACACCTGGCAAACCATCGGTGGCCCGTCGGCCATTGGCTCAGCCAGCCTCACAACGCTGCCCAACCGCACCGACCCGCGCACGGGTGAGGTCCTGGCCTGGAACCTGGACGTATGCCTGGCCAAGTTCAAGCCCAACGGGGAGGTGGCCTGGGTGGTGCAGGGCACCGATGGCACCTTTACCAATCAGGCAACCAGTATGGCCATTGATGAGCGCGGCAACATTTACGTTTCGGGCTTCAACTGGCACAACTTCCGCTTTGGCGCCCACACGGTGGCGGAGGCGGGCTACTTCCTGGCCCGGGTGGATTCGGCGGGCACGGTGCAGTGGGTGCAGCACCTGGCCGATTATCCGCTCACGCTGGATAAGTCGTTTCAGGCGCCCCAGCTGGCTACCGATGCCGAGGGCAACTGCCTGATGCTCGGCCACAGCCGCAACGAAACGTCCCTGAGCGGGCAACCCCTCAAAGTTACCGGCCACTACGATGCCTACCTGGCCAAGTGCAACGCGGCGGGCAAGTACCAGTGGGTGAAACAGCTGTTTTCGACGACCACCAGCACCAATGTGCCGGCCATTGCGGCCCAGCTCACGGCCGATGCGGCCGGCAACAGCGTGGTGGCGGGCACCTTCAGCGACCTGCTCACGCTGGGCACCAACGGCCCCCAGCTAGACACCACCCCGGTGGAGAACTTTTCGCCGCGCAATACCTTCGTGGCCCGCTTCGACCGCGACGGGCAGCTGCTCTGGACGCGCCAGGGCAACAGCAGCTACGTGAGCGGGGCCGCTACCGATTACTTGGGCAATACCTACCTGACGGGCTACTCCTCGGGCGGTCCGACTGCCTTTGGCGAGCTATACCTCATGGCCAGTGACTTCTTCGTGCTGAAGTACGCTCCCAACGGCACGGAGCAGTGGCTGCAGGGAACTACGGGCGGCTTCACCCGCGGCGTGCAAACGGACATCGACGGCAACGTGTACCTGGCTGGTCAGCACAGCGGCCCTGTAGAGATAAGCCCGTTCAGCCTGCCGGCTTCCACGGGCGGCTATTACGATGGTTTCCTGCTCAGCTATACGCCCGAAGGAGCTGTGCGCTGGCTGTACGGCGTTGGTGGCCCTGGCAACCTGGATAATGTGGGTACTCCCGGCCTGGATGCCCAGCAGAACCTGTACGCCGTCCTCACCAGCGACTCGCTCAACTACCTGGATGGGCAGCCCGTAGCCGGCTCGCGCAATGCCTCGGTGCTGGTGCGCCTGGCGCAGCGGGCCAACCGTCTGGCCGGGACCGTGTACCTCGACCAGAACGGCAACGGCCGCCGCGACGCAACTGAAGGACCCTTTCCCCGCCCTGTGGCGCTGACCGATACGGTAAGTCAGCAGCTTTTTACGTCCGAAAGCCCCGGCACCGGCGCGTTTCAGGCTTTTGTTGATACCGGCAGTTGGGTGGTCCGGCCTGCTGTTATTCCAACGTACTACACCCTTAGCCAGCCCGCGCCGGAGCACTATGCCGGTCATTTTTCAGCCTATGGGCAGGTAGCCGATACGCTGGTGTTTGGGTTGCAGCCATTAAGCGAGCAGCCGGATCTGCGCGTTACGCTCACGCCCTACGGCGCGGCGCGGCCCGGCTTTTCAGTTCGCTACCGCCTCACGCTCGAGAATGTAGGCACCACCACGCTGCCGGCCGGCACAGCCACGGTTACGCTTGATGGGCGAATGCAGGAGCAGGATATCAGCAGCTCACCTGCGGCTAACATAAGCAACCATACCGTGAGCTGGCATTATCCGACCCTGACGCCTTTTGCCCGCCGGGAGCTGGATATAGCGGCCACCCTGCCCGTGAATACGACCCCGGGCACCCAACTGGCAACCGTTGCCGAGGCGTTGGTGGAAGCCGATAGCGCTCCGGCTGATAATAAAGCCAGCCTAACCCAGACCGTAACGGGTTCCTTCGACCCCAACAACATCGAAGTGAACTACCAGCAACTGACGGCCGCGCAACTGGCCGCCGGCCAGCCCTTGGACTATACCATCCGGTTTCAGAATATGGGCACCGACACGGCCTTTGCCGTGGTACTTACGGATACCCTCGACAACACGAAGCTGCAGGTGGCCAGCCTGCAGCTGGTGGCCAACTCCCACAACTGCACCTGGCGGCTGCTAAGCAGCGGCGTGCTTATCGTGCGCTTTCCGGGCATTCAGCTGCCCCACCGGAGTATGGATGCGCTCCGGTCCCAGGGGTTCGTGCGGTTCCGGGTGCAGCCGCGCACCACGCTGGCTCCCGGCGCCATAATTCCAAACCACGCTGATATCATCTTCGACTACAATCATCCGGTGCGCACGAATACGGCTACTACGGCGGTGCTGCTGCCCACGGCGCTGGTAGCGGCCCGCTCCGCCGTGGCCTGGAGCGCCTATCCCAATCCCACCACCGAAGCCCTGACCATTGAGGCAACTTTGCCCACGCGCGGCACGGTGCGGGTTGAGCTGCTGGACCTGCTGGGCCGCTGTATCCGGCAGCAGTCAGTTGTCAGTCAGGCCGGGGCCTTTCAGCAGGCGCTGGATGTGCGCGCCGTTGCACCGGGAGTGTACGTGCTGCGCCTGCAGCTCCCGGATGGCCGGCTGGTCAGCCGGCAGGTAGTGCGCCGGTAAGCAGCCGCAGGGTTATTCTGCGAAAGCCGCCTCGGGCTGCAGGCCGCGCACAAAGCTCTCGAAGTCGGAAGCCAACGGGGTGATGCGGTAGCCATGTTCCTGCTCTACGTGCACTACGGCCGGCTCGCCCTAGGGCCCATCCTGCCAAACGCCAAAGGGTCCGGCAGCAATGTGCCGGACCCTTGACTGCCCTGCGGCTAAGAGGCTTATTTCACCACGGTGGCTTCCAGCTCTACCGTTAGGGTGGCAAAAAGCCCCTTCACTTCCAGCAGCGTTGTGGCTTGCCGGATGCCGTGCTTGGCCAGCCAGGCCTGATAGATATCAGCGCACGAGGCGAAGAACTCGGCCACCGAGGTGGTGTACACATTCAGCCGTACGATGCCCGCGCACTCATAGCCCGCCTCGCTGATAAGCTGCTCCAGATTCTGGAAAGTTTGCTGCAGCTGGCTGCGCATATCGGCTGTGCTGGGCTGGCCCTCCGCATCCAGGGCTACCTGTCCGGAGCAATAGAGCGTGCCGGCTGGCTGACTGATTTCAACGGCTTGAACTGAATTGGTGAACTGACCCCACTTCCAGGGGTCTACGGTGCGCTTCTCCATTGTTTTGGCTTTGCAAGAGCAAGTGTCCCTCACTTGCTAAAACAAAGGTCCCGGCCCCAACTGACAGCCCTGTGTCAGCATGTTTTTAGGTCCGAAAAAATTAGTCGGGCCGGCAAAAAAAGTCGTGCGCCCGCTGGGCCAGCTCGCGTAGCGGCGCAGCCAGGGCGGCCGGCTCTACAATGGTAAGGGCTCCGGCGTAGGGCAGCAGCCAGGTGGCCAGGTAGGGAAGCTCCCCGATAAACAGGGTCATTTCGAGCTGCCCGTCGGGCAGGCGCTGCTCGTGGGCCCAGCCGTACTGGTACTTGGTGTCGTGCAGGTGCTGCACCAGGGCGGGCAGGAGAGCGGCCGGCTGAAAACGGAGCACAACCCGCTCACGCGGCCGCCGGGCGGCTTCCGCGGCCCAGTGCTGCTGCAGGAGGCCGGGGCGCGCGGCAAAAACCTCGGTTCGCAGCTCCAGATGCCGGATGCGGTCCAGGCGGAAGTGGCGGATGGTCTGGCGCAGCCGGCAATAGGCTACCACGTGCCACTGCCGGCTTAGCAGCAGGCTGAGGGGCTCAATGTCGCGGGTAGTGGGAGCCTGGTTTTCGGCGGCCTGGTAGCTCAGGTTCACCACGCGGTGCATCGAAATGGCCGCCACCAGCTGCTGGTAGGCCGGAGGGCAGCCGGCGTGGTTTTGGGGGCCGAGCACCTGGATGTGAGGCGCCAGGGTGTCAAGATGGTCGCGGTCGGGGCGGCGCAGCACGGCGCGCACCTTGTCCATGGCCGCGGCGCTGAGCTGGGCCGTGGGCGCGTCAGTCAGGCGGGCGGCCAGCTTTTCGGCTGTGAGCAGGGCCGTGGCTTCCTCGCGGGTAAACATAACGGGCGGCAGGCGGTAGCCCTCGGCCAGGGAGTAGCCGACGCCCGGCTCGCCGATAAGCGGCACGCCGGCCTGTTCCAGGGTCCGCAGGTCGCGATACACCGTGCGCAAGCTCACGCCAAACTGCTCGGCTAGGGCGGCCCCGCTCACTTTGCGCCTGGCCTGCAGCTGGATGAGCAGGGCCGTGACGCGGTCAAATCGGTTCATTGCGGGAAGGTAAAAAAGGCGGAAACAAGCCGCCTGAGCAGCTCACGTAACATAAGCATTGCAGCCGCTACCTCGTGCTTCTACATCGGATTCATCGGCAAGATATTATTGGTTAGGGTCTTCCGTTGTGCTCCTGAGCGCAGAGCCTAGAAGGGCTGTCAAACAGTTGGTCTGCGCCCAGGAGCGCAATCATTAAAGGCTCGATTCCAGATGTTGCTTCAGGTTGCTTCCCAGGAGGTGCTGCCAGCCGGCTTCAAATCGGCTGCGGGCAAAGTGGGGGTCGGCAGGGAAGCTGGCCAGGCCGGTGTGCGTAAGCCTCAGCCGGGTTGCGGCGCCTTCTGCCACCAGCTCAAAGGTGACTTCCGAGCGGCCAGGGTAGCCTGTATACTGCCAGCTGTGGGCCAGCTTTTCCCCTTCCACGACCTGCGTAACCCGCCACTGCTTCTGATACGCCGAGCCGTCATCGGCAAACTCAAACACGAAGCCCTCCACCGGCTCAAACCGCTTCAGCTGCGAAAAATACCAGGCCCGCAGGCGGTTTTCATGGGTCAGCGCGTCCCAGACTTTTTCCATCGGGGCCTGATATAGCTGTTCCAGTACGAAGGGGGTATCCATCTAGCTTTTGGTGTGGTGATTTTTTGCTGCGGGTATCGGCACTTTGGGTATTCAGGGCTTTACTCACTTTTCCGAATGCGGCTTAGCGACTGCGGCGTGATGCGCAGGTAAGACGCAATGTAGTGCTGCGGCACGCTCAAGACCAAGTCGGGGTAGCGGCGGACAAATTCCAGGTATTTCTGCCTGGCGGTGCCGAAATGCAGGAAGTCGTGGTCCTTATTGTTGCCAAGCAGCGCTGCCTCCGTCAATAGTTTGCTCAGGATGAAGAGCTTGGGGATTTCCTCGCTCAGGTGCTGCCAGGTGCTGCGGTCGATGCGCAGCAGCTCGCACTCGGTGATGGCCTGAATGCCCGCCGACGTGGGCCGGTTGCTGTAGAAGCTCTCTACGGCCATGATAAACTGGTGGGGCCGCAGAAAGCACGTCGTAGCTTCCTCCCCCGGCCGGGAACCCACCAAATACATGCGACACACCCCGGCGCTGACGAAGCCAATCTGGCGGGAAACCTCGCCGGGGGCGCAGAAATGCTCGCCCGCCCGGAACCGCCGGGGCGTGAAATGGCCCGTGAGGGCGGCAATTTCCGCCGGGCTCAGCACCCCGCCAAAACTGAAGGCCTTGCGTAGATTTTCCATGGGTCAGGCCGCGCTTAGTTCACCAGCCCGAGGGCCAGCAAGCTCTCGGCGCAGGCGATGACGGCCTGCTCCGGGCCAAGCGGCTGCCAGTGTAACAGCTGCCAGGCTTTTCGGTTGTCGCCTTGCCTTTGCCGGCCCAGGTCCACGAGGATGGGCCGGATGGCCGGGTCAAACCAACTCAGCACCCGGGTCAGCACATTCGGCAGCACCCGCCGGGGAATTTGGCGGCCGGGAAACCGGGTGCGCAGCAGGGCGGCCACCTGCGCCAGCGTCAGGAAGCCCGCCGTGCCCAGGAAGCGCTGGCCCGCGGCGGCGGGCTGCTCCATGGCCCGAAGCAGCAGGTCGGCCACCGAGCGCACGTCCACGACGTCGAAGCCCATGGCCGGCACGGCGGGCATGCTGCCGTCCAGCAGCTTGAGCACGGCGTTGGCGGAGTTGCCGAAGTCTTCCTCCAGCACCGGCCCCAATATCAGGCCGGGCAACACGGCGCTCAGCTCCAGGCCGCTGGTATCGGTGGCCATAAAGTCCCAGGCAGCCTTTTCGGCCAGGGTCTTGCTCCGGTAATAGGCCGTGTTATCGGCCCGGTTCGCGGCGTCAGTCCACATCGACTCGTCGTAGACCCCGCTTTCCCGGCCTTCGGGGCGTCCGTACATCACGGCGCTGGAGGAAGACGTCAGTACCACGCGCTTTACCCCGTTGGCGGCCGCGGCCCGCAGCACGTGCAGCACGCCGCTGACGGCGGGCCGAATCAGCTCGTCTTCGTTTTTGGGCAGCTCGCGCGGGTTCGGGGAGGCCACGTGCTGCACGTAGTCCATGCCTTTGGTCAGGTCGCGCCACACGTGCTCGTCCGTCAGCTCGGCCTGGGCGAAGCGGAGGTAGTCTACTTGGCGCGTATGGCGCGCCAATAGGGTTCTGAGGGCTTCGGCCCGGTCCAGGCTCCGCAGCGTGCCGGTGACTTCGTAGCCGTTTTCCAAGAGGTGGATAGCCGTGTGCGAGCCGAGAAAACCGGAAATGCCGGTCAGCAATACCTTGCCTTTCATAGGGGTTGCGTTAGGAGGCAAAGGTCGAGCGGCCCGGGCCATGCCCGCGTTACCAATTGGTAAGAAATGGCGGCGCGGACCTACTGATTCGTGCCACTATGCGAGGACTAACGGTGGGCACTGGCGCGGCATATTTCAACTGAGCCTCGTATACGGCTGTATAGTTTCTCTTTCAGCACCTCAACCATGCATAACGATTCAACCGCCAATAGCACCCAACTCGTACGCTACCAGCTGCACCTATCCCCGGAGGCCAACGACCAGCAACTGGTAGCGGCCCGCACCCTGCTCACCCAGCAGGGCTTCGTAGTCGATCAGCTTGCGCCAGGTGAAGCAGTGGTTGCTTTTGCCCAGGGAGGAGACCCGGATTGGGAGCCTGTCAAAGAGGCGTTTCGGAAACTTGGCTGCTCTATCACGCACATCATAACGGCCGAGTAGCCTTGCTTTTCGTGCAGTGGCTGGGTTAGCAGTACAGAGCCCCGGAGGGGCGGCCATTAACAGGAAGCGCGCTGGACTTGGCCAGCGCGCTTCTTCGGTTTTGCGGATCGATAAGCCACCAAGCGAGGCTTTTTACTGTAGGGGGAATAGCCTAGCGACGTGCCTGCCCGGTTGGAGTTGTCACCTCCTGGAGTTTGCGCACTTGCGCCTTCAACTCCTGCAGGTCGGTGTGGTCGGCTTGCTGGGCCGCCTGGGCCTGGTCGGCGCGGCGGGTCTGGGCCGTTAGGTTCGACTCCAGCTCCTTGATGGCCTCAAGCAGAATGGGGGTAAGCAGGGCGTAGTTCACGGCCTTGTAGCCCTGGGCATCGGTGCTGACCAACTCGGGGAAGATAAGCTCAACTTCCTGGGCCAGCAGACCTACCTGCTCGGCTCCGGCTACGCCGCCGTGCTGCACGCCCAGGGCATTCCAGCGGTAGCGCACCCCGCGCAGCTGCCGTACGGCAGCCAGTGCTCCGCCCAGCGGCCGCACGTCCTGCTTGAAGCGCACGTCGGAGGCCGACACGTTGGTGCCGCGGATGGTGCCGGCCACGTCCAGCGTGTAGCCCGCGTTTAGCGTGTTGATGCCCACGTTGCCCGTGCTCTGGTTCCAGCTCATTACGCCCACAGCGCCCCCACCGTTCAGGCGCTCCAGGATCAGTCGGTCGGCGGCCTGCCCGGCTTCGGCACCGCCGGTGTTGTGGCGCAGATTCCAGCCGTAATTGGTATTGTCCTCACGCCACTGCAGGGCGGCGCCGGTCACTAGGTCGTTGCTATTGGAGTGCAGCAGCAGCGTGGGCGAGGCCACGCCGGCCTGCTCCACCACGCCGCTGCTGCTGATGCGAATGCCGCTGCTGCCTCCATTGCCTACCAGTTGGAAGGCGCCCAGGTTGAAGTTGCCCCCGGCCGCCGTTATCGGCATCCACTTGCCGTTGCCCACGGCATCGGAAGTCAGTACCCGGCCGGCGGCCTGGGTGCCATCAACGATACGGATGGCTGAGTTGGCATTCACGTAGCCAGGGTGGCCGGCCAGGCCCACCCAACGCAGGGGCTGGCCGGGCCGACCCGCCGTGAAGATGCCGCCCCAGCCCTCGGCGCGGTAGGCGTTGCCCCACACGGCGTAGTCAATATCCTGGCCGTAGGGTCCCGTGCCGTAGCCCGAGAGCATGGTGCGGGTGTAGTGCCGCCCGTAGTAGCTGCGCGTCATCAGGGCCACGCTTTTGTTGGGCACCAAGGACTGGATCTGTACCTGGGCCGTGGAGTCGCCCAGGGCGGCGGTAGCGGAGCCGGTCAGGGCTTTGTTGTTCAGGTCGAAGGTCTGGGCGGCGCGGTGGTTGCCCAGATTGTCGCCGCTGCGGGCTTTGTCGGGGATGAAGAGCCACGCTACGCCGGCGTAGTACCAGAACCCCTGGCGCCCGTCGGTCTGAAAAACCATCAGCCCGGTAGGGGGGCTGGTAATCCGGGCGCGGGTAGTGGAGTCCATGCGCGGAATCAGCAGGCCCTTGCCCGTGGCGTTAATATCCAGGGCTGCCGCCGTTGCGGGCAGGCCGGCCGAGCCGATGCGTACGCCGCCGGTTTGCGCCAGCGAGGCCGTAGCGGTGGCCACAAGTGCCAGGGTCAGAGTCAGAAATAGTTTCATGAGCAGCCGATAAGGTAGTGGTTTAAAGCTATTTTATTTATACTAATCCACGAAAGTTTTTACTGTTAATGACGCCTCCAGGAAGGTGAACGACGCCTATTGGGGTGCCACGCCTGCAGGCAGGCGTTTGAAAACGCCTGCCTGCAGGCGTCGCGTCGCTTCTCAACCGTGCCGCTGAGCCTGGCCCTCCGCAACTCTGAACCGGCTTTTGAAGGCAGCAGGCTGATGCAGGTAAGGGCAGCTATTCTGCTTGTTTGGTAGGCTGTATCAGCTTGTCGTACTTTTCGGAAATGACAGGCTGGTCCTTGGCGAGACGCTGGACTTAATCTGACGGCTTATCGACTTACCATTCTTTCTTATGCCACTTTCTTTTATACCACTTTCTTATTTCTGTTTCTGATGAAACAACACCTACTCATCTGGGGCCTGTTTCTGCTGCCGGCTCTGGGCATGGCGCAGGCTAACCTGGTGCATGGCGTTAGTGCCCTTACCACGGCTGCTATGCGTAAAAAACTGGCCCATCGTCCTGCTTCCCACGGCAAGAAAGAAGTCAGTTCCGCAGAAGCGCACTCCGGCCTCCTATCTTCAGGGAGCAGCAGCCAGTGAAATCAGTGGGGTAGAGGGTTTTCTGGATGCGGCCTACAAAGCCTACAAAAACCCGCAGGAGCCGAATATATGCGCCAACAGCGCGTTGGTCACGAGCATGATCAACAGCATTGACGCTGCTGAGCCCAAGTGGAATACGGCCCCTTACAAAGCCGAGCTTGCCTTCTACGAGCAGGAGCATAAGCGGCGGCAACAGGCGATTGCCCAGCCAAAGGACAAATAAAAAAGCGGCGGAACCACTGGTTCCGCCGCTTTCGGTTTATAGCTACTCAGGGCTATTAATGGTGGTGTCCGCCTTCGCCGTGCACATGGCCGTGGTCGAGCTCCTCGCGGGTGGCGTCGCGCACGGCGGCTACTTTGCCGTCGAAGTGCATGACCATGCCGGCCAGGGGGTGGTTGAAGTCCATCTTCACCACCTCGTCGCCGATTTCCACGATTTTGCCCTGCATGTGGTTGCCCTGGTTGTCGGCCATGGGCAGGAAGTTGCCTACCTGCAGCATCTCGTTGTCGAGCTGCCCGTCAATTTCGAAGACGTTTTTCGGAATTTCTACCACGGCCTGCTGGTCGTAGTCGCCATAGGCCTGCTCGGGGGAAAGGGAGAAGGTAAACGTGTCGCCGGCCTGCTTGCCGTTGAGCTGGTTCTCGAATTCCTCGGGCAGGCCGCTCTGGCCGAACAGGAAGACCATGGGCGCATCGGCTTCAGCCGATTCTACCAGTACTTTCTCTTGATTCTCGTCGGTTACGCTCAGGTCGTAGGTGATAGTAACGACTTTGTTTTCGCTGATTTGAGCCATGCTGCGGGTGGACGCTGGCGCCCGGGGGATAGAAATGAAGGGTTGGGTTTCGACTAGCTAGTTACGGAAATAGCCCGAAATAGTCGGTGTAACTCCGCTGTTCTGGAGTTACTAAATAGGCTATCAAATGGTTGCGAAATACGCTGGTCGCAAGAGCAGCGTGTTTCGCAACAGGGTTCCAGCATAAGCCCTTCTCCGTTTACTCCTCGTCGCTCCAGATGGCTACGAATGGCTCCTGCTCGCCCACGCGGTAGCCGCGGCGCATGATGTTGGTGTTGGTCTCCAGGGCAATGTTGCCTTCCCGGTCCACGGCAATCAGGCCTTTGTCGCCTCGCAGATCTTCGTCACGCAACTCAATAGCGGCCCGGCAGGCTTCATCTACGGGCAGGCCCTTGTACTTCACCAAGGCGTACACCTCGTGGGCCAGGGCACCGCGCAGGATAATTTCGCCGTCGCCGGTGGCCGACACGGCGCAGGCCTCGTTGCTGGCGTAGGAGCCGCCCCCAATTACCGGGCTGTCGCCCACGCGGCCTTTCAACTGGCCCTCAATGCCGCCGGTGCTGGTGGCCACGGCCAGGTTACCGTCCTGGTCGAGGGCCACGGCACCCACGGTATCTTTCTGGGGGACTTTGGCTTCTTCCTGCATGATTTCCAGCCATTCCTGCTGGGCCTTTTCCGTGATGAAGTAGTGCACGGCTTCGATAGCGAGGCCGTGCTGGAGGGCAAACTCGTCGGCGCCTTCACCGGAGAGGCACACATGCTCGCACTTGTCCATCACGGTGCGGGCCAGGCTAATGGGGTTTTTGACGTAACGCACCCCCGCCACCGCACCGGCCTTAAGCGTTTTGCCATCCATGATGGAGGCGTCCATCTGCACCTCGCCCTGCTTGTTGAGGCTGCTGCCCCGGCCGGCATTGAAATGCTCGTTGTTTTCCATGCTGTTCACGGCCGCTTCCACGGCTTCGAGGGCCGTGCCACCACTGTGCAGCACTTCCCAGCCAGCCTGCAAGGCCTCGTGTAGTCCTTCGCGCTGGGCGGCTTCTTCCTCGGGGCTTAGCTCGCTGGGGTCCATCGTGACGGCGCCCCCGTGAATGACAATGGCGTATTTATTCATCAGACAAGATGCTTTGGGAAGGTAATAGGGCTGAATACGCACATAAAAAAAGCCCCGTTTCTGAGGAAGGGGCTTTTCAGGGTTATTAGCAGACGGGCGCGGAAAACACGTAGTCGTCGGCGCGGAAGGCTGCAATGTGCTCGTTACTGCAGCTCCCAGGCCGTGCGGTAGGCCCCGATGCTTTCCACGTAATCGAGGAAGGCCTTGTAGAACGGGTGCCCGCCCAAGGTAGCCGAGTCGCCTACGATGAGCAGCTTGCGGCGGGCGCGCGTCATGCCCACGTTCATGCGGCGAATGTCGGAGAGGAAGCCGATTTCGCCCTGGGGGTTTGAGCGGGTGAGGGTAATGGCAATGATGTCGCGCTCCTGGCCCTGAAACGAGTCGACGGTGCCGATGCTGAGCATGCGGTGCTCCATCAGGCCCACCAGCTCGTCGTTATCCTCCACGGCATCCTTGAGGTAGTTGATCTGGGCGCGGTAAGGGGCAATGACGCCGATGGTGAGCAAATCCTCGGTGTGGTCGGCCGGGTCGTAGACTTCCAGCAGCTGCGAGAGGCGCTTGAGCAGCAGGTCGGCTTCTTCGGGGTTAGCAATGGAGCGGCTTTCCTCGATGCCCAGCTCCTGGAAGCCGAAGCCGGCCGTGTCCAGAAACTCCACGGCCATATCCGGGGCAAAGCGCAGGTCGTAGGCGGGCAGGTCGGCGTGGGCCACGGTGGGTGCGGCTACCAGCTTGCCCTCGTAGAACTGCTGGGAGCTGAACTCCATGATCTGCTCGTGCATGCGGTACTGCACCTCCAGCATGCGGGCCGTGTCGGGCTGGCGCCGGATGCACTTCTCAAACAGCGTTTCGCGCAAGCCCTGGGCCGCCGCTTTCTCGCTCTTCACGGTGGGCGGCAGCTGCTGATGGTCGCCGGCCAGCACCACGCGGTTGGCCTTGGTGATGGGAATCCAGCAGCCCGGTTCCAAGGCCTGGGCCGCCTCATCAATGAACACGGTTTCGTAGGTGAGGTGGCGAATGGCGCGGTTGCCGGCGCCCACCAACGTGCAGGTAATCACCTGCACCTTCTCCAGCAAATCCTCGGTGATGTAGCGTTCCAAGTTGTCGGAATCCTGGAGCATGAGGTGGGCCTGCTCTTTCAGCAGGCGGCGCTGCTCTCGCTCTTCCCAGCCGAAATGGCGCTTGAACTTGCCGGCTTGCTCGCGGTACTGCTCGGCGGTCTGGCGCATACTTTTCAGCTCAGGGTAGCTCTTGTGCGCCATAATCTGGGCATCGAGCGTGTGCTCCAGCAGCAGGTCCGACACGCGTGAAGGGTTGCCCATCCGAATCACGTTCACCCCGCGCTCGGCCAGCTTTTCAGTGAGCAGGTCCACGGCCGTGTTGCTGGGCGCGCACACCAGCACCCGCCGCTCGCGCCGGATGGTTTCCAGGATGGCCTGCACCAGCGTGGTGGTTTTGCCGGTGCCGGGCGGGCCGTGAATGATGGCTACATCCTGGGCCGCCAGCACGTGGCGTACGGCGGCCAGCTGGCTTTCATTCAGGGGCGAAGGGTAGTACAGGGTAGCTTCCGACTCGGGCTTGTAGCGGGCCGGCTTGGCGCCCAGCAGCACGTCGCGCAGCTCGGCCAGGCGCGAGTCGAAGGCACCCATAACTTTGCCCAGAGCATACTCCATCTCGCGGTAGCTCACCTCGTCGAAGGTCAGGTCCACGCCCAGCTTGCCTTCCTCCACCCAGTCGGGCAAATCCTCCTTGGTGGTGGCCAGCAGGATTTTGTTGCGCTTTACGCTGGTGATGACGCCGTTGAGCGTGGGCCGGTCGGAGCCCGAGCGGCCGGGGATGTTGCCGAACAAAGCCGCGTTTTTGCCCACCTGAAACAGGTGCAGCCCGGCCTGGCCCGAGGGGCGCTCCAGCTCAATGACGAGCTTGCCGCCGAAGCCAATGTCTTCCTTCGTGATTTTGACCGGGTACCAGGTAAGGCCCCGCTTCTGGCGCTCGGCAATGGTAGCCTGGGCGTTCTTGATTTTGAATTGTTCGAGGTCCTCCTGCTGCTCGAGCTTCATGAGGGCCTGCACCTTGCGCAGCTCTTTCTCGATGGCGTAAGGGTCGGTATAGGTAGGTTGTTCAGCCAACTGGTTGGGTTCTTTTGCGAATCGTTGATAACAACGAAAGCGGGGAAAAGGTGGCCGAAGGTCGGGAGGAATTTGGGAACGGGCCGCCAGTAGGCGTTAGGCAGGAAGTGTCTTTATATAGTTTTCCAGTTCATCGTAGATGCTTACCTCTACTCCTGGATGCATAATTAGGATGCCTGTAGCTCGATGCTGCGCAGCATCAAGAGAATCTACTTCAATACGTGGCGATTTAGTTGTGCCACCATGATTTTGGAAACGGGTCGTGCAGTCCTGCATCAATACAATGCCGGTGGCCGCTTCGCAGACTAGCAGATAGTACTTCATGTATTTTCCTGAAATCCTTGTGGGTACCAGATACCCAGCCAAGACGGGGAATTCATATTTGGCAATACGTGGTTCGCATCAAGCGTTCTGACGTCAATATTCTCAGCATACCGAAGTATATCCGGCAGAGAAGCGCCTCGAAATACTTTCTTCCGAAGAATAGATAGTGCATCATCCAGCGTCCAGGCCGTTACACCGTAGCATTGTTTGAAGCCTGAAGTGGTTGGCAAAAATTCAATCCAGTAGCGTTTCAGCAGAGCTTTGTTAGATATCGTGCGTCCTGTATTCATACCATCTATATTCAGCTAGTTATGATTGATGAATTTGGTGTAACACCGCTGAACTTTACCATCAGAGCCAAACACGAACAGATATTGAATTGACTGGTCGAACGTCGAAAGAATATTGCGCAGGCCCGGCCCACCGTTCTGGTTGTCGCTGATTTCTGCGAGTAACATATTGTTGGCCAGACGGGAGAATAGAACAACCACGCATCCTTCCTCCGTGCCGGAGGCAGTCGTAAGGCGGGCTGTCAGCTTTGAAAAATACGGCTTGTGATACGACGACCTGTCTACGGCAGTCAATGAATCCACCAACCGACGCTTCTGCTGGGAACTGGTGTAGCCCCACTGTTGGCCGAGCTCTTCCAGAAAATATAGCGGCGGTATGTGAACAACGTTATCAAAGACGGCTACGCAGCGGCTTGCGCCCTGCAAACGGCAAAAAATTGAGTCGGAGGTGATGTGCCGAAAGGCTTGCTGGTACAGCTGACGAGGTGAAGCGGGTTGCCCATAGCTACGCAGGGGCAGTAACAGCGCAAAAACCAGAAGTAGCTTCATCGAAGAATGGGACCTTTTACGCACCAGCGGCACGCTTGCCAAATTGCGCATAATTTACTTGGCAACGTACCCCGCAAAGCCCGTAGCTTAGGGCGCACCTTCAGCTTTTCTGGTCATGCCGTACCGTATTGCCGCCGAAACAACCGACGAGCTGCTGCTGCTGCCGGTTCCTGTGAAGACGGGCTGCGTGCGTGGGCTATTCAGTGGCTTCGGACTGCTGGCAGTGCTGATAGGCGGCGGCCTGCTGTTCGCCCGGCGCGGCAGCGCCCTCGATGCCGATACCCTGATTGCCGGTACGCTAGCGTATGTTGGGCTGGGCTTTCTGCTGCTGGGTATTTTCCTGAACGTTAAGCAGCGCCCGGCCCTGGCGGCGCTGGTATTCGACCGACGGCTGGGGGCAGTGCGGGTACGCGGCCGGGAAGGCGAGCCAGCGGAAGTCTACCTCGCCTACGCTGATATTGCGGATCTGCGGGTACACACCCATGCCGAAACCCACTCCTCCTCCAACAGCACTTATACCTGGAAAACCTACACCTACCACGTAGTGATGCAGCTCCATGATGGGGGGCGCTGGTACCTCACGCGGGAAAATGCCCAGGAAGTGGCCGAAGTTCAGCTCCGCCAGCTGGTAGCTGCCGTAGCCGCGGCCGAGCCCGGGGTGGCCTTGCTGCCCCCGCCGCAGTTGCCCCCGCAGGTGGAGCATAGTACCCAGACTGGCCTCACAACCATCCGCTGGCGCAATGAGCTGGCTGGCCGGCAGGTGCTGGGCTGGCTGGTAGTTCTGGTTTTTTTTGGCGGCGCGCTTGGTCTGTTTTTTCTGGTGGCCCGGGCCGTGATGGTGCCGGCGGCCTTTGCATATGCCGTCCTGGCGTTCATTGCGCTGGTTTTCCTGGTCATTATGGGCAGCCAGGCCCGGCAGATGTGGCTGGATTACCATCGGCGCTACGGCCTGGTGTTCAGCCCGGCCGCCGTGGCCTATGTAGAGGCGGCCCGCGCCACCGACCAGCTTATCGAGCACCAGGTTATTCCGCTGGCAGATTGGTACGGGCTCAGCTGTTCCCTCAACGATGCGGAGGCGGGCGAAGAGGCGGTACTACTACTGACCCGCGCCGCCCACGCGCAGTATCTACACCAGCAGAATGCGGAACTTTCGCTCAAGGAAATCATGAACTTTCTCACGACCAGAAACCAGGCCCGGCGCCTGTATTTCAGCCGCTTCAATCCCGCGCAACGGCTGGCCGTCGTCAACTGGGTACGGGCTGAGGTGCAACGGCAGCGGGCCGCTAGCGCCTGAAGTGGAGCACAGCAATACAAGCCAATAAGGCAATGCTCAAACTATACTATTTGCCTCACCGCTTGTTTGTACTGTAAGCCGATGAGAATAAGCGTGTCGGTATAGTACGAGAAATAGCTTTATAATTGATTTACAGAAAGCTATTGGAGTTTCACCACAATCTTTTTATTTGTCGTGTCAATATCAATCCAATCCATCGATTTATTGCTTGGTATACAATCAAGTATAGATGAGTTTTTGGCGTATCTCCTTAACGAGTATTTACCGAATCTGATAGTCATTTCGTACGTGTCCTGTCCATCTTTACCAAGCCAGGCTGTAGTTATAATTCGTCTGGTATCGTTTACACTCTTTTTGCTGAGCTGATTTTCAAAGTATGGCTCCCAGGAAACTCCGTCGCACCAGAAACCTCTTACATCTTCTCGGCTAGAATTCGCAAACGTTTCTCCCAAGTGGTATTCGAGATGAACGCAGAATTTCTCGTTAAAAGGACTGTAGGTATTTTCTGCTTCTTCTCGCATTGTCAGTTATCATCTCAAAGTATAAGATATACTCCTCAAGCCGCTGATAGAGCAGGGAATTTGCCCTATCAGCAGTTTGATAGTGTAGACTCGACTCACGTAAACTGCTCCACTAGCTCCGGCCACTGCGGAAACTCATGTGTCAGCGCCGCCCGGTCCGCCAACTCGAAGTCAACGAAATCGAAGCCGGGAGCCACGGTGCAGCTGACCAGCGCGTAGCCGGTGCTGCGTGGCAGGTGGGCCGCAAACCACGTATTGGCCGGAATAGCAGCCTGGGGCAATTCACCGTTTGCGAAGTTGCTGCCAAGTACGATGCGGGTGGGTTGCCCATGCGTCAGCAGAATGATTTCCAGCGCCTGCCCCTGGTGGAAAAACCACAGCTCATCGGACTTGATGCGGTGAAAGTGCGACTTGTCCTCGTTTTCGAGCAGGTAGTAGATGGCCGTGCTGACGTGGCGGGTTTGGCCCTCCGCTGTTTCCATAGTTTGGGCCGAACGGTAAGTTTCCCGGTAGTAGCCGCCTTCGGGGTGGGGCAGCAATTGCAGGCGGTGGATGATGTTCTGGGCGGTCATGGGAGAGTAGGCTGAAGAGAAGAAAGTGAGGCTTACTCGCTTTGAGTGAACTCGCCGATGTGCCAGAGGATACCGGAAGGGTCGTACACAAAACCTTCCTTGCCCCAGGGCTCCTGCCGGATGGGCACCACCCGCACCCCCGCGAACTGGCCCGGCAAATCCAGCGCCGCCAGCTCCTGCCAGTACTGCTCCACATCTTCGGCCTCCAGAAATAGCATGGTATTGCCAACCCAGTCTGCCACGTAGTAGTCCTGCAGGTAAAAGCCCACCCCCTGCCGCGCGAAATACGACATGGCCGGCGACAGCACCGTTTCGGTGAAGCCAAAGGCGCGGTAGAAGCTGCGCGAAACCGCATAGTCACGGGCGCCGATGAAAGGCCGAAGGGAGCGGATTTGCGAAGTCATGTTATGGCGTAGGAGTTTGGGGCAGGCTTTGCGGAAAACGACCAGCAGAACCGGAAGCCAATATGGGGGTTATCGGTCAATTCAGCCGCTGGCCAGAAGTACAAAAACCCGGCACTGCTGCCGGGCTTTTGTACTTCAGAACTATAGATTCTACAGCTTGAATATGGTTTTGAGTCCTTCCTTTAGTGGGGTAGGTGGGCGTCCCAGCCAGTCCGACAAATCGGGGCTGATGGTGTCTTCCTGACCGTTCTTGATGTCGGTAAGAAAGCCATTGATGCGCTGGATGGCTCCGTCGGGCAGGCCCTGGGCTTGCAGATGGACAGCAAAGGCTTCCTGCCCGATGGCGTGGTATTCCACCGGCCGGCCGGATAACTCGCTCAGCGCCACGGCCACATCGGCAAAGGAGTAGGTTGCGTCGCCGGTGAACGTGAAGATGCGGTTGTCGCAGCGGCTGTCGGCCAGCACGTTGGCAATGGCCTCGCCCATGTCGCGGCGGAGGGCAAACGACACGCGGCCCTGGCCGGCGGGCAGCCGGATGCCTGTCTCAAACACTTGCGGCCCCACAAACTGCGGCAGCGTGTCCATATACAGGATGTTGCGGAACAGAATGTAGGGCACTCCACTGGCCTGGATATAGTCCTCCGTCTGGAAGTGGCGCACCATCAGTTGGTTGACCAGCGTATCAGGGTTTTTCAGGGCCCGGCTGGTGTAGGCCAGGCACCCAACGCCGGCTTTCTGGGCGGCATCCACTACGTTGTAGTGCTGTTGCAGGCCATCATCGTCGCCACCGCCCGAGACGAGCAGTACCTTGGTAACGCCCTGCATAGCCTGGTCGAGGGAGGCTGGGTCGTTGTAGTCGCCCACCCGGATGTGCACGCCTTGCGCCTTCAGGCCGGCGGCTTTGGCTTCGTCGCGCACCAGGCCGGCCACCTGCCCCGGGGCAGTTAGTTGCAGCAGCCGCTCAATCACCGCCGACCCAATATGGCCGGTAGCACCCGTTATCAGAATCATACGAAAAGGGAAATAAGGAAGAGAAACACTGCCTGCGCCGGCCGGTAGTTGCCGGAATTAGCTACTCCAGATCCGGCCGGAAGCAGGTGCTGCAAAGGTGGCCTGCCTTCAAGCCCCCTACCAGAGCGAAAGGGCGGGAAGGTTGGGCAAAAAGGCGGGAAGGGCAGCTGGCAAGTGTCAGTAGAAACGGGTTGTTGCTATAAAAACGTCATGCTGAGCGAAGGCGCAGCCGCAGTCGAAGCATCTCTACTGCTGACTAATTATTAGCATTGCAACGAAGCGGTAGATATGCTTCGGCTGCGCTCAGCATGACGTTCCTGTATCCTGTAAAACCTACCCCGCCTGCTTGTAGGCCGTGGGAGAGAGGCCGAGGCTGTTGCGGAAAAACCGGCTGAAGGCTGATTGGTCGGGGAAGTGCAGCAGATCGGCTACCTGGGCCACGCTGAGCTGCCCGTGTTGCAGCAGGGCCTTGGCTTCCAGCATCACGGCTTCCTCAATCCACTCGCCGGCCGTTTTACCGGTCGTTTGCTTCAGGGTGTCGGTAAGGTGCTTGGGCGTGATGCACAGCTGGTCGGCGTAGAACTGCACGTTGCGCTTGGTGGTGCTGTGCGCGTTTACCAGGTGCTTGAACTCGGCGGTGAGCAGCTGGCTGCGGGTTTGGCTGGCTTGCCGCGCCGCGTGTTGCTGGTCGTAGAGGCCCACTACCTCGTAGAGCAAGCTGTTGATCAGGCTCTTGATAACCTGGTTGCGGTAGGGGTGAGGTGCTTCGAATTTCTGCTGGAGCAGGCGCAACGAGGCCGTAATGCTGGCCGCTTCCGCCGGGCCCAGCGGCAGCACGTGGCGGGTGGCATTTTCCAGAAACTGGAAGTTGTCGATGGGAATGTGGTTGTGGGTGGTGATGAACTCGGGCGTGAAAAAAACCGACAAACTGTCGTGGTCCGGCGAAAAGGAAGTCCACTGCTTGATAATGTGCGGGGTGATGATCATCAGGCTGCCGGGCTCGATGCGGTAGGTTTCCAGATTGGCCTTCAGCTCCGCCGTGCCGCGCAGGCAAATCCCGATTTTGTAGTAGTTGCCCCGGTACGGCACGCCGAGGGGTGGGCCCGACGTATGGCTCCGCTCGTCTAGAAAAAATACCTCCGCCGGCTCTTCTTCGGGGCGGGAAAAGCTCTGCAGCCGGTAGGTTGGAATGAGGTTGCTCATGGGGAGGCGGGCTGTTGAAACAGAACGTCATTCCGAGCTTGCCGAGGAATCTCGCGTGCTGACGTTGAATTATTAGTGTAACATCCGCTTGTCATTCCGAGCTTGCCGAGGAATGACAAGCGGATGTTTAGTTGTAATACTACTGGTCCCTTCGCAAAAACGGCGGCTGCTGCGCTGACAATTTCCGGGTTCCTGCGTACTTGCCGCCCCAAGTCAACCAACTCTACCTGCTATGCCCTACCAACCCAGCCCCGGCCGCTACGCCGCTATGCCCTACCGCCGCATTGGCCGTAGCGGCCTGAAACTGCCCGCCGTATCCCTCGGCCTCTGGCACAACTTCGGCGACGTGGACGTGCTCCAGAACTTCCGCTCCATCCTGCACCGGGCCTTCGACAGCGGCGTTACGCATTTCGACCTAGCCAACAACTACGGCCCGCCGCCTGGCTCCGCCGAAACCAACTTCGGCCGCATCCTGAAAGAAGACTTCCGCGGCTACCGCGACGAGCTGATTATTTCCACCAAGGCCGGCTACCACATGTGGGAAGGTCCCTACGGCGAGTGGGGTTCCCGCAAGTACCTTGTTTCGAGCCTCAACCAGAGCCTCAAGCGGATGAAGCTGGACTACGTGGACATTTTCTACTCTCACCGCCCCGACCCTGACACCCCCCTGGAAGAAACCATGGGCGCCCTCGACCAGGTGGTGCGCCAGGGCAAGGCCCTGTACGTGGGCATCAGCAACTACCAACCCGCCGAGGCCGCCGAGGCCATCCGGATTCTGCGTGAGCTGGGTACGCCCTGCCTGATTCACCAGCCCAAATACTCGATGTTTGAGCGGTGGGTGGAAGACGGGCTGCTGGATTTGCTGGGCCAGGAAGGCGTGGGCTGCATCCCGTTTTCACCGCTGGCCCAGGGCCTGCTCACCAACAAGTACCTGCACGGCATCCCCGAGGATTCGCGCGTGGCCAAGGGCGTGGGCTTCCTCACCGAAAACCAGCTGACCGAAGCGCGCCTCACCCAAATCCGTCAGCTCAACGACCTGGCCCAAGAGCGTGGCCAGAGCCTGGCCCAGATGGCTCTGGCTTGGATTCTGCGCGACGACCGGATTACTTCCGTGCTTATCGGCGCCAGCAAGCCCGAGCAGCTCACCGACTCCCTGCGCTGCCTGGAAAACCTGCAGTTCAGCGAGGAGGAATTGGCGCGGGTTGAGGCAGTACTGAAGCCCTAGAGCTGTCATTCCGAACGCAGTGAGGAATCTGGGCAGCCTTCTATGGTTTAACTCAGATTCCTCACTGCGTTCGGAATGACAGTTGTTTTTGCATTTCGCTATGGGTTCTGCCGCAGAATCTGCAGCGTTTTGGCGTCCGGGCTGCCGCTGAAAAACTTGTCCAGTACCCGTTGAAAAACTGGGTTGAAGCCTTCCAGCGCGGCAAACAGCGTCATCGATGACTTGAGCTTCACATCGTCCGGGCTGCCCATGATGCGGGTGGCATCGTTGCTTTCCAGGGTCAGCAGCGCTTCACTGATTTCCACCAGGCGCGACCCGAGTACCGGATGCTGCAGATAAGCCTCGGCTTCCGGCCTGCTTTGGATGGCGTAAAAGCGGGCCGTTTCGCTGTAGCCCAGCCCCTGAATCTGCGGGAAAATGTACCACATCCAGTGGCTGCGCTTGCGCCCCGACCGGATTTCGGCGAGGGCCGTGGAGAAGTCGCGCTGCTGGGCGTCAAGAAACCGTTGCAGGTTGGGTTGCTGGGGCATATGATTGCACAGTTGATTGGTGATAACAATCGTTGAACGTCATTCCGAGCATGTGGCGTATCAAGCCAGGACCGAGGAATCTTGCGTGCTGATGTTGCCAAAGTAGCCGTCATGCTGAGCGAAGTCGAAGCATCTCTACCGCTTCGTTGGGTTTACCACACGAGCAAGCTTCCCGGTCCCTGGCTTGACGTGCCACATGCTAGGAGTGACATTCGACCAGAACTATGGATGAGGTCTACTTGCCGCCCAGCTTATCCAGTGCGGCCATATCCTCGGCGGAAAGCTCAATGGACGCGGCCTGCACGTTTTCTTCCAGGTGCTTCACCTTCGAGGTGCCCGGAATCAGCAGGATGTTGGGGGAGCGGTGCAGCAGCCAGGCCAGGGCTACCTGCTGGGTGCTGGCCTGGTGCCGCTGACCGATTTCGGTGAGCTTGCTCAGGGCCTCCTGGTTGCCGCCGGCCAGCGGGTACCACGGAATAAAGGCCAGGCCGTTTTGCTCGCAGTACGTCAGTTCGGCTTCCCACTTGCGGTTGTCCACGCTGTACATGTTCTGCACCGACACCACTTTCACGTACTGCTGCGCCTGCTCGATCTGCTCCACGGTTACCTCCGAGAGGCCGATGTGCTTGATCTTACCATCCTGCTGCGCCTTTTGCAGAAATTCCAGGGTCTGCTCAAACGGCACGTTCGGGTCGACGCGGTGGAGCTGGTAGAGGTCAATCTGTTCCAGCTTCAGGCGCTTCAAGCTGCCTTCGAGGGCTTCGCGCAGGTGCTTGGGGCTGGCATCAATGGGCCACTGGTTGGGCCCGGTGCGCAGCAGCCCGCCCTTGGTACCGATGACGAGGTCGGCCGCGTAGGGGTGCAGGGCCTCGGCAATCAGCTCCTCCGAGACGTGGGGGCCGTAGCTGTCGGCCGTGTCAATGAAGTTGATGCCCAGCTCCAGGGCGCGCCGCAGCACGCGGATGGATTCGGCGTGGTCCCGGGGCGGGCCCCAGATACCGTCGCCGGTGATGCGCATGGCGCCGTAGCCCATGCGGTTAACGGTTAAGTCGCCCAGCGTGAAGGTTTTAGCGGGTGTGGTGGTTGCGTTGCTCATTGGATAGTTGGTTGAGAAGAGAAGATAGGTCGAAACCGTATTGAAATCGGCTCCGACTTCTTCTAACCGCTAACTCCGGGAAAAGTCCCGCCCGGCGCAGCTACACCTGCAGCTTCTGCCCCTGGATAGCCGCTGCCATAAGCCCCGGAAACTGACCCGGCGTACAGGCGAAGGAGGGTATATAGAGGGCGGCAAACTGCTCGGCCACGCGTCGGTCAAAGGAAGGCGCGCCGTCGTCGGCCAACGCCAGCAGGGCCACTACCGTCACGCCCGCAGCGCGCAGGGCGGCGGCTTTCTTGATCATCTCCCGCTCGTTGCCGCCCTCGTACAGGTCGCTGATGAGCACCAGAATGGTATCGGTGGGGCGGGTGATAAGCTGCTGGCAGTAGCCCAGGGCCAGGTTGATGTCGGTGCCCCCGCCCAGCTGCACGCCAAACAGCAAATCCACCGGATCCTGCAAATCCTCCGAGAGGTTGACCACGCTGGTATCAAAGACCACCATGTGCGTTTTCACCGCTTTGATGGACGCCAGCACCGCCCCAAACACGCCCGCGTACACCACCGACGAAGCCATGGAACCGCTCTGGTCCACGCACAGCACAATTTCCTTGAGGGCCTGTCCGCGCCGCCCGAACCCTACCAGCCGCTCGGGAATGATGGTGCGCTGCTCGGGCTGGTAGTGCTTGAGGTTCACCCGGATGGTGGCCGCCCAGTCGATTTCGCGGTAGCGGGGCCGGGGGTTGCGCACGGCCCGGCTCAGGGCGCCCTGCACGGCCTGCCGCAACGGGTTCGAGAGTTTCTGCTCCAGCTCCTTCACTACTTTGCCCACCACCTCGCGGGCCGTGTGCTTCACCTTCTGCGGCATTACCCGGCTCAACGACATCAGCGTGCCCACCAGGTGCACATCGGCCTGTACCGTGCGTAGAATTTCGGGCTCCATCAGCAGCTGGTGCAGGCCCAGGCGGTCCATAGCATCGCGCTGCATTACGGCTACTACCTCCGAAGGAAAGTAGGTGCGGATGTCGCCCAGCCAGCGGCTCACGCGGGGCGCGGAGCCGCCCAGCCCGGCCTTGCGCTCCGATTGGTCGTAGAGCGAGGTCAGCACGTCGTCCATGCCTTTGTAGTCGGCATCAAAGGCAATCTGGTTTTGCGCATCGGCCTCGGAGCCCAGCACGAGCTTCCAGCGGGTGGCGTTGTCGGTAGCGGGTTTCATAGGTAGTAGCTTACTCGAAAAAGTCGCCGGGGTCGGCCTGGCTGAGGTACTTGTTGAGGTTGCCCAGGTCGCCGAAGATGGGTTGAATCAAGGCTAGGAACTGCTCGGTGGCGGCGGGGCCATCGGTGAAGGCCAGGAAGATTTCACCCTCACCGGCCAGCTCTACGTGGTCCAGCAGAGCGGGAGCATGTTCCTCCAGAATGGTTTCGATATGCTCGGCCCAGCTGGCGCCGCTGCCGCTGAAACCATGCTTTTCGAACACGTTGTAGTAGTCCTCCATGTTGGAGAGGTTCACCAAAATGCGCTCCTGGCGGCCGGGCTCGGCCCGCTCCGCTAAGTCGGCAACCAGGAAAGGATAAGTTGAAGTCATGGTGGGGAAGGTACGGGGCGGGATTTAGTTTACTGAAAGAAGCTCCGCTCTACACGTCTGCCCCAGCCATGCTGATCCTGCTCCGAGAAAGGGGAACGGAGAAAGTTGTCAATTATGGGAAGTGGATAGCCTTGGGCTACCATGTGCCGAACCACTGCCATTGTTGGAGTAAGTGTCTGTTGACTGCGCCCGACAGTTCCCGCATACAAATTGCCTCGTCCTACTTCAATGATGTCATCTATGCACCGGAGCAGGCTTTGGGGAAGCTGCTGATAAATTATCTTCAGTCGGTTGGCAGCCTCAACAGACAGGCACACCAGTTCCTTTGGGGAACCATCCAAGACGATTTCCGGCAGGAAATCCATGATTCTTTCTTCCCATTCACTTAAATCAGGGTTGCTGGTGAAGTCCCACAAGCACATCAGCAGCGTTTCAAGCTCTGGTTCGTGCAGCTGTTCACTGGCAAAGATGTTTTCAAGGCAGGTTATGCAGTAAGCCATTCGGCCCGTGATGGACACACTTTTGAGTTGTTCCTCCAGCTGCCGGAGAAGCTTAGGGGGCAGAAAAGCAGAGTTGTTTCTAAAGAAGTTCAGCATCGGTGGCCTTCAGATTATAGGCTGCTTAAAACCCGAGCAGTTCCCGCAGCCCCGGCAGTACCCGCAGGCCGCGCTCCAGATCGAAATCCTCTTCCCCGGCTACGGCAACCGGCTGGTGGCCCTGGCGGGAAAGGTCCAGCAGCTGGCGGCGCTCCGGCAGGCTGAAGTCGGTGAAGGCGCGGCGCAGCAGGGGCACGATTTCGCGGAAAGTGTCTTCGGGCAGCTCCCCGAGCCAGTCGTTGAGCAGGTCGAACAGGGGCCGGTGGTGAAGCAAGAGCAGCCCGCTGCCGCTGAGGAAACCCTCAATCCAGGCGGTGGCGTAGTCGGTGGGCTGAGCCGGGGCCAGGGCCAGGCCGAGGGCTGTGGCCGTCGCTTCCGGAGCCAGTTGGTGGGCATCGAACAGGAGCCGCCCCGCCGCCCCGGCCAGCAGCCCCGACGAAGCCGGATTACGCAGCACCACGGCCAGGGCCTCGTACCAGTCAGCTTCCTGGGCATCGTCCTGCAGGAGCCGGATGGCCTGGTGGGTGCCTTCGATGCGGGGCAGCAGCTGGCGGGCCGCGTCGTAGTCGAGGCCGGTGCAGGCCTGGGGCAGCCCGATGCACAGGCGCGGCACCAGATGGTGCACCACCGTGGCTACCTGGGCGGTTTCAGTGCGGCGCACGTTGCCGTAGCGCAGCACATTCACCAGCGGAGGCAGAGCGGCCAGCAGGTGCGTCACGTCGCGGGTGCCGGCCGACAGGGTTTCCAGCCGGGCTACCAGCGCCCCGATGGCCGGGCCAAGGTCTGCCTGCAGGGCTTCTTCCAGCAACTGACTCACAGCTTCCAGATCGGGCGCTTCGGCGGCGCGGGTGGTGGCTTTGGCGGCGGCCGCGGCCAGTACGGTATTGCCCAGGCGGCCCGCATCCAGCACATTGAGGGCGTATTCGGGCTGCCATTGCAGTTCCCACAGCTCGTGGAAGGTGCCGGCCTTACCCTGGGCGCGGCGCGGCTCACCCCACGGAATGCCCAGCAGGCGCAGGCGGTGCAGCAGGTGGCTGCGGCTTAGGTCCAGCTCCTTGCGCAAGTCCAGGTCGAGGGTTTTGGCGGTGGCTTCGGGCTTGAGGCGGGTGACTTTCTGCTGCAGCTGCAGGTCCTGCTGCAGGGGCGTGGCCGGCTGCTCGGGCGGCACAGCGCCCAGCCGCTCCCCAATCACCAGCTCACGGTGTACCAGGTCCAAAGTCTCGGCGTAGCCCCCGCCCAGAATGGCCACGGCGGCTTCCTGCAGCTCCTCAATGCCCGGCAACTCCCGCCCGCGTACGACGGCCAGGGTTTCGGCCAGGCGCACGCCCTCAATGGCGTGGGCGGCCGAGGCGTCGAGGTCGCGGGTGCGCAACAGCCGGGCGGCGCGCACCATCCAGTGCGTGACGACCTCGGCCCGGGGTACCGTGAAGAGCAGCTCGTACCAGGCCGGTGACAACACGCCCGCCCCGTAGCCCGAGGCGTAGGAAAGTCGCTCGAAGGTCCACGGAATCCAGGTGGCGGCGGTGGGTACTTTCTTCAGGCCCTTGAGGCGGGCTTTATCTTCTTTTTTGAGCAGCTCGGGCCGCAGCACTGGCGCGTGCCAGGCCCCGCACACCACCGCCACGCGCTGGTAGCCCTGCTGCAGGGTGGCGCGCAGGGTTTCGCGCATGAAGGCCTCCCGGAGCAGGGTTTCCTCGGTTTCGGGCAGGGCCAACTCCTCGCGCAGGGCCGTCATCATGTCCAGTACCACCGCGAAGGTGTCGGCGTGGCCAGGGGCGTGCTCCAGGCGCAGCTCCCACCACCGCTCCCCGTCCGTGTAGCCGTCCAGCTCGGCCAGGTAGGAAATGGGGTCGGTTTTGGGGGAGGGCAGTGGGGGCGCGTCTGCTTCCGGAAGTACCGTTGTTTCGCTCTCGGGTTCGAGCGTGGGTGCGTCAACAGGCAGTTCGGCTTCAGCAGGTTCAGTACTCGGCAGCACCTCCTGACTTTCGGCTGCTTGCTCTTGGGCGAAGCGCATACTCGCCGGCAAATCGAAGCAGCGCAGGTGGGCGCCGTGGCGGTGGCACCACTGGATGGCCTGCCACTCCGGCGAAAACTCCGCGAAGGGCAGAAACGAAGCCTGCTGGTGTTGCTTGGGGTTGTAGACGAGCAAGGCCACGGGCGGCACCATCTCGGGGTGCGTGGCCGCCGCCAGTGCTGCCTCGGCATCGGCGGGGCACTCCAGCAGCACGATGTCGGGCTGATATTCGTCGAGGGCCTGGCGCAGGCTGGCGGCGCTGCCGGGCCCGTGGTGGCGGATGCCGAAAAGGCGGAGGTCGGTGGGCATCGGGGAAGGAAAGCAGGCTTGGAAGTTAACAGTCGGAATCTTCTGCCCGGCTCACCGCCACGCCCACCTGCTGCTCCAGGGCAGCAGCCAGGTGCGTCAGCGTTGGGGAAGAGTAGGCGTCCTGCAGGTGCAGGCTACCGATGGACAGGAGCATGGCCCCGGCACCTTTCGCCGGGCGTAGGGTAAGCAGCTCTACGGCCGGCAAATTGGGAGGCGTGAGGACAATGGTATCTTGGCAGTTGGAAACCGCCCAGGCTTCCTGACCAGGCACGGCCCAGAGGGCCACCTGCTGGCTTTGCAGACGGTTTTGCACCAGCGTGGGCGTTTCGCAGAGCCCCTCCCGGTACAGAGCCCGCTGCGACTGTCGCCACTGGGTAGCCTGCCGGGCCGCGTGGGGCTCAGCCGAGCCGTAGTCGGGCATGTAGAAACCGCTCTGGGGCTGTTGCAGCTCGAACAACTGCAGCTGCTCTATGCCCTCAGCGCGGGCGTTGAGGTCGGCCGCCTGGGCCTGGGCAGCCTCGTAAAATGGCCGGGCAGCGGTTAGCTCGTCCTGCCAATCCAGAAACAGCCCGGCAGCAGCCAGCCCCGATTCTGTCCGTCTGATGCCCCCGAATACCGACAATGACACGCGCAGCGTGGGCCACTGCCATATTACCGAGTGCACTACATTGCTGGAAACAGGGTTCTGGCCGGGAAGCGGCGTATTCTTCGTTGGTGGGCCCAAAAGCTGGGTCAGAGGCTGCACCCAATAGGCTGCGTCAACCGGTTGCTTGCCGTGGTAGCCGGGCGGTGGGGCTAGCTCGTAGCTCACCTGCATGACGGGCTTGTGGCGGGCCGGGGCGCGCAGGTTGAGCTCCACGGCTGCCAGGCCCAGCACCGAGCGGCACGCTCCGTGCAGGTTGGGCCAGCCGCCGTACGCCGGCAACCACTGCCGGGGAGCCAGCCGCTGCTCCACCTCCGCCAGGCTCAGGCCCCAGGGAATCAGCCGCTCGTCAATGGGGTAATGCTGCAGGTCGAAAGGCACGGGTGGCAAAGGTGAGGTGAATAGCCCAGAGGCGGAAGTCGAGGGGCATGAGCAAAAAAGCGGGCCGGGTCTGTAGGTTATTTCCTGATTCCTGAAAAATAGCCTACAAGCTGGGGCCTAAAAAAGCAGGGCTAGGGCCGGGGCACTGACTGCCAGCGGCTGGCATTGTACCAGTTCACCAGGTCGATAGTAGGGTCCGGGGCCAAAAACTCGTTGTCGTCTTCCTCCAGCGCATCGGGGTTAAGGGAATACAGGCCTTGCTGCAGGTCCTGCGCAAAACCGGTTAGCAGGCTGGTTACTGAATCGGCTACCAGAAAGGCAGTTTCCTCTACTTCATCCAGGAAAATCACCTGCCCGTAGGTGCCGGCCGGGGTGGGGTCCAGGTCCACGTACAGCCACGCGTGCGAGCCATCGAAGCCCAGACTCAGCCAATACGGGTTCAGCACATGGTCGGCGCGCACCTCGGCCGTGGTGTGCTCCAAGGGAACGGCCTCGGTATGCTGCGTGCGGGAATGGAAGTTGGCCGCTACTTCTTCCAGAGGCAAAAAGCTCAGGCCATACACGAAGTTGCCGAAGTTCTCGACCTCCTCATCCAGGCCATTATGCCAGCGGTACAGGGCCTTGTAATCGTCCGGCAGCGGCCGGCCGAGCACCTTTTCCAACGCCGCCAAGGCTTCCTCGGACGCACCGGGGTTTAGCGACACGTGCAGGATGCGGGGGGCGTGCGTCGCCAGCCAGGTTTCAATTAAGTGAAGGGAATCAGAGACCATAAGATACGGGAGAAAATTGAGGCGTAATTACTGCTGTTACTTCAAATCAGCCTGCTTCAAATGCCAAGGGGAAGCCGCTGGGATACTCAAGCTCCAGGTCTTCCGTCTGCTCGTCCGTTAACTGCCCTTGCGCCCCGGCTTGTTCGTAAGCCTGCACTACCGCCCGGAGCCAAGCCGTGAGGTCGGGGAAGAGGACCGTGCGCTGCTCCATGTCGTGCCATTGCTCCAATACCTGCCCCGGCTGTCCGGTAAAAGTGCCTTCCAGATCAAGGCAGATATGGTCACCACCGCCGTTTTCGAGGAAGGGTACCCAGTTGGTTTGCCACCAGTTGGGCATGAAATATTCGCCGGCCGCCAGCAACTCACAGTTCACCCGCATCGACTCAGCGACGCTGCTCAAGGGTGCTAAGCTGTTGCCCTGTATAAACTCGTGATTCTGAAAGATGCTCTTGGACTCCAGATGCCCGTTGTGCCAGCCATACCACTGGCGCAGTTCCGTCGGCAGCTTCAACTGAAACGCTGCTTCCAGGGCATCTAATTCAGTCGCGGTAGCTGGCGGTGCCAGGGTAGCGTAGTACTCTGGGCGGTGCTGTTGCAGTAGGGTATCTAGGCGGGAGAGGAGTTGCTGGAAGGTCATAAAGTGTTTGGAAATCAGCCTGCCTGACTGGTGCGGTACAAAATATCCGTACGTAGCACATACTTTCGGCCCTGAGTTATGGCACAGCCTTTATGACGCAACTCATGCCGGAAACACAGGGCCGTGCCCCGCTGGGGGCCACGGTAAGGTCTTCGAATTCCGTGGCTCCCCCAGAAAAGTCGTCGTTCAGGTAGAAGAGCAGCGTCCAGCGGCTGGCTACCTGCTCACTCACCCGGATGCTGCCATCCTTGTGCTTGTTGAACCGCTCCCCCACGTCGTAGCGGTAGAAGCGGAATTGCTCGTAGAGGCCGACGGGCGTGGCTCCATCGGCTTCGGTGGGTAAGGCTGCCCGCACGCGTTGCCAGAAGGTTTCGGCCAGCACGGCATCTGCGTATTCCAGCCGATAGTTGTTGCGGATTCCCTTCAGCATTTGCGCGCCGGAGGGTGTCGCTACGCCTGCTTCCGTAAACCCAAGCTCCTCACTGCGGGCAATGAGTGTCCCGCATTCGGCCGGGCTAAGGAAATCGGGAATCTCCAGAATAGAATCGGTGAGGTAATGGGCAGACATAGGGTGAAAAAAGGTCGTGGGAGCGGCAGAAAACAGGAATGCAGAAGCCTTAGCCGGCTCGAAACGCAAGCGGAAACCCTGCTGGCGACTCTAGCTCCAGGTCAAGAATTTGCTCATCGGTCAGCTCGGTCTCGCCCGTTTCGGCCAGGGCTGCTTCGTAGGCCTGCACTACAGCGGCCAGCCAGGCCGTGAGGTTTGGGAACACCACGTCGCGCGGTTCCCAGTCGTGCCAGTGCTCAATGAGCTGCCCCGGCTGGCCGGTGAACGTGCCTTCCAGATCGAGGCAGACATGGTCGCCGCTGCCGTTGGTGAGGAAGGGTACCCAGTTGGGTTGCCACCAGTTGGCTGCATAGTCGCCGGCTTCGAGCAGCTCCCGGTTGATGCGCATGCTTTCGGCCACGCTGCTCAGGCTGGGACATTCGTAGTTGGCCACCAAGCTTTCGAAGCACTCCTCGCTCTGGCCGTTGTGCCAGCTGAACCACGCCCGCAGCTCCGGGGGCAGCGTCAGGCCAACTTCCGCCTCAAACGCCGCTAGTTCGGCCGCCGTGGCCGGTGGGTTAAGCTCCTCGTAATACTCCGGGCGGTGCTGCTGCAGGAGGGTGTCGAGGTGGGAGAGGAGTTGCTGGAAGGTCATAGAATGGTTTGAACGAGGTTGGCGTCGCTGCCGGGCCTGTGCTGTTGAATACCGAAAAGGCGGAGGTCGGTGGGCATATGAATTTTTACGTGAATCATAAGGCGCTACTTTGCGCACAAGTCAAAGTCGCTTTTTCAAGGCAGTGTCCCAAATCACCTCCCATACCCCATAACTGTTAAATAACCAAAGTTTTCCCTTACGGTCACAGCGAATGCCGCTGTCGGGATATGGAGTGATTATGATGTGTCTTACCTGCCCCTCATCAATTCTTAGTAGATAAAATGGCGAAGGACTAATAGCTTCCTTGCGAGCCGTGATATACAGGCTACGGTTACATTCACATACACTAGAAATTCTGTCGACAAAATAAATGCTTGTTACCCTATTCCATTTCGCCTTATCCTTTTTTAATATATCTCCATTGTCCAAAAATTTGTACTTGCTGTCGTTGTAATCTTCCAGCAGCCGCTCCTCATTAAAATGGGTGTTCAGGTATTTATAATCCAAATCAGGCAAGTGCTCTATTAACTTCCATTTCCGTTGCGCTAAACTCTGAAGTTCAAATACGTTTCCTTCATGAGTAATTAGCTCCAGTGGTTTTCCGGGTTCTGAGAATATAGACATCGGGATGAAATGGGTGTCCGTGAGGGCCAATTCCACCCAGCTGACACCTAGGTCATATGAATACATAAGTTTTGCCCCAATAGGGCCAACGTGTATTCTTTCAAAGCATTTTAGTCCCCATAAAACCTTGTTTGCATCAACCGTGATGTTGTCAAACTCCACGTAGTCAGACCTGCTGTCGTCTGCGTGTATAGTTTGCCATTGTTTTCCTGCGTTAGTGGATATTGATAGACCTCCGTGGCCTTTTACGGCAATCAATGTGTCACCAATGAGCAGCAAGTCAAATACATAAGAACTGTCGTGGATGATCAGATGCGAATTTCTTTTCAGCTCGACAAGTGACAATGAATCGAGTTTTAACTGCTGTGGTGATATATATATCTGTTTCTGTCCACGCTTTTCGCTGCAGGATGCCAAGTGTAGTAGCAGTGCAAATAGGATGATGCATTTCATGTTGAAAAATCTTACTCCACCACCTCCCGACACGCCCGGTACAGGTCCTTCCAGCCGTCCCGCTCTTTCACCACGGTTTCTAGATATTCAAGCCAGACGATGCGGTCCTGCACGGGGTCTTTGAGCACGGCGCCGGTGAGGCCGGCGGCAAGGTCGTGGGCGCGCAGGCTGCCGTCGCCGAAGTAGGCGGCCAAAGCCAGGCCGCTGTTCATCACCGAAATGGCCTCGCCGGTGCTGAGCGTGCCGCTGGGGCTTTTGAGCTTGGTTTTGCCGTTCTCCGTCACGCCCGAGCGCAGCTCCCGGAAGATGGTTACGAGGCGGCTGATTTGCTCCAGGGCCGGGGCTTCTACGGGCAACTGCAGGGCTTTGCCCTGCTTTTCCACCCGCGTCTGCACAATGCGCACTTCCTCTTCCTGAGAGGTAGGCAGCGGCAATACCACCGTGTTGAAGCGGCGGCGCAGGGCGCTGCTCAGCTCGTTCACGCCCTTGTCCCGGTCGTTGGCCGTGGCTATGACGTTGAAACCGCTCACGGCCTGCACTTCGGTGGAAAGCTCGGGGATGGGCAGCACCTTTTCCGAGAGCATGGTGATGAGCGTATCCTGCACATCGGAGGGAATGCGGGTAAGTTCTTCGAGGCGCACGAGGCGGCCTTCCTGCATGCCTTTGAACAGGGGGAGGGCACCAGCGCGCTCAGGGAAGGCCCTTCGGCAATGAGACGGGCGTAGTTCCAGGAGTAGCGAATGGCATCTTCCGAAGTGCCCGCCGTGCCCTGCACCAGCAAGTCTGACCGGCCGCTGATGGCCGCCGTTAAGTGCTCCGACACCCAGCTTTTGGCCGTGCCCGGCACGCCCAAGAGCAGCAGGGCGCGGTCGGTGGCCAGGGTAGCCACGGCAATTTCCATCAGCCGCCGCTGCCCGATGTACTTGGGCTCCACCTCGAAGCCATTATCCAGCTTGCCGCCCAGCAGGTAGGTGACGGTGGCCCAGGGCGAAAGGTGCCAGTTCGGCGGCTTGGGCCGGTCGTGGTCGGCGGCGCGCAGGGCGGCCAGTTCTTCGGCGTACACATCCTCGGCGTGCGGGCGCAGGACGTTGGAAGGAGCAGTAGTGGACATAGAGGAAAGTAGAGTTAGATGCTAAAAGTGTGTTTTCTCAAATGAGGAAAAAAGGGAGGTGCTGGTGAATCAAATCGTTGACCGTCATGCTGAGCTTGTCGAAGCATCTCTACCGCTTCGTTACTATGTTATTGATTAGCCAGAGGTAGAGATGCTTCGACAAGCTCAGCATGACGTTCTATTTTCGAACAGCTAGATGGTTTTTTGTCGATTAATGAAGCACCTCCAACCCATCCTCATCTGTATAGCTTGCTAACCGGGTGACGGTGGTTCGTGTAGGGCTTCGGCGAGCTGCTGGCGGAAGTGTAGGGTGTTGAGCAGGCGGGCGAGGCTGTTGTGGAGGTAAGGCACATCCTGCAGGAGAGGCTGCAGGGGCTCGGCGCAGAGGCTGTATTGGTCGGCGGGCACCACCCTGGCCATGTGTTCCAGCAGTTGCGAGGCCGCGTACTGGATGCGGTACAGCTCGGCGGGCTTGCTGAGGGCTGTGCGCAACACCTCCACCACACGGCGCGTGAGGCGCTCGGGCCAGGGCGCGGGTATCAGCAGTAGCAGCGGCAGCCAGCGTACCTCGGAATGGAAGTGCGGGGTGGCGTTGATGAGCGGCAGCACCAGATCGGTGAGGCGGGCCGCCGGCAGAAGTTGCGCCAGACCAGCGGTAGGCAGCACGGGGAGTTGCTTGCGCGGCTGCTCGTAATACCATTCCAGCAAAGCCTCAGCCCATTCGGCATCCCGGTGTAGCACAGTCGCCTCAGCCCAGGCCGTGAGCAGTAGTGCGTCCCATTCAGTGCCGACGGCGAGGTCGAGGATTTTGGTGGGGGAGAGGTTCCAGTGCTCAGTCCAGCGGCGAGGCGGAATAAGGGCCAGAAGCTGCCCCAGCAGAGCTGCTTTTTCGCCCTGAAAGCGGTTATCCTTCTGCTCGATGCCATCCGTGAGCCAGGTTTTATCCCAGTCGGTGGCGGGCAGTTCTACCAGCAGCTTTTTGCCCAGGAGGTTACTTTTCAGGCGCACCAACGGTTCGGCCCGCTGCCAGAGCCTTTCCGTTAGCGCGCTGCCGGGTAGGCGCACCAATAGCGGCAGCACCGTTTGGCGCACCTCCTTGCTTTTGGCAGTGAGGTACTGGGTCAGCAGGGGAGCGTCTTCGGCGGAAAGCCCTTCCTGCAGCGTTGCCAGCAGCTGGGCCTGGTGCTTGGCGGGCTCCTGGGGCAGTACGGCCGCCAGCAGCTCGCGGGCGTGAGCCGGGTCGCGGCGGCGCAAGGCTTCCAGGTACAAGGCCCGCTGCCCGATGGTACCGGTTTCCCAGCCCGTTTCCTCCGTGGCCTGCTCCGAAGCCGCCAGCAACGCCTGCCAAGCTAGATTTTGAGTTGCCAACCAAGCACCCCGCTGTCCCAGGACGGCGGCCGCGACGCGGTGCAGAGCAGAACGGGTGCGGGCGTATTCGAGCAGCTGCACCAGCAGCTGGTGCGGCACCCGCCGCTGGCTTTCGGCCAGCGCCGCCAGAAACTCCGGCAGCAGCTCGGGGTATTGGCCTTCCAGGAGCTGCTGGAGCAGCTGCGTCCCATTGGAGCCAAGGGCATCCTGGATTTCGGGAGCGGCTACTGCTTCCGGTGGTTTCCCGGTAGCGGCAGGTTGGTATCCGGCCTTGCGGATGGCACTCAGCACGCCGGCCGTGAGCAGGGCTTGCTTTTCGCGGAGGTCGGGCGTGTCTTCGGGTAGGGTGAAGCCGGGCACGGCAGGTAGCTCGTCGGGGCTTTGGCGGGTGCCGAGCAGGCCGATGCGCTGCAGCCGCTGCCAGTCGGCGCCGGGCCGCAGGGTGGTTTCCGGGTTGGTAGCGGGTTCAGGCATCGACCAAACTGTTTGCAGGTTCAACCACGGTATTCCAGCCCACCAGGGGGCGCAGGCCCTGCCCGGTCCATTCCCCGAATACCGTTAGCGGCTCCCCCCGCTGATGGCGCGCAGCTCCCAACCTGATAAGTCGTCGCAGAGCAGAGGAAAGTCGGTTAAATTCTCTTCCGAGGAAGTCGAATCCGCTTGGGTTTCTGTGCTGGTTGAATTCAACGGAAACCGCAGCACCCAGCCATCAGTCGCGGGAGTGGGGACACCGCCCTTGAGCAAAGCCGGCCACTCGCGCAGCCAGGGCAGGCGACTCAGCGCGTCGGCGTATTCGTCCAGCAACTGGCCGGGTCCAATGCCACCGGTGGGGAGAGGGTTGCCGGGCTGAATTCCCAGAAAGGTGAGCTGGCCGGGAATGGCCCGCAGCGGCAGCAAACCGGGATAAAACGTCAGCTCCCCCGCATAGGAGCCATCGGGCAGCAGGGGGTGGTAAACGGCTGGCCGCCGAAGGAAAACTCCACCACCAGCGCAAACCGTCCGGTTTGCGCGCCCCGCAGCCAGGAGCGGCGCACCGTCAGGCGTTCTTCCTCGGTCGTTGTCTGAGCCAGTACGCGCCACTCGTCGGCTACGGCGGACTGGGTGGCCTGCACGTCTTCCTTTTTCAGGTTCACGCCTACCTGTTGCAGCACTTCCTGGCGCGCTTCCTCAGATAGCTCTGGGAGGCGCAGAAAAGTCCGCACCAGCAGGTACAGCTCGCCCAGGCGGGCCAGCATCCGGGCGGGCCAGTCGGCACCCTGGTGGCGCAGGGTGGGTAGCTCGCGCACTACTGTGGCCAGTCCGGGCAATTGATTATCCACGAGGCGGGCGGCTTGGTTTTCCCAGAAAGTGCGCGTTTGCTGGTCGGTGGCGGCGAGGCCGGCCCGCATGATGTCCACCAGCCAGGTTTCCAGCTCCTGGGCCCCGCGCTGCATACGCGTCTGGCGCTGGGCTTCCCGCTTCTGGCGGGCTGCCTCGGCTGCTTCAGCAGCCCCCGAATCGGTAGCTGGCGCGGCGGCTGGTTCTGCTTTAGCTACTTGCTTTTCCTGGGTTTGCAGGCGCTTGTCCAGCCACTCCTGCAGCCACTCGGGGGCGTACTGCCGCTCAGCAGCTGGGGCTGACGGGCCAGCAGCAATAGCAGCCCCGCGCCGTGCTTGCAGGGAAACACGCGGCTGGGGCAGCTGCATTTGAATGCCGGGGCGGTGAGGTCGATGCCGGTTTGGTAGGGCTTGCTGCCACTGCCCTTGCACTCGCCCCAGGCGGCGGTTTCCGTCTGGCCCAGGTTGCTCCACTTGGCCGGAGCGGCCAGCTCCTGGCCGCGCTTGAGGGTGCCGGAGTCGGTAATAAGGGCACGAGCCTGTTCTTCGGTCCAGGTCAAAACGATGTCGTGGTTAGGTGTGCCGGGGCAAAGTAGGCGTTCAGACCGGAAATACCGCGCCGCAACTCGGGCATTTATGCAGCACGGTGCCCGCGTAGTACAGCCGCTGCCACCATTTCGGGCGGGGTAGCGGCGCCGACCCCTCAGCTCCGCAGCGGGGGCAGCGGAGGGCTTTCGGCGTGGTGCGCTGCTGCTCAAACACTTCCACCGTGTCCCGCGCCAGCGGCACGTCGGCCTCCTCAATCAGCAGCTGGTAGTACATTCCGTCGCCAAACGGAAACGAAGGCGGCCCGCAGGTTTTCACCAGCGCGTCCACTTCCGCTTTTTTCAGCAGCTGATACAGCGCTACCGCCTCGGCATAGCTTAGAAACTGGGCGGCGGGGACGAGCATAAGAGGAAAGAGGCGGCGTTGCTATAGTCTAAAGAACGTCATGCTGAGCGGAGTCGAAGCATCTCTACCGCTTCGTTGGATGATGCAGACGAAGCGGTAGAGATGCTTCGACAAGCTCAGCATGACGGTTTACTTAACCAACATCAGTAACATCGTTCTACTTCCGCCGCCGGGCCGGGGCAGCACTCAGGCGGCCGCGCAGCTTCAGCACGTAAAACAACAGCCCGGCTGATAGCGCAGCCAGGGCGGCGGCCAGCAGCTCGCGGCTGGTGCGGGCCTGAGTGGCTTCGTCGGCAGTGGACTGCAGCTCCTGAAGCTTCTTGCCGCGCTGCCGGTCCCGCTCCTGCAGGTTGGCAATCTGGTTTTCCAGGTCGTGGAATCGCTCCCGGGTGCTGGTCTGGTCGGTCTGGGCCACGTTGGCCAACTGCTTTACCTGCTGGTTTTCGACTACTACGGCGGCCGTTTTACGCAGCATAGCGGCCTGCACGGCCCGCACAATCTCGGTGTCCTTGCGGATGATGCCTTTCAGAGCGTCCACCACTTCCTGCAGGTCTTTCTTGCTGGGCTTGTTGGCCAGGAAAGCGTTGCGCTGGGCGGCGGCAGCCTCGTACTGCTGTACCATTTGTTGGCGCTCCTGAATCAGGCGGGGCAACGGGTCGTCCTGGGCGAAGGCAGTTGTGCAGGAAAAGGCGAGCAGGAAGGGCAGGAGGCGTTTCGTCATAGGGCGGCAAAGATGGAGCATAAGAATTTAGCCCGCAGAGGGCGCCGAGGTGTACGCAGAGGACGCGGAGGTCGTTCTTCTGCGGCCTCTGCGCAAAACCTCCGCGGCTTCTGCGGGCTAAAGTCTACCCGCCCAACGCCGGCACCGGCTGGCGGATTTCCTTTGGCCGGTGCCGGTAGAACGCCAGAATCAGAATCGGCAGCAAGGTCAGCTCGGCTACTACCCCAAACAGCAGCGTGAGTCCGATGAGCAGCCCCACGTAAAACGTGCCATCAAACGAAGAAAATATCAATGTGGAAAACCCGCCCACTAAGATCAGGGACGTAACAATAACGGCTTTGCCAGCCATCAGGTAGGTTTTGCGCACGGCCTTAAATAAGCTGGGCTCCTGGAGCAGCACCAGTTTTAGCTTGGAGATAAAGTGAATGGTGTCATCGACGGCAATGCCGAAGGCAATGGTGAAGATGATGCTGGTGCTCACCTTCATGCTCACGCCAGCCGCGCCCATCACGCCGGCCACAATCAGGATGGGCACCAGGTTGGGGATGAGCACCACCAGCGTCATGCGCACCGAGCGGAAGAGCAGCAGCACAATGAGCGTCACCATCACCACGTCGATGCTCATGCCCGTAATCATGTTGCGGGTGAGGGTTTCGTTGTTTTTGTCGATGAGGTTGGCCGAGCCCGTGAGGCGGGTTTGCAGCACGGTGCTGTCCACGGACGTGCGCAGAAACCGGCGCAAATCGGCATTCAGCGCATCGGCCCGGATGGAGCCCACATCGGGCATGCGGCCGGTCAGGCGCCCTTCGGTGCCGTCGGGCAAGGCCAGGGCCCGAAACTCCGGCTTCTTGCGAAACAGCTTCACCTTGCGAGTCAGGCGCGCCAGCTCGGCTTCGGAGTCGGGCAAGCGGCACTCTTCCAGCAGGCCGCCGTTGAGGGCCTTACGCACCGATTTGATGATCGTGACGGGCGAGGCCACGAAGTTCAGGCCGTAGGTTTTCAGCAGGTAGTTTTCGATTAACTCGGTCTGGCGTAGCACCGCCAGGTCGTAGATACTGCGGCCGGGTGCGGGCTTCAAATCCAGCTCGAAGGGCCGCACGCCGGCAAACTGTCGCTCGAAAAACACGAAATCCAGCTTCACCGGGTCATTCTGCGAGAGGTCGTCGAGCAGGGCCGAATTGATGCGGATGCGCGAGGCCGAAGCCACCGACAGCCCTAGTACCAGCGCGCTGATGGCCACCACCCAGTGGCGCCGGGCCAGCACCGTCCGGAACAGGCGGCCCAGTACCCCGTCCCAGCTGTGGCCGGTTTCGCGCGGGATGCGCAGCTGGGGCTTGCGCAGCAGCAGGAGCATGGCCGGCAGCAAGGTGAAGCTGAGCACGAAGGTGAGCAGCACCGCAATGCCCGTAAACAGCCCGAAGTTGTAAATCGGCCGGATGGTGCTGGTCATCAAAGTGAAAAACCCGATGCTGGTCGTCAGCGCCGAGAGGCCCGAGCCGAACCCCGATTCCTTGAGGGCAATCAGCAGGGAGTCCTTTTTGCTGGCCCCGTAGCCCAGCTCCGTAACGTAGCGCGTGATGATGTGAATGGTATCGGACATGCCCACCACAAACAGCATCACGGGCAGCAAAGCCGTCATCAGATCAATGCTCACCCCGAAAGCCGACATAACGCCCAGACCCCACACAATGGAGCCCAGCACCACCACCAGCGGCAGCACCACGCCCCACCACGTGCGGAACGTGAGCCACAGCAGCCCCGTCACGAGCACCACCGAGAGGCTCATAAACACCAGCAGCTCCATTTGCAGCCGGTCCACAAATACCGACTGGGCCACCAGCTTGCCGGCCAGGTGATATTGGCTCTCCGGGATGCCCTGGCGCGCCAGCTCCGTGCGCACGGCCCCCAGCAGCGAGTCGCCGGGGGGCTTGCTGAGGTTGGGCGACGTCTGGAAGAGAATGGTGGCGGCCCGCGCATCCCGGGAAATCAGGTTGCCCACAAGGCCCGGCGTGCGGTACACCAGCGCCGAGTCCTGGGCCCGGCGCGCCGGCTCCTGTGGGTGCAAATAGGGCACGTTGAACACGCCCAGCCCTTCCACCACCGGGTTGCTGGCCGTAGTGGGCGACGACACCTGCGTGACGTGCCGGCGGCTTTGAATAAAGCGGGTCAGCGAATCGACCTTGGTCAGGAACCGGGGCTCGAACACGGTCTGGCCGGCCGGGGCTTCGAGGCCCAGCAGCACGTAGTCGTTGTCGTTGCCGAAGCGCCCGGAGTACGCCTGGTAGTAGTCCAGGTCCGGGTCGCCGGCGGGGTAGAAGTCGTTGAAGTTGTAGTTGAAGCGCAGCTGAGCGACGAAGAACCCGGCCAGGGCCGTGAGGAGCCCGAGGGCCAGCAGAGTAAGGTGCGCGAGTCGGCGAAGGGGCATAGGCAAAGAAAACGCGCTGCGCTCAGGGGCTTACCGGCCGAGGCGTGCAACGGGCCGCCGGTTATTTGCTACCTTAGAGCAGGCGGATAGCCAACCGCTGCTTTTCCGGTTTTGTTTCCTGTTTTCCCCAAGTACTGCCATGAAAAACGCTTTGCTCGCCCTCGCCCTGTTTGCTTTTGTAGGTTCGGCCTCGGCCAACGAAGGCCCCAACGATGCCAAAGGCAAAAAGTCCAAGAAAGCCACCGCCAGCCTTACCAAAGGCAGCTGCACGCCCGGCGAGAAACCAGCTGCGGGCGGTTCCTGCTGCGCGAAGAAAGGCGCCAAAACTGCCGCGGTAACGCCGGCGCCAGCGGCTGCACCGGCCGTGAAGTCGATGTAAGGGATATACGTATGAATGGAAACACCCCGGGCCATAGGCTTACGGGGTGTTTTTGTTTTCAAGGAATTTACAAAGAATATGAAGCCAATAGAAACAGCAGGAGCTGTTAAAGTAATTTTCCGCTTCTTCAACACCGTTCTTGATGAGGACTATGTGGAGAGTATGTGGGCTCAGATAGTAAATCAAGAGCAGGGCTTATACCAGCTGGATAATATCCCGTTTTTTGTGACGGGTTATGCTTTAGGTGATGTCGTGCTAGTGGAAGAAGAGGAAGGAGAACTGGTTGTGAAAGATTTGGTGGTTGAATCCGGCAACACAACGCTGCATATTATAGCTATGCAAGCAGATGTAGCAGGTAGTATACAGCAGGCATTGGAGAAGCTCGGGTGCAGTTGGGAAGGCAGCCATTTGCCTGGTTACTTTTCGGTTAATGTGCCTCAAACGGTCAAATACGCGCCTATTAAGAGATATTTGAAGCAGGCTGAAAAGCAAGGTGCACTAGGCTTCAGAGAAGCATGCCTGGTACATAATACAAGATGAGTAAGCAGCAACACGTAAGCATGTCAACTATTGAGGTCCTCACACGCATCAACGCTCCTCAGGAAAGATGCTTCTATCTGGCGCTGAGCGTTGATCTGCACGCGGTTTCTGCAAGTAAGACACAGGAAGAAATCATAGGCGACATTCGAAGTGGCCTACTGAGGTTGGGCGACTCTGTTACATTTCGGGCTCGTCATTTCGGGGTGTGGCAACGCCTGACAAGTAAAATAACCGAGCTCGAGGCACCGGCTTTTTTCTGTGATGAAATGCAACAGGGAGCCTTTCGGTCTATGCGGCATGAGCATCATTTCACGTCTGTAGATTCGGTTACCGTCATGCGTGACGTTTTCCAGTTTGAGTCTCCATTAGGTTGGCTAGGTAAACTAGTCGATGCATTGGTGCTGAAACGCTACCTAAGCCGTTTTCTGGAAGAGCGGGGGCGTGTAGTAAAGCACTACGCCGAGACAGATGCTTGGCGGGAAGTATTGCCGGAAATTGCCCGTCTTTCGGAGTTATAGCTAAGTGGCTTTCTGCTGCGGCCTCATGGAGTCACAATGCTAGGGTAGTAATTATTTAATTAAAAACTTGATGACGGGCTGTAACCTTTTCGGGTAGCGGCAGTGTCCTGGGGAAATACAGACTTCTATGACTGCAAACCGCGCTATCCTGCTTACCTGCCTGTTGATGCTGGAAGCTTCCTTTGCGTTTGGCCAACCCACGGGGCCCGCCGCAAGCAGCAACGCCCAAAAACAGCTTGACTTAGTAATGCAACGGGTGGGGGAGGCGTTCATCAAAGAGCCTACCGCGTTGGGCCTTTCGATAGGCATTGTTAAAGACGGACAAACCTACTTTTACAATTTCGGCACCACGGAGAAGGGTACAGGCAAGGTGCCCACCCAGCATACTATCTACGAAATCGGCTCGGTCAGCAAGACGTTTGCCAGCCTTCTGCTGGCCCAGGCCGTGCTGGAAAAGCGGGTGAGCTTAGCGGATGACATCCGCAAGTACCTGCCCGGGAAGTACCCGAACCTGGCCTACGCCGGTAAGCCCATCCGGCTCGTGCATTTGGCTAACACTACCTCGGCCCTGCCCGACAATGTGCCCGACCGGAGCGCTATGCTGCAGCAAGCCCCGTCCGATTCAGTGCCGTTCCTTATTCTCAGGGCGGACCGCGCCTACACCAGGCAGGATTTCTACGCCGAACTGCACTCCGTTAAGGTGGATACCATGCCCGGGCTGATTCCGCGGCATTCCAACACCGGGGCGCAGCTGCTGGCCTACATTCTGGAAAGCGTCTACCAGGCTCCCTTTGAGCAGCTGGTGGAGAAATACATTGCGCAGCCGCTCCAGATGCGCAGCACTCTGCAGGCAAAAGCCGGGAACAGCCTGCTGGCGGTGGGGCACAACGAAAAAGGCCACCGGATGCCGTACCACTTCATTGAGAGCCTGGAGCCTTCGGGGGCTTGCGCTACAGCGCGGCTGACATGGCGAAGTACCTGGCATATCAGCTCGCAGAAACCAACAAGGCCGTAGCCCTAACTCATCAGACAACCTGGGGAAGCGTGGACGAAGAGGCCATTGGCCTGAACTGGAGTGTGCGCAAGACCCCGGACAGCAAACGGCAGTTCGTACACACCGGCGGCACCTTCGGCTTTGCCAGCTACTGCAGCTTTTACCCTGAACTGGGCTTCGGCCTCGTGCTGCTGGTCAACGAATCGGACCGGGCAACGCAGGGGCGGCTATGGGCCCTGGCCGACCAGATACAGGAAGGCGTGTACGGCGCGCCGCCGGCCCTCCAGGCCTTCCGAAACAGCCTGGCAGCTACGGAGTATAAGCAGGCACTTGAGGTATTTAAGGCTGTCAGAAAAAAACACCCTGAGCTGCACCTGTCGGAAGAATTTGTAAACGAATGGGGCTATACGCTGGCCCGGCAGGGCAACGTCAATTACGCCACTGAGCTGTTCAAGCTCAACGTGAGCCTGCACCCTGGCAGCTGGAACACCTACGACAGCCTAGCCGAATCCTACGAAATGCAGGGCAATACCGCGCTGGCCATTAGCAACTACCGGCAGTCCTTGGCCCTGAATCCGAAGAATACCGGCGCGGTAGAGCACCTGAAGAAGCTGGGCGCAAATAAATAGCGGCAACAGGAGCTTGGATACTACTTTGTAGGACAGCATAATGACCGGACGTTGTGCTAACCCCGCGTGAAGAGCCGCTCCAACCCGAGCGGCTTTTTCTTGCACAGCCATATTCGCTAAGCCGGCATTAGAGTCAATAAACCTTGTCGGCCTCGGGCTACTTTCTTTACTTTTGAAGCTGTATCCTTCTTAGCTTTCCCTTCCGATGCGCCAGTACCACGCCCTGCTCCAACACATCCTCGACCACGGTACCCGGAAAACCGACCGGACCGGCACGGGCACGCTCTCGGTGTTTGGCTACCAGATGCGGTTCGACCTGGCCGAGGGCTTCCCCCTGGTGACAACCAAAAAAGTCCACCTCAAAAGCATCATTCACGAACTCCTGTGGTTTCTGCGCGGCGACACCAGCAACCAGTCCCTGGAAGACGTGGGCGTGTCGATTTGGCGAGAGTGGGCCGACGAAAACGGGCAGCTGGGCCCCATCTACGGCAAGCAGTGGCGCAGCTGGTCGGCCCCCGACGGGCAGAGCATCGACCAGATCAGCCAGATGGTGCACCTGCTGCGCACCCAGCCCGACTCGCGCCGCATGGTGGTATCGGCCTGGAACGTGGCCGACTTGCCCCTCATGCGCCTCACGCCCTGCCACGCCCTGTTTCAGTTCTATGTAGCCGACGGCAAGCTCAGCTGCCAGCTCTACCAGCGCTCCGCCGATGTGTTCCTGGGCGTGCCCTTCAACATTGCCTCCTACGCCCTGCTCACCCTTATGATGGCGCAGGTGACCGGCCTGGAGCCCGGCGAATTCATCTGGACCGGCGGCGACACGCACCTTTACAGCAACCACCTGGAGCAGGCCCGCCTGCAGCTCACCCGGGAGCCGCGCCCCTTGCCCCAGATGCGTCTGAACCCCGAAGTGCAGGATATTTTCAGCTTCCGGTACGAGGACTTTACGCTGGAAAACTACGAGCCCCACCCGGCCATCAAAGCTCCGGTTGCGGTATAGGCGTGTTGCCCAGCCAACTGCTTGTCAGGCTTCCTTCTATAGGTATAGGCCTATTCTTTATAAGAAAGTTATAAGTAAATGAATCCGACTGCCATTGCCAGTTCGTAAGATGAACCAGGAGTTGTTCGTTCTTACGTTCTCGGTTATGGCAGCACTGCAAGCATCTTCGATAACTGCGCTGACCCGCCAGCAGCGGGCATGGGTGGCCCTGTACTCCGTAGCCGCGGGCGACAAGCCGCTGCCTCAGATTCTGGAGGAAAATGACGTAACGGAAGCTGACCTGCGCGAGCACGAAGAAAGCTGGCGCACCATGCGGGCCCGGCGTCAGCAGCACCCCTCCCGGCTTGCCCTGGCCGCCTCGGCATAAATTGCCTCTTGGAAGTTGCCCGTTGCTAGTTGTCAGCGCCAGTTAGTTCATTCGCTACTGACAACTAGCAACGGGCAACAGCAAACTCATAGCTCATTTACTGGCCAGCAGGTGAGTGAGCATAGCCGGGTGCTCGGGCGCATAGTGGTGCTCCTGTAGCTGGGCAACCCACCGCCAGCCCGCCACATTTGCCGTCAATACTGCCTCAGCTTGGAGCAGCTCCTCGGGCGCGGCCAGCACTTCGTGAGTAGCTATGCCCAGCGACGATGCGCGGGCCAGCAGGTGGGCCCGGTGTACGCCCGCCACGCAGCCCGTGGCCAGGGCCGGGGTGTAAAGCTGCTCATCCTTCACCCAGAAAATGGCGGCTGAAGTGGTTTCGGCCACGTGCCCGGCTGCCGACAGCAGCACCAGCTCATCGAGGCCGCGCTGCTGCCGCTCCCGGGCCGCCAGCACGTACAGCCATGCCTGCGGCCCTTTGCAAAAGCTCAGAGGAGAATAGATGGCGTGCGTGCCCAGCGCAAAGGCCACCCGCGCAATTGGAGCTTCATTCGGCACGAAGGGAGCCGCCGTTGCCAGCCATTCGGCGGAGGATGTTTCCGGGGTGTAGAGGCCCCCCCGGCCCGCCAGATTTGCAGACGCACCCGGGCGGCCGTCAGCTCATTGGCCGCTGCCAGGCGCCCCATTTCCAGCTCCAGTTGCTCGGCCGATGCCAGGGCTTCCGGTAGTTCCAGGTAAAGGGCGGCGGCGGCGGCCTGCATCCGGGCAAAGTGCTGGACGCCAAAGCGCAGCTGCCCTCCCGCAAAAATCAGGGTTTCAAAGAACCCGTCGCCGAAGGTGAAGCCGCGGTTGGGCAGGGGAAGGGCGGCAGTGGGCAGCAAGTGGCCGTTGAGAAGCAGCATCAGCAGAAATTAAGGGCGGGCTACGTGGTACGGCACCCGCAGCTGGAACGTGCTGTCACGACCATTGATGCGAATGCGCATTGATGCCTGCCAGCTGGCGGGTCCAGGGCGGGTTGGGGCCTGAAAACTTACGTGCCCTATGCCATCGGCATCTACTTCTACGGGCCGCCCGTTGCAGAACATCTGGGCACCCTTTACGGCCAGCACCTTCGTTACAAAAAAATCAGCGCGGTATACTTCACCGGGGGCCACGGTGCTGGATTCCGCCGAGGCCATAATTCTTAAGTTGCTGGGTAGTTGCTCTGCCCCAACCCGGCGGGCCATTTCCTGCTGAATCCCCATTTCACGGGTCAGTACATCTGCTTCCAGCTGCGTGAGAGACGCCAGGGCCACTACCACGGGAGTATTTTGAAAAAGAGGGAAAGTCAGTTGCACCGAGTCGCGGAGGTATGGCTGCCGGGTTTGGGTTGCGTATTGAGCCACTTGTTGCTGCAGCTGCCGTTCGGCTGGTGTACCCGACCCTATGTACCGCGTTACGTTGTCGGCCTTGTTGTAGCGGCGCAGCCCAGGGGCCCCCGGCACGTTGCCCGTAGCTCGAAGCAGTGCTTCACGGTGAGCCTGCAGGGCATTGAGCAAGGCGTTGGTCTGACTGCGCAAGCTTTCGGCGGCATGAAGGACGGCTAGGTCGCTACGCTGGCTCCGATTTTTAAGAACAGACGCCTCTATGCCTTTTAAGCGGCCTTCTGCTGCCTGATTATTGCGCTCATTCAGCCCGGCGAGAGTCCAGTCGAGTTCCTCCAGCTGCCTGTCCAACCGGTTTTGCAGGGCCTGCTGCTGGTAGAAAGCATACACCATAGCGCATAGTACTGCCACGGTCAGGCCAACCAATATTTTGGAGAGTCGGCTCATGGCGCAGTTGGTTTAACGATGAAATAAGGCACCGTCACTTGCCAGGCAGTATCAGATGGATACCCCTCCGCTCGGATAACTCCCTGCCACTGGGCCCGTACCGTATCGGGCTGCGCTGGGCCGGCGGGTGCGGTTTGAAGCTCAACCTTAGCATGCCCAGGGTACAGCAGTTGCACTGGTTTACCGTTGACAGTGGCTTTCTGAAAATGGCCATCGGAAATAGTTTGGCCCAAAAACAATTGACTACGGTAGGCAGCACCAGGTGCCACCGTCTTGGATTCGGCCACTGCCTGCAGGGCAATCATATTAAAGATGCCTTCAGAATTGACTCTCATGATTTGACTCATCAAAGCTTCTTCACTGTAGCGTCTTATCTGCGCCTCCACCTGAGTAAAGGTAGAGAGCACGGCTGCCAGGGGCCTATTCTTAAAGTAAAAGGCTCCGAACTCGCTTGGCTTGGAGTAGGTAGCGAAGACCTGCGTTAGCGGGGCGGCGTTGGGAACAAATTGCCGGATGAAAGCAACGTAACTATCGAGGTGGGCAGCCAACACGGTGATACTTGCCGGAGCCACTGTCACCAGGGTAGATGAATTTTGGGTGCTGGCCTTAGCCGTGCTGAGCTGCCGCCGCAAGGTTTGCAGGGTATCAATAATAGTTTGGGTGCGGAAGCCGATTTGCTCGGCCCTGCGGAGCACCGCCACATCGCGGATATTGTTACGGTTGCGACCAACTACCCGCTTAATTCCTCGGATTGTGGTCCGGTCTTGTTGCTCTGCCAGCCGATTGTTAGCCGCTAACCGGAGGTCGAGTTGGGTAAACTGCCGCACTACGGCCCGCTGCCGCACAGGCCCACGATAGTAGGCCCAGCCCGCCGTGCCGAAAGCAGCGGATGTCAGGGCAAGTAAAAGAAGCTTTTTAATAGGGCGCATAGCGGGCGTTAAACAGGTCAGGATAGTTTAGACGAGCCCAAACCGTTTGCCCGGAAGCGCCCGCACCAGCCCCCGAAACTCCAACCCCAGCAGGAGGGAAGCTACCTGATGCACGGGCTGTTGAGCTTTCCAGGCCAGGGTGTCGAGGTGTTCCTCCCGGTTGGGCGCGGCCTGTAGCACGGTCAGCAACCCGAATTCTTCCGCCGTGAAATCCAGTGGGTCGAATGTGGCAGGCGCCTGGGGCTTGCCGGTGAGGTGGAGGGCGAGGTCCCAGTTCAGCACCTGCTCGATGTCGGCTGGCTCGGAGTACAGCGCGGCTTTGTTGGTTTTGATCAACTCGTGGCAGCCTTCGGAGGCCGCCGAGCCCAAGGGCCCGGGCACCGCCAGCACGTCCCGGTCGTAGCCCTGGGCCAGGTCGGCCGTAATCAGCGCCCCGCCTTTTTTCGCGGCTTCAATCACCACGGTGCCATCGGCCAGCCCGGCGATGATGCGGTTGCGGGCGGGGAAGTTGTACTTGTCGGGCGGAGTGCCGAAGGGAAATTCGGTAAGCAAACCGCCTTGGGTGAGCATCTTCTCCGCGGTTTTGCGGTGGGCGTGGGGGTAAATCACGTCGAGGCCCGTGGCCATGACGCCCACCGTTTCCAGCCCTTCCTGCAAAGCCGCGCGGTGGGCGGCAATGTCGATGCCGTAGGCCAGCCCGCTTACAATCAGCGGGCGGTGGGAGGCTACGCCGCGCACCAGCCGCTCGGTTTGCTCGCGTCCGTAGTCGGTGGCCTGGCGGGTACCTACCAGCGCCAGGGATTTGGGCTGGTTGAGGTCGGCGGTGCCCTGGTAGTAGAGCAGCACCGGCGCGTCGGGAATCTGCTTAAGGCGGGCCGGGAACTGCTTGCTGGTGTAGAATAGCAGCTGGATGCCTTCCTTTTCCGCTTTCCGCACCGCTGCTTCCGCCTGCTGCAGGGCCGCCGTACGCTCCTTGCCGGTCAGCACGGCCACCGTGGCCGGCCCCACGCCCGGAATCTTGAGAAGCTTGCCCGTTGGCAGGTGCAGCACGTTCCGCGCCGAGCCCCCGTAGCTCATCAGCTGCCGCGTGAGCTGCGGCCCCACGCCGGGAAACAGCGTCAGCGCGACTTCGTGGATTAGGATATCAGCAGAAGTAGGAATAGTCATTCCATCGAATCAATGCGCAAAGGCGCGTTCAAATGCACGAACTTTGGTAGTATCGGTAATCTGCCAAGGTATCTTTAGAAGACTATCGTAAGGAATTGGTGTACACCATTGTAGGCCAGGAAGAATTGGACTAACGATTACCCGCCGTGGCTGGCCACCCCATGGAGTATGCAGCAGTTGATGAGCAACTACCCGGTTTCCCCAGCGGTAATGGATTGAAATTGTATGCCAATCGTAGAAATGATACGGGGTGCGCAACTGGGCAGCAAAAACTTCATCAAGTCTGAGTAAGCTGAAGCGGATTTTTCTGAAAAATCTGGGGTCACTATATCTAAGTGGTATATGGTCATTATACCTATAATGATTAATGCTGTATTGTAACTGCAGTAGCAAAAGGGGTACCCAGAGTAGCCATGGTATAGATTTCCAGAACCTCGGCAAAATCTTGGTAGACGTTCTGAGCCACTGTGTCGCTGGAATAACCAAAAACCAGAGTCCCCATCTCGGTATGTATGTTAGCTGAATCGGATTGAACTCTAGTGGAGTGAATGAGGTGAGCAATACCAGTATCAGGCTCACTACCCAGATTACTGTAAGGAATTGATGGATATATTTTTTGCTGTAAGTCAAGGATTTAAAATAATAAATACTGAATTCACCTCTTCTATTTATCCCTGCTGCGCCTTTCCAATGGCGTCCAGCTCCTTTTTCATCGTCACCATGAACTTGCGCACCCGTTCCAGGCTCTGAATCACGTCGATTTTCTCCTTGAGCTGGGGGCCTTTCTGCTTGAGCATGTCGCGGGCGCCTGGAATGGTGTAGCCGCGCTCCTTCACCAGGTGGTAGATGGTGCGGAACGTGTCGATATCCTGGGGCGTGTAGAGGCGGTTACCTTTCTTGCTTTTGCGCGGGCGCAGCTCCTCAAACTCCGTTTCCCAGAAGCGAATCAGCGAAGGCGCCACGTTGAACTGCGCGGCTACCTCGCCGATGGTGAAGTACTGCTTTTCGATTTCGCGGTCTTTGTAGGGCATTCTGGTAGAACTCAGAGCTGAGAAAATAGAACTTAGAGCGGGTAGCTAGAGAGAGGAATAAAGGCTGAAAACCGGTCGGAACCGATCTAAGCTCTACTTTCTGATTTCTCACTTCTGTAAAGTCGGCTACCTTTGCCGGAAGCGCCTTTCCGCAGGAAAGGCGAAAAGTAGCCAAAATCCCGGCCGCGGCCAATTTCTGCGCCCGCCGTCATCTATTCCCGTTATGTCACTGCACACCGCCAGCCACGTCCGCCAGCAATTCCTGGATTTCTTTGCTTCCAAAGGTCACCACATCGTGCCCTCGGCGCCCATCGTGGTCAAGGACGACCCTACGCTGCTGTTCATCAACTCGGGCATGGCCCCGTTCAAGGATTACTTCCTGGGCAACAAGCCCGCGCCCTTCAAGCGCATTGCCGACACCCAGAAGTGCCTGCGCGTGTCGGGCAAGCACAACGACCTGGAAGAGGTAGGCTACGACACCTACCACCACACCATGTTCGAGATGCTCGGCAACTGGTCGTTTGGGGATTATTTCAAGAAGGACGCCATTGCCTGGGCCTGGGAACTGCTCACCGAAGTGTACAAGCTGCCTAAGGAGCGGCTATATGTTACCTACTTCGAGGGCGACCAGGGTGACGGCCTCGGCCCCGATACGGAGACGCAGAACTTGTGGCGCCAGTACACCACTGACGACCGTATTCTGCCCGGCAACAAGAAAGATAACTTCTGGGAAATGGGCGATACGGGTCCTTGTGGTCCGTGCACCGAAATCCACATCGACCTGCGCGACGAGGCGGAAATTGCTCAGAAAGGTGGAGCCGAGCTGGTGAATGCCGACCACCCCCAGGTTGTTGAAATCTGGAACAACGTGTTCATGGAGTTCGAGCGCCGTGCCGATAAGTCGCTGCTAAAACTGCCTCAGCAGAACGTAGATACGGGCATGGGCTTCGAGCGTTTGATGATGGCCGTTTCGGGCGTGAAGTCCAACTACGACACTGACGTATTCCAGCCGCTGATTCAGTTCATTGCTAGGGAAGCAGGAGTAGAATATCATGGCACTTCTCCGGCCAAAGTGACGGATTTGCCAACCACTGAAAATGAGAAAACGGATATTGCTGTCCGCGTCATTGCAGATCATATCCGAACAATCAGCTTCGCAATTAGCGATGGTCAGCTGCCTTCTAATGTAAAAGCTGGTCACGTTATTCGGCGCATTCTGCGTCGGGCCGTGCGTTACTATTATTCTTGGTTAGGTATTAAAACGCCGTTCCTATACAAAATAGTCCCGGTCCTTGCTGACCATATGGCCGGCATATTTCCTGAATTGAAAGCGCAAACGCAGTTTGTTCAACGGGTAGTTGAAGAAGAAGAAATAGCTTTTCTTAAAACGCTGGAATCAGGACTTCGGCGTTTTGATGCTCTGGAAGAAAGCTTTCGACAGAATGGCAACCTTATTGACAGCAAGATTTCCTTTGAGTTGTCCGATACATTCGGGTTTCCCTTCGACCTGACAGCCCTGCTGGCGCGGGAAAAAGGCTTTACGGTGAGCGAGGCTGACTTCAACAAGGAGTTGGCCGTGCAGAAAAACCGTTCCCGCAACGCCCAGGAGGCCGAGCAGAGCGACTGGGTAATCGTGCACGACTCGGAGGAGCAGCCGGCTTTCGTGGGCTACGACCAAGAGCAGGCCCCGGCCCGCATTCTGCGCTACCGCCGCACCGACCGCAAAGGCAAAACCGAATACCAGGTGGTGCTCGACCAGACCCCGTTCTACGCCGAGTCGGGCGGGCAGATTGGCGACACGGGCTACCTGGAGTCGGCGCTGAGCAAGGTGCGCGTGCTGGACACCAAGAAGGAAAACGACCTCATCGTGCACACCGTGCTGGAGCTGCCCCAGGACCTGGAAGGCGAGTTTACGGCCCGTTTCGATGCCGCCCGCCGCGACCAGATCCGTCGCAACCACACCGCTACGCACTTGCTGCAGGCAGCTTTGCGCGAGGTGGTAGGCACGCACGTAGCCCAGAAAGGCTCGTTGGTGAACGAGAAGCTGCTGCGCTTCGACTTCTCCCACTTCACCAAGGTAACCGACGACCAGCTGCGGCAGGTCGAAACCATCGTCAACCAGCGTATTCGCCAGCAGATTCCGCTGGATGAGCGCCGCAACGTGCCCATCGACGAAGCCAAGAGCCTGGGCGCTACGGCCTTGTTCGGGGAGAAGTACGGGGAGTTCGTGCGCGTCATCACCTTCGACCGCGAATTCTCGGTGGAGCTCTGCGGCGGCACCCACGTGCGCACCACCGGCGACATTGGCTTCTTCAAAATCACCTCGGAAAGCGCCGTAGGGGCCGGGGTGCGCCGCATTGAGGCCGTGACGGCCGAAGCCGCCGAAGCCTTTGTAAACCAGCAGCTGGACTTGCTGGTGCAGGTGCGTGAGGCCCTGGGAAACCCCCAGCACCTTATTTCCAGCATCGAGAAGCAAACCGAGGAAATTGCCGGCCTGCGCAAGCAGATCGACCAGTTTGCTCAGCAGAGCATCAACCAGCAGAAAGACCAGCTCGCCGGCCAGGTGAAGGCGCTGAACGGCGTAAACTTCCTGGCGACCCAGGTACAGGCGTCCTCTGCCGACTCGCTCAAAACCCTGGCCTTCAACCTGCGCCAGGCCGTGCCGAACCTGGTAGCCGTGCTCGGCGCCGAAATCGACGGCAAGCCCCAACTGGCCGTGATGCTGGACGACGAGCTGGCCAAAGGCGGCAAGCTCAACGCTTCGGCGCTGGTGCGCGAGCTGGCCAAGGAAATCCAGGGCGGGGGCGGCGGACAGCCGTTTTTCGCCACGGCCGGCGGCAAGAACGTGGCTGGTTTGAGTGCCGCTATCAGCAAGGCCGAGGCGCTGGTGAGCGGGCTGCTGGGGTAGATGTTGTCGAAAAAGATGTATTGTAATTTGCTCGGCTACTCTGAAGGCTGTTTTCAAAAGCTAGCTGTACAGATAGCCGAGCAAATATCTACTCTAACGTTGATTCTTTTTGATTTTGAAATATGTCATGTTACTGTTAGCCCTGGGGTTAGCAGGTGCCTTGTCGGGCGCCCCTTTGCCCGACAGCACGCAAATTAATCGTCGCACCGAATACTTAGATGGTAAGCATCAACGGGTGAGTTCACCTGTAGGAGCAGTTTTTAGGGTTGAAACAATACTAACAGATAGCATCCGAGGTATTGAAAAGCAATTCTACCTGCCCAGCGGTAAACTGTCCTCTTTCCGTGGTTTCCTGAATCGCAAATCCCATGTATGGCATGGGGCTCACTTGGAATACTATGAAAACGGCCAGATTCGATTGCAGGAAAGCTTTGTGCTAGGCAAGGTGCAGGGCGAACGGGTTACTTTTTATCCCACTGGTACGCTTCGGCGCCGAGAGCAAATCATATCTGGTCAAGAAGCCAGCGGCGAATGCTTCGGCCCTGATGGTAAGCCAGTGCCCTATTTCCCTTATATGGTCATGCCAACATACCCGGGTGGCCAGGACGCTTTTTTGAATGATATCGGCCGGCGCATCATATATCCGATTGAGGCGGTTCGCGCCCATGTAGAGGGAATAGTGCTGGTGAAGTTCCAGGTGGCAAAGGACGGCAAAGTAGAAAACATCAAGCCTGCAGAATTGCCCGCTGACGCCACACCAGAGGTACGAAGGGTCTACACTTATCTGCAGGCGGCGGCCATGCAATCAGTGCAAAAAGTGAAATCATTCATTCCAGGTCAACTGGACGGGGAGCCGATAGTAGTAAATATGACGGTGCCTGTTACTTTCAAAATCAGATGACTTTTGAGAAGCTAAGGATTGAATAATCGACTTTCCAGCCTTTTTACTGCCGCTGTGCTCTTGCTGGCTTGGCCGGCGGCAAGAACGCGGCTGGCCAAGCCAGCAAGCGAGCTGCTGGTGTAGTTGCTAATCAATAGTTAGTGTAATAGCTTTGACTATTCGGCTACTAAACCACAAAGGGCATTGTAAGGCAGAGTATCTTACAGTACCCATTTTTTATATTCGTTATTACTATTGAATAATGTCCTTCTCTGGTGTTGTTAAGCATTGTGCTTGGATAGTTAGTATAACTTTTTCTTTGCTAGGTACTTATTCTGCGGCTGGGCAATCCATTAATGGATTCTTCAAAACTGAGTTAGGTGAGAATAGTAGCGTAGGTTTTCACCCTTGGCAAGCCGCTCGTACTGATACGACACGACTGGCAAAGGCGGCAGCCGTAATTACCCGCTACTATGCTTCGGGGAAAAAGCAGGAAGAAATTCCCTATAGCAACCTGGACAAGGGTATGTTACATGGTATCCATCGCCGCTGGTTCGAGTCGGGGCAGGTATATACCCAAGAAGGATTCGTAGCTGGAAAACGTCAGGGAAAGGTATTGGTGTATTATTTCAACGGGGTTTTGCGCCGTCAGGAAGAATTTAAACTAGGTAAACGCATAGTTTCGCAGTGTTTTGATGCGGCCGGCAAATCCACCACCTGGATTCCTTTCATGCAACTTCCAGAGTATCCGGGCGGCATAAATGCTTTGCTGGAAGCTATCCGCTCAGCAACAGTATATCCTGCTAACTCCCTTCGCAACGGAGAGCAAGGTAAGTCTATGGTCAGTTTCACAATTAGCTCCCGTGGACAGGTAGTCAATGCGCGCGTTGTGAAAAGTGTGAGTCCGAGCCTGGATGCAGAAGCTTTACGGGTGGTAAAAATGCTGCATGGTTGGGCCCCTGGCAAGCTAGATGGAAAACCGGCTAGCGCGGATTTTACAGTGCCGGTGACCTTTCAAATTCAATAAACTTTCACATTTTATAGCATTCTATGCGCCTTTCTACCCTTTTTACCGCCGCGTTCCTTTTGCTGGCCGGTACCACGGCCACGGCCCAAACCAAGTTCACGGAGCCCGTGGAGTACAACAACTTCATCGTGGCCGAGCAGCAGGTGATGATGCAGAAGTGCCTGCGCTACATCAGCAAATCGGCGCACAGCGAAAACGAGAAGAAGATTGCGGCCCGCCTGCAGGACGTCATCACCCAGAATAAACTCTCCCTGGCCAAGATTTCGCACCTGCCCGCCTTCAAAGGCAACACCGACTTCCGCGACAAAGCAAAAGCCTCGTTCCAGCAGATGCTGAGCGTGTACTCGCTCGACTACAAAAAGGTAAACGCCCTGGCCGCCGGCCGCACCCAGAGCCTGGAAGCCATGCAGCAGTACTTCGACATCATGGAGCAGGCCGAAGCCAAGCTGGAAGCCGCCGGCGACAGTGTGGAAGCGGCTCAGCAGCGCTTCGCCCGGCAGTTCGGCCTGACCATGCAGGAAACGCCCGCCAGCCGGAAAATGGGGGAGACGATGCGGCAGATTTCCGAGGTCAGCGCCTACCACCACAAAGTGTACCTGACCACGTTCCGCCTCGAAAAGGTTAATGCGGCTTTCTCCGCCGCCCTCAGCAAGCAGGACGCTGTGGCCTTCGAAGCGGCCCGCACCCAGCTGGAAGCGGCGGCCGAAACTTCAGCCGCCGAGCTGGCGGCCCTGCCCGCCTTCCGGGGCAAGCAGAATCAGTACCGCGACGCGGCGAAGAACCTGGCTAACTTCTACGTAGTGGAGTGCGGCAACGACTTCCGCAAGCTGCAGGAGCTGCTGGTGCGCAAAGACCAGCTAACCCGGGCCGACGTGGAGGACTACAACCGCTACATCAAAACCCTGAACACCCAGGGCCAGAAGTTCAACGAGGCCTACAACAAAGCCAGCACCGCCTTCCTGGATTCCAACGTGCCAGTGTTCAACGACTGAGCAAGTGGCTGTAGAGACGCATACTTGCGTCTTCTCGTTGAACGACTTCTGTTAAACGACAATCGTTGTTACGGCGCAGACGACGAGACGCAAGTATGCGTCTCTACAGCCGTTCTGGCTGCTATTCGGCTAACGAGGCCAATGCCTTGGCAAATTGCCGGAAACCAGAGGAAGCCACAGAACCCACGAAATGAAAGCGGGCGGCGGGAAAACTTTCCTGCGGCCTGCTTTCGTGCTCCTAGCGGCCGAGTCCTTAACTTGCACCCACAATCAGCCCCGCCGCAGCTGCTGCGGAAATCAAAGTTCGGCGCAAGCCAACCTGTGCTACATGGACGAAGCTATTAAAGCCAAATACCAGCCCGTCATCGGCCTGGAAGTACACGCCCAGCTGCTCACGCGCAGCAAAATGTACTCTTCGGATGAAAACGAGTACGGCGCCCTGCCCAACAACAACCTAAGCGTGATTACGCTGGGCCACCCCGGCACGCTGCCCCGCGTGAACTACACAGCCGTGGAGTACGCCATGAAAATGGGCCTGGCTACCAACTGCCACATCCGCCGCGACAACCTGTTTGCGCGCAAAAACTACTTCTACCCCGACCTCCCGAAGGGCTACCAGATAACCCAGGACAAAACCCCCATCTGCTACGAGGGCCACGTGGACATCCGCCTCTCCGACGGCTCGGAGCGCCGCATCGGCGTTACGCGCATTCACATGGAGGAAGACGCGGGCAAATCCATGCACCTGGCGGGTGAGGTAGAAACCCTGGTAGATCTGAACCGGGCCGGCGTGCCGCTCATCGAAATCGTGTCGGAGCCGGACATTCGCACCTCGGAGGAAGCCTACGCCTACCTGGCCGAAATCAAGAAGCTGGTGGAGTACCTCGAAATCTGCGACGGCAACATGGAGGAAGGCTCTCTGCGCTGCGACGCCAACGTGTCGGTGATGCTGAAAGGCGCCGCGCAGTACGGCACCAAGGTGGAGGTGAAGAATATGAACTCCTTCCGCAACGTGCAGCGCGCTATCGAGTATGAAATAGAGCGGCAGATTGCCTTGCTCGAAGCCGGGGAGGAAATCATCAGCGAAACCCGCGGCTTTGACGCGCAAACCGGCACTACCAGCGGGCAGCGCAGCAAGGAAACCATGAACGACTACCGGTACTTCCCGGAGCCCGACCTGCCCCCGGTCATCATCGACGACGCTTGGCTGCACCGCATCCAGAGCGAGCTGCCCGCGCTGCCCCAGCAGCTCTACGCCCGCTTCACCGGTGAGCTGGGTTTGTCCGACTACGACGCCACCGTGCTGACGGCCGACAAGGACATGGCCCTGTACTTCGACGAGCTGACGCGCCTGACTTCCAACGCCAAAGCCGCCGCCAACTGGGTAACCGGCCCCGTGAAGGCCTACCTGAACGAGCGGGCCCTCACGCTGGAGCAATTCCCGCTCACGCCCCGGCACCTGGCCGACATCATCCAGCTCATCGACGACAACAAGGTGGGCCACTCAGTAGCCAGCAAGCAGCTGTTCCCGTTCTTGCTTGACAACCCCACGCAAACCGCCGCCGCCGCTGCCGAGGCCCAGGGCCTGTTGCAGCAGTCGGATGCCGGGGCGCTGGAAGCCATGATACAGCAGGTGCTCGATGCCAACCCGGCTAAGGTGGCCGAGTACCGGGCCGGCAAAAAGAGCCTCACCGGCATGTTCATGGGCGAATTGATGAAGCTCACCGGCGGCAAAGCCGACCCCAAGCTCGCCAACCAGCTCCTGCGCCAGAAGCTCGACGCTTAATCAGGGTAGAGGCGCCCGCCTTGGCGTCTCGTCGTTGAACGATTTGCGCCCCAACAGCTCTAGGAATGTGTAAAACGCCCACCAACTGCCCTGCGGCTGGTGGGCGTTTGCTATTTACCGTGGAGCTTCCGAATATTGAGCATGCCTTTCCGCGCACGTGTTCTTCTCGTCTGCAGCCTCTTGCTTACCTCCATCAGCTGCCAGCGGGCCGCGGCCCCCGCCAACCACGAAACGATGGACAGCGCGGTAGCGCCCACCGATTTGCAGCTACCTACGCCTGAAGGTCAGCCGCTGAAGCTCAGCAGCCTGCGCGGCCAGTACGTACTGGTTGATTTCTGGGCCTCCTGGTGCGGGCCCTGCCGGGCCGAAAGCCCCAACCTGCGCAAAATCTACGGGCAGTTTCACTCGCGGGGGCTGGAAATCTACAGCGTGTCATTGGATGTGAACCGCGACAAGTGGCTGCGGGCCGTGGCCGCCGACCAGCTTAGCTGGCCCCAGGTGTCGGACCTGAAAGGGTGGGAGAGCAGCGGGGCCCGTGCCTACGGCGTCACGGCCCTGCCCTTCAACCTGCTGCTGAGCCCCGAAGGCCGGATTCTGGCCACCGACCTGCACGGCCGCGCCCTGGGTCAGAAGATTTCGGAATACATTCCGCTGGACTGAGGGCGGTAAATTGCCCGACCTGTTTTGCCTTCTTCTTCGTCTGCGGCGCTTTGCCAGCTGCAACTCTGCACCGGATTTGCGGGTTATGCTAAGCAATTACGGCCGGTACTGGCTCCGCTATTCCCCAGGAATAGGCAACTTGCGCCCGATTTCCTTGTCTGCTACTTTCCCGGCGCCTTCTTTGGCCGGTTTGCTTTTTGAATGATGCGTAAAATGAAGAGTCTGCTTTACATGGGCGCCGTGCTGGGCATGGCCAATGCCTGCAACAAATCCAGCGTGCCCACCACCGACGGCGGGGCCGCAGCCACCGGCTTTCAGATCAACGGCCAGCTGACCAACGCCGCGGCTGGCAGCCAGGTGTATTTGGCCGAACTGGGCGAAACCCAGTTTGTGTCGCGCGATACGGCCACCGTCAACGACAAAGGCGAATTCTCCTTTAAAGGCACCGTGCCCGAGGCCGGCCTCTACCAGGTGAAGGTGAACGACCAGAACCAGGTGCTGCTGGCCCTCGACAACAGCACCAAGCTCACCCTAAGCGGCGACGCCGCCCGCCTCTCGGAAGGCTACACCGTGAAAGGCTCCCCCGACTCGGAGATGCTGCAGCAGCTGGGCACCGTGATGGGCCGCAGCCGCGTGCAGGCCCAGGCCTTGGAGCAGCGCTACAACCAGGCCGCCCAAACCGGCCGCGCCGATTCTATGCAGGCCGTGGAAGCCCAGTATATGGCGACCCAGGCGCGCAGCAACGCGGCCATTAAGGCGCTGGTGCGGCGCAACCCCAAATCGGTAGCCTCGGCTTTTGTCGTGAGCAACCTGCTGAACCCCGACGAGGAGTTCGTGTTTGCCGACTCCATGGCCAACCAGTTTAAGACTTCCCTGCCCAACTCACGCTATACCAAGGCGCTGGTGGCCCGCCTCGACCCACTGCGCTCCACCGCCAAAGGCCAGACGGCCCCGGAAATCAAGCTCCTGGCCCCCGACGGCAAGGAAGTAGCCCTGAGCAGCCTGCGCGGCAAGTACGTGCTCATCGATTTCTGGGCCTCCTGGTGCGGCCCCTGCCGCAAGGAAAATCCCAACGTGGTGCGCGCCTACCAGAAGTTCAAGAGCAAGGGCCAGGGCTTCGAAATCTACAGCGTGAGCTTCGACCAGAGCCGCGACAAGTGGCTGAAGGCCATCAAGGACGACCAGCTGACCTGGACCCACGTATCGGACCTGAAAGGCTGGGAGTCGGCTGCCGGCCAGACCTACGGCGTGAAGTCCATTCCGCTTTCCATCCTGATTGACCCGCAGGGAAAAATCATTGCCAAAAACCTGCGCGGCGCCCAGTTGGAAAGCACCCTAGCCTCGGTGCTGAAGTAAGCAGTGTCTAACGAAGCTTCAATAAAAAAGCCGGCCGCAAATGCGGCTGGCTTTTTTATTGAAGCAAGGGCTGCGAAGCCATGTTGTTCTACCCCAGAAACATCCGCTGGATAGCCTGCCAGAGCTGCTTTTTGCGGCCGGCGTCGTATTCGAGCATGTCGATTTCGCCGGCGCCGAGGAAGGCTGTGTCGCCGTAGAGCAGCACTGGTTCATAGGGCTGGGTGGTGTACACGGCCACGTCGAGCAGGTTTTTGCCGAAGGCCAGGAACTGCCGCGCGTGCAGGTGCTGGCGCAGGCTGCACAGCGCCACCGGAAACTTCTCGTGCTCCACGTTCACCAGCACCACGTCTTCCATTACCAAGCGGATGGCTTTAAGCAGGTTGTTGAGAAACACGTTGCGCGGCAGCTTGCGGAACTGCTCGGGCGACATGCGCACCAGTATGACCAAGCCCCGGGCATTGCTGCCAAGGGTAGCAAATGGCACGTGCGCCACCGGCGACTGAGTAGGCGTGGGCTGAATGCGCCCGGCCTGGGCTGCCGGGGCAGGTGTAGCCGCGGGCAGCTCGGCCAGCGTAAGGTTGGTAGGTTGATAAGCCGCTGCCTCTACAGGAGCCGGCGCGGCAGGCGGCGGGATGGCAGGCTGCGGGGGCGTTGGCGCAGCAACCGGCGGCAGCGTTGGCCCAACTGTCGGGCTGGCTGCTTTGAGGCTGCCCAGCGAAGGGAGTTTTGATGCCGTTGCCTGCGGCGGTGCCAGGGCCGGCGCGGCAGTCGGTAAAATCACCGATGCTGCTTCGGCTGCCCGAGGAGCCGCGGAAATGGCTGACGCTGCAGTTGGCGCCTCAACAATGGGAGTAGCAGACAGCCCTACGGGCGCTTCGGTCGCAACTGGCTCGGGCCTACTGGGTTCGGCCACCACGTATAGCGGGGTGTTGGCGTAGAAGCTCTGGAAAAAGGAAAGCGTAGCGGCGGTATCCATAAGCAGTACAAAGGCTGACCGGAAGATAGCAAATAGGAAACTTGGCGGGCTATGGGTGCTGAGGGACGGGTTCCAGGAAGTTGTTTGAATTAATACTGCGGCCGCCCGCTGGGTGTAGAGACGCCTAGTTGCGTCTCTCTGGCCGCGTCGTCAGGGCGAAAGCCTTCAACGACGAGACGCAAGTATGCGTCTCTACACCTTTCTGATAATTGCTGTGCTGACGCAAAGCTTAGGAGAAGTGACAGGACCTTTCTGGAAGACAAAGCAGCCGGCCGCACCCTGGAAATCTTTACTGCATATCAAACAGGGACTTCAGCTCAACGGCGTCCTGGGGCTTCATGCGGCCGCCCAACACCAGGCGCAGCTGGCGGCGGCGCAGGGCGCCATCGTACAGGCGGATTTCCTCCTCGGTTTCGGCTACGGCCTCGGGCACGTCAATCGGGCGGCCCGCCTGGTCCACGGCCACGAAGGTGAAGAAGGCTTCGTTGGACTTGAACCGGGTGCCGTTGGGAATGTCCTCGGCCCACACATCAATGTGTACTTCCATGCTGGAGCTGAAGGAGCGCGTTACTTGCGCCTCCAGGGTCACAACGTTGCCCAGCTTGATGCCTTCCCGAAACGAAACGTTATCGACGGAAGCCGTAACGACGATGCGGTTGGAGTGGCGCTGGGCCGAAATAGCGGCGGCTACGTCCATCAGGTGCATCATGCGGCCGCCCATCAGGTTGTTGAGCGTGTTCGTGTCGTTGGGCAGCACCAGCTCGGTCATCCGAACGAAGGAGTCTTTTACGGGCTTTTGTTTGCGCATCATGTAAGGGAAAGAGTCAGCAGTAAGTTCCGGCAAAGATAGGATAGGGAATGTGCTAATGTGGGTTGAATGTGCTGCGCTGCGCTAATGTGGGTTGAATGTGCTGCGCTGCGCTAATGTGGAGAATGTGCTTATCGAATGGACTCCAAGTTCACCGACACGTTCTACTCTCCTCAGCACATTCCTCACAATTCCCACATTCTCCACATTAGCACATTCTCCACATCAGCACATTCATGCTCCCCACCCAGCCTGGCCCAGGAGCGGCACGAAGCGGAACTCCTCGAAACCCTCGCGCACGAAGCTTTCTTCCGACTCGCGCACTACGCGCACCATGCGCTGGCTGTGCTCCGTGCCCACCGGAATAACGAGGGAGCCGCCCACGCGCAGCTGGCGAAGCAGAGGCCGGGGCAGGGTAGGCGAGCCAGCCGTGACGATAATCTTATCGAACGGAGCCTGGTCGGGCAGGCCGAGGCTGCCGTCGCCGCAGAAGAGGTGGGCCGGGTGGTGCAGCTGCGCGAGCAGGCGCCGGGTGCGGGCAAACAGCACCGCGTTGTACTCGATGCTCCAGACGTGGGGCGTGAGCTCCAGCAGCACGCAGCACTGGTAGCCGGAGCCCGTCCCGATTTCCAGCACCCGGTCCTGGGGCTGCACCTGCAGCAGCTGCGTCTGGAAGGCCACGGTGTAAGGCTGCGAAATCGTCTGCCCCTCGCCGATGGGAAAGGCCTTGTCCTGGTAGGCGTGCTCCCGGAAGGCCGGCTCGAAAAACACATGGCGCGGCACCTGCTCCAGGGCCCGCAGCACCCGCTCGTCGTGGATACCTTTGCGGCGCAGCTCGGCCACCAGGGCGCGGCGCTGGCCGCGGTGCCGGTAACTATCGGAAGCCGGAAGAGCAGATTGCAGGGACACGGAGAATGCGCTTACCTTTGCGGGGCCCGGCGGGCGCGGCCCCGGAGAGTGGAGCGCGAAACTACCGTTTTCAGGCCATAAACCGCATGTGTCCGGCCTCGTCGGGGCTCTTTCTTTGCTTTCGATTTCCGCCGCTTGATTCGTACCCTGCAGAAGCTCAAACTCATGGCCGCCGACTTCGGGGCGGCGCTGCTGGCCTGGATGGGGTTTTACCTCCTGCGCAAGTACCTGCTCAACGAGAGTTTCACGCCCAACGAAGAGGTTTTCACGCTGGTAGGCTCGGCCCTGCTTATTGCCGGCTTCTGGCTGGTGCTCTACACGCTCATTGGCGAGTACCGCGACATTTTTCGCAAGTCGCGCCTGGGCGAAATCATCCGGCTGGCCCAGGTATCCATTCTGGGGGCGCTGGTTATTTTCTTCGCGCTGCTGCTCGATGATGAGGGCGTGAGCAACTACCGGCTCTACTACCGCACCATTTCGGCGTACTTCCTGCTGCATTTCACCGTGTCGGCCATTCTGCGCACCTGGGCCGTGAGCAGCGTGCAGCGGCTCGTGCGCAGCGGCGTCATCACCTTCAACACGCTTATCGTGGGGGCCAATGCTCTGGCCCGCGACGTGCGCCAGGAGCTGGTGCACGCCACCCGCTACCTGGGTTTGCGCATTATCGGGTTTGTGTCGGTGGGCGAAACGGTGGATGCCGCGCTGGCGGCAGCCCTGCCCCACAAAGGCAGCTACCGGGAGCTTTCCCGGCTGATTGCGGAGCTGCACGTAGAGCAGATTATCATTGCCACCGAGCCGAGTGAGCACCGCCTCATCCAGGAAATCCTGACCTTGCTGGAGGGCGAACCAGTACGCATCAGCATCCTGCCCGACCTCTACCAGATGCTGCTGGGCTCGGTGAAGGTAAACCACCTGTTTGGGACGCCCCTCATCGAAATCAAGCAGGATCTGCTGCCCCTATGGCAGGAAGTCACCAAGCGCGGGCTCGACGTAGTGGGCTCGGCGCTGTTTCTGCTGCTGGCCTCGCCCGTATACGCCTTCACGGCCGTGATGGTGCGCCTGTCCTCACCGGGGCCGATTTTCTACTCCCAGGACCGCATCGGCAAGGGCGGGCAGCCGTTTCGCATCTACAAATTTCGCTCGATGTACGTGGATGCTGAACGGCAGGGCCCGTCGCTTTCCTCGCAGCACGACCCGCGTATCACGCCCTGGGGCCGCTTTATGCGCAAGGTGCGACTGGATGAGCTGCCCCAGTTCTGGAACGCGCTGAAGGGCGACATGAGCCTGGTGGGCCCGCGCCCCGAGCGGCAGTTCTACATCGACCAGATTGTGGCCGTGGCCCCGCACTACCGCCACCTGCACCGCGTGCGCCCCGGCATCACCAGCCTGGGCCAGGTGAAATACGGCTACGCCGAAACCGTGGAGCAGATGGTGGAGCGCCTCAAGTACGACATTCTCTACATCGAAAACATGAGCCTGGCCATGGACTTCCGCGTCATGCTTTATACCCTCAAAATCATTGTGGAAGGCCGCGGGAAATAATGTGCTAATGTGGCTGAATGTGCTTCGCTCCGCTAATGTGCTAATGCTTTGTAAAGTAGAATTGCACCTTTTGAACATTTCAGCATTCCGTTGATTAGCACATCAGTACATTTTTCACATTAGCGAAGCGCAGCACATTCAACCCGCATTCTCCACATTAGCGAAGCGCAGCACATTCAAACCACATTAACGAAGTGTTTACCGGCATCATCGAAACCCTGGGTACCATCACGGCCGTGCGCCGGGAGGAAACCAATATTCATTTCACCGTAGAATCCGGCTTCGCGCAGGAGCTGAAAATCGACCAGAGCGTGGCCCACGACGGGGTGTGCCTTACGGTAGTAGCCGTGGACGGCATGGCCGGCACGCACGTGGTTACGGCCATCGACGAGACATTGCAGAAAACCAACCTAAGCCAGTGGGCGCCGGGCCGCCGCGTGAACCTGGAGCGCTGCCTGGCCGCCAATGGCCGCTTCGATGGCCACATCGTGCAAGGGCATGTGGACCTCACGGCTGAGTGCGAGTCGGTGGAAGACCAGCACGGCTCCTGGGTGTTCCGCTTCCGCCACGAGCCGGGCCCCGGCCGCGTAACGGTGGAAAAAGGCTCCATCTGCGTGAATGGCACCAGCCTCACCTGCTTCAACAGCACCGACGACGGCTTTTCCGTGGCCATCATTCCCTACACTTACGAGCACACCACCTTCCAGGACCTGCGCCCCGGCCACCGCGTCAACCTGGAGTTCGACATCGTAGGCAAGTACGTGGCGAAATTGCTGGGACGATAAAGAAACTGACGAACTACATTCAGAAGGAATATATTAGGCTTTCTTTTAAGCCTAAGTAGCCCGGCTATGCGTGTGTTAATCTGGTTGTTGCTAGCGGCCTGGGGAGTGGCTGGTTGCCGGCGTATTGAGTGCGAAGAATTTCAACTGGACCATCCGCTTATGGGCTGGCACTGGTTTGCCGATCTACAGCCCAGTTACACATTCGTCAACGGCCAGGGAAGGAGCGTGCTACTGGTTCGCACGGAGTATGAGCGCGAAGCGGCTGAGAAGCGTTGGTGCCATTTGTGTCTTTGTACTGCCGATTTACGGACAGACTATACCTGCGAAATGCTGGGTTTACTGTTTCAGTGCGACATAGATTATGCTGGGGAGGCCGAGTCAGATGCCGTCAATGGCAATGTATATTACGGCGTAAACCGGTTGTATTCGGCCCAGCGCGACTTCAGTTCGTTTCGCAGCCGCGACTCTACGTTAGATGCATCAGTCGGTTCGTATTCATCGGCACTTTTTACCGTGCATCGCCGACCATCAATCACGCTGCTGGCTACAACAGTTTCGGATGTGCTGGAACTAGCAATACTCGATACAGCCCAGGCTGGGGCGGAAGTAGTATGGGTGAAAAAAGGACAGGGACTGATTGGTTTTCAGCGCGGAGGTGAAGTGTGGGTAAGGCAGTAACAGCCGGGCTGCTAAGCTGCGCTGTAGGCACCTTTTCGCTTCCCCTGCGTATCTAACTCGGAATATCAACTCCTACCGACATGTCAACCAAACGTCAGTTAATAGAGCCTATTCCCGGCGACAAGCGCTACGTGCGCCGCGACAAGGAAGGCAAGTTCACCAGCTCCGCCGATTTAAACCGCTCCTTGTCCGGCGACGACCGCACCAACTCCAAAGTCACCAGCAAACCCGGGCAGGGCGACAAAGGCGACGGTCACACCGGCAACCGCAAGCCCGCCAAATAATTGCTGCTCAACGACCAATGAAAAAGGCTCCGTACTAATGCGCGGAGCCTTTTTGCGTTTGCAGTCAATAGTTTATGCCTCGGGCCCCAATAGTGGCCACCAGCGCCGGGCCAGGTAGCGGAACGCCAGGGCGCAAAGCCAGGCCATGAGGGAGCCCAGCGTGAGGCCGGCCAGCACATCAGAAGGGTAGTGGGCGCCCAGGTAGATGCGGCTGTAGCTCACCAGAGCGGCCCAGATAAAAAGCAGCACCTTGGCCACGCGGTAGCGGCGGGGCAACAGCAGCCCGACAAACACGGCCAGCGCAAAGGCATTGGCTGCATGCGAGGATAAGAACCCGAACTGCCCGCCGCAGCCGTTCACCAGGTTCAGCGTGGCCGAGAGGTCGGCGTCGTGGCAGGGTCGCAGGCGGGCGAAGTAGGGCTTGAACAGGCGGCTGGAAACGACGTCGGCCAGCAGCACGCTAAGGCCCAGCAGGGGCAGCAGCAGCGTAGCGCGCCGGCCGTAGAGGTAGCACAGCACCACCACCAGCACAAAGTAAGCCGGGAACCACACCAGGCGGTCGGAGAAGAACACCATCCACGCATCCAGGCGGGCGGTGTGGCGGGAGTTGGCCGCTACCAGCAGCCAGCGGTCCAGGTGTTGGAGTTGCTCTATCAAACGGCGGCGGGGGAAGTAGTTAGCCAATCAACACCCTTGCGCAGCCACTGCTGGGTGGCTTCCTCCGGGGAGTCGGGCTCGATGGGGAAGTTGTAGTGCCACTCACACTGGGGCGGCAAGCTCATCAGAATACTCTCGGTGCGCCCCCCGGTTTCCAGCCCGAACTTGGTGCCCCGGTCAATGGCCAGGTTGAACTCGGCGTAGCGGCCCCGCCGCACCAGCTGCCACTGCTTCTGCCGTTCGGTATAGGGTTGGCCGGCGTTCTGGCGCAGCAGCTCGCAGTAGGTGCGCCCGTACACTTCGCCCACGCTGCGCACGAAGGAAAACAGGCTGTCGGCGTCGGCTTCCTGGCCTACAATCAGCCGGTCGAAGAAGATGCCGCCGATGCCGCGGGTTTCCTGGCGGTGGGGCAAAAAGAAGTACTCGTCGGCCCACTGCTTGAAGCGCGGGTAATAAGCAGGATTGTGCTGCTCGCATACCTCGGCAATCTGCCGGTGAAACCAACGGGCCTGGGCCTCTTCCACGTAGATGGGCGTCAGATCCAGCCCGCCGCCAAACCAGGCTTCCCCGTTGCCGGCCTCGAAGTAGCGCACGTTCATGTGCGAAATCGGTGCCATAGGGCTGCCCGGGTGCTGCACGACCGAGACGCCGGTGGCAAAGTAGTTCGGGTCAGGCATGAGCAGGGTGCGGGCCGCCGCCTCGCTCATCTGCCCTTCCACAGCCGAGAAGTTTACCCCACCTTTTTCGATGATACGGCCGCCCGTGAGCACGCGGCTCCGGCCGCCGCCGCCGCTGTGGTGCATCCAGGCATCTTCCCGAAACATGCCCATGCCATCGGCCGCTTCCAGCTGCTGGCACAGCCAGTCCTGAAACTGGCGCATCCACTGCTCCACGGTGTTGCGGAAACGGGGTTGAACGGTGGGAGCGGGGAAGAAAGCAGAGGAAGTGAAATCCATAGCGGCGAAGTCAGCAACAGAAGGCAAAGGTAGAAATTTCCGGCGCTGCCACTCCGGCCAAGCCCAACGGGAGCAGCTACGGTAGCGAAGCCGGGTGCAGGAATGCACCGGGCCGTAAAGTAAAACCAGCTGTTCGGCGTCTGTACCGTTGAAGGCCGCTTTTACGGCTTCTGCGTTATGATGCAAGTATTGGGGAAGAACCCTTCCCGCCAAGCCAAAGACCGATTCACGAATCTTTCCAACTACCAGAACGGTCGGTTCGAGAACCTGGAGGGCGTGCGCTTCAGCCCCGGGGAAGCTCCGATGGGCAAAATGCTGGTGGATTTTCTGCGCAAGCCTCGCACCGTGGCCCCGGCCGGCCCGCTGCCCACGGTGCGCACCAACCTGCACGCGCCGGCTACTGCCCGCCCCACGGTTGTCTGGTTTGGGCACTCGTCTTACCTGATTCAGGCCCACGGGCTGAATATTCTGGTGGACCCCGTGTTCAGTGGGGCCGCCTCGCCCTTCTCGTTTGCCGTGCGCGCCTTTGCCGGCGCCAATGCCTACTCGGCCGCCGATATGCCCGCCATTGACGTGCTGGTGCTCACCCACGACCACTACGACCACCTCGACTACGCTACCGTGGTAGCCCTGCGTTCCAAAGTGCGTCACGTCGTTTCGCCCCTGGGCGTGGGCAGCCACCTGCAGGCCTGGGGCTACGCCCCCGGGCAGGTTACCGAGCTCAACTGGCACGAAACGGCTACCCCGGTGCCGGGCGTGCAGCTCACGGCTACCCCGGCCCAGCATTTTTCGGGCCGGAGCCTGAAGCCCCGGCAAACCCTGTGGGCCTCGTATGTGCTGCAATTGGATGGTGCGCGGCTGTTCCTGGGCGGGGATAGTGGCTACGGTCCGCACTTCCGGGCCATCGGCGAGCAGTACGGCCCATTCGACCTGGCTCTGCTCGAAAATGGCCAATATAACCTCAGCTGGCACCCCATCCATATGCTGCCCGAGGAAACCGCCCAGGCGGCCCTTGACCTGGAAGCCAAAATGCTGCTGCCGGTGCACTGGGCCAAGTTCACGCTGGCTTACCACCCCTGGAATGAGCCCGTGCAGCGGCTGTTGCCCGCCGCCGATGCCGCCGGTCTTCCCGTCACGCTGCCCCGCATCGGGCAGCCCTATACCCTTGGCGGGCCGGTGCTGCGGGACGTGTGGTGGCTGGATAACTAGCCTACCTTAGCCTGCCAGACCATCATTTCTCAGGCAAGAGCCAACTGCTTCCGCATCAGCAGCAGCTCCAGCGGCTGGCGCGGAATGCCAAAGCGGGTATCGGTGGGGAAAGCCAGAGTTTCGCCGGTGCGTTGGAAGCCGTGCCGCTCGTACCAGGCAATAAGCTCGGCGCGCACCGTAATGACGGAAATCAGAATGTCGGTGCAAGAATGGGCCCGGGCCTGGGTTTCGGCTGCGTCCAGCAGCAGCTTGCCGATGCCCAGGCCTTGCTGCCCGGGCTCCACGGAAAGCATGCCCAGGTAGAGGTCGGGGAGCTGGGGCTTGAGGTAGACGCTGCCCATGAGCTGCCCGGCGCTGGTGCGGGCCAGCAGGAAGGTGGCGCCGGGCACCTTCATCAGATCAATGATGTCTTCGGCGTCGGTGCGCTGGCCGTCAAGTAGGTGGGCTTCGGTGGTCCACCCCTGGCGGGAGGCGTCGCCGCGGTAGGCGCGGTTGGCCAGCTGCACGAGGGCGGGAACGTCGGTTTCAGTGGCGGAAGAAATCAGCAGTTCGGGGAGCATAGAAGCAAAAGTACGCCGCCGGCGCCACCACGTTCCTTCCCAAGTGGCCGGTTCGTACCTTCGGGCCTGCATTCCACCCCTTGCACATGCCCACGCACCCCGCCCTCACCCCAGAGCCCGACTTTACCACTGCCCAGCCCAGCCGTGCCACCCTGCTGCGGGCTTACCGCCTGATGCGCACGGCCGATGAAATGGCTCGCCTCTACGAAGAAAACAAGGCCGTGACGGCCAAATACGTGCACGCCACGGCCCGGGGCCACGAAGCTATTCAGCTGGCCGCGGCCTGTATTCTCGGCCCCCAGGACTACGCCGCGCCCTACTACCGCGACGATGCCTTGCTGCTGGGGATGGGCCTGACGCCCTACGAGTTGATGCTGCAGCTGATGGCCAAGCGCGACGACCCGTTTTCCGGCGGCCGCACGTACTACAGTCACCCTTCTCTGCGGCGGGCCGGCCTGCCCACCATTCCGCACCAAAGCTCGGCCACGGGCATGCAGGCCATACCGGCTACCGGCATGGCCCACGGCATCAAGTACCTGGAAGGACAGGAGGTAATTAGTAATGAGAAATCAGTAATTAAGACTGATAAAGAAACGCTGACTTCTACTGAAGGAAACACAATTCCTCATTCTTCATTACTAATTACTAATTCAACAGCGAAGCCGCTGGTGCTCTGCTCCATTGGCGACGGGGCCATGACCGAAGGCGAGGTGAGCGAGGCCCTGCAGATGGCCGCCCTGCATCAGCTGCCCATCATCTACTTAGTGCAAGACAATGAGTGGGGTATTTCGGCCACCGGCCGGGAAATGCGCTCCATGGATGCCTACGAGTTTGCGGCCGGCTTCAAAGGCCTGCACCGCCTGCAGTTCGACGGGGCCGATTTCCTGGCCAGCTACGCCGGCATGCGCGAAGCCGCCGACTACGTGCGCCAGCGGCAGGGGCCAGTGCTGGTGCACGCCAGGTGTCCGCTGCTGGGCCACCACACCAGCGGGGTGCGGCGTGAGTGGTACCGCGGCGACAACCTGGCCCACCACACCATCCAGGACCCTCTACCACGCTTCCACCAGCAGCTGCTGGAGTTGGATTTCACGGAGCAGGAGCTGCAGGCGCTGGGGGAAGAAGCCCGCGCTACCGTGCAGGCTGACTACCAGCGTGCCCTGACGGCGCCCAACCCCGACCCGACTACTTTTGCCGACCACGAATTTGCCCCGCCGGTCGTCACCCAGGAAACCGGGGAGCGAAGCCCCGCCGGCGCCGACAAAGCCCTGATGGTAGATGCTGCTCTGCACGCGGTGGATGATATTCTGCGGGAGTTTCCCGAAGCGTTGTTCTACGGCCAGGATGTGGGTGGGGAGCTGGGCGGGGTGTTCCGGGAGGCGGCGCTGCTGGCCAAAAAGTACGGCGACGCCCGCGTATTCAACACCCCTATTCAGGAAGCCTACATTGTGGGCAGCACGGCCGGCATGAGTGCCGTGGGCGCTAAGGCCATTGTCGAAATTCAGTTTGCCGACTACATCTGGCCTGCTCTCAACCAGCTGGTGGAGGAGCTGAGCAAGTCGTGCTACCTCTCCAACGGTCAGTTTCCGGTGCAGAGCCTGATTCGGGTGCCTATTGGGGCCTATGGTGGGGGCGGGCCTTACCACTCGGGCTCCATTGAAAGCACGCTGCTCACCATCCGGGGCATCAAGGTGGTGTACCCCAGCAATGCCGCCGACATGAAGGGCCTGATGCGCGCCGCCTTCCTCGACCCCAACCCGGTGGTGATGCTGGAGCACAAAGGCCTATACTGGAGCAAGGTGCCCGGCACCGAAGACGCCAAAACCGTGGAGCCGGCCGCCGGCTACGCTATTCCGATGGGTAAAGCTGCCGTAGCTCAGGAAGCCTTAGCGGAAAAGCTGCAGAGCGGCGAAACCTGCGTAGTCATTACCTACGGGATGGGTGTGCACTGGGTTAAAACGGCCAGCCGCCAGTTTCCTGGTCAGGTTGAAATCCTGGATCTGCGCACCCTCAATCCGCTGGACTGGGAAGCTGTGCACTTTGCCGTGCTACGCCACGGCAAAGTGCTGGTACTGACGGAGGAGCCCTTGATGAACTCCTTCGCCGAAAGCCTAGCCGGCCGCATTCAGCGCCACTGCTTCCGCCAGCTCGACGCGCCGGTGTTTACGCTGGGTGCCGCCAATCTGCCCGCCATAGCCCTGAACGTGGAGCTGGAAAAGCAGATGCTACCCAACCCCGACAAAGTAGCCGCCGCCCTGCGTGAGCTGCTGGCGTATTGAGGGCGTGTGGAAAGCCAAGCTGCTGCTAAAAAAGCAGAGCATCCTGCGCATTAAGCAAGATGCTCTGTATCAACACCTAAGCCATTAGCCAGCAGACTCAACGCAGCCTAGAAAGGGTAGCCGATGCCTACGTTGACGGTGGGCGTGTTCAGCCAGGGCTTGGCATCGTTGCGCCAGAGGGCAAAGCGGCCTAGCGCCCACCGGTCGCCTGGCAGCGCGGTGGGGTCGTATACCTTGGCTGCCACGTCCAGCCGGATAATCAGGAAAGTGAAGTCGAAGCGCAGGCCCAGGCCGCTGCCCACGGCAATTTCCCGGTAAAAACGGTTCACGGCAAAATTGGCGCCCTTGCGGGGGTCGTCCGTGCGCAACGACCACACGTTGCCAAAATCGGTGAAGAAGGCTCCGTGGATGTAGTCGTAGATAGGAAAGCGATACTCCACGCTGCCTTCCAGCAGCAGTTCGCCAGGTTGCTCTACATTCTCGTCCTGAATAAGCTTGCCGCGACTGTCGTACTGCAACACTCCTTTTTCGCGCAGGTCGGCGTGGTAAGAGCCAGGCCCCAGGCGACGGGGCCGCCAGGCCCGCAGGCTAGAGCCCCCGCCCGCGAAGAAGTACTTATCGTAGGGAATGGCGAAGGAAGAGCTGGTTTGCCCGTCTTTCCCCTTGTAGCTGGTGCGGGACAGCGCGTGGGCGATGCCGCCATTCAGGCGCCAGGCTAGGTACGTGAACGGGGTAAGCTTGTAGTAGCGGCGATAGTCAGCGTTAAAGCGGGCGTAGTCCAGTACTGCAATACCAGCCAGACGTGGGTCGCCTACCTCAGGGTCGGGGCGGGTGTAGAGGCTTCGGCCCAGGCCCCCGATTTCAGTGGTCACGCGAAAATATCTGGCATTTCGGGTCTGGTTGAAGTCGTTGCTGTTGTAGAGCGAGGTGGCGCTGGAACTAGGTACCAGTTGCCGGCTGAAGCTGCGCAGCAGGGCGCCGTTGTTGGCCAGGGTATCAAGGTACTGCTGAAATGAGGCGACGATGTCCTTAGTATTGATCAGACTCACGTTCAGCGGGGTTACCACGTACTGCTGGTACGCGTTGCGCTGCCAGATATAGTCATAGCTACCCTCCAGATTGGTGCGGGTGTAGTCGGGGCGCCGAACGTAGGTATAGGAAGTGGAAATCCGGGTTTTAGGGTTGTAGCGCGTCAGAAATCGGTTGGTGCGCCAGGGCACCAGAAACTGCGGCAGAATCAGACTCACGTTGCCCCCCAGCTGGGTGGTGAGAAAGGTGTCGTCCTGCCCGGGGGCTACGGTTTGCCGGTACTGGCCCTCCAAGCCCGCCCGCACGCTCACTTCAAGTATTTCGGCCCCACCAAAAAGGTTGCGCGTTTTCACACGCACGTTGGCAAAGGGCCCAAGCTGCTCGGCCGAGTAGGTAGCGCCCAGCTCGGTGGTTTCCTGGAATTTCTTCAGGGGCGAGGCGTAGATGTTGGCATCCAGGCGGGCCAGGCCGCTGGCACTGTCGCCGGCTACCTTCTGGTACACCACGTTGTTGAAGCGGAACATATCCAGATCGGCGAGCTGGCGCTGGGTGGTCTGGGTGTTGGAAAGGCTGTAGCGGGCGCCGGGGCGCACTTCCACCCGCTGGTTGAGCACCTTGGAGCTGTAGCGGTGCCGGTAGGCCAGAAAGCTGATGGAGTCGCGGCGCACGGTGTCGCGCTTCACCCCGAAGCGGGTGGTGCCGGCATCGGTAAACACGTTCACGCGGCGGATGGTGTACACCTTATGCCGTTCGCCGGGGCCGGGGTTAGCCACAATGGTGCGCAGGCGCACGGTGCCGGGCGCAAAGCTGGTGTCGGCCTCCAGGCTCACGTACTGCTGGCGGAAGTCGTAGTAGCCGGCATTCTTGAGCAGGGTTTCCAGCCGGGCGCGCTCCAGACCAATAACTTCCTCGTTGTACCGGTCGCCCAGGTGTAGCAGGGAGTTTTTGTTGCCGGCCAGCACCACGCCCGCCACCAGCGTGTCGCCGATGTGGTAGTCGAGCTGGGCGTAGCGGAACGGCGCATTTTCCACCACGTGGTAGGTCACCGTCACGCGCCGGTCACGCACGGTTTGCTCGGCCCGCGCCTGGCTGCGGAAATAGCCCTGGGAACGAAGGAAAATACCCAGCTGCTCCACGGTGCGGGCCGTGAGCGAGGAGTCGTACACCACCGGGGCCTCGCCAATGCGCATGAGGGCGTTGCCCTTGGAAAGGACCAGCTGGTGCCGCTGCGTGTGCTTTTCGCGCTTGAGCAACAGGTTGCCCACCGTCACGGAGTCGCGGCCGGCCAGCCGGATCAGCGAATCGTACTTGGTGCGCTCTTCCTCCAGCTGCCGCTGCAGGCGCTCGGGGTTGTAGAAGTATTGCCCCAGCTGATAGATTGCTAGCTTTGGCAGCGGAAACCGGGTATTGGGCTTTTGCTGGTACAGGGCTTCCAGCCGGTCGGCATTCACTTCCCTGGCGCCCTCCAGACGGGCGCGGTACAGCAGGGTTTGCCCGGGGGCCAGCAGCCGCGTGGGCGAGCAGCCCGGCAGCGCGGCCAGGCTCAATCCAAGAATCAGCCAGGAAATAACTCGCCGGGGCGCAGACAGCACAACAGAAGAATATGGTGTCAAAAGCAGTTGTCAAGTACGTACACTCCCTGCAGCAGAAAAAGTACCGGCTGCGGCACGGCGCCTTCCTGGTAGAAGGCGGCAAGAGCGTGCGGGAGTTGCTAAGTTCAGGACTTCTAACGGAACGCTTGTTCCTGACCGCCGAATTTGCCGCAAAAATCGGGCAGGAAGCGCCCGCGGGCGTACCGATGGAGGTTGTTTCGGAAGCCGAGCTAACCCAGCTGGGTACCCTGGCTACCAACAACACGGCCCTGGCCGTGGCCCGCATTCCGGCCGAAAAACCGCTGCCCGCCGCCACCGATACGCTGCTGCTGGCCCTGGACGAAGTGCGCGACCCGGGCAACTTGGGCACCCTCATCCGCCTGGCCGACTGGTACGGGCTGGCGGGCGTGGTGTGCTCCGAAACCTGCACCGATGCCTGGAATCCCAAAACCGTGGCGGCCACTATGGGCTCATTCACCCGCGTGCCGGTGTGGCAGCGCGAGTTGCCGGCCTGGCTGGCCTCGCTGCCCACCGCCGCCCCCATCTACGGGGCCGACTTGGCCGGCGACAACGTGCATCGCCTCACGCTGGCGCCCAGCGGTGTGCTGGTGATGGGCAGTGAAAGCCATGGCCTGCGGACCGAGGTACACCAGTGCCTTACGCGCCGCCTGCACATTCCCGGTCGGGGCCAGGCCGAAAGCCTGAACGTGGCTATTTCGGCGGGTATTCTGCTGGATAATTTTTTTCGGCAGCTGTAGGTATCAGTTGCTGGCGGGCGGTTGCGGATATTAGGCGACTGCGACTGCGACGGCGCGGGCGCCTGGCCCGTGTACCCGCTCATGCCACTTCTGCTGGTTGACGCCCTTAATCAGCAGCCACAGGCAGAAGGCCGATTCGCCCACCAGCGGCAGCAGCAGGATACCGGGCAGGAGGATATCGGCCAGGAACGGGGCAAACAGCGCGGCACAGCAGGCTACCAGGTAGCCTGCACCCGCCACCTGCAGCAGTATGCCCAGCACGGGTGGGAAATAGCCCGACTTCCGAATGAGGTAGCCGTTGAGCAGGCAGGTGCCCCCGAAAAAGATAAGCGCAATGTTGAAGGAAACATCATGCGACCTGAGGGCCAGGCCGGCCAGCAGGGGCAGCTGCCCGGAGCCAAGGCCGCTGAGGTGGCCGGTATTCTCCAGCGTTGGCAGTACCAAAAGCAGAAATACCTTGCTAACGGCCTCCACGGCCAGGGAAACCACATTCAGCAGTACCGCCAGCAGCACCAGGCTTTTGCTCACGGGCCGCAGCAGCAGGTACTCAATCCACAGGAGCGGCACGGCGCAGAGCACCACCAGCACGTTGCCGGCCACACCGAGGCGCCAGAGCAGCGGCTCCGCCAGAATGTTGCGGGCCGTGGCAGCGGCGTCACCGCCCACGATCAGCTTGCTGGTGACAAACCCTTCCGCAAACGCCCCGAACAGGATAATAGCCAGGTAGAGCGCACCGCCAAGGCGGGCATACGGCTGGGGGAAGTTTCAATTGTAGGGATGGACATACCGGTTGGGCGTGAGGGATGAAAACACAAAAGACCGTCCTGCTTTGTCAAGCGCACCAGGACGGTCTTTTTCTTTCGTGGGCAGCTACGACTTGCATAGCGGCCGCCGTTAGTTGCAGAGGGAGAGGCCGAAGCTCAGCGTCTGGCCCCCGGGGCCGCGGCTGGCCTTGAACGTGTCGTTCAGGTTGTATTTCACGAACAAATCAATGTTGCGGATGCCAACGGTGCCCTGCACGCCGTACTGGAACTCTTCGAGGTTGTAGTTGCCGCGGTCCTTGTCTTTGCGGGTGCTGCCTTCGCTTTCGTACTTCAGCTTGGTGTGGGCGCCCAGACGGTAGCCCACAAAACCGCCCGCCCCGATGCGGAAGACGTTCCGGCCTTTGCTGTCGTCAAAGTCGAGCAGGACCATCAGGGGCAGGTTCAGGGTCGTCACGGCCAGCTTGCTTTTCTCCAGGCTCAGCGTAGGCTCCTTGGTTGCCATCGTCACGCCGTCCACATCCCGGAAGCGGAAGTTCTTATCCAGCATATAGTTGTTGAAGGCCAGCTCCGGGCCGGTAATCAGGTGCAGGGGCGAGTTTTTGTCACCTACCCGCACATCGTAGTGCCAGTTCAAGCTCACGTAGCGGGACCCCACCGGGCGCAGCTCGAAGTCTTCGCCGCCGAGCAGCGGAGGGCGGTGCACAAGCGTGTTCAGGCCCAGGTCGAGGGTGAAGTCCTGGTGCACGCGGCGGTTGCGCTTTTCTTCCTGGCGGGCCTGGCGCTCCACGTTACGGATGGAGTCTTCCGAAGGCGAGCGGCCGATGTGTACCGACACGCCGTCTTCGTTGTCAGAGTCTTTTACCGTCACGCCCATGCGGCCCAGCATCACGTCCACGCGGTCGGTTTTGGCGGGCCCTTTGCCGTCCTGGCTGCGCACCGTCACCCGAATCTGCTCGGGGGCATTGGTACCGGGGCGCTCCTTGGCGGGGTAAAATTCCAGCGTCACCTGGTCGGTTTTCGAGTTCTGGCCCACGGCCTCGGCCTGGGTGATGTAGGCATCGAGCAGCAGCATGAGGGAGTCGAGCTTGTAGGTGCGCATCTGGCGCAGCTGCTCCTTGTTTTTTACATAGAGGGTCATGGTGGCCTGGTTCGGCAGCTTCACCATAATCGTGTCGTCGTTGGCGGGGGCCGAAGAGGCGGCCAGGGAGCGGCAGGGAGCCAGCACCGCCAGCAGCAGGAAAGCCAGCAGAGCAGAAAAGCGTTTCATAGCTGAAAAGAGAAGAAACTGTTAGAGTTGAATGGTTTTGGAGAGGGTACGACCGGCCACGCGGGCCTGCACCGTCAGGGTTTCCGGCAATCCGGCGTCGGCCAGGCTCACCTGGTCGCCACGCACGGCGTTGCGCACTTGCCGGAGAATGCCTCCCAGCCGCGGCCGACGGTCGGGAGCAGCTGCCGCGAGGGCAACGGGCTTTTCGGCCTGGCGACGCACTTCCACTTCAATCGGGCCGACCGGAGCGGCCGAGGAAGCAGCGGGCGTAGCCGAAGCCACGAAGGTGTTGGTGGATGTTGCGGGGGTAGGCTGGGCCTGAGTGCGCTCCGGTTGCGCAGCGGGCTGCCGAACCACGGCTACATCCGTGAAAGAGCTCTTGGTGGCGGGGTTGGCAGAAGCCTCCGCAGAGCGGGGGCGGGCCGGGCGGGAGGCCGCGGCTACCAGTGCCGGGGCCGAAGCCTGGGGACGGGTTGCAGCGGCTGACCGGGCTTCTGGAGTGGTAGATGCGGGGGCCGGGGAGGGCGTTGCCTGGACAATCATTTTTTCCTGAGAAACTTCCGGGGCGGGTGCTTCAATAACCGAAGCCGGGGCACTGGCGGGTGTTTGGGTAGCAGCCAGCGGCGTTTCAGAACCCGTGGTGGGGCTTTGCGGGCCGCGCAGCAGCCAGCCGGCGCCCACCACCAACAGCAGGGCAATAGCGGCGGCCATCGAGTACACCCACATCATCGGGCGCTTTTTCTTTTCGGGCTGCAGCTCCGCTTCCAGGCGGCTCCAGAGGTCGGCGGGCGGCGTAGGCGCGTGGCCCTGCAGGCGCTGCCGAAACAGCTTATCAATATCTTCCGGTTGCATACAGTTCTTTCGGTTGGGTGGAGGAAATAGCCACCATGTTGGCGGCGGCAATCCGGCGCTGCAGCATGGCGCGCGCCTTACTAAGCTGCGACTTGCTGGTGCCCTCCGAAATGCCCAGCAGCTCGCCGATTTCGGGGTGAGAGTAGCCCTCCAGCGCGTAGAGGTTGAACACCGTGCGGTAGCCGGCAGGCAGGTCAGCCAGCAACGCCAGCATATCGTCGGCGTTGAGTTGGCTTTCGGCTTCGGCGGCCGTGGCCGGCACGTCGTAGGTCAGGTCGTCGATGGCCAGGTGCAGAGGCTCCTTGCGGCGCAACTGGCCCAGGGCCTCATTCACCATAATGCGGCGAATCCAGCCTTCGAACGAGCCTTCGTGGCGGTACTGCTCCAGGGCCCGAAACACCTTCACGAAGCCCATCAGCATCACCTCCTCGGCGTCGTCGCGCTGGCGCAGGTACCGCAGGCACACGCCCAGCATCAGGCCCGCAAACCGCTCGTAGAGCAGTTTCTGGGCGCGGCTGCTGCCCTGGCGGCAGGCGGTTATGAGTTCAACCTCGGTCACAGCGTAGTAGAGTTTCGGAGCAAATAGCGGGCGTTTGGCAGGGTAGATGCGGGCCTGGGGCGGACCGTTGCCTGACCAGGAAAAATTAATGTGCGAATGTGCGGGATGTGGAAAATGTGCTGCGCTTCGCTAATGTGCTGATGGGGAAATATATTTTACTCCTGTGCAAGTAAGGGGGCCTTACATCCAGATTCACAGGTGTATTGTGACAGAAGGTCGAATTCCTTTTTCATTAAGTGAAGTCACGTTTTTTCAGTCGAAATAAAACGAAAAGCCCTTTCCCGTATGCAACAGGAAAGGGCGTTCTGAAAAAAGTAGTGCCCGGAGTTGAACTGTACGAATGAAGTCACCCGCACCGAAACATCCTCAACGCATTCTGCACATTAGCGAAGCGCAGCACATTCAACCCACATTAGCACATTGTACACATTAGTACTGGCCTGCGCTCAGCATCACCAGAGTGCAGGCTTCTTCGGTTTCGATGCCGCGCTGGCGGGCCAGGCGCTCCAGCTCCGGGTTTTCGGTGCCGGGGTTGAAGATGATGCGCTTGGGGTTGAGGTCGAGGATGTAGTCGTACCAGGCGGGCTGGTTTTGCGGGCCTACGTACAGGGTTACGGTGTCTACATCGGGAGCGGCGGGCCGGTCGGTTTCAATAGCAAGGCCGGCCACCTGGCCTTTGCGGATGCCCACGGGCACTACTTCGTGGCCGTGGCGTTGCAGGCGGTGTACGGCCTGGTAGGAGTAGCGGGCCGGATTATCACTCGCCCCGAGAACTAGGGTCTTTTTCATGGCAAAAGGGTGCTTAATGCTTGGTGCCTGGTGCTTGGACTCTCCAGGAAAAGCGGTTTACAGGACGTATATACGGGCTTCTTCTACAAAAAGCCAGGGGCCCAATAGAGCAGGCTGTATCTGCTAAACAGAAAAACAACGATGCCCCAAGCCCTAGGCACTGCGCACCAAGGCAAAAGCTGCTTCGGCGCACCGCTCCCCGTCCATGGCGGCCGACACGATGCCGCCGGCGTAGCCAGCGCCTTCGCCGCAGGGAAACAGGCCGCGCACCTCGGGGTGCTGCAGCGTGTCCCGGTCGCGGGGGATGCGGACGGGGGAGGAAGTCCGGCTTTCCACGCCCACAATCTGGGCGGCGTTGGTGGCGTAGCCGGGAATCTTCTGGCCGAAATTCTGAAAACCCTGCCGCAGCCGCTCCGCCAGCCCGGTGCCCAGCACCTCGTCCATCGGCACCGAGACCAGGCCGGGCTGGTAGCTGGTTTCGAGCAGGCTGGCGGACGGTTTCTTTCTGAGGAAGTCGCCCAGCAGCTGGGCGGGGGCCAGCTGGGTGTTGCCCGCCAGTTGGCAGGCCTGCTGCTCAATCTGCTGCTGCAGGTGCAGCCCGGCAAGCGCCCCATGTTGCTTCAGGTCCATATCTTCCAGCTCAATGGCCGTGACGATGCCCGAATTGGCAAAGCGCGAGTCGCGGCGGCTGGGGCTCATGCCGTTCACTACCACCTCGCCGGGAGCGGTGGCCGCCGGCACGATAAACCCGCCGGGGCACATGCAGAACGAAAACACGCCCCGCTGCCGATTCTGCCACTTCGTCTGGTGCACCAGGGCGTAGGAAGCGGCCGGCAGAGGCCCCCGCTCCTTCAGGCGGTACTGGGCCTGGTCGATGAGCTGCTGGGGGTGCTCCACGCGTACGCCCAGGGCGAAGGGCTTGGCCTCGATGAGCACACCACGCCGGTGCAGCAGCTCGTAGATGTCGCGGGCCGAGTGGCCGGTGGCCATAATCACGGCATCGGCCGTTAGCTCCTCGCCGGTGTGGGTGACGACGCCGCGCAGGTGCTGGCCGGTGAGTACAAGGTCATCCACCCGCGTACCGAAGCGTACCTCGCCGCCGGCCTCTCGCACCGAGTCGCGCAGGGCGGCTACCACGGCGGGCAGCTTGTTAGTGCCGATGTGGGGGTGCGCATCCACCAGGATGTCGGACGTGGCCCCGTGCTGCACCAGCAAGCGCAGGATGCGCTGCACGTCGCCGCGCTTGGTGGAGCGGGTGTAGAGCTTGCCATCGGAGTAGGTGCCCGCGCCACCTTCGCCGAAGCAGTAGTTGGAATCGGGGTTCACCACGTGGTCTTTGTTGAGCGCGGCCAGGTCGCGGCGGCGGGTGCGCACGTCCTTGCCGCGCTCCAGCACCACGGGCTTCAGGCCCAGCTCGATACAGCGCAACGCCGCGAACAGCCCGGCCGGCCCGGCCCCTACGATGATAACCGAACGGTGCGCCCGGCTTACATCGGGGTAGGTGAACCAGGGGCCGAAAAGGTCGGCGGGCGGGGCGGTGGGGTAGATGTCGGCGCGCAGGCGCACCAGGGGCTGGCGGCCGCGCGCGTCGATAGAGCGTTTGCGCAGGTGCACAAAGTCGGCGTCGCCGGGTTGGAGGCCGGCCGCCTGCAGCAGGGCGCGGTAGCGGGCGTATTCGTCGTAGGCTACCGCGGCGGGCAGCAGCACTTCAATCTCGCGGGGAGTGGGCATGTCGGAGGGGTGAAAGGCAGTTATCCTTTAAACCAGGAAATAAACGAACCGCAAAAGTACGAAAACCCGCGGGCCTGATTGGCAGCTGGCTAGCGTGCAGTAAAGGCGTTTGGCGTCGTATTCTCCCTGAAATCAGTTCGGCAGGAGCTGCGGTTTGCTGTTACCTTTGGCCTTGAGCCCGGCTTCCCGGGTACATTTACCTGAACTCCCCCGGCATTTCCCCTTACATTTTTCTTTCCCCTTACTGCATGATGCAACCCTTTTCCACTTTCGGAACCCGCTCCATCCCCCGGCCGTTCGCGCCGCTGCTGCTTGTCTGCCTGAGCTTGCTCGGGTACGCGGCCACGGCCGAGGAAATCAAGTCGCCCAATGGGCAGCTCACGCTCAACTTCGAGGTGCAGGGCGGCGTGCCCACGTACCGTTTCAGCTACAAGGGCCGCGAGGTTATCAAACCCAGCAAGCTGGGCCTGGAGCTGAAAGGCACCACCAGTTTGCAGACCGGCTTCGCGCAAACCGACAAGCAAACCCGCTCCTTCGACGAAACCTGGACGCCGGTGTGGGGCGAGGCTAAAACCATCCGCAACCACTACAACGAGTTGGCTGTGACGCTCACGCAGGCCGAAACCCAGCGCACGATTCGCGTCCGGTTCCGCGTATTCGACGACGGGCTGGGCTTCCGCTACGAGTTTCCGCGCCAGCCCAAGCTCGACTACTTCACCATCAAGGAAGAGCGTACGCAGTTTGCCCTGGCCGGCGACCATAAGGCCTTCTGGCTGCCCGGCGACTACGATACTCAGGAGTACAGCACCGTCACCTCCAAGCTCTCCGAAGTGCGCGGCAAGATGAAGGCCGCCGTAACCGGCAACGCCTCCCAGACCACGTTTTCGCCCACCGGCCTGCAAACCCCGCTGATGCTGAAAAGCCAGGATGGCCTGTATATCAACATCCACGAGGCCGCCCTCATCGACTACTCCTGCATGCACCTGGAGCTGGACGACAAGACGATGACGCTGGAGTCGCACCTGACACCCGACGCGGTAGGCGACAAGGGGCTGATTCAGACTCCCGCCAACTCGCCCTGGCGCACAGTGATAGTGAGCGACAAAGCCGGCGACATTCTGCTCTCGAAGCTGGTGCTGAATTTGAACGAGCCAAGCAAAATCAAGGATACCAGCTGGATCAAGCCGGTGAAGTACGTGGGCGTGTGGTGGGAAATGATTACGGGCAAAAGCTCGTGGTCGTATACCAACATGGACAACATCAAGCTGGACTCCGTGGACTACAAGACGGTGAAGCCCAACGGTACCCACGGCGCCAACAACGCCCACGTGAAGGAGTACATCGACTTTGCCGCCCAGCACGGGTTTGATGCCGTGCTGGTAGAAGGCTGGAACACGGGCTGGGAAGACTGGTTCGGTAAGCACAAGGACTACGTGTTCGACTTTGTGACGCCCTATCCCGACTTCGACGTGCAGGAGCTGAACCGCTACGCGGCCAGCAAGGGCGTAAAAATCATTATGCACCACGAAACCTCCGGCTCGGTACGCAACTACGAGCGGCACCTGGAAAAGGCGTTTCAGTTCATGAACGACAACGGCTACAACGCCGTGAAAACCGGTTACGTGGGCGACATTGTGCCCTTGGGCCACCACCACTACGACCAGTGGATGATTGACCACTACAACTACGTGCTGGAAAAGGCCGCCGACCACAAGATTATGGTGAACGGCCACGAGGCGGTGCGCCCCACCGGCCTTTCGCGCACCTATCCCAACCTCATCGGCAACGAGGCGGCCCGGGGCACGGAGTACGAGTCGTTTGGGGGCAACAACGCCGACCATACCACCATTCTGCCCTTCACCCGCCTCGTCGGGGGCCCGATGGACTACACGCCTGGCATCTTCCAGACCAAGGTGAGTGCCTACAATCCGCAGAACAACTCCTTTGTGCACAGCACCCTGGCCCGGCAGCTGGCCTTGTACGTGACGATGTACTCGCCCCTGCAAATGGCGGCCGACCTGCCCGAAACCTACAACAAGCACCTCGATGCCTTCCAGTTCATCAAGGATGTAGCCGTGGACTGGGACGACACCAAAGTATTGGAAGCCGAGCCCGGCGACTACATCACCTACGCCCGCAAAGCCAAAGGCAAGAGCAGCTGGTTTGTGGGCAGCACCTGCGACGAAAACGGCCGCACCTCCAAAATCGACCTGAGCTTCCTGGAGCCCGGCAAGAAGTACACGGCCACCATCTACGCCGACGGCAAGGATGCGCACTACGAGAAAAACCCGCAGGCCTACCAGATCCGCAAGCAAACAGTAACCCGCAAAACCAAGCTCACGCAGCTCTGCGCCCCCGGCGGCGGCTACGCCATCAGCCTGGTGGAAGCTGGTAAGTGAGTTGTCCGTGTTCAGTTACCAGTTGTCTGTTGCTAGTTGCCAGTATTACACTTCCGCCACTGGCAACTAGCAACAGACAACTGAAAAAAACAGAAAAGCCGCCGGATGCATATCCGGCGGCTTTTCTGTTTTTTTCAGGTACTCGGCTTACTCCGCGGGCTTCACTTCGTGGTGGATATTCTGCTTGCGGGGCCAGAACTTCTCCATGGAACTGTTGAAGGCGCTGAGCACCTGGGCCCGCACTTCGCCTGAGGGGTGGCGCAGCAGCTGAGCCAGCATGTAGCGGTACATTTCGGTGGTGACTTCCAGGCCCCGGGCGCTTACCAGGCCGTGGTGCAGCAGGTCGCAGTTGGTAGCCATAGAGTTGGCCAGCGAGTCGGTAAGTTCTTCGCGGGCCTTGTCCGCATCTTTAAAGGATTGTTCCAAACGAGCGTTGAGCCGTTGGTCATGCGGCTGTTCCATACAGTGAAAGATCGGGAGAAGGGAATATTCAGGGCCTACAACGGGCAATTCAACGGTAATGGTTCAATGTAGTAAGGATATATTGCCGATGTGAGCTTGCTTTAGTGTTGATGATGAGAAAGTTAATAGATGTAATTCGTGCCAGCGTTTTGCCTTTATCTACGTCTGCCCGGTAGCAGTGTAGCTGGCTGACTACCTTGCGGGCCGGGGTATCCGGTCTTATCTTCTGCCAGCCTATGCCTGCTGCTCCCTTGCTCTCGTCTCGCCTGCGCTCCATCCTGAGTGGCTCCATCGGCAACCTGGTGGAGTGGTACGACTGGTACGTGTATTCGGCTTTTGCCCTGTACTTCGCGCCGGCTTTTTTCCCGGAGGGCAACCAAACGGCCCAACTGCTGAATACGGCCGCCATCTTCGCCGTGGGCTTTCTGATGCGCCCGCTCGGGGGCTGGCTGCTGGGCGTGTACGCCGACCGCCACGGCCGCAAAGCCGCCCTGCTGCTCTCGGTGCTGCTTATGTGCGGCGGCTCCCTGCTCATTGCCCTCACGCCCGGCTACGCGCAGATAGGGGTGGCCGCGCCGGTGCTGCTGGTGCTGGCCCGGCTGCTGCAGGGCCTGAGCGTAGGCGGGGAGTACGGCACGTCGGCTACTTACCTGAGCGAAATGGCGGGCGCCCGGCACCGGGGCTTTTTCTCCTCGTTTCAGTATGTGACGCTGCTGGCCGGGCAGCTGCTGGCCCTGCTGGTGCAGCTCGGGCTGCAGGCTACGCTCACGCCCGCCGAGCTGGGCAGCTGGGGCTGGCGCGTGCCGTTCGTGCTGGGGGCGGCCGCGGCGGTGTCGGCGCTGTACCTGCGGCGCAACATGGCCGAAACCACCGAGTTTGTGCAGCAGGAAATGGCGGCCCCGGCGGGTGTCGAGTTCAGCAAGATGACGCTGCTGCTGCGCCACCCCCGCGAAATTCTGACGGTGGTGGGCCTCACGCTGGGCGGTACACTGGCGTTTTACACCTTTACTACCTACGCGCAAAAATTTCTGGTGAATACGACGGGCTTCAGCAAGGCCCAGGCCACGCTGGTATCCTTCGGGGCGCTGGCCGTGGCCCTGGTACTGCAGCCGCTGATGGGGGCGGTGTCGGACAAAATCGGGCGGCGGCCGGTGCTGTTGTTTTTTGGAGTAGGCGCCACGCTGGGCACGGTGCCGCTGCTCACGGCCCTGGGCAGTGCCGCCAGCGTGGGCGCGGCCTTCGGGCTGCTGGTGCTGGCCCTCACCATCGTGAGTGGCTACACGTCCATCAACGCGGTGGTGAAGGCCGAGCTGTTTCCGACGGAAATCCGGGCCCTGGGCGTGGGGCTGCCGTATGCCCTCACGGTGGCGGTGTTCGGCGGCACGGCCGAGTACGTGGCGCTGCTGGCCAAGCAGCAGGGCGTAGAATCGTTGTACTACTGGTACGTGACGGCCTGCGCGGCTATTTCCCTGCTCGTCTACTGGCGCATGCCTGACACCCAGGCCACTTCGCGCATGGCCGCCGATGCGTGAGGCGTGGGTTTGGCTTCCGCTGGTGCAACCCACCGCCGCAACCCGTATCTTTTCGCCATTACTTCTTACTAACCCGTTTTGCCATGAAAAATTTCCTTCGCTTCGGGCTGCTGTCCACGCTTTGGCTGGCCTGCCTGCTGCTGTCGTTTGACAGCTTGGCGCAAGCCAAAAAGCCCGAAGACAAGTCCAAGCGCCCGAGCCCGCCCGCGGCGGCCACGGCCAAAACTCCGGCCGGCACCATCACCATCGACTACAGCCGCCCATCGGTGAAGGGCCGCAAGGTGTTTGGCGAGCTGGTGCCGCTGGGCCAGGTGTGGCGCACCGGGGCTAATGAGGCCACCACGTTCACGGTCGATAAAAACGTGCTGGTGCAGGGCCAGGCACTGCCCGCCGGCAAGTATGCGCTGTTTTCCATTCCCGGAGAGCAGGAGTGGACCATCATCTTCAACAAAGTACCCGACCAGTGGGGCGCCTACGAATACAAGCAGGACCAGGACGCTCTACGCGTGAAAGTACCCGCCAAAACCGCCGCTACGCCTACCGAACAGCTCACGTTCCAGGTAAATAAGTCCGGCAAGGTCACGCTGCTCTGGGAAAAGGCCCAGGTAGATTTCGTGGTGAGTGCGGCCAAGTAGGCTGCAGGATCAAACCAAAAACGCCGGCCCGGGGGCACTTCATCCATGAAGCTGCCCCCGGGCCGGCGTTTTATTGCTGCATAAGCTCAGCGGCAGTTCTCCTTGATCAGCTTGCGGACCTGCTTTTCCGGTGCTGGGTCGAGGCCCCACTGCAGCGCCATGCGCAGACTTTCACACCCGCCGGATTGGTCATTCATTTTCAGCTTAAGCTCACCGATAGTGCCAAACAGCGGGGCTTTTTCGCGGGGCGGCACCAGCTTCAGGCAGGATTGCCAGTCGGCAATGGCGGCGGCATAGTTTTGCTGCTCGGTGTAGGCCAGGGCCCGGTTGGCGTAGGCGCTGATATAGCGCGGGTTCAGCCGGATAGCCTCCGAATAATCGGCAATGGCGGCGGGGTAGCGCTTCTGGCCGAAGGAAAGCCAGCCCCGGTTCAGGAAGGAAGTTGAGTCCTGCGGATTAAGCTGCACGGCGCGGGTGAGGTAGGCGCGGGCTTTGGCGGTGTCCTGCTGCATGTACCAACGGCCCGACCAAGCGTAGGCATAGGAATTGTTGGCATCCAGCCCGAGAATTTTCTCATTGATGGCAATTGCCTCGGCATACTCCCGGCGATGAGCGTGCCCGTAGGCCAAGTTACTGTAGTAGCGGATGAGGCTTTGGTTATCTACGTCGTGCCGCTGACCCATTCGTCGGTATTGTTCAGCCTCCAGTACCCGCTTTTGCTGCTGCAAAAAGGCGCTGAACCCGTAGTACACATCGGCCAGCGTCGAGTCCAGCAGCCAGGCCTGGTTGAAGCGCTTAATAGCCGTAATAGGATTATTAGCCTGCAAATACCTCCAGCCAAAACCAACATGCATCAGGGCTGTTGCCCGGGCACTGCTGTTGCTACGGCGCAATGCATCCTGGATAAACTCTGCGTCAAATGCCAATTGGGCCGCGTTTTTGGGCTGACCGCCAAAGCGGGGCTGCTCGTTGATGGTGCCCGCCGGCCGGGACAATTGCTCCGGCGTGGGTTGGCGCCGTCCCTGGGCCCGGATTATGCCGGGAAGCAGCAGGCAAAGCAGAAGCAGAATCTTCATGGGAGGACTGTACAAGCGCTATAACTAATGAAGGCATGAGCCTAACACTTTACCCCTGCTCGCCCAGCACGCTTTCCACCCAGCCCTTGCCCCAGTCTTCGAGCTCCTGCTCGCTCCAGATGGCGGGGTAGAAGATGCGCTTCTGGAACTTGGGAGGCAGGTATTTCTTCCAGTTGGTGCCGCCGGTGGCCGCAATGGCCGTAGGGTCGCGCTCCAGGTAGCGCACCGCCGACTTGTAGTGCATCAGCGGCCAGTTCACATTCACGCTCACATCCAGCTGGCGTAGGGCACGCAGCAGGCGGGGGTGCTGCTGGTCTTCGGCCGGGAGGCGCTGCACCACGCTCCACACGTTGCGCTCCGTGAAGCGGCGGGCGTGCTCGTGCAGGGTGTCGGTGTACTTTTCCTCGAACTGTATCAGTGTAAGGGCCTTGGCGCCGCTTTCCTCGATGGTGGCGCCGGCTTTCCAGTAGATGCAGCCCAGCAGCTCGTCATGGGCGGCGGCCTCGCCCAGCAGGCGGCGCTTTTCGCGGTCGGCCAGGTTGAAGAGCGAGGTAGAGGCCAGCTCAATCATGCGGTACTGCACACTCTGAAAGCCCGAGGCCGGCATCAGGCTCATGCGAAACTGCAGAAACTGCTGCTTGTCCATGCCGTCCACCATCACGTCGAACGAGTCAATCAAATTCTCGAAGTAGCGGTTGATGCGGCCCAGACGCAGCACCACTTCCTGCAGCGTGGGCTGCTGCAGGTCGCCGAGCTGCTCGTACTCGCAGAGGCAGAGTTTGAAGTACAGTTCCGTAATCTGGTGGTAGATGATGAAGATCCGCTCGTCGGGAATCTGGGTGAGGGGGCGCTGCAAACTCAGCAGCGTGTCAAGCTCGATGTAGTCCCAGTAGTTGACGTAGTCGGCGTAGTAGAGGCCTTCGAGGTAGCCGGCCAGGTCCTGCCCATCGGCGGCGTATTTCTGCTGCAGGCGGCGCAGCTGCTCCAGCACGGCGGGCGAAAACTCTTCGGGCGAAACGGAAGTGGGAGAGGACATAAGCAGAAAGCGGGCGGGTAAGCAGGCGCAAAGAACGAAAAACGCCCCGAAAGCTTCGTGCCCCGGCGCTGCCCGGCCCGCGAATAGTTTACCGGCCGGGAAAGGTTGGCAACCGGGGAAGTTGCATTCCCGCCCGAAACTTCTACTTTTGGCCTGCAACCGGCCTTGAGACGGCGCTACATGGCAGAGAAAAGCAGCATTTTTGATATGATCGGGCCGGTGATGATCGGGCCCAGCTCCTCGCACACGGCCGGCGTGGTGCGTATTGCCAGCGCCGCCATCCGCATTCTGGGCTCTTTGCCCACGCACGCCACCATCACCTTCTACAACTCCTTTGCCCGCACCTACGAGGGCCACGGCTCCGACCGCGCCATTGTGGCCGGGCTGCTGGGCTACGCCACCGACGACGTGCGCATCCGCGAGGCCTTCGACCACGCCCGCGAGGCCGGCCTGCAGTACACGTTTCAGAGCGTGGGCAATGCCTCCACCATGCACCCCAACACCATTAAGCTGCAGCTGCGCGATGAGCGTACCGGCCACGCGGTGGAAGTAGTGGGCCAGAGCCGGGGCGGGGGCGTCATCCGCATTGTGGAGGTAGATGGGTTTCCGTCCGATTTCTCGGCTTCCCTGCACACGCTCATCATTGACGCAGCCGATGTTCCGGGCTCCATTGCCTTCATTGCCTCGGTCATTGCCCACGACGACTGCAACATTGCCACCATGTTTGTGAGTCGCAAAGGCAAGCACGAGCTGGCCCGGCAGTTCATCGAAACCGACTCCGGCCTGAAAGATATTACCCTCGAGTACCTGCGCCAGCTAAGCTGGGTGCAGCACGTTACCTACATTCCCAGCCTCGACTAACCCGCCGCACGGGCCCGTTGGGGGCTGGCGCGGCGGCGTTGGTAGATTCTGCCGCCGCCACCCGGTTCTGCGCTGCTACCTTGCGTGGCCGGCGGCCACCGGGTTTCTGCTCAGGCTTCTGTTTCGCCGCTCTTTCTTTTACTCCGCTATGAAACATCTGTATTGGTTGCTAAGTGCCGGCCTGCTGGCTACGCCGGCAATGGCTCAAACTACCTCGCCCGCCCAGCCGCCCGCCGGCGCTGTGCCGGCCGCGCCCGCCGGAGCCTGGACGCTGCAGCGCGCCGTGGACCACGCCCTGCAAAACAACCTGGATGTGCGCCAGACGCAGCTGTCGGCCAATCTGAGCGAGGCCACGCTCCGTCAGAGCCGGTCCGCCCTGCTGCCCACCGCCGGGGCCAACGCCTCCCAGTCCTGGAACTTCGGCACCAGCCTCGACCCGCTCACCAACGAGTTCATTACCCAGACGATTCGCTCGAACAACTTTTCCCTGTCTTCGCAGGTGACGTTGTTTTCGGGCTTTCAGCTGCGCAATACCATCAAGCAGAACGCCCTGACGCTGGAAGCCGGCCGCAACGACGTGGATAAGGCCCGCAACGACCTGGCCCTGAACGTGGCCTCGCAGTACCTGCAGCTGGTGCTTGCCGAGGAGCTGGTGCGGGCCAACCAAACGCGCGTGAACAGTGCCGAGCAACAGATTGAGCGCACCCGCAAGCTGCTGCGCGCCGGAGCCGTGGCCGAAAGCAACCTGCTCGACGCCCAGGCCCAGCAGGCCTCCGACCAGACCAACGTCATTACGGCCGAAAACCAGCGCGACATTGCCCGCCTGCAGCTGATTCAGTTGATGAACCTGACCGGGGCGGAGGCTGAAAGCTTCCAGATTGACGTGCCCCAGCTGCCTGACCCCGACGACGAAGCCCCGCTGACGCTGAACCTGGACGAAACGTACCGCACGGCCGAAAGCACCCTGCCCGAGGTGAAGGCCGCCGACCAGCGCGTGCGGGCCAGCAGCCTGGGCGTGGATGTGGCCCGCGGCGCCTACTACCCGCGCCTTACGTTTTCGGCCGGCATCTTCACGGGGTATTCCTCGGCCCGTTCTTCCTTTATCCCGACCGGAGAAGTGGATTACAACTACGCCCCGGTATTCATCTACGACCCTACCGCGCCGGGCTCCGTACCGGTGCCTACGCAGTTTGTGACGGGGGTGGCCCAGCCGCGTTTCGATGTGAAGCCCACCGCTTTTTCCAACCAGATCAAGGACAACTTGGGCAAGCAGCTGCAGTTCAACCTGAACGTGCCGATTCTAAACGGCTTTCAGGCCCGCATCAACATGCAGCGGGCGCAGGTTTCGGTGCAGCAGGCCCAGCTCCGGGCCGACCAGACGCGCCTGACGTTGCGCCAGAGCATCCAGCAGGCCTACGCCGACGCCCGGGCCGCCCAGCGCCGCTACGTGGCCGCCAAGCGCCAGGTAGAGGCCCTGACGACGGCCTACCGCAATGCCGAAATCCGCTTCAACAACGGCCTGCTCAACGGCACCGAGTTCAACATCTCGAAGAACAACCTCACGGCTGCCGAGTCGAGCATGATTCAGGCCAAGTACGAGTTTATCTTCCGCCGCAAAGTTCTGGACTTCTACCAGGGCCGCCCCATCAGTCTGTAAAAGACTGCATAAGCAACTAAGTGAAGTTGCTGGTAACATTGCTGCCCTTTCAGTAAACCTACGCATGGTTGTTTTTTCAGAACGCCATCGAAGCTCCCCAAGACCCTAAGTTCCTAATACCCTAACTATGAAAAACAACCGTACGCTGTACATCCTGATAGCAGTATTAGTGCTGCTGGTGGGTGGGTTTGTGGTAGCCAAAAAACAAGGCTGGCTCGGCGCCCCCACGGGCACCGAAGTTATTTCGGCCAAGGCCAAGGCGGCTACCATCGTGGAGAAGGTCAGTGCCTCGGGCAAGGTGCAGCCCGAAACGGAAGTGAAGATTTCGCCCGACGTGTCCGGCGAAATAACCGAGCTCTACGTGCAGGAAGGCGACTCCGTGAAGAAAGGCCAGCTGCTGCTACGCATCCGCCCCGACAACTACCAGGCCATGGTAGACCAGCAGAACGCCGTGGTGGGCACCCAGCGCGCCAACGTGGGCCAGAGCCAGGCCCGCATGCAGCAGCTGATTGCCAACGCCAAGCAAACCGAGCTGATGTACCGCCGCAACGCCTCCCTCTACAAGCAGAAGGTAATTTCACAGGCCGACTTCGAAGCCAGCAAAGCCGCCTACGAGGCCTCGCAGGAAGAAATCAACTCGGCCCGCCAGAGCATTCGGGCAGCCCAGAGCCAGGTGCGCAGCGCCCAGGCCGGCCTGGATGAGGCCCGCCGTAACCTCGACAAAACCACTATCTACGCTCCCGTGAGCGGCACCATCAGCAAGCTGAACGTAGAGCGCGGGGAGCGGGTAGTAGGTACCTCGCAGATGGCTGGCACCGAAATCATGCGCATTGCCAACCTGAACTCCATGGAGGTGCGCGTGAACGTAAACGAAAACGACGTAACCAACGTGAGCCTCGGCGACTCGGTGGAAGTGGAAGTAGATGCCTACGCCAGCAAGGACGAGAAATTCCGGGGCCTGGTCACCAGCATCGCCAACACGGCCAAGGATGCCCTCACGGCTGAAGCCGTAACCGAGTTTGAGGTGCGCATCCGCCTGCTGCCCGATTCTTACCGCCACCTGCTGCGCACGGTCAATGGCCGCGTGCAGGTGCCGTTCCGCCCCGGCATGACGGCCTCCGTCGACATCATCACCGAGCGCAAAAGCAACGTGCTGACGGTGCCGCTGGCCGCCGTTACCACCCGCTCCGACAGCGCCTTTGCCAAGGGCGGGGCCGACAGCGACAAAGGTGGCATCAAGGTAGGCCGGGGCCGTGGAGGTGAGGCCGACGCGGAGAAAGCACCCAAAGCCGACGTGCAGGAGGTCGTTTTCCTGGTGAAAGACGGCAAGGCCGTACTCACGCCCGTGAAAACCGGCATCAGCGACTTCCAGAACATCGAAATCCTGAGTGGCCTGGCTGCGGGCAACGAAGTAGTAAGCGGGCCGTTCCGGGCGGTATCCAAAACGCTCAAGGACGGTGAGCTGGTAACGGTGAAAGATGCCAAGAGCATCAACAAAGCCGCTATGAAGGCCGAAGAGCCCAAAGAAGACTAACCAGGCTAACTGCCTGAGGGGCTGTCCGCGCGGCCTCGCAACGGAAGGCCGGCTTCGGAGACGAAGCCGGCCTTCCGTTTTTTTTGCCTAAACTCGGCCATCGGCCGGCCGTAAAAAGCGGCCTGTTTTACCGGATTTGTAGATTCTGCCCCACCCAGCTTGGAAAAGATTGCCATGATTGGCGGCGGCTCCTGGGCCACCGCATTAGCCAAAATTCTGTCGGAAAACGGGTCCCACGTAGGATGGTGGATGCGCAGCAAGGACGATGTGCAGCACCTGCAGCGCACTCGTCACAACCGGCGCTACCTCTCGTCGGTTTCCTTCGATCTGACGCGCGTGTTCCCCTCCAGCGACCTAGAAGCGGTGGTTCGTGAAGCCGACTGGTTGGTGCTGGCCGTACCCGCCGCTTTTGTGAAGGACGTACTGGATAAGCTGGACCGCGACGAGCTGCGCCACAAGCGCATCATTACGGCCATCAAGGGCATGATTCCGGGCAAGAATATTCTGGTGACGGACTACGTGGCCGAGCGGTTCCGGCTCCCGCACACCCAGCTGGGCGTGGTGGCCGGCCCCTGCCACGCCGAGGAGGTGGCCCTGGAAAAGCAAAGCTACCTCACCATCGGCTCGCCCGACCACACGCTGGCCGAGGACTTCTGCCGCTTGCTGCGCAACCGCTACGTGAAGGCCCACCCCATGGACGACCTCGACGGGATTGAGTACTGCGCCGTGATGAAGAACATCATTGCCCTTACCAGCGGCATTGCCCACGGCCTGGGCTACGGCGACAACTTCCAGGCGGTGCTGGTGAGCAACGCCGTGCAGGAAATGCGCCGCTTCGTGCACGCCCTCAATCCCCAGCCCCGCGACCTGTCGGCCTCCGCCTATCTCGGCGACCTGCTGGTGACGGCCTACTCGCAGTTTTCGCGCAACCGCACCTTCGGCAACATGATCGGGCGCGGGTACTCCGTGAAGTCGGCGCAGATGGAGATGAACATGGTGGCCGAGGGCTACTACGCCGTGAAAAGCATCCACGAGCTAAACAAGAAGCTGCTGGTGCCTATGCCCATCACCTCCGCTGCGTACCATATTCTCTACGAGAAGATTTCGCCCGCCGTGGAAATTGAGCTGCTCAAGGAGAAGTTTAAGTAGAAGTGAGGCAGCGGCTAGTTGACATTGGTAATGGATTGCTGCTGGTTTTGGCTTGGCTGCATTTGCTACCTGTGCTGTATTTCAACCTGGTTGCTGGTTTGGCTCCGGTAATAGCTGGAATACTACTCCTAGCAGTGACGGTATTTATGGTGGCCGTATTTCGCGCTTCTGTAGTTGGTTCTGCTTGGTGGCGTAAGATGCTTCCTGTGACTGTATCTTCTCTGGTGATTATCAGCAGCTACTGGGCGGTGGAACGATCTATGCAGCAGTGAATTCAGGAGAGTGGGGCGCCTCGACGGTACTACCTTTATGAAAAGACCCCGTAGATACTTCTGACTAACATCCGGTTCTTAGTGATGCTGCCGTACCGGTAGCACTCCGGTACGTCTTTCATGTTATTTCATCGTTGACTTCTGCTTTCTATGGGCACCTGGGGATACCGCAACTTCGACAACGACACGGCCGCTGACTTTGCCGCCGACTTCCGCGACCAGCCCAGCGAGGCGCTGCTGCTGGCAGCGCTGGCCACAGCGGCCGAGGAAGAAGAATATATTGACGCCGACGATGCCAGTGAGGCCCTGGCTGCCGCCGAAATTGTGGCCGCTATCTTGGGAAAGCCATCCAAAGACTTCCCCGCCGACTTGATTCCGGTGATTGTGAAGCTCGATGCCGGCGAAAGTGAAGACCTGCGCGAGTTGGCCCAGGAAGCCGTAGAAGCCGTGCGGAAGCAGTCGGAGCTGCAGGAGCTTTGGGCCGAAACCTCCGACGCCGATGCCTGGCAGCAGGAGCTGCAGGGGCTGCTGAACCGTTTGGAGGAGGAATAGGCTATGCCCTGGCTTGTTCTGGCCCTGCTGACGGCCCTCAGCCTGGCATTCTATAACTTTTTTATCAAGCTGGCCTCCGAGCACGTGCCGGCCGCCGTGGGTGCGGTGGTGCTGCAGCTGGTAGCCGCAGGGCTGGGCGGCTTGTGGCTGCTTAGGCTTAAGCTGCAGGGCCAGCCGCTGCCGCTCTCCAGCAAAGGACTATGGCTGGCCGCCGCGGCCGGGCTGGGCGTGGGCCTGGCCGAAATTCTGACGTTCGTGGTCTTCAGCCGGGGTGTGTCTTCCTCGGTGGGTACGCCCGTCATTGTGGGGGGCTCGGTGCTGCTCACGGCCGTGCTCGGCGTAGTGGTAGCCCGCGAAGTACTGACGCTGCCGCAGATGCTGGGCCTGCTGCTTATTGTAGGCGGCATTGCCCTGCTGGCACGCGGGCACTAATGGGTTGTTTGTTATTCGTAGATCGGAATTCGTGTTTCGGTAGGAACAGCTAAAAATCAACAACCAAAAACGACTACCGAACAACCAGAGAGAAGGTACAGTATTATGGGCTAGATAAGAATTATTCTCCACTAGGATAAACAACCTGGGCTACTCGTTGGTATACTTGCAACCACTAACCAACCAGCCCGCACATGAGTACTTCCCACGAAAATCCTCCCCAAAACGGCCACAATGGTTCTGCTGGCAACGGTCAGCACACTCCCGCCGATGGCACCGGCACTGCGGTAACGGGCAGCGGCTCTTCTCAGGATGAGCGCACGGCCGAGGGCGAAAACGCTCAGACGCTGACCACCCGCCAGGGCCATCCGCTGACCAACAACCAGAACCTGCGTACCCTCGGCAACCGCGGCCCGGCCTTGCTGGAGCAGTACGCGTTTCTGGAGAAAATCAGTCATTTCGACCGGGAGCGGGTTCCTGAGCGCGTGGTGCACGCCCGCGGCGCCGGCGCCCACGGCGTATTCGAAGCCTACGGCAAAGTAGGGGATGAGCCCATTGAGAAGTACACCCGTGCCAAGCTGTTCAACACCCCCGGCAAGCAGACGCCGGTTTTCGTGCGCTTCAGCACCGTGGGCCACGGCGGCCACTCGCCCGAAACCCTGCGCGACCCCCGCGGCTTCGCGGTGAAGTTCTACACCGAGGACGGCAACTGGGATTTGGTGGGCAACAACCTCAAGGTGTTCTTTATCCGGGACGCCATGAAGTTCCCCGACCTGATTCACTCCCAGAAGCCTGACCCGGTTCACAACCGCCAGACGGGGGAGCGGATTTTCGACTTTATCTGCAACACCCCGGAGGCCATGCACATGGTTTCCTTCCTGTTTTCGCCCTGGGGCATTCCGGCCAACTACCGCCAGATGCAGGGCTCGGGCGTGAACACCTACAAGTGGGTGAATGCCGCCGGTGAAGCCGTGCTGGTGAAGTACCACTGGGAGCCGCTGCAGGGCATTAAGAACCTGACGGCCCAGGAAGCCGAAGCCATTCAGGCCAAGAACTTCAACCACGCTACCCAGGACCTGTTCGACAACATCAAGGCCGGCAACTTCCCCGAGTGGGAGCTGCGCGTGCAGATCATGAGCGACGACGAGCACCCGGAGCTGGACTTCGACCCGCTGGATGACACCAAGATCTGGCCTGAGGACCAGTTCCCGCACCTGCCCGTGGGCAAGATGACGCTCAACCGCAACCCCGAAAACTACTTCGCCGAGGTGGAGCAGTCGGCCTTCGGTACCGGCGTGCTGGTGGATGGACTGGACTTTTCCGACGACAAGATGCTGCAGGGTCGCACCTTCTCGTACTCGGATACCCAGCGCTACCGTGTGGGCACCAACTACCTGCAGTTGCCCATTAACGCGCCCAAAAAGCACGTGGCCACGAACCAGCGCGACGGCCAGATGGCCTACCACGTGGACTCCGCGCCCGGGCAGAACAACCACATCAACTACGAGCCCAGCTCCCTCAACGGCCTGAAGGAAGCGCCCCGCACCGCCCCCGACCACATGCCCCAGTACAGCGGCCGCGTGGTGCGCCAGACCCTCGACCGGCAGAACAACTTCAAGCAGGCCGGGGAGCGGTACCGCCTGCACGAAGACTGGGAGCGGGACGACCTGATCAGCAACATGGTGGGCGCCCTGGCCGATGCCGACCGCAAGGTGAGCGACAAGATGGTGGAGCTGTGCACGAACTGCGACCCGGACTGGGGCAAGCGCCTCGCCGATGGTCTGGCGGCGGCTCGCGGCGGTCAGCAGAGTGAAGGCGGGAACCAGTACAACGAAGGCCAGCAGCGCGAAGCCTCGCAGCAGGCTGAGGAAGTAGGCCACGAAGCCAAGCCCTACTAAGCTGGTTTACGGCACAATGTCACAACAAAAAAGGCAGCTGAGGTATTCTCAGCGGCCTTTTTGTGTAAGTGGACAGCCAGTTAGCAGGGCAGAAGGCCGGGGGCCAGCTTCGTCAGTTCTTCCCATACGCGGTGTACCGGCAGCCCCATCACGTTGAAGTAAGAGCCCTCCAGACGGGTTACCGCGGCCAGCCCAATCCAGTCCTGGGCCCCGTAGGCCCCGGCTTTATCAAGCGGCTGGTAGCGCTGCACGTAGAAGCGGATTTCGGCTTCGCTGAGGGCGCGGAAATGCACCTGCGTCTGGTCGGAAAACACAACCTGGTGGCCCGTGCCGGTAAGCAGGCACACGCCGGTGTACACGTCGTGGGCACGGCCCTGCAGCTGGGTAAGCATGCGCACGGCCTCTTCCTCATCCTGGGGCTTGTTGAGTACCTGCTCGTCTAGGCACACGATGGTGTCGGCGGTGAGCAGCACTTCGTCGGGCGCCAGCTCGACGCGGTAGGCGCTGGCTTTGTGGGCGGCCAGGAACTCGGCTATTTCGGCGCGGCGCAGGTGGGCCGGGAAGGATTCATCCAGCTTCCTTGAGGCGCACTTCGTAGGTCAGGCCAAGGTCGGTGAGCAGCTGACGGCGGCGCGGGGAGTTAGAAGCCAGCAGTAAACGCGTGGGTGTGTTCATCGTCGCGGATGGAGGTAAACAGGAAGCCTCCGATGGTTTTGGGGTAGAAAAACGTGGATTTGGGCGGCATCACGGCCCCGCTGTGGCACACCCGCTCCACCTCGTCCATGGTCACCTCGTTGGTGATAAAGGCCGCGCGGGCCTCGCCCCGGTCCACGCGGGTGAGGCACTCGGGGAAGTTGCGCACGTAAGCCACGCCCGGCCACTGCCGCTGCGCGTCGATGCCCGCAATGCCCAGTACTTTTTCGAGTACGAAGAAGTGCAGCACTGTCAGGTCGAGGGCTTTCACCTCCGGGGTGAGCGGCCAGCTGAGCTGCTCATGCACCTCGGGCCGCAGGCGCAGCTTGTAGGCCTGCCCATCGAGATAGAGGCCGTACGCCCAGGGCTTGCCGGCAATCAGCTCCGGTAAGTCGTAGGCATCGTCCTTGGGCACCACGGTGAAGTAGGGCTCCAGCCGGGCCAGAAAATCCGCGTCGGTGAGGCCACCGGGCAGCTCCAGCAGCAGGCGGTGCGTGGGCAGGATGCGCAGGTCGTCGGCGGTGGCGTTGGTGAGGTACATCAGGTGGTAGTTCCAGGCTTCGCGGCCCGTGGCCTGCCCCCCGGCAGCCAGCTCGCGGGCCTGACGATAAGCCAGGGACCCTTCGTAACGGTGGTGCCCGTCGGCCAGAATCACCTGCCGCTCGGCCAGTACCTGCTGAAACCGTTGAATCACGCGGGCATCCTGAATCACGGCCAGCACGTCGCGGGCCCCCTGGTAGTCTTCCTCGGTCTGGTAGAGCGGGTCGAGAATGGCTTCATCCAGGTAGCGTTCCAGCTCGAAGTCTTCGTCCCGGTACAGGCCGTGGGTGGCGCTGGTCTGAAACTGGGTGCGGGCCAGCAGCTCGGCCCGGTCGTTTACGCTGGCCGGCAGCGTGTTTTCGTGGCGCAGCACCACGTTCTCGGCCCAGTCGTAGGCCCGGATGTGGCACATGAAGCCTTTGCGGCAGTACTCGCGCTGGGGGTTGCCGGGCAACCGAAAATACTGGTAGTACACGTAGATACCCGGTAAGGCATCCTGGCAGAGCACACCCTGCTGCTGCCACTCCGTGAGTCGGGCCAGGGCCGAGCCCGCCGCATCCTCCCCGCGCGGCACGGAAAGGTGGATACTGTTCAGCGGATTGCGGTACAGCGCCTCCCGCTGCTTGGCAGATACCACGTCAAACAAAGGCGAAACGTAGTCATCAATGTGCTGGCCCAACTCGTCGTTGTAGCGCCAGCCCCGCACGGGTTGAATTTCAGCCAATTTTCAGGGGATGAGGTGATGAGGTAACGCGTGACAGGTAATACGTGACAGGAAAGCAGAAGATAGGACGAACTTACTACCTGTCACGTGTTACCTCATCACCCTTAAGGTGCCAGCCGGCTGAGTTTCCAGCCGTCGGCGGCGCGGTCATATACAATCCGGTCGTGCAGGCGGGACGGGCGGCCTTGCCAGAACTCTACCCGGTGCGGGCGCAGCACATAGCCGCCCCAGTGAGTGGGCCGGGGCAGCGGATCCTGGCCTTCGAACTGCGTAGCTGCATCCTGCTCGCGCTGTTCCAGCTCCGCCCGGCTGGTTACCGGCTGGCTCTGGGGCGAGGCCCAGGCACCCACCTGGCTGCTCCGGGGGCGGCTCTGGAAATACTCGGTAGAAACTTTCTCCGGGGCTTTTTCGATGGTGCCTTCCACCCGCACCTGGCGCTCCAGGGCCGGCCAGAAAAACGTGAGAGCGGCCCGCGGTTGCCCGGCCAGTTCCTGGCCCTTGCGGGAATCATAGTTGGTAAAGAACAGGAACCCCGCATCGTCGGGCAGCCCTTTCAGCAGCACCACGCGCGCAGAGGGCTGGCCCTGCGCGTCGGCGGTAGCCAGCACCATGGCCGTAGGCTCCTCTACCTGGGCAGCCAGAGCCTCATCCAGCCAGGCACGGAACTGGGGCACGGCGTCGGGCAGCACATCGGCTTCCGAGAGGCTGCGTTGCGCGTATGTCTGGCGCAGGTCGGCGAGGTGAGAGTCAAGCATAAGTGAAGCAGGAATAAAGGCGGAAGGCAAAGGTAAGCGGCAGATTCAGCCCGGCGCTACGGCTGCGGCGCGGCGGCCTGCCGCCGCGGGTACCACGCGTACACCGACCACGCCCCCTGGCGGCGGAGCAGCTGCAGGTTCCGCTCCCGCACGAAGTCGTCGCCCCGCTCGAAGGCTTCCAGCATGCCGGGGCGCTCCTTCAGGATGTCGCGGTAGTAGTTGTTGGCGCCGTTGTAGTAGGTACTGTCCAGAAACACCAGAATGGGCCGCTCGTCGAGGCGGGCGAGCAGGGCGGGGTCGGGGCCGGCGGGACGGAATATGCTGTACAACTCCTGGGCCTGGTAGGGCGGGGTGCGCACGGCTTTGTGGCTCATCAGCGGCAGCCCGGTCAGCAACGAAAGCTGGTAGGTGTGGGTGCAGTGCGGGTCGTCGGGGTCGATGGTGAAGCTGTAGTCGCCCTCCGAGCCCACGTGGAAGTAGGGTACCGGCAGAATAGCCTGGTATCCGGCCAGCGGCAGACCCCGGGTGAGCTTGTCCATATCGGTGCGGGCCGCCGGCCACGTGAGTTGGTTGGGGCGCTGGGTGAACTTGCGGTAGAAGCGCACGGCCGCCACCAGATCGGGCACCAGCAGCAGCGCCAGCACCAGGGCCAGCGCCCGCACCGGCAGCAGGGAAGCCCGCCGCCACCAGCGCGCCAGCCCCCACACCACGGACAGGTTGAGCGCCCACCAGAACGGCCACACGTAGCGCCCGATGGCCCGGAACTGCGTTACCCGGTCGCTGAGCTTGTGCAGCCAGAACAGCGGGTTGAAGTAGTTGCGGATAAGGTAACTGCCTCCATCCAGCTCGTACTTTTCGCCCAGGGCCATCATCACCATGGGCAGGGTGGCCAGGACCAGCAGCCCCAGGAAGCGCCCGTACACATCCTCCGAGGCGGCTACTGCCGGCTGGCGCCGGAACAGCCGCAGCCCCAGCCACACCACCAGCGTGTACAGCACCATTGCGCCCAGGTAAGCCGTCGATTCATAGGGCACGCCTTCCTGGGGGTCGAAGATAAAGCGCAGGTGGTTGTCGGACTGAGCCTGGAAGAACGCCCGGAATTGAAGCTTCCAGCCAATCCAGTCGTAGCCGCTGCTGCCGGTGGGGCGCTCGGCGTAGCGGCCGTCCAGCAAAATCAGGGTAAGGCCCGCCGCCGCCCCGGCCACCGCCAGCGTCAGCAGCAGGCGCCAGGCCACGGGCCACCACGGCCGGTCCTGGCGATACAGATCCAGTGCCCATACCACGGTAAAAAGTCCGACCAGCGCCCCTATAATAGCCAGGTAGTAGAAGTGCCAGAACGAGGCCACGAAAATGCTTAGTCCCAGCCCCACGAGCCATCCGCTTAGCGGCCGGCCCGCCGCGTGGCGGCCGTAGATTTCCTGCAAGGCCCAGATGCCCACCAGCACAGCCGGCACGTACGCCAGGCTCATGTGCCCCACCTGCAGGCGCACGGTCTGGGGCGAAATCCAAGGCAAGGCCACGCAGGCCAGTAGATGAAGGGCTGCTGGCAGCTTCCAGGGCCGCAGAATGCGGTGCAGCAGCCAGGAGGCCAGCACCAGTCCGCTCAGAATTGCCAGGTCGTAGATGTAGAGGCCGTAGGGCTGCAAACCGGGGAAAATGCGCACCAGCACATGCAGAGCCTCTGTGAACAGGGGCGTACTATCGGTATAGTACATATACTCCCCAAACGGGTAGTTATGGCCCTTCACCAGCATGCCGTCGGAAAGCGGCTGGCGCAGAAACGACTCAATGGAGAAGTAGCTCTTAATGCCGTCGTAGTGGTCGACCAGCAGGTTCTGGCCGGGCTTGAAAATAACCTCCCGAAATGTATACAGCACCAGCAGCAGCTGGGTAGCTACGCTGGCGGGGCCAACCAGCCGGGAAAAACGAGGGAAAGAAGCTGATTGAGCTGAGACAGCAGATACCATTAACGGAGGCGGAAAGTAGCACCGCAATATTCGGCAAAACCGTTTGCATGGCGCCTATCTTCTCTGCAGAAGAAAAATGGAGCGGGCTGCCGTACGGTTGGAAATGGTTGGCGTCTTCGGCCCATCGATAACCCGGCAGCCTATGCTCAACGTACGTGCAGGTAAGGGGCTGCCGATGCCTTTTGCTGCCCGGCCGCTCCTGTTTTTCATCAACTGCTCTGCTTATGTCCACCCTCACTGCTGGTAGCCTGCTGATTTCCCAGCCCTTCCTGGGCGACCCCAACTTCGAGCGTACGGTGGTGCTGCTGTGCCAGCACTCCGACGTGGAAGGCACGTTTGGGCTCGTGCTCAACCGGCCATCTGCCCTGGTGCTGGGCGACGTGCTGGAACTGCCCGGCGCCGATTCGAGCCCCCTGGCACAGATACCGCTGGGCATGGGCGGCCCCGTGCAGCCCGACACGTTGCACTTTCTGCACCAGCGCGCTGACCTCCCCGATGCGGCCCCGCTCGGCCAGGGCGTGTACTGGGGCGGCGACTTCGGGGTACTGCTCGGGCTGCTGCTCAGTGGGGAGCTTTCCCCCGATGAAATCCGCCTGTACGTAGGCTATTCCGGCTGGACGGCAGATCAGTTGGCAGGGGAGGTGCGCGAAAATGTTTGGATAGTGCATCCTAATGCTGCCGGGAAAGTATTTACTTTGACTACTGATGCTTTCTGGCAAGCTATTTTGCGCGAGAAAGGCGGCCGTTACCGCATGCTGTCGAACTACCCCCTGGACCCACGGCTAAACTAACCCACTCGCCCGCCGCCTGTCCCTACTGCCTGCCCCACGTGGGCCTTGTCCCCTGAACTTATGGTACCCGAAAACGAACAACCCGTCCCCAACAACTCCGCCGATCAGCCCGCTGCGGAGTCGCCAATGAGCATCCTGGAGCGCCGTCTGGCCGAAATCAGCAACAAGCAGCCGGCCCCGGCATCCGCCGAGCCAACCTCCCCCGCCACCAGTCAGATTACCGAGCAGCCAGCCCAGGGTACACCGCCGCTGCCTGAGGCCGAGGCACCCGGCGCCGGCACGGCGGAACCTTCAGCTGCTGCTACGGACCAGACGCTGCCAGAAGCCAGTGCCCCGGAAACATCCGCTTCCGAGGAGCCCGTGTCAGAACCGCAGCGCCGTGCCCTGGAGCACCCCGGCCAACAGAACGACCATGCCCTGACTACGGAAACGCCCGCCGAAGCCCCGGCAGCACCGGTAGCCCAGCCCACGGAAGAAGAGCAGCCAGCTTCAACCACGGAGCCCGCCGCTGCCAGCGTTGCGCCCGAAACCCCGGATGCCGTGAGCCCGGCTCCACCAACCGCCGAGCCTACAGCAGTTCCGGCAACCGGAGAAACTGTAGCCGCCGAGGTGCCGGAAGCAGAGCCCACCGTTGCGGCAGCCCTTAGCGTGCCTGAAGCTACCAGCGAGGACGAAGAGGACTATGTGCCAGAAACGGCCGCGCCAGACTTCGCTACGCTTGATTTGCCTGCCCAGGGAGCCTTCCTGCTCTCGCTGCTGCGCCGGCCCGACGCCCGCCAGAATCGCAAGCAGATATTTGATCTTAACCGCCAGTACGAAACGGCCCTGGCTGCCGACCGCACCGCGGCCCGCCAGCGCTTCACGGCGGGTGGGGGCGAGGCGGATGATTTTGCCTACACCGGTCCGGAAGGCCACGCCGAGCTGACGAAAGCCCTGCAGGAATTCCGCGAAAGCCGCACCCGCGACGCCAAAGCCGAGGAAGAACAGCGTACTAAGAACCTTACGCACAAGCAGTACCTGTTGTCGCAGTTGCGCAGCCTGGTAGAGTCGGCCGAAACCAAGGACAGCTCGGCCCGCATCAAGGCCCTGCAGAACGACTGGAAGGCCACGGGTCCCGTACCGCAGAAAGAGGCCCAGGAACTGTGGAACAGCTACCACGGCCTGCTGGACATCTTCTACAACAACCGCGGCCTGTTCTTCGAAATGAAGGAGCTGGATCGCCGCCGCAACCTCGAAGCCAAAGAAGCGCTGGTAGCCCGCGCCGAGGCATTAAGCCAGCAGTCCAGCATCAACAAAGCCCTGCAGGAGCTGCGCCAGTTGCACGAAGAGTGGAAGCACGTGGGCCCCGTACCGCAGGAGCAGCGCGATGCCGTGTGGAACCGCTTCCTGGCGGCTTCGGAAAAGGTACACGACCGTAAAAAGGAATTCCTGAATGCCCGCTCGGCCCAGGAAAATGCGAACCTGACGCGCAAGACCGCCTTGCTGGAGCAAATCAAGCCCTACGCCGAGTACCACACCGACCGGGTGAACGAGTGGCGCAGCCAGACGGATGCCCTGCAGAAGCTCAAGGAAGAGTGGGATGCCGCCGGCCTCGTGCCCCGCGACAAGGCCGATCAGCTCAACAAGCAGTTCTGGGGCGCCTACAAAGGGTTTTTTCAGCGCAAAAACCAGTTCTTCAAGGCGCTTGATGAGGAGAAGAGCGCCAACCTCAAGCGCAAGCAGGAGCTGATTGATCAGGCTGAAGCCGCCCTGCAGAACCCCAACTGGGAGGAAGGCCGCGAAATCGTGATTCGCCTGCAGAAGGATTGGAAAACGATTGGCCGAGTGCCCGAAAAGCAGTCCGACAAAATCTGGAACCGGTTCCGCACGGCCTGTGATGCTTTCTTCGAGCGCAAGCACGAAGAGTCGCGCCAGCGTGAGCAGCAGGCTCAGCAGGTGTCGAAGGAGCAGGCCAGCCGCCTGGAGCAGGTAGCCCAGACGGTGGATGCCCTGACCCCCGATGCCCCCGGTACTCTCGAAGGATTCCGTGAGCTGGTAGCGGAGTGGCAGGCTGGCGCTGGCAGCGGCCCGCGCGCTGATGCGGAGCGGGCTGAAGGTCGTTTCCAGGCTCTGATGGGCAAATACCTGGACGCTGTGCCTGGTATTTCATACGCCGAGCGCAACGACCTGCTGTTCCAGCTACAAGTAGACCGCCTTAAAGCTTCCTCCGATACCCAGCAGCTCTACAAGAAGGAGCAGGCCCTGCGCCGCGAAATCAACGAGCTGGAGAATGATATTTCGACTCTGAAAACCAACCTGGAGTTCTTCGCCCGCTCGAAAAACGCCGGCCAGCTGCGCGAGGAATACCAGGGCCGCATCGACGAAGCCCAGCAGCGAATTGAAGGCCTGAAGCGCCAGCTGAAGGTTATCCGTAGCTAGCGCGTCCAAAATAGCCGTGCCATTCCGGGCCCGTTGCAATTCAATCTGTAGCGGGCCCGGCTTTGTTTGGCGGCTTTAGATACCAGGGGATAAATAAAAAGCCGCTGATAGTAATTTACTTAGCGCTTGCTCCGCTAATGTGCCAGGGAATTTTTTGGCGTATGTTTGGCTGTTTTCCATCAATGCCGTAGGTTTGTGCCACCAAAACGCCTCCATAGCTCAGCTGGTAGAGCAACTGACTTGTAATCAGTAGGTCGCTGGTTCGATCCCGGCTGGGGGCTCATAGGTAATAAAACCCCTTGTAAATCAATGATTTGCAAGGGGTTTTTTCTTGGTATGCTTGGCTCAGAAAAGGTCCGGCAGGGGTGATACGTGAGGCGTATTTGCAGTTGCGGGTGATCTATCGGCTGTAGCAGTGCTTGGTAAAGCCCCAAATTGTCACTTGTCCTTTTAGCTTACTGACTACTTCCCCTAAGAAAAGAGCCAGCCCTGCGACTTAGCTTGCTTAACACAAGTAAAAAGCCCCGACTGGATGGTCAGGGCTTTTGTTTTTGCTTAAGGCCAGGGGCTGTTACTTCAACCCATTTTGATCCAAAACATGCGGTTTTCCATCTTCTTGGAACGTAAGTGTTTTCCAGGCCATGCCCTTTATGCCGGTCAGATAAATCGTCTTGCCTTGCTTGGTATACCTGAACAGAAAGCGGGAGTCATCGACGGCCTTAGGCTCCGCCTCTAGGTTCACCATGCCGCTCTGATTCAGTACGACCTGCCGGTTGGCCTTGAACACCAGCAGAGAGAAAGTGCACCCTTGCTGATTGTCCAGTTCCACCTTATTGTTCTTGAAGGTGATGCGCAATTCAAATGGCAGGGTAGCCTCCGGCGTCGTAACAGGTGACGGCCGGAAGAAGGACATGAGGAAGGATAGGGCAAGCGTGTTGAAGCCAAGCATGGGCATGTCGTTGTGTGGTTACTATCGATTACCTGCGTGGCCGTCGTTTCACCGAACTGCCTGATATTAAATTTCCTATAACCACTGTAATAGCTCAAAGTAGTCAAAGTACCTGACCAAAACAACTTTTACAGCCTATATTTATCCTAATTCTACTTCTTTAAGAAGAGGGCCCTCCGATGGGTACGATACTGGCTACCCCGCTACCCGCCGCTGCATTACGTTGTATAGGCTGTGCTGTCGCCATCCATCCACCAGCACGAACGTGCTCAGCAGTTCCCAGCCCGATGGATGCGCAAGTTCCTTACGGGTTCTATTCCCACCCCTAGTAAAATAAGCCCTGCTATGTAGAAGGGTTTCTGCCTACGTAGGTGAACTACCTGTTAGTTGAACTGCTTGGCGTGGTCTACCACGGTGTCCAGAACCGTTGGATCAGATGACAGGTCCACATGCTCGACGAACGTTTTGAGCTTGGTATTGGCGGCAAGGGCGGTCATGAATGGGGTGTAGTTCTCGGCTTGCATGGTGCGGGCCATGACGAAGGCAGCGGTCTTTATCCCTAAGAAGCGAGCCAGCTTCTGCTATAGGACGGGCTTTCCGAACCCATTAGCATATCCGCTTACCAGCACGTTGGGCGGGCTTTTCCATGGCACGGTAGTCCGTCAGCAAGTAATTGGTTAGGGCTACGGCAAAGAAGGAGACGAAGTAACGCCGGGCATTAGGCTGCTTGAGTGCGCCCGTCAGCCAGGGCAACACGAGCAGCGCGGGCAAGAAGGGCGTTTCCACCTGTCCGTGTACGCGAAAGGGAACCACGCGCCTTAGCGCCAGCGGCTGGTCTGTCAGGGTGTTGAGCAGGCCCTGGGTGCCGGCAAAGGCATAGCACAGCGTCCGGGCGGGGCCGTGCAGGTTGAACAGGCTAGGTGCCAGCGCCTGTAGAGCTACAAAACCATAGTCGATAGCCCCGTGCGCACGGGGGCCGATTGGGGGAGACGCCATAAAAAGAAAGTCGTTGGTCTATTTTCCCAACGCTGCCCCAACCGGCAGGTTATAGCCCAGCTTAGGGGCCGCTGCTTCACTTAGGAAGAAAGCTGGCCCATACGGATATTTGCCCTGCTCTTGGAACACATTCTTCTGTACAGACTTTTTGGTCATGACCTTTCCTAAACGGTTGAAGGCCCTGCAACTGGTTTTCTGCGGCTTCCTGTTCTGCGGCCTGCTACCCGCTACGCCGGGCGTTAGCCAACAGGGCTTCCCGCGCTACTACGAGTACCTGGGGCTGCTCAGCAAAGCTGATTCCCTGACCAAGGTCCGCCAGTACCGTCTGGCCGCTGCCCTCTACGGGCAGGCCGCCCGCGTCAGGATCGAGCGGGCATTCCCATCCCGCCCGCCGAAAGCCGGTACCAGGCCGCCCGGGCCTGGGCACAGGCCTCGGTGACGGACAGTGCCTTTTCCTACCTGCAGATGATGGCCCGGCAGGAATTCACCCTTGCCGATACGCTGCGGCAGGATGCGCAGCTGCAGCCCCTGCACGCCGATGCCCGCTGGCCTGCTCTGCTTATACATGTCGAGCGCAACGCTACCCGGCAAACCCGGCTGGCCCAGCTTTACCGGGAGCGGACGACGTTCACCGGCCCTGCGGAGGAAATCGTCTTCACCCCACCCCAGGCGTACGTGCGGCAGTTTATTTATAACGACACGCTGGCCCTTACCTCCATCAACTACGCCAACTTCCGCCTGTTCTTTCGGGGCAACTCCTACACGGCCGCGCACTTGCCTGAGCTCAAAACTGAGTTGGCTACTGCCTGGCCGCGCATCCTGAGCGTACTCCAGGTGTCTGCCTACCACAAGGGCGTATACCTGACGCTCGTCGATTCGAAGCAGGAACTAAAGGAACTGACGGGCCTGAGCCCGGCTGGCGGTTTTGCCCTGGTCGGGCAGGATGCCATCTTTCTGGTTAACACCCCCACGCGGCGCCTGCAGGCCAGGCACGAAGTATTTCACCTGCTCGCCAATGAGGTTTGGGGCGTTACGCAGTCGCGCCTGCTCAACGAGGGAGGAGCCGTGTACTGCGATAATGAATGCTGGTACGAGAATGCCATCTACAGCATCAACGCCTACCTGCTGCAAACGGGGAAGCTGTTGCCTTTGGCCCGTCTGATCAATGACTTTGACAATGCAGCGCGTACGGAACAGGTGGCCGCCTACCTGCAAAGCGCCGGGCTGTTTAAGTACCTCTACGAGCAGTACGGCGTCGAGAAAATGAAAAGGCTCTGGCTCGAAGGCTTCGAAAAATTCCCTGTTATCTACGGCTTCCCCGTGAGCCGGCTGGAAAAGGAATGGAAGGCTTATATCCGCAAGATTGCTTTGCCCAAGCATATGGACTGGACGAAAGTCAGCCAGCAAGGCTGCGGCTAATAGACGTATCTTTTCTTCCATTCATTCCACGGCGTTGCCGGCCGCATGCCGCAGGCGCTTGTTAGAAAGCAGCTTGGTGGAGTTATAGGGACTGTCTGCGCCCAGTCATCATCAGGGAAGAGGGAAAACAATATTTACCGATAGAGACGGCGGTTTGAACGACCAGGTTAGTTGATTCAACGGAAACTGGACCACAGCACAGCACGGGCCGAAAGCCCAGCCGTACTAGAGGTACCGTTCTTCGTTGCCCCACCTACCCGTGACTAGCATTCTATCCAGCTCTGCGGCCGAGGCCGAAGCCCAGCTTGTGCAGCGGCTCTATGCCCGCGACGAGGCTGCTATGACCTTTTTCTATACAAATTACCGCGTGGCCCTGCATCGGGTCATTCTACGTGTCGTCAAAAGCCCGGAACTGGCGGAGGATGTACTGCAGGAAAGCATGCTCAAATTTTGGCAGAGCTTCGCTCACTACGATGCCACCCGAAGCCGGCTCTTCACCTGGGCGCTAACCATCTGCCAGCACCAGGCCATCGACACGCTTCGGCTCAGGGCCAACCGTGAATGGGCTAAAAGCACGGATATCACCGAGTGCGCACCCGTCCGGCAACTGGTGACGCCCGCCGCCAGCATGCTCAGCGCTGATTTGGCTACCTGCTTGGCGCGCCTGAAGCCCATTTACAAGGAAGTGCTGCAGTACCGCTTGCAGCAGCAGATGACCCTGGAGGAAATTGCCGAGTTCCTGGATATGCCAGTGGGTACCGTCAAAAACCGCAGCCGGGTAGCCATGCACCGCCTGTTGCTGATCTGGCAGAGCAGCTAGCAAGACGCCGTCAGCGCTGAACTTCGGAGCATTATTGCCCGAGTAAGTTAGTGCTCCTGGCTCAGGGCTGATTTTCTGCGGCCTTCTATACCAGTTAGCATCCTGGTGGCCACCGTCACCATCTTTCTGGTCGCGCATTGCGGGCAGAGTGGCCACAGATACAGCGGGCCTACCCAAACTATGCATGTTTGCCCGGTAAGTAGAAACGTGGATAAACGGCGTATCCAGCCCCATAGATTAGATGCAAAGACCGTCAACAAGACGAGTCTATGTTTTATTTCTGTATACTACTATGTATAACAAGGTTCTATTTGTATGTTTGTAGCGAGCTGCCTGGGTCGGAGCTTTCAGCCACCTGATTATTTGCTCTGCTGGACTGCTGCTACGGTTTGCAGCAGCCCCAGGTACCCACTCACCGCCACATTCACCGCCATTCTACTTTCCTTCTTCTTTCCACCAAGCCATGAAAACTTACCGGTATCCTTTCTTCTTTCGCGCCATTGCCGTTGCTTTGCTTTTGCTGCTTGGCAGCGTAGGAGCCAGCCAGGCCCAATCTACTCCCGACAGCGTTGACCAGCTCGTGCAAAGCGCCATGCAGCAGTTACGCATCCCGGGCTTGCAACTGGCGGTGGTGCGGCACGGCCAGATTGTGAAGCTGGGCAATTACGGCGTGGCTAACGTACAGGACTCAGTGCCGGTCACCACGCAGACGCGCTTTTTCCTGAACTCCATCACCAAGGCCTTCGTGGGTGTGGCCGTGATGCAGCTGGTGGAAGCCGGCAAGCTCGACGTGGGCGCGCCGGTAGGGCGCTACCTGCCCGAGCTGCCCGCCGCCTGGCACCCGGTCACCGTGCGGCAACTGCTCACGCACACCTCCGGGCTGCCCGATATCATGCCCGAGGATGCGCTAGTAACCGAAAACAACGAAAAAGCGGCCTGGGCCCAGGTGCAAACCCAGCCGCTGGACTTTGCGGCCGGCCAAAAGTTCGCCTACAACCAAACCAATTACCTGCTGCTGGGCCAGCTCATCGATAAGCTCAGCGGCCAGCCCTTCGCCGAGTTTATCCATCAGCGGCAGTTCCAGGTGGTGGGCATGCCCCGCACTACCTCCGGCGACGCCCACGATGTGCTCCTGCACGGCGCCCGGGGCTACACCTTTACCCGGTACATTGATGGGCAGCCCCGCCGCGGCAAGGAGATGCGTAACCTGTTCGAGGTGTTTCCGCCTTCCTTGCGCGCGGCGGCTGGCATGAGCTCCACAGCTGAAGAAATGGCCCGCTGGCTGGTAGCCCTGCAACAGGGCAAGCTCCTGCAGCCCGCCAGCCTGACCACGCTCTGGACTGCGGGCCGCCTCAACGACGGCTCGGAGCGCGGCTTCGGTGGCAAGCTCACCGGCTATGCCCTGGGCTGGCCTACCGTCACGCGGCCCGAGCATCCGGCTGTGGCGCCCGTGGGCGGCGGCCGCTCCGCTGTATTTCTTTACCCAAAGGATGACCTGGCCATTGTGGTGCTGACCAACCTGCAGGGCGCGAGCCCGGAGCGGTTCATTGATGCGCTGGCAGCCTGTTACCTGCCCGATATGCGCGTGGCTGACGGCTTCGGCCTGCCGCCAACCCTGCGCGCCCTGCACCGGACTCTGCGCCAGCGCGGCTTTGCCAACCTCGAAGAAGAAGTGAAAAAAGCCCGACGCAAGGATGCTGCCTACGCCTTGCCGGAAGATGCGGTCAACGCCTGGGGCTACTCTCTGGTGGAGCAGGATAAGCTCACTGATGCACTGGCCGTGTTTCGGCTCAATGCGCGCCTGTACCCCACCAGCGCCAACACCTACGACAGCTTGGCCGAAACCTACGCCGCGCTGGGTAATAAGAAGCTGGCTACGCAGCACTACACCCGTGCCCTGGCGCTGAACCCCAACAACCGTACGGCGGCCGCGTATCTGAAGCAGCCGTAATAGCTAAGAAGCTGGCCTGCCCTTACGCCCGTAAACAGCAAAGCCCCGGCCTGATTGGCCGGGGCTGGTTGAGCTATGAGTAAAAGCTGGGCTAGCGGACGAAAAAGCCTTTTTCTTCCCAGGCTTTTACGTTCTGGGAGCGAACAAAGCGGGTTTCGATATGGCCCCAGGCGTCCTGCTTGTACATCACGGTTTTCCCTTCTTCCCGGGTGTGCAGCGCCTGTAGCTGCTCGGCGTGGGAAAGGGTAGGAGCGGCCGTTTCAGGGGCTTTGCGAGGACGAGGACGTTTACTTGTTGGTGTTGTCATAAGAAAGCAACCGGCAGCAGGCTAAAAGGGTTCGGACGAAAGGTAAAGCATTTCCCTTTGCTATATACCCCGGGCGCGGCCGTCGGTTGCTGCAATACCCCGGCCAACGAAAATTAGTTGGCACTCGGCGCGGATTTTAGGTCTCGTGTGCACAGGCTACCGGGCAGGCCGTACCCAGACTTTTCTGCGCCCCAGGCATCATTCCGGGCTTTTAGGTTGTATTATTGACGGTCTAACATCCTTGCCCATGGAACCAGTTAACCTGCCCGCCGCCGACCCGGAAAAATCAGCAGATGATGAACTGTTAGCGGATTTGTCCGCTCTCACGGCGAACTTCAACCCCGAGCATATAGTGGAAGAGCTTGAGCAGCTTGAAGCGCTGGACGAGCAGCCGGCTCCGGATTCCGACCCGCCTGCTGGGGCATAGGCCCGGACTGTAGCCCGGAATACGGGCGCTTGAAGCCAACGTCGGCCCCAGCGCAGCCGTAGGAAGCTCCTCACTTACCTTGCTGCTTTATGCCAACTTCCCGGCTCGAACACGACTTCCTGGGCGAACGACCCATCCCGCAAGACGCGTACTACGGCATCCAGACGCTGCGAGCCATCGAAAACTTCCGGATTACGGGTATTCCGCTGAAATCCGAGCCGCTGTTTGTACAGGCACTGGCCTACGTGAAAAAAGCCGCCGCGCTGGCCAACCAGGAACTCGGGGTGCTCGATGCCACCATTGCCGGCGGTATTGCCCGGGCGTGTGACCGGGTTATCAGCGGGGAGTTCGACGACCAGTTCCTGACCGATATGATTCAGGGCGGGGCCGGAACCTCCGTGAACATGAACGCCAACGAGGTTATTGCCAATGTGGCGCTGGAACTGCTCGGGCATCAGAAAGGCGAGTACCAGTTCTGCCACCCCAACAACCACGTCAACTGCTCCCAGTCCACCAACGACGCCTACCCGACGGCTTTCCGGATTGCGCTCAGCAACAAGCTGGTGAGCTACCGGCAGGCTTTGGAGCAGCTGGCGGAAGCTTTTGCCCAGAAAGGCGAGGAGTTCCAGAACGTACTCAAGATGGGCCGCACCCAGCTCCAGGATGCCGTGCCTATGAGCATGGGCGACGAGTTCAAGGCGTTTGCCACCAACCTGCGCGAGGAGCTGCTGCGCATCGAGGACAGCCGCCAGCTGATCAGCGAAATCAATATGGGCGCCACGGCCATCGGCACGGGCATCAACGCCCCGGCCGGCTACGCTGAGCTGGTCACCCGGCACCTGCGCACCATCACCGGGCTGGACCTGCAGCTGGCCGGTGACCTGATTGAGGCCACCTACGACACCGGGGCCTACGTGCAGCTGTCGGGAGTACTCAAGCGCACGGCCGTGAAGCTGTCCAAGATCTGCAACGATTTGCGCCTGCTGTCCTCAGGGCCGCGCACGGGCTTTTTTGAAATCAACCTGCCTCCGCTGCAGCCGGGTTCCAGCATTATGCCGGGTAAGGTAAATCCGGTGGTGCCGGAAGTCGTCAACCAGACCGCGTTCTACGTTATCGGAGCCGACCTGACGGTGACCATGGCCGCCGAGGCGGGGCAGCTGCAGCTGAACGTGATGGAGCCGGTTATTTCCTTTGCCCTATTTACGTCCATTTCCTACCTCACCAATGCCTGCCACACCCTGCGCGAAAAGTGCGTGGTAGGCATCACCGCCAACAAGGAGCGGGCCGAGGAGCTGGTGCGCAACAGCATTGGTATCGTCACGCAGCTCAACCCGGTGCTGGGCTACGAAACGTCGGCCGAAATTGCGAAGGAAGCCCTGCGCACCGGCAAGTCGGTGTATGCTATTGCCGTGACGGAGCGCCAGCTGCTCACGCAGGCCAAGTGGGACGAGATTTTCACGTTTGAGAACATGATCCGGCCCGATTTTATTCAGTAGCCGCTCATGTGGTTAGGTCCGGCGGCGCGTGGTGGCTGCAATAGTGTCCGCGCGCTGCCGTTCTTTTGCGGCTTACTTACCCCCACGAGCCATGCCGCTTTCCTCCGCTGACCTGATAGCCCGCACGGCTGACTTCGTGCGCGAAAAATTCCTGCACGAAGGCTCCGGCCACGACTGGGAGCATATCCGCCGGGTGTGGCAGACGGCCCGCGCCCTGGCTGCCGAAACGCCCGGCGCCAACCCGCTGGTGACGGAGCTGGCGGCCCTACTGCATGATGTGGCCGACTGGAAATTTCACGGCGGCGACGAGGAAGCCGGCCCCCGGGCCGCGCGGGCCTGGCTGCAAAGCCTGGACGTGGCCGAGCCGGTTATCGGCCACGTCGAGACTATCATCCGCGAAATCAGCTTCAAGGGGCTTGGGGTGCCCACGCCCATGAGTACGTCCGAGGGTGAGCTGGTGCAGGATGCCGACCGCCTCGATGCCATTGGCGCTATTGGCGTGGCGCGGGCCTTTGCCTACGGGGGCCACAAGGGGCGGCCCTTGCACGACCCGTCCGTTCCGCCCGTGGCTCACAGCTCGTTTGAGAGCTATAAGACCAATGCCGGCCCTACCATCAACCAGCTTCTATGAGAAGCTGCTGCACCTGCGCGAGCGGCTGCACACGCCGGCGGCCCGCCGGGTGGCCGGGCAGCGGCAGGCCTTTATGGAAAGCTTCCTGGCGCAGTTTCTGCGCGAGTGGGAGGGAAGTGACTTGCCCCCGGCCGCTTAACCCCGCCACGAATCGTACTTTTATCCCATGACAAGTCGAGTATTCACCCGTTTCGTTCCGGCCCTGGCCCTGGTATTGCTGGCCGCATCCTGCCGTAACTGCCCCATCGAATCCTGCCGCACCCGTAAGGCCCACACCCACAACGGGGCGCGCTACCGGGGCCAGCCGCTTTGGAAAAAGCAGAGTCCGGCCATCGGCGAAAAAATCAAAGTGCACGACCAGAAAGACGGCCGGCACAAATCCGATAAAAGCAAGCCGAAAACCTAGCGCAGCTAGGCAAAACGGGCATTTTTTTGTACCTTGCAGGCTTAATCCTGTAACCGCCGGCCGGCTCCAAGGTGGAGCTTCAGCCGGCCTTCCCGACCTCTTATGGCAGAAGCAGAAGGCGAGAGAATCATCCCGATTAACATTGAAGATGAGATGCGCGGCGCCTACATCGACTACTCGATGTCGGTTATCATTTCCCGGGCCCTGCCCGACGTGCGCGACGGCCTGAAGCCCGTACACCGGCGCGTGCTCTACGGCATGAGCGAGCTGGGCGTTTCCTACAACAAATCCTATAAGAAAAGTGCCCGTATCGTGGGCGAAGTGCTGGGTAAGTACCACCCACACGGCGATACCAGCGTGTACGATACCATGGTGCGCATGGCCCAGGACTGGAGCCTGCGCTACCCGCTGGTAGATGGGCAGGGCAACTTCGGCTCCATCGACGGCGACTCGCCGGCCGCTATGCGCTACACCGAAGCCCGCCTCAAGCGCCTGGCCGACGAAATGCTCGGCGACCTGGACAAGGACACGGTGGACTTTCAGCCCAACTTCGACGACTCGCTCGAAGAGCCCAGCGTGATGCCCGCCAAATTCCCGAACCTGCTCATCAACGGCACGTCGGGCATTGCCGTGGGTATGGCTACCAACATGGCCCCGCACAACCTCACGGAAGTGGTCAACGGCATTGTGGCGTACCTGGACAATCCGGACATCACCATTGCCGAGCTGATGGAGCACGTAACCGCGCCGGATTTTCCCACGGGGGGCGTGATTTACGGCTACGAGGGCGTTAAGCAGGCGTTTGAAACCGGCCGCGGCCGGGTGGTGATGCGGGCCAAGGCCACGTTTGAAACCACCGCTTCGGGCAAGGAGCAGATTGTGGTGACTGAAATTCCCTATATGGTGAATAAGGCCTCCATGATTGAGAAAACGGCGGCCCTCATCAACGAGAAGAAGATTGAAGGCATTGCCGATCTGCGCGACGAATCTGACCGCGACGGGATGCGCGTTGTGTATGACCTAAAGCGCGACGCCATACCCAACGTGGTGCTCAACAACCTGTTCCGCTACACGCAGCTGCAATCATCCTTCGGTGTCAACAACGTGGCCCTGGTGAAAGGCCGCCCGATGACGCTGAACCTGAAGGAGCTGATTCATCATTTTGTGGAGCACCGCGCCGAGGTTATCGTGCGCCGGGCCCGCTTTGAATTGGCCGAGGCCCAAAAGCGCGCTCACATCCTGGAAGGCCTGCTCATTGCCCTCGACCACCTCGACGAGGTCATTGCTTTGATCCGCAGCTCCCGCGACCCGGAAGTAGCCCGCACGCAGCTTATCGAGCGTTTTTCGTTGAGCGAAGTACAGGCCCGCGCCATCTTGGATATGCGCCTGCAGCGCCTGACCGGCCTGGAGCGCGATAAGATTATAGCTGAGTACGATGAGCTGATGAAGCTGATTGACCACCTGAAATCGGTGCTGGCTTCGGACGTGCTGCAGCGCCAGATCATCAAGGACGAGCTGTTCGATATTCGGGAGCGGTACGGTGACAAGCGCCGTACGGCCATCGAGTATGCCGGCGGCGACTTCTCCATGGAGGACATGATTGCCGACGAGAGCATGGTCATTACCATCTCCCGTGAAGGCTATATCAAGCGTACCGCGCTGGATGAGTACCGGGCCCAGGCTCGGGGCGGGGTTGGTGCCCGCGGCGCCACGTCCAAAACCGATGACTTCACCGAGCATCTGTTCGTAGCCACCACCCACGAGTACCTGCTGTTCTTTACCGAGCTGGGCCGGGTGTTCTGGCTGAAAGTGTACGAAGTGCCGGAAGGAGGGAAGGCCACCAAAGGCCGGCCCATTCAGAACCTGATTGAGATTCCGCGCGAAGACAGCGTCCGCTCCGTGCTGAACGTGCGTGGCCTGCGCGACCCGGACTACCTGGAAAATACTTTCCTGATGTTCTGCACGGAGCAGGGTACGGTAAAGAAAACGCCGCTCGAAGCCTACTCGCGGCCTCGCACGGCCGGTATCAACGCCATTACCATCAACGAGGGCGACCGGCTACTGGACGTGCAGCTCACCACCGGCAACAGCGAGATTATCGTGGCCTTGCGGTCGGGCAGAGCGGTGCGCTTCCACGAAGGCAAAGTGCGCTCCATGGGCCGCAACGCAGCCGGCGTGCGCGGTATCACCCTCGCCGATGATGGCCAGGACCGCGTGGTCGGCATGGTGTGCGTGTCGGACGAAGGGCAGGAGTTGTTGGTTGTTTCCGAAAACGGCTACGGCAAGCGCAGCTCGCTCGATGAGTACCGCATTACCAACCGGGGCGGCAAAGGCGTGCGCGCCATGAAAATCACCGACAAAACCGGGGCGCTGGTAGCCATTAAAACGGTGGTTGATACGGATGATCTGATGATTATTAACCGTTCGGGCATCACCATCCGGTTGCGGATGGCGGATTTGCGAACCATTGGCCGCGCCACCCAGGGCGTCCGCCTGCTGCGTATCAGCGACGGCGACGCAATTTCTTCGGTAGCCAAAGTGCAAGCCGATGACAAGGTAGAAGAAGCTGACTCTCTGCCAACTGATGCGCTGGAAGGCGGCGGGCTGGAAGCTGGCCCGGCCGGGGGCTCCCCGGAACTGGATGCTCTGACTGATCCTGATTCGCTCAGCGCTAATTAACTTGCGGCGGCAGAACTCGGAAGCGGGTTCTGCCGTTTGCTTTGGCACTCACCCTAATCCTCATTTTTCTTCAAAAGAAACCCAATGAAGAAGTTCCTCCTGACTATTGCGGCCGCCTGTGCTATGCAAGCCGCCCTGGCCCAAAACTCAGCCGTAACCAATGCCGTCCTGTACCAGCGGCAGGGCACCCTGGACAAAGCCCGCACGGAGATTGACAAAGCCGTTCAGAACGAGAAAACCAAGGGCAAAGCCAAAACCTGGTACACCCGCGGCGAAGTGTATGAAGGCATGCTGGGCATGCCAATCTACAGCAAGATGCTGCAGCCCGGCGAGGGCGCAAAGGTGGCCTTCGAGTCGTATCAGAAAGCCATTGAGCTGGAAGGCAAAGACAGCGAATATGGTAAGCTGGCCGTGGGCAAGCTGGACAATCTCTATGCCGTGGCCCTCAACGCCGGGGTAGAAAATTATAACGGCCAGAAGTACGACGATGCTATCAACTCGTACAAAATGGCCCAGCAGATTCGCCCGCAGGATACTACGGCGTATCTGTATGCTGCCTACGCCTCGGAAGCCAAGCAGGATTTCGCCGGTGCCAAGGAAAACTACAACAAGCTGATGGGCATCAACTACAAGTCGCCGCAGATGTACGGCCGCTTGCTGCAGATTGCCCGCCAGGAAAAGGATGAAGCCGCTGCCCGCAAAGTGGTGCAGGATGCCTTGGCCGCGTATCCCAACAATAAAGGCTTCATGCTCGAAGATCTGAACATGGAGCTGAGTGCCGGCCGCGGCAAGCAGGCTCTCGACAAAATTGACCGCGCCATTGCGGCCGACCCCACGAATGCCAACCTGTACGCGGTGAAAGGCTCGATTCTGGACCAGAACAAGCAGACGGATCAGGCATTTGCCGCTTACAAGAAGGCCGTAGAAATTGACCCGAATAACTTTGATGCGCAATTCAACCTGGGCGTGTACAACTTCAACAAAGGTGCCGACCTGTACACGAAGGTGAGCCGCATGGATCAGGCTGCTTATATGAAGTCGGGTAAAAAGATGGAAGCCGATGGAAAGAAGTACTTTGACCAGGCGCTTCCATACTTCGAGAAAGCACTGGAACTCCAGCCTAAAGATCAGGCAACCATCAAATCACTGAGCCGGGTATATACCACGCTCAAGCGCAATGCTGACGCAGAGCGAATGAATAAGATGCTTGATGGCATGAAATAGGGGAGACAATTTCTTAAGTAAAACAGGCCGAATTAGCTATTCGGCCTGTTTTATAAAACATCACTTAACATAATATAAATTATAAGACAAAATCATAGGTTGATATATCAGGGCCCGTAGGTTGATATATCAGGGCCCGTTAGTTGGTTCTGGCTTCTGTTTATATTGGTATTAGTAAGCAACTGTAGGTAAGTAACTAGATACGGTTATCCCCGCCATTATTCTGGCTCTGGTCTGTTTGGCCAGCCAGTGACGAATATATCATTGATGGCACGCACGCTCAGGCCCGTGAGTCGGGCCGTTTCGAGGCCGTCAAATCCAACGCTTCCTAAGCCACTTATTTATATGAATGAGTCCCTGTTTCTGATAAAGATTCCTCTTCAAGATTTGAGTACAGTCGGTGCCTGCCTGCTAGGTATGATTTGCGGGCGCCTTTGACTAAGCCACTGGTTTTGCTTCATATAATACGTCTGAGGCGTATGCGGATGTAGATAAGATTTTGTTCAGCTTCTTTCCTTTACGGACCCATGCCTCGTTTTAGAGCAATCCTTACTCGATGTAGTGTATGCCCTCCGCTCCTTTCAGGTCCGCCCCTACGGTAGTTTGGTATATAATATTTGTTACATGGGTTAATGTTATTGTAGTGATTAATATTTTTGAGTATTAGACTATAATGGCAATAAAAAGTACAAAAAAGTATGTGAATAATAAGCTTTTTTGTACTTTTATTGACTTTATACCATTACTCTTTACCTTTATTGCTTTCATTTCAATTGCCTCTGTTTATGCCTAAAACCATTGACTACCCACGGACCTCTTATACCAGTGCCTGGGAAGTAGCTGAAGTAGTAGATGATACCGGTGGTAAATGCGCACTGGAAACCACTGCTCGTAAGTTGAATCGAAAAGTAAGCGGATCCTTCAAGGCTATTGTAGGTTCTGCTGTCAAGTTCGGTTTACTTACCAGCAAGCGGGAGTTTCTAACCACAACCAACCTGTTTCGGCGGATCAAGCACGCCTATGACAAACAGGAAGAAAAAATCTACCACCGGGAAGCCTTTCTTCATCCTCCGCTATTCACCCAGATATGCCGGAAGTTCCGCAACAGAGAACTTCCCGTACATATGCTGGACGTGATGCTCATTCGGGAGTTTGGCGTAGAGGAAATCAATGCCCAGAATGTAGCCAAGGCTTTTATTGACGGGGCCCGCATGGTCGACATCCTCGACGAGCAAAACACGATTGCGGATATCGATCAGCTCACGGCTCAACAGGGCCCCCGGCGTGAGTTAGCCGCTGGTGATATGCCCCTGAATATATTTCGTGGTCCTCGCTCATCGGAGTCCAGTGACTCCGCGGCCAGCAGAACAACTGTACCTGTATCCGAAGCGTCTACGGCTCCCACACTGCCAGAGCCTATAAATAGTCTGCCGGCAACCCCTCCGCTTGTACCCTCTGTTGAACCTGCTCTGGATGATGCAGATGATCCTGTCTCAGCATTGTTCAATCTGCCTTCCCGCAACTCGGGAGTAGTTGCCAGTTCGGATAAGAGTTCTTCTACGGTTTCTTCTCTGCAGCCAAAACTCCCGGCTTCCTCCATCAGTCATGCAACAGAACCTCCAATAACTCCCCCGCAAGGACCGGTTTACCCAAATCCATCAGCGAGCCAGACAACTCCAGCAGATCTACCACAGAACACTTCTACTCCCATATTCCGCATCCAACTCAGCGGTCCGGGTCTGCATACCGATCTAACGATTCAGGACGCTACCGACCTGGCAATTGTGCAGAGCCTGCTGGAAAAAATACGGCGGCAGGTTTCCCATGAGTAACTTTTCAATCAAAAAAAGCCACCCTGGATGGTACTGGCGTAACCCTATCCAGGGTGGCTTTTTTTGATACTGGGTTCTGCCAGGTATGCCTATAACAATGGACGCACCAGGAACACGAACAGTTGTTCCGATTTTCGGTCCCGGCCCACGTAGAAGCTATCCACTTTGCTTATCGTAACGGGTGGCAGCTGCTTGCCAAGAGCGGCAGCTGAGACTGTGGGCTGAGAATTTATAATGACAATTGGAGTAGCCAGCAGCCGGGTGGTATCCGGCTGCCAGCGCGGCACGGCACGACCGGCCGCCCATACCTGCTTGATGTGCAATTCATTAAGACTGTACCAGACATACGGTTTGTCATCCAGCGTCGCCCGCACGTGCTGCATACGCTGAATGTCCGCCTCGCCCTTCCGGCTCTCCCACTGCGGATACGCGGGCATCAATAAGACCAGGACGCTCCCCATCAGCACAACCGAAACCAGCATCAGCCCAGCGGGTTTTAGTGTGCCGAACCCTGACCGCCAGGCAAACGCCCCCCAACAGCCCCGCAACGAACGTAACCAGCCAGAAATGCAGACTGTCCGGCGTAAACCCCGGCAACGCTACCACCAGCATGGCGATGGGCAAAGCTACGCACACCACTAGCAGCAAACCCGCCCAAATGCCCACCAGCACCCGATCAGGCCGGCTGGCGGCCGACGAGCGGAACGTGGTTTCCCAGCTCCGCAGAAGCCCGGTGAGCAGCAGTGCCTGTGGCAGCATCAGCGGCAGCATATACCGCTCTTTCTTCTCGGGTACCACGCTCAGCAGGAACAACGTGACCAAGAGCCACCCAAGGCAAAAGACATACGGGATGTACCGCGCCGCCCGCTGGCGCGCATACGGAACCACCAGGGACACCAAGGCTACCAGGGCCCACACCCCGGTAAACACCGGAAAATTGACGTAGTACCAGGACGGCTGCACGTGCCGCTCGCCCCAGGAAGCCACTTCTACCCGAGCTACAACCAATACTTCCGGCTGCACGTGGCTCCATACATACCAGGGCCAGAAACCACCTACCACCCCTCCTGTTACCAGAAACAGCAGAATGCCTACGATGGGCTTGGCTATGGCGCCGGGCCGGGGCCCCACACGGGTGAAGTAAACCACCAGAAAAGGCAGCAAGAGCGCATACAGGGCTACCGGGCCTTTGCTTAGGATGGTGAAACCCAGCAGCAAGCCGGCCCCGGCATACGCCCCTAATGCCCCCGTGCGAAGCCCACGCACCAGCAGCCAGAGGCAGCCTACCATCCAGGCGTTGGAAAAGATGTCCCACTGCCCGTCGCGGCCCACGGTGATGAGCAGCAGGCTGCTGGCCAACACTACGGCCGCCAGCCAAGCCGTGCGCCCCGGCGCATCAGCTTCTGCCGGCAGCAGGCGGGTAAGCTCCCGGGCCAGTCCCCAGAAAAAGAAAACCAGCAGCGTGGCCATGCAGACGGCGGGCAGACGTAAGATGCCGAGGTTATCGGTAGGCCCCGTCAGGGTTTGCAGGGCGGCTACCGCCCAGGTAGGCAGCGGAGGCTTGGCCAGGCGGAGGGCCCCGTTCATGGTCGGAATCAGCCAGGAGCCGCCGGCCACCATTTCGCGGGCCGCCACAAAGTTGCGCGCCTCCATCAGGCCCACCTCCGGAGTGCCCAGGTGCACGAAAAAATTACAGCCGCAGATAAGCAAAACTGAAACCACCCGCCCGACGCGGGTTTGCAGAAACCGGGTAAATACTGTCAACTTCTCTCGTGCGGTTTTAAGTGGAAAATGCGCTGATAACTGCTTACTGTCCCTGATGCCGGAGTGCCTGCCGGCGCAGCCGCAGCAGCAACTGCACGTTGTCAGCCTCAAGGGCCTCGGGCTGGCAGGCCAGCAGCCGCCGGATGGCCTTCGGGGAACGGCCTCCGAAGATGACAACCTGCCGGCCCACCCGATGGATAGCCGCGCTCCGCTCGGGAGTTGCCACGCGCTTGGCCAGCACTACCGCCTCTACGCCCAGCTCCTGCGCCTGCTGAAGTCCGGCGTCGAAGTTTTCTGTCACCTCCAGGCCCAGTGGCACCCCAGGCAGCAGTTGGCGCAGATAGCGCAGTGTGGCTGGCTGGCTGGTTAGAATCAGGAGGCGCTGCGGAGGAATGGCATAGTGACTCAGCAACGCCTGAAGTGCCCGGGCCAGGGTGCGGGAGCGGGTTCCGTCTCCGTAGGGGGTACAGTCGTCGGATTCGTGCAGGTCCAGGTGCAGGATGGGGAATACGGGGCGCCGGGCCAGGCGGGCCAGCACAGTATCGAGGCGCTGAGGCCGTTCCCGCTGCAGCCAGTCGTAGGGCCAGCCACCGCGGTAGCGCAGCGCCAGCACCGCGGTGGCTGGCGTGGAACTCAGGCAGCCCGTGGCGGCAGAAGTCATGGACGGTAGGTTGGTATTATGGTACAGCAGTGGAATGCTGTCCTGGCTGAGCTGGACGTCAATTTCCACCCCATCGGCCCCGCGCCGCAAGGCCCGCACGATACCGCGCCAGGAGCTGGGTGGGGAAGAATTGAACGGATTGATGGGCGTGAAAAACCCAGAGCCAGCGTGCCCTATCACCTGTACCTGACTGACGGACAACGGCGTGGCGTTCTGCGCCCGCGCCGCCAGGAGTCTGCCCAGAACCAGCGCCCAGGTTAAAAAGGCCTTCCAGCCCCATAAAGGTTGTTTCATAGAAGTGAGTGCCTACGTACGCTACGGCGGCCGGGTGGCAAAATCGGCTACCTTTGCCTTCTTCCCTGCTTGTTTTCGGGAAGCCTCCCTCCTGTTTTCTCTTTTGCCAATGGCGTCTGTATTGGTCTCTGGTTGCGCTGGATTTATTGGGTCACACCTAGTGGAGCTACTGCTGCAGCGTGGGCACTGCGTGACGGGCCTGGATAACTTTGACCCGTTTTACGGCCGCCATCGCAAAGAACAGAATATGGCCGGATTCCGGCAGCATCCGCGCTTCAGCTTTCACGAAGTGGACCTGCGCCACGGCCAGGACGCGCTGGTAGACGCGCTGCCGGCCGACCCGATTGAGGTAGTGGTCCACCTGGCCGCCAAAGCCGGCGTAGGCCCCTCGGTGCACGCGCCCATCGACTACCTCGACAACAACGTGCTGGGCACCACCCACCTGCTGGAATGGATGCGGCAGCGGGGCATCCAAAAGCTGTTTTTTGCCTCGTCCTCTTCTGTATACGGCAATACGCCGGCGCGGCCGTTCCGGGAAGACGCCAACCTGCAGGCCACGTGCATCTCGCCCTACGCGGCCTCCAAGCTCACCGGCGAGCAGCTCACCTACACCTACCACCACCTCTACGGGCTGGACGTGCTCAACGCCCGGTTTTTTACCGTGTATGGCCCCCGCCAGCGGCCCGACCTGGCCATTCACAAGTTTGTGCGCCTGCTGCAGGCCGGACAGCCCATTCCCGTGTTTGGCGACGGCAGCACAGCCCGCGACTATACCTTCGTGCTGGATACAGTGGCGGGCATTTCGGCGGGCGTGGAACATCTGCTCACGCACACGGGCGTGTACGAAACCCTGAACCTGGGCAACAACCGCCCCGTAACCCTGCGGGAGCTTATTAAAGCTGTAGGCAAGGCCGTGGGCGTGGAGCCCGAGCTGCACTTTCAGCCCATGCAGCCCGGCGACGTGGACGTAACCTTCGCCGACATTACCAAGGCCCACCAGCTCTTGGGGTACGCCCCCCGCACTCCCCTGGCCGAAGGCCTGCAGGCTTTCGTGCAGTGGATGAGTCAGCAGGAAACGCCGTAATAGAAAGCAGAACTACCGGCTTTAGCCAATGGATGCCTGCTGCCGGGCCCGGGCCTGCTCCCGCCGAAGGAGCACAATGTTGCGGGCGTACACCACCGAGCCAAACACGTTCCCGATAAGCAGCACGGCATCCTGGCGCAATGCGGCGTACACTAGAATAAGCACTGAGCCGACGAAGCTGATAACCCAGAAGCTCAGCGGTAGGGAAGACTCGCCCTTGCGCTCTGAGTAAATCCACTGGTAGACAAAGCGCAGCAGAAAAATGGTTTGCCCGATGGCGCCCAGCGCCAGCAGCCCGGCCGGAATGCGGCTGCCCAGCATGGCCCGCAAACTGAAGTGCTGAGTGCCCAGGATAAACCAGCCCAGCATGGCCACCGGAAATACGTAGGCGGCGGCCCGGAACCAGCCATTGAGCTTGCGCCATTCGCCCAGCAGCTGCAGGTTGCGGATATAAATAGCGTAGCTGATGAGCTGGGCCAGCAGAATAACCGGGTCGTGGCGCAGAATGCCGTAGACAATCATCAGAAACGAGGAAACCAGGCTGATCTGCCAGAACAGCGTGGGCACCAGCACCCGCTTGGCCCGCTCGCTCTGCACCCATTGCAGCACAATCCGGCACGAAAACAACAGCTGCGAGACCAGCCCAATGCCCAGGGCAACGGTTTGCGAAGTCATAGCGCCTGACTTAGTTGCCCGATGACTCGGTTACCGCGGTTTCGGCCCGGTGGTGCTCCCCGATTTCGTAGTTTTTCCAGCGGCTGCGGATCCAGCGGAAACCAAACGTATCGACCAGCGGCTTCCAGGCCCGGTTCCAGAGGTTATACTTGGCCGTGCCGGCAAAGCGCGGGAAGTGGCGCACCGGCAGCTGCTTCACCTTACCGCCCTGCAGCTGCACCAACGCCCCCAGGAAGCGGTGCATGCCATGGAACAGGGGAATGCGGCGGGCATAGTCGGTTTTGATGATTTTCAGCGGGCAGCCCGTGTCCTGAATCCCGTCGTTGATGAGGGTGCGGCGCACGGTGTTGGCAATGACCGACGACAGCTTCTTCACGAAGGTATCCTGACGCTTGGCCCGGATGCCGTTGACCATATCAAACTCTGGCAGAAACTCGAAGAAAGTCATAAAATCCAGCGGCGTGGTCTGAATGTCGGAGTCGATGTAGCCGATGAGCGTGGTGCGGGCGTGGTCGATGCCGGCTTTCACGGCCGTGCTCAACCCCCGGTTCTGGCTTAGGCTGATAAACTCGTAGGCCGGCTTCTGGCGGCAGACCTCGCGCAGAAGAGCCAGGGAATTGTCGGTGGAGCCGTCGTTCACGAACAGCACGGTGGTGGGCACGGGGGTTTCAGCCAGGAACTTGTCCATCTCCACCACAAACTGCCCCAGGCTTTCTTCTTCATTATACACGGGCACGAGCACCGTGAGACTTTGGGAGGCAAGGTAAGCAGCGCGGTCAGGAGCAGGCATAGAAACAATGGGTAAAACGGAGCGCAAAGTACGGAAGGTTTTCAGGAAGCGTAGCTGCCCCATACGCAACCGGGCCCAAACGAATAGGTTTGGGCCCGGTTGCAAGAGTAAGACAACAAGTAAATAGCGGAACGGAAGAAGCTACGCGGTCCACTCCTCGCGCAAAACCGACATCACCAGCTTGTCATGAAACGCCTGCTTGCGGAAGCATGCCTGGCGTAGCCGGCCCTCCACCTGGAAGCCCGCTCGTCGATAAGCCTTCACCCCTCCCTTATTCGGCTCGGAAACCGTCAGCATAATCCGGTTCAGGCCTAACTCTGCAAAGCCCCGCGCTACAATTTGCCGGGTAACCGTCGTGGCAATGCCTTTGCCCCAGTACTGTTTATCGCCCACCAGGATGAAATATTCGCCGGATTGATTGACCGTTGAAATGCTGGTAATGCCCGCGTAGCCAATCAAGTCCTCGGTTTCGGCCAGATAAATTCCCAGTGTCAGGCTTCGGGTATCCGCCAGCGTAGCCGTCAGCCATTGTGTAACTTCAGCCAGTGTATTCAACTGTTGAAACACTGACAGCGAGTATGCAATAACTTCCGGGTCCTGAATCCACCGAAGGAAAATAGCAGCTTGTTCGGCATGTAGGGGTAACAATTGGATAGCATAAGAAGTCATAAACTACAGAAATAGTAAGTGAGTGAACGTTGCCCGCCTTTATAAGCCCACAGACAGCTTTTCACAAGGGGCTAGCTGTTCGATGCTACTCCGCTACTCCCGGCGCAGACCGCCGGAGATGGTACTGTGGCGCTGCCTGAGCACGGCTACCACATCTTCTATGGATAAGCCTGAGGCCGTGAGCAGCACCAGCAAATGGTAAAGCAAGTCAGCGGCTTCGCCTTTAAGGCCCTCGGTGTTGCCGGCTACCGCATCAATAACAGTTTCGACGGCCTCCTCTCCCACTTTCTGGGCTATTTTGGGCATGCCCTTGCGAAACAGCGAGGCGGTGTACGATTTGGGGTCTTCGTCGGGGTGCTGGTGGCGGCGCTGCACCAGGCGCTCCAGCTCCGCCACGAAGCTCACAGCCGGGGCTGGGTAGCGCACTTGGTCGGGCTGCTCGAAGCAGCTGGTGGTACCCCGGTGGCAGGTGGGCCCGTCGGGGTGGGCCAGGATGAGCAGCGCGTCCTGGTCGCAGTCTTCGTGCTCACTTACCACGGTGAGGTAGTTCCCACTGGTTTCGCCCTTGGTCCAGAGGCGCTGCTTGGAGCGGGAAAAGAACGTCACGCGGCCCGTCTGACGGGTTACGCGCTGCGCTTCTTCGTTCTGGTAGCCCAGCATCAGCACCTGCCCCGTATGGGCATCCTGCACTATTACGGGAATCAGCTCATCGGGCATTTTGGCAAAATCCATTCTTTAGTATTGAGTAGTTGGTAATGGGTAATGAGTAGTCGGGCTGGCTGGTATCAATGACATGAGCTGTAAAACTCTACTCAATACTACCTACTCACTACTACTTTACAGCCGCACGGCAATGCCGTCCTGGCGCAGGTGCTCTTTTAGCTCGCGGATGCCGATTTCGCCGAAGTGAAAGATGCTGGCGGCCAGGCCCGCATCGGCGTGGGCCAGCTGAAAAACGTTGGTAAAGTCCTGCTTGGACCCGGCCCCACCCGAGGCCACTACCGGCACCGACACGGCTCGGCTCACGGCTCCGGTAATGTCGAGGGCGAAGCCGTCCTTGGTACCGTCGTTGCTCATGCTGGTAAGCAGGATTTCACCGGCACCGCGGTCGGCCACCTCGCGGCACCATTGCACAGCGTCGAGGCCAGTGTTGTGGGTACCGGCGCGGGTGTAGATCTGCCAGCCCTCCGGCTCGTGGTACCGGGCATCGGCGGCCACCACAATGCACTGGGAACCGAAGCGGGCGGCCAGCTCGTCAATCAGCCCGGGGCGCGCCAGGGCAGCCGAGTTGATGCTCACTTTGTCGGCCCCGTTCATAAGCAAAGCTTCCACGTCAGCCACCGTGCCAATGCCTCCACCCACAGTGAAGGGAATATCCAGCTCGCGGGCCACGTCGCGCACCAGGGCCACCAGCGTGGCGCGCTTCTGGTTGGTGGCGGTGATGTCGAGGAACACCAGCTCGTCGGCGCCCTCGCGGGCGTAGCGAGCGGCCAGGGCCACCGGGTCACCGGCGTCGCGCAGGCCCTCGAAGCGCACCCCTTTCACGGTGCGCCCGTCCTTCACGTCGAGGCAGGGTATGATTCGTTTGGTTAGCATTGGGTTGTTTGGTTTTTGTCTGAGGCTATCTTTAATCCACACCTTCTTGTATTAAGTGAATGGGGCAGATTAATTGGCGTAGAGCTTATCCAGAATTACGAGTACTTGATGAAACGCCTGAATTTCTACTAGGACATAGTTTTGAGGACGCCATTCTCATTCGAAAAAGAAATGGTGAGCATGTCTTAGAAGACGACTTCTATGGCGACCCAGCCTGCGGCTACATAAGTCGCACCCATAAATGGGCAGTAGTTGCGGGCGAGCATGTTACAGTATGGCATTCGAAGCGCGGTAAACAGATTATTCCTCTCACAGACAGAAAATATGTTCATGCACTCCGTTATGTTGGAGAATCACGCCTGCAGTTACTGGTTGATCCTTTCGGAAGCCACAGTGCTATCTGGGAGCTAAACGTTGAAACCAACGACTTCCGCAAGGTTCAGGACATCCCGACTTGTGCAGAATACACGGAGGAAATCAGTTGGTAAAATTAAACAGTTACAGCCAGGGCCTCAGTTGCTCCAGCGTGATGGTGCCTTCGTAGATGGCTTTGCCGATGATGGCCCCGTGCATGCCCACAGCGGCCAGGGCTTCCACATCAGCCAGAGTAGTCACTCCCCCGCTGGCAATAAGTTGGGCGGCGGGCAGCTGCTCGCGTAACTCGGTGTAGGTAGCCAGAGACGGGCCCTGGAGCTTGCCATCCTTGCTCACGTCAGTACAGATAAAGGTAGTGGCCCCGCTGGCCAGGTAGCCCTCCACAAACTCGCGCAACGTCCGCTCACTCTGCTCAGCCCAGGCGTTGATGGAAATGTGGTTGTCGCGGTAGTCGGCCCCAATGATGATGCGGTCCGCCCCGAAGGTTTGAAGCCAGCCATTCACGGTGGCGGGCTCGCGCACGGCAATGCTGCCGGCCGTAATCTGCCGGGCCCCGGCGTCGAAGGCCTGGCGTACGGCTTCCTCGCTCTGCAGTCCACCCCCGAAGTCGATGTGCAGGGCGGTATGGCGGGCAATGCGCTCCAGCACGGGCAGGTTTACGGGGCGTTTAGCGCGGGCTCCGTCGAGGTCTACCAGGTGCAGGCGCTTTACGCCGGCCGCCTCAAAGCGTTGGGCCACGGCCAGCGGATCGGCGTCGTAGGTAGTCTGCTGGGTGAAGTCGCCCTCCGTCAGGCGCACGCACTGGCCGTTGATGAGGTCGATGGCGGGAATGATTTCCATTTAGGTTGGTACTTGGTGCTGATAGCGGCTAAGAAGAACGTTATGCTGAGCGGAGCCGAAGCATCTCTACTGAGGGTAATCAATTACTACCCCAACGAAGCGGTAGAGATGCTTCGACTCCGCTCAGCATGACTGTTCATCATTACGGGCTTACAGCTTGAGAAAGTTTTCCAGGATGCGGGTGCCGACGGGACCACTCTTCTCAGCGTGAAACTGCACGGCATAGAAGTTCTGGTGCTGCACGGCAGCGCTGAATGGCGCAGGGTATGTTGATTCGGCGATGGTGTACGCGCCCACCGGGGCGTAGTAGCTGTGCACGAAGTACACGTAGTCTTCTGCACCCAGCCCTTCAAACAACGGACCGCGCAGGGCCTGCAGGTTGTTCCAGCCCATGTGCGGCACTTTGAACTCCGCGGTGGCTGGGAAGCGCACTACATCGAAGGGTAGAATATTGAGCAGTTCGGTGCCCCCGCCTTCCTGGGTATGGCGGCCCAGCAGTTGCATCCCCAGGCAGATTCCCAGGAAGGGTTGCGTAAGCGTAGGCAGCAGCTCGTGCAGGCCCTGAGCCCGTAGTTCCTGCATGGCGGAGGCGGCCTCGCCTTCACCCGGGAACAGTACCTTATCGGCGCGGCGAATTATTTCGTGGTCGGCCGTGAGCGTGGCTTGCACGCCCAGTCGTTCCAGCGCAAAAAGCACCGACTGTACGTTGCCGCCTTTGTAATCAACTATGGCTATTTCCATTTGAGTATATTAAAGCAAGAGGTGTGAGTTTATTAGATATTATTCAAATGAATAAACGTGGTTTGCGTGATTTATTTGCTGCTTTTATCTTTGGGGGTTCGTAACGGAAGACCTTATCCCGCTTTCTTACAAAAGAGATGTTGGCTTCGCTCGGAACAACAAATTGCGCACAACATCTATCTAGGCAGACCTTTACCCATTTGTTTAAACAAATGGGTAAGCTACAGAATGCCTTTGGTGCTGGGGATTTCCATGCGGCCGGCGTCGCGCACCAGGGCCATTTTTATGGACTTGGCTACGGCCTTGAAGATGGCTTCGATCTTGTGGTGCTCGTTCTGACCCTCGGCTTTGATATTGAGGTTGCAGTGGGCAGCATCGGAGAAGCTCTTGAAGAAATGGTAAAACATTTCACAGGGCATATCCCCTACTTTCTCGCGCTTGAACTCAGCATCCCACACAATCCAGGGGCGGCCCGAGAAGTCAATGGCGGCCTGGGCTAGTACGTCATCCATCGGCAGCAGGAAGCCGTAGCGGGCCAGGCCACGCTTGTCGCCGAGGGCCTGGGTGAAAGCTTCGCCCAGGGCAATGGCCGTGTCCTCAATGGTGTGGTGCTCGTCGATGTGCAGGTCGCCTTGTACCGTGATGCGCATATCCACGCCCGAGTGCTTACTGAGCTGATCGAGCATATGGTCAAAGAAGCCTAAACCGGTGTGCATCTCAGGCCGGCCGTTGCCATCGAGGTTCAGCTCAATGCGGATTTTAGTTTCGTTCGTGTCGCGTTGTACCACGGCGGTACGAGCAGGCAGACGCAGAAACTGGTATATTTTTTCCCAACTCATGGTGGTCAGCGCGGCGCGCTCGTCGCCCTCCCCTTCCGGCTTCAATAGTATAGACTGGCAGCCCAGGTTCTGGGCCAGCTCCACGTCGGTCACTCGGTCGCCGATGACGAAGGAGTTTTTGAGGTCGTAGCCACTGCCTTCGCCCAGGTACTGGGTGAGCATGCCGGTGCCGGGCTTGCGGGTGGGCAGGTTCTCGTGGGGGAAGCTGCGGTCGATGTGCTCACGCACGAACTCCACTCCTTCCGAGCGCAGCACGTCGAGCATCATGGTGTGGGCCGGCCAGAAAGTATCCTCCGGAAAGCTGGCTGTGCCGAGGCCATCCTGGTTGCTCACCAACACCAGCTCATAATCCAGCTCGCGGGCAATGCGGGCCAGGCCGGTGATGGCGCCGGGCACAAACTGAAATTTTTCCCGCGTCAGCGCGTCCACCTGGAAATCCGTCGGCGGCTCAACGAGGATGGTGCCGTCGCGGTCAATGAAGAGTACTTTTTTCATGAAGAAGAAACTTGACGCCGAGTTGTTGCGGCCCGGCGACTTGAGCGTATACAAATAAACAGCGGCAGCCCTTAATCAGCCGCCGGTAAAAGAACCCGGACGAACTCTGCGTACGCATCGCCCAACGGCAATTCTAAATTGAGCGCGAGCCGGCGACGCATTGTTGCCACGGATTCCTGGGTATGCGGGTTGAAACCGATTTTCGGATACTCTTCCCAATACAGCCCCAGGCCCCGCTTTTGCCAGGCCGGCAACTCATTGTAGTTGATGCCGTGTGCAAACATTAAATCGTGCTTGGAGGCAGTACGCTGGCTCTTCACCTGCGCCGTGGCCTCAGCCACCGAGCGTCCCTGCTTGCGGAGGAGCCAGTAACAGTGCGCGTTCAGGGAGTTACGGGCCGCGTCTTCCTGCCGCCACCGGAAATAGTCTACCACATCCTGCCGGCGCGGCAGCTGGGAAATGCGGCAGTCGAACACGCCTACGTCGCCGAGCAAGAGGGAGAACTTAGCTGAGGCCTCGCCCGCCAGCACCGAGGTATACTTGCGCAGCTTGCGTCCAAAGGAATCCTCTGTGGGGTGCAGCAACAGAGAAATTTCGTCGCTCTGCGTGAAGCCGTAAACTATCCGGAAACCACAATCCAGCAGATGACGGGTGGTTTCGGCCATGTAGTCGCGCATCCGCACATCGAAGGGCGCCTCAAACGGGTGTACTTCCTTGGTGAGGCGGGTGAAGCCACGCCCATCCAAGCGGGCCACCAGGTAGAGGCCGGGCAGCGCGCAGTGGTCGTGGGCGGTTTCAAAAACGCGCATTCGCGCGTCGAGGTCGTCAAATTTCATCCTGCCAGTTGGTCACGTCAAATTCCTGATTGCCGAGCGGGCGCACAAAGTAAAGTTGGTCGAAGCCCTCGGCCCGGGTAGGCAGCTCCAGCCGATTGCGGGTAGCGCGTATTCCCTTGTCGGGCACCTGCCGCTCCGGCGGGCGCTGCTGGTTTCGGACGAGCGACTGTGCCGCCACCGACTGAAAAAAGTAGCCAACCAACTCGAAGCCTGCGGTCTTCCCAGCTGTCAGGTACACCGCCCGCTCGGCCTGCGTGGGGTTGGTATTGTCTATCACGCAGGGCTGTTGGGTTTGCAGGCACAGCTCCAGCAAACGCCGTTCCCGGTGGCGCGTGCGCAACAGGTCCAGGCTGATGCGCACGTGGGAGTGGAAAAACCGCTGTTGGTAGAACGTCGATTTTCCGGTAGCCTGAATTCCGCAGAACAGCACGAGCTGCATTACTCTTTCGTCGTAAGTGGTGAGTAATTCGACAACTGAAACTCTTTACAGATAACAAATCCTTCAAACCCACAAGTTGATTCAAAGGAGAAGAAGCGGTTAGCAGGGTCTGAGTTTATTTCATCCAACAAGGCACTTGGCAAGTGTTTTCGCATTCTGTGAAAGTAATCAGCATGCAAATTCATGAACTCACTAGACGAATCAGCTTCCCTCAAATTAAAGAGAATAGTCGTGTTGCCGAAATCCCAGAACTCTTGCAGCTCTACTCCTGAAAAAACAACTGTAACAGTCTCCGACAATTCTTCATTTTCCCATCGCTTCACTTCTAAGGTTACGCGTTTGGCCTTGAAGTCGATTTCTAGGTTCTCGACAATTCCATCCCCGATATACTCACTGTAGGCTGCCATACGCTACCCGGCAAACTCCCGCAGGGCCTGGAGCAGCAGCTCGTTCTCGGCGGGGGCTCCCACGGTGAGGCGGAGCGTGCCGGCGCAGCCGGGCTGGGTGGTGCGGTTGCGCACGATGATGCCCCGGGCTACCAGGAAATCATACACGGCCGTGGCATCGAGGTGGAAACGCACCAGCAGAAAGTTGGCATCCGAGGGGAACACCTCCGCCACGATGGGCAGCGCGGGCAGCCGCTCCTGCAGCCAGTCGCGACCCTTCAGTAACTGCCGGCGCAACTCCTCGAAGCGGGGCGCGTCGCGCAGGGCCTGGAGTGCGTGGCGCTGCGTGGCTTCCGACACGTTGTAGGGCGGCTTGATTTTGTTGAGGTAGCCGATGACTTCCGGCGAGGCGAAGGCCATGCCCAGGCGCAGACCGGCCAGTCCCCAGGCTTTGGAGAAGGTTTGCAGCACCACCAGGTTCGGGAACTCCGCCAGGCGGGTCGTCCAGCCAGCCGTTGGCGCGAAATCGGCGTAGGCCTCATCCACCACCACCAGTCCGCGGAAACCGCGCAGGATTTCCTCCATGTACTCGGCGTGGAGCAGGTTGCCGGTCGGGTTGTTGGGCGAGCAGAGCCACACGATTTTGGCGGCGGAAGCCAGCACGCCGGCTACAATTTCGGGCGAAAGCTGAAAGTCGGGCGTCAGCTGGAGGCGCTCCACGCGCACATCATTGAGGTTGGCGGCCACCTCGTACATGCCGTAGGTGGGCGGCAGGATAAGCAGGCTGTCCTGGCCGGGCACGCAGGTGAGGCGCACCAGCAGGTCGATGGCCTCATCGGAGCCGTTGCCGAGGAAAATCTGCTCGGGACGTACGCCTTTCAGCAGGGCCAGTTCGGCCTTCACGGCGCGCTGCAGCGGGTCGGGGTAGCGGTTGAACTGGTCGGGACCGGCGCTGCCGAGGCTGTTCTCGTTGGCGTCGAGCATGACCTGGGCCTCTCCTTGGAATTCGTCGCGGGCCGACGAGTAGGGCTTCATTTCCCGGATGTTGGGACGCACGAGGCTATCAAGGTTGAACATGAATCACGGATTTAAACGGATGTTTCGGATTTAACAGAACGTCATGCTGAGCTTGCTGAAGTATCTCTACTGATTTGCCTGCTCTAACAAGTCACTCCACGTGTCAACTAATGATGCATAGAAACTAGTCTGCCCAGTTGACTCGCCATTGCTTCCGACTGAAGCGGCTTCAGTATCTAAGAGAATCTCATGAATAGACTCTATTTCATCAGTTTCAAGATGAAGAGAGTATTGATTCGTGCAAAGCTGTTGCGGGGCATTATGCAACACCGGTTTTTCAAGCTGACTCCCAGCAAGAATATGAGAAACAGTCAGAGCTAACTGAGCTTCCCCAACGGCCACCAAGCAAGTATGCGTTGCTTTAAGCGTGGTATAGCTTATTGGGTGAAGTTGCTCTTTCACTCTCGTATTAATTTAGTTCTGACCTCAGCACGCGAGATGCTTCGACTTCGCTCAGCATGACGTTCTGTTTTCTTCCTATACTTAAGACTTACTCCTTCCCGCCGGCCAACGCCTCCAGGCGAAGGGTGACGGCACGGGCGTGGGCGCGGAGGCCCTCGGCTTCGGCCATGGTTTCCACCACCGGGCCCACGTTGAGCAAACCTTCGGGAGTGAGCCGCTGGAAAGTAATTTTCTTCAGGAATGAATCCAGCGACACGCCGCTGTAGTTGCGGGCGTAGCCGTTGGTGGGCAGCGTGTGGTTGGTGCCCGAGGCGTAGTCGCCCACAGCTTCCGGCGTGAGGTGGCCCAGGAACACGGAGCCGGCGTTGGTTACGCCTTCGGCCAGCTGCTCGGGGTTGCGCACGGCCAGAATCAGGTGCTCGGGCGCGTACTGGTTCGAGAAGTAGAGCATTTCCTCCGGCGTGCGCAGCAGAATGGCGCGGCTTTCCTGCAGGGCCTGGGCGGCTACCTCAGCTCGGGGCAGCTCGCGCAGCTGGCGCTCCACCTCGGCTTTGGTTTGCTCCAGTATATATAAGGAGTCGGACAGCAGCATCACCTGCGAATCGGGGCCGTGCTCGGCCTGGCTGAGCAGGTCGGCGGCCACGAAAGCTGGGTTGGCCGATTCGTCGGCAATGACGAGCACCTCTGAGGGGCCGGCCGGCATATCAATGGCCACGCCGTAGCGGGTAGCCAGCTGCTTGGCGGCCGTAACGTAGCGGTTACCGGGCCCGAAAATCTTATCCACGGCCGGCACCGAATCCGTCCCGCCGCTCAAGGCGGCCACGGCCTGGGCCCCGCCGGCCTTCACGATAGTACTGATGCCCAGCAGCTGAGCCGTGAAGAGGATAATGGGATTCACCAGTCCGTTCTTCTGGGGCGGGGTGCAGAGCAGGATTTCGGGGCAGCCGGCCAGGCGGGCGGGTACGCCCAGCATCAGCAGGGTGCTGAACAGCGGGGCGGTGCCGCCCGGAATGTAGAGGCCCACGCGCTGCACGGGCACCGCCCGCCGCCAGCACGTCACGCCCGGCATGGTTTCCACGCGCTCCTCCTGCGGTATTTGCGCCTGGTGGAACCGCAGAATATTGGCGTGCGCCTGCCAAATGGCCGTTTGCAGTTCCGCTGGCACCTGCGCCGCGGCGGCAGCCAGCTCCTCGGTCCCTACACGCAGTCCGCCGCTGAGGTCGGCCCCATCGAACTGGCGGGCGTAGTCGAGCAGGGCCGCGTCGCCGCGCCGGCGCACGTCCTCAAAGATCTGCTGCACGCGCAGCTCCACGTCCTGGGTTTGCTGCTGGGCCGCCCGCTGCTGCAGCGCCGCCCACTCCGCCTGTACGGGATATTGGAAGATGTTCATCTTTTAGGGTCTTGGGGACTTAGGGTCTTAGGGACTTGGATTTTGTTCAGCCGGAGCTTGAGGGATACGTAGGCTGATTCGACCATCAACCAAGTCCCCAAGACCCCAAGTCTCTATGAAATCATTTTCTCAATCGGGAGCACCAGGATGCCTTCAGCACCGACAGCTTTAAGCTGGCTGGTGATGTGCCAGAAGTCGTCCTCGTTCACCACCGACTGCACCGACACCCAGCCTTCTTCGGCCAGCTTGGTTACCGTCGGCGACTTGATGCCGGGCAGCAGGGCCTTCACCGCGTCGAGGGCGGCCACGGGGGCATTGAGCACGATGTACTTGTTGCGGCGGGCGCGGCGCACGGCCTGCATCCGGAACTGCAGCTGCTCCAGCAGCTCCTTTTTCTCGGCGCTCAGGTTCTGGTTGGCAATAAGCACCGCCTCGGACCGGAACACGGTTTCCACCTCGCGCAGGCCGTTGCCCAGCAACGTGGAGCCGCTGCTCACAATATCACAGATGGCCTCGGCCAGCCCGATGCTGGGGGCAATTTCCACCGAGCCGCTAATGGTGTGCAGGTTGGCTTTCACGCCGCGCTCCGAGAGGTAAGCGCCCAGAATCTGCGGGTACGAGGTGGCAATGTTCACGCCCTGCAGGTCCTGCACCGAATCGTAGGCGGCGGCGCGGGGTACAGCCAGGCTCAGGCGGCACTTGCTGAAGCCCAGCCCTTCGACCTCGAGGGCCGGGAAACCGGCTTCCACCAGCACGTTCTGGCCCACGATGCCCAGGTCGGCCACGCCGTCCTGCACGTAGCCAGGAATGTCGTCGTCGCGCAGGTAGAGGATTTCGAGGGGAAAGTTGGTGGCTTCGGTTTTGAGCTTGTAGGAAGCCGAGAGGAAGCTGATGCCGCACTCCCGAATCAGATTCAGGGAGTCTTCGCTTAAGCGGCCCGATTTCTGGATGGCCAGACGGAGCATATTTCTTTCAATTAATAATTACGAATTAGTAATGAGCAATTGCCCGGAATGGCCAACACTCAATCGTAATTCAGAATGGGAACCTGGGCGGGAAACAGGGCAACAGACCCAAACGTTGGAAAAAGGCCAATATTCGGCCGGGCCACCGGTTTTTCGGGGGCCGGGGAACCAGGGGTGCGGTTCGCCCAACGGGGTCAATATGATGCGTATATTCCTCTAGAAAGAGGAATGATGCCCGTGGTGATGGTGATGCTGGGTCTCAGACGCGCCGGCCCTGGCCAGGCGGCCCGCAACGGGGGCAGCCAGGTGGCTTGAGGGGCTCAGGAAAAGCGCGGAGAAAGGCATACGGGGCTTGGAGTAGCGGGGCAAAGGTAAGCGCGCCGGCCAGAGTTGAAAACTTTTCATCGGAAAAAATCAAATTAGCAACCTGTATCTTCGTTCTTTTCGCCCTGCTCCCACTTTTTGGCACTATTGTTTCGAACATGGGGCCGCACCTGTTGCTGGTTTTGCTTATGGCTTTTACGCGCTTTCTTTTCTCTGCCGGACTTTTGCTGCTGGCGGCCGGGTATTGTCCTACCGCCGCCGCGCAATCGGGCTCCCCCGATACCACCCAGGTACAGCTGCCGCTTCCCCAGGCCAGTCCCCGCGCCCTGCTGCAGCAAACCGTGGGCCTCACCGACGTAACCGTGGAGTATCATTCGCCCAGCGTGAAAGGCCGGGGCGTATGGGGCCAGTTGGTACCCTACAACCAGATCTGGCGGGCCGGCGCCAACGAGAATACCGTCATCAGCTTTTCCAGCAACGTGCACCTGAACGGCAAGCTGGTGCTGGCGGGCAAATACTCGCTCTTTGTGCTGCCCGTGTCGGACCAGGACTGGCAGTTTGTGCTGAATAAGGTGACCACCCATTGGGGCGCGGAGGGCTACGATGCAACCCAGGACGTGGTGCGCGTGCCCATCGTGCCGGAAGCTTCCGCCTTCCGCGAGACATTGTGCTACTGGTTTTCCGACGTGCGCCCCACGGCCGCGCACTTAAATCTGAGCTGGGAAAGGCTTACCGGCTCACTTGTCATCGAAACCGACGTGCACGCGCAGGTGCTGGCCGGCATCGAGCAAACCCTGGCCGCCCGCCCCAACAACTGGCAGCTGCTGGCCCAGGCCGCCGAGTATATGGTACAGAACAACCTGCAGGCCGAGCAGGCCCTGCACTACATCAACGAGTCCATCCGCCTCAACGAGTCCTACACCAACACCTGGATCAAGGCCCGGCTTATGGCCTCCAAGCAGGACTACGGCACGGCCGTTCTCTACGCCCGCAAGGCCCTCAAGCTCGGCGACAAAGACGACGCCAACTTCAAGGCCCAGCAGCCTAACATGCGCATTGCCCTCACCGAGTGGCAGGCCAAAGCGTACTAAGCATCTTCGATTATTTGCTCTCGACTCTAACAGGCGCCCCGAAACGGCGCCTGTTTTCTTATCGGCCGCGGAGGCATTACCTTGGCGAGCATGGAAGCGTTTCTTTCCGTGTGCGAGTCGATTCACCCGATGTCGGAAGGGCTGGTAGCGGCGCTGCGGCAGCTGGCGCACCCGGAAGCGGTGGCCGACCGGGCTTATCTGCTCCAGCCCGGGCAAACGGCCAATCGGCTGTATTTTCTGGAGCAGGGACTGGTACGCGGGTTTTACCTCAAGGACGGCAAGGAAGTCACGGCCTGGTTTATGCCGGAGGGGAATTTCGTGATTTCGATTCACTCCTTTTTTGCCCGACAGCCTTCCCATGAATACCTGCAGGCCCTGGAAGACTGCCGGCTCTGGTCGCTCAGCTACGCGCAATTGCAGCAGTTGTACCGGGAGTTTGCGGAGTTTAACTTTATCGGGCGCACGCTCACGGAGCGCTACTACATGCTCAGTGAGCAGCGGGCCCTGCACCTGCGCATGTACTCAGCCGCCGAGCGGTACGAGCAGCTTTTGCGCGACTTTCCCGACATCCTCCAGCGGGTGCCGCTCAAGCTGCTGGCCTCTCACCTGGGCCTCACCCCCGAAACCCTGAGCCGCCTGCGCGCCCGCCGCAGTTCTTGACATATATCAAGCGTTTCGAATCCCCGAAATCTGACTTTTGGAGCATCCTTTCACTTAGAGCGTGTTTGGGAATTAGGTTCGGGCCAAAAGAAACGAGCCAGTAAGTTGCGTGGGGAGTTCCTAGGCTCCTTTTCGCTTTATGGGTGAGTGCTATCAACCCCTTACTGACTCGCAGTGGCAAGTTATTGCGCCGCTGCTGCCCCTGCAACGCAAGCGCCGCTTGTGTTTGCGCCAAGTCGTTGACGCGTTGCGCTACGTGTGCCGCACGGGCTGCCAGTGGCGCAGCCTGCCGGCGTGTTTCCCGCCCTGGTCGGCGGTGTACTACTATTTCGCCCGCTGGCAAGCCACCGGCACGCTGCAACGGCTTAACGAGGCCGGCAACCGCGCCGACCGGCTGGCGAGTCAGCGCTTGCCCACCCCGTCGCTGGCCCTAGTCGACGCGCAAAGCGTCAAACTGGCCCCGCGCCTGAACCAGCAGCGCGGCCTCGACGCGCACAAACGGGTGAACGGCCGCAAGCGCCAGGTCCTGTGCGACACGGGCGGCCGCATCTGGCAGGTGGTCGTGCACGCGGCCAGCGGACACGACAGCCGGGCGGCCCACCCGCTCTTGCCCCGGCGCGAGCAGCTGCGCCCGGCCTGGGCCAGCCGGCTGCGCACCGTGCTCACCGACCGGGCCTACCACGGTCGTTTTGCGCAGCAGGTCCGGGCCTTGGGCTGGCAGCACCAAGTGGCCAGCCGCCCGCCCAGTGCCGACCGGGGCTTCGTGCCCGTGGCCCAGCGCTGGGTCGTGGAGCGCACCTTCGCCTGGCTCAACTGCTTTCGGCGCATCGTCGTGGATTACGAGCGCACCCCGGCCAGCCATGCGGCCTGGATACTGCTCGCCAATCTGACCATGACGTTACGACGTGCTACAACCGAGTGAATTCCCAAACACCCTCTTAGCTCCTTTGGTTATGGCTTCTCTATTTGCTGCGCTGCTCGTTGGCGGCTACCGCCTGTCAGCTCCGCCTCTGCTGGTCGTTATTTTTCTGGCGTTTGTCTTCTGCTTTGTGCTGGAGCGTGTAGTTCCAGGCTGGCAGCTGCCCTGGGTTCTCACCTGGCCGCGGCGGGTACTGACCGTCAACCTGGCCCAACTGCTGGTGGTTGTGGTGGCGGGCTTCACTTGGGAAAAATGGTTTTCGGCCTACTCGCTGTTGCACGTTTCCCGGCACCTGGGGCCGGTGGCCGGCGGCCTGCTGGCCTACGTGGTGGCCACGTTCGTATTCTACTGGTGGCACCGCTGGCGCCACACCCAGGATTTTCTGTGGCTGCACTTTCACCAGATTCACCACAGCCCCCGGCGCATTGAGGTTATTACCTCCTTCTACAAGCACCCGCTGGAAATGACGGTCAACTCGCTCCTTGGCGGCTTGCTGGTGTACACGGTGCTGGGGCTGAGTCCGGCGGCCGGTGCCATCTACACCCTCTGCACGGCCCTGGGTGAGTTTTTCTACCACACCAACGTGCGCACGCCCCGCTGGGTGGGCTACATTTTTCAGCGGCCCGAAATGCACCGCGTCCATCACCAGTACCAGCAGCACAGCCACAACTACGGCGACCTGGTGGTGTGGGACTGGCTGTTTGGCACCTACCGCAACCCTGTCCGCTTTACGGCCACCTGCGGCTTCGATGCCGAAAAGGAAGAGCAGTTAGGCGCTATGCTTCGGTTTAAGGACGTGCATCAGTAACCCGGGCCTCGTTATGCAACTGTTCCTGGCCCTGTTAGCCAGCCTGATGCTGGTCGGTGCCAACGTCCTGCTCGCCTACTATGCCGCTCCCCTGGAAATCCTGCTCACGCCCCTGGTGGTATTGGTTCTCACGCTGTTGCTGCTCCGGGCGCCTGGCCCTCTGGCTTTGCGCTCCACGCTGGCGGCTCTGCTAATCTGCGCGCACGATGCTGGTATTAAGCACTACGGCGGCGGCACCCACGACCATGAAGGTCAGGGTTTCATTCACGCCTTCCTCTTTTTCGGCCTGCTGCCGGCTTACCTGCTGGTGCTAAACCAAGCGAGTATGTCGTCGTCTGGTACGCGGCGCCAGCAATGGGCCGCTTATCTGGTCTTTCCTCTCATCCTGGGTGTTCACCTTACGCTGTTCGGCTGGCTGGGAGTAAGCCCATAAAGGGTTTGCCTTGCTGGCACCTTGTCTAGAACCGTGCAATTACGCGCACGTTCACCACGCGGGGCGAGAGGTAGTTGGGCACGGCGTAGGTCAGGCCGTTCAGGTCCTGCACGTAGTTGTAGCCGCCCACGTTGTTGGCCGCAATGATGTTGAGCACTTCCAGCCCCAGCCAGAGGCTTTCCAGCTGCCCGACCCGGCGGGTGGCCGCGTTGCTATTCAAGCTCAGCACTTTGGAAAAGCCAATATCCACGCGCTTGTAGGAGCGGGTAAGCTTGGTGGTGCCGCGTAGCTCCGGCGCATCAGGCGGGCTGAACGGTAGCCCTGAGCCAAACACCAGATTCACGTAGCCTTTCACCGAGGGGATGTTGGGCAAATGGTCCTGGAAGAAGATGCCCAGGTTCAGGCGTTGGTCGCTCGGGCGACGGATGTAACCCTTTGGCTCCTTACCCACAGCCTGCCCATCGGCATTGAATACCGTCAGGGAGTCGTCGGAAAGATTCTCGCGGGTGGTGAGCACGCCCAGGCTGATCCAGGACTCGTCGCCCTTCACAAACTCCCCGCTCACCCGGGCATCAAAGCCGGCGGCGTAGGCCGTGGCGTTGTTGCGGGCGTAGTAGCGCAGGCGCACGTTGTCTATATCGTAGGGCACCACGTCCGTCATGTACTTGTAGTACACCTCGCCCGTGAGGCGGAAGGGCCGCCCCCACTGCTCAAACTGCAGGTCGGAGCCAGCAATGACGTGCAAAGAGCGTTGGGCGCGCAGCTCCGGGTTCAGGGAGGCCGCGTACACCAGCGGGGCCTGGGGCGTGGCCCGCTCGGCCTGTTGGCGGCGCAGCTCGCGGTAGAATGGCGGCTGGTAGTACAGGCCCGTCCCGAACTTAAACGAGAGGCGCGGGTTGCGACGCGTGATAAACGAGTACTGGGCCCGGGGACTCACCACCAGTTGCCCGTTTACCGTCCAGTAGTGGGCGCGCAGGCCGTAGGTGAGCGTGCGCAGGGAGTCCAGGGCCACACGGTCCTGCACGTAGCCCTGGTAGCGGTAGCTGTCCAGGTTCAGGTCGGAACGCAGGCGGGTGCGCCGGAAGTCAGGCACGAAGTCGGCCGAGTCGACGTAGCTGTACTCATTCAGTACGTCCTCGATCTGCTCCTGCCCGGCCTTGGCGCCAGCCAGCACGCTGTGGCGGTTGCCGGGCGTCCACTCGGTGCGGGCTTCCAGGGTACCCACGCGGGCGCGAAGGGTGTTACGGGAGTTATTGAAGCGGGAGCCTACGTCGCGCTGGCGCACTTCCTGGTTGAAGTCGGGCGAGTTGGGGTCGCGGTTGATATCGGCGAAAAAGTAGCCAGCCTCCACGTCGCGGTATTCCAGCTCCCTGGATAGCAGCAAGCCCGCCTGCAGCTCCCCGGTGAAGGTGCGCGAAAAGCGGCGGCGCAAGCTCAGGCCCGTCTGGTAGGTGTCGTACTGCATCCGCTCGTGCCCGTCGTAAAGGATGGTCAGGCGCTGAAACTGGGCCGTACCGGTGCTGAAAGTGGCCTTGCCCGACACGGGCGTGAACAGAAAATCATTGTGGGCCACGGCCGTGAGCAGGCTGAGCGTGGTGCGGCCGGGGTCGGTGGTGTCGCGGCCCAGGGCGGCGGTAAGGTACACCTGCGCGTCGTAGAACGTGGGATTGTACTGGCCCTGGGCAGTTTTGAGCGTGTTGAAGACGTAGGTGGGGTTCTTGTAGCGCACCCCCACCAGGTAGGTAAGCCGGCGGCCCGGCGAGGTAGCCTCCACGTGGGCCGTGCCGCCGGTGAGACTGGCCGTGGCCGAGGCCGCAAACCGCTCGGGGCGCTTGTAGTTAACGCTCAGCACCGAGGCCAACTTGTCGCCGTAGCGGGGCTGCCAGCCGCCCGTCGAAAACTCCACGTTGTCTACCAGGTCGGGGTTCACGAAGCTCAAACCTTCCTGCTGGGCGGAGGTAACCAGGAACGGGCGGTACACCTCAAAGCCGTTCACGTACACCAGATTTTCCTCGTAGTTGCCCCCGCGCACGGCGTAGGTGCTCGTCAGCTCGTTGTTGGCGACTACGCCGGGCAGCGTGGTCAGGATCTTATTAAAGTCGCCGAAGGCGGAAGGCAGCTCCTTGGCCGCGCGCGGGTCAAGGGGTGTGATGCTGACTTGCTCGCGCACGTCGGTGGCGCCGGGGCGGGCCCGAATAGTCACGTTGCGCAGGGAGCGGGTATCGGTTTGCAGCGTAAGCTTCAGCTCCCGGGAGTTGGCCAGGTCCAGGGGCTGGCGCAAGGGCTGGAAGCCAATGCGGCGCACCACCAGCATAAGTGGGCGCGCCCCGGTAGGTGGAGTCACGGAAAAAGAAAACCGGCCGGCGGCATCGGTGTTGGTGCCGCCGGGCTGGCCTTCTACGCCTACGCCCGCCAGCTCCACCGGCTGCCCGGCGGCGTCCAGCACCACGCCTTCCACCAGCACGCGCGCGGCCGTTTGAGCTATAGCGGCCGGCAAGCCCAGCGCCAACAGCAGTAGCACCAACCACAGAGCGGCTGGCCGCCCGCTCCACCCCACGTTCTTCATTCGGCTTCCTCAGTAGCTACGGTGGCACTTACCTGCTCGCGCAGCTCGGCCAGCGTCCGCACGGGGTCAGCGGAGTTGAACACAAAGGAGCCGGCTACCAGCACGTCGGCGCCCGCCTGCACCAGGGCAGCGGCGTTGTCGCTGCTCACGCCCCCATCGATTTCAATCAGCGCGGGCGAGCCGCAATCCACCAATAGCTCCTTGAGGGCCGCTACTTTGCGCAGGGTATTTGGAATAAAGCTCTGGCCCCCGAAGCCGGGGTTTACGGACATGATGCACACCAGGTCGAGGTCGGCGGCAATGTCTTCGAGCACCCACACGGGAGTGTGCGGGTTGAGGGCCACGCCGGCCCGGCAGCCCAGCTGCTTGATCTGCTGTATTACGCGGTGCAAGTGCGGGCAGGCCTCGTAGTGTACGGTGAGGTTGGCGGCGCCCGCGTCGCGGAAAGCGGCCAGGTAGTGCTGGGGCTCCTCTATCATGAGGTGCACATCCAGGGGCTGGCGGGCATGGCGGTGGATGGCCTGAAGCACAGGCAGGCCAAAGGAGATATTGGGCACGAAGCGGCCGTCCATCACGTCGCAGTGCAGCCAGTCGGCGGCGCTGCGGGCCAGCATTTCGGTTTCAGCCTGCAGGTTGGCAAAGTCGGAGGCCAGCAAGGAAGGAGCCAGCAGCGGTATGGGGCGGCGAGGTGCGGTCATGAACACGAAGGTAGGCGTTGGGTTGGATACCGGCGGCAGCACAGAACGTAAAAAAGCGGGCCCAGCGTACAAAGTCGGCCGGTTGGGGCAGTGGTTCTACCTTCAACCAGTCAGACGTTGTACGCTGGGCCCGCCAGCATGCGGCCGACTACGCCTCGTCGCGGCGGCGCCAGGGCTGCCAGTCCAGGTCGCCGTTTTCGCGGCGGCGCAGAAACACGGTCTGGTCGTCGCGCTGCATCTTGCCGAAGGTCAGGTCGGCGCGGCAGTCCACGCACTTCACGGAGGTGTACTTGAACTTGTCCTGAGCCACGCGGGACGATAAATCGAGGTTGTCGGACCCACAGATACCGCAGTTAAGCACATCGGGGAAACTGAGCCGGTCGTACTCGGCCACCACCTCGTGGAAGTTGACGCCCTGCACGGTGAAGTGGAACTGGCGGCGCCCAATGCGCTTGGAAATCATCATTTGTAGCATGAAAGCAAAGGAATAGAGGGTGGAGTGTAAAGCGAATATAGGAGGGCGCGGGGCTTGTCACCGCCCGCCGTTGGACGAGTTCAGCACTCATCCGCATCTATTGTTCAACGACCAGGCGGGGACAAGCCCCTACAGCAGCTCAGCTACCGGCGCACGAAGCGGGTGGAATACTGCGCGGTGCCGGCGTTGATCAGGCAGGTGTAGGCGCCGGCGGCAAGGCGGCCGGTACGCAGGCTTATCGGCGCGGTCTGGCCCATGAGAGTTTGGGTGCTGATAAGGGTGCCGCGCCCATCGTACACACGTACCTTCAGGGTCTGGCGCTGGAGCTCGGCGGGCAAAGCCAGCAGCACGAAGTCAGCCTCCGTGGGGTTGGGAAAAACACGCACGGTGCCCACGGTGCGGGCCGCACGGTTACCCAGGGGCGTACCGGGATTAGCCAGGTTGTAGGCCCGCACGAAATCCGGGATGCCGTAGCCGAGCAGATTATCGGGGGCGGCGGCCTGGGTGCCGGACTGCTTGAGCAGCGCAATGATTTCCTGGGCCGTGCGGGTGCGGTTGGCCTGCCAGAAGCCGGCCGTCATGCCCGCCAGAATGGGGCAGGCGTAGGACGTGCCGTTGCCCAGCTGCACCGTGCCCGAGGGGCGAAGCACGGCGGCCAAGCCACCCCGGGCGGCCAGGTCGGGCTTGATGCGGCCGTCGGCGGTGGGCCCCACGGAGCTAAAGGCGCTGCGCACCCCTGTCGAATCGACGGCCCCCACGGCAATGATGGAGTCGGCATCGGCGGGTACGCCCACGTATTTCCATTCTTTGTTGCCTTCGTTGCCGGCACTGTTGAGCACCAGAATGCCCACGCGGGCGGCCAGGTCGGCGGCGCGGGAGCCAATGGCCGTGTTGCCGTCGAGGTCGGCGTAGGTGTGGCTGGGCACCTGCGAATCGAAGGTGGTGTAGCCCAGCGACGAGGTGATAATGTCCACGCCCACGGAATCGGCGTACTCGGCGGCCACCAGCCAGTTCATTTCCTCCACCGGGGTTTCGGAATTAACGTCTTCGGTGATACAGAGATGATACGTTGCCTTAGGGGCCGTGCCGGTGAAAAAGCCCGGCTGATCCGCCGCCATGGTAGACAGCACGCTGGTGCCGTGAGAGTCGCGCAGAAACACGCCCTTGCTTTTATCCACGAAGTTGAAGGTACTGGCCAGGCGTTTTTCGGTGAACAGGGGCTGCAGAGGAGCCAGCTTGTCTACGCTCGGGAATCCCGCGTCGAATACGGCAATCTGCATTCCCTCACCCCGGAAACCAGCATCGTGCATGGCCACGGCCCCGATCTGCACGGCCTGGGCGTAGGCCTTGCCATAGGTGGAGCGCTGCCCGGCCGGAGCAGCAGTTGCGTTGGCAGCCGGGGGGCGTAGGTGGTGGGCTGGGGCGTGGTAGCGGCCGGGCGGTTGAGGGTGCTGGCCTGGCGCACAAAGGGCAGGGCCTGCACCTTGGCCAGGGTAGCATCGTCGCAGCTGATCATGACGGCATTAAACCAGCGCGAAGGGTACCAGTAGCTCACCCCGGCTACAGCCTTCACCTGGGCTACGTAGCCAGGGTTCACGGGTAGGTCCTGCACGGTGAGAGGAATGTTCTGACGCTGGCGCCGTTCCTGGGCCCGCGGGGAAAGAAAGGCTCCGGGCTGGTCGAGGCGGAAGGGCGACTCAGTTTTATCCTTGAAATAAACCAGCCGCTTGCGCGCCGTAGTCTGGCCCGAAGCGGGCACGCTGCCGACCCACAGGGCCGCGCCTACCAGTAGAGTCGTAACAAGTCGTTTCATAGAAGAAGAGAAAAAGAAACGGGCCGACCAACGCCGGCCCGAATACTGGACGTAGAAAAACAAAAGCTACTTACAGCTGGCCGGTTTCCAGCAGCACTTCCCGCCGCTCCCGGCCGGTCTGGATGTAGCCGGCGGCCACGGGGCAGCCGCCCTGGTCGGGGTTCGGGTTCTGACAATAGAAATACCGCTTCCGTTCCCGGAACACCGGCCCTACGCCTTTGGCAAACACCTGCCGGCGGCTGGAAAAGTAGTAGGCGTCGTCGTCCCCGTCGTCGGTGGTGGTGATGGTTTCGTCGTAGGTTTTGGCCCCGGCCGTGAAGGGCTTGTTCACGTCAATATAGCGGCGGCCCAGCGTATCGGTATCGGAGAAGGCGTAGGGGTTCCAGCGGCGGCCTTCGCGCACCGGAAACACCAGCTCCACAGTGCGCATGTTCTGGCCCGAGAGCTGCAGCGTCTGGCTGGTGGGCGTCAACACGTACACGCTGTCGTCGCGCCAGGCATCGGAGACCAAGGCGCGCTTCGAGCGGATAACGCGGTAGCTCAACAGCCCGGCGGCATCGGTGAAGGTGTCGGTAATCCGCTCCCGGAACTGGGAATGCGTGCTGGTCGGCTGATTGTCTTTCCACTCTACGTCTTCCACCTCGAAGATGCGGTAGGTGCCGGTGGCTACGGGGTAGTAGTCCGTGCCCCGGGGCGTGGCTTCCTCGGTTTCAGAATCACAGGCGTAGGCCACCCCGGCCACAGCTACCACCGCGAGGGCGCGGCGCAGCCACCCAGCTACGTGCATCATAGAGTTGTTACGGTTTGAGTGGCTGATACGGGGGTTTCCTCGATAATGTGACGCTCAATCCAGCCTCCGCCCAGTACGTCGGCGCCTTCGTAGAAAACAGCGGCCTGACCGGGCGTGATGGCGTGCACGGGCTCCTCGAAATATACGTAGATTTTATCGTCGATCTGCTCCAGAAATGCCGGGGAGCCGCCGTGGTTGTAGCGCACTTTGGTGGTGCTGGGCACCAGCCCGCGGCCGACCAGGGAGGCGTACTTGCCCATGTTCAGCTTGCCCACCACGGTGCGGGTGCTGGCCAGTTCCTCGTAGTTGCCGAGCACTACCTGGTTGGTTTCAGGGCGGATTTCCGTCACGTACACCGGGAAGCCCAGGGCCACACCCAGGCCCTTGCGCTGCCCGATGGTGTAGAACGGGTAGCCCTCGTGGGTGCCAATCACGGTGCCGTCGCGCAGCACAAACTGTCCGCCGGCCACGCGCTCCTCCAGCCCGGCCACGCGCCGCCGCAGGAAGCCGCGGTAGTCGTTGTCGGGAATAAAGCAGATTTCGTAGCTCTCGGGCTTGTTTACCAGCTCCGTGAAGCCGCGGCGCCGGGCCTCGTCGTAGATTTCGGTTTTGCGCATCTGGCCCAATGGGAACAGCGTGCGGCTCAGGCTTTCCTGGCTCACGCCCCAGAGCGCGTAGCTTTGGTCCTTATTGTCGTCGAGGCCCTTGCTGATAACGTAGCGGCCGTTTTCCTCGCGCACCTGAGCATAGTGGCCGGTGGCAATAAACTGGCAGCCGAGCTGATCGGCGCGGCGCAGCAGGGCATCCCACTTGATGTGGGTGTTGCAGAGCACGCAGGGGTTGGGTGTGCGTCCGGCCAGATATTCCTCGGTGAAGTTGCTGATAACAAAGTCGCCGAACTCGTCGCGGATGTCGATGATGTAGTGCGGGAAGCCCAGCTCCACGGCAATCTGGCGGGCATCGTTGATGCTGTCGAGCGAGCAGCAGCCGGTTTCTTTCTTGGAGCCGCCCGCCGAGGCGTAGTCCCAGGTTTTCATGGTCATCCCGACCACCTCGTAGCCCTGCTCGTGCAACAGCACGGCCGCTACGCTACTGTCGATGCCGCCGCTCATGGCTACCAGCACCCGTCCTTTCGAAGTATTCATACGTGATGTGAATTGCGCCCGAAGCGTGAAAGGTTCCGGCCGAATGCGCAAAGGTACGGAGGTTGGGTCGTTGGATGGTTTTCTGGTGGAATACTTGGAGGGTTGCAGGACGTTCTAATTAGCTGGCTGGATAGTGGGGCGGCGGGGAGAAAACAGGCGGATTGCATTTAGAACTGAATAATTAGACCGGGTTTCGGATATTGCGGCCTTAACTGCCTGCCTCCCGCTCTGCTCGCCTTTCCTCACCGTTTCGTATGTCTCTGATTACTTCCGTGCTGGTGCGCGGCATCAATAACCTGTCGGATGCCCGCTACTGCGCCGGCATGGGCGCCGACTACCTCACCTTCCGCCTCGACCCCGCCCTGCCCGGCTTCCTGGAGCCCGCCGTGGTGCAGGAGCTGAGCGGCTGGGTAGCCGGCGTACAGCTAGTAGGCGAATTTCATTCCCTGCCCATCGACGATATCAACGCCCTGGTTGCGCAGTGCGGCCTGCACTACGTGCTGCTGCACCGCGCCCGGCCCGCCCACGAGCTGGCCCGCCTTGCCTGCCCGGCACTACAGCTCGCGCACTGGATTCCTGACATGCTGCCCGAAGACGTGGACCTGCGCTTCCGGCAGCTGGTAGCCCATACGGAGGGCATTGTGCTGCCCGACGTCCCGCCCGCCCCGCTCACGGGTGTGCAGTTGGCCCACCTTAGCGAGCAGGCCCGCTCCTACCCGGTCTGGCTGGCCGCGGGCTTTGCTGAGGGTATCACGCTGCGCCAGTTGCTCCAGCAGGTGCAAGTGGCCGGCATCGTGCTCGAAGGCGGCCACGAAATCAAGCCCGGCCTGCGGGATTTTGATGAAATGGAGAAAGTCTTCGAAGCGCTGGAGGATTAAATGGTTAAATGATTGAATGACTGGACGCTATAACGCAACCAACCACTCAGCCAGAAAACCGTTCACCCCATAATCGTGAGCAGGCTGAAGAATGGCTCGGTCAACGCCCGGTCACCTTCCAAGAGCACGTACTGCTCGGCAGCGGCCCGGGGCAGACTTTTGGTGAACAGCCGCCAGGCTACCGGCCCTGCCAAGGTGATGCGCGCTACTGGCTCCGTGGCCTCGGATTCTGCCAGCTCCCAGGTGCTCGTTGCGCGACGCAATTGCCAGTACCCACCGCCTTCTCCCGTAATGTGCAGACTTACCTGCGTGCCTTCGGGGGCGGCTACGTGGCGGTAGTGCCAGCGCCAGGCGCGCAGGCAGGTTTGCAGAAACGGATGATATAGCTCAGCCGTTAGCAGGGCCTGCTCCTCGCCTACTGCCTGCCGGATCTGCTGCTGGTGGTGCCACTTTTCGGTGTAGTCGCGGGCTACATGAAACCAGTTTCGGGATTCCTGCTCACCGGCCCAGGCCACCGAAAATGCGGCCGGCGCCTGCGGATCGAGCGAGGCCAGCAGCCGGCAGTACTCCGGCCCCGACAGCTCCAGCAGCCAGGTAATCACGGCCGGGCTGAGGCGCTGGCCGGCCTGCACCCAGCTGTGGTTCAGCTCATCCAGAAATTGCACAATGCCCGCGTAGTCCGTAGAGGCCGGAGCCTGCCCGAAGTACCCGTCGCGGAGCATGGAAAGGGCGCGCAGGTTGCCGTCGAGCAGATGCAGGGCCACGTCGCGCACCCGCCACTTGGGCGCGACGGTAGACAGCTCCCATTGCTCGGGGCGCAGGCCGCGCAGCAGCGCCAGCAGGTGCTCATCCAGCACCGGAAAGAGGTGAATGGTCGGAATAGGCTCCATAACGAACGGCAAGGGTTAGCTTAGCTGAAACTGCAGATACTTAATCGGAATACCCTCACTGCGGTAGCGCCGCTCGTAATGCGTCTGGATGTCTTCGGCGTGGGGCAGCAGTTCGGGCGTGGCGTACAAATCCTTGGTATGAGCCAGCACCGTGGCTCCGGGCCGTGCCTGCACGGTTTCCAGGGAGTAGTCGAACAGGGCTTCGCTGTCGGTTTTGAGGTGTACCAGGCCGCCGGGGCGCAGCACCCGCTGGTACAGATCCAGAAAGCGCGGGGCGGTGAGGCGGCGCTTGGCGTCGCCGAGGCGGGGGCGCGGGTCGGGGAAGGTAATCCAGATTTCGCTTAGCTCGCCCGGGGCAAAATGCGCCAACAGCGTGAGGGCCTGGGTGCGCAGGAAACCCACGTTGGTAAGCTCCTGCTCCCGGGCGCGGGTGCTCCCCCGCCAGATTCTTTCACCCTTGATATCGAGGCCCAGGAAATTGCGCTCGGGGTAGCGGGCGGCCAGCCCCACGGTATATTCGCCCTTGCCGCAGCCCATTTCCAGCGTTATCGGCTGCGCTGAAGAAAAAAGGCTTCGTTCCAGCGCCCGGTCAGCTGCTGGTACGTGTCCTTGCCCGGCTCTACAATCTCGGGCCGGGTGGCATTTTCGGCAAAACGAACAAGTTTAATTCGACTCACGAAGGGAATGTGCTAATGTGATGAAAATGTGCAAATGTGCGGCGCTTCGCTAATGTGGAAAATGTGCTGATGTGTTGATTTTCATTGAAGAACAACCAGCAACTATAAACCAGCAACCAGAAACTTACAGCTCGGGGATTTCAGCCACAACGAAGGTACTGCCACCAATAAAGATGACGTCATCGGCCTGCGCGGCGGCGCGGGCGGCCTGCACGGCGGCGGGCACGGTGCCAAAGGGAGTGCCCCGCAGCCCGGCGGCGGCAGCCTGCGCCGCCAGCTCCGAGGCCGGTAAGGCTCTTGGAATGCTGGCCTGACAGAAATAGTAGGTGGCCTCGGCGGGCAGTTGGGCCAGCATGTGAGGCACGTCCTTGTCGTTGACGGTGCCCAGGACCAAGTGCAGCTGCCGGCGCGGCACGCGGGCCAGTTGCGCCATCACCATACCCAGGCCAGCCTCGTTGTGGCCCGTGTCGCAGATGATGAGCGGACTGCGGCCCAGTATGGTCCAGCGCCCGTGCAGGCCGGTTAGCTCCCGCACCTTGCGTAGGCCGGTTTGCAGCGCCTCGTCGGAAATGGTGAAGCTCTGGCGGCGCAACTCGTCCACCGAAGCCAGCACGCCGGGCAGGTTCAGGCGCTGGTAGTCGCCTACCAGGCCCAGGGTGTACTCGACACTACTTCCGTCGGCACGGCGTACTGCGCGCACCGACTGCTCTTCCTCATCAAAGGCCGGCTCGCGCACCAATTCTACCGCGTATTCATCGGCGGCAAAGACAATGGGCGCGCTTTCCTCGGCGGCTTTCCGGCGGAACACCTCGGCCACCTCGGATTGGTACTGGCTGATAACGACGGGCACGCCGCGCTTGATGATGCCAGCTTTTTCGGCGGCAATTTCGGGCAGCGTATTACCCAGCAGCGCCATGTGGTCGAAGCTGATGTTGGTGATGAGCGACACCAGCGGGTGGATGATGTTGGTGGAATCCAGCCGCCCACCCAGGCCTACTTCAATGATGGCTATATCCACCTGCTGCTCGGCGAAGTACTGGAACGCCAGGGCCACCGTCATTTCGAAAAATGAGGGCTGCAGCTGCTCAAACACGGGCTGCCAGCGCGCCACCCAGTCCACTAGGTAGTCGGCGGGCAGTTCCTGGCCGTCCAGCTTCACGCGTTCCGTGAACTCCCGCAGGTGGGGCGAGGTATACAAGCCTACTTTATAGCCCGCCGCCTGCAGCACCGCCGCCAGCCAGTGTGAGGAACTGCCCTTGCCGTTGGTACCCGCTACGTGCACGCTCCGGAACTGCCGCTCGGGGTGGCCCATAGCTTCCATCAGCGCCTCGATGTTGGCCAGACTCTTAGTGTGAGCCGCCGCGCCTACCCGCTGAAACATGGGCAGCTGAGTGTAGAGGTAGGCCAGGGTTTCTTCGTAATTCATGCGCAAAGAAAAAGCCGCCGGCCGGAATTTCCCGCCGACGGCTCCTGAAATATCAAATGCCTGCCTTACCGGACCGTGATACGGAAGGTATAGAAGCCAGTGGCGCCGCCGACTGCCGAGGTGGTACGGCGGAAGGACGACTTGTACAGCGCGTCGCTACACGCTTTTTCCTGGGCCGGCGACACGTTACCGGAAACCTTCGTCACGGCTTCTACTTCGCCGTCGGCGTTAATTTTGACTTTAAAGCGCACGGTCCCCGAGTTGTTGTCGATAGCCGGAACGCTGGGCCGGTCCTCGAATGCCCAGCCGGCCATTTCCAGGCCGTTGCCGCCGCCACTACCGCCGCCGCTACCGGGCGTGCCGTACAGGGCCTTGGCGTCGAGGGAACCATTGGGGTCACCTTGGTCACCGACGGCGCCGGGCCGGTCGCCGTTGTTGTTGCCGGTGGGGCGGTTACTAGTACCGTTTTCACCATTGCCACCGCCATTCTGACTGCCGCGGGGCGTAAACACGGCCCGCTGGTCAACTTTGGGCTTGGGCGCTTCGCGCACGGGCTCCTCGCGGGGCGGGGCGGGCTTCTCCGTGGGCGGCACCGTTATGGGGCTTTCCTCGGCTTCGCTGGTAACTACTTTGGCTTCCTCAGCCGGCTGCGGGTCGGGCTGTGACTCTTCGCGGGCGGGCTGCGGATCGGGGTCGGGCTGCGAAGCCGGTGGGCGCGAGTCTTCGCGGTTGGGTGACTCGTTGGCCGGGGCCGTGCTCTGCACATCGCCGGAGCCAGCCTCGTCAATGCCGTAGTTAAGCTCTACCCCACCCCCGCCCAGCTCCAGGAGCGGCGGATCGGGGCCTTTGAAGACGGTGAACCAGAACAGCAACCCCAGCAGCACGTGAAACACCACTGTGCCAATCAGCGCCTCGCGCCTATGTTCCTCGCGGTATTCCATGGGGTGGTTTTTTGTTTTTGGTTGTTGGTTTTTAGTCATTCGTTTTTGGCATCAGGGGCTTTTACGCAGCCAGATGAAACCAGTCCATCCAGCCTAAGGGGTACGCATGCTGCACCTAGCTACCAACAACCAAAAACGAATAACTAAAAACCAGTACCCTATTTCTGCTGGGCCTGGGTGGCCATGACCATTTTTATTTTCAGCCGGTTCCCGATTTCGAGGATATCTACCAGCTTCTGCACGTTCAGGGAGGCATCTACCCGCAGCACGGCGGTGGGCTGCTCCAGGCCAGCCACGCGCTGAGCCAGAGTTGTTTCCAGGGTGGCAGCCGTTACGGGCGTGCGGTCCAGAAAGTACTGGCCCTGCCCATCCACCGAAATCGTAATGGGCTGCTTCACGGCCTGCTTGCCCGAGCGGGCATTGGGCAGCATCAGCTTGATAACGTTCGGGTTCACCATCGTCGATACAATCAGGAAGAACAGCATCAGGAAGAACATGATGTCGTTCATCGAGCTGGTCTCGACGTGGGAAGAAACTTTACGGCGCCGGCTTAAATCCATTGCTTATGAAATGTGAGTAATGTGGTAGAATGTGAAAATGTGAGAAATGATGTGCTACTGAAACGCCTAAGCACATTTACCACATTTTCACATTCCACCACATTCGCTAATTGTCCTGCAGAATGTCCATGAACTCGATGGCCGAGTTTTCCATGCGGAAGACCATACGCTCGACCATAATGCTGAGCCAGTGGTAGCCGATGTGCGCCACGATGCCCACGATGAGGCCGGCCGCCGAAGTCACCATCTTGGTGTACAGACCGCCCGAAATCTGGGCAATGCCAAAGTCCCCGGTGGAGCTGATGGCGTAGAAGATCTTGATAACCCCCACGATGGTACCCACGAAGCCCAGCATGGGCGCAATGCCGGCCACGATGCCCAGCACGTTGATGTTCTTTTCGAGGCGGGCAATTTCAATCTTGCCCACGTTCTCCACGCTGGTTTCAATGTCTTTGAGCGGCTGCCCAATGCGGCGGATGCCCTTGTCAATCATGCGGGCCAGCGGAGAGGCGTTCTGGGCGCAGAGCATCTTGGCGCCCTGTAGGTCGCCCTTCACCATCAGGTTGCGGATGCCGGGCATGAACGAGTCGGGCACGGCGCCGGCTTTGCGAATGGTGAGATACCGCTCGAAGATGATATAAATCGAAACGAACAGCAGCAGAAACAGCGGCACCATAATCCAGCCACCGGCCAGAACCAGGTCAATCAGCGAAAGGCCGGTGTCGGTAGCAACGTCGGCGGTAGGTGCGGTGGTGGCGGCAGCAGCCGTAGTGTCGGGGGCGGCGGCAGAAACCTGCAGCAGAAATGGCGTCATGCTAATAGTTAATGACTTCGGTTTGAACGCCAAACTGCTTTCTTACGATAGCCTCGTGGCGCTTGGCGGAAGCCTGGTCAGCGAAATCAGCGGCGGAAAGGCGGTAGAATCGGGTCCCCTTGATGAAGCGGTTTCCCCGGCGCGGCAGCAGCAGTTGAGTGGCTTTGCCCTTGCTGGCGTAGGCTTGCTGCAGCTTCCGGGCCGAAGCCTCGTTGTTGACGGCAACCACCGCCACGTACCAACGATTGGTAATACCGGAAATTGTAGCGCTGCCCGTTTTAGGGGCGGCCACCTTTGCTGCTACCGACGCCGCAGCCGGAGCTGAGGTTGCAGCCACCGCTTTCTTTTCGGGGGCGGCTACGGTTGCTGCCACCGGCTCTGCTACCGTAGCGGCGGGCTCAGGCTTGGCTACGGCAGGCTCGTGCCAGCCCGGCTGGGCCAGGGCGGCCTGCTGGCGCTCGGCTACCTGGGCGGCGGGCTCCGGCGTGTCTGAGCTGGCTACCCATTCCGTGGCGCCGCGCAGGTTATCGGGCAGGTAGCCCATGCGCAGGGCAAACATGTAATTGGCCGACAGCACCAAACCACCAATCAGCGCGGCCGCTACGCCGTTGAGTACGCGGCGGCCCAAACGGCTGCGTGAGGCCCGCAAAACGGGCTCCGGCAGTTCCGTGCCCCGCTCCCGGGCCTGCATAGCATCGGTGGCGCGCACGGGGCGCGACAGGAGTTCGGGCAGGCCGAAGGAAGCCGTGAGCAGGTTGTGAGTGCCGGTATATTCAAAGTCTAGCCCGCGGCCGGCGGCGTGGCGGAAGATGCCGATGCCGGGCAGTTCCGTGCGCTGGGCAGCCGTCAGCTCGCTTTGCATCCGCGCTACGGCCTCGCGCACCAGCTGGCGGGCCTGGGCCGCCGGCATGTTCAGCGTCCGGCTCAGCGCGTCTACCAGCAGACCGTCGTTGCGCGTCAGGGCCTGGTTGAAGGCCACGCGCTTCGTGGGCGGCGCCAGCGTATGGCGCACCGGGTGAATATGCGCCGGGGAGTAATCAGCAATAAGCCCCCCAAAGTCGGGAATAATCACGCAGTCATGGTCGCGGAGCAGGGCGCTGATATGGTCGGAAAGCTGCATTCCAGATGGTTTGAGGTGACAGGTGATAAGGTGACACGTAACAGGTAACAGGCAACAGGACAACATATCCGCTGCCCTTTTACATGTTACGTGTCACCTCATCACCTCACCAGTTAGAACTGGTAAGTAACGCCGGCCAGCACGTTTACGCCCTTCACCGGGTAGAGAAGAAAACGCTCGTATTTACGGCCCAGCAGGTTATTACCCATAGCAAAGATGGACAGATTATCCGAGAATCGATAATCAGCCCGCAGGTTCAGGTCCACCACGCTGTCGGTGGGACGCACGGTCTGCACGTAGGTGCCGGAGGTGGTCGGCGGCACGCTAGTGTCGGGCACAAAGCGGGTTACGGCCCCGTAGCTCGATGACAAGGTGTAGAGCTCAGCGCCTACCAGCAGCTTATCCATGAAGTTGTAGGAGCCGAAGAACGTACCCTGGAAAGTAGGTCGGTGGAAGGCTTCGGCCAGGGTTTTGGTTTTGTAGGCGTTGTAGTCGGCCTTGACGCCCAGGCGGAACCGCTCGGCAGCGTTGTAGAGCGCCTCGCCGTGCACGTTCATGAACTGGGTGGTTTTGCGGTCATACACCAAATCGAAGCGGGTAGAGTCGCGCCGGCTGTTGTTATAGAAGTACAGGTTCTGGTCGTTGGCCAGCGTCACTTTGGCGTTCAGCTCCAGGGCGCGTACCGGCGTGGCCGAGAAGCCAAAGAACACCGTGGGGCCGCGGTGGGTGTCGGCCACACGCTGGTTAGGACCGAGCCAGGGGTTTTCGGTGGTCAGGTCGTACATGGTAGTGCGCTGCAGGCCGCCACCCAGGCCCCCGTACACCACAAACCGGTCTTCGGCCACGGTGTAGCCCAGGCGCACGGCCGGGTACACGTTGAACTGCTTGGCCGTTCCTATTGTGTCGCCGGTGTAGCCTAGCGTGGCCCCAATGGACACGTCGAGGCGGTCGAAATCCACTTCCAGGGCGGGCGTCACCTGCACAAACGGCCGGCTCACGCTCACCGAATCCTTGTGTGAGATAAACGAAGCCTCGCCGTTGATGGCCACGCGGGTTTTCTCCGTGAGGTAGTATTTCGACTGCAGGCCCAGCTGGAAGTCACTTTCCCGGGCCGCGAAGTTGTCTTTCCAGTAGCGGAAGCCCGCGCTCAGGTCGTACTGGAACTGGGCGCCAGCGGCCCGGTTGCGCAGGTACACCTTGGCGGCGGCGCGGTTGAATACCTGCTTGAGCGTGTCGGCGTCGGGGCGCGGCTCCCGCGGGGCGTAGCCGTAAAAGTTGTACCGCTCACGGCCCAGGTCGAGGCGTGCGCCCAGCGTCATCGGCCCACTGTAGGTTTCGCCGTGCAAGCCCAGGCTGCTTTGAGCTACGCCGGAGTTTTTGCCGTCCACGGGGCCCTTGGCCGAGGAAATGTGGCTAAGGTTGACGCCATAGGAAGCCGCGTTGTCGCGCGTGTTGTGCAGGTACGCCTTGCCGTAGACGGTGCCGTAGTTGCCCAGGCCCGCCTTCACGTAGTTGCCCAGCAGCGGGGCCAGCTCTTCCTGCTTGATGGTGAGCACCCGCACCGAGGGATTCAGGTTATCGGAAGGCAGGCGGAAGTCGGGGAAGGTATACTGCAGCGGCTTGGCCGTCTTGGTCGGAGGCGCAATCTGCACCTTCTCGTAGTTGCGCGTGGCCTCGGGCAGCTGGTTTACGCGCTCCTTCACAATCTCAATTTCGGCGTCTTCAATCTTGCCGCGGGTGCGCTGGGCCTGAGCCAGCTGCGGGGCCGCGCTGGCAGCCAGCAGCACCAGAGCCGCGGCGGTATGGGAGGAACGAAGCGTCATACTAGCAGGAAAGGGCTTTGTTCAGTTGATGCTTTACACAAGCTGAACCTTTGGCCTATTAATCAGAAGGTTATTTTCTTTTGTATTTTACAGCTTGCTCCTATTGCTCACCCTCAGCCGGAGCTTCGGCCGGACTTTCAGCCGGGGCCGCCGTGCTGTCCGTGGGAGCGGCCTGCAGGGAAGCGCGTGGCACTGTGCGGCCTTTGGGGGCGGGCTTGGCGGGCGCTTTGCCGGTAGCCGGCTTGGTGGTCGTGCCGGCTTTGGTGGGCGCGGGTTTGGCCGGGGCCGGCGTGCCGCTGTCGAGGTTGGCGAGGCGCTGCTTGGCGCCTTCCACCACTTCCGGCACCGGGAATTTGTTGTCGATGATGGAGTTCAGCGTGGCCTTGGCCTGGAAGGCTTCGCCCTGGGCCGTGTAGATGTCGGCAATCAGCAGGAATGCCCGGCCCAGCCACAGTTCGTAGCTGCTGAAGCTGGAGTTGCTCTTGTAGGCCGCATCCAGCGCCGCTTCGTACTTCTGCTGCTTGAAGAGGACCTCGGCCAGCAGGTACTGCGCCTCCGCTCCCGATTCATCCTGGGCCGCAGCCGCGGCGCCTGTCAGCTCGGGCACGGCCTGGTCGAGGTTACCGGCGCGGTAGCTGGCCTTGCCCAGATAAAGCAGGGCCTGGTTGGCCGCACTCAGGGAAGAACTACCCAGGTTTTTCACTTCTTCGGCCACGCGGCGGGTAGCCGGGTAGTCGCCGCTTTCGTAGTAGCTTTTCATCAGCCCCACCCCGGCGTTGGCAATTTCGCGGCGGTTCTGGGAGGAGCTTTGCAGGCGGCCGTAGTACTTGATGGCCTCAGCGTAGTTCTTGTTCTCGAACTCCAGATCAGCCACCCGGCCCACGGCGCGGTTCACAAACTCCGACTTGCCCTCGGCCACCACCGCCTTCATGCGCGTGAGGGCCTCGGCCTTCTTGCCGGTTTTCAGGTAGGCGTCGGCCAGCAGGTAGCGGCCATCCACGGCCAGGGCGTTGTTGGGATACTGCTTGAGGTAAGCTTCGAGGCGCGGAATGGCCTGCTCGTACTTCTCGGCCGCGTACAGCGACTTGGCGGCCTCGAACTCCACGCTTTCCACGGCCGCGTCGTTGGGGTTCTGCTGCTTGAAGCGGGCCAGGTAGGCATCAAACTCATCCGTCTGCCCCAGGGCCGTGAGCGACTGTTGCAGGGAGTAGATGGAGGAGCTGGCGGCCTTGCTGCGCGGGTACTGGTCGAGCACGCGCTTGAAGTCGGTGGCGGCTTTGTCGTGCTGCCCCAGGTTGGCATAGGCTACGCCGCGCTTCTGCAGGGCCGTGGGTGCCAGCGGGGAGTTGGGCCGGTTGTCGAGCAGGCGCGAGAAGCCGGCCACGGCCGCTTCGTAGTTGCCACCCTCAAACTCCAGCTGGGCCTGCTGGTACACGGCATCATCGGCGTAGCGCGAGGATGGTGCGGTTTTGAGCAGAGTGGCCAAGGTGCTGGCGGCTTCGTCGCGGCGGCCCAGGAGGCCCAGCACTACGCTTTTCTGGTAGTAGGCGTAGTCCTTGTCGGCGGCGTTGGCCTCAATCACGCGGTTGTAGCCTTCCAGCGCGGTCTGGTAGCTTTTGGCCACGTAGTTGATGTCGGCCAGGCGCAGGGTGACGTCGTAGTAGTTGGGGTCTTTGGCGGCCTGGGCGTCTTTCAGGTAAGCCTGAAACTGGGGCCGGGCCTTCTCATACTGCTGGGTGTTGTAGTAGGCGTAGCCCAGGCCGTAGCGGGCCTGTTGGTCGAAGTTGGTTTGGGCGGCCGGGCCGCTGGCGGCGGTGCGCAGGGCGGCGGTGTAGCTCGTAATGGCCGGCTGGTACTGCTGACCCTGGCTGTACACGTCGCCGCGCAGCACTTCGGCGGCGGCCTGCAGGGCGTCGTCCTGCGGGTATTTCAACGACTTCTCCACTACCGGTAGGGCCTCCTGGAAGCGGCTGGCGTTGTAGAGCGTGGCGGCCTGGTAATAGGCCACGCGCTGGTAGGTGGCGTTGAGCTTGGCGCTGCGGTTTTCGAGGCCCTCGAGGTAGTTCAGGGCCTGGGCGTAGTCGGCCGAGTTCAGGAAACTCTCGCTCAGGATATCGTCCACCACGGCCGCGTTCTTGGAGCGCGGATACTTGCGGTCGAAGTCGCGCAGGGCGGCAATGACTTCCTGGGTGTTGCCCTGCTCGTAGTTGATCTGGGCGTACTTGACGGTGGCGTGTTCGGTGACGTTCTTGTCAAACGTAAGCTTGCGGGCCGCGTCGAAGGCATTCAGGGCCAGCTGCTTCTGCTGGGTTTGCAGATAACTGAGGCCCAGGTGATAGGCTGCGTTCTGGCCCAGGGAGTCGCGGCGGGCGGCCACGCCCTTCAGGCTGCCGATGGCGCCCTTGTAGTCGCCCATCTTGTAGTTGGCATAGCCCACCTTGTACTGCACCGAGGGGTCGATTTTCTTGCGGCCGTTGGCGTACTTGTCGAAGTACACGGTGGCTTGCTTGTAGTCCTGCTTCTGGTAGAAGGCGTCGCCCACCAGCAGCTGTATCTCGTCGGCCGACTGCGGGGGGCGGGGTCTGGGCCAGGGCCTTGGTGCCGTAGCTGATGAGCCCGTCCAGGTCGCCTTCCTTGTAGTAGATCTGCGTCATCACGGCCGGCACCACGGGGCGGTAGGCGTCGTTCTGCTCGGCCACGGCCAGGTCCTTGCGGGCCCCGGCGAAGTCGCCGCTCAGGTACGCCAGGTAGCCGGCGTAGTAGGAGCTGGCGTAGCGGTACTGGTGCTGGCCCTGCTTGTTGCGGTCGAACTGCAGACGGGCCTTGTCGAAATCCTTCTGGGCAAAGTAGCTGTAGCCGAGCTTGAACTCCGACTCGGCGCGCTGCTCGGCCGAGAGGTTGTCGGGGGCCACGCGCTGCAGGTACTCAATGGCCTTGGGGTAGCTTTTCCGGTCAAAGTAGGACTTGCCCAGCTCAAAAAACGCCACGGCGGCCTTGGGGTGGGCCGGGTTATGGGCCGCGAAGGCCAGGATGCGCCCTTCGGCGTCGGGGTGCTGCAGGTACAGGCCCGCCACGGCGTAGTAGTACTCGGCGTCGGTGGTGCGGTCCTGCAGGTCGCCGGTACGGCGCTGGGTGAGCTCCAGGTACTGCTGAAACGCCTGCTGGGCCGCCCCGTACTTGGCGCGGTCGAAGAGCTCCAGCCCTTCCTGAAAAAACCGTTCATCGTTGGCAAACACCTGCGTCTGCTGGGCCTGGGCGGCGAGAGGAGCCGTGGCGCCCAGGGCCGCGGCCAGGGCAATCCGGGGAAATAACTTCATTGCTCGGCGTTACGGGAAACAGCCCCACGAGAGGGCGGATACGGCCAAAAGTAGTTAAAAATGCCGTTGGGTTGCGGCCTTGGCGGCTTTTGGGTGTTACTAACGTCAAATGCGGGTGCTTGGTGTATACCTTGCGGGCGTTGGTGCGTTAGGGTTTGGCTTTTTTCTATTTCCGCTTCTCGTATGCTATTCCCGCGTTTACTCTTTCCAGGCCTGCTGACGAGCCTGGCTTTCGGCTGCTCTGCTCCTGCTGCTTCAACTGGCCCTTATCCGCAAAACCCGGCTATTTCGGACGCCCAGGGGTACCCGCGGGATTCCACCACGTTCTACTTCCCGGCTGCGGACTCGCTGACTGCTAGTAGACCAGCAGGAGAATCTGTGGAAGTACAGGCTTCAGGTGAACCGCTGGAAAGTTGCACTGGTGAGTTGCGCTTTGCCTCCCACACGTTAACTTTCTTCCAGGCCCCAGTACTTTCTAACTACTATTTGGGCGCCCCTATCTACCGTTTTACGTGGCTACGCTCTTTTCATCGGCCGGTTTTACTCACTCTGCGGCTTCGTCAGGGCAAAGCTGTTTTGCATACTCAATTGCTTACTAAATCTGCCATGCCTGCGCCTACCATTAGCGCTATTGATTTTACCGCTCCGCAAAGCAAGGAACAGGTGCGCAAGCAGCAGGAGCAGCTGTTGGCCGACGTCGAATTTCAAAATTTTCTAGCTGAGAGCAAAAAACCGCCTATCCAAGTCAGGCAAGAGGAAACCAGCCTGTCAGTGTCCCTTGAGCAATGGCAGCACTTTCAGGTGCTTCTCGCGCGGTGCCGCTTCCAAAACCTGGCTTCTTGTGAAATAAACGAGGTACTCGACGGAGCCTACTGGCTGCTGGAAGCCCACCAGGCCAGCGGCTACCACGTAGTTTTTCGCCATAGCCCCGATGAGACGGATGGCTTCCGTAAAGCCTGCGAATACCTGATTGAGTTAAGCTCGGTTCGGAAAGAGGAGCGGTATTAGGATAGGGTGCGGGGCTATGCCTCGCCGCCGTCCGCGCCACTCGGGCCACGCGGCGCGGACGGCGGGCGGGGCATAGCCCCTCAATCGTAGGAGCCACTCCGCATAGCCGAGCGACGGCCGAGTGCGCAAGTCCTGACCCATTTGATTTGCTGCCCCGTGCGCCGGGGCCTACTTTGCGGCCCAGCCGCCTCACCGGCCCCATCCATGCCCATGCCAGAGCCGGAACGCTCCCCTTCTGACAACACGCTGCTCAGCCATTTCAGCTACTACATCCGCTTAAGCCCGGCCCTGCAGGCCGATTTGGTGGATAAGGTCGCCGTCGTTCACTTTCGGAAGGGCGCCACGGTGCACGACATGGGCCGGGTGTGCAAGGAAAGCTTTTTCATCCGGCAAGGGCTGCTGCGCACCTATTACCTGAAAGACGGCAAGGAAATCAGCGAGTACTTCTGCGCCGAAGAAGAGTGGGTGAACTCGCCCCGCAGCTTCATGCAACAGCAGCTCGACATTTATTCCATTGATGCCCTGGAAGACACCGAAGCCTACCGCTTAAAAGTGGCCGACCTGCTGTATTTATTCGACCACTACCCGGAAATGGAACGATACGCCCGCTTGTCGATGGGCAGCCTGTTCGGGCATTTAATTGAGCGCATCACCTCGCTGCGCTTCACCACGGCCGCCGAGAAATACACCCATTTCTGCCAGGCCTACGCCGGCCTCCACCACCGCATCCCGCTGAGCATGGTGGCCTCTTACCTCGGCATCACCCAGGAAACGCTGAGCCGCATCCGGGCCAGAAGCTGACACCTTATTTGATGTAGGTCAAATGCCGGGGCTGCCGCGGTTCTCAACTTTGCAGAAACCAAACCAGCTCCTATGAAACTCCTTGTCCTGCTCCTGCTTCACCTGTGCCTGGCGGCTACCGTGCGCGCCCAGGTCCGCCTTCACACGCCCCACGTCGAAAGCCAGCTCTACCTGGGCAGCGGCCGCCACCAGCCCCTGGTGGTGGGCCTCGGTGGTTCGGAAGGCGGCAACGCCTGGGCCAGCAGCCATTGGGCCACCACCCGGAACCAGTTGCTGGCCAAGGGATACGCCTTTCTGGCCATCGGGTATTTTGGGGCCCCCGGCACGCCAGATACGCTCAATAAAATTGCGGTCGAAGCCGTATACCAGGCCATCAAAGCCGCAACGAAAAATCCGGCCGTCGCCGCCCACCGAATTGCGCTTATCGGCGGTTCCCGGGGCGGCGACCTGGCCCTGCTGCTGGGCAGTTATTACCCCGACATCGACTGCGTAATTGCGCTGGTGCCCAGCCACGTGGTGTTTCCGGGCCACACCGCGCACTTCAGCACCTCCCTGTGGACGTACCAGGGTCGGGAGTTGCCCTTTGTGCCGGTAAACGAAGCCGCAGTGCCTTACCTAATGAAGCGGGATTTGCGGGGGGCTTTCACGGCGATGCTGCAGGATACGGCGGCGGAGAAAAAAGCAGCTATCCGGGTAGAAAACATCAAAGGGGCCGTCCTGCTGCTCTCGGCCACGGCCGACGAAATCAGTCCCAGTGCGCCAATGTGCGCCAAGCTGATGGAGCGCCTGCGGCAGCATCGTTTTCCCCACGAGCACCACGCCCTCGTCGGCAGCCACGCCGAGCCCCTGAAGCATTTTGACCTGGTGTTTGCTTTTCTGGAAAAAAACTTCCCGCCAGGCTAGCGCCCACGGCCCGGCCGGACACCGGGTACACACCGGAAACAGCCTTCCTTCTATACCCATCACGAAGTGCCGTCCGAAAAATACCAGGGCGTGCAGCGACGCAACTAGGTTGCGTCTCGTCGTTAGCTCCGCTGACCTTCGGTTGCTGACGTTGAGTATCCGGCGCGTTTCCCTTCGTGCAACGACGAGACGCGAAGGGTCGCGTCTCTACCCCCATGCGCAGCTCACTTCGCGACGAGTATAAGCTCGGTGCGGAAAGAGGAGCGGTATTAGGGTAGGGTGCGGGGTTTGCCCTCGCCCGCCGACCGCGCCACTCGGCCGTCAGTGTTCAACCGTACCCTTGGTCATCGGTCAACAACGGGCGGGAACAAGCTTCGCACCCTACCGCATAAGCATAAATTGCCCTTCTCTGGCAACCTTTGCCGCCCGCCTTGCCTCCTTGGGCTGTTCTCTCCCCTATTCTTCCTGATGTTTCTTCGCTTACCGCTGGTGCTGGCCGGGCTGCTGCTGGCTTTGCACACGAGTGCCCAAACCACCCTGCTGCGCGGCGCCGTGCTCGACGGGCAAACCAACGCCCCGGTGCCTTTTGCGTCCGTGGGCGTGCCCCGGCAGGCGCTGGGTACCGTGGCCGATGCCGAAGGGCGCTTCCAGTTTCGCGTGTCCGATTCGGTGGCGGCCCGGGCGCCGCGGGTGCTGGTATCGTGCGTGGGGTACCAAACGGCGGACTTGCCGCTGAGCGCCTTGCAGGCGGCTACAGCGGTGGTGCGGCTGGCACCCCTGGCCCGACAGCTGGCGGCCGTGACGGTGCGGGCCGGCAAGCAGCGAGTGCAAACGTTCGGGCGCATGGCCGGCTCCACCTTCATGACGTCCCGCCTCTACACCGAGCCCGGCCTGGTGAGCGACGAGCTGGCCAAAGAGCAAGGCACCATCGTGCCCCTAGCTGCGGACTGCCACCTGCGCGACTTCAACCTGCTGGTGGCTTTCAACCGGTTCAGGAGCGTCACGTTTCGGCTGAACCTGTACTCTGTGAAAAACAACCTGCCCGACCAGCCCCTGCTCACCCAGGACGTGCGCTTTACCGTGCAGCAGCCGCGCGGCTGGGTGAAAGTTGATTTGGAGCCCTACCAGCTCTACCTGCGGGGCCACCGCGAAGTGGCCGTGACGGTGCAATGGCTGCACAGCGAAGCGGCCGAAGGCCAGGCCAAAGCCTTTGGTATTGCCGCCGTGCCCCAGCCCGGCCACAGCATCCTCACCCGCGACAAAAGCCAGGCCCAATGGCAGGAAACCAAGCCCGGCTACCTTAGTCTCTACCTCACCGCCGACGTGTACCGCCCCGCCAAAACCGACCAAGCCGCCCAGCCCGCCCCGGCCGACTACGTGCTGCCCGACTCCCTGCGCTACCTGCAGCAGCTGCAGGGCCCGGTGCTGGCTGAGCTGGATAACCCTGAACACTACGGCAGCAACGCCACCACTGGTCATACAGTAGCAGTGTCGGGCGGGCAGCTTTACTACGAGCGGTACGGGCAGGGCACCCCGCTTTTGCTGCTGCACGGCAACGGCCAATCCATAGCGGCTTTCCAAAAGCAGATAAGCGAGCTGGCCCGGCACTTTGAGGTTATTGCGGTGGATACCCGCGCCCACGGCCGCAGCCCGGACCACACCACCGCCCCCCTCACCTACGACCTGTTTGCCGAAGATGTACATCAGCTGCTCGACTCCCTGCACCTGCCTCAGGTGGACGTGCTGGGCTGGAGCGACGGGGGCAACACGGCTCTGAAGCTGGCTTTGGCCTACCCCGCCCGCATCCGGCGCTTGGCCGTTATGGGCGCCAACCTGTTTCCCACGGCCGAGGCCATCGAACCCGATTTCCTGGCCTTGCTCCGCCGCCAGCTCCGCGAAGCCGAGCAACACCCCGAAGCCGGGCAGCCCCACCGGGCGCGGCTGATTAGGTTGCTGCTGCAGGAGCCGCAGCTTTCCTTTCAGGCTATGGCGGCCGTGAAAGTGCCGGTGCTCGTCATGGCCGGAGAGAAAGACCTGGTGCTGGAAAAGCATACCCGCGCCCTGGCCCGCAGCCTGCCCCAGGGCCAGCTGCGCATTTTCCCCGGGGCCACGCACTACGCGCCCCAGGAAGTACCGGGGCCCTTCAACGAGGCCGTGCTGACGTTTCTGCGGCGGCCCTGAAACCGGGACGGCTTCAGCTGGCCGGCTCAAGTGTTACCTCGTCCCGGGTGAAGTCGAAGCGTTTGCGCTCTACCTGCCCGCGGCACACCACAGCCCGGGGCAGGGCCAGCTTGCCTTTGGTCTGGGCTTCCAGCTGGGCCTCGCCGGTAGCTTCGAGTACCGCTACGGTTTCGCCATTCAGCCGCAACTCCCACGGCCCTGGCACCACCGGCCCGTCCGGGTACCCCACGATGAATACTTCCTGGGGGCTGATCTGAATGATGTCGAGGACGCGCATGCGGTTGAATTTGGCTGCTATTACCGTTTATATTTTCGAAAACGCTCTTCACTGAAATCTACTGGCATTACCCACGCAGTAGCGTTTGGATGCCCTTGCCGATACGCAGGAGTCCAACGAGGCATGTGCTGCACTACTCGCAGGGCCTCTTTGTCATATGCGTCCGCAATTCCCCGATTGACTTTTACTTCCCGGAGCAAACCCGTTGAGTCTATCTGGAAGGAAATAAAAACCCTGCTGCTGCCGCTCTTAATTGGTGGTGCTTTCTCCCAGTTGACTTGTTGATAAAGAAACTGCTGCATCTTCTCGTCGCCACCCGCAAAGTGAGCACCGCCATTCCAAGTACCCGTTTCGTCTAAGCTGTCGGCCTGTTGATGCGCTTTCTTCAGGAAAGCATGGCCGTACTTCTGCTTTAGCAATATCACCATAGCCGAATCATAGCAGCTATAATACCCACCAGCCACCATATCGGCCACAAACTGCCAGTGAATGTGATACCGCTGTTGTAGTACATCTAGATAGCTGTTCTCAGTGGGTAAAAATTCCAGTGAGTGAAATGTATAGTTGCCTTTTCGGTAATCCTCGCCTGCATCATTTACTGCCCGCGAGCAGCGGCCGGACGCCTGATTCGATTGAGATGTTGGCTCTTCGGCGGGTTGGGCAGTTCGTTTATCCGCGTTGTCCTTACAAGCTAACAGGCTTATGAGTAACAAAGTAAAGCCAGATATGCGCATTTGGCGTATATTTTAGGACCGTATTAACTGTTAATCAACCACTAGTATAACTGAATCTTATAGCACCTCCCCAGCCTTAATCCGCGAATCGAACCGAAACTCCTCCCGGGCCATAATCTGGATGCGCTTAAAGTCAGGGTGGCGGCTGTGCAGGACGTAGTTGAACTCCTGAGGCACGATGGACGAGGGCACGCGCAACACGGCCGAGGAGCGGCGGCGGTACCAGGCGTCGCCGAGAGGCTGGCACAGGGCGTAGCGGCTGGCACGCTCCCACTCCGGCGGCAGCTCGGCCAGCGGTATTTCTTCGACCAGCAACTCATCCGGCACCTCTATGACGAGCACGCGGAACTGGTCGTTGAGGCCTTCGCCGCTGCGGTGCACCACGTTTTCGAGGCAGGCCAGGGCCCGGCTGGCGGCGGTGTAGATAACGAACTGGTCCTTGAAATTCCAGCGCGCCCGGTAGCCCGAGGCAAACAGGTCGTCGGCGTACTTGGCCAGGCAGATGCGGTAAACCAGCATGGGCTACGACAGGTCGCCGTAGGCTATGCGGGCCAGCTCCTCGCTCACCAGGTCGATGCCGCCGCTGGTTTCCAGCAGCTTCAGGGGCACCTCGCCGTCGAGGCCGTGGGCGGGCTTATCGAGCCAGCGCAGAAAGGCGCCAGCCTCGCCGAAAACTTCTACGCCCAGGTTGTAGAGGCTGATGATTTTCAGCGTCTTTTCGCTGCTGGCAGGGCTCAGGGGCTTTTTTTCCTGGGAGTAGGTGCGTAGCGTCTTGGTCGACAGCTCGTAGATGGCCTCCAACTCATTGGCCTGCAAATGAAAGGCCTCGCCCACCTCGAAGGCCGTGGCGGCGGGCACACCCTTGCGGGCCTCCATCACCAGAGCAAAGGAATCCTGCCCGGCGCGGCCCCAGGCCGCCCACTTCTTGCGTAAGGCCGCCGGCATTTCGGTGAGTTTGGGTTGAGTTGCAGTAATGGCCATGGTAGTTTGGTTTCGACGGATCGAACTTAGGGAAATTTTTCCAGTTAACGAGGAAATTTTTCTTTTAGTTTACCAGTCAACACGATTACACTCCTTGTAAGGAAAATTACGAAAACGCTGTAGGGCGCGGGGTTTGCCCCGCCCTACGTTAAACGAACCCGGTATTTGTCGGGCAACGACCAACGGGCGGGGGCAAGCCCCGCCCCTACGGCATAGGGGACAACGCTCAGTTGCCCACCGGCCGGGGCCGCACGGGTAGCCAGATTTCTTCCTCGGACGCAGGGTCGGCGTTGCGGTAGCCGGGGCCCAGGATTTCCAGGTGAGGCCGGTCGTCGAGGACAAATCCGGAGGCTGGCAGCCACTCCAGCAGGATATACTGAAACACCCGCGTATCCAGGCTCGACCCGCAGTAATCGAACACCGCGTACAGGCCCGCTGGCACGGTTAAGGCATCCAGGCCCCGCGGCACGGGCGCGTCGCCGTCCACGGCTACGGCGGCCCATTTGCGGAACCTAGCGTAGGCATGATACCCCGCGAAATAGCCGGGCGGGTACTGCGTCACCGAAAACAGGTCGGAGCTGGCGGGCGAGGTAATTTCCCGCCGACGCGGCATAAAGGTGCGCCAGAGCAGGGCTGTTTGGTCTTCGGCCCGCGACATAGCCAGACTGCAGCCCAGCAACTGCCGGGCGGGGGCTTCCAGCAGGCGGGGCTGCAAAGCGGGAAACGAATCCATAGAAAGCGCCGGGGAAATGGGCGGGGCTACTCCCCCAACACCGCGTGCAGCGGCACCGGGTGCAGGATCAGCCAGATCAACTCGCGCAGGATTTCCCCGTCGGTCATGGAGCCCGAGTCGATGCCTTTGCTTTGGGCGTCGGCGCGGCGGATAAGGTGCACGATGTCGCGGGTGCGGTGGAAGTCGAACACCTTCAGGCCGGTCTGGTAATCCTTACGCTGAATTGGGAAGCGCAAGCCCATCTTCAGCCAGTCGGCCTCCGAGGGGTTGGGGCTCTGGTGCAGCGCCAGCAGGCGGGAGAAGAAGTTGAACAGCAGCGTGAGGTTGGGGATGAGCGGGTTGTTTTTGGGGTTGGCTTCGAAGTACAGCAGGATGCGGTTAGCCTTGAGCACGTCGCGGCGCACCAGGGCGCTCTGCAGCTCGAAGATGTTGTACTCCTTGCTGATGCCCACCATCCGCTGCACCAGGTCCTCGTCGATGGCCTGGCCGGGCAGCAGGTTGAGCAGCATCTTGTCGACCTCATTCGTGAGGCGGCCCAGCTCGGCTCCGATGTACTCGGAGAGCATGACGGTGGCCTGGGGCGTAATCTGCTGGTTTTTGGAGCGCACGTACTGGCTTAGCCAGGGCGCCACCTGGTTGTCGTAGAGCTTTTTGCTGGTCATGAGCACCGTGCCGGCCGGCGCGGGCTCCTTTTTATCGCCGGTCAGCAGCTTGCCCAGCTTGCGGCGCGCATCCAGGGTTTTGTGCTTGTAGCAGAACACCAGCACGGTACTTTGCAGCGGGTTCTTCAGATACGCCTCCAGAAACGGCCACGACTTTTCGGCTTCCAGATCGGCCACGGCCTGGGCTTCCTTCACAAGCACGACGGAACGCTCGGCCATCATGGGGAAGCGCTTGGCCTGGCCCAGAATGCCCGTCACGTCGGTATCCTTGCCGTAGATGACAACTTGGTTGAAGCCTTTCTCGTGCTCCGGCAGCACGGTTTTTTCCAGCAGGTCAGCCACCAGATCAATGTAATACGGCTCCTCCCCCTGCAGGAAATACACGGGCGCAAACTGCCGCTGCTGGAGCTGCTTCAGGATTTCGTCGGGCGTGAGCGTCAAGGGTGAAGTGGTGAAGTGGTGAGGTTGTGAAGGTCCCGCGGCGCTATTCCGCTGCTGCTTCCGCTTGGGCTGCAAATGTACCACGGGCCTTTCTACCTTTGCGCTTCTTACTTGCGTGAGTTGGTCGTGTCCTTGACTACTACCCGGCTCACAACTTCACAACTTCACCACTTCACCCTTGAACTTAATAGACGAACTGCGCTGGCGGGGCATGTTTCACGACATGATGCCCGGCACCGAGGAGCACCTGCTGAAGAACGCGCCCATCACCGGCTACATCGGCTTCGACCCCACGGCGCCTTCCCTGCACATCGGCAACCTGGCCACCATCATGCTGCTGGTGCACCTGCAGCGCGCCGGCCACCGCCCCCTGGCGCTGGTAGGCGGCGCTACCGGCATGATTGGCGACCCATCGGGCAAGTCGGCCGAGCGGAACCTGCTGGATGAGGAGGCCCTGCGCCGCAACCAGGCCGGCATCCGGGCGCAGCTGGAAAAGTTTCTGGTGTTCGACGACTCGCCCACCGGCGCCCGCGTGGTCAACAACTACGACTGGTTCAAGGAGTTTGGCTTTCTGCAGTTCCTGCGCGAAGTAGGCAAGCACCTGACGGTGAACTACATGATGGCCAAGGACTCGGTAAAGCGCCGCATCAGCGGCAATGAGGACTCCGGCGCCGAGGGCCTGAGCTACACCGAGTTCAGCTACCAGCTGCTGCAGGGCTACGACTTCTTTCACCTCTATAAGGAACTTGGCACCACCCTACAAATGGGCGCCTCCGACCAGTGGGGCAACATCACCACCGGCACGGAGCTGATCCGGCGCATGAGTGGCGGCGAGGGCAAAGCCTACGCCCTCACCGGCCAGCTCATCACCAAGGCCGATGGCACCAAGTACGGCAAGAGCGAAACCGGCACCGTGTGGCTTGATGCCTCCATGACCTCCCCCTACCAGTTCTACCAGTTCTTCCTGCGGGCCGAAGACGCCGACGCACTGCGCCTGATCCGGGTGTTTACGCTGCTGAGTCAGGAGGAAATTGAAGCCCTGGAAGCCGAGCACGCCCGGGCCCCGCACCTGCGGGTGCTGCAGAAGGCCCTGGCCAAAGACGTAACCATCCGCGTGCACGGCGAGGCGGCGTTTAACGGGGCCCTGTCGGCTTCGGAGGTACTCTTCGGTGGCGGCGAGCTAAGCAGCCTTGATGAAGCCACGCTGCTGGATGTGTTTGCCGGCGTGCCCCGTCTGGAGGTTTCGCACGCGCTGCTGTCGGAAATGAACGTGGTGAACCTGCTGAGCGACGCCACCAACGGCGCCATCTTTTCTTCCCGCGGCGAGGCGCGCAAAATGATGCAAAGCGGCGGCGTGAGCCTGAACCGCGTGAAAGTGCAGCCCGAGCAAGTAGCCCTGGATATACCGCTGCTGCTGGATAAGTACTTCGTCGCCCAGAAAGGCAAAAAGAACTACTTCCTCATCAAGCTCGTCTAAACCCCGGATTGGCTACGTCAGACTCGGTTTCGCGCGGATTTATCGGTTTGCACGGCTTTTGTAGCCGGCACCGTTCCGCCTGAAGCAGAAAACAAAAGGGCTTGCCTTCTGGCAAGCCCTTTTTTAATCGTCCACAAAATCCGCGAAAACGATAAATCCGCGCGAATCCGTGGTTCCGACTACTTCTTCTTAGCAGGAGCAGCTTTCTTGGCGGCGGGAGCGGCCTTTTTAGCAGCGGGAGCCGCTTTGGCAGCACCAGCAGCGGGAGCAGCAGCGGTGTTCTTAGCGTTCTGTACCTCGGTGCGGATGGTTTGTGCCATGTTCTTCAGCTCCTGCATGCCTTTGCGCACGCGGGTACCGGCGGCCGAGTTGCCCTTGTCGTAGAACTTCTCGAAGTCGCCTTCCAGGGACATCACGAGGTCTTTCAGTTGGCCAAAATTGCTCATTGGAGAGGGGGTTAGTGGGTGTGGAGAAAGTGGTTAATCGGCCCTAATATACAGGGATTTCAAATACAAGCAAGTTGTCAACTTTTTTTATTAAACCCCATTAGGAGCCATATAGGGCCGTTTTTGCGGGTAAATTACGCATTGCAATCAACTCAACTACTGTCACGGATAGCAGAATAATACAAAACACAAAAGCCGACCGCTGGGTAGCGGCCGGCTTTGCACGTAATAACGTTCAGGTTAGTCCTGCAGACCCGCCGGAATTTCGGCTTTCGAATACAGCCCTTTGGAAAGCTTGTCCTGCACGGCCTCGAAGGCCTTTATGGTCACGGCTACGTCATCTAAGCTATGCGAGGCGGTGGGGATAAGGCGCAGCATAATAACGCCCTTAGGAACCACCGGATACACCACGATAGAGCAGAAAATACCGTGATTCTCACGCAGATCGAAGGTAATCTGGGCCGCATCGGTTATTTGTGCGCTTAACAGCACCGGCGTCACGCACGAAGTGGTAGTACCGATGTTGAAGCCCTTTTCGCGCAGGCCGCTTTGCAGGGCCCGTACGATGGTCCAGAGGTTTTCTTTGAGCTCGGGGCGGGTGCGCAGCAGCTCCAGGCGCTTCAAAGCCCCCACTACGAGCGGCATGGGCAGGCTTTTGGCGAAAATCTGGCTGCGCATGTTGTAGCGCAAATATTCAATTACGTTCTCGGGGCCCGCTACGAAGGCGCCAATGCTGGCCATGGACTTGGCAAACGTCGAAAAATAAAGGTCGATACCGTCCTGTACGCCCTGTTCTTCGCCCGTGCCGGCACCCGTGGTGCCCTGTGTACCGAAGCCGTGGGCATCATCTACAAACAAACGGAACTGGTATTTTTCCTTCAGCGCCACCACGCCGCGCAGGTTGCCCTGGTTGCCCGACATGCCGAATACGCCCTCGGTAATCACCAGAATGCCGCCGCCGGTTTCATCGATGATGCGCTGGGCGCGCTCCAGCTGCTTTTCCAGGCTCTGCATGTCGTTGTGCACGTACACGAAGCGCTTGCCCGCGTGCAGGCGTACGCCATCGATGATGCAGGCGTGCGACTCGGCGTCGTACACAATCACGTCGTGGCGGTTTACCATAGCGTCGATGATGCTCACCACGCCCTGGTAGCCGAAGTTGAGGAGCATGCAGTCGGGCTTCATCACAAACTCAGCCAGCTCGCTTTCCAGCTGCTCGTGCAGGTTGGAGTTGCCGCTCATCATGCGGGCGCCCATGGGCAGGGCCATGCCGTACTCGGCAGCCGCGTCGGCGTCGGCTTTGCGCACCTCAGGGTGGTTGGCCAGGCCCAGGTAGTTGTTCAGGCTCCAGGTGAGCACCTCTTTGCCGCGGAAAATCATGCGGGGCTTAATCTCGCCTTCCAGCTTGGGGAAGGTAAAATAGCCGTGCGCGTAGTGCGAGTGGCTGCCCAGCGGGCCGCGGTTGGCGGCAATCTTCTCAAATAGATCCACGAAGGAACGGGTTGAATGTGAAACGAAAACGAGCGGCTACGACCGAAACCCCAACCGCCGGGGAATGTGCAAAGTTATGGCAATCCGCAAAGGTAACCGTTGCCCGGCAGGCTTCCAACCTTCCGGGATTTTGCCCGGCGGGGTTGAAGGTGCCGTTGGAATGGCGTTTCTTTGTCCGTAGTTGTCAGTTCTACGTTGTCAGTTGTCAGGTCGATACCCACCCTAGATACTGGCACTTCTGACAACGAGAAACCGACAACTGACAACGATACATGAAGAAAATTACCAAGCTGCTCGTGGCCAACCGCGGCGAAATTGCGTTGCGCGTGCTGCGCTCGGCCAAAGAAATGGGCCTGCAGACCGTGGCCATCTACTCCGAGGCCGACCGCAACGCCCTGCACGTGCGCTACGCCGATGAGGCCGTGTGCGTGGGCCCGCCCGCCAGCAAAGACAGCTACCTGCGCGGCGACAAGATTCTGGAGGTCTGCCGCCAGCTGGGCGTCGACGCTATTCACCCGGGCTACGGCTTCCTGAGCGAAAACGCCGAGTTTGCCCGCATGGTGAAGGAAGCTGGTATCATCTTCGTGGGTCCTTCGCCGGAGGCCATGAACGTGATGGGCGATAAGCTCTCGGCCAAGCAGGCCGTGAAAGCCTACAACATTCCGCTGGTGCCGGGCACCGACGAAGCCATTTCGGACGTGGAGGAAGCCAAGCGTATTGCCGCCACGGTGGGCTTCCCCATCCTGATCAAGGCCTCGGCCGGGGGCGGCGGCAAGGGTATGCGCATCGTCAACGCCGAAAGTGAGTTTGAGGAGCAGATGCAGCTGGCCATCAACGAGGCTACCTCAGCCTTCGGCGACGGCTCGGTGTTCATCGAGAAGTTTGTAACCGGGCCGCGCCACATCGAAATTCAGGTGCTGGGCGACGAGCACGGCAACATCGTGCACTTGTTTGAGCGCGAGTGCAGCATCCAGCGCCGCCACCAGAAGGTAATTGAGGAAGCCCCGTCGGCGGTACTCACGCCCGAGCTGCGCGCCGAAATGGGCCGCTGCGCCGTGGATGTGGCCCGGGCCTGCAACTACACCGGCGCCGGCACCGTGGAGTTCCTGCTCGACGACCAGCGCAACTTCTACTTCCTGGAGATGAATACCCGCCTGCAGGTGGAGCACCCCGTCACGGAGCAGATTACCGGCCTTGACCTGGTGAAGGAGCAGATCAAGGTGGCCCAGGGCCTGCCCCTCGCCTTCCGCCAGGAAGACCTTAGCATCAATGGGCACGCCCTGGAGCTGCGCGTGTACGCCGAGGACCCGCAGAACAACTTCCTGCCCGACATCGGTACGCTCACGACCTACGTGCGCCCTCAGGGCCCCGGCGTACGCGTGGATGACGGCTTTGAGCAGGGCATGGAAATTCCGATTCACTACGACCCTATGATTGCCAAGCTCGTTACCTTCGGGGCTACCCGCGAGGAGGCCATTGCCCGGATGCTGCGTGCCATCGACGAGTACCAGATTACGGGCATCCAAACCACGCTGGACTTTGGCCGCTACGTGCTCCAGCACCCGGCCTTCGTGAGCGGCAACTTCGACACGAACTTCATCAAGGACCACTTCACCCCCGAGAGCCTTCAGCCCGCTGCCCCCGACGAAACCACCGCCAAGCTCGCCGCCGTGCTCACGGCCATGCTGCTCGCGGAAAAGAAACCCAACGCCACTCCCGCCCCTGCCGATGCTCCGGTTGCTACCGCCTCGGCCTGGAAGCAGAACCGGCTGGGCGTGCGTTAAGGGAATAGTTTTTGAGAAAACAGAAAAACGCCCGACTGATTGGTCGGGCGTTTTCATTGGTTTACACCTAATAAATTATAAAATCCATTTTTCTAAAAGTATATCTATCAACAATTGATTCGGGTTGATACCATTTTACATCGCAGGATATTTTCGATTCATGAAACCCTTCTTCAATTATCTTATCCCTGATTCTATGTGCTACAAAATTGACTAATCTGAACTCACTATGCATAGAACCGTTGTAATACAAAACGATTCTAATATTTTTATTATCGTTTTTAACCTTGTTAATAATTTTTCTCACAGCAGCTAGCGAGTCTATAACTACACTATTGCGAGAAGCAGTAATCATATTATTCATAGGCACAACAACTTTATTATAATTATTACGATACATAAAATTAGCACAATGAACAACCCTAGTGCATCCACTAATTGCAATAATTATTATAATCATACAAAGCGAAAATCTTCGACATATTATCTCGTAGCCGCTAGACATATTCATTCAAGTTAATACCACACAAAAAAGCAGGAAATTTTCAAAATACTTTAACAGATTTTCCGTAACACAGTGAACAAATCATCACGCTAGCAGCCGCGCCTGGTGGGCGGCGTTAATCAAGGCTGGGGCGTTTTTGAGGGTGGCCAGCACTACTTCCTTGGCGGCTTGCTGCAGCTCGTCGCGGCTGAGGTCGCGGGCTTCTTCGCGCACCAGCTCCGAGAGGGCTTGAAAGGCAAATTGCAGCTTCTGCCGCCGGGGCCGCTCAGCCCGGATTTCCTGGCGCACCTCCGCAAAGTGGGCCTGGATTTTCAGGCGCCGCAGATGAAACACCGAGTCGCTGCACACCTGGGGCTGGATGGCATCTAGGAGCTTGAGCAGGGGCAGCAGCTGGGTGGCGGTGGTAGCGGCCGTCCCTACCAGACGCTGACGGCGGCCGGGGTTGGGAACAGCAGCTGGATGGGTTGATTCTGACTCTGCAGCAGGTATAGACGACGACATAAACCGGGTTACGGAAAACATGAGGCGCGTAATTTTAAGCCTAAGGTAAGTAGTTAGTGAGTGGTAAAGTGATGACGCTTGCTCCTATACAAACGACATTACCGGTACCCGTTGACAAGCACCGCAGGCGGTGAGGTCAGCCAGCGGCGCAGCGCCCAGTGCGTAGGTAAGTAAACCACCACTAATAGCGTCAGCATCCAGCCTACCAGGTAAAGCGGCGCGGGCAGCCACGTTTGGGGGTGAGCATCATCAAAACCGAACACGTAGTTGATATTGACGGGAATCTTGGGGTCGGGCACCGCGGCTCCGGCTGGCGGCAGCCAGAAGTAAGCTATCAGGCACAGGGCCCAGGCCAGCAGCGTCCAGGCGGGCAGGGCGCGCCGGTCGTAGCCCAGACGCTTCACCAAGAACACCAGCAGAAAGGGCAGCCAGCCGTGAAAAAACGAGAGGCCGCGCAAAAACAACGAGCGGTTGGCATCGAACATGTACGACGTCATGCCCAGCAGGTGGTGCCCCGTGAGCTCCCCCACAAAATCGATGCACCACAGTACCTGGGGCAGCAGTATCCCCACGGCCGCCATCGAGGCAAGCAAGCGGCGCTCCGTCCAGATACTAATCAGACACAGCAGCAGCGACACGTCGCAGAAATACAGGAAGTTGGTGGGGCCGTAGTTGAACCAGTACACGGGCACCATGATCAGCAAAAACGCAGAAAATGCCAGTTTTAAGAGGAATGGCAAGCGAGCAGCAGGTTTCATAGAGGTAGAAAACACGTGAGACGATTATCAGACAGCTTCTCCTCGGCCGGTAGCCCGTTGGGGCCGTTTCCCGAAGAGGATGCCCGAAATAGCGCATCGATAAGCACTCCACCAGTTCAGTTTGTCTAAAAATCAGACTTTTAGTTTGATTATAAATCGCCCATAGGCCTTTGGAAACTCATTTCATACTGTTTCTATCAGACTTTTAAATATACCCCACTTGGCAGCGTTGAGTCAGTATTCCTCTCCAGTGCGCAGCCGAAACCCCTGCTTTACTACTAAGTACCTGGTGTGGCTGAGATAATGAAGTTGCTTAAGCCGCCCGCTACCCAGACCGATTGCAGGCGCATGGCAGTGAATCCAGGGGGTGCTTGCACACTCCTACTGGTAACCCCTAAAATACCAGCAGCCCGACCTGGGGCCGGGCTGCCAGTGTGCAAGTGGGTACGTAGGCTAAAATAACTGCGTTATATCCCGAACGCCGATGGGGCGCTCCACGGTGAAGCCTTCGCCAAACTCCACGCCCACGGCGTGGCCGAACTCGCGGGCCCGGCCTTCCATGAAGTGCCAGAACTCCGGGGAAGAAATATGGGTGTGCGGCTGCCCGTCGGCGGCTACGTTGAACTGGGAGGCATAGGCGGCCACCGAGTCACGCTTCGTTTGCCAGTGCGCGGAAATATCCACTACGAAATCGGGCTTGATATAGCGGTCCTGGATGAAGTGGTACACCTGCTTCGGGCGCCAGGCTTCCTGGGGCTGGCCGTCGTCGCCGAGGGTTTCAATCATCTTCAGGCCGGCCAGAAAGCAGGCGTCGGAGGCCAGCTGGGAGCCCCGGCCATGGTCGGGGTGTCGGTCGTGCACGGCGTTGCAGAGCACGATATCGGGCTGGTAGCGGCGCACGGCGGCCACGATGGGCAACTGGTGTTCCCGGTCGTTGCGGAAAAACCCGTCGGGCAGGCCCAGGTTTTCGCGGGCCTGAATACCGAGCACGAGGGCCGCGTCGGCGGCTTCCTGGGCCCGGGTAGCGGCCGAGCCGCGGGTACCCAGCTCCCCGCGCGTGAGGTCCACGATGCCTACCTTTTTGCCTTGCGCAACCGCGGCCGCAATAGTGCCTCCGCAGCACAGCTCGGCGTCGTCGGGGTGCGAGGCCAGTACCAGTATATCGAGTTTCATTGGGTGGGAAGTTGGGTCTTGGGGGCTTAGGGTCTTGGGGGCTTGGTTGATGTTCAACGAAACATTGCTTTCAGGAATATCAACTAAGGTCCTAAGTCCCCAAGTCCCTACTGACGTCGTTGCACGGAAACCAAGGCCCTAAGTCCCCAGGGCTCTATTTTATTCGAATGGTGCGGCCAATGCGCAGGGTGCCGAGGCCGCTGTTAAGGCGGCGAATCTGGGCCTGCGACACGCCGTACTTCTGAGCAATGCCCGACACCGTGTCGCCGGAGCGGATGCGGTGCGTGACGGTACGGCGGGCCGCTACGGGCGCGTGCCGCTTGGCGGCGGCGCGGGCCCGTAGGGCCTTGTTGTAGTAATTGAACAGGGCCGAGGTAATCTGGAAATTGTCGCCGCGCAGCTTGTAGTCGGGGAAGTTATACATCTGCTCCGGGTCGATGGGGTTGCCCTCGTAGCGCACCTCAAAGTGCAGGTGCGAGCCGGTGCTGCGGCCAGTGCTGCCCCCGCGCCCAATCAGCTGCCCGGCCTTCACAAAGGTGCCCGGCGTGACCAGGGACTTCTGCAGATGGCCGTAGAGGGTTTCCACGCCGTTGTAGTGGCGCACCAGGATGTAGTTGCCGTAGCCCGAGCCGTCCCACTTCACAATGCGCACCACCCCGTCGAATACGGCCTTCACCGAGTCGCCGGTTTCCAGGTCCAGATCCACGCCGTAGTGCCAGCGGTAGCCCCGGAAGCCGAAGTCGGACGTCAGGGGCGTTTCCGTCAGGGGCATTTTGCTGAAGCGCTGCTTTTCGGGCTCCACCAGCCGCAGGTTCAGCGTGTCCTTGATACGGCGGCCATCTACCCGATAGGGGTTGATGTTGCGCGTGTCCCAGATGGCATAGTAGCCGGCCACCTTAATCCAGGAAGAATCAATCAGCACCTCATCCGACACTTCCACAATCTGCTGCTCACCCTCGTCCAGCGTAGTCGTGTCCTCGCTCACGATGGACAGCTTCTTGGCCGGATTAAAGTAAATAGACTTCGATGCCTCCGAATCATCATCGGGCAGATCTTCGGTCTTGATGAGCACGGTGGTGTCGGGGCGCACGTAGCGAATGGTGGGCGACTTGAACTTGAAGAAGTCCTTGCGCTTCCCGGAGGAGCTGCCCTTGGCACGGGGCTGCGTGGTGCGGCGGCGCTGGGCCTGCGCCTCTTCGGGGCGGGCCACGAGCAGCAGCAGGCACACAAGCAGCCCGAGCCAGGAAATTACTTTAGTCGGCAAATGCAACAGGATTTAAAGATTGAGCTATGAGCTAATAGCAACGAGCCAGCCTTTTTCCGGGCAAGACAATTCCTATCAACCCCTAATGGTTTGCTCTGAGCCATTTTTCATCCGGCAAAGCTAACAGCCAACCGCTAACGGCTAGAAGCTACGCTTAGTGCAGGTCCTTGGCAGCCAGGTAGCGCTCCGCGTCCAGGGCGGCCATGCAGCCGGTGCCGGCGGCCGTCACGGCCTGGCGGTAGGTGTAGTCCTGCACGTCGCCGCAGGCAAACACGCCGTCCACGTTGGTTTTGCTGGTGCCGGGAATAGTCTTCAGGTAGCCCTGCTCGTCGTGGTGCAGGTAGGGCTGGAAAATCTTGGAGTTCGGCTCGTGCCCGATGGCCACGAAGAAACCATGAATGGCAATTTCGCGGGTTTCGTGGGTCAGCACGTTTTTCACGCGCACGCCTTCCACGGCGTGCTCACCCAGGATTTCGTCTGTTACCGTATTCCAGAGGATTTCAATCTTGGGGTTGTCCTCCACGCGCTTCTGCATGATGCGGGACGCACGCATCTCCCCTTTCCGCACCAGCATGTACACCTTGTTGCACAGGTTGGCCAAGTAAGTGGCTTCCTCGGCGGCCGTATCGCCGGCGCCCACAATGGCCACGTCCTTGCCCCGGTAAAAGAACCCGTCGCACACGGCGCAGGCCGATACGCCCGAGCCGTTCAGGCGCTGCTCCGACGGAATGCCCAGCCACTTGGCCGAGGCTCCGGTAGCCAGAATCACGGCATCGGCCGTCAGCTCAATCTTCTCGTCAATCGTGACGCGGTGCGGCTGGCCTGAGAAGTCAACGCTGGTAGCCAGTCCGTAGCGGATATCGGTACCGAAACGGGCAGCCTGCTTTTTCAAGTCTTCCATCATTTCTGGCCCCATGATGCCATCGGGGTAGCCGGGAAAGTTCTCTACGTCGTTGGTGATGGTGAGCTGCCCGCCGGGCTGCAGCCCCTGGTACATCACGGGTTGCATGTTGGCACGGGCCGCATAAATGGCTGCGGTATAGCCCGCTGGGCCCGAACCGATAATCAGACACTTTACGTGTTCCGGGGTGGTATTTTCCATGAGAAAGAAGCGCCGGGCCTGCGCCAGGCGGCGTGTAGCGTGAAGGGGAGAAATGCAAAGGTAACAGTACCGACGGGCTTGTTCCGAGCGGCGCCAAGCTGCCCCTGACTACAACAAAAAACCCCAACTATCAGGCCGGGGTTTTTTGTTACAGGGGTAGAAAAACTTACCCCAGGTAGGGCTTAAGGGCTTTGCTGCGCGAGGTATGACGCAGGCGGCGAATAGCTTTTTCCTTGATCTGGCGCACCCGCTCGCGGGTAAGGTTGAACTTCTCCCCTATTTCCTCCAGCGTGAGCGAGTGTTCCCCGTTCAGGCCGAAGTAGAGCGTGATAACGTCGGCTTCGCGCTTGGTGAGCGTGCTCAGGGCGCGCTGCACTTCCTTGCGGAGCGAGTCGTTCATCAGCCCCATGTCGGGGCTTTCCTCGTCCTCGTTTTCGAGCACGTCGAGCAGACGGTTTTCCTCGCCCTGCACAAACGGAGCATCCACCGACACGTGGCGGCCCGAAATCTTGAGCGTGTCTACCACTTCCGAGGTCGTCAGCTCCAGTACTTCGGCAATTTCTTCGGGCGAAGGCTCGCGCTCAAACTTCTGCTCCAACTCCGAGAAAGACTTGCTGATTTTATTGAGCGAGCCCACCCGGTTTAGGGGCAGACGCACGATGCGCGACTGCTCGGCCAGAGCCTGCAGAATCGACTGGCGAATCCACCAAACGGCGTAGGAAATGAACTTGAAGCCCCGGGTTTCGTCGAAGCGCTTGGCGGCTTTAATCAGACCGAGGTTGCCCTCGTTGATCAAATCGCCCAGGCTCAGGCCCTGGTTCTGGTACTGCTTGGCCACCGACACCACGAAGCGCAGGTTGGCCTTGGTGAGTTTTTCCAGCGCTTGCTGGTCACCTTCTTTGATGCGTTGCGCCAGCGTTACCTCCTCGTCGGGGGTTAGCAGATCCACCTTGCCAATCTCCTGGAGGTATTTATCCAGCGACTGGCTTTCGCGGTTGGTGATCTGCTTGCTGATTTTTAGCTGTCTCATTGCGGGCGCGAGAGAGTTGAGTTATTGATGCGGATGACGTCGTGTTGATCCGGTATACGGAAAGTACCCAAACGCGGGTACCGGGCTTGACTGTGTGCAACACCCTGGTACCCGCGAAAGTTCGGCCGGCGGCAGTTAAGCGGCGCCGTTGGAGTCGGCGGTGCGCTCGGGTTTGGCAAGCAGCACTTTGCGCGAGAGACGGTACTTGCCCGTTTTCTTGTCGATATCCAGCAGTTTCACGTCAATCTCCTGCCCTACTTCCAGTACGCCTTCCAGCGTGGCCAGGCGCTCATGGGCTACCTCGGAAATGTGCAACAAGCCATCTTTGCCCGGCATGATTTCCACGAAGGCGCCGTAGGGCTGGATGCTGCGCACTTTGCCTTTGTAGGTTTCACCAATCTCGGGTACGGCTGCAATGGCGCGGATCCGGTCGATGGCGGCCTGCATATCTTCCTGGTTGGAAGCGTAGATGCTTACGTGGCCTTTCTCTTCTTTCTCCTCGATGATAACCGTGGCGTTGGTGTCTTTCTGGATTTGCTGAATGACTTTACCGCCGGGCCCGATGATGGCACCAATAAACTCTTTGTCGATGAGCATTTTGTGCGAGCGGGGCGTATGAGGCTTCAGCTCGGCAGCCGGCGCAGCAATGGTCTTGGCCATTTCGCGCAGGATGTGCAGGCGACCTTCGCGGGCCTGGTGCAGGGCGGCCGTCATGATTTCGGCGCTCAGGCCCTGGATTTTGATATCCATCTGGCAAGCCACGATACCTTTCTCGGTGCCGGTTACTTTGAAGTCCATGTCGCCGAGGTGGTCCTCATCGCCCAGGATATCGGACAGCACGGCATATTCGCCGGTTTCCTTGTCCTGCACGAGGCCCATGGCAATGCCCGAAACGGCAGCGCGCACCGGAATGCCAGCGTCCATCAGCGCCATCGAGCCAGCGCATACTGTAGCCATCGACGAAGAGCCGTTCGACTCCAGGATGTCCGACACAATGCGCACGGTGTAGGGGTTCTCGTCGTCGGAAGGCATTACCTTCTTCAGGGAGCGTTGGGCCAGGTTGCCGTGGCCGATTTCGCGGCGGCCAGGGCCGCGGTTAGGCTTCACCTCGCCGGTCGAGAAGGCCGGGAAGTTGTAGTGCAGCATGAACTTGCTGTAGCCCGAGGTCATGGCCGTGTCGATGATCTGCTCATCGAGCTTGGTGCCGAGGGCGACCGTAGTCAGGGACTGGGTTTCGCCGCGGGTGAACAGGGCCGAGCCGTGGGCACCGGGCAGGTAGTTTACTTCGCTCCAGATGGGTCGGATTTCCGTGAGCTGACGACCATCGAGGCGGGTACGCTCCTTAATCATCATGTCGCGGATGGCCTTCTTCTCGGCCGAAGAGTAGTAGCGGCCGAACATTTTCATGTCCAGCTCGGGCTGCTCTTCCAGCAGTTTCTCGGTCAGCGACTTCTTGATGGCACCGAAACCTTCCTTGCGGCCGGCTTTGCTGGGGTTGCCCGAGTGCGCGACTTTATATGCCTGCTCATACACACCTTCCTGAATGCGCTTTTTCAGGTCTTCGTTCTCCTCGTACTTGGGATATTCGCGCTTGGTGTGGGATTTCTCCACTTCGGCCGCCAGTTCCAGCTGCACGCGCACCTGCTCCTTGATGGCTTCGTGGGCGAAGGCAATGGCTTCTACCATTTCCTCTTCGCTTACTTCGTTCATCTCGCCTTCCACCATGGCCACTGAGTCGGCCGTAGCGCCTACAATCAGGTCGATGTCGGCGCGGGCAATATCAGCGGTGAGGGGGTTGATCTGCAGCTTGCCGTCGATGCGGGCCACGCGAACCTCCGAGATGGGTCCGGCGAAGGGAATATCGGAAATAGACAGAGCAGCCGAGGCGGCCAGGGCAGCCAGGGCGTCGGGCTGCACGGTCTTATCGGCCGAAATCAGGGTAATCATTACCTGCACCTCGTAGTGATAGTCCTTGGGGAACATCGGGCGCAGGATACGGTCTACGATGCGGCACACCAGGATTTCGTAGTCGGACAGGCGGCCTTCGCGGCGCTGGAAAGAGCCGGGAATGTTGCCGGCGCCACCGAATTTCTCCTGGTAATCAACCGACAGGGGCAGGAAATCCACGTCGCCGCGCGAGCTGGGCTGCGACACGACGGTGGCCAGCAGCATGGCGTCGCCGAGGCGCACCACTACGGCGCCGTCGGCAAACTTGGCCAGCTTGCCGGTTTCGATGGAAATCTGCCGCCCGTCGGGCAGCGTAATGTGTTTGGTAACCGCGTTGTAGTTGGGCATCTGAGAGGGTTGCTTGGGAAAGCGTGCAGCGGGCGAGCAGCCGAAAAAACGCGCCGGGAAAAGCCACGTTTTGCTCTGAGGAAATTCGTTCTGGGAAGAGGCCGCCGCCGACGCCAGGAAGGCGTGCCGGCTTAGCACAAAAAAGAGCAGGGAACCTTCGTGAAAAGGCTCCCTGCTCCGGCGAGGCGGGTTACTTGCGGATACCCAGCTCTTTAATGATGGCGCGGTAGCGGTTGATTTCGCGGTGCTGCAGGTAATCCAGCAGACGACGACGCTTACCTACGAGCTTCAGCAGACCCAGGCGGGTTGAGAAGTCCTTCTTGTTTACCTTCAGGTGCTCCGTCAGGTGGTTGATGCGGTGCGTGAACAGCGCAATTTGCGATTCGGCCGAACCGGTATCGGTGGTGGACTTCTGCAGGCTGCTTTTCTCGAAAATAGCCTGTTTTGCTTCGGTAGTGAGTTTCATCGGCAGATAGGTTTCCCCGTCCTGGATTAAAAATGAAAAAAAAAGAGCCACCCCGCATTTCGGGGTGGCCGCAAAGGTAGCTACTTAATGTGAGAAATGCCAGGGGTCAATTTGCTAATGGAGGAGAATGTGCTGATGTGCTAATACAATGATACATCCTTTCCCGGTGCCTATTCCTTACTATTAGCACATCAGCAAAATCTTCATATTAACACATTCACCTCGCATTAAGCGGCCTTCTTATAGCCCCGGAAGGGCCAGCGCAGCCCGGCGGGAAACAACCGGCTCAGGTCCCAGTCGAGCAGGCCGGAGTCGCGTCGGGCCTGGTTGAGGAAGAACAGGCCGATGGGCAGCAGAATCAGGTTGGCCATCCACATACCCAGGCCCACGGGCATTACCCCTTCGCGCCCATACTTCTCGCCGATGATGCTAAGCACGTAGAACACGATAAAGAACAGAATAGAAATCAGCACCGGCACGCCCAGGCCACCCTTTTTGATGATGGCGCCCAGCGGGGCTCCAATAAAAAACATGATGAGAATGGCCGCCGACTGCGTGTACTTGCGGAAAATTTCGATGCGGTAGTTGTTCGTGTCGCGGGAAAGCTCGGTCAGGCGTACCTGGGCGCTGGTAATGGAGGCGCGCACATTGCGGGCGCGGTCGGCGGCATTCTGCACCAGACTTTCGGAAAGCGGAGCGAGACGGCTCAGCGGAATGCGCTGCCAGTGCACGAGGCGGCGGCGCTGGGCCTGCCCCAGGGTGTCCACGCGCATATGCGTGTAGTAGGAGTTCAGCTCGAGGCTGGTGCGCTGCCGCTCCTTGCCCAGCTGCCGCTGCAGCGAGTCGGTATACCGCTGGAGCTGGCTGAGGTTTTTCATCATCTTGTTTTCCGAGAACAGCTCTTCCTTGGTGCGGTCGAGGCTAAAGGAAGCCAGGGAGAAGGTGATGAGGTTGCGCTTGAAGTTCTGCCGCCAGAAGCCGGTTTCGGTGCGGTTATTTCCTTCGGGCTGCTCCACGTAGCTGGTACCGCTGAACAACTCCAGGCTTAGGTATTGCCCGCCGAAGCGCGTGAACATGCGGCCCGAATCGGCCAGAATCACGGCCGAGTTGCCGGTGCTGCGCGAGTGGTCGTAGATCATCACGCCGTGCAGCCGGTCGCCGTTTTCGCCCAGCTTTTTCTCGACTTTGATGGTGTAGCCGGGAATGCCATTGTAGAAAATGCCTTCCCGGATATCCAGGGCCAGCTTTTGCTGGCGCACGTCCCAGAGCAGGCTGTAGGCTTTCAGGTTGGCTTTGGGCACGATGGTGTTGTTGAACCAGAAGGCGCCCACAGCCAGCACGGTGCTTACCAGCAGCACCGGCCGCAGAATGCGCGGCAGCGAAATGCCGGAGGTTTTAATGGCCGTCAGCTCCTGGTGCTCGCCCAGCGTGCCGTAAGTCATCAGGGAAGATAGCAGCACGGCCAGCGGCAGCGACACGGGCACGATGAGCACGCTGAAAAAGCCCAGCAGCTGCACCAGCACGCCGGCGCCCAGGTCCTTGCCGATGATGTCGTCCATGTACTTGAGCATGTACTGGGTGAGCAGAATGAACTGCACCACCGCAAACGTGAGGACGAACGGGCCGGCAAAGGCCTTCAGAATAAGTTTATCGAGTTTTTTCATGAGTACGGCCGGGGAATAAAATGCGTCCCGGGCATCAACAACAAAGCGTAAGCAAAACGAAAGTACGGCTCGTTTAACTTACGCTCGGCACCGGAACACGGCGGCGGGGACTAGCCGCCCACCTGCTCCCGCAGATTTTGTACCAGATTATCCCACATTTCCTGCAGCTCAATATCGTCCGTCTCCTCAGAGTAGTCAATCACGCGCAGAAACACTTCCTGCGTGAGCTCCGACGACTCAATGGTAAAGTCCAGGTAGTTGGCATCGGGCACGTGGCGGTGGTTTTTATCGAGAAACACAAAGCGGGCCGAGCGGTTAGTGCGCTGCGAGGTCAGTTCGGCATGATGGTCCTGCCTATCCCAGGTAAAGATGAAATGGTGCGGCGCGTCGGTGCGTACTTTCTGACAAAACCAGTGGCTCAGGCCCGAAGCAGTTGCCAGATACGGATACAGAATCTTAGGCGAAGCGTTGATAGGGTACTCCACCGTAAACCGGTGTTTGGAACGTGTAGCGGAGAGCGGCATAGGCAAAAGGGAAACAAAGCAGAGCGCCGTCAGCACCAGGCGGTACTGTTGGTTTGCGGCAAGATAATGGGTTTTTTTTGCGTCAACGCTTGCGCCGCTACAAATCTTGTAGCTACCTTTGCGCCACCAAAAACCCGGCGGGGTAGCTCAGTTGGTTAGAGCACAGGATTCATAACCCTGAGGTCACGAGTTCAACTCTCGTCCCCGCTACAACAAAAAACCGCATAGAACCACCGTTCTATGCGGTTTTTTATTTCCGGGCATTTCCCCTACCTTCCCGGCCCTGGCCTCTCCCCTATGACGCAGTATACCAACTCCTTTGGCAACGTGTACCTGACCGTGCAGCACGATGCCGCCAACCAGTGGATTTATAACAACTGGCAGGGGCTGCTCTCTACGGATGCCGTCATTCAGGGCTGCCAGGGAGTGCTGCAGGTGCTGCATGCCACCAAGTGCCCCTATATGCTCAACGACAACCGGGCCGTTATCGGCTCCTGGAACCAGGCCAACGACTGGATTGAGCAGCAGTGGATGCCCCAGGCCCTGGCAGCCGGCCTCACCCGGTTTGCGCACGTGGTAGCCCCAGGCATCTTTGGCCAGGCCTCGGCCGAAGCCATGCACCAGCGCGTGGGCAACCGCTTTGAAATGCGCCTGTTTCAGGACATTGAAGCCGCTCAGAACTGGCTGCAGCTCGCTCAGGTACAAGTACAAGTAGCTTAATACTTTCGTACGCAGTAGGTAGAGCCGTTGGAATAGCATAAAAAAGGCCCAGCCTCCGGAAGAGACTGGGCCTTTTTGCAGGCAAGTGGGCTGACCAGCTTACTTGATCTTCTCGATAATGCCTTTGAAGGCTTCGGGATGGTTCAGAGCCAGGTCGGCCAGTACTTTGCGGTTGAGCTCAATGCCAGCCTTCTTCAGGCCGCCCATGAACTGCGAGTAAGACAAACCGTGCTGACGGGCACCAGCGTTGATACGTTGAATCCAGAGGGCGCGGAATTCGCGCTTCTTGACGCGACGGTCGCGGAAAGCGTAGAGCAAGCCTTTCTCTACGGCGTTCTTTGCTACGGTCCATACATTCTTGCGACGGCCATAATAGCCCTTCGCAAGTTTCATCAATTTTTTCCGACGGTGGCGGGAGGCCACGTGGTTTACACTTCTTGGCATAACCTACTTGTTTTTGGCGGCCGGCGGCGCAATGGTGCGTCTTGTATTTCAGCCGGGCGCCTGGTTGAGAAAAAAACTGTTTAAAATGGCTGGGTGGATAACTGGCTGAAAACCGACCAGATAGCCATACCACAATCAACCATTTATTACAGGTTCAGCATGTCTTTTACGCGGTTCATATCGGCCGAGCTCACCAGCGTAGCATGCGTCAGGTTACGCTTCTGCTTGATGGACTTCTTGGTCAGGATGTGCGACTTGAAGGCGTGCTTACGCTTGATCTTGCCGGTGCCGGTGAGCGAGAAACGCTTCTTGGCGCCGGACTTGGTTTTCATTTTCGGCATTGTGAAAAAAGTAAATGGGTAAAACAACTGCGGCGGCCGGCTGCCTAGGGCCGGTTCGCCTGGAAAAAACGGGCGTTAAGCGCCGGGCTAGTCCTCCGACTCGGCCGCCTCGGCGGGAGCAGCTTTGGAAGCCGGGGCTCCTTCTTTGCCGCCAGCGGGCTTAGCGGCCGGAGCCGGAGCAGCGGGCTTGGCCTTCACCACCACTTTGGGTGCCAGGTACAGGAACATACGCTTGCCTTCGAGTTTGGGCAGCTGCTCCACTTTGGCCAGCTCTTCCAGAGCCTGGGCAAACTTGAGTAGCAAGATTTCGCCCCGCTCCTTGAAGACGATGCTACGGCCCACAAAGTGCACGTACGCCTTGATCTTGGCACCTTCCTTCAGGAATTCCTGGGCGTGCTTGAGCTTAAAGGCGAAATCGTGGTCGTCGGTGTTGGGGCCGAAGCGGATTTCCTTAACTACCACCTTCGTGGCCTTGGCTTTCAGCTCGCGGGTACGCTTCTTCTGCTCGTACTTGAATTTCGAGTAGTCGATGATGCGGCACACGGGCGGAACCGCCGTGGGCGAAATTTCCACCAGGTCCAGGTTTTGCTCCTGGGCCATGCGGCGGGCCTGCTCAACGGGGTAAATACCCACCTGCACGTTTTCGCCAACAAGACGAATTTCGCGGGCGGTGATTTTCTGGTTGATCTTGAACGGCTCCTCCACCTGCTGGCGGGGTACGTAACGACGATTCGGGGTAGCTATGGGAAAGTCCTCCTACTGAAAGGTGAGAGATATGGCTATCTGGCACTGATACGCCCGTCACGGCAAGCCGGGCGGGCGTATCAGTGGGCAAATATCCGCTTTTTTTTCAATTGCAACAACCTGCGGCCGCAAATACGCCGAAGAATACTGCCGGGTTAGGCCCCGCGCATCAGCTCGGCCACCTGCTCTTCGAAGTTGCGCACGAACGCCTCGATGGGCATGGAGCCCAGGTCGCCCTCGCCGTGGCGGCGCACCGATACGATGCCGTTTTCCTGCTCCTTCTCCCCTACAATGAGCATGTAGGGCACTTTGGAAATTTCAGCATCCCGGATTTTGCGGCCGATTTTCTCGTCGCGCGCATCAATCGTTCCGCGCAGGTCGGCCTGCGTGAGGCGGTCGTACACCTGCTGGGCGTACTCCTGGTATTTCTCCGAAATGGGCAGAATGGCAAACTGCTCGGGCGAAAGCCACAGCGGAAAATTGCCGCCGCAGTGCTCAATCAGCACGGCCACGAAGCGCTCCAGGGAGCCAAATGGGGCGCGGTGAATCATTACCGGCCGCTGGCGGGAGTTGTCGGAGGCCACGTATTCCAGCTCAAACCGCTCGGGCAGGTTGTAGTCGACCTGGATGGTACCCAGCTGCCACTTGCGGCCCAGCGCGTCGCGCACCATAAAGTCGAGCTTGGGGCCATAGAAGGCCGCCTCGCCCAGCTCCGTCACCGTCGTCAGGCCTTTTTCCGCGGCCGCTTCGATGATGGCCTGCTCGGCGCGGGCCCAGTTCTCGTCGGAGCCGATGTACTTGGTTTTGTTTTCCGGGTCGCGCAACGAAATCTGGGCCGTGAATTCCGGAAAGTCCAGCGCCCGCAGCACGTAGAGCACAATGTCAATTACCTTGAGAAATTCCTCCTTCACCTGGTCGGGGCGGCAGAAGATGTGCGCGTCGTCCTGGGTGAAGCCGCGCACCCGCGTGAGGCCGTGCAGTTCCCCGCTCTGCTCGTAGCGGTACACCGTGCCGAACTCAGCCAAACGTACCGGCAGGTCGCGGTACGAGCGGGGCTTGCTCTTGTAGATTTCGCAGTGGTGGGGGCAGTTCATGGGCTTGAGGAAAAATTCCTCACCCGGGTTTGGCGTTTTGATTGGCTGAAACGAGTCGGCCCCGTACTTTTCGTAGTGGCCGCTGGTCACGTACAGCTCCTTCGACCCGATGTGCGGCGTTACCACGGGCGAGTAGCCGGCCTTCATTTGGGCTTTGCGCAGAAACTGCTCCAGCCGCTCGCGCAGGGCCGTGCCTTTGGGCAGCCACAGCGGCAGCCCGGCACCTACTTTCTCCGAGAACGTAAACAGCTCCAGCTCCTTGCCCAGCTTGCGGTGGTCGCGGCGCTTGGCTTCTTCCAGCCGCTCCAGGTACTCCGTCAGCTCCTTGGCTTTGGGAAACGTGATGCCGTAGATGCGCGTGAGCTGCTTGTTTTTCTCGTCGCCGCGCCAGTAGGCCCCGGCCACGTTGAGCAGCTTCACAGCCTTGATGGGCGAAGTATCGGGGATGTGCGGGCCGCGGCAGAGGTCGGTGAAGTCGCCCTGCTGGTAGAAGGTGATGGTGCCATCTTCGAGGCGTTCCAGCAAGTCCAGCTTGTAGGGGTCCTGCTTTTCGGTGAAAAAGGCAATAGCATCGGCTTTGCTTACCTCGCGGCGCTCAAACTGGCTTTTCTTCTTGGCCAGCTCCAGCATCTTCTTTTCTACTTCCGGCAAATCGTCGGTTGAAATCGTGCGGCCTTCGCCCAGGTCAATGTCGTAGTAGAATCCGTTCTCGATGCTGGGGCCGATGCCAAGCTTTACGCCGGGATACAGCGCTTCGAGGGCTTCGGCCATCAGGTGAGCCGAGGAATGCCAGAAGGTCGACTTTCCTTCGGGGTCGTTCCAGGTAAGAATGGCCACGTTGGCATCCTGGTTGATGGGGCGGTGCAGGTCGCGCACTTCGCCGTTGACGCGCACGCCCAATGCATTGCGGGCCAGGCCTTCGCTGATGCTGGCGGCTACGTCGTAGCCCGTGGCGCCATCTACAAACTGGCGCACCGAGCCGTCGGGGAGGGTGATGTTGAGCATAAAAATGAGGTTGGCTAATGGCTATACAAACAGCCGTGAGCCCGCAAGTTACACAAGTGGTGAAATTGTGAAGTGGTGAAATGGTGAGTTGACGTTCTATTAATGCCGCGCAGAATGTGCGGTTAGAACATCAAACTCACTATTTCACCACCTCACCATTTTAGAGCCCCGAAGACGGACGCGAAATGTTGAGCGGGGCCACTGGCTCTACGGCGGCGCGGCGCGGCGTTTCCGTGGGCTGGCCCTGGGCCCGGGCCCGGCCCTTCCATACTTTGTAGGTCCAGTGCCGGTTGCCGGGGTTTTCCTGTACCAGCCGCTGAAACTCTACCAATGCCAGGTCGTGCTGGCCCTGGGCCTCATGGCTTTCGGCCAGCATCTGGCGGGCGTTGGGTAGCAGCACGGAGCGGCGCAGCGCCCGCCGCAGGTGGGGAATAGCCGCCTGGTACTGCCGCTGCCGAAACAAGGCCAGGGCTACGCGGTAATCGGCGCGGTAGAGGGTGGTATCGTAGCGCAGGGCCCGCCGGAAGTGCCGCTGGGCGCTGTCGGACAAACCCTGCAGATCGAACTGCCGGCCATAATCGTAGTGCAGCGGGCCGTAGGTTGGCGCCAGGCGCAGGCCCCGGGCGGCGTAGGGCGCGGCCAGCAAGGGCTGATGGTTGGCGTTGGCCAGAAAGGCCAGTTGGTGCAGGCTTTCCGGCTGGCGCGGATCCAGCCTCACGCTGGCTTGCAGCATGGCGAGTGCCTGGGCTGTGTCGCGCAGGCCCGAGTAGGCCAGGCCCTTGTAGAACAGGGCGCCGGCGTTGGCGGGCTCCTGACGCAGGGCGCGGTCGAGGTGGTCGAGGGCGTCGGAGTAGTGGCGGGCGGCCAGGTGGGCCTCTCCCACCAGCAGACTGAGAGCCGGCGAAGCGTAGCCGTGCCGGGAAGCCTCGGCCGCTGCTGCCAGCGTGCCCGCCAGCTGGCCCTGGGCACGCAGGGCACGGGCCTTCAGGTAGTAGAATTCGCCGGGGGCATCATCCAGCTCCAGCGCCTGGTTCAGGTCGCGCAGGGCAGCCTCTACCTGGCCGGCGGCCAGCCGAAACTCGGCCCGGTGCGCGTACAGGCTGGCATTGCGGGGCTGGCGGGCAATGGCGCCGTTCAGCTCTTCGGCCTGGATGGCGGGCCCGCTCTGCACCGTACTGAGCGGCACCATCAGCTCGGGCACCTCACTGGCCCCGGAGCTGCAGCCCGCCAGGAGCTGCAGGGCAGACAGCCAGACCCCAACAATGCTCGTTACCCGCAAAAACGTCGTCCTGCGCCGTGGTTTCATTCTACAAAGATAGGAAGTCCGACCGGGCTTATGCGGGCTCTAGGACTGTTTGCCCGAGGTCTGGCGGCCGACTTTGCGCTCCAGCTTTTCGCGCAGGTTGCGGCAGCGGCGGCTGATTTCCAACTCCTCCGTGGTGAAAGGCGTGAGCGTGGCAGCTCGGCGCAGGATGTCCAGGGCCTGGGCGCGGCGGTCCTGGTTTTCGAACACCCGGGCCAGATCGTAGTACACTTCGATGCGCTGCGGATTCAGCTCCTGGGCCCGCTGCAGAGCGTCAATGGCTTTGCGGGAGCTGGCCCCGTCGGGCCGGCCGCCCAGAAACAAGCCGCTAAAGGCCCGCTCCAGCAGGTTGTAGTGGTCGACGCGGTAGTGCCAGCGGCCCAGCAGCTGCCAGGCTTCCGACCAGTCGGGGCGACGGGCCACAGCCATAAACACGTAGGCCTTCATGTCGCGGTAGGCCCGCAGGCGGTCCTTGGCGCGCAGCAGCGTAGCCTGGTTGTAGAGCGTGAGGGCCACGGCGTAGTTCGATTCGGGTCCCTCCTGCCTGAGCGCCCAGCTACGTTCGGCGTAGCCGCGGGCCATGGTGTAATAGGCACTTTTGCGGGTTTCATCGGTGTAGCGCCGCCCGATGCTGAGGTTGAGCAAGGCGGCCTGCCACAGCGCCTCGTAGTTTTTGTCGTCCTGGCGCAATACCTGCTCGTACTTGTCCAGGGCTTCGGAGTCGCGGTACTGGCGCTGCAGGGCCCGGGCCTCGGCCAGCAGCTTGCGCACGGGAGGTTTGGGAACGACGGCGTTAGCAGGTGCTTTTTCCTGGGCAACGGCGGGCCCCGGGCCTACACTGAGCAATGCCAGCAGCACCAAGCTTATCCATCGAAGTTGCCATTGCGCGTTGCCTGCCACTGAACTGCATTTTCCGCAAAGCTGCGGTTTTTATCGGGGTTAGCGGAAAGCAGCTGGCGTTTTTTACTCTTAACCGAATAGTCGAAACCGATTTGCCTTGCAGGCTGCTACCGGTCATTGGCCGTTCGCACAGCAGTTATTCGGCCGCTCTACCTCTACTTATTGGACAGAAAAAAGCCCCGCTGGTAGGCGAGGCTTTCGGGGAGTTATACGAATGCGGCGGCTAAAACAGCTTGAGCTGCGACTTGGGCGTTTTGAGTACGGCCTGGGCCTGGGCTACCTCGGCGGCCGATATATCCACGTGGCTGTGCGTCTCGGCCGGCGCCGGGGTATCGGCGGCAGTCTGGGCTTGGGGCGACGGCGCAGCTTTCTTTTTGGCCGCCCGGCGCTCCGGCTCGGGGCCTTCGTCGGTGAGCAGGGTCACGGCGTGGACTTTGAAGTAGTTGAGCTTGTTGCCCAGCGCCTTCCAGCCTTTCACGTCAATGAACTCGTGGAGCTGGATTTTTTCGGTTTCCTTGTCGGCTTTCTTGTCGCGCTGCAGCTTCACTTCCACCTGCGGCTCGGCAAAGCAGGTAGCGCACAGCAGCTTGGAGCCCGACGCTTCGGAAATGAAGACAAAGCGCTTTTCGAGCGTGCTGGTTTCAATCTTAAAGCGCTTGACGTAGTGCGTTTTCGTCTCCGCATCCAGGTACACGGCACTAATGACCGTATCGGGCTCCAGCTTGCGCAGCAGCACGATGTTGGGTACATCGAAGTGATAGGTCGGGTTGGGCGACTTCAGCTCGTAGGAGCCATCCTTGTACACCACCAGAATAGTGTTGTCGGTATCGAAGGTGCCCAGGTAGCGGCCGTGTCCGGCCGTGTTGAGGCGGCCTACTACGCTGTCGAAGAACATTTCGCGCCCGCCCAGGGTGGAGTCGCCGAGGCTTTTCTGGGTGATTTTCTTGATGGGCTGCTTGGTCACGATGTTACCCATCGAGCCTTTACCCTTAATTGCCAACTCGGCAAAATCGAAGTCAAACTGCTTGACGCGGGCCGGGGCTTTATCGGAAAGCTGCACGCTCACCACCTCCGACTCGGAGTTGGGGTTGGCCGTGAGGTAGAGCGTTTTGGTGCCCTTGGTACCCTTCGTGAGGTCGTAGGCTTTGTCGCGGGTGATGCCCGAAACGAGGAAACGCTTGGCAAAGGCGATGCCCGAGGCGCCGTCCTGGTATACCATGTTGTACACCAGCCGGTCGTCGTTCTTGTTGTAGACGCCGGCGTGCAGGATGTCCTTGCCCACGAAGGTTTTTTCGGCAATGCGGGTCACCACAAACGTGCCGTCGCGCTTGATGGCAATGATGTCGTCCAGGTCCGAGCAGTCGCAGAGGTAGTCCACGCTTTCGTCCTTTTTCAGGCCGTAGCCCACAAAACCGTCTTTGCGGTTCACGTAGAGCTTCTGGTTGGCCACGGCCACTTTCTGGGCCGTTACCACATCAAAGGTGCGCAGCTGGGTTTTCCGCTCCCGGCCAGCGCCGTACTTTTTCAGCAGCCCCTCGAAGTAGTGAATGGCGTAGCGCGTGAGGTTGGCCAGGTGGTCGGCTACTTCGGCCAGTTCGGTTTCCAGCTTCTGGATGTACTCGTCGGCCTTGAAGCCGTCGAACTTGCTGATGCGCTTGATGCGGATTTCGGTCAGGCGCGTAAGGTCGTCCTCCGTGATGGGGCGGCGCAGCACAATGCGCTGGTCGTCGGCCTTGGCTTTGGAGCCCTGCACGCGCACAAACTTGTTCAGGCCTTTCTCAATGGTGTCGAGAATGTCCTGCCAGGTTTCGCACTCCTCAATCTTGCGGTAGATGCGGTTTTCAATGAAAATCTTTTCCAGCGAAGCTGAATGCCACTTCTCGTTCAGCTCGTCCTGGCGGATCTCCAGTTCCCGCTCCAGCAGGCGCACCGTTTTCTGGGTGCTCAGCCGCAGCATGTCCTCCACCCCTACGAAGCGCGGCTTGTCTTCGATGATGACGCAGGTGTTGGGCGAGATGCTGATTTCGCAGTCGGTGAAGGCGTACAGCGCGTCCATCGTCAGGTCAGGCGAAATACCCGTCGGCAGGTGCACCTGAATTTCGACTTCGGCGGCCGTGTTGTCCACGACTTTCTTGATCTTGATTTTGTTGGCTTCCGAGGCCTTCACAATGCTTTCCATCAGCGCCGTGGTGGTGGTGCCGTACGGAATGTCGCGAATAACGAGCATGGTCTTGTCGGCCTTCTCGATGGTGGCGCGCAGGCGGATTTTGGCCCCGCGCAGGCCGCCATTGTAGTTGGTCACGTCGCACAGGCCGCCGGTCGGGAAATCCGGAAAAAGCTGGATTTCCCGGCCCCGCAGCACGTCGATGCTGGCCTTGCACAGCTCGCGAAAGTTGTGGGGCATGATCTTGGTGCTCAACCCCACGGCAATGCCTTCCACGCCCTGAGCCAGCAGCAGCGGAAACTTTACGGGCAGCGTGGTCGGCTCGCGCTTGCGGCCGTCGTAGCTCATCTGCCACTCCGTGATGTCGGGGTTGAATACCACATCCAGGGCAAACTTGCTTAAGCGGGCCTCAATGTAGCGTGGGGCGGCCGCGCCGTCGCCGGTGCGGATGTCTCCCCAGTTGCCCTGGGTTTCGATGAGCAAATCCTTCTGGCCCAGGTTCACCATAGCGTCGCCGATGGAGGCGTCGCCGTGGGGATGGTACTGCATGGTTTGCCCGATGACGTTGGCTACTTTGTTGAAGCGGCCATCGTCCATTTCCTTCATGGCGTGCAGAATGCGGCGCTGCACGGGCTTGAGGCCATCTTCAATGGCGGGCACGGCGCGCTCCAGAATCACGTAGGAGGCATAGTCCAGAAACCAGTTCTGGTACATGCCGTTCACGGTGGCCACGTCGTGAATGGTTTCGCCGGGGGCAAACTTGGGCTCCTCCTCCGTTACAGGCTCCGGGGCTTCTTCTACCGAGGCCTCGTCTTCGGCGGAAGCCATTTCCTGCAGCAGCTGTTCGGTTTCGGCGGGTGTTTCGGGCTGCTCTCCGTCGAGGGCCATTTCGGCCGCGGCGGGCGCGGCAGCCGTGGGTTCAAAGCTCATCGTGTCGCCGGCCCCGAAAAGCAGGGGGCTGCGCGGCATCATCCATCGGAGAGTCGGGGTTGACCATCGAAACAGGGGGTTGGTCGGCAAAGGGAATGCGGGTTGTCATCAAAAGTACCGTTAGCTGCGCAGAACGCAATACGCTTCAAGGCAAAGGTGACTGGCAAAGTTCCCAAAATATTTAGCCAACACCCTGCCATGAAGCATTCGTCATTTCAGTTATAAAATGACATTAAGCCCAAATTACGGCATTTTACCCGAAAAAATCAAGCTAAATTCAATAGCTAATCCCAGCATTTTCAGCCACCCTAATGAGCCGGGATTTTGGCAGGGTGAAACGGGCGCGGTCCTATTTCGGAACCCCGGCAGTAACAGCCATTGCGACGGTTTGGGTTAGGCTGGCTAGTAGGGAAACCAGACCGAAAACGTGGACCCCTCGCCTACCGTGCTGTCCACTTCAATGCGCCCACCAGCATTGTCCAGAATGCGCTTGACCATGTAGAGGCCGATACCCGAACCATCGACGTGGCCGTGAAAGCGCTGAAACATACCGAAGAGCTTATGGGAACTGGCCATCGGAAAGCCCAGGCCATTGTCCTGCACTGTGAGCACCAAGTAGCCACCCTCGGCCCGGTACTGCACCCGGATGTGCAGGGGCCGCTCCGGGGACCGATATTTCACGGCGTTGCTAAGCAGATTGTACACCACGCTTCGCAGGTTTTTTTCGGAGAACGGGATGCTGGGGCAGTTGGCTACCTCTACATCCAGCCTGGCATCGGCGGCCTGCAGCAGCGGCCCCAGGTCCAGCAGCACTTCTTCCACCACGGGCGCCAGCTGCACAAAAGCCGGCTGGGGCTCGTGCTCCTTCTGCAGCTTGGTAACTTCCGTCAGGTACTCGATGGTACGCTTGAAGCGGTCCACGGAAGTCTGCATCATGCTCAACAGCGGCTCCACCTCCGGGCTGCTCCCTACCCCGGCGGGCAGCTCCGTCAACAGGGCCTGCAGCAGGCCTTCAATGTTGTTGATGGGCTGCTTGAGGTCGTGGGAGGCGGTGTAGATGAAGTTGTCCAGGTCCACGTTGGCGCGCACCAGCTGCTCGTTGTTGCGGTGCAGCTGCTGCTGGGCCTGGGCAATGCGTTGCTGAGCCAGCTTGTGTTCGTGAATATCGGTGTAGGTGCCAATCCACTGGATAATCTCGCCCCGCTCGTTGCGGGAAGGCAGCGCCCGGCCCAGCATCCAGCGGTATTCACCGGCGGCGTTGCGGATGCGGCACTCCAGCTTCCAGCGGCTGCTCGGTGCGCAGGCTCTGCTCCCACTGGGTTTCGGCAGCGCGGATATCCTCGGGGTGCAAGCTATCCGTCAGCCACTCGGCCAGCGGCTGGCCGGCCTGCGGGCCGGCGTAATCAAACCAGCGCTGATTCAGAAAAGTGTTTTCGCCCCGCACATTGGCCGTCCAGGCAATCTGCGGAATTCCTTCCAGCATGCGGTGGGCTTCGGCAGCGGCCTTTTCCACCGCCTGGCGCGCTGTTTCCTGACTTTTGAGCTCTTCGTGCTGGCGACTGAGCAAGGCGTTCTGCTCCGTTACCCGGGCCCGGATACCGCTGATTTCGCGCTCGGCGGCCAGGTCAGTCACAATAACGGCCAGCACCGGCGTTTCGCCGAACTGCAGCACGTTCATCGACAAGGCAAACGGCAACAGCAGCCCGTCGGTGGCTTCCAGCGGGATTTCGCCCTTGGCTTTGCCCTGCCAGCCCTGAGTTAGCAGCGTCTCCCACGCCTGCCAGAAGCCCAGCGGCACAAAATCGGCGAAAGTGCTGCCCATAACTTCTGCCAGCGGCAGCCGCAGCCACCCGGCCAGGCAGGCGTTGCAGTACAGCACTGTACCGGTTTCACTCAGCAGCAGGGCCCCCTCGTTCATCTGCTCAATGAGGGTGCGGTAGCTCTGGTCGGCGCCGGCCAGGGTGAAGATGCGGGGCCCGTCGGGCGCCTGCACGGCCAGCGCATCAATGGTGCCGGTCCGGATGGCCGTGAGCAGGTCTTCGGCCTCTTGCAGCTGCTGGCGCAGCAGCTCATTTTCCAGCGCCAGCGCCTCAGCCGGGGAAAGTGCGCGCTCAGCCATGCAGGTACGGGTCGTTGGGGTCGGGCGCGATGCCAAGCAGGGTAAGTACCCGGCGCCGCTCCGACAGGTCGCCTACGAGCCAGCGGGTGAGGCCAGGGCTGCGCTTCACCAGCGTAGGCGCCGCAATAATGCGGGCTTCCCGGGCCAGCTCCGGCTGCTGATAGATGTCCACGATCTGAAGCTCATAGCGGCCCGCCAGGTACCGCTCACAGATTTCCTTGATGTTCTGCACGGCCCGCGCCGAGTTGGGCGTAGCGCCAGTGATGTACAGGTGCAATACGTACTCGGCTCCGGCCGCGGCCTGGCCCTCCTCTGATTCCATACTGCAGGGCTACTTAGGGTCGAGGGGCCGGATATCCAGCCCCACCAGCACCCGCTCCTGGTTGGAGAGGTCACCAATGATTTTGCGGATGGGCGAGGGCACTTTGCGCACCAGCGTGGGAATAGCCAGAATCTGGTCGCCCTCGGCCAGCTGCGGGTTCTGCAGCAGGTCAATGACTTCCAGGCGGTAGCGACCGGCCAGGTGCTCCTCGCAGTACTTTTTCAGGTTGGCCAGGGCCGTGACGGACTTGACGGTATGCCCGGCTACGTACAGGCGCAGTTCCCAGATTTCCTCGTCCATAAGTAAGGGTGCCGAAGCTAACGACGTTTCCATGCCGGGTATTACGAATTAGTAGGCTCGGCGGCTGAAGTGCCGCTTGGGCGGGGCGTCAGGCCCTGGGCAATCTGCCGGCGCGCCTGGCGCTGGTCCTGTTGGCGCTGCTGCTCATCCTGGCCCACGTGGCGCAGCTCCTCCTCCACCGACTCGAACTCGGTGCGCAGGTTGGCAATGGTGGCTTCCAGCACACGGCGCTTGCGCTCCACTTCCCGCTCGCGGCGCTCCACCTCCTGCTGCGCGGCCAGGGCCAGGGCCTGCTCCTGCAGAAACTGCGTGTGGCGCCCCGCCCCCGTCACAATGCCCGCCGGCCCGATAACCACGTCCAGCAGGCGGATGCCCTCGTCGGTTACCAGGAACTCGCGCACCTGGTTGGAGTGGGCCATGCCCCGGGCTTTGAGGATGCTGATGCCCCGGTTCCGCTCGCCAATGCCTTCCAGGTCCCGCACGTGCAGCCAGGTATCCACCAACGACGATATGCCTTCCTCGGTCATTTCCTGGTTGGCTTTGCTGCCGCTCATCAGGGCCGTGAACAAGGCCGTGATGCCCTGCACCTTCAGGTAGTCGATAAGGCGGGTGAGCATGCCGCGCACTTCCGTGATGCTGCCCACCGACACCAGGTTGCTAATGGGGTCGATGACCACGCACGCCGGCTTAAACTCGCCAATGAGCTTGTGAATAGTGACCAGGTGCTGCTCCAGGCCATTGAGCGTGGGCCGTGAGGCTTCAATCCTTAGCAACCCTTGTTCTACATAAGGCCCCAGGTCCATGCCCACAGAGCGCATGTTGCGGATCAGCTGCTGCGGCGACTCCTCGAAGGCGAAGTACAGGCACTGCTCGCCCCGGCGGCAGGCTTCCAGCGCAAAAGCCACGCCCAGGGTGGTCTTGGCCGTGCCGGCCGTACCTGTGATAAGCGTGCTGCTGCCCCGGTACAGGCCCCGTCGCTTGAACATCTCGTCCAGCCCCGAAACGCCCGTCGACACGATTTCGTCGGACACGGTGTGGGCCAGCTTCAAGGAAGTGACGGGCAGCACCGAAATTCCCTGTTCCGTTATCAGGTACGGGTATTCGTTGGTGCCGTGGGTGCTGCCGCGGTACTTTACAATGCGCAGGCGGCGGGTGGTAATCTGGTTGATGACGCGGTTGTCGAGCAGAATCACGCAGTCCGACACGTACTCTTCCAAACCCTGGCGCGTGAGGTTTCCCTCGCCCCGCTCCGCGGTGATGATGGTGGTAACGCCCTTGTCCTTGAGCCAGCGAAACAGCCGGCGGATTTCCGAGCGCAGAATGGCCTGGTTGCTGAAACCCGAGAACAGGCTTTCAATGGTATCGAGCACCACGCGCTTGGCCCCGATGCTGTCGATGGCGTAGCCCAGGCGAATGAACAGCCCTTCGAGGTCATACTCGCCGGTTTCCTCAATCTCGGAGCGGTCCACGTGAATATGGTCTACGCGCAGCTTCTTGTCGGCCTGCAGCTGCTTGAGGTCGAAGCCCAGAGACGTAACGTTGGCAGCCAGCTCGTCGGCGGTTTCCTCGAAGGCCATCAGCACCCCGGGCTCGTCAAACTCCTGAATGCCGCGCACCAGAAACTCCACGCTCAGCAGGGTTTTGCCACAGCCGGCCGAGCCGCAGATAAGGGTGGGGCGTCCGCGGGGCAGGCCGCCTTCGGTTACGTCGTCGAGGCCATCAATGCCCGTGGGGGCCTTGGGCAATTGGGGCAGCACAGGGGAGGCAGCAGCAGTCATAGAAACACAGCAGGAAACAGCAATAATCCGGCGGATAGCGGCCGCCACCCTGCGTTCGGCCAGCATAAATCGTGGCCACGGACCTGCGCAGGCGTTTGCCTGTGCCGGAAAACGAAGGTCGTACTATTTTATGATTCGCCCATCGGCGTCAGGAAAGGCCGGGGAAACGGGCACCCAGCCAGACAAATCGGGGCCGAGCCCGGCAGGCCAGCGGCGCGGTCAACCCTGGGGAAAATACTTCTGCAGCAGGGCGCTGACTTTATCCGCCGTCAGGGGCTTGCTCAGAAACTGTCGATGATGCCCAGCTGCTCCACCTGGCGCACGTCGCGCGGGTGCAGGGAAGTGGTGAGAATAACGATGACCACGCCCTGCCGCTGCTCAGGCAGAAGCTGCTGGTAAGCTTCCAGAAACTGCAGCCCGTTCATGCCGGGCATGTTGATATCGAGCAGAATAAGTACCGGGCAGACCGGCGTAGGCTGCTGGCAGTGTTGGCGCAGGAAATCCAGGGCCGCGTGGCCGCTTTCGACCACGGTAAGGTGCTGGGCTATACCCAGGCGGGTGAGCAGGCTTTTATTGAGGAAATTATTGATCGGGTCATCATCGATCAGCAAAACAGACGGCAGCGGATTCATGAATAGAGCGTCATCGGCCAGCCGGGGCGGCTGGAGGAGAGTATCGGAACGGGAAGAAGACAGCTAGGAGCGACGGAAATACACGGAGAAAACGGAGCCTACGCCCGGCTCGCTGGTTACGGACACGCGGCCCCCGGCGTTTTCCACGCTGCGCTTCACCATGTAGAGGCCCAGGCCCGTGCCCTCTACGTGGCTGTGCAGGCGCCGGAACATGGTAAACAGCTCGGGCAGCTGCTCGGGGGCCAAGCCCAGGCCGTTGTCCTGCACTGTGAGTACCGTATAGTCACCATCGGGGTGGCAGGCCACGCGGATTTCGGGCAGGCGGTCTGGGCGGCGGTATTTGAGGGCGTTGCTAAGCAGGTTGAACAGCACGGAGCGCAGGTTTTTCACCGAAAACCGCACGCTGGGGCAGGCATCTACATCAATGGTCAGCCGGCCACCGGTTTCGGAGAGCAGCGGGGCCAGGTCCAGCTGCACGTCGCGCAGCACGGGCGCCAGGGCTACTTCGGTGGTGGGCTGGGTGTGCTCCTTCTGCAGCTTGGTTACGTCGGCCAAGTGGTTGATGGTGCGCTTGAAGCGAGCCACCGACTCGTACATCATGCCCAGCACCGGCCCTACTTCCGGGGCCGCGGTGGAGGTAGTGAGCATACTCTGCAGCACGTGCAGCAGGCCTTCGATGTTGGTGATGGGGGCTTTGAGGTCGTGGGAGGCGGTGTAGATGAAGTTGTCCAGGTCGATGTTGGTGCGGGTTAGCTGCTGGTTGAGGGCGGCCAGCTCGTCGGCCAGGGTTTGCGCCTGCAGCTTGCTTTGCTCGGCCGAACGCCGGGCGGCTACCTGCTCGGTTACCTCGGTAGCTACGACGGCAATGCTCGTAATAGTGCCTTGGGTATCACGCAGCGGCTGGTACACGAAGTTCAGGTAGATGGTTTCCGGCTCGGGGCCGCGCGCCAGCATGGCCGACACTTCCTGGGCCACGAAGGCCTCACCACTAACGGCAATTTCGTCCAGCAGCTCCTTAAAGCCCTGCTCCCGTACCTCGGGTAGGGCCTCCAGCAGGGGCCGGCCAATGACCTCCGACGGCGTGCGTCTCCACAGGCTGGCCACTGAAGGGTTAGCAACCTCAATCACGTAATCTGCCCCCCGAAAGACGGCAATGGCTACCGGGGCCTGCTCAAACAGCACCTGCAACTGCTGCTGCTGGGCCTCGCGCTGCTGGCGGGCCAGCACTTGGGCGGCCACATCGTAGGCAAAGGTAGAGATGCCCACAATTTCCCCGTTTTCACGGTACGCCTGGTAGGTGAAGGTAAAGTACATCTGCCGGGGCGGCTGCCCGTCGGGCTGGGCAATGAGCAGGGGGAGTTCCGTACCCGAGTAGGTTTCCCCCGTCTGGTAAACGGCATCAAGCAAGTCCACCACGCCGCTGTCCACGGTTTCGGGAAGAGCCTCGGCTACGGTACGGCCCAGCAGCTGCCGGCCCGGGAAAAACTGCTGATACGCCTCGTTTACGTATTCGTAGCGGTGCTCCGGGCCACGCTGGATACAGATAGCGGCCGGCGTCTGGGCAAACACCTGGTAGAAGGTTTCGCGCTCCTGTACTTGCCGCTGCATGGCGGCCACTACCTCTTTCTGCAGCTTATCGGCGTGCTGGCGGGCCTCTACCTGCTGGGTTACTTCGAAGGCAAACACCAGCACCCCGTCGATGTGGCCGTGCTCGTTGAAGCGCGGCTGCTGGATATAGTTGAAGTACCGGTTTTCCAGCTGTCCGTCCTCGGGGCGGGCAAAGGGAATCAGCAAGCCCGGCTCCGTATGCGTAATGCCGGTTTCGTAGACCAAGCGAAACGTTCGATGTACCTCATGGCCGGCTATTTCGGGTAGGGCTTCCAGGATGGGCTTGCCCTGCAGCTGCCGGCCCGGAAACAGCTGCTGATAGCCGGGGTTCACCAGCTCATACACCAGCTCCGGGCCATCCAGAATACAGATGGCGGCCGGGGCCTGCATAAACAGGCGCTCCAGGCGGGCCCGGTTCCCCTCGGCGGTGGCGCGGGCCTGCCGGGCTTCGGCGGTACGGTCCTGCACGCGGGCTTCCAGCTCCTGGTTTAGCAGGCGCAGCTCCTGCTGGGCCAGAAACAGATCGGCATTGTTTTGCAGAAACTCCTCGTTGGCGGCGTGCAGCTCTTCGTTGGTGGCCGCCAGCTCTTCGTTCAGGTTCTGGGCCTCGTGGCGGCTGAGCACCTGCGCTGTCACGTCCACGGCAATATCGAGTACGCCCAGCAGCGCGCCGTCCGCGTCGTACAGGGGCTGATACACGAAGTTGAAGTAGTGGGTATCCAGGCGGCCTTCTTGCCGCAGCCGGGCGGCCACCTCGGTACCTACAAAGGGTACGCCCGTGCGGGCTACCTCCTCCATCAGCTCCGTGAAGCCTTGCCCTTGTAGTTCGGGCACGGCTTCCAGCAGGGGCCGGCCCAGCAGCTCAATGGCGCTATAGCCCCAGATGGCGCTCATCTGCTCATTTACGGCCACTATCTTCTGCTCATCTCCCTGCAACACGCCCATGGCCACGGGCGCCTGCGTGAGCAGGGCGTTCAGCAGGTTCCGTTCCCGCTCGGCGGTGGCGCGGGCGGCCTGCTCCCGGGCCTGGCTTTCGCGCAGGGCCTCCTCAGCGGCCGTGCGGTTCTGGTCGGCCGTATCGGTAAAGCTTACGACCAGCAGTTCCCCGCTGCGCTGGGCCGAGAGGTGAAAAAAGTTGTCCAGGCCGTCGTGCTGGTAGTTTACATCGTAGCGGCCGGCCTCTCCCGAGTTGTAAGTGTTGCGGTAGAAATCGAAGATGCCGGTAACGGTGGCGTTGGGATAGAGCGTGAGAAACGTTTCGGCGGGCTGCTCGGGCAGCTGCAGCATCCGCCGGGCCGAGGGGTTGAGAAACTCGTAGGCCAAGTCCACGATGTCGTGGGAGCCAGCCCCTGCCAGCACCGGCCGGAACAGGATTACGCCCGTCAACGACACGTTGAGCAGCGTCAGGGTCAGGTCGTCGGGCGGAGGCAGGGAGGCCGGGAAGGCGGGCATACGGGCACGGTTGGGTTCGGAAATATACGACGGGCAGCCGCACTTAGGCCGGCGGACTTGCCGGATTCGGCATAATCATGCCCTTTTAAGGTTGTCCGTTGCTGCATCGTATCTACCCCTAGTTATGCCTCAAACGCTGTTGGCCCCAATCGGCTTGTACTCCTACCCGCGCTACGGGTGCGCACCCGGCAGGTGCATTACCTCGGCTACAAAGTCGGCCAGGTCGCGGTAGGCAATGGGCTGGGCACGCTGAATGTCGCGTAGCAGCCGCTGCATCTGCGGGTTTTCTTCCACGTTTTCCTGCTTACAGAAGTCAATGAAAGCCGGCAGCGCGGTGGGCAAACCCAGCGCGGGCAGGTTGACGCTGGCTGCCTCGGCGGCCCGGTACAGCCAGGAGTCACAGGCCGGGTTCAGCACGATAAGGTACTGGTTGGGCACCTCGGGGTGCTTCAGAATCTCGTGAAACTGCTCCTGCCCGCGCCGGGGCCGGGTCAGGGGCCGGAACTTCGCCAGCTCGGGGGCCTCGGCAAACTTCTTGTCGCGGTCTACCATGCCCACTACCACGCGCCCGGCCCGGCAGGCAGCCTGCTGCTGCACCAGCACGCGGGCCACCTGCCCAATGCCCTGCCGGTGGCTGACAAACGGGTAACGATAGGCTACCAACGACAAGGTGAGGGAGGTATCTACGTTGCACTCGGGCACGAACAGCGCGTACTCAGCCATTGGCGGGGCGCGGAATGTAGCGGGCCATGTTGTAGAACACATCCACCGAGTCGCCCCGGATGGCGCGCACTTCCTCGTCGCTGAGCTGTTTTACCTTGGTTTGGTAGTCCTCGTAGTACGCCACGAAAATAGCCAGCTCCCGGGCCTGCTCCTCATCGGGCAGCATCTGTTCCAGAATTTCCGTCAGCAGGTACGGGCTGTGTGTTGCCACGAAGAACTGGTTGTTACGGCTCTGGGCAATGCGTTTGCCGAGCATCGACACGTATTGCGGGTACGAATGCGCCTCCGGCTCCTCAAACAGGATTACTGAGTCTTTGTTACTTTCGATAGCAGCGAGGTAAAAAATGATACGTTGTAGGGTATCGGCAATGCTGGAGTAAGGGTAAGAATAGATAATACCTTCAAGATCTTTAACTACTTCAAGACGACGTTCGTCTACACGTAACAAGAGTTTCAATCCATATACATCAAACATCTTCGATATTTCTCTTCTTAAAATATGATTGACTCTTATTATTTGCGCAAGATTATCACCGGTAGACGGATAGAGATAATCATCAAAGTGTTCCTTCATAATTTGTGCATTCTTTGCAAAAACATAGCTCCTGATGATTACATCATCTTCGTCATAATGTCCTGTAGATATTTTTTTATCACCAGCAGAAAATCCCCCTCTAATATCTATATCAGTATATAAAGCATTTATTCTCGAACTAGACATATTTTGATTTTCTTTTATAAAACCATATATATCACGAATTATTTTATTTTTAATGGAATTTCTAAAATTTTTCTGATATGGCTTTTTATATTTTTCAAATATTACTTTTTCAAAAATATCTTTATCCATAAAAACATAACCTAATTTATCATCACTGGATTTTCCTATTATGCATAAATCTTTTTCTGTCTCCACTGAAATAGTACTTGAAACAAGATTATCATAAAATAGTTGTCGCGGCTCCTCATACCGAATAAAGCTCCCCATGAACTTTTCTGTTTGTTCATAGACGATACTTCCCAACAAACTCATAGCCTCCAGAATATTCGACTTGCCTACGTTGGGCGGACCGATGATGAGGTTGACGCGGCGGGGCGTCATCGTCACGTCCTTGATGGACTTGAAATTCTGAATGCGCAGGGTCTTGATGTCGTTTTGCATGGCGGAGGCGTGTGCCCAAAGATAGGGGTTCAGCGCAAGTGCCCGGAAAGCGGGCGGGCTTCCCTCCTGTTTTCGCCTAATCCCCTCCTACGCCTTCCAAACGGCCTTTTGGGCACCTGCCATTGCTCGCGCTGACGTCTAGGACGCTCGCGCTGAGGTGTAGGACGCCCGCGTCGGCGTATCGAAAGCAGCGGCGGTAGCTCAGGACGAGTGCGGCAAGCCCCGGGAGGCGCGCGCCCACTTCCTGGGTGAGCGGCCACACCCATAGGAGGCCCGCGCAGAAGTTCCTGACCGGCCGCCGGCCGCAGAGGTAGCAGGCTTGCAAAAGCCATTGAAATTGTGCAGCTTATCGAGCCGCTGGCGGAGCGCACCGGGCTGGCAGCTATTCCAATACTTCCTTCCTCTATCTATGAAAAAGAAACCCGAAATCCCCCAGTACAGCATGTCCCAGGCCGCTCTGGTGACCACCACCACCGAGAAGCTTGGCTACCTGCGCCGCGACCAGGCGGCCCTGGCCGGGTACGGCGTCACGTCGGCCCGCATCACCGAGTTGCAAGCCCTGCTCACCGCCTTCGTGGCCCTGCCCACCGAGGGCGAGGGCGTGCAGGCCGCCGCTACTGCCACCCAGGCCAAAGAAGCCGCCCGCACCGCCGCCCTGGGCACTATGCAGCGCGTGATGGGTATGGTGGGCCTGGTGCACGACAACCGTACCCCGCAGTACAAGGCCTTTGGCACCAGCGGCCTGAACTCGGCTTCCGAAGGTGACCTGTACCTGGGGTTGGTACGCGCCGTGCGCGTGGGCCGCGCCAACCTGGCGGCCTACGCGTCCAAAGGTCTGAAAGCCGCCGACCTCACCCTGCTCGAAACCCAGAACGCGGCCCTGCTGGCCGCCATAGGCGAGCAGCACGACGCGGAATCGGGGGCAGCGGCGGCTACCCAGCAGCGCCTGACGGCCGGTAATGCCCTCTACGAGGAGCTGGTAGAGCTGTGTGAGGCCGGCAAAGCCGCCTTCGTGCAGACCGATGTGAGCAAGCACGAAGACTACGTGATTTACGACGCGCCGGCGCCCGCGCCCACCACGCCCGCAGCTTCGGCCTGACGCTTCTGTCCCGGTGCGCTGACCAACCCAACGCCCCACCTGGCTCCGGCCAGGTGGGGCGTTGGGCCACGTGAGGCTCCGTGGGACGTTAGCTGCTACTGCTGGGCGTGTTCCAGTGGATGGTGAAGGTGGTTCCCTCTCCGATAATGCTGGTGACGGCCAGGTGCCCGCCCTGGCTGCTCACGATGCGCTGCACCAGGTACAAGCCCACGCCCGTGCCATCTACGTGGGTGTGCTGGCGGGCGAAAAGCTGGAATATCGGGTGGGCCGGATCGTCGATGTGCATGCCCAGGCCGTTGTCGCGCACTTCCAGCACGGGCTGCCCATCCGGGGTGAGGTAGCTGCGCAAGACGATGAGCGGCGGGCGGTTGGGGTGGCTGAACTTCAGCGCGTTGCTCACCAGGTTATGCACCACGGAGCGCAGGTTGGCCCGGCTGTAGCGCAGGCCCGGGGCCTCGCCTACCTGCACGTCGATGCGCGCCCCGCGCTGCATAATCTCGGGGCGCAAACCCAGCAGGATTTCTTCCAGCACCAGGCTCATATCCAGCACCTCCACGGGCTCCTGCTGCTGCCGCTGCGTGCGCACGGTGGTGGCCAGGTCGATGAGGGTGCTATCCAGCTCCGCCAGGGCGGTATCCACCATGCCCAGCATCACGGCCTGCTCGGGGTCGGCAAAAGAAGCGGAGCGGCGCAGCTCCTCGAACAGGCCGCGCAGGTTGTTGGTGGGCTGCCGCAGGTCGTGCGAGGCCGCGTACACGAACGTATCCAGGTTGTGGTGAGCCCGGGAAAGCTCATCGTACTGCGTTTGCAGCACCTGCCGCAGCCGGTACTGCTCTTCGATATCGGAGCAGGTGCCAAACCAGCGTGGGCCGCTTTCGTCGCTTAGCTGCCGGGCCCGGATGGTGTGCCAGCGGTACACCCCATCGTGGCGCCGCAGCCGGTATTCGCCCTCAAACGCCTCCCCACTGGCTACGCTCTGCACCCAGCGGCGGGCGGCAGCCGCCTGCTCCTGCAGGTACAGCAGGCCCACCCAGCCCGTGGGCCCCAGCTCTTCCTTGGTCAGGCCGGTATACTCCATGGTGAACCGGTTGTAGTAGTCCACCAAGCCTTCGGCAGAGGCGGTCCACACCAGCTCGGGAATGCTGTCGGCCAGGAACCGCAGCTCGGCTTCTCCCCGACGGCGGGCCTCGCTCAGCTCCCGCTCCAGGTGTACCTCCGTTAGCGCCCCGTGCCAGAAAAAAGGCGCTTCGGGCGGATGCACTTCGGGCAGGGCACGGCTCAGCATCCAGCGGTACACGCCATCGTAGCGGCGCAAACGATACTCGAAGTTCCAACCCGTGCCCGTGCGACGACCGGCTGCGGATTCGTAGAGCACCCGCAGCCGGTCGTCGGGGTGCACCAGCAGAGGCCAGATGGCGGTCAGGTCGGCCGTGGGCGGCTGGCCGGTAAAGCGGTACCACTGCGGACTCACGTAGGTAACGGCCCCGGCCGCGTCCACGGTGTAAGTCATCAGCGGCGCGGTTTCGGTGAGCACCCGCAGGCGGGCATCGAGGTGGCGCGTGGTGAGGGCCAGCTCGTGGGCCCGCTGCCGGGCCGCTTCCTGCTCGCTAACATCTACCGCCAGCAAAAGCAAGCCGGATACCTGCCCTTGCTCGTCGTGGTAAGGCTGCACCGAGAGGTCGTAGCAGTGGCGGGGGCCGCAGGCGCAGGCCTTGGCCGTATGGTCGCTGCCGTCGGCGTAGATGCGCGGCAGCATCTCCAGGAAAACTGAGGGCAGGTTTCCCGGAAACTCAGTTACCCGCTGACCCGGCTGCCCTTCGCCCACCAGCTCGCGCATCCGGTCGTTGATGAAGCCATAGCGCAGGTCGGGGCCTTCCAGGGTGGCCACGCCGGCCTGCAGCTGGCGCAGCATCTGCTCAAAAGGAGAAGAAGGTTTCACGGACTGGTAGTAAATGCCCACGACAGCGCCCGGGCTGGTGCAGACTCATAAGAAATAAAGCGGGGCGGTCCGGCAACAGCCGCTAAAACGGCTGCCGCCTGTCAGGGTGCCAGGGGCAACACGTGGTGGTAAGGCTGCGAGGGGTCGGAACCAAAGACGGCCAGCCGTACCAGCTCGACTACCAGGGCATCGGCAATGGGCAGTGAATCCGGGGCGGGCGGTATATGATGCGGGAGCAGAAACCCCTGCAAGGCCTCGAAGCCCTCCGCTACCAGCGGGTGGAAGGCCATGGACCAGTCGGAAAAGCTGCGGGCCGCAATGGGTTTGTCTACGAGCTTGCGCACGTGGGAGTGCCGGCCGTCCTGGGCAATGCGCGCAAACAAGGCGTCGGCCGTTGCGTCCTCTCCCTCAAACAGCTGGGCAATGTTGCCGTGACTGTAAAATAACACCCCGGTAATACCATGCTGCTCATTATTGTGGCGGCTCTGGTCGAGCAGGTGCTGCAGGTCGTGGTCGGTCAACGCATGTACAGCCCGACTTAGATACACTATATGCTTCATGCTGCCAAAATACAACGCATTTGCTAACTAGGCCCCGCTGCTGCGCCTCCCGTTCCGGGCTTTCCGGGTATTTATGCGCCTGTTGCCACTAAAATCAAAAAGCCCCACCGGGCCGGAGCCAGGTGAGGCTTTTTGATTTTATGGCTCGGTAGTATGGTTACGCAAAGGCCATATCTTCCTCGGCCACTTCGCTCACGGGCAGCACGTCGGAGGTGATGAGGTCTTTTTCCTGGCGCAGGTTGTCGATGATGAATTCCTGGCGGGCGGGCGTATTCTTGCCCATGTAGTACGTGAGCACCTGCTGAATGCTGCGGTCCGACTGCAGGATAACGGGCTCCAGCTTGATGTTGTCGCCGATGAACTTGCCGAACTCGTCGGGGCTGATTTCGCCCAGGCCCTTGAAGCGGGTCACCTCGGGATTGCGGCCCAGCTGGCGCATGGCGGCCTGCTTTTCCTGCTCGTTGTAGCAGTAGATGGTCGTTTTCTTGTTGCGGACGCGGAACAGCGGGGTTTCCAGAATGAACACGTGGCCGTTGCGCACCAAATCGGGGAAGAACTGCAGGAAGAAGGTCAGCAGCAGCAGGCGGATGTGCATGCCGTCCACATCGGCGTCGGTGGCAATAACCACGCGGTTGTAGCGCAGGTGCTCAATACCTTCCTCAATGTTGAGGGCGTGCTGCAGCAGGTTCAGCTCCTCATTTTCGTACACTATCTTCTTCTTGAGCCCGAAGCAGTTGAGAGGCTTGCCGCGCAAACTGAACACAGCTTCCGTTTCCACGTTGCGGCTCTTGGTGATGGAGCCGGAAGCCGAGTCCCCCTCCGTGATGAACAGGGTGGTGAGCAGGGCCTTTTCGGGCTCTTTGGTTTCGCCCAGGTGGAAGCGGCAGTCCCGCAGCTTGCGGTTGTGCAGGTTGGCTTTCTTGGCGCGCTGGTTGGCCAGTTTTTTCACCCCGGCCATGTCCTTCCGCTCCCGCTCGCTCTGCTCGATGCGCTTTTTGAGGGCCTCGGCTACGGCGGGGTTCTTGTGCAGGTAGTTATCGAGGTGCTCCTTAAGGAAATCCAGGATGAACCCGCGCACGGTAGGGCCGTCCTCCCCCATGTTGATAGAGCCGAGCTTGGTTTTGGTTTGCGACTCAAACACCGGCTCCTGCACCCGCACCGAAATGGCGGCAATGATAGAGCCGCGGATATCGGCCGCATCGTACTCTTTTTTATAGAACTCGCGTACGGTTTTCACTACGGCCTCGCGGAAAGCGGCCAGGTGGGTACCGCCCTGGGTGGTGTACTGCCCGTTCACGAAGGAGTAGTATTCCTCGCCGTACTCGTTGCCGTGGGTGAGGGCCAGCTCAATATCCGGGGCCTTGAGGTGAATGATGTCGTAGCGCAGGCTCTCGGGGTCGGCTTTGCGGGCCAGCAGATCCTTCAGCCCGTTTTCGGAAAAGTACTTCTGTCCGTTGAAGTTGATGGTCAGGCCCGCGTTCAGGTACACGTAGTTCCAGACCTGGTTTTCGAGGTACTCCGGAATGAAGCGGTAGTTTTTAAAGATGGTGTCGTCGGGCTGGAACACCATCAGCGTGCCGTTGCGCTGGGAAGTAGGCTGGGGCTTGGCGTCGGTTTTGAGCACGCCCTGCTCAAACTCGGCGGCCTTCATTTGCCCGTCGCGCACGCTCTGCACCAGAAAATAATTGCTGAGGGCATTAACCGCCTTGGTGCCCACGCCGTTCAAGCCCACAGATTTCTGAAAGACCTTGCTGTCGTACTTGCCGCCCGTATTGATTTTGCTGACGACCTCCACCACCTTGCCCAGCGGAATGCCGCGGCCGTAGTCGCGCACCTGCACGCGCTGGTCGGAGATTTTGATGTCGATGGTGCGGCCGTGGCCCATCACGTGCTCATCAATGGAGTTGTCGATAACCTCCTTCACCAGCACGTAGATGCCGTCGTCGTAGCTGGAGCCGTCGCCGAGCTTGCCGATGTACATGCCGGGGCGCAGCCGGATATGCTCGCGCCAGTCGAGGGAGCGGATGCTGTCTTCGGTGTATGCGTGTTGGGCGGGGAGTACTTGTGGTTCAGCCATCGGGAATCCGGTAAACGTATGCGAGGTAAAATAACGCAGAAAATTGACCTTTTCCGCGTCGGGCTTGCGCTAGTAAAATTAGCAAAAACTCCTCTCCCAACCGGCACGACAGTGAAAATAGTTTCACGTTTTTCTTTTGCCGCTTCACCAACAGCTCTTTCCCTCTCCCCTATTTCCTAATCGTATTAGCCAAATGTTTCCTCCCTCTACCCAACATCATTTGCCCCCCTCGGGCCACAAGCCCAACGCTGAGGTGCGCCAGACGCCCGTCATCCAGTTTGCGTTCCTGCTGTTGTCGGGCGTACTGCTGGTATACTCGCTCAAAGTTCTCGACGACGTGCTGCTGCCGCTGCTGTTCTCGGCGCTTTTTGCCTTGCTGCTGCTGCCCATCAGCCGCTGGCTGGAGCTGAAAGGCGTGCCCCGGGTGCTGGCCATCATCCTGTGTCTGCTGCTGATGGTGGTGGTGTTTGCGGGTATCGTTTTCGGGTTTGGCTCCCAGCTGGGCCAGTTCAAGAATGAGCTGCCCAAGCTGCAGGACAAGCTGCTGCAGTTTTTCCACGACATTCAGGCCTGGGCGGCCAACCGCTTCGGTATCGAGCCTATTTCGGATGAAGAGCTCAAGAAATCCACGCTGGACTCCCTGAAGAAGAGCAGCGGCGGCTACCTCAACTCCACACTCAACATGACCTCGGCTGTAGTCGGCAACCTGCTGCAGGTGCCCATCTACATCTTCTGCTTTCTGTACTACCGCGACCATCTGCGCCAGTTTCTGTTCCGCTTCGTGAGCCCCGACAAGCGCACGGCCGCCCTCAACACCCTCGACAACATCCAGACCGTGGTGCAAGCCTATATTTCGGGCTTGTTCAAGGTCATTGTGATTGTGGCCGTGCTCAACGCCATCGGGCTGCTGGCCCTGCAGGTGAAGTTTGCCATCTTCTTTGCCATTTTTGCCTCCGTGCTGGCCGTCATCCCCTACATCGGCATTATGCTGGGAGCCAGCATCCCGGCCATTATTACCTTGGTGGAAACCGGCTCCCCCCTGCATGCAGCGGGCGTTATCGGGGTGTTTGCTTTCGTGCAGTTTCTGGAAGGCAACTTCATTACGCCCATGATTACCGGCTCGCAGGTGAGCATCAACCCCATGGCGGCCATTGTGGCGCTGGTGCTGGGCGCCGAGCTCTGGGGCACCCCCGGCATGATTCTGAGCATTCCGCTGATTGCGGTGATTAAGGTGGTGCTGGATGCCAGCAAAGCCACCGAGCCCTGGGGCTTTCTGCTGGGCGATACGGCCGAGGGAGAAGACACTATCCAAAGCGTGGCGGGCGGCGAGCCGGGCTTTTTCAAGCGGCTCTGGGGGCGCATCATGGGCCAGGGCTCGTAACCCCGACCATACATGCACAGTATACACGGGCAGAATCGGCTGTATATCCGGCTTCGATTCGCCTGAATTCCTTTCCAACCACCTTAACATACTTTACCGATGGCTGCCATCACCGATAATACCGCCCGCGCATTCAACGACCTCGTCGAAATCAATAAAACCGCCACCAAAGGCTACCAGCAGGCCGCTGAGGGTGTAACCAGCCCCGATTTGCGCGCAGAGCTAAGCAAGTTCAGCCAGCAGCGCGCCCAGTTTGCCGCCGACCTGGAGCAGGCTGCCCGCCGCAGTGGCGTGGAAGCCCCTAGCCAGGAAAGCACCGTAGAAGGTGCCCTTACCGACGCCGCTGCCGCCCTGCACCGCGGCTGGATCAACATCAAATCGGCCATTACGGGCCAAGACGACTCGGCCATCCTGGGCGAGTGCGAAACCGGCGACGCCGTGGCTCTGCAGGCCTATGAAACGGCCCTGCGCTCCAGTGAGCTGCCCGTAGAAGCCCGCAACGTGATTCAGCAGCAGCACGGCGACATTCTGTCGGCTAAAAACTGGGTTACCCAGCAGAAAGGCCGCGTAAGCTAATCGCTTCGCCTGCTTTGAGAAAGCGCCCGTCAGCTTCCGCTGGCGGGCGCTTTTTATTTGGGGCCTGAGGCGGGCGGGCAGGGCGGTTGCAACCTTATCAGTGGCTATCTTTGTTACCAAGCACGTTAGCAAGTTTCCGCTTCAGAATCCGCCGCATTTGTACGCCATTATCGACCTTGAAACCACCGGGGGCAGCCCGCCCAGGACCGCATCACCGAAATTGCCATTTTCATTCACGATGGCGAAAAGGTGGTGGACCAGTACGACACCCTGCTGAACCCCGGCCGGCCCATCCCCTTCTTCATCACCCAACTCACCGGCATCACCGATGACATGGTACGCGACGCGCCCAAGTTCCACGAGGTAGCGCGCAAAGTGGTGGAAATGACGGAAGGCTGCGTGTTTGTGGCCCACAACGTGCGCTTCGACTACTCCTTTCTGAAAAAGGAATTTGCGGACCTGGGCTATAACTACTCGCGCAAAACACTGTGCACCGTGCGCCTGAGCCGCTCCCTGATGCCGGGGCAGCCGAGCTACAGCCTGGGCAAGCTGTGCCAGAACATCGGGATTCCGCTGAATGGCCGCCACCGCGCCGCTGGCGACGCTGGCGCCACCGCCATCCTGTTCGACCGGCTCCTGAAAATCAGCCAGCAGGACGAGGCCCTGCGCAACCCCACCGTGAGCCCGGCCGATACCCTGGCGGCCGTAGATGCGCTGGCGCCGGGCGGGAAGAAGCCAGCCAAGCAGCCTTCCGCCCGCAAGGTGGAGGCCGTGCGCGAGGCCATCCGCACGGCGCTGCTGCCCCCCAACATCACGCCCGAGAAAGTGAGCAGCCTGCCCCAGGAAGCCGGCGTGTACTACTTCCACAACGAGGCCGGCGAGGTTATCTACGTGGGCAAGAGCATTAATATCTACAAGCGCATTCAGCAGCACTTCGCCGTCGATTACAAGTCGCGCAAGAGCATCGAGTTCAAGAACTCCATTTCCGACATTACCTGGGAGCTGACGGGCTCGGAGTTGGTGGCGCTGCTTTATGAGTCGCACGAAATCAAGCGACTGAAACCGCTCTACAACCGCGCCCAGCGCCGCTCAGTGTTTCCGGCGGGTATTTTCCTGCGTACCGACGACCAAGGGTACAAGCATCTCTACTACGGCAAGGCCGACGACCATGCCCAGTCGCACCCGCTCATTGCGCTGGCCAACCAGTACAAAGCCAAGGCCTTCCTGTTCCACAAAGTCTCGAAGTTCAACCTTTGCCAGAAGCTCTGTGACCTGTACAAAACCCCGGGCTCCTGCTTCGACTACCAGGTGCACCGCTGCAAGGGTGCCTGCCTGGGCCTGGAGCCCGCCGAGGAATACAACAAGCGCGTGGAGGAAGCCGTGGAAAGCTTCACCTACGAGCACGGCTCCTTCGTGGTGCTGGGGCGAGGCCGGCGCGAAGATGAGAAGACGCTGGTGGTGGTAGAAAACGGCCGTTACCTGGGCTTCGGCTACGTGGATGAGTCGTTTTCCGCCCGCCGCTTCGTCGATTTCAAGGACGCCATCAAGCGCTACAACGACAACAAGGACGTGCAGCAGATCATCCGCCAGTACCTGCGCACCAAGCACAAGGACAAGGTGAAGATTTTTAAGTGAAGGTGACAGGTACTGTCATTGCGAGCATGTGGCGCATCAAGCCAGTGTCGAAGCAATCCGTCCTTTTCAAAACCAGATACATCTTTTTACCAGAAAGCCACTGACGTATGCTTACGCCAAGGGCTTTTTACATTTCAGGGGTTAGTGCGTTGCTCAGGACGGCTTGCTTCGACACTGGCTTGATGCGCCACATGCTCGCAATGACAGTATGTTACTTGTTACCTGTCACATGTTACCTCATCACCTGCCCCAACTTAATACAACCGGTGGCGCAGAAGCCAGCCGGCGGCGTCGAACTCTTCGGCTTTGGGCTGGTATGCTTCTACTTTGATGCTTTTGGGTAGGTTGATAACGTTGCCGTCGCCGCTGTTGTAGACCGTAACACCGGGGCGGGCCGGCAGCTTACCCACTACCCGTACACCATCCTGCCCGGCGCCGTCGTAGATGCTGATAGCGAGGTTGGTTTCGGGCAGGTCGCGCAGGTCGAACTGGTCGTTGCCACCCAGGCCGAAGAGCTTGAGGGTTCTGGTTTCGGTCGTGAGAAACGTGCGCTGCCCGATAAGGCTGTCGGCTAGGGCAGTGCCGCGCCGGTACACACTCAGGCGCACCTGCGCGGGGCCAGCGTTTTCCAGCACAAACCGCTCGGCCTGGTCGGTCCCGGGCACTTCCACGTCGCGGGCCAGCAGCGCGTAGAACTTGTCGGCCACGGCAGGCAGCTGGTTGCGGCGGCTGCGCAGCTTGCGCCGGAACTCCGCCCCCGACAGCTCCCGGATTTCGGGGGGCCAGGCAGCCAGGGCTTCGTCAATGACCTTGTCCGATAAGCGTTTTTTCAGCGAATCGGCCACCTGTTGTACCTCGGCACGGGAAAGGTACACCAGCAACGACTTATCCATGGGCCGGGCGGCGCGGTTGAGGCCTTCCACGTCGGCCAGCCGGATTTCCTCGTGGAAACTCTGGTAGTTGCTTTTCACCCAGCCAATGATGTGGGTCAGCAGCCCGTCGTCGAACTTGAAAAAGGCGTGGTCCCGGTCGCGCGGAATAGCCTCGTAGCGCACCCCGCCGGCGGGTGTGGCAAAGGAAGCCCAGCGCCACTGGTCTTCGCGCCGGCTCCAGTCGCCCAGAAACATGTCAAACAGCCGAGCCCGCAGGTACTGCGGAGCATTTACCTGGAAATCAGATTTGAACAACAAATTGGTAAACACTTTGCGCGAGCTTTCAACCCGGGTCGAGCGGCCGAAGCTGGCCACCGTGCGCTGGTCGCCCTCGGGCCGCTCTTCCAGCAGGTACAGGGCATTGGCATAGTCTTTCCGAAACTCGCCCAGCGCCGCGTCGTCGCCGATGTACACCAGGCGCGGATTGGTATGATACACGCCCGCGGCCTGGGCCAGCGGGGGCACAATGTAGGCGCCGTAGGGTTGAATTACGCTGGTCTGGTCCTGCATCAGGCGGCCAATCATGCCTTCCCGCAGGTTTTCGGGCAATGCTTTAGTGGGGTCTTTGTCCACGCTGCGCAGCACAAACTCCCGGCCGTCCTTATCTACCAGGCGCAGGTTTTTGGTTTGGAAGCTGCCGCCGGCCTCGGTGGGGCGCAGGCCGCCGGGCACGAGCTTACGCAGGCTCACTACCGGCACACGCACGGGCTGGTGCCAGACGGTGCGGTAGTGCTTGCCCCAGAAAAACCGGTGCACAGCCCCGCGCATGTACTGCGGCCCGGCAGCCACCGTCACCACCGAATCGGGCGGGATTATGGGGCGGGGTGGAAAGGCCGGGGCTGGCTCGGTGCAGGAACACAGCAGCCCGCCCACCAGCAACACCACCGAAGGCCGAAGCCGTGAAAAGGAAGGAAAATGCACGGAGTAGAAAAGATAAAGCAAGCCCGCAGAAGAAGCTGAGCAATAGCTACGGCCCCTTATAGCGCAATCCGGGCACAGGCGGTTGTTGCGGCCCGCGTTTACTTTTTGGGCGCGGCTGCGTTGAAGGACGCACCGGCCGAAAGCCGGCTTTGTGCATGCGTCTACCTCTCCCCTGTTTTTTCCCGCTTTTGCTGACGGCTACCAGCTGCGCCAGCTCCCATTTTTTTCAGCCCGATGCCCGGGTCAGCGGCCGTACCGCGGCTCCCGACAGCGCCGTAGTGACGGCCGGGCGGCACTACCAGCGCGGGCCCATTGGGCGGTTTCTGCTGGGCCAGCACTACCGCCACGCCTGGGCCGAGCCCGTCACGCTGCCCGTGCTTAACCTGGCTACGGCCGTACCCGGCGGGCTGAAGCCCGGCAAAGTAGGCGGCGGCTTTCAGACAACCAGCATGACGGTGCTGGGGGCCGACGGCCGCGCCTACGCCCTGCGCAGCGTGGATAAAGACCCCACCAAAGCCCTACCCAAATTTCTGCGCCCCACGCTCATTCTCACTATTGTGCGCGACGCCACCTCAGCCGGCATGCCCTACGGCTCCCTAGTGGTGCCCCCGCTGGCCCAGGCTGCCGGCGTGTATCATACCAATCCGCGCCTGTATTACGTGTCGGCCACCGAAAACGGGCTGGGCCCCACCTCGGAGCGGCTGCGCGGCCGGGTGGTGCTGCTGGAAGAAAAGTGGGAAGGCAAGGAAAACATCTACGGTCCCCTAGCCGGCGCACTCGATCTGGAAGAATCGGAAGATGTGCTGGCGGAGCGCTACGCCTCGCCGAAAGCGGCCCTGGATGAAGCGGCTTTCCTGCGCGCCCGCCTGCTGGATTTGTGGCTGGGCGACTGGGACCGGCACGAGGGGCAGTGGAGCTGGGCCGCCTTCAAGCAGCCGGATGGTCGCACCCTCTGGCGGCCGGTGCCCCAGGACCGCGACCAGGTGTTTTTCCGGTTTGATGACGGCCTGATGTCCTGGCTGGTGAGCAAAGCCGTGGCTAAGTTCCGCACGTTCGGGCCGAAGTTCGAAAGCGTGGAGGGCTACACCCGCAACGCCCAGTACATCGATGAGCGCGCCCTGAGCGAGCAGCCACGCCCCCGCTACCTGGCCGCGGCCGCCGAGCTGCAGCGTCGCCTCACCGACGCCGTTATCGACTCGGCCGTGCGCCGCCTACCACCCGCTATCTACCGGCACGAGGGTGCCCGCCTGGCCGCCGGACTGCGCGCCCGCCGGGCCGCTCTGCCCCAGGCTGCCGCCGAGTTTTACCGCCTTAAGGCTCACCGCGTGGTGGTAGCCGGCACCGACGAAGACGAGCGGTTTGTGGTGGAGCGCCGCACCGATAGCACCACAGTGGTATCAGTTTACTCAATGGGAGGCAAGAAAACAGCCCAGCCCCTCTACCAGCGCACGTTTCACCCGCGCGAGACGCACACCATCGTCCTGCACGGCCTGGAAGGCAAAGACCGGTTCGAAATAAGCGGCAAGGTGCGCGCCTCACCTTTCGTGGACATCTATGGCGGCCCCGGCGAGGATACCGTGCAGGATAGCTCCCGCGTGGCCGGCCTGCGCCGCAAAACCCGCTTTTTCGACACGCGCCGCAACAACACCCTCACCAGCACGGGCGAAACCAAGAACCAAACTACCCGCGGCGTTGCCACTCACGCCTTCGACCGGGACGGCTCGGGGCGGTAGTGGTTAATGTGCTAATGTGGTTGAATGTGGAAAATGTGCTAATGTTTTAATCTGATAGCGAACAGCGCGAAGCAATCCGTCCTGAACAACGCCCAAAGACCTGAAATGTGAAAAAGCGCCTGACGTGCCGAGGCCAGGCGCTTTTTGGCAGAAGAATGCATCTGGTGCTGTTTGGCACGGTTTGCTTCGGCGGCGAAAGGACAGCCAAAGCATCAGCACATTTCCCACATTCAACCACATTAGCACATCAACAAGCCGCCAGCATATCCAGCACCATGTGTTCGGTGGGTGTTAGCTGGTCGTTTTCAGCGGGGTCGGCGTCGTGGCGGCGCAGGTAGTCGATGAGCTTATCTGATTCGAATAATTGGGCCACCTGGGGGTGAATGTAGTATTTGCTGCACACGGTGGGCGTGTTGCCGAGGCCTTTGGCTACATCCTTCACGGCCAGCTTCAGCACTTTTTCCTTGGGCAGTTCCGGGTTTTCGGCCAGCACGCTTTCCAGGCACTCTACCATTTTCACGGTGCCGCCCCAGGTGCGGAAGTCCTTGGCCGAAAGGCTGATGCCCGTGACGCGGTGCAGGTAGTCGTTTACGTCGCCCGATTCGAGTTCCTGGCGGTGGCCGTCGGCATCGTAGTACTGAAACAGGTGCTGACCGGGAATTTCCTTGCACTTCTGCACCAGGCGGGCCAGCTTCCGGTCGTGCAAAGTCACATCGTGGGCTACACCTTTCTTGCCCACGAAGCTCAGGCGCACATCGGCTCCGGCCACCTGCACATGCTTGTCGCGCAGGGTGGTGAGGCCGTAGCTCTTGTTCTTTTTGGCGTATTCCTTGTTGCCGACGCGGATAAACGACTGGTCCATGAGCGTGAGCACCAGGGCTACCACTTTTGGCTTATCCAGTTGGGGGCGCTTTAGGTCTTTTTGCAGCTGCAGGCGCAGCTCGGCCAGCTTTTCGCCGAAGGCCCGCAGGCGGCTGAACTTGGTGAGGCTGCGCACCTCACCCCAGGCCGCGTGGTAGAGGTACTGCTTGCGCCCCTTGGCGTCGCGGCCCGTTACCTGCAGGTGGGCCGTGGTCGTGGGCGCAATCCACACGTCCGTCCAGGCCGGCGGAATCACGAAGCTGTTGATGCGGGCCAGGGTCTTTTCGTCGGTCACGGGCTGACCTTTAGCATCGAGGTAGCGGAACGTGCCGTCGGGGCCGGGCTGGCGCGTGAGGCCGGGGCGGGTATCGGAGTAGTAGCGCAGGCCCGCCAGCTCGGCCTGGCGGGCGGGGTCCTTATACAACTCGTGGGCTTCTTCCTGGGGCGCCAGGTGTTTTTTCTTGACTTTGGGCCGGGGGGTGGCCGGGGCAGCAGTAGCCATAAGCGGGGAGAACAGTACGCGGCCTTCGGCAGTGAAAGCACGGCCCTGCTGTACGCAGAAACCAGCGGAAAGTAGCAGTTTGGGTTCGTGCGAGGCTTTATCCGGCGGCAGCCTTTCGCCAGGCTGGTATCGAATGATTTTTTTGCCGCTAATTTCCTGCCCTCTACCTTAAATCTGCGGGAGCAGGCAACACCGGCCGCAAACCAGTCGTATCGGCCTCCGGAGCATTCTGGCACACTTTTTCTCTTGCCGGCTCCGTTGTTCACTTATCCGCTTCTGCCCATGCTCCGCCTGTTGTTCAAACCCTCCCTCCTGCTGGCCCTGGCCGTTACGCTCGGAGCCTCTTCCTGCGCCAAAGATGAAAACGGCGACCGGCTGCTGTTTTCCGTGGACGATGACAAAGCCCTGGGCGAAAAAGTAGCCCACGAAACCGACTCCCTCTACCGCCAAAAAGGCCAGCTGCTGGAGCGCACTGATAGCAAAAACACCCGCGCCTACCAGTTGCTTGATGGGGTAGTAAACAAAGTCCTGAACTCGGGCCAGCTCACGTACCGCAACGAGTTTCCCTGGGACGTAAAAATTATCAAGGACGACAACGTGCAAAACGCCTTTGCCACGCCCGGCGGCCACATCTATGTGTTTACCGGCCTCATCAAGTTCCTCGACGATGAAAGCCAGCTGGCCGGCGTGCTGGGCCACGAAATTGCCCACGCCGACCGCCGCCACACGTCCAAAGCTTTGCAGCAGCAGTATGGCATTTCGGTGCTGCTGAGTCTGGTGCTGGGCGAAAACCCCAACCAGCTGGCGGTGGTGGCCGCCAACCTGGGCCAGCTCAAGTTCAGCCGCGAGTACGAAAAAGAGGCCGACGATTTTTCGGTGGTGTACCTCAACCCCACGCAGTATTCCTGCGACGGCGCCGCTGGCTTCTTCATCAAAGCCCAGGCGCAGGCCGAAGGCGGCGCCGACCCCGAGTTCCTGAGCACCCATCCCGACCCCGGCAGCCGCGTGGAGGCCATTCAAACGAAGGCGGCGGAGCTGAAATGCGCGGGTCGCACCGTCACCAACACCAGCTTCGAGGAGCTGAAGCGCATTTTGTAAGCGGGCTATACCCTGCGGTTTGCGGCCCGGTTGGCAATTTCCTTGCCGGCCGGGCCGCGGTGTTTTCGGGCCGGGCGTAACATTGGGGCCGCAGTAGCCCGTACTCCTACTGTTCCTTTCTCCGCATTTCCACTTATGGCTTCTTTCTCACAACGACTCAGCGACTGGGGCGAAAACCTGGATGATCTGGCTTTGCGCGCCCGCCTTCGACTGGGGCTGCTGCACCCGCTGCAGCTGGTCCCCTACCGCAGCTACGGCACGCCCGAGCGGCTTTACGTGAAGGGCCGCCTGCTCACCGACCGGGGCATTGGCGAGCCTGCCGACGAAGACTCGGTATTACGCAACATGCTGAACATGTACCGCCGCTTCGAGAGCACCGAAATTCCGGGGGCCCGGCTTAGCATCGAGCCCGGCGACGGCAGCCAGCACCCCATCACCACCGACGAGGAAGGCTACTTCACCCTGAACCTGGCTCCGCAGCAGCTGCCGACACCGGAAAACTTTATGTGGTACCCGGTGGATGTTCGCCTGGTAGCACCGCCCCAGCGTGTGCCCGCTCCAGAGGCTCCGCTCCTGGCTACGGCCCGTGTGCTCATCCCGCCTGCCGATGCGGAGTACGGCATCATCAGCGACCTGGACGATACCGTTATTCAGACCTCGGCTACGGATATTCTGCGCATGGCGCGCATCGTGCTGCTGCGCAATGCCCGCTCCCGCCTACCCTTCGAGGGTGTGGCCGAGTTCTACCGGCAGCTGCAGCTGGGCCGCAACGGCAAGCGCAACAACCCCTTCTTCTACGTGAGCAGCTCGCCCTGGAATCTTTTTGACTTGCTGGAGGACTTCCTGCATTTGAATGACATTCCGGCCGGCCCCATCCTGCTGCGCGACATGGCCCTCAAAGGCAAATCCTCGGGCGAGGCCTCGGCCCACCACGGCCACAAGCTCAAGGAAATCGACAACGTCCTGCTCACCTACCCCACGCTGCCGTTCGTGCTCATCGGGGACAGCGGGCAGGAAGACGCCAACATCTACCGCGAGGTGGTGCGCCGCCACCCCGGCCGCATCCTGGCCATTTACATCCGCGACGTGAACCTGCCCGCCCGCTCGGCTATGGTGGAGAAGGTTTCCGAAGAATTGCGGGGGGACAAGGTGGAAATGCTGCTGGTGAAGGACACCGTGCAGGCCGCCAAGCACGCCGCCGAGCGCGGTCTTGTGTTCACGGAAGCCGTGCCGGCCGTAGAGCAGGAAAAAGCCAAAGACCAGGCTACGTCCGATGACCCCACCACCGCCCGCGACCAGGGCGGTACCCACGCGCTGCCGCCTACTGCTAGCTCGAGTGGTCTGCCACAATCACCCAGCGGCCGTTAAGCTTGCAAAATACTAATAGGAAATATCCGCCTACATCGCCCACGGCGGGGCGGGCCAGGTGCCAGCGCCCCACCACGTGCGCGGCCGTCGCACTGAGTGGCTCCACCCGCAGGTTAGTAAACGTGAGCAGGCCCATGGCCTCAGCATTGGGGTAGCTGCGGCGGTAGTTGTCGAGCGTGGACTGCCAGCCGTAAGTCAGGCCTTTCTGGCCGATGAACACCAGCGAGTCGGAAGGCCAGTAGCCCTGCATGAACCCAGCCACATCACCCCGGTTCCAGGCAGCGGTTTGGGTAGTGAGCACCTGCAGAATATCCCGCCGGGCTGCCGTAGGGCGCGTGGTAGCGCAGCCGGAGGTGAGGAAAAGCAAGGGCACCAGGGCCCGGTAAAAAGTGCGCATACGAAAGGAAAGAGTAGGCCAGCAATATAACTGCCGGGCTGCCGGTACCGGCGGGCATATACCCGTCACAAAGTAAGGTGCGGGGCTTGTCCCCGCCCACCGTTGAACGATTACTCCCCAGCGGCGCGTACAGCGGGCGGGGACAAGCCCCGCACCTACCGGCTTTTCGCACTGCACTTCGCGGCCAGTATAAGTCCCCCAGCTCTCCCACCATTGTTGAAAGGCCGGGGGGCGGCATACCAGTGCTCCGACAATTGTTGGAGGGGCGGGGAAGTCACACCAGTGCTCCGACGATTGTCGGAGCACTGGTGTGACTTCGCTTCGGAAGGCCTTATTCCGCCGTCAGTACCTGCTGCACGAAGCGGGTACCGCCCAGGCGGCGCATGTTGCGCAGTACCCGGCGCTGCTTGGCGCGGGTTTGGGGGCCAGGGCTGGCCGCCCGAAATTTGAGCGGGTTGGGTAGAATGGCCGCCAGCAACGCCGCGTCGGAGGCGGTGAGCTTGGCGGCCGGTTTGTGGAAGTAGCGCTGGGCAGCGGCCTCGGCCCCGAAGGTACAGTCGCCCATTTCGGCCACGTTCAGGTACATTTCCAGGATGCGCTGTTTGTCCCAGAGCAGTTCGATGAGCACCGTAAAGTACGCTTCGGCGGCCTTGCGCAGGTAGCTGCGGCCGTTCCAGAGAAACACGTTTTTGGCTACCTGCTGGCTGATGGTGCTGCCGCCCACCAGCTGCTTGCCGTGCCCGGCACGGTTGCGCTGCGCGGCTTTCTTGAGGGCATCCACGTCGAAGCCGTGGTGCATGAGAAAGCGCTGGTCCTCGGCTGCCACCAGCGCCAGCGGCAGCTGCGCCGACACCTCCTCCAGTCCTACAAAGCTGTAGTGAATCTGCCGCTCACTTTCGAGGTGCTCGTAGCCGGCGGGGCGGTGCGAGCGGCGCTCCAGCATCAGCCAGGTAGCCGGCGGTGACACCCAGCGGTACAGCAGCACCCACACAATGGTGGTGAGTAGCAGGGAAGCGCCTACCTGCAGCAGCAGCTGCCAGCCGCGCCGCCAGTACAGTTTAAAATCAGTCACGGGGAAAGTGAATGGGTGAATGGGTGAATGAGTGAAGTGTGCAGTCCTGACCTATAGAAGAACGTCATACTGAGCGAAGCCGAAGCATCACTACCGCTGAATAATCAATCAGTAGTACAACAAAGCGGTAAAGATGCTTCGACTGCGTGGACGCCAGATGAAACATGACAGCCGTAGGATACTGTAGGTGCAAGCAAATTCGGCAAGCGGGCGAAATTACGGGTTTTGTGGGCCTGCGCCGGGGATTTGCTTACTTTTCCGCCGTCTGCGCCTTCTCCTGTTGCTTTATGCCGCGTTTGCTTCCGCTGTTTCCGCTTAATCTGGTCGTATTTCCGGGCGAAAAGCTCAACCTGCACATCTTCGAGCCCCGCTACCGCCAGCTGGTACACGACTGCCTGGGAGAAAGCCTGACCTTCGGCATTCCGCTGTATACCGACCAAGTGCGGGAGCTGGGCACAGAAATGCGCCTGCTGAGCATCGAGAAAACCTACCCCACCGGCGAAATGGACATCCGCACCGAGGCACTGGGCGTGTTCCGCATCCGGGAGTTTTTCCGGCAGGCCCCGGGCAAGCTCTATGCCGCCGGCACCATCGAACCCATTATCGACGACCCCGCCCCCGATGCCGACCTGCACCGCCGCATCCAGGGCTACCTCCGGCAGCTCTACGACGTGCTGGGTTTGCGCCAGTTGCTGCAAAAGCTCCCCATCGACTACCGCACCTACGACCTGGGCCACCACCTGGGTCTGAGCACCGAGCAGGAATATCAGCTGCTAAGTGCCACCAGTGAGCTGGAGCGCCAGGAGCTCATTGCCGAACACCTGGAACAGGTGCTCCCGATGCTGCTGGAAACCGAGCGGCTCAAGGACCGCTCCCGCCTCAACGGCCATTTCAAAAACCTCACGCCTCCGAATTTTTGAGCGGCGCAGCCATCCTCGACGACATTGCCAGTTTCGCCTACGGAAAATTCGTCTATATCCTGCCCCTCAAAGCAACAAGATTGGGCTTTGGGAACCCACCTGACAACACAGCCCGAGTTAGGCGGTGAGTAACTAAAGATTCAGCTCAAGCTGCGTCGGCTAAAAACAATGTGCCGGCCGAGGGTTGTACTAACTAATGATGAGCCAATAGCTATCAGCCATAGAAGCCCGTATAAACGCCGGTATACATAGCTGGTTCTGCACGTGACTTCGGGGCTTTTGATTATCGGGTATGTGGCAGCGGCTATGGTGGCGCTGCTTAGCGTGTGGCTTCTGGTGCGGCACACGCAGGAACGGCGCTGGCGGAGGCGCGTGTGGGTGGCTCCCGCCTATGGCCGCTGGCCCGACGCTACGCCCCCGCCAGCTGCTACCCGCCGCTACCAGCTGGCCCTCATCGGCGACACCGGTGCCGTGGCTACCACCGGCCCCGACCCGGTGCTGACGCTGCTGCAGGATTGGCAGCAGGCTGCCGGAGAAGCCAGTGCCACCGTGTTGCTTGGTGATAATGTGTACCCTACCGGTATTCCGCCGCAGGGCGCTGCCGGCCGCCCGGCTGCCGAGCGGCGCCTGCTCACGCAGCTGCAGTCTTTTGAGAGCTATGCCGGCCAGGTTATCTACCTCAGTGGCAACCACGACTGGAATAAGGGGCGCCCCAACGGGCTGGAATACGTGTTGCGGCAACAGCAATTGGTACAAGAGCATCTGCCCGCCGCCCACTTCCTGCCCGCCGACGGCCTTCCCGGCCCCGTGACGCTGCAGCTGGCGCCCGGCATTCTGCTGGTGGTCCTGAATACCCAGTGGTGGGTGCAGCAGGGACAGCGCCCCTCGGCTACGGCCGGCAGCACGCCTTTTCAGGACTTGCTGCAGGTTTTGCGGGCCAACCAGCACCAGCAGATCATTGTGGCCGGGCATCATCCTCTGTATTCCAATGCCATCCACGGTGGCAAGTTCACGGCCCGGCAGCACATGTTTCCGCTCACCACGGTGCATAAGAAAGCGTACCTGCCGCTACCCGTTATTGGCTCCCTGCTGCCCGTGTACCGCAAGCTGGTGGGAGCCGCCGAGGACATGGCCCACCCCCGCTACCGCCACCTGCGGCGCCGCCTGCTGCGCGTACTGCACCAGTTCCCCAACCTTATCTACGCCGCCGGCCACGACCACAACCTGCAGTATTTTCAGCAGCAGGGCAGCCATTATCTGGTTAGCGGGGCGGGCAGCAAAACGGCTTTTGTGCAGCACGGCGGGCGCGCCGCTTTCGTACACGAGCACAAGGGCTTTTTCGTGCTCGATTTTTACCCGAACGACGAGGTATGGCTGCGCACGTTGGAACCCGGCAACCCGCTTGGCACCGACGTATTCCGCTGGCAACTTAGCCAGCCGGTGCGGGTAGCGGCACCAGCACCCGCAGGCTCGCAGGCAGCATCTGAATATCGAGGGGCATAGGCAGCTCCAGCGGCTCCCCGTCCACCTGCACCAACGCTTGCTCTTGGCCCACAATATGAATGCGGGCGTGCCGGCAGCACAGGCGGCGGGTATAGAGGGATTCGTCGAACCCTTCGGTGTAGAGGCGGTACAATATGCCGGGGGCAGCCGTGCCCGGAAATGGTTCGATCAGACACAGCTCAAACTCCCCGTCATCCAGCTGGCCGGCAGGGTTGATGACTACGTTGCTGCCAAAGGTGTTGGCGTTGGCCACGGTGAGCATAAAGGCTGCCCCTTCGAAGGTTTCCCGGTCGGTTTCGATGCGGTACACGGCGGGCTCGTAGTCCAGGTATTCCTGCATGGCAATGCGTACATAGGCCCCCGGCCCCCGCGTGTCCCCCGCAGCAAAGCGTTCCACAATCAGGGCGTTGAAGCCCAGATCGGCCAGGTGCGCCGAAAAGTGTCCGCCCACCCGCAACGTGTCGATGGTGCGCACAGTGTGCTGCCAGATAAGCGGCAGCGCCTCCTCCAGGTTCTGCCCGATGCCCAGATCTTTCGACAAGCCATTGCCCGAGCCCAGCGGCAGAATGCCCAGCGGCGTTTCGGTGCCTGTCAATGCTTCCCCTACAAGGTTCACGGTGCCGTCGCCGCCCGCCGCAAATACCGCCTCGGCGGGCTCTTGCCGCAGGTGCTGGCGCAGCCGGGCCAGGTCGTCGCTGCCGGAAGTATGGAAAAACGTGGCGGTGCGGCCGTGCTCCCGGCAATAGTCCTGAATACGTTCTTCCAGCCCTTCCTTGTCGATGTCGCCCGAAATAGGGTTTAGCACGAAGAGCAGATTACGCAGCAAAAGCGACTTGGAAAAAGGCATGCGGGAGATTAAAGTGACGAAAGTTGAGGATACAAAAACTGCTGGCCGGCAGCGAGCCAGCCAGCAGTGATACCAGCGCTTGGGCGAATAGTTAGGGCTTCAGGCCGGCCGGAATGCCATTGGGAAAGCGCGTCTGGATTTCCTGCTGAATTTCCTGGGTACGGTTGCCGGGGTTCGGGTGCGTCTGCAGAAACTCCGGGCCGCTGCCTTTGCCGCCGCTTTGCTCCAGCACCTGCATCACCTGTAGCAGGGCCCGGGGGTCGTACCCGGCATCGGATACATAGTCGACGCCCACGCGGTCGGCTTCCAGCTCGTCTTCGCGGCTGAAGCGCAACGACACCACTTTGGCCACGGCAGCAGCTATAGCGGCATTGGCAATGGAGCCGCCGGGACGTTCGGAGTCGTAAGCGGCAATACCAGCGGCACCAGCCAGGCCCTGCGTGAGCTGCGACTTGGCCAGCTGCTCGGCTGAGTGCCGCTGAATCACGTGTCCGATTTCGTGGGCCAGTACGCCGGCCACCTGGCCTTCGGATTTAAGCTGCTTCACCAGCCCCGCTGTCACGAACACCTGCCCGCCGGGCAGCGCAAACGCATTGATGGTCTGGTCATCAGCCAGCAAATGAAAGTCGAACTTGTAGGGGGAACGAACGGCCGGGGAACCCTGGATAATGGCATTGCCAATCCGGTCGATGGTGTTTTGGGCTTCCTGGTCGGGGTACAAACCGCCGTACTGCTGGGCCATTTCGGGGGCCGCCTGCAAACCCAGGGCAATTTCCTGGTCGGTGGTCATATTCACGTGCTGCGTTTCACCGGTGACGGGGTTCGTCTGGCGGTTGCAGTAGTAGGTAATCAGTGAAAAGCCCCCGACAATCAGGGCGATGAGGTAGCGTAGGTTGCCGCGCATTATGGAGGGAGAATAGGGGCGTGGGAGAGAGAAGCGCCGCTGGCCCGCAGGCCAGGGTTTGCAGTGTAACGCGTAGGCGTAAGCAGGGTTGCAGTGGCTGTGGGCCGGCCGCTTGTCACCTTACGGCCGCGTTTTGCGTAGAGGGCGCGGGACGCCCCTGGGGGCAAACCACATTATACTCCTCTCCTCTTTTCTTCCCTGTCTTCTTCCGAACACATGAATCAGAAACGCACTTTTGGCGCCATCCTCACTATTCTTGGCATTGTAGGCATCATCTACGGGGCGCTGGGCTTCATGCAGGTTGCCGGGGTGACGCTGGGCAAAATGAACTCCATCGTACCCTTCGTAGTCGGACTGATTTTCTTCTTTGCCGGCATCAACCTGGTAAAAGCGACCGGCGACCGGTCCTGATGAAGTAACCGGCTGCGTACTTACTCATACCACAAAGGCCCTTCGGATACTGAATCCGAAGGGCCTTTGTTATGCTTCTGCACTTGGTTTTGGCACATACATCAGCCCACTACCTGCAGGCCTTTGGCCCGCGCAAAGCCGTACAGAGCCGAGTCCAGGGTCAGCCAGGCCGAAGCATAAGAAACGTTTTGCGGAGCGTGCGCAAACACCACTGAGCCCGCCTGAATGGCACGAATAATCCGCGGCGCCTCAGTTACGGGCAGGGCCGGGCAGCCCTGGCTGCGTCCCAGCCGACCGTGCTGACGCACAAAGGCCTCACTCACGTAATCGGCGCCGTGGACCACTACGGCCCGGTCGGCGGCGTGGGAGTTGTAGTCGTCGTCCATCCCGTGCAGCTTTAGCGACAGGCCGTGCTTGCCAGTGTATGGCTGGCCCGTTACGTAAAAGCCCAGGCTGCTCATCTCGGAGCCGTTGCGGTTAGAAAATGTCCGGGCAAGATCTTCACCGGTGTTTTTGCCGTGCGCTACCAGCGTGTGGTGCAACAGCCGGTTCTGGCGCACGTCAATTACCCACAGACGCTTCTGGCGGCTGGGCAGGTTGAAATCGATGATGGTGAGGGGCGCGCCGGCAGCAGCGGAGCCGTGCTGCTGCAGATTGTAGTAGCCCAGCAGCGCCTTGCGGTATACATCAGGCCGCAGACCGGTAAGGGAAAGGCGGGCGGCCGTGTAGGTGCGCAATACTTCCTGCTCAAACGCCGTCTGGTAGAATGCGCGCTGCACTTCACTAAGCTGTACGCTGCGTGGATTGCCGCCCGCCCGAGGCGGGGCGGCCACAGCGGCTTCTGCTCCCAGCACACTTATCACTCCCAGCATCAGCCCACTAACCCTGCGCAACAGTCCTTTCATACGCTTCATTCTGGTTGCTCCTAAACTACTGCCACCGGCCCTGCAAGGCTGGTACTACTGCCAAATTAGTAGTTTTACGGCGTGCTCCCAACGCCCTGCCCTTCGCCCTGGTTCCGTATGCAAGTTTGTCGCGCCGTTTTTTTGCTTCGGCTTTGCTGCTAGCTGGCTGCAGCCACCAAGCGGCCTCCCTGCCGGGCTTCGAGGCAGCTACCTGGCGCTCAGACCCGTACGCCTGCAACGACACGCGCGCCAGCCAGTTGACGGTGCTCCAGAAAAACCGCGAAGCGCTGTACGGCGTCCACACCGATGCCATTGACAAGCTCCTGGGTCGGCCCGATGAAGTAGAGCTTTCGGCCCAGACTGAGAAGGTGTACATCTATTATCTGCGGCCGGGCGCGCAGTGTGAGGCTGGACACCCCCGGTCACAGGCAGCCAAACTAAGCTTGCGTTTCGACCCGCTGGGGTTAGTTTCGGAAGTGCTACTGCCGGTAGCGCACCAGTAAGTTCGCGGAGACTAGCCTCGGGTGTCTTCGCTGATAGTAGCTGGCTCTCCGGAAGCCGGATAACTGGCCTGCAGCAGCTGCTCTACCTGGGCGGGCCGCAGAATCTTGCGGCATTCCTGCTCATAGTACGTGTCCAAGGCCTGGCTTTGGAGACGCAGCTGCTCCGGGTCGCCCCCGTAGTGCCATTGCAGCTCATCCTGGCGGGCTACCATGGTGAGGTAAAGCACATGCATGCGCACCTGCTGGGCTTGCGTGAGATGGAGGCTCTGGCTTAGGTCGCGGGTGATGACGCGGCTGCGTACGGCCGTGCGCACGGATGCCAGCGGGCAAGGTAGTTCCACCACCTGGTCGCCGGCCTGGGCCGCTGCGGGAGCCAGTGAAACAAAGCTCAACAGAAGCGTTAGTAAAGTGCGTGTCATAGCCGGGTAGTGTATACAAAGAAGCTGCAGGATGCGCAGACTGGTTTATGAATACCGTAGAAACCGGCCGTTACACGGGTTTCGTTCCTTCAAGTTATAACTTATTTTCAATAAATAGAAGATAAAATACTATTAAAATATATAGCCGTTACGTTCGCCTGTGCCTTATCCTATAAAACGGTAGTCGTACAAAAGCCCGCTCCATACGCCACTGGCTTTTGAAACAGGCTTTCCTGCTGTTTTTTTGCCATCTACTCCACTCCCTGCATGGGCATGTGGTCGGGGCTTTTGAAGTATTGCATTGCTACCAGAGAGATGATAACGCCCGACATAGCGCCCTGCAGCAGAATGGCCAGAAAGCAGATGGTTATCGACAGATCTGCCCCGAATAGGTCGGTGGTGCGTAGCTGCTCTACCAGGCCGGGGTTGAGAACAGCATAGGCCAGGAAAAAGAACCCAAATGCCACCGAAGCCACAATGGCCGTGATGATGCCTGTGCCGAATCCGTGCAGGTAGGGCATCCGGTCGTGGCGGTAGCGCCGGTAGCGGGCAATGGCCAGGCAGATGCCTACGGCCAGTATTACCACGTTGAGGTAGCTCAGCTCCACGCGGCCAGTGAGGCCCAGCAGGCCAGCTACCAGAAAATAGAGAACCATGCCAGCGGCCGTCAGCAAGCCATAGCGGACGCCGTTGTTTTCGGGGGTGATGCGTAAATCAGCCATAACAAAAAGAGCAGTGAAAAGTGAAAATGGGCCCATCGGAACTCCCGCAGACCGCTGTCTTGTTCAGTACCAGCTGGTTGCCGGCCTGTTCAACGTCTATACGCAGCCCGCCGCCTGGGTAGTTGTGCCGGCCGGTAGTTTTCTGTGGGCTACCCCGCCGAGGCGCTTTCCGGCCGGCTAAATGCCCCCTAGCGCACGGAGGCCCAGGCATTTTTCCTTACTTTTGCGCGCCGCTGGGCCGGTAGGCTTTCCTGCGCATTCGACCTTCTTGCCTTTTTATGATCAGCACCACCAACGTTAGCTTGCGCTACGGCAAGCGCATCCTGTTCGAAGACGTCACCATCAAGTTTATGCCCGGCAACGTGTACGGCCTCATCGGGGCCAACGGCGCCGGGAAGTCCACGTTCCTGAAGATTCTCTCGGGCGAGATTGAGCCCAATACCGGCGCGGTGGATATGCCCAAGGGTGCCCGCCTCTCGGTGCTCAAGCAGAACCAGTTTGCCTACGACGCCTACCCCGTGCTCCAGACCGTGATTATGGGTCACACGCGCCTTTGGAAGGTGATGGAGGAAAAAGACGCCATCTACGCCAAGGCTGATTTTACGGACGCCGACGGGGAGCGGGCCGCCGAGCTGGAAGGCGAGTTTGCCGACCTCGAAGGCTGGAACGCCGAGTACGAAGCCGCCGAGCTGCTGTCCGGCCTGGGCATTGGCGAAGACAAGCATCACACCCTGATGAGCGACCTGGGCACCTCCGACAAAGTGCGGGTGCTGCTGGCCCAGGCCCTGTTTGGCAACCCCGACGTGCTGCTGCTGGACGAACCCACCAACGGCCTCGACGCCGAAACCGTGCTGTGGCTGGAGAACTTCCTCGACTCGTTCCAGAACACGGTGATTGTGGTTAGCCACGACCGTCACTTCCTGGATGCCGTGTGTAACTACATGGCCGACCTGGACTTCTCCAAAATCACGATGTACCCCGGCAACTACTCGTTTTGGTACGAGAGCAGCCAGCTGGTTTTGCGCCAGCGTCAGGAAGTAAACAAGAAAACTGAAGACAAGCGCAAGGAGCTGGAAGAGTTTGTGCGCCGCTTCTCGGCCAACGCCTCCAAATCCAAGCAGGCTACCTCGCGCCAGAAGCTGCTGCAGAAGCTCACCCTGGAGGAAATCAAGCCCAGCTCGCGCAAGTACCCCTACATTGCCTTCAAGCCCGAGCGCGAAGCCGGCAACCAGCTGCTGGCGGTAGACAACCTGAGCGCCTCGGTGGATGGGCAGGTGATTTTCAAGAACGTGTCGTTTGCGCTTGATAAGAAGGACAAGGTGGCCATCATCAGCCGCGACGACCGGGCCGCTTCCCTCCTGTTCGACATCCTGTTTGAGCAGGCCAAGCCCGAGTCCGGCTCGTTTAAGTGGGGCACCACCATCACGCCCAGCTACTTTCCCAAGGAAAACGAGGCGTTCTTCGATACTGATCTGAACCTGGTGGACTGGCTGCGGCAGTATAGCACCGAGAAGGACGAGTCGTTTATCCGGGGCTTCCTGGGCCGCATGCTGTTCTCAGGCGAGGAGTCGCAGAAGAAAAGCAACGTGCTGAGCGGGGGCGAAAAGGTGCGCTGCATGCTTTCCAAGATTATGATGGAAAGCGGCAACGTGCTGGTGCTCGACGACCCCACGAACCACCTCGACCTGGAAAGCATTACGGCCCTCAACAACTCCCTGCAGGAGTTCAACGGCACGCTCATCTTCGCCTCCCACGACTTGCAGGTAGTGGAAACCGTGGCCAACCGCATCATTGAACTCACGCCCACCGGCATCATCGACCGGCGCATGCATTACGAGGAGTACCTGGCCGACGAGAACATCAAAACTCAGCGCCAGCGCATGTACCAACTTGTATCGTAGGCGCGTTGTAGCCCCGCTATGAAACAACTCCTGCTTTTGCTTTCCCTCGGGGGGCCAGCCTGTGGCTGGCCCCGGCCGTGCGCGCCCAAACCACCGACAGCACCCAGACGGCCAAGCCCGAGCTGAACACGGCCCCACCGGCCCCGACCCGGCAGCCTGCTACACCCGCCCCGGTGTATACGCCCGCTGAGCCCACGCCGCGTGCCTCCGAGGACATACCGGCTCCGCAGCCTGGCACCCGGCCCGAGGTACAGGCTCCGCAGGTACCCCGTAAGTTTTTTCTGTACTCCAACTTCGGGCTGGGCTATAGTAACTCTGGCGGCTTCGGCAGCCAGTTTAACTTCAGCCTGTCGCCGGCCATTGGCTACCGGGTTTCCGATAGATTTTCCATTGGCCCCGGGGTTAGCTATGCTTACAATAACTACGGCTTGGAGCGTGGCTATGTACAGCAAGGCTTCCCGAAAAACATCAGCACCAACAGCTACGGCGTGAAAGTCTTCGCGCAATATCGGGTCATTGACCAGTTTTTTGCGCACGGCGAGTATGAGGTCACATTTGCCGAAACTACTCCTGAGACTATCTATCTGGGTGGTCCCTACACAGAGAAACACACAGTTTCCACCCCGTTGCTGGGCGCTGGCTACCGCCAGCAGTTTGGTGATAGGGCCGCCGGTGATATTCTACTGCTCTATAACTTCAACGATGGGCTATACAAAGTTTACGGCCAGCCTGTCATTCGTTTCTGCTTTCTGTTCGACCTGAAATAGCACTCTTTAGCCTATAACAAAAAGGGCTGCTCCGGTATGGAGCAGCCCTTTTTGTTATGAGAAGCCTGAGTATCTACACCCGGCCACCGCGGATTAGGCGCAGCACTACGGCGATGATGGCAATAACCAGCAGGATGTGAATCAGGTTGTTGCCCTGAATGCCCGTGCCCAGAATGCCGAAGAAGCCGAGGGCCCAGATGATGATCAGGATGACGGCAATGATATACAGCAGATTACCCATGGTGGTGAAGGTGAAATGTGGTTGGAAATTGGAGAGGAGAGAAACCACCACCCTACTGCCAGATTTTGTTTAAACAAAAACGCTGGTAAGGTGATTTGCGGTTTTGTACGGGGGTATTTGGAAAAGGATATAAATCGATAGGAAAATTCTTAGCCGGCCGGCTGCCGCACCTAGGGAAACTGATTGGCGTTGCCAGAGTTGACAGCAGTTTTTTCTTTCCCTTGGCTTGCCCACCAGGCGTGACCCGGGCGCAGGATGGTAGTTGACCCCGCCGGATTTCCGGCTAGCTTTGCGGGCGTGGACCGTTAGTGGCCCGCGCTTCCCACCCAACCTGTTTTTCGTATGCAACATGTAGCCGTTATTGGCTCGGGCACCATGGGCAATGGCATTGCCCACGTTTTTGCCCAACACGGGTTTCCCGTGGCGCTTATCGACATCAATCAATCGGCGCTCGACCGGGCCCTGGCCACCATTGGCAAAAACCTCGAGCGGCAGGTAGCTAAAGGCACCTTATCGGAAGCCGACAAGGGCGCCACGTTGGGCCGCATCACGACCTATACCAGCTTGGCTGAGGGCGTAGCCCAGGCCGATGTGGTGGTAGAAGCCGCCACCGAAAACGTGGAATTGAAGCTCAACATCTTCCGGGAGCTGGACCAGCACGCTCCGGCCGGCGCCATTCTGGCCTCTAATACGTCTTCTATTTCCATCACCAAAATTGCGGCCGTCACCAAGCGCCCCGCCCAGGTGATTGGCATGCACTTTATGAACCCCGTACCGGTGATGAAGCTGGTGGAGGTCATTCGCGGCTACGCTACGTCAGATGAAGTAACGACCCGGGTGATGGACCTCTCGCGGCAGCTGGGCAAAACGCCCACGGAGGTAAACGATTACCCCGGCTTCGTGGCCAACCGCATTCTGATGCCCATGATCAACGAGGCCATCATTACCTTGTTTGAGGGCGTGGCCGGCGTAGAGGAAATCGACACGGTCATGAAGCTGGGCATGGCCCACCCCATGGGCCCCCTGCAGTTGGCCGATTTCATTGGGCTGGACGTGTGCCTGGCTATTCTGCGGGTGCTGCACGAGGGCCTCGGCAACCCCAAGTACGCCCCCTGCCCCCTGTTGGTAAACATGGTAATGGCCGGCCGGCTAGGTGTGAAATCGGGTGAAGGCTTCTACGCCTGGACGCCGGGCTCCAAAGACCTGGTAGTAGCCGAACGGTTTCGCCGGTAAGCAGCTATCCGCCCACTGGCCCTCACGGCTATTAGGCGGGACTTGCAGCAAATCATGAAGTGCCTGTCGAGTTGTCGGCAGGCACTTTTGCGTTCCTGGAAGCCGCTGGCTGATTAGCCGGCACGATCTGCCGCCGGTATGTAAGCGTCGGCCGGCTGGCCAGTGGGTAGCTTTCCGGTGAAACCTTCGGAGGCTGAATACGCTTATAGTGTATCCTTTTTCAGTGTAATTCTCTTTCCTAGCTACATGGAACAAGCCACGTTTGGCGGCGGCTGCTTTTGGTGCACCGAAGCCGTATTTCAGAATCTCAAGGGTGTGCAGAAAGTTGTGTCGGGCTACACCGGCGGACGCATTGCTAACCCTACCTATAAGGAAGTGTGCAGCGGCCTCACGGGCCACAACGAGGTTATTCAAATCACCTTCGACCCGGCCGTTATCAGCTACGAGGAGCTGCTGGAAATCTTCTGGAAAACCCACGACCCTACCACCCTCAACCAGCAAGGCAACGACGTGGGCACCCAGTACCGCTCGGGCATCTACACCCAAAACGAGGAGCAGCAGCACCTGGCCGAAGCCTACAAGCAGAAGCTCACCGCCGCCAACGCCTTCAACGGCCCCATCACCACCGAAATCCTGCCCCTGAAGGTGTTCTACCCCGCCGAGAACTACCACCAGAACTACTACAACCTGAACGGCTCCCAGCCCTACTGCCAGTTTGTGGTGAAAAGCAAAGTAGATAAAGTAAAGACCGTGTTCGGGGATAAATTACGCGAGGCGGTATAAGCCGGCCCTCTTTTTTACAACAAAAAAAAGCCCGCTTAATCAGCGGGCTTTTTTTATTCTGGTAGCACTGGTCTTAGCAACTGATGCATAGCGGCCAATTGAGCTTCTGACCATCCTGTCCAATCGTATTCAATAAAGAAATGCTCATCCCCATCGTATAGTAATGACCCTCGTGGCTGTTGCAGAACTCGTTTCGTTCGGCTCTTTTTCCAGCCCGTTACTGTGCGAGTTTCCATCTGTGCGTCAAGGTCGGGCAGTTGAGCTATACTAGCGCCTGGCAGCGGCCAGTAATGGCTGTGGCAGGGCCATGGTCAGGCTCACTTGCCGGTTGGGCCGGTACTTAAGCAGCTTTTTCAGGTTGTAGGCTACGGCCGTGAGCAGCATCGTCTTGTGGGCTCCGGCCTGGCCGCGCACGTTCATCCGGCGTAGGCCGTAGTGATGGAGCAGATTCCCGAAGACGGGCTCCACCGTGCCCTGGCGCACCCGGCGCATGTGTTGGCCCCGGCGGCTTTGCTGGCGCTGCCAGGCCCGGCGGTACGGCTCGTCGTAGAGCGTGCGGGTGAGCTGCTTGCGCTTGGCCCCGGGCACGCAGGTGGGCTTGAGCGGGCACTGCTGGCAGTCCGAGCAGGTGGCCCAGTAGATCTTCAGCCCGGTGCCGTCAGCCGAGGTGTCGTACTTACGAAACGAGAGGACCTTGCCGGCGGCACAGGTGTAGTCATCGGTTGAGGCCCGGTAGGTAAAGCCCTCGATAGCGGCCTTATAGCGGCCAAAAACCGGGATCCAGGCCGTCACCTGCTGGGCTTCGAGCAGGGCGTAGTTGGTGCCGTTGGCGTAGCCCGCATCGGCCAGCAGCTCCTGCATGCGCAGCTGCTGGGACCGTAACCGTTGCTGCAGGCCGGTGAGTAAGCGGGGTAGGTGCAGGCTGTCGCGACTATCGGCGAAATCGGCCTGCACGTGGCTGATCACGCCCTTAGCCGTGTCCACGGCCAGGCTGCAGAGGTAGTTCAGGGCCCGGGCTTTGCCGGGCTTGATGGAGATGCGCGCGTCGGGGTCGGTGGGGCTGTAGTGGGTCTTGTTGCTGAGCAAGCGGGCTTTTTCGTGCTGCGCGCCGGGTACGCTGGAGTGGGTGGCGAGCCGGGCCTGGTGAGCGGCCAGGTTGCGCAGCTGGTGGGCCGGAGCCGTCACCACGGACGCAGCCGGCGCGGTAGCCGCCTCGTCCGTGGCCAGAAAGGGACTTTTGACACCCGTTGTCCTCTTTTCCAGCACCGTTTCCAAGGAAGCATTGGCCTTGACGGGCGCCGAGTCGACGGCCTGCGTGTCGCCGGCGACCAGGCCCCGGGCCACGCACTGGGCAAAGACGTGGTCGAACAGGCGCTCGAAGACCGCGGCCGGAAAGAGCTGCCGCGTGCGGCTCACCGTGGAATGCCAGGGCAATTCCTCGTCCACCTCGTAGCCCAGAAACAACAAGATGTCGAGCCGCAGGGCGCAGTGTTCGACCAGGCGGCGGTCGCTGACCAGGTTTTCCAGCCGGCCCACCAGCACGAGCTTGAAGAACACGACCGGGTCCAAAGAGGGCTGGCCTGTGTGGCTGTACAGCGTCCGGGTCTCGTCGTAGAGAAACGACCAGTCGACGAGCTCGGCCAGCCGGCGGTACAGATTATGGCGCGGCACCCGCTCACTGAGCCGAAAGTGGGTCACCTCTTTGTCGAGAAACGGCTTCTTGCCTTGCATCTTCCCTGTACGAACCCGGGTTCTGCAACAGCCACCCTCCTTTAACCAAACTGCCATGATTCCCACGCTTCATGGTATATGCGCCACGTACCCGTTGATATTCCAGAGTTACTGGCTTACTGCGAAAAAAACTATAATACTGCACAGTACCCGCCGCTCTATTAATCTGGATAACAATTGGTGGGGCCTGTAGCATAAACCGCGCTATATAGCCTGTGTTTATTATTATCAACAGGCTCAGCCAGTTGCTGAGCGGCAAATTCTCTGCGTAACGAATTACGAAAGGCACCGCCGCCAGAATACAGGCCACAACCAAGTTTAGCAGCAGCCAGTTACGAAGTATAGGTTGATAGCGCAGGCGAAATTCCACCATTCTGGCTAGCTAAAGCTAAACACTTACCCCGAAGTCTCTGAGCGCGTCATTCAGGCTGGTTTTCAAATCCGTGCTGGGCTTGCGCTGGCCGATGATGAGGGCGCAGGGCACGTGGTACTCGCCGGCCGCAAACTGCTTGGCGTAGGAGCCCGGAATGACCACGGAGCGGGCCGGCACGTAGCCTTTGTACTCCTTAGGCTCTGCACCCGTCACGTCGATAATTTTGGTACTGCCCGTGATGGTTACGCCCGCCCCGATAACGGCCTCACGGCCCACGCGGCAGCCCTCTACCAGAATGCTGCGCGAACCGATAAAAGCTCCATCCTCAATGATAACCGGCGCGGCCTGCACCGGCTCCAGCACGCCCCCGATGCCTACGCCCCCGCTTAGGTGCACACCGGCCCCAATTTGAGCGCAGGAGCCCACGGTGGCCCAGGTGTCCACCATCGTGCCCTCGCCTACCCAGGCGCCAATGTTCACGTAGCTGGGCATCAGAATGACGCCGGAGGCCAGGTAGGCCCCGTAGCGGGCCACAGCGGGCGGCACCACGCGCACTCCCTGACCGGCGTAGTCGGTCTTGAGCAGCATTTTGTCGCGGAACTCGAAGGGGCCTACTTCCAGGGTTTCCATCTGGCGGATGGGAAAGTAAAGGATGACGGCTTTCTTTACCCAGTCGTTTACCTGCCAGTCATCGCCGCGGGGCTCGGCTACGCGCAGGCGGCCCTTGTCCAGCTCCTCGATGGTGGTGTTGATGGCCTCAACGGTAGCGGATTGCTGGAGCAGGCTCCGGTCGTTCCAGGCAGCTTCTATGGTGGCTTGCAGGTTGGTCATGGTTGGTTTGAATGGTTATCTGGCTGGATGGTTGAATGGCGCTTGGTTGGCAGATTGCGTGGTTATCTGTCTGGATGCTTACAGTGCTGTAAGCATCCAGCAAGTCAACTCTTCTGACAGGTAACTATTCCGTCATTTCGCCCCAAACTTACCATCTTCGTGGTCACTATGCAGCCACCCCGCACGATTTTGCTGGCCTCCGTGCTCAAGCCGCTGGACGATACGCGCATGTACGAGAAGTTTGGTCGCACCCTGGCCCGGCTTCCCCAGGTGCAGGTGCACGTAGCCGGCCGTCAGGCTCCGGCACCGCAACCCAAGCCAGCCAATCTACATACGCACAGTCTGCTGGCCGGCTCCCGTCTGAGTTGGGCGCGGCTGCGGGCGCAGGGGCGCTACTGGCAGCTGCTGCGGCGCCTGCGGCCGGGGCTGGTGGTAGTGCACGCGCCGGAGCTGCTGCCGCTCACGCTGCTGTGGCACTGGCTGGGCAAGGAGCGGCGCTTTGTGTATGATGTGCAGGAGAATTTTGCCCTCAACATCCGCACCCAGCACGTGTACCCAGCCGCGGTACGCGGGCTACTGGCCACCGCCGTGCGGGGGCTGGAAACCCTGGCCGCCACTGCTGCCGAAAAGGTGATTCTGGCGGAGGAAAGCTACGCCGAAGAGCTGCCTTTCGCTACCCCGGCCCGTACCCTCATTCTGGAAAACAAGTACCAGCCCCCCGGCCCCGAGTTGCTGCGCTCTACGCCTGTACATCTGGCGCCGAACCAGCCGCTGGAGCTGCTGTACTCCGGCACTATCTCGGAGCTGAACGGGGTGCTGGCAGCCGTGGAATTTGCGCGGGCCCTGCGGCTGGTTTGGCCGGGCACCCGGCTCACCATCATCGGGTTTTGCCAGCACCCGGCCTTGCTGACCCAGCTGCAGGCGCTGGCCGCCGAATCGGGCGGGGCGGTGGAGCTGGTGGGCGGAGCCGAGCCGGTGCCGCACGGGCGCATTATCCAGGCCATCCGGCGCAGCCATTTGGGCCTGTTGCCCTACCGGGAGCATCCCAGTTTCTGGCGCTGCGTACCCACCAAGCTGTTTGAATACCTGGCCCACGCCCTGCCAGTACTCATCCCTCGTAATCCGCTCTGGCAGCAGTTCATTGCGCAGCATCAAGCCGGACTGGCAGTAGATTTCGCTGACACTTCATCGGCTACTATTGAGCAGGTGAAAAATGACCTGCTGCGGCACGCTTTCTATTCCCAGGGTGTTCCGGCGGAAGTTTTTTGGCACAGCGAAGAGCAAAAGCTTTTGGCGCTACTGGATTCTATCCGGTAACTGCCGACCTTTGCGGCCCGTTTATGCGCCAAGGCAGAAAGTTTTCTAACTTCCGCCCTTTCGCGCTCTTTTTCCCGCTAAATCCCCCCTCTCCTTTTATGTCTACTCTTCACCGCAGCGAAATTGCCGGCGTCGGCCATTATGTGCCCGACCGCGTAGTGCCCAACGCCGACCTCGAACAGCTCATGGAAACCACCGACGCGTGGATTCAGGAACGCACCGGCATCCGGGAGCGGCGCTGGTTTGAGGAAGGCAAGGACACCACGGCCAATATGGGCGCCAACGCGGCCCGCAAGGCTCTGGAAATGGCCGGCCTGCAGCCCGACGATGTTCAGCTTATCGTTTTCGCCACGCTCTCCCCCGATTACCTGTTCCCCGGCTCCGGGGTTCTGCTGCAGCGCGAGTTGGGCATCAAGGCGCATATTCCGGCCTTCGACGTGCGTAACCAGTGCTCGGGCTTTATCTACGCGCTGAGCATGGCCGATCAGTTCATCAAAACCGGCATGTACGAAACGGCGCTGGTGGTGGGCTCCGAAATTCACTCCTCGGGGCTCGATAAAAGCACCCGTGGCCGGGCCGTATCGGTTATTTTCGGGGATGGCGCCGGGGCCGTGCTTTTGCGCCGCAGCACCGACGAAAACCGCGGTATCCTGAGCACGCACCTGCACTCCCAGGGCGAGTTTGCCGAGGAGCTGATTACCCGGGAGCCGGGCTCCAACCGCGACAACCGCGTGCAGGTTGTGCTCGACAAGCCCGAGGACATGTACCCGTACATGAACGGCCAGCAGGTGTTCAAGCACGCCGTTACGCGCTTTCCCGAGGTTATCAAGGAAGCCCTCGACCAGAACGGCTACCAGGCCCAGGACATCGACATGCTGATTCCGCACCAAGCCAACCTGCGCATCACCCAGTACGTGGGCCAGAAGCTGGGCTTGAGCGAAGACAAGGTGTTCAGCAACATTCAGCGCTACGGCAACACCACGGCCGCCTCCGTTCCCATTGCCTTGAGCGAAGCCGTGCAGGAAGGCCGCATCAAGCGCGGCGACCTGGTGTGCCTGGCCGCCTTCGGCTCCGGCTTCACATGGGCTTCGGCGCTGGTGAAGTGGTAGATTTTTAATTAAGAATTAAGAATTAGTAAGTAAGAATGTGCCTTCGAGGCTCATTCTGCAGGTAAAAGCACACCGCCACCTGCAATTATTAATTCTTAATTATTAATTCCCATACATGCCCAGCTACACCGAGGAGAACTACCTGAAAGCCATTTACAAGCTGGCGGAAACCACGCCGGGCGCCGACGTGACGACCAACAGCATCTCGGAGGTGCTGCAGACACGGCCTGCCTCGGTGACGGATATGTTGCGGCGGCTAAGTGAGAAAGGCCTGCTCAACTACCAGCGCTACCGGGGCGTGTCGCTCACGCCGGAGGGCCGGCGGGTGGCCTTGCTCACTATCCGCAAGCATAGGCTCTGGGAAGTGTTTCTGGTGCAGCAGCTGGGCTTCACCTGGGACGAGGTGCATGAGGTGGCCGAGGAGCTGGAGCACATCCAGTCGCCGCTCCTGGTGCAGCGCCTCGATGAGTTTCTGGGCTTTCCGCAGACCGACCCCCACGGAGACCCTATCCCGGCCGCCGACGGCTCCGTTCACCGCACCCGCCACCGCCTCGTGGCCGACCTTGCCCTGGGCGAAGCCGGCACCGTGGTGGCCGTGCGCAACACCGCCGTACCCTTCCTGCAGTACCTCGACAAGGTAGGATTACGGCTGGGCTCCCGACTTGAAGTACTGGATAAGACCGAGTTTGATAACTCTCTGGAAGTCAACATCGACAACTCCCGCCGCCAGCATATTTCTGCCGAGGTTTCCCGCAACCTGTTCGTCTCGCTTTAAACGGTGAGCTGGTGGAATAGTGCGTTTGACGTTCTACTCGCGCAATTAGCGCAAGCGGCGCAGAAAGAACATCAAACGCAGCATTTTACCATTACACCATTTCACCATTTCACCGTTGCTGCCTCCCGCTCTTTCCGATACCATTGTGGCCTTGTCCACGCCGCCCGGCGCGGGCGCCATTGCGGTGCTGCGCCTCTCGGGTCCGCAGGCCATCCAGCTCACCGACGGCCTTTTCGCGGGCAAGCGCCTGCACGAGCAACCGGGCCATACCCTGCACTACGGCACCCTGCGCGACGAGGGCCGCATTCTGGATGAGGTGGTGGTTTCCCTGTTTCGGGGGCCGCACTCCTACACTCGGGAGGATGTGGTGGAAATCAGCTGCCACGGCTCCGACTACATTGTGCAGCAGGTGCTGGCCGCGCTGGTGCGCCGTGGGGCCCGCCTAGCCGAGGCCGGGGAGTTTACCAAGCGTGCCTTCCTGCACGGTGCCTTCGACCTGGCCCAGGCCGAGGCCGTAGCTGACCTTATTGCCGCCGACTCGGCCCTCTCGCACCAGGTGGCCATGCAGCAGATGCGCGGCGGCTTTTCCCGGGAGCTGAAGGACCTGCGTGCCCGGCTGGTGCAGTTTGCGTCGTTGCTGGAGCTGGAGCTGGATTTTGGGGAAGAAGACGTAGAATTTGCCGACCGCACCGGCCTCACCCGCCTGCTGCAGGAGCTGCAAACCGTCATCCGGCAGCTGCTGCGCTCCTTTGAGCTGGGCAACGTCATCAAAAACGGCGTAACGACTGTTATTGCCGGCAAGCCCAACGCGGGTAAATCAACCCTGCTGAACGCTTTGCTGAACGAGGAACGCGCCATCGTTTCGGCGGTGCCCGGCACAACCCGCGACTTTATCGAGGATGAAGTAAGCATCGAAGGCATCCGGTTTCGGTTTGTGGACACGGCTGGCCTGCGCGAAACCACCGACGTGGTGGAGTCCATTGGCGTGGAGCGTACCCGGCAGCGGGTGCGGCAGGCGGCGCTGCTTTTGTATCTGTTCGACCTGACGGCCACAACGCCCGCCGAAGTAGCCGCCGAGCTGGCCGAGCTAAACCCCGAGGGCCGCATTCCCACGCTGGCCGTGGGTAACAAGTTCGACCAGATAAGTACGGCGGAAGCAGCCGCTTTTTCCCAACCCGACACCCTGCTGATTTCGGCTGCCACCGGCCAGGGGCTGCCCGAACTGCAGCAGGCGCTGCTACGGCACGTACGCGGCTCAGGCCTCGACCGCACCGGCTCGGCTACCATCGTAACGAACGTGCGCCACGCCCGCAGCCTGGAAGCGTCCCTTGAAGCCCTGGACGCCGTACTACTGGGCCTGAGCACGCACCACGGCACGGAGTTGCTGGCCGCCGACCTGCGTCGCGCATTGGCTTACCTGGGCGAAATCACCGGCGAAATATCCACCGACGACTTGCTGACCAGCATCTTCACCCAGTTCTGTATCGGGAAATAGCCGGGTCCGCCAGCGTGAGCTATAGGTTTTTAGCAACAACTTTCGGGCGTTTCGCTTAATTATCGGCATAGCGAATAATTTTGCGCTTCGAGCCGAACTTCTACCCCCGGTTGGCGGTAGTATAATGTCCGGCTTTCGGGTCGGGCTTTCCGGCCTGCCGGTAATTCTTTACTTTCGCCCCGCATCCACCCTAATACACGCTTATGGCAGAGTCTGCTGAGATTATCCTTGATGGGAAATCGTACTCCTTCCCCGTCATCGAAGGCACCGAGCACGAAAAGGCAATTGATATTGCCAAGCTGCGCGACCAGACTGGTTATATAACCATCGACTCGGGCTACAAAAACACCGGCGCCACCAAAAGCGCCATCACCTTTCTTGACGGTGAAGAGGGCATTCTGCGCTACCGGGGCTACCCCATCGAGCAATTGGCCGAGCAGTCCAGCTTCCTGGAAGTGGCCTATCTGCTGATCTACGGCAAGCTGCCTACCCAGGCGGAGCTCGACGAGTTCAGCAACCAGATAACCAAGCACACGCTGGTGCACGAAGACGTGCGCAAGATTTTCGACGGTTTTCCCTCGGCAGCCCATCCCATGGCCATCCTGAGCAGCCTGATCTGCGCGCTTACCGCTTTCTACCCCGAAAGCGTGTCGCCGGATCTGAGCAAGGAGAACATTGACCTGAATGTGATTCGGCTGATGGCCAAGCTGCCCACCATTGCCGCCTGGACCTACAAAAACAACATGGGGCACCCGCTGAACTACCCGCGGAACGACCTCGACTATGCCGCCAACTTCCTGTACATGATGTTCAGCTTCCCCACGGAGAAGTACGAAATCAACCCGGTAGTCGTGCGCGCCATCAACAAGCTGCTTATCCTGCACGCCGACCACGAGCAGAACTGCTCTACCTCCACGGTGCGCTTGGTAGGCTCGGCCAATGCCTCGCTTTATGGTTCGGTTTCGGCCGGCATCAACGCCCTGTGGGGCCCGCTGCACGGCGGTGCCAACCAGGAAGTGGTTGAAATGCTGGAAGCCATCCAGCGCGACGGTGGCGACACGAGCAAGTTCATTGCAAAAGCCAAGGACAAGAACGACCCGTTCCGTTTGATGGGCTTCGGTCACCGTGTGTACAAGAACTTCGACCCGCGCGCCAAAATCATCAAAAAAGCCGCCGACGAAGTACTGACCGCCCTAGGCATCAGTGACCCGCTGCTGAAGATTGCACAGGAGCTGGAGCAAGCTGCCCTTACTGATCCGTATTTCATTGAGCGCAAGCTGTATCCGAACGTTGACTTCTACTCCGGCATCATCTACAAAGCCATCGGCATTCCCACCGAAATGTTTACGGTGATGTTTGCCCTGGGCCGCCTGCCCGGATGGATTGCCCAGTGGAAAGAAATGCGCGAAAACAAGGAGCCTATCGGTCGCCCACGCCAGGTGTACACCGGCGAGCTGGACCGCGACTATACGCCCATTGAGCAGCGCTAAGCGTTGCTTAGGCAATAAAAAGGCTACCCGGTACGGGTAGCCTTTTTTTATGGCTTATAACTTATGCTTGTTGAGTGCTAGCGGGCAGCTACGGTTTGGCTATTCAGTACGGCTAGTTGGGGCATCAGCGGCTGCACGCGGGCCATTTGGTCAGGCATCAGGATGGATGCCAGCTGTGCTTCATAGCCAGCCTGAATCCGGGCCAGTTGATTTTCATTTTCCAGAGGAGAGCCAGCGTGCATCTGTACCCGCGCTACTTCCCGCATCATCCGAATGCTCAGGCTGCGCACACGCTTATACTGTCCCTCATTCAACTGGCCCTCATCCGCAAATGAGCGACTGATAGTAGTAGCCTGCCGACTGATGGGCGAGTCACCGGCCGTGTTCATGCAGCCTGACAAAAGACTGCCACCGCATAGCAGCAGCACGGCACAAGCGGAGTGAATAGAAGTACGCATTGGCTGTAAGGGCTATAGGTGCAGACAAGTAAACAGAGGCAGGAAAAAATGAAGGAACGCATTATTTGAATTCCCCTACTTAATCTTGACCAAAGATAATAATATCCAATCGTATTCCAGTGAATAGTGACAACTTATTTTGTTAATGTTATAAAAATACAAAAGCACCTACTCGCGCAGGTGCTTTTGACAGTTGACTGGAGTGGCTTGTGTTAGTTGGCCATAATGCTCAGGGCAGTCATGTTCGTTTGGGCTTCCTGATACAAGGCCAACTGCCGGGGGCGCAACAAATCGGCTAGCGCCTGCTCATACTGCTGTTGGGCATCTGCCAACTGCTGGTCGAGTATCTCAGGGTCGGCGGCATAGCGCGACTTCAGGTCATCCACGGCAATGAGCATCCGGGTGTTGAGCTTTTTGATTTTGAGATACTGCCCTTCGTCCAACTGCATGGCACTGGCCATGGAGCGCGAAAGTTTGGTCGCGCGGGCTGCAATAGCCGCGCCGTGGTCGGTGGTGATGGTGGTGACACCGGAACCCGCTTGGCTGGCCGTGCCCAGCGCCAGCAGCATTCCAATGAGTAAGCAGAGCTTTTTCATACGTAAAAGAGGGTTAGGTAAGAGAGTGAGGAAAAGAAGAAAGAAAAGCGAAAACACAGCGTCTGGCTTCTAAGGAAAATAGAACCTGGCCCCTTGCTAGCAAAGATACAGGAAGTTTTGATTTAAAAAATAAAAATTATTACTATTCTAATTTAAAGCTTTTAGACCAAATAACTATAATATAGATTATCAGCTCATTAATTGGCTTATGAAAAACTTCAACTATAAGTAAACTCAGGGCCTTCAAAACATAAAAAAAGCCCTGCTCGGTGAAGAACAGGGCTGCTCAGCCTTTCAAAGTGCAAGTAGCTTACAGAATCCGAAACTCAATCCGACGATTTTGCTGCCGGTTGCTGTCTGTGTCATTTGGTACCAGCGGCTTGGTTTCGCCGTAGCCTCTGAACCGCAGCCGGTTTGCGGAAATGCCGTTCCCTGCCAGATAGTCGTACACGGAGCGGGCCCGGTTCAGGGAAAGTTTTTCGTTGTCGTTATCAGCCCCGATATCATCGGTATGGCCGGCTATTTCCACCTGCACATCCTTGTACTGGCGCATGAAAGCAATCAGCCGGTTAAGCTCCGTGCGCGAGGTAGGCTTAAGCTTGTACTCGTTGGTTTCGAAAAACAGGTTGTTAAGCACCATCGTGCGGCCGGCGCGCAGCGGATCCAGATACAAGTCCAGCGTGAGCGGGTCGAAGGCGTGTTTGTCGGTGTAGTCGAAGCTCATGCTTTTAAGCAGATAGCCATCGGCTGAAGCGTACATGGCATACTGCCGGCCTTCGTTGAGCACCACGGTATAGTCGCCATCCAGGGGGTCAGACGTCACGTACTGAACCAGCTCGTTGGTTTGCAGATCATAGAGCTGCACATCAGCTTTCAGCGGCTTTTTGGTAGTGGCGTCGAACACGCGGCCTTGGGTGTAGGTGCTGGTTTCGCGTGACCGAACGGCCTTGGGAACGTCGAACGAAAACAGCTCCACCGGCCGGTCCCGCTCCATAACGCCGGGCTCGTTGGGGCGGGTGCGCGAGCAGTAGCCCCGGCTGTTATCGGAGGCGATAAAGAGCGAGGCTTCGTTTTCGTGGGTGTTGAGTGGGTAGCCCAGGTTTTCGGGCAGCGACCAAGCAGTTCCGGTCAGATTACACTTATACACGTCGAGCCCGCCCATACCTACCAGCCCATCCGTGACGTAGTACAGCGTGGTGCCGCTGGCATGGATGAAGGGCGCCATATCCTTGCCGGCGGTATTGACGGGTGTGCCCAGGTTGTGAGCAGGGCTCCAGGTACCGTCTTCCTGCAGCGTCGTCACGTAAATATCTTCCAGGCCCTGCCCGCCGCGCCGGTCGGAGGTGAAGTACAGCGTACGGCCATCGGCCGACAACGACGGCTGCGAATCCCAGGCAACGGAGTTGACCAGCTTGCCCAGGTTGCGGGGCTTACTCCAGTTGTTGCCGGTGCGCCGCGAAATGTACAGGTCGCAGTTGCCTACCGAGCCGGGCCGGTCGCAGGACGCAAACACCAGGGTTTTGCCGTCGCCGGAAATCGAGCCGGCGCCTTCATTCAGCTGCGTGTTGATAGCGGCCGAAATGGGTTGCGGTGTACCCAGAGTGCCATCCTTGTTTTGCCGGCTTAGGTACAGGTCTTCGTCGCTCTGGGCCGTAGGCCGGGCCGTATACAGCAGGAAGCGGTTATCGGCGGTGATGGAAGGGAAGTACTGGTAGCGGAACGTATTGAGGGGCTCGGCCACGCGCTGGGGGGCCGGGCCGGTAGGCGCCGCTACGGCCTGCACCGCAAACTCACAGTTTAGTAATTGCTGATGCGCCTTGGGAATGCTACGTTGGCCTTTGGGGGCCGATTTCAGGAAGCGGCTGTAGCTTTCCCCTGCCACCGGGTATTCGCCGAAGCTCATAGCCAGTTCTCCCAGCGTAAAATAGTCCAGAAACCGGGCCGGGTCGAAAGGCAGCAGCTTCAGGCCCCGCTCGTACGCTTCGTAGGCTGCGCGGGTGTTGCCGGTAGCTTTCAGCAGGGAGCCTTTTACCAGGTACGGCTCGCCCAGCGAAGGAAACTTCGCGTTCAGCACCTGCAGCGTTTCAATAGCCTTGTCGAACTCCCGGTTTTTGGCCTGGCTCTGGGCTTTCTCAAACAGGTTACGCGCCTTGGTATTGTTGGTCGACAGCTTTTGCTGTGCGTATAGCGGCGGCCCGGCCAGCAAGGCCAGCGCGAATAAGGCAACAACGAAGAAACGACACATACACGGTGGTGGGAGCTTAAGGAATATCGAGGTACTTATGCGTTTGTAGGGACACCTGCCACTGCGGGTGCTCCTTCACGTAGTCGATGAGCAGGGGGGTAATTGCGGCGGCTTTGCTCCACTCCGGCTGCAGATAAAGGCGCGTGTGCGGCCCGGCCAAAGCGGCGTGCTGTTCGGCCCAGGCAAAGTCGCTCTTGTTGAACACCACTACCTTCAGTTCGTGCGCCTGTGCTACCACGTCGGGCCGCGGCGCCTTGAACTTCTTGGGCGACACGCACACCCAGTCCCAGACACCCGTGAGCGGATAGGCGCCCGAGGTTTCCAGCCAGGTTTGGCAGCCTGCTTCTTTCAGAGCCTTGGTGAGGCCTGTAAGATCGTACATCAGCGGCTCGCCCCCGGTGATGACCACGTTGCGGCCAGGATGCGCGGTGGCGGCCTGCACCATATCGGCCAGGAACACGCGCGGGTGCTGGCCGGCATCCCAAGATTCCTTTACGTCGCACCACACGCAGCCTACGTCGCATCCACCCAGACGCAGAAAATAGGCCGCGCGCCCGGCGTTATACCCCTCACCCTGAATAGTATAAAACTGTTCCATCAGCGGCAGGGCCGCCGTGGTATCCGGCGTGAGGGAGGAAAGGACGGGCAGAGAAGTCAGCAAGTCAGTCAAAGCGCAAGCAAAATCAAAAAGGCCGGTTTCCGGGGCGGAACCAGCTACCTCGCAGCATAGTTCCGTCCCGGACGTCCGACCTGAAAAGTAACAGAATCCGGCGGCAAATGAAAGCTAAAGATACCGGAAAAATAGGATTCTACCGGGCGTATACCTCGCCTTTGGCTGCCCGCAAGGTATTGAGCAGTAGCATGGCAATGGTCATAGGGCCCACGCCGCCGGGCACGGGCGTGATGTAGGAAGTGAGCGGAGCTACTTCATCGAACTTCACGTCGCCCTTCAGCGCCCAACCGGCTTTCCGGCTGGCATCTTCCACCCGGGTAGTACCCACGTCAATAACCACGGCGCCGGGCTTCACCATATCGGCCGTCACGAACTCCGGGCGGCCCAGGGCAGCCACCAGGATATCGGCCGTGCGGGTAATTTCGGCCAGGTTCTGGGTGCGCGAGTGGCATAAAGTAACCGTGCAGTTGCCGGGCTCCAAGTTCTTAGCCAGCAGGATGCTAACCGGCGTACCCACGATGTTGCTTCGGCCGATAACCACGCAGTGCTTGCCATCGGTAGGCAGCTTATAGCGGCGCAGCAGTTCCACAATGCCCGAGGGCGTTGCGGGCAGCAGCGCGGGCAGCCCGGCCACCATCCGGCCGATGTTCATGGGGTGAAAACCGTCCACGTCCTTTTCGGGGCGGATGGCCTCAATCACCTTTTCGGAGGAAATGTGGCGTGGCAAGGGCAGCTGCACGATGAAGCCGTCGATGTTGTCGTCTTCGTTCAGCTCCGCTACTTTGGCCAGCAGCTCGGCTTCCGTCATGGTGTCTTCGTAGCGGAGCAGGGTGCTTTCGAAGCCGACCCGCTCGCAGGCCAGCACCTTGTTGCGCACGTAGGTTTCGGAGCCGCCATCGTGGCCCACCAGCACGGCGGCCAGGTGGGGCACTTTCTGACCAGCGGCGCGGCGCTGGGCTACTTCGGCGGCAATTTCTTCTTTAATGGCCTCGGCGGTCTGCTTGCCGTCGATAAGGCGGTAGGTGGGGGCGTCGGGGGCTGTGGTCATGGTTGTGAGGTATGATGAAATGTCGGGGTCTGTATACCGGCTCACGTCTATTCGCCCGTCCGGCATCGAAGAGTAGGTAGTTTGCTCTAGTGGAAAAATAACTAGCCAGTCGCCACAGGTAATAAGCTGCTGTCCATCTGTGAAGTCAAGAGTTAAAGTCCCATCTTTATCAAGAGAAACATCTAAAATCTGAGTATTACTCAGCGAGAAGATATTAGGTGTGTAAAGCCATGCAAACCATCCATCGAATGACTTTTCATCACATTTACTTATCAGCTTTCCTTGCTTAACTATTTTCCAATGGCTGCCTAGCCACAAGTCAATATCAGGCACTTCTTGCTCTCTAACTACCTCACTGTTGATTTCCGCTGCTAAGCTGTTTAGCTTGATAAGATGCTTTCGGCCTATATACAACTGGTATGACTTCATCCATGTAGCCCAAACTTGCATTCCCACCATTTGCTTAGTGATGGGAAGAAATTCAGCGGAAGAAATAGTTTTCGCAGACTTTTCTGGGAAAAGGACAGCCATACTATGCCTTTAGGTTACTCCTGCTCCGCCTTGGCTTTGCTTTCGTGGGCGGCAATGGCTTCGCGGCCGGCATCGAGGATGTTTTTTTCCATTACGGGCCAATCGTCGCGCCAGCGGAACTTGCGCTCCTGGCCGCGGCGGATTTTTTCCAGCTGTTCTTCGCTGGTACAGTTACTCGTGAGGTTGTTCGACATGGGGTGAGGCAGTAATCATACCTCGCCGTGTCAGGGGAAGTGTATGAGGTGAAAATGAAGGTTACAACACAAAAAAACGCGCCCCGGCGGGACGCGTTTCACTTACTTAGTCAATTTTCAGCACGGCCAGGAAGGCCTCCTGCGGAATCTCAACGGACCCTACCTGGCGCATCCGCTTCTTGCCTTCTTTCTGCTTTTCGAGCAGCTTGCGCTTGCGGCTGATGTCACCGCCGTAGCACTTGGCAATAACGTTTTTGCGCAGAGCCTTCACCGTTTCGCGGGCAATGATTTTCTGCCCGATGCTGGCCTGAATGGCAATTTCGAACTGCTGGCGGGGCAGCAGCTCGCGCAGCTTTTCGCAGAGGCGGCGGCCCCAGTCGTAGCTTTTGCTGCGGTGCACAATGGCCGACAGCGCGTCCACTTTCTCCCCGTTCAGCATCACGTCCAGCTTCACCATGTCCGACTCGCGGAAGCCGATCAGCTCGTAGTCGAGGGAAGCATAGCCGCGCGAAATGGTTTTGAGCTTGTCGAAGAAGTCGAACACGATTTCCGACAGCGGCAGCTCAAATGTCAGCTCCACCCGCTCGCTCGTCAGGTAGCTCTGACCCTTGATGATGCCGCGCTTTTCCATGCACAGGGTGATAATGGCCCCCACATAATCGGCCGCCGTGATGATCTGGGCCTTGATGAAAGGCTCTTCGATGAGCTTGATCATGTTCGGCTCCGGCATTTCGGAGGGCGCGTTGATGGTCAGCAGCTGGTCCTTGGTGCCGGTAGCATGAAACTGTACCGAGGGCACGGTGGTAATCACCGTCATGTTGAACTCACGCTCCAGGCGCTCCTGCACAATCTCCATGTGGAGCATGCCCAGGAACCCGCAGCGGAACCCGAAGCCCAGGGCCACTGAGGTTTCGGGCTCCCACACCAGGGAGGCGTCGTTGAGCTGCAGCTTTTCCATGCAGGAGCGCAGCTCTTCGTATTCGGTGGTATCCACGGGGTAAATGCCGGCAAATACCATGGGTTTCACGTCCTCAAAGCCCTGAATGGCCTCGGCCGTGGGGCGCGCTACGTGCGTGATGGTGTCGCCGACCTTTACTTCGCGGGCTTCCTTGATGCCGGAAATCAGGTAGCCTACGTTGCCGGCGGCTACTTCCTGGCGGGGCTCCTGGTTGAGGCCCAGAATACCGATTTCGTCGGCGCCGTATTCCTTGCCGGTAGCCATGAAGCGGAGCTTGTCGCCCTTGCGCATGGTGCCGTTCTTGATGCGGAACAGGACTTCGATACCCCGGTAGGAGTTGAAAACCGAGTCGAAGATCAGGGCCTGCAGCGGAGCTTCCGGGTCGCCTTTCGGGGCCGGAATCCGCTCACAGATGGCGTTCAGAATAGCTTCAATGCCAATACCGGCCTTGCCCGAGGCCGGAATGATTTCGTCCCGGTCGCAGCCAATCAGATCCACAATTTCGTCCGACACTTCCTCCGGCATGGAGTGGGGCAGGTCAATTTTGTTGAGAACCGGAATGATGGTAAGGTCAGAGCCGATGGCCAGGTACAGGTTGGAAATTGTCTGCGCCTCAATCCCCTGCGAGGAGTCCACAATCAGCAGGGCCCCTTCGCAGGCAGCAATGGAGCGGGATACTTCGTAGCTGAAATCGACGTGACCGGGCGTATCAATCAGGTTGAGCGTGTACTGCTCGCCCTTGTACTGATACTGCATCTGGATGGCGTGGCTCTTGATGGTGATGCCCCGCTCCCGCTCCAGGTCCATGTTGTCAAGCAGCTGGGCTTGCATATCGCGCTTGGCCACAGTACTGGTAAATTCCAGCAGGCGGTCGGCCAGCGTACTTTTGCCGTGGTCGATGTGGGCGATGATGCAGAAATTGCGGATGTTCTTCACTAGAGGCAGTTTTTTCTAGCTGCGAAGGTACGCAAAACGGCCCGGAAAAGCTAGTTTACCCGAGTTGGCCGGTGCATATGGCCGCCTGCGGGGCATTCAGTATCTTGGGCTGCGAACTGCTTTTTTCCTGCTATGAATGTCGAGCTTACCCGTCCTGTTTCCCGCCTGGAGTCCAGCAAAGCCACCATTACGGCCCTCAACTCCACTGCTCTCTACGTGCTGGCCTACCTGCTGGCTTACGGGGTACACCAGCTGGCTACGGCGGCCATGGCTCACCGGCTGGGTATTCCACTCACGGTGCACGTGAGCCACATTCAGTTTCTGATTTCCAACCAGCAGTGGTGGCGCATTGCCGTTATTGCGGTGTACGGGGCAGGTCCGCTGCTGTGCCTGCTGCTGGCCGTAGGGTTTGGGGTGCTGTTCTGGTTTCGGGGTCGGGGCCGCAAGGGCCGCCTCAAGCTGCTGTACTTCTGGCTGGCTCTCCACACTTTCAACCTGGTGGTGGGCGGGCTCATTGCCGGCTGCTTTACCCACAAAGGCTTCTGGTACGTGCCGCGCTGGCTGTTTATTTCGGGGGGCCAGACGCTGCCCATCGTGCTGGCCGTAGTAGGTGGCCTGATAGCCGTGCTGGTGGGCTACTTCTCGGCGGTGGCCTTTCTGCAAAGCCACGACTCGCGCACCATGATGCTCTACCAGAACCGGGGGCAGCTGATTTTTACCGGTCTGGTGGTGCCCTGGCTGGGGGGCAGCGCCTTTCTGGCTTTGCTGAAGTTACCCGACCTGACGCGTCACGAGGGCCTATTGTTTCTCACGATGGGTCTGCTCGTGTTGCCGCTCAGCGTTGCCAGTAGCAAGGAGCTGTTTGAGGAAACCGTGCCGGACCCCCAGAAAACGGCTATTGCCTCGGGCTTCGTGGTGCTTACGCTGCTGCTGGCCCTGCTCTGGCGGCTGGTATTCAGCACCGGCATCAACTGGCACTAATCTGTGGCTTGTTGGCAGCTGCCAACAAGCCAGCCGGGCATCAACGCCCTAGCCGACTCCTGCGTAAACCGTAGCGAGGCCAACCACCGGCGGCTGGCTTATCCTCTCACTCAACCTCCCTTCCTATGAGCCTCCACCTGAACCCCCAGGCGGTGAAGCTTGCCCAACAGCTCATTGCCGACGGCAAATTCAAGAACGATTCCGGACACTGGGGCGAGCACAACCCGGACGCCGGCGCCGAAAACAAGTTCCTCGATCAGCATGAAATGGCGGAGTATGCCAACTGGCACCTGGGCATCGACACAGATATGGGCGAGGACGCCAAAGGCCGCTATAAATTCCCCTTCGGCGACTTCAAAACCGTGCACCGCGACGGGCTTATTGCGGCCAAAGAGCGCGCCGCTCAGCAGGGCTACCACGAAATTGAGACAGCCGCCGACGAGCTGCTCCAGACCCTGGAAAAGCAGGCCGCGAAGTAGCGTTAAGCAGGTAGGCCGGCTTTATAGTGCCTGAAATGCTGATTGCTCGAACATGACGGGCGGAATACCGTTGTTGTTCAGACACTTTCCTTGACCAACACCGAACTACCATGGGCATTACCCTCAAACAAGCACAGCAGGCAGTACAGGCCGCGCACGAAAAAGCGCTGGAAATGGGCGTTAAAATGAACATAGCCGTGGTGGACTCCGGTGCCAACCTCGTAGCCTTTATCCGTATGGACGACGCCTGGCTCGGTTCCCTCGATATTTCCATCAAAAAGGCCAAAACTGCCCGCTTCTTCGATATGCCCACCGGCGACCTGGGGCAGGCCTCGCAGCCCGGTGGCTCGCTCTATAACATCGAGCATTCCAATGGTGGCCTTATCACCTTCCCCGGCGGCATCCCGCTCAAAAACAAGGAAGGGCAGATTTTCGGTGCCATTGGCGTGTCGGGCAGCACTGTGGAAGACGACCACGCCGTAGCTCAGGCAGGCGTGCAGGCCCTGGCAAACGAATAGTACTCCGGGCTAAGCTTTCAATATCCGCGCTGACTACTACCACCCCGGCCAGCCACCGTTAAAAATGATCCATGCCATCAGCCGTTAGCTTTTCGGTGAGATGTGGCTGCTGAGTTGTTAAAGGCGGCTGGCCGGGGTTTCGGCTGCGGTTGACGGAACTGTGGTAAATGACGCCGAAACAGCTCCGGTCCGGCGGGCGTAGCCCGTCGGGCCGGTTGAAGGTAGCTGACACCCGCCCGATGACGAAACAACAACGGCACGCAGAAACCGGCCCGACGGCTTGCAGCCGCCGGACTGGAACGCCCCTTGTCAACCAGATAGCAGCTGTTGTGAAGCGGTTAGCAGCCATTGTGAGCAGGGGTCGGAAGGCATTGTACAGGTTAACGCCTATTGTGAAGCGGTCAGATGCCATTGTGAGCAGGTCAGCACACATTGTCACCCCCGTCAAGGCGCAATGTCACCAAGACAGCGGGCTATGTGACTCGTTCATAACGCATTGCTACCCGGCCACCAGCCTTTGCCACCCCGGCAGCAGTCAATGACATAACGTTAGCATTTACTGCTACTTTCAACGTGTAACTTGTCGCTTTGCTTCAAAACGCTTCCACCGCTATGAAATCATCATTAGTTCCCACCCCTGCCAAACGCGGCTGCCTATGGTATGCTGGCGCAGTTGCCGTTGGGGCATTTGGGTTAGTAGTACTGCTTGTAGTACTGTTTATTGTGGGGCTTATAAAAGCGTCTAACGATCTTGGTTCGCATTCCACCGTCGTTTCTATTCACGACCAAACTTATCTGGAAGCCGTGACCACAAATCACGGCGAGGGGTTTCTAGACGGGTACAACTGGTTGGAAGTGTACTACGTTCGTGATGGCTGGTTTTGGAATGACAGAGTACGTGTGTATAATTTCCCTAATGTCAGTGACTCTGAAATTGGGTTTAACCGCAGCATAGACCAGAACGGGCAGGTACAGATTCAAATAAAGCAGGGAGGAATCGGTGACAGCCTAGTGCTGGCCACCTTTGTACCACCTGCGTCTTTTCCTAAGGAGTAGCGACTCTCCGCAGTAACTTGAGTATCTACGCCTACCCTCACAACAATCCGCCCCACGCCCTACCGCGCCGGGGCTTTTTCGTACCTTCGCCTACCCAAATTCCACCCCATTCCCCCGCGCTATGTCAGTAGCTCCCGCAGCTCCCTATAAGCCGAAAAACCACATTCGCATCGTAACGGCCGCCGCTTTGTTCGACGGTCACGACGCGGCCATCAACATCATGCGCCGCATCATCCAGAGCAGCGGCGCCGAGGTCATCCACCTGGGCCACAACCGCTCGGTGCAGGAAATTGTGGACTGCGCCATCCAGGAAGATGCCCAGGCCATTGCCATTACCTCCTACCAGGGCGGCCACAACGAGTACTTCAAGTACATGTTCGACCTGCTCAAGGAGCGCGGGGCGGGCCACATCCGCCTCTTCGGCGGCGGCGGCGGCGTGATTCTGCCCACCGAAATCGAAGACCTGCACTCCTACGGCATCGAGCAGATCTACTCGCCCGACGCCGGCCGCGCCATGGGCCTGCAGGGCATGATCAACGACTTGCTCCAGCGCTGCGACTTCCCCACGGGCCAGAACCTGAACGGCGAGGTCAACCACGTCAAAGAAAAAGACGCCCGCAGCATCGGCCGCCTCATCTCCGCCGCCGAAAACTTCCCCGACGAATTCGCCCGCGTAAAAGACCAGCTGATTTCCGACTTCCAGCAGGCCGAAGGCGGCAACGACCAGCGCCTCGACTCTCCCGCTACCTCGGCCACTAAAACCCCCATCCTAGGCATCACCGGCACCGGCGGCGCCGGCAAGTCGAGCCTGGTGGATGAGCTGGTGCGCCGCTTCCTGATGGACTTTCCCGAGAAGACCATTGCCATCATCTCCGTCGACCCCAGCAAGCGGAAGACGGGCGGGGCCCTCCTGGGCGACCGGATCCGGATGAACTCCATCAACAGCCCCCGCGTGTACATGCGCAGCCTGGCTACCCGTCAGAGCAACCTGGCGTTGAGCAAGTACGTGCAGGACGCCGTCGACGTGGTCCGCGCCGCCGAGTTCGACCTGATCATCCTCGAAACCTCCGGCATCGGCCAGTCCGACACCGAAATCATCGAGCACTCCGACGCCAGCCTCTACGTGATGACGCCCGAGTACGGGGCGGCCACCCAGCTGGAGAAAATCGACATGCTCGACTTCGCCGACGTCATTGCCCTCAACAAGTTCGACAAGCGCGGCGCCCTCGACGCCCTGCGCGACGTGCGCAAGCAGTACCAGCGCAACCACGGCCACTGGGACCAGCCCCTGGACTCCATGCCCGTGTTCGGCACCATTGCCTCGCAGTTCAACGACCCCGGCATGAACCGCCTCTACCGCGCCGTGCTGGCCACGGTGGAAGCCAAAACCGGCGTGCCCTTCGCATCCCAGCTCGAAACCAGCCAGGAAAACTCGGAGAAGATTTACATCATTCCGCCCCACCGCACCCGTTACCTTTCCGAAATAGCCGAAACCAACCGCCAATATGACCAGTGGGTTCAAAAACAAGCTGACGTTGCTCAGCAGCTTTATGGAATCAAGCAAGCCATCGGAGCCGTCCAAAGTGTCGGAAACGCCGCTGCAGGACCTGGCAGCGGGCACAGCGGCCACCAATCCGAATCCGGAAGTCTCGTGGCCGGCCTGGAGAGGACCTTCGAGGAGGTCAAACTCCGGCTGGACGGGCAGAACTGGAAACTCCTGGAAACCTGGCCGCAAAAAGTAGCTGCCTACAAGGCTCCGGAGTTCGTGTTCAAGGTGCGCGACAAGGAAATCCGCATCCAGACCCACACCACCAGCCTGAGTAACCAGCAGATTCCCAAAGTCAGCCTGCCGCGCTACACCGCCTGGGGTGACTTGCTGCGCTGGCAGCTCCAGGAAAACGTGCCCGGTGAGTTTCCCTACACCGCCGGCGTGTTCCCGTTCAAGCGCGAGGGCGAAGACCCGACCCGCATGTTTGCCGGCGAAGGCGGCCCCGAGCGCACCAACCGCCGCTTCCACTACGTGAGCATGGGCCTGCCCGCCAAACGCCTGAGCACGGCCTTCGACTCGGTGACGCTCTACGGCGAAGACCCTGACCACCGCCCCGACATCTACGGCAAGATCGGCAACGCTGGGGTGAGCATCTGCTGCCTCGACGACGCCAAGAAGCTCTACTCGGGCTTCAACCTGGCCAACCCCAGCACCTCGGTGTCGATGACCATCAACGGCCCCGCTGCTACTCTGGCCGCCTTCTTCATGAACGCCGCCATCGACCAGCAGTGTGAGCTGTATATAAAGGAGAACGGCCTGGAAGCTGAAGTCGAAGCTAAGATCAACCAGATCTACGCCGATAAGGGTCTCAACCGCCCCCGTTACCAGGGCGAGCTGCCCCAGGGCAACGACGGCCTGGGTTTGATGCTGCTCGGCGTCACCGGCGACCAGGTGCTGCCCGCCGACGTGTACGAAACCATCAAAACCCGCACGCTCAGCCAGGTGCGCGGCACCGTGCAGGCCGATATTCTTAAGGAAGACCAGGCCCAGAACACCTGCATCTTCTCCACCGAATTCGCCCTGCGCCTCATGGGCGATGTGCAGGAGTACTTTATCAAGGAGAAGGTCCGCAACTTCTACTCGGTGTCGATTTCCGGCTACCACATTGCCGAAGCAGGAGCTAACCCCCTCACCCAGCTGGCCCTCACGCTCTCCAACGGCTTCACCTTCGTGGAGTACTACGTGAGCCGGGGCATGAGCGTGAACGACTTCGCGCCCAACCTCTCCTTCTTCTTCTCCAACGGCATCGACCCCGAGTACGCCGTTATCGGCCGGGTGGCGCGCCGCATCTGGGCCAAGGCCATGAAGCTTAAGTACGGCGCCGACTCCCGGAGCCAGATGCTCAAGTACCACATCCAGACCAGCGGCCGGAGCCTGCACGCCCAGGAAATCGACTTCAACGATATCCGCACCACGTTGCAGGCCCTCTACGCCATCTACGACAACTGCAACTCCCTGCACACCAACGCCTACGATGAGGCCATTACCACCCCCACCGAGGAATCGGTGCGCCGGGCCATGGCCATTCAGCTCATCATCAACCGGGAGCTGGGGCTGGCCAAAAATGAGAACCCACTGCAAGGCTCCTTTATCATCGAGGAGCTCACCGACCTGGTGGAAGAGGCGGTATTGCTGGAGTTTGACCGTATCACCGAGCGCGGCGGCGTGCTGGGCGCCATGGAAACCATGTACCAGCGCGGCAAGATTCAGGAGGAAAGCATGCACTACGAGATGCTCAAGCACACGGGCGAGTATCCCATCATCGGCGTGAATACCTTCCTCTCCTCCAAAGGCTCACCCACGGTGGTGCCCGCCGAGGTTATCCGCGCCACCGACGAGGAAAAGCAGTACCAGATTGAGATGCTCAACATCCTGCACACCCGCAACGCCGACCAGACCGCCAGCCGCCTCAAGCAGCTCCAGCAAGTCGCCATTGCCAACGGCAACCTCTTCGCCGAGCTGATGGAAACGGTGAAGTTCTGCTCCCTGGGGCAGATTACGAATGCGTTGTTCGAGGTTGGGGGGCAGTACCGCCGGAATATGTAGACAATCTATTTGGTTGAATATGAAAGGGTGTTACCTTGCTGAGGTAGCACCCTTTCATATTTCTTATGGAAACCATTGAAGTTCGTTTCGCCGATTTACGCCGGGCCGCAGAGCAGGTGCCTGCCTTCGTTGAGGATCGGTTAGGCGGCGAAGCTGAATATGGCTTGCGCACCGGCATAGAGGAAGACATGGGCAGTGCCGGGCTCGACACCGAAGAACTACTGCTTGAGTTCTCCAAGCAGTATTCAGTCGACCTTTCAAAATTTGATTTTACTGGTATGATTAGCCCGGAGCTGGATAGTGATTCTAATCCTCTCTTCTCTCTCTTTTTCTTATTCTTTATAATTGTTTATGCAGTAGCCTGGTCCACTAAGTTCCTGGTTGGAACTGTCTACTGGCCTTTCAACCCTAAAGCGGCTACCCGGTTCATCAAAGAACCCATCGGTAACCCTTTCGCCTCGACGTCTGCACCGACATCTAAGCCCAGGCCTCTCTGTGACATTCTAACCATCGGTGACTTCGTAGCTTCCGCTGCCGCCGGGCGCTTCGTGAAGCGGGAGCGGGTACGTTTCGTGCTGGTATAGCTCAAAGCAGCTGCCCCAAACTGGCGCGAGTTTAGGCGCAGCCGTAACTCGTGACCTGCCTTGATGTGGAGGTTGTACCTCCATTGCCGCAACGCGGCACATCCGAACCGCGCCGCCTAGGCTCATCCAAGCGGCGTTGTCGTTCTACCGGGGAGGCACAGCCTCCCGGCATGGCTGGTCACGAGTTACGCTGCGCTAAACTCGCGCCAGTCGTGCATCTTGAAGCTATGAGCGAGAAATATAAGATCCGGGATTCGCAGCAGCTGTATTTTGTCAGCTTTGCTACCGTCAATTGGATAGACGTTTTCACGCGGCGGGTATACAACGATATTTTCGTGGATAGCCTGCGCTATTGCCAACAGCACAAAGGGCTGGAGATTTACGCCTGGTGCCTGATGACCAACCACGCCCACCTCATTATCAGCAGTGAAACCGCCAACCTCTCGGCTACTCTGCGCGATTTGAAGCGTCACACGTCCAAATCTATCCTCAAGGCTATTGAGGAAAATGGTCAGGAAAGCCGGCGGGAGTGGATGCTGTGGCTATTTGAGCGGGCCGGACAGCGCAATGCCCACAACGAGCACTACCAGTTCTGGCAACAGGACAGCCACCCGATAGAACTGCACTCCAACGAACTACGCCGCCAGCGCCTTGACTACCTGCACCGCAACCCGGTGGTAGCTGGCTTCGTGGATGTGCCCGAAGATTTTCTGTATAGCAGTGCCCGCGACTATGCCGGCCAGCCCGGCATGATTGATATTCTATTGATAGAGTAGTATGTACTGGCGCGAGTTTAGGTGCCGCTGTAACTTGTGCCAGTTCATGCTGGGAGGATGTACTCACTCGCAAGAAAGACAACCGCGCCGCCCGGATTACTCCAGGCGGCGCGGTTCCGGTTTGCCGCTGGCGCGGCAGTGGAGGTACAACCTCTACCTCATGGCTGGTCACGAGTTACGGCTGCGCCTATACTCGCGCCAGTTTTCCAATCTACTTCAACTCTTCACTGCCGCCTTTCCCACCCGTCGTCACCAGCTTGCGGGCTTGCGCATAGCCTTCGTACAGCGGGCGGTTGAGCAGCTTGAAGGCTTTCATGTCGGCATCGAGCTGGCGCACTTCGTCCATGAGGGCGGCGAGCAGGTCTTCGAGGGCGGCCCCGGCTACTACCCGCTCGTTGATGGTGTGGCGGGTGGCGGGCTGGGCTTGCTGGAAGGCCGTGAGGGCGTCGCGCAGGGGCTTGAGGGCCGTGGCAGTGAGGCCCTGCTTGGAAAGCAGGGGCGCTACGTCGGCGCGGGCGGCGCTGTCGAGGATGGCCTTCACTACCCCCGCAAAGGCCAGGGGGCGGAGCTTGCGCAGCTGCTTGCTGCTGAGCGTGGCCGAGGCCAGCAGGTCGTTGTCGGGCAGGCGGGTGGCAATGCGGCTGAGCGGGCCCAGCAGAGCCGGCAGCAGCTCCAGCAACTCATTTTTTGCCTTTTTGGCGGCGTCCGTCAGGTTTTGGGTGCGCTTGGCGGTGCCGCCCCGCGCCCCGGCCACCTGGGCGTAGCGGGTGGTAACTTCAGTGGCCTGGGCGGCGGCGGATTCGCTCACGGCCAGGGCCGGGTTCTGCTACGCGCCCCTATACGTTTCGGCAACGGCGGCGGGACGCTGGAGCGCGGGCCTATAGGCTGGGAGCTAAGGCTTTTCTCCTACCTTGGGGAGCGTCATCCGGCGTCCGCCAGCCGGGCATCACCTTAGCTACCTACCCCATGAAGGCATTTGTACTAACGCGTTACGGCAACAACCAGGAGATACAGGCGGCCGACATGCCGGAGCCGCTCGTCAACGCGGAGGATGTGCTGATTCAGGTCAAAGCAGCCAGCGTCAATCCGGTGGATTTCAAAATTCGGGACGGGCAGCTCAAACAAGTGCTGCCGCTGCGCTTCCCCCCACATTCTGGGCAACGACGTGGCCGGCGTAGTGACGCGGGTTGGGGCGAAGGTGACGCAGTTTAAGCCCGGCGACGAGGTATACGCCCGCGTCGACACAGACCGCATGGGCGCTTTTGCCGAATACGTGGCCGTAAAAGAGGCCGCCGTGGCCCCCAAACCTGCCAGCCACACTATGGAAGAGGCTGCGTCCCTGCCGCTGGTGGCCCTCACGGCCTGGCAAACACTGCGCGACGTGGGCCAGCTGCAACCCGGGCAACGGGTGCTCATTCACGCCGGCTCGGGCGGCGTAGGCACGGTAGCCATTCAGCTGGCGAAGCACTGGGGGGCTTTCGTGGCTACCACCACGAGCACCGCCAACGTGGAGTGGGTACAGCAGCTGGGCGCCGACCGGGTTATCGACTACAAAAAGGAGGCATTTGAAAATGTGCTGGAGGGCTACGACCTCGTGCTCGACACGCTGGGCGGGGAAGCCCTGGATAAGTCTTTCCAGGTGTTGAAAGCCGGCGGCAAAGTCGTGTCCGTGGCCGGGCCGCCCGACCCACAGTTTGCCAAAGACCAGGGCATGAACTGGCTGTTGCAGCAGGTGATGGGGGTGCTCAGCTTCCGCGTCCGTCGGCTCGCCAAAAAGCACCAGGCCAGCTATTCCTTCTTTCTTATGCACCCCAGCGGCGCGCAGCTGCGCGAGCTTGGTGCGCTGCTGGACGCCAGCATCATGCGCCCGGTGGTAGACCGCACATTCCCGTTTGAAGCTACTAAAGAGGCGCTGGACTACCTGGAAACCGGCCGAGCCAAGGGCAAAGTGGTGATTACGCTGAGCTGAATAGTCCGCCTATGTCGGCATCAGGCTGGCGCATCTCATCCATGAGAGCGAAGAGCAGGTCATTGCGGGCCTTGCCGCCCGAGTCGCGCCAGACACCGCTAACCAGAAGGAGACACATAACCGGAAGGAGACACAGGCTAGGGGATTATACCTTGATTTTATCTATAGTTTTGGGGTATCAGAACCTATCATCTCCCCTATGCGCCTTACTCGCTCGTTTGCCTGGTCTCTTCTTCCGTTCACGGTGCTGCTGGCGGCCGCGGGCTACAGCTCGAACCTACTGCTCCCTCCGACCCGGTGCCTGCTTTCACCCAGGGCGTTATTACCACCCGGGTATCGTTGCCCGGCAACCCGTATGATAAGCTGCTCAGCCAAGTAGATCCGGCCAAGGGCAACATCCAGGCGCAGCTGCAGCAGCTGGCCGGGCGCCTCACGGCGGCGGAGCAACAGCAGCTGCTAGCCGCGGCGGCCAACCTCAGCCCGGCTATGACCATTGGAGCCATGCTGCTGCCGCGCAAGGGCACCATCTACTGCCGGGGCAAGGAAGCCCGCGCCACCACCGATGCTCTCACCTACCATCTCGAAAACTATTTCAACCTCGCCACCAACAAAGGCTTGCTGCGGATGGCTTCGCAGTCGACGCCCCAGAACGTAAACTACACCTACGATGCCGCCTCAGTGGAAAAAACCTGGCAGAGCATTGTCGTGACGGATGTGGACTACACCCTACGCACCACCCCCGAGACGGTGCTGGTAGCGGGCTACCCCAGCCAGAAAACAACGTACACGCTCAAGCCCGGCGCCGAAGGAGCCAAGCCGGATGGTCCCGGTCAGTTGGCGAGCAAGCCCGTAGCCCTGGATGTGTGGACTTCCCCCAGATTCCGCAGAGCCTGAATTTTGCCCACCCGGTGTACGTCAACCAGGCCCACGGCATCACCCGGCTGGTGGTGTACTTCGATAAGGAGCGCAAGCAGCAGCTGCGGTATGAGTTTGCCACGGTGCAGGTCCGGCCCGTCACCGACCAGGAGCTGAAAGTAGCTACCACGGCGCCCGTTCTCGATTATGCCAAAGACGCTATGCAGATTGGCGTGCAAGCCATGGCACTCATGTTCGGGGGCGGCCCCAAAGCACCGGCTGATACCGAGGAGTAGCCCAGTCTTTGCGCACGGCTTGAAACCGGTGGACGGATGCTTACTTTGCGCCGCCCTACCGCACCGACTTCCTTACCTCTCTCTCTGCAATGGCGCACTCCGCCCATAAGCTACCCTCCTGCGCCAATTGCGGCCACGATTTCAAGGCCGCCGAAAACTACTGCCCCGACTGCGGCCAGCAAAACCATCCGCTCGACCTCTCCTTCGGGCACGTAGCCGAGGAAGTGCTCGAAGGTCTTTTCCACTTCGACGGCAAGGTATTTCGCACCCTGCGGCAGCTGCTGTTTAAGCCGGGCGCCCTCACGCGGCATTTCTGGGAAGGCAAGCGCGTGGCCTACGTGCCGCCCGTGCGGCTGTATGTGTTCATTAGCTTCGTGTTTTTCCTGCTGCTCTCGGTGGCCATGCACGCCCCGGAGCACGGCGAAGCGCGCACCATGGGCCAACGGATCCGGCAGGCCAGCATCCAGTTCCGGGCCGACTCTATCCGCCTGGCAGGCAAGCTGTCCACCGCCGATTCGGCCCAGGTGAAGCGGGTGCTGCGCAACAGTCAGCACGTGTCGGTGCTCAACGGTATTGTGAATACGGATGTGAACAGCGACACCCTGGACTACCGCCGGTGGAACGGCGTGCTCTACACCCCGCAGGAGTGGCGGGAGCTACCGGAGTATTCGTCGGCCCAGCTGGACGCCCTGCTCCGCCGCCACGGCCAGGAACCTTCGGCCTGGGCACGTTTTGCGGCGCGGCAGGGCCGGCAGATTATGCAGTCGTCGGAGCAGGATATTTCCCATCAGTTTGTACGCGGCATTTCCCTGATGATGTTCGTGCTCATGCCCGTGTTTGCCCTCCTGCTGAAGCTGCTGTACGTACGGCGGAAGCAGTACTACCTGGCTCACCTGATGTTTGCCATTCACGTGCACTGCTTTGCCTTCCTGCTCTTTTCACTGACCATGGCGCTCAGCTTGTTTGCGCACTTGCCTTCCGAGATTGTGCTGGTGGTGCTGCCCCTGCTAGCCCTGTACCTGGCCCTGGCCCTGCACCGAACCTACCAGCAGAACTGGCTGAAAACGGCGGTCAAATTCGTTTTCCTGCTCGGCCTCTACACCCTTATTATTGGCGCCGGGCTGGTGGGCGCGCTGGGGTTGAGCATGGTGCTGGTGTAGCGCGGCTGACGGGGCTGTAACAGCCCCCGGTTACCAGCAACGCTGCCGCTGAACATGCGAACCGGGCCACCTCTCTCGCGGGAAGTGGCCCGGTTCGCATCTGCCAATTCTATCCGGCTTGTTATTTCATTGCTTCACTCCAGCCTTTCCTGACTGCATGCTACCCGATACCCTCCGCCTGCTTTTCCGTCGCGACCTGAACCGGGTACTACAGGAACTCACCCAGTACCGGGACGAAGAAACCATCTGGCACGTCGAAAAGGGTATTGCCAACTCGGCCGGAAACCTCAGCCTGCACCTCGTCGGCAACCTACGAACCTATATCGGGGCCGAATTGGGCGGCGTGGCGTACACCCGGCACCGGGGCTGGAATTCTCCCTTAAGAACGTACCTCGTCAGGAGCTGCTGGAGAAGGTGGCCGAAACGCGCGACATCGTGGATGCATCGTTGCGCACGCTAAGCCCTGAGGTGCTAACCCAGGAGTATCCCCTGCTGGTGTTCGAGCAGAAGACCTCCACCGAATACCTGCTGGTTCATCTGACCACGCACCTTGCCTATCATCTGGGCCAGATCAACTACCACCGCCGCCTGCTCGACCTCACCGCGCCGTAGCCCGGCCGTCTCCGCCAACACCCCGCGCAGGGGGGCGTTCCGTCGCAAAACTGAGAGCCGCACCCGCTTTGTTGGAGTGGCTGCCACCTGGCTTCATCGAAAAGTCCAGCTCCTACTTCCCGCAATTGCCTAGCTTTACCCCATGCGTACGGCTTTCACTTGGGGTAGAATGCGGCTATTGGCTCTGCTAGTAGGGCTAGCGGCGTGCTCCTCCCCCGACCAGTCAGCCGAAGTATCCACTCAAGACCAGGACGTGCGCGTGCGCTATACGGCCCGACGCGTGGTGCTGCCCCAGGAGCCTCAGCGGGCCCGCCTCCTCGACCGGAACGACTCCGTGCTGGTAGCCACCCGCCTGCAGTTTCTGCTGCAGCTGCCGCGCCGCCCCCCGCTCGATACGCTGAAGCTGGGTTTGCTGCTAGGCTGGGACTCCACCACCGTGCGCCGCCGTATACGGGAGGCCCTGCCCTATACCGGGGCCCGCCCCAGCAATGGGGTGCAGCTCCGCCTCACTGCTGCCGAGGTGGCCCGGGTGCGCCAGGACAGCGCCGCCTGGCCCATGCTCACGCTAAGTCAGCGCCGCCAGCGCGTGTATACCACCCCGGCGGGCGCCCCGGTACTGGGCTATACCTACGCCGAGGCCCAGCCCTTCCTGCGCCAGGCCCGGCGCACCAGTCGCGGCCGCTTCTACCGCCTGCGCAACGGGGGACTGGAAACGTATTACAACGGCCTGCTCAACGGCCACCGCGGCTACCTGCATCCCTTAGTAGATAAGCAGGGCCGCCAGCACGGCAGCTGGGCCAAAGACACCTTGTTCCAGCAGGGCCAGGACCTGCACCTCACCCTCGATGTGAAGCTGCAGGCCTACGCCGAAAAGCTGCTCGGGGGCCGCCGCGGCTACCTCGTGGCCCTCGACCCACGCACGGGCGAAATCCTGGCTTACGTGTCGGCCCCGGTGTACCCGGCCGCCACCATCACCTCCCCCGACCAGGCCGGGGTACGGGCCGAGTTGCTGGAGCACGAGGACATGCCTTTGCTGAACCGCCCCGCCATGCTGGCCAACCCGCCCGGCTCGGTTTTCAAGCTGGTGAATGCCGCCATTGCCCTGCAGCTGGGCGCTATTCGCCCTGGCACCGGCTTCCGCTGCGACCAGTCGTTGGTGAGCTGCGTGCACGACCACCCCAAAGCCAGCAGCCTCACCGCCGGCCTCAAGTACAGCTGCAACCCCTACTTCTACCAGGTGCTGCAGAACGTCATCAACCACGTGCCCGACTCGCTGGTGCAGGATACCGTAGCGGCCCGCCACCTCAACCTGGCCCAGTGGCGCCGCTACGCCCGCTCCTTCGGCCTCGATTCGGTGCTGGGCGTGGATGTGCCCCGCGAGGCGCCCGGCTTTCTGCCCACCCCCGCCTACTACGACAAAGCCCGCCGTACCCGCGCCTGGACCTACCGCTCCATCTACTCGCTTAGCATCGGGCAAGGCGAAATCAACCTCACGGGCCTGCAGATGGCCAACATGGCCGCCATCATTGCCAACCGAGGCTGGTACTACCCGCCCCACCTGGTGCGCGGCATCGGAGCGGGCGGCCCGCTGGCTCGCTTCACCAGAAAGCACCGTACGCTCATCGACAGCACCAACTTCGCTGCCCTCATTCCTGGTATGATAGCCGTGATGCAGCGCGGTGGCACCGCCGATGCCTCCAGTCTCGCCGACGTAGGCATCACGGTAGCGGGCAAAACCGGCACCGTGGAAAACGACGAGGGCGACGACCACGCGGCCTTCGTTGGGTTTGCCCCCGCCGACCACCCCAAAATAGCTGTGGCCGTGTACCTCGAAAATGCCGGCTTCGGGGCCACCGCCGCCGCACCCTGCGCTGTGCTGGTCATGGAAAAGCACCTGCGCGGCTACATCGCACCCAAGCGCAAACGCTGGGAAAAGCGCATTATGAACCGGGCGCGGCAGGATTAGTCTATAGTGCAAAAGGTCTAGCTGGCACCCCGGCACGAAGCTACCGGCGCAGAGACGCATCCTATACAGTTCGCCCTGCATTCATCTTTGGGTGTTACTGGTCTTGGCTTTACAAATACCACCGGCCCCGTGTATTTTCGCCCTATGAAACGCAGCATTTGGCTTACTATCGTGGCGCTGCTGCTGGCGGGAGCCGTGCAAGCGCAGTCGTTGGCGGGAATATGGCGGGGCGTGGAAACCGATACCGGTGAAGGCCAACAGGTATGGCCGACAGTGTTGCGGCTCCAGAAAAGCAGCGGCAACGGCTTGTTCGGCATTCTCTACCAGGAAGTGGGCGGGCAGGCGGGCACGTCTGTCACTTTTCAGATTCAGGGCACGCCCACGGCCAAAGGGTTTCTGCTGAAGCACGTGCGCAAGCTCGATGAAACCGGCAGCACGCCTTTCACTTACTGGTGCGACGGCGCCATCACCTTCTCCTACGACCCGGCCCAGGAAAAGCTCACCGGTCAGGCCACCTACCGCCCCGTCGGTGACTGCGACGTGGGCGTCTTTACCCTGTACCGGGTTAAGCTGAAATCGGCGGCGAAAGTCGCGGCCGGGGTCGAAACCACTATCCGAGTATCAGGCCGCAGTGTGCGCTGGTATGCGGACCCCGAGCTGCAGAAACCCGTGGCGACGGGCAATACGTACCGCACCCGGCTCCAGCAAAACCACCACGTACTACCTCACCCAAGGCTATTACCCCAGCCGGGAAAGCGCCGTAGTGCCCATTACGGTTCAGGTGGCGGGCAGCCCGCCCGCGCCCCGGCCCTCCGCCCGTAGCTGCCCGGCCCACCCCCGCCCTGCCGCCGCTGGATACGGCCAGACGTACCTCCATTCTGCCGCCGCTCGATACCGCCCGCACCGCGGCTCAGATACCCTGCCCCAGGTGCTTTCTCCGACGCCCGTGGTGCTACCCACCGTGTTGTTTCGCCTGGGCACGGCCGAGCTGCTGCCCGAAGGGCTACCGGCCCCTCAACGCCCTGGCCTCGGAGCTGAAAGCCCGCCCGACGTTGCGGCTGCGCATTGCGGGCCACACCGACCGCGTGGGCGAGCCGCAGAAAAACCAGCTGCTCTCAGAGCAGCGGGCCAAGCGGTGAAAAGCTACCTCATAAGTGCCGGCGTAGCGGCCGAGCGCCTCAGCACCATCGGCTACGGCGACACCCGCCCGCTCTATGCTTCCCCCGATGCCCGCAACCGCCGGGTGGAGGTAGAGCAGGTTCCATAGCCTGCCGGAAGTGGGCTGTTCCTGCCCGTATTGGGTTTTGCATTAATCAGGATTTATTTATCAGTACGACCCCGAAATTAAGTATGCTTGCATAACATATTTTCAAACATTGCGTAGTATCTTTGCAGTCAACAAACTGATTTGCTTCATCCTACCTTATTTACCATGAAAAAGAGCACTGCTGCCGTTTCTTCGCTGTTGCTGCTGGGGGGCCTTGGGTCGCTGAGCCTGCTGGCCGCCCATGTGCGCGACCTGAACCTGTTTTTGACCTGCGCGACGAGGAAGAGCTTCACTTCTGCTAAGCACTTTTTCGGTTGAATACCGCAAACCCTCGCCTTCGGGCGGGGTTTGTTGCGTTCGGGGGCAAGCAAACCCGGCTTCGCTTTCAGCTACTTACCCCTGACGCCCGAAAAAACCGTATCTATTCCGACCGGTTTTCGGTACTTCACCGCCAGGAAGCTCACGCGGAGCTTGCCGTTTATATTCTTTTCTATCGGGGCACGGCCGGCCGGCAAACCGCAGGCGGCCACGTGTCCGCAAACCATTGATTCTATGGACCTGACCGGCCAGAAAGAGTAAACCGTCAGCTCTACATCATCGGGCGTATTATGGCCCGCAACTTCGCAGAGCAGGGCCTCGACCTGGACATCGACGTGCTGGCTGCCAGTATGAAGGGTGCCCTGGCCGGCCAACCCAGCCAGCTCAGCCCTGAGCAAATTCAGGCCGCCATGCAGCAGCTACAGGCCCAGTTTGGCGGCGGCGAAGAAAGAGGAAGAAGACCACCAAGACCCACTGCCATGCAAAACAACAAAGCCGAAGGCGAAGCCTTCCTCGCCGAAAAACCAGAACAAGCCGGGCATCACCACCTGACCAGCGGCCTGCAGTACAGAGTGCTGACTGAGGGCGCGGGCGAGAAACCCGGCCCCCGCTCTGAAGTGACCACGCACTAGCACGGCACGCTCATCAACGGCCGCGTGTTCGACTCCTCGTATCAGCGTGGGCAGCCGGCCACGTTCGGCGTGAACCAGGTAATTGCGGGCTGGACCGAAAGCAACAGCTGATGCCGAAGGCTCGAAGTGGCGCCTGTACATTCCTCGGATCTGGCCTACGGCAAGCGCAGCCCGGCCGCGACACATCGGCCCCGACTCCTGCACTCATCTTCGACGTAGAGCTGCTGAAAGTAAACAACTAATGTATTCGGCCCCGGTTGGCTCAGGCGGCACTCCGCCACGCTGGACAACGACCAGCACTGCCCAGCCGGGGCCTATACGTGCTTATGCCCGAGCCGGAAATTCCCGCTTCGCCCGCGCGCCCCCGTGCCCCGGACCTGCATAGCCCTGACGGCCGCCTCATGCACAGCCACGACCGGGTGCGCATCCACAACCAAACGTTTGGGCTCCTGGAACTGGAGCGCGCCGAGCTGAAACCCGTGCGCT